>JADJYH010000004.1 GCA_016719855.1 Saprospiraceae bacterium | reverse complement strand
CGAGGTTCTTTTCGTACATGCTGTACACGCCCTTGAAGGTGCCGCCCATGCCCACTGGCCAACTGAGCGGGCAGACCCGTAGCCCCAGTTTTTGCTCCACCTCGTCGAGCAGGTCAATAGCGTCCTTGCCCTCCCGGTCGAGCTTGTTGATGAAGACGATGATGGGCGTGTTGCGCATCCGGCAGACTTTGACGAGTTTTTCGGTCTGGGTTTCCACGCCTTTTGCCACGTCAATGACCACGATAGCGCTGTCCACGGCGGTGAGCGTGCGGTAGGTGTCCTCCGCGAAGTCCTGGTGACCGGGGGTGTCCAAAATATTGATTTTCAAATCTTTATACTCGAAGGCCATGACCGAGGTGGCCACGGAGATGCCCCGCTGCTTCTGATTTCCATGAAGTCGAGACGGTGGTCTTCTTTGATTTTGTTGGACTTGACGGCCCCGGCGGTCTGGATGGCGCCGCCGAAAAGCAGCAGCTTTTCGGTGAGGGTGGTCTTCCCGGCATCGGGGTGGGAGATAATGCCAAAGGTCTTGCGCCGTGCGATTTCTTCTTTTAAGCTCATTTTTTATAAAAACTCAAGTTGCGACCCTCGTTCCGTAGGGAACGGCATCTTTGTAGAAATCCTTGTAACGATTGGTTTCCGTTCCATAGGAACGGTATGTTGGAAGCACCAGATACCGTTCCGATGGAACGGGGACGCTGGGTCTTGCAGCTTGCTACAAAGATGCCGTTCCTACGGAACGAGGGTCGCACCTTAGATTATTTAGTTTCGGGGCGCAAAGGTAGTTGGTAAAGAAAGTAAAAAGTAAAAAGGTCAAGTAAAAAGTGTTTCCTCTGAAAATCAAAAAGTTGCGAAGCAATTAAATGTCCAATTCAATTGAATGTCAATGAACGGCTCATACGATAAAAGCAGCCGCTGACTGCCAACTGCCCCCTGTCGAACTGCCGAACTCAAAAACCTACCACCCAATCCCATAATCCTCCCCATGATTGCTCGAACCGCCCCAAAAACTGCCGTGCTCCCAGTCAAAATAGATGGCGTTGATGGGGCCGCTCGTGCGGTCTTGGTAGTTGATTTTATAGCCCATGCCGCCCAGTTCCTTTCGAATCCAAGGCGGGCATTTCGCTGTTGAGCGTCATGGAACCCACGCTTTTTTCGTGGTTGCCAAAACTGCTGAACATTTGATAGGTCTTGAAACTGGGCGCTTCGCAAGCTTCCTGTACGGTCATGTTGAACTCCACCATGTTCAGGAAAAACTGCAGCAGCAACTGGTCCTGCTCATCGCCGGCCTGCTTCGCAAAGGAGAGGAAAGGCTTGCCGTCCTTCATGGCGAGGCTGGGCGTGAGGGTGACACGGGGGCGCTTGCCCGGCTCCACCACATTGAACGGGTTTTCTTGGGGGTCGAGCACGAAGGACTGCATGCGCTGGCTCATCCCGATGCCCGTGTTCCCGGCAATGCAGGCTGGCACCCAGCCACCGCTCGGCGTGATGGACACCACCCAACCCTCGTCATCCGTGGCTTCGATGCTGGTGGTGCCTGCGGCAAAATCCTCCAAAAACTGCTCGCTCAAAGGCGCTGCCGATTTGCGGGAATCGAGGCTGCCGTTGCCCCAGTTGTTCAGCAAATCGAGGTAGGGATTCGTTTTCCCCTCAAAAGGATAGGGGTCTCCGGGGCCAGCTTTCGGGTCGTTCCTGTCCGGGTTGATGAGCTTGCTGCGCTCCTTGGCGTAGGCTTTCGAGAGCAGCCCGGTCATGGGTTCTTCCGGCCCAAAAGCAGGGTCGCCGTAGTAAAAATCACGGTCGGCAAAGGCGAGGTTCATCGCCTGGTACAGCGTGTGGATGTACCGGGTCGAGTTGTAGCCCATGCTTTTCAGGTCGAAGTTTTCGAGGATGTTCAGGGTCTGGAGCATGGCCGGGCCTTGCGTCCACTGCTGCAATTTATAGACCTCGATGCCCTTGTAGGTCGTCATCACTGGCTCCTCGATTTTCACTTTCCAATTGGCCAAGTCCGCCGCCGTTATCAAGCCGCCCTGCTCCTGGCAGCCACGGACAAACTCCTCGGCAATATCCCCCGAATAAAATCGGTCGTTGGCGGCGTAAATCGCCTCCTTCCTCGTCATGCCGCTGTTCAGTGCCAGCCGCTCCGTTTCCACCAATTTTTGCAGCGTGGCCACGAGGTCGGTTTGCTCGAAGATTTCGCCGCCGGACGGAGCTTCCCGCTGCTCGCCGAGGTGGGGCAGGAACACTTTTTTGGAGTACGGCCAGTTTTTGATTTCCGCCTTGTTCCGCTCGATAGAATTGGCGGTCTGCGTCTCGATGGGGTAGCCCACTGCGAGTACGATGGCAGGTGTCAGCACCTCGGCGAGGCTCATCGTGCCGTACTCGGCCAGCATGGTCATCAGGCCGCCGGGCGTGCCGGGCGTCACCGCCGCCAAGGGGCCAAATTCGGGCGGATATTTCATCCCTTTTTCCTTGAAAAAATCGGCGGTAGCGCCCGTCGGGGCGACGCCCAGTGCGTTGATGGCCACCACTTTTTGGGTGATTGGGTTGTAAATCAGCGCCTGCGTCTCGCCGCCCCAACTCAGCACGTCCCACATGGTGCAGGTGGCGGCGAGCATGGCACAGCCCGCATCCACGGCATTGCCGCCTTTGGCGAAAATCATCGCACCCGCCGTGGCCGCCAACGGCTTGCCCGTGATGGCCATCCAATGCCTGCCGTGCAGCGGCGGCTTTTGGGTGGTGACTGGGAGGTTGTTGAAGGATTGGGCGAGGATAGTGCCGGGTATTAGGAGGGCGGTGATTAGGAAGGATTTGATGGATTTGCATTGGAAAAGATTTAAGGTAATGGTTGCTTGTTATTGCGTCCAGTTTGCCTACTAAATCTACTTCATCCAACCAAGTTTGGATTGATGCCTTGAGTTGAAGGGAGGCTAAAGGGAGGTTGATTTGATAGATGCATCCGCATGTTCTATTACTCAACTCTTTATTAACCGAAGCCCCACTGAGTTCGATTACCGAAAAAGCCCTTCATTTATATTTTTTTAATCTCATAGTTTGCTTTGGAGAAGGGTCATCCGAGGCTGGACTGTTTGAGGTTCTCCCACGGAGGTCGTCCTGAGGCGGTTCCATGATTCGTCAGAGGTGTCGTCTCTTGAAATTGGAGTTTCTTTCAGGTTGGCTCATTCGGAGGTCAATCCACTTTTTTGAGTTTGGCACGTTATTAAAATGTCTGCACCCATTGCGTTTGGTCCAACTAATTTGGCGGATGTCGGCCCCAGGGACATAGATTTTATCAACTAAGATATTTCGAAACTTAACGGAATTAGTTGGCCTTGCGGTCAGCTCAACGATTTGTCGACTGAGTAAAGCAAGTGCTCTCACTTCTCTTTATGTTCAAGAAAGCACTTTCTTTAAGCACCAAAAAATCGCCTGCTCGTTTATTCCGTCCAAACTGATTTGTCGAGGTCATGTAATTTCTCAGTCAATAGAGTGCCTGTTGGGCATTTGCGTCCTATCATTGTGTAGCTTTTTATAAGTCGTCAAGGTTGGACGGATTCCGATTGAGGCAAGCGACAGATAACTTCAGGCGTAAACGCCGTGGCTCAAATTGATTTTCACGCCTGCAGCTTATGCTAGTTCCCTTTCAATTGTTAGGAACTTTGAATTCAGGAAATTGAGTTGAACTTCTTAAGCGTTGCATCCTCCAGTAATTCACGTCGTCACTTCTATCAATTTGACTACACCTTTAAGAGAGAAGTTCTCTGACAGGCGATCTAAAAAATCTGAGGATAGAGCTTGGTCCCACCTTTCCTTATTCAGCAATTCTTTGTAGCTCCTCTTCGATGTGGGTCAATCAATTGGTCTGCTCTCGTCAAAGTCGTTTTGTCTTTATCAAGCAACGAAACAAATTTTGGTGCCGCAAGTCCGTCAGCTTCGCCATTAAGAGTAGTTTGAGTATTGTCTTGTGGAATGGAATAGTTCGTCTTTTGGCAAGAGTGTAGGATAATTGTTGCAGCTTTAAAATTTTAGAGCAGCAGCTGCCAACATAAGCTAATTTTCTCGTTTGTTATTCCAGTCTGCTTTTTATAATAGTTATTTCTGGGCTGTTTTCCCTTGTGATTTTCTTGCGGTTAGCAATTGCAATGGTTAAGCAATGATGGTTTTGCCTTCAATTTTCCTCCAATAAAGCTCCTTATCTATGTGTCTTGCAGGTCATGTTTTTGAGATTCTAAAGTGGTTGAATTTGTATGGTCGCCATGTCGAAAGTTAGCAGTTGGTTTGGTTGAAATTTACCGCGTTTACATGAATGATACAATAAGCCATGATGCCAAACTCCATTGGTTCATAAGAGCCCTTTATACCAAATGCAACACCTGCCCAAAATCAACCCTCATAAACCTCTTATCAACTTAATATCAACCAAGCCCAACTACCAAGCCCACCCCTTCCGATACTCCCGCTTCACCCACTGGTTGGCATCTGCGAAATTTTTGCACTGGCCCTTCTCGGCATCCCAGTCGAGGCGAACACGGCCGGGGTAGTCGTAGGGTGCCCACCAGTCGGGTTGCTTGCCTTTTTGCAGCTTTTTGATGTCGTAGCAGCGCACGGCGAGGTTGCCGATGTTCAGCGTCTCGGTCAGCGGCACGGCGTACTCGAAGGGCGAGGTGGCTTCGCCGTTGCCCTTGCAGGCATCCGCCCAAATCTGCTGGTGCGACCCCTTGCGGCGGGGCAGCCAGGGCTTCGGGGCAGTGGCCTCCTTCATGCGGCTGGTCGGCAGCAGCGTCGGTTTTTCCCCGAAAATGCCGCACATCATCTTGCCTTTGCTGCCTTCGAGGAGCACGCCGCCGTCCCAGTTGCCGAACGGCTCGTCGGAACCCAGTTCGGCGGGGCGCATTGGCCGCAGGCCACCATCGTACCAGAAAAGCTCGAAGGCGGGCATGTTTTCACGGGCGGCAAAGTCCATTTTCACGAAACTGGAGGGCGGGCAGGAGTCGGTGTAGTTTTGTTCAACGCCGTTGAGCCAAACGGTGCTGGTGCTGGCCTCCACGGCGGTGGGCAGGTGCAGCTTCAGCGCCCGATAGACGGGGTCCACGAGGTGGCAGCCCATGTCGCCGAAGGAGCCGGTGCCGTAGTCCCACCAGCCACGCCATGCGAAGGGCAGGTAGGCGGGGTCGTAGTCACGCATTTGGGCAGGGCCGAGCCAGAGGTCCCAGTCGAGGGTGGCGGGCACTTTTGCGCCGTTCTTCGGGGTGGGTATGCCTTGCGGCCAAACGGGGCGGTTCGTCCAGATATGGGCACGGGTCACGTCGCCGATGGCACCGCTCTGCACCCATTCCACGAGTTCCCGGTTGCAGTCCATCGAAGCGCCCTGGTTGCCCATTTGGGTCACGACCTTGTGTTTTTGGGCAGCTTTCAGCAGTTCACGGCCTTCCCAGATGCTGTGTACCAGCGGCTTTTCGACGTAAACATGCTTGCCCCGAACGATGCTGGCCATGGCCGCCACGGCGTGGGTATGGTCGGGCGTGGTGATGACGACGGCGTCAATTTGCTTGTCCTGTGCATCGAGCATCTTGCGGAAGTCCCGGTAGTGGGGCACCTTCGGGAACATTTCGTAGGTGGCCTTTGCCCGTGCGTCGTCCACGTCGCAGAAGGCCACGAGGTTCTCCGTGTCCTTCAGGGCATCGCGGTGCGAGTTGGCCCGCCCACCTGCCCCGATGAGGGCGACGTTGAGTTTGTCGCTGGGGGAGATGTAGCCCCTGCCGAGCACGTGGCGTGGCACGATGAAGAAACCCGCTGCGCCCAGCCCGGCGGCTTTGACGAAGTCCCGGCGCTTGAAGGTGTTTTTCTTTTCGGTTGGTGTAGTTGACATGATTACCGATAGTTTTTGATTAGTGGAAATGCCCCATGCCCCAGTGGGGGTGGAGGGGCGATTGAGGGCGTTAAAGTAGGGTGTTTTTCAAAAAACGCCTTATTTATTTTGGGCAAAAAAGAAGCGGGGCGCTCCGCAATGGGAGCGCCCCGCTTGATGAAGAGCGGTCTGGTGGACTGAGCTACGGGCTGACTTTTACGAGCCGCTTCGTCCGAATCTCCCCGGCATCATCGGAGATGCGAAGGAAATAAGCACCTTCTGGCAAGTGCCGCTGCACGAGGTCGAGCTGGAAGTTTTGCGAGCCTGCCTCCAGTTCCCGGCTTTCGGCGAAAACGAGCTCGCCAGCTTCGTTGTAGAGGTGGAACAGGTAGTTTTGGGGCGTTGGCACTTCCATTTCGAGGTTGATGGTGGAGATGAAGGGGTTGGGGTAAACTTCAAGTTTCTTTAAATTTAAAAGTTCAATTTCAATTTTCCATGAAGGGTTCATCCTTTCGTATCAATTGGCAGCAGCAAGTTCTGATCTTGTTTGATTAGTCCATTTTGTAAACAACTTCAACTGTCCTAGTTCAATCCCTGCTTTTAACTTAAAGTTTATTGGTTTTCCAGTCTTCATTCGCCATAGTATTGTTTCTGATTGATGGCCAGTGAAGAAGCCGTCATCTTTATGCTTCTTCATCCGCAGGTATTTCAATCGAAAAATGCCGTCAAAGTCAGCCTCAGCTCCATTTCCATTGCTTAGAAGCATAGTGGCAAAAGGCAGCGGCTCGCCCTTTTCATCCAGCACTTTTCCACCGATGGTGTGTTTGGTTTGTGAAGAACGAAAGTTGAGACAAATAGCAGTGCAACATTTAATACAGTGGTAATTTTCTTTTTCATAACCTCAATATTTTAGTGAAACAATATCGCCAAGCTACGCTCAACGCCCCTGCCCCGCCCGCCATTTTTTCCCAAAAATCAGGTTTCTGAAAATGGCGAAACGAAGCCGATAGGCATCTTTATCGAAAAAAATCTATCCCAGATAGAATAACGTGCCTGTCCGTTTTGTCGAAAAACCTACCTTGCCCCCGCAATAATATCAAGACATGAATATCCTCCGACTTGAACATGTGGTCAAATCCTACGGCGATTTCCGGGCCGTTGACGATGTAACTTTCGACATCCCAAAAGGCGTGGTGTTCGGCATGTTGGGGCCAAACGGCGCTGGCAAAACCTCGCTCATCCGCATCATCACCAACATCACCCGTGCCGACAGCGGGCAAATCTGGCTGGACGGCGAGCCGCTCAACAGCCGCCACCCGGAGCAAATCGGCTACATGCCCGAAGAACGTGGCCTCTACAAGAAAATGAAGGTCGGCGAGCAACTCACCTACCTCGCCCGCCTCAAGGGACTCTCCGCTGTCCAAGCCAAAGAAGCGCTTGCCTACTGGTTCAAGCGATTCGACATCCTGGACTGGTGGGACAAAAAAGTGGACGAACTCTCCAAGGGCATGCAGCAGAAGGTACAATTCATCGCCACGGTGCTGCACAAGCCCAAGCTGCTCATCCTCGACGAGCCGTTCAGCGGCCTCGACCCCATCAACGCCAACCTCATCGAGGCGGAAATCCGGGAATTGGCACGGAACGGCACGAGCATCATTTTCTCCACGCACCGCATGGAACAGGTGGAGGAGATGTGCGACCATATCGTGCTCATCAACAAGGGGCGAAACGTGCTGGAAGGTCGGGTAATAGATATAAAACAGCGCTTCAAGGAAAACCTTTTTAGCATCGAGTACGAGGGTTTGTCCCCTGAAAACCTGCCAGATGCAAGCCGCATTTTTACCCTAAAAAGCAACGAAAACCACCGAATGACGGTGCAGGTGGCTGAGGGCGGGAGCACGAACGACATCCTGCGCTACCTCATCGGACAAGGCGTCCAAATCCGTTCATTCAACGAGATACTACCGAGCATCAACGAGATTTTCATCCGACGGGTGAACGAGACAGTTGGCAACTTTTGACTTTCTCCTTTTTACTTTTTACTTGAAAAAATCATGGATAAACTTTGGCTTATCGTTCAACGGGAATACCTGACGAGGGTGAAAAAAAAGAGCTTCATCCTCATCACGCTGCTGTCACCCATCATTTTCGTGGCACTGTTCACCATTCCGGTGTTGGTGGCGCTGTTTGCGGGAAAAGAGAGCAAATCGCTGTTGGTGAAGGACGACTCTGGCATCTTCTTGCCACCAGTTGACTCGTCGGCGAGGACGAGCTTCACGCTTTCGCAGGAGCCGCTGGACGTACTGAAATCCAGTTACAAAAACATGGGTTTCGATGGTGTGCTGTACATACCTGCACTGCCGACCAACGGGGAGAAAATTAGCCTCAGCTATTTTTCCGAAGGGCAGCTTTCGTTGAGCGTGGTGGGCTATGTCACCGACAAAGTGGCCGAACAAGTGGAGGCCAAAAAGATAAAGGACGCCGGGTACAACGAGGAGGTGATGAAAAATTTCAAGACCTCCATCAGCATCGAACAGGAGGAGCTGGCCTTCAACGAAGAAGGTCAATTGGTGGAAACGGGCAAAAAAAGCAGCGCCGAATTGGCCACGGCCATCGGCTTCATCTCCGGCTTCGTGATTTACATCGTGCTGATTTTTTACGGAGCAATGATCATGCGCTCGGTGATGGAGGAGAAGACGAACCGCATCGTGGAGGTCATCATTTCCTCCGTGAAGCCCTTCCAGTTGATGATGGGAAAGATACTCGGCGTGAGCGCCGTCGGGCTGACGCAAATGCTGATTTGGATGGTAATGACCTTCGTGCTGTCGTCAGTGGCCACCGCCTTTTAGGCATGGACGCAGCTTCGATTCAGCCTCCGATGGGAGCCATGCAGCAGCCCGGTTCAGCGGAAATGACCTCCCAGGCCGGGCAGGTTTTTGAGGCACTTGCCAGCCAAAACTGGGGGTACATCTTGCCACTGTTCCTGTTCTATTTTGTGGGCGGCTACTTCATTTACGCCTCGCTTTTCGCTGCCGTGGGTGCCTCTATGGGCGACGACATGGGCGAGAGCCAATCGCTTTCGATGGTAGCGATGGCACCCATTATCCTGTCCATCATCCTCATCAGCCCGGTGATCGAGAACCCGACCAGTTCGCTGGCGCGGTGGATGTCCATTTTCCCGTTGTTTTCGCCCGTCATCATGCCCGCCCGGTTGGCGTTCGAGCCGCCGCTGTGGGAGGTGCTGCTCTCGATGGTTGTGCTGGCTGGCTCTGCCGTATTTTTTGTCTGGCTTTCCGGCAGGATTTACCGGGTGGGCGTATTGCTGTACGGCAAAAAAGCGACGTTGAAGGAGATGGTGAAATGGACGTTTTCGGGGGAGTGAAAATGAAGATTAACTCAATCTTTTGAGTTTCAAAAACACACCATCCAAATGGTTGAAATCACTGTCGGTGGTCAGCAAGGTGCCTTCTAAAAGGGAAGCGGTGGCAGCAATCCAGAGGTCGTTTTTACCCATGTTCCGGGCGGAGAAATCGGAGGTGAGGGCAGGGTGCTTGCCTTGGCCGAAGGCGTCTATTTCGGCGTAGCGGTGGTGGAGTTCTTCGATGTTGACTTCTGAAATAAGCAGTTGGGACAGTAGTTCTTCCAAACGGTTAATTCGTTTTGGGCTCCATTTGCTTTGCATGGCAAACGAGCGGATTTCACCTATCGAAACTGCTGAAATCCAAGTTCGGTTACCTTCGTCAAATGGAGCAAAATTGTCCTCAACGATTGCCATGACCGATGATTCACGGATGTAATGGACAAGGATATTTGTATCGAATAGGTATATCATTTTGTAAGCAGGGCGAGCATTTCTTCAATAGGCTCTTGGACGTTCATTTCCTTTATTAGCCGCATGATTTTTTCCTTGTCGTGCTTCCCCGTCCAACCTTGCTCCTTCATCATGGCCTCTGGGTCAAATTTCTTCCGCATTGGCTTCGCCATCATTTTCTTTTCTTCTTCCGAAAGCGGTGAAGGCACCAAGACCTTTCCTGCTGCCTTTTTTGAAGGCTGCTTCCGTTTCTTGGCCTTGATTTCTTCCAGCTCTTTTTCCAAAAAAGCCTGCAGGTCAATGGGATTGTCAATGACCGAAATCTGCTGAATGAGGTGGAGTTTGTGTTCTGTGATACTACCCATGATCTACGTTTTAGGCAATAAAGTTAATCCATTCTCCCAAAATTCCGCAAGGCAAATCGTTTTTACCGCGTCAAATACATGTTCCGGTTCTTGTCCAATTCTCTAAAAAACGGGTCGCTCAAGTCCCGGATGAAATGGATGGCTTCACCTGTGCTCTTCATCTCGGGCCCAAGGTCCTTGCTCACTTCGGGGAACTTGCTGAACGAGAACACCGGCACCTTGATGGCATAACCCTTGGGTTGCGGCTTGATGACGAAATCCTTCAGCTTGTGCGTGCCCAGCATCACCTTCGTGGCGATTTTCAGGTAGGGAACGCCGTAGGCTTTGGCGATGAACGGCGTGGTACGGCTGGCCCGTGGGTTGGCCTCGATGACGTACACTTTTTCGTCCTTGATGGCAAATTGGACGTTCATTAATCCCCTGATATTCAGCGCTTTGGCCAATTGCTCTGCGTACTCCACCATCGTGTTCACCACGTTGACGGAGAGGCTATACGTGGGCAACACAGCGTTGCTGTCGCCGGAGTGGATGCCTGCTGGCTCGATATGCTCCATGATGCCCATCACGTGTACCTCGTCGCCGTCGCAGATGCAGTCAATTTCGGCCTCCTTGGCCCGGTCGAGGAAGTGGTCAACCAACACCTTGTTGTCGGGCGCATGCTTGAAGATGGAGAGCACGTGATGCTCCAGTTCCTTGTCGTTGATGACGATGCGCATGTCCTGCCCGCCGAGCACGTAGCTGGGGCGCACCAGTACGGGGTAGGCAATTTCGTTGGCGACGCGCAGCGCCTCCGTGGCGTCGCTGGCCACGCCGTATTTCGGGTAGGGGATGCCCAATTCTTTCAACAGGTCGGAGAAAGCGCCACGGTCCTCAGCGAGGTCCATGTTCGGGTAGCTCGTGCCGATGATGGGGATGCCTTTTTTGTAAAATGTCTCCGCCAATTTGAGGGCCGTCTGTCCACCAAGCTGCACGATGATGCCCTCCGGTTTTTCCAATTCGATGATTTCCTCCAAATGCTCCCAAAACACCGGCTCGAAGTAGAGCTTGTCCGCCATGTCGAAGTCGGTGGAGACGGTCTCCGGGTTGCAGTTGACCATGATGGCCTCGTAGCCGACTTCCTTGATGGCCATCAGGCCGTGTACGCAACAGTAGTCGAACTCGATGCCCTGCCCGATGCGATTAGGGCCGGAGCCGAGCACGATGACCTTCTTTTTACCCTCGGTCGGTATGCTCTCGTTTTCTTTGTCAAAAGTGGAGTAAAAATAGGGTGTCTGCGCCTCGAACTCGGCAGCGCAGGTGTCCACCATTTTATAGGTACGGCGGATGTTTTGCTTCTTGCGGGCCTTGTGTCACGTCCTCCTCCTTCACCCGCATCAGCCAAGCGATTTGGGCGTCGGAGTAGCCGACCTCCTTCAGTTCCCGGAAGAATTTTTCGGGGATATCATCCGGCACGTTGTAGCGCATCAGCTCGTGCTCCATGTCCACCAGCCGCTTGATTTGCTTGATAAACCAGGGGTCTATCTTCGTGATTTTGTGGATGGATTTCTCCGGCACACCCAGCCGCAGCGCATCTTTTAACCTAAAAATTCGGTCTTCGCTGGCCTCCTCCAGCCGCTTCATGATGTCCTCAGTGCGCACCCATTCCTTGATGTCGGCGCCGAGTCCCATGCGCCCGTTTTCCAAACTCTGACAGGCTTTTTGCAATGCTTCAAGAAAGTTGCGGCCAATAGCCATCACCTCGCCGACCGACTTCATCTGGAGGCCGAGGCGAGTATCGGCACCGGGGAACTTGGCGAAGTTCCAGCGTGGTATTTTTACAATCACATAGTCCAGCGTCGGCTCAAAAAAGGCGCTGGTGCTCTTTGTAATTTGGTTTTTCAGTTCGTCCAAATGGTAGCCAATGGCCAGTTTGGCGGCAATCTTGGCGATGGGATAACCCGTCGCCTTGCTCGCCAGCGCCGAGGAGCGGCTCACCCGTGGGTTGATTTCGATGACGATAAGTTCCTCGTTCTCCGGGTTTTGTGCAAACTGGATATTGCAGCCTCCAGCAAAATTGCCGAGCGAGCGCATGGCTTGGATGGCCTGGTTCCGCATGTTCTGGTAACTCGTGTCGCTCAGGGTCATGGCTGGTGCCACGGTGATGCTGTCGCCCGTGTGGATGCCCATCGGGTCGAGGTTTTCCACCACGCAGATGATGACCACGTTGTCGTTTGAGTCCCGCAACAATTCTAGCTCAAATTCTTTCCATCCGAGTACTGCTTTTTCCACCAAAACCTCGTGCGTTGGCGACATGGAAAGCCCCCGCCGCAGCAGTTCGTCGAACTCCTCCTCCCGATGAACGAAGGGCCGCACCGGAGCCGCCCAAGTGTACGATGGGCGAATCACGAGCGGGAAACCGATTTCCTGCGCCGCCTCTTTTCCCTCCAAAAACGAGTTTGCAATCTTCGATGGCGCCACACCCAACCCTTGCTGAATCATGTGCAGGCGGAACGCCTCCCGGTTTTCCGTCAGTTCTATGGCGTCAATGTCCACGCCAATCATCCGGCAATTGTAGCGCTGCCAGATGCCCATTTTGTCGGCCTCAATGGCGAGGTTGAGCGCCGTTTGGCCGCCCATGGTGGGCAGTACGGCGTCTATTTGCCGTTCCTGTAAAATCTGCTCGATGCTCTCTACCGTCAGTGGCAGCAGATAGACGTGGTCGGCGGTGACCGGGTCGGTCATGATGGTGGCCGGGTTGGAGTTGATGAGGGTGACTTCGATGCCCTCCTCACGCAGCGAGCGGCTGGCTTGTGTGCCAGAGTAGTCGAACTCGCAGGCTTGCCCGATGATGATGGGACCGGAACCAATAATGAGGACTGACTTGATGGAAGTATCTTTTGGCATGTGATGCAGTTCGGTTTGCTTTTTTAAAAAAAGACTTCCGATTCGACCTACTGGCGAATGGGAAGTCTGGTCTTACTTCGTTCCGGGGCGCAAAGGTAGTACGAAAAAACGGGGGAGCAAATGCAACTCAGACATTTAATCCCTTTACAATCCGTATTTATCCATCAAAAAAATGAGGCTGGCCATGGCGGCAGTGCCCAATTCCAGCTCTCGCTTGTTCACCGACTCGAAAACGTCCACTTCGGTGTGGTGGAAGTCGAAATAGCGTTGCGAATCTGGCTCAAAACCAATTAGCAAAACGCCCTGCGGTTTTAAAGGTGAAATATCGGCACCGCCACCGCCTTTCTTGATGTGCAGTCCATAGGGTTCAAGCACAGAATGCCACGGCTGCATGAGCGGAAATTTTTCGGCAAAAACAGCTGCTTCGCCGTCCACGGTAAACCCCCTCGGCACAAAGCCTCCCCGGTCGCTTTCGATGGCAGCCACGTGGTGCTCGCCCTTGCGCTTGGCCTCGTCGGCGTAGGCCGTGCCACCCCGTAGGCCGTTTTCCTCATTCATAAAAAGTACGCAGCGGATGGTGCGCTTTGGCTTGTAATTCAGCCGTTTAAATACCTGTAAAATGTCCATGGATTGCACGCAGCCAGCTCCGTCGTCGTGTGCGCCCTCGCCAACGTCCCAGGAGTCGAGGTGGCCGCCCACCACGATGATTTCTTCCGGGTACTCGCTGCCACGTATTTCACCGATCACGTTGAAGGATGCTTTTTCGGAAAGCTGCTGACAGGCGGTGCGCATGTACACTTTCACGAGGCTTTTTTCCAAAAGCTTGCCGAGCAGTTCGGCGTCGTTGGTGGAGATGGCGCAGGCAGGAATTTTCGGCAGTCCGTCCTTGTAAACGAGGCCGCCGGTGTGTGGGTCATCGTTCAGACCAGAGGCCATGGAGCGAACCAGCACACCGATGGCTCCGAACTTGGCTGCCTCCGAAGCTCCGTAGGCTCGCTGGTCAACGGCACCTCCGTAAGCCTCGAAAGTATTGAGCTTGGTGGCATCGAACGGGCGGTTGAAGAAGACAATTTTGCCTTTGAGCTTGGCCTCGCCGAGTTTTTCAAGCTCGTCAATGCCCATCACGCCTATCACCTCCGCCGAGATTCCCGCCTCGCCGGTGCCGACCGAATTGCCGAGCGCCAGTGCCCGTAGTTCCACCGTGCCCATGTCCGATTGGGCAATGCGCACAACCTCTTGCTCGCCTCGAACCCAATGCGGCACGGTGCAGGGCTGCAGCCAGACGGAGTCGAGGCCGAGCGTGTCGAGCATCTGAAAAGTGTACTCAACAGCGGCGGCGGCTTGTGGGGAGCCAGCCAGCCTTGCGCCAATTTTTTTTGTCAAATGGTGGAGCCAAGGGTAGCAGCGGCCTTCGGTCAGCGCCACGTCGTGGATTTGGCGGATGAAAAGGGCATCCTCGTTGTTGTTCGTTTTGGCTTGTGAAAAAAGGCTAATCGTAGGCAATACACTAAGAAAAAGGTAAATCCAGCGATTTAGGACTTGTCTGCTCATTTTTTATTTTTTTGAAAAACCCAGTAGGATTTTTATTTTTTTTGAATGATAAAAGATTTTTTTTGATATTATTTCAAAGCCAAACTTCGGAATAATAAATGCCTCATTTGGGTTTCTTCAAAAAATTAAACTGCCTTTTGGGTTTTGTTTCACTGTTTTTGGGGCAGTTTTCGTTTCTAGCCACAGAAATTATCTTTTTTTTAAAAAAAAATCAGGCAAAGTCTTGCTTGTTTATTTAAAATCATTTTACCTTAGCGCTTAGAAACTAAGAGTAGTTTTTACACCAAGCTAAAAAATTCAACCAAGGCCATTCCTGCTTTGGCGAATCGAAGATAAATAATTTGGTTTTATTTGGTTAGGGCTGAGGTGGTGCTGCAAGAGCGCTACCTCTTTTTTTTGCCATTTGGACAGTCCACTCTACTTCTTTTTTCTGCTGCAAGAAAATATTTCAAAAAAACGTACCCGCCCTATCGGTTTCACGTCAGAAAACATAAATCACCCGCCAGAAGTGGTAATTTTCCTATTTTCGTGCAAACTTTTCGAAAGCGGCTTTGGAGTAATCAATTGAAAACCAATCTTTTAGGTAGCGAGTCGTTAATTATTTAAAGATTCGTGCCGTAGGAAAATTGCACTTGCCAGTTTAATGGGAACAGAAGACATTTCCAAGGAACAGGACATAGACTTGATAAGGAGATACCTTGCAACGAAAGACGCAAGCCATTTTACCGCGCTTTACCGGAGGTACTCTGGTAAAGTGTACAGCAAATGTATTTCGCTGCTGAAAGAGGAGCATTTGGCGAGGGACGCAGCACAGGACATTTTCATGAAGATTTTCTTGAACCTCGGCCAGTTCGCCGAGCAGGCCAAGTTTTCGACCTGGGTGTATTCCATCACCTACAACTATTGCATTGATGTTATTCGAAAGAAGAAAAAGACTGGAAACATTTTCTCCGACGACATGGAACGCCTCCCAGATATGGTTGACGACGTGCACGACGAGGCGCTTTTGACCATGCAGTCCGACCGCCTGAGGGTGGTGCTGGAGAATATCCCCATTGGCGACAAGGCCATACTATTGATGAAGTACCAGGATGACCTGCAAATAAAGGAGATAGCGAACATGCTGGACAAGACCGAGAGCGCCATCAAAATGAAAATCAAACGAGCAAAACACAAAGCCAAAATGGTATACGAAGAACTATTCCCCGGAGATTAAAAAATTATCCATCGAATCGTGTGAAGTCATGAGCACTACAAACAGTTTCAAGCAAATCATGGAGGAGGATGCGCTGATGTTTCCGCCGCCACCAGAAATCGAGGAGCACGTCCTCGGTACCTTGCAGATATTGACCATGATGGGGCAGGCCATGGAATTGTACATCCCGAAGGTCTTCGAAATGTTCATATTGACCCTGGGAGGCACCGTCAATGAACTTGACCAAGCCGTGAAAAACGAAATCACGGAAGGTACGCCAGGCCCCGACGCTGACAGCCCCACACCGGGCATGGCAGGCAGCTTGCCCCACGACGACGACGAATTAACACACTAAAAAACCCAGCTTTACTCGCTCCCGCCACACACAGGGTTTCTTTATTTTCGATACACTTTAAATAACAAAAACAAGACAATCAGCATGGAAGTAGTCGAAGTAATCAAGCAAGTGATTTTCCAATTTGCATCCGCAGCAGTGGATATTGCCAAGGCAGCTATCGTTTTAGCAATAGGTTGGGGCATAGCGAAATTCGTGTCAAAGGCGCTGGAGAAACTGTTCACCGGACTGAAAATTGACAGGTTTGGCGAAAAAATAAACGAGACCGAGTTCGCACAAAAAGCAGGATTTAAGGTCAAGCTAAGCGTCTTTTTATCCAAGCTGGCATATTATGTATTGATTTTGGTCTTCTTGATGATGGCCACCGACGTATTGGGCGTGCCCATCGTTTCGGAAATGGTAAAGGACCTGATTTCCTACCTCCCGAAACTGCTGTCCGCATTGGCACTGTTTGTCTTCGGTATTTACCTCGCCGAATTCGTGAAGAATATCGTGCTTGCTACCACCAACGCCCTCGGTATTTCTTCTGGCAAAATCATCGCAAACTTTGTTTTCTACCTGATTTTCCTAACATTGACCATCAGCGCGCTGGCGCAAGCGAGCATCGAAACCTCGCTGATAACCTCCAACCTGACCGTCATTCTCGGTGGCGTCGTACTGGCGTTTTCCATTGGGTACGGCTTTGCATCCAGGGACACCATGTCCAATTTCCTGGCCTCATTTTACAGCAAAAACAAAGTAAAAATTGGCGATTACATCCAGATTGACGGCTCAAAAGGCCGGGTAATTGCGATGGACAGCACCTCCCTGACCCTCCAGGGCGAGGGAAAAATAATTGTGATACCTTTAATGAAACTCACGTCTGACAAGGTGGAAATCTTTTCCAACGATAGGCAGGTTAACTGATAAGACGATTCGCTATGTTGATGATTCAATAAATTACTCAAAATAACACTTCTGAACTATGATGAAGAAAATTTCACTCTCCGCACTGGCCCTGATTGCATGTTGCTTCGTGCTTCAAGCGCAAACCACTGAAGAACTCAAGGCAACGAAAGCTGCAAAAGAAGCACAACTCGCCCCATTAGAAGTCCAATTGGCCGAACTTACTGGCAAAGTGGGCGCACTCAAAGCCGAAGTAGCCGACCTGACCGAAAAAATAACGCCATACCCTCGCTGGGACGTGGGTGCACTTGGGAACCTCGGTCTTAACTTCTCCGGCTTCAATAATTGGTACTCCAAGGGTACGCCCAACACTCAAGCTGTTACCATCGGCCTCTCGGCAAATGGGTTCGCAAACCTCCAGCAGAAGAAGTACTTTTGGCGCAACGGCACCAACCTCACGCTGGGCTGGTTGAAGTTTGACAACAAAGACAGCGACGAGGATGCCGATACCCTGCAAGTGGCCGCTGACGCCTTCAACATCACTTCCTTGTTCGGCTACAAATTGTCTGAAAAAATAGCGTTATCCACCTTGGGCGAGTACCGCACCTCCATGCTTGATGACAAATTAAACAACCCCGGCTATCTCGACCTCGGAGCCGGTGCCACCTGGACACCCGTCACCGACCTCGTCGTTGTGGTCCACCCACTGAACTACAACTTCGTGTTCTCCGACAGCGAAGGTTTTGACTACCAATCATCGCTCGGCTGCAAAGTCGTGGCAGACTACAAGCTCCAAATCACCAAGGGCATTGCCTGGAAATCCAACCTCTCCAGCTTCTTCAGCTACGAGGGCAGCGACCTACACAACTGGACTTGGGTCAACGGCTTTACCACCGCCTACAAGGGCATCGGTATCGGACTCGACCTCGGCCTGCGCAGCAACAAGCAGGAGGCACTGGCCGCTGGAAAGACGGACAATCCGTTGCAGACTTACTATTTGATTGGGTTGTCGTATGCGATTGGGTCGAAGTAAATCTGACCATCGGCCTAAAAGAAAGCGGGTCGTCCAAATGTGGGCGACCCTCTTTTTTGCTAAGCGTTAGTGAAACACTTAAACCGGGGTTCGAGTTGTGTAGGCCTTCATGCCAAACCCCTTTTCCTATTGGGAAATTCAAAAGCCGTTTAAGGCCTGAGTCTGCTCAACTCGAGTATTCTGGCAATCCTGAGGTAATTTCCGCAACTTCCAAAATCACCAGTGGTTTTTTTAACCTCTAATAGCTGTTAGCGACGTGTCCTTTTTCCTGCTGAAGAGCTCACGTTATTGTTTGCCATATCTGCTTGACCCTTGGAATCCCTTTGGAATTATATACTGCATGGTCAAGAGAGAAGATCTTCCTCCGGTGTTTGCTAAGTTTTCATCTATTACTTCTGAAAAGTTCCCTTCAGTGCCTGAAACAATCATAAGCCATTTGTGTCCGAACATTGTCTGGTGCAAATTTGAGCATTAACGTGATTCGGAAATGCCATTTTGGGATTGATGCCATATCCATTATCATGCCCGCAACTTCTGTGGAGGTCTCATTTTTATTGTATCCAGGATAGGCCAGTTCCAATGTCGCAAATCCAAGAAATGATATTTACCTGTTCAACAAAGTTGTTGCTTTAAGAGGTTGCCAAAAGAAAGACATCATATTTGACGATTTGCTCTCCCTTGCCTAATCGTTTAGGTCTCCTTTTGCTTTGTGGTTATTGAGTGAAATAACCAAAGAAATCTCTCATTCTAATTTGTTCAAAATGACACACAACTTTCCAGCAAGCTTCAAGGCTATCAGGCTTCTGAATAATCATGATTTTTCAAAAAGGTTTTTTGCGTAGGTGGCATTTATTGCGTTTAGCCCCCTTTATAATTCATATTTGGACTGAAGGGTCTTTAGTGCATAAGTTCATTCAATACGGATTCAAAATTGCTCTTCCATCGCTGTTCCAGTTAGAAACAATAGTCATGTTGAAAGCTCGACTCCGCCCCAGGATGGACTTGAAGTTTGACATTGGATTTTTTGGGTTTGAAATGTTTTTACATATTCCTCCGATACTGCCCTCCCACCTCATACAGCGCATTCGTAATCTCCCCCAGAGAGCAGTTTTTCACCGCCTCCATCAGCGCAGCAAAGATGTTTTCGTTGTGCAGCGCCGAAAATTGCAGCTTTTTCAACGCCGCAGCGCCCTTGTCGGCATTGGCTTTTTTCAGGTTTTCCACCGTGGCGATTTGCGCCAGCTTCTCCTCCTCCGTCGAGCGGATGACCTCACGGGGCAGGATGGTCGGCGAGCCGGTGCTGGACAGGAAGGTGTTCACCCCGATGATGGGGTACTCGCCGCTGTGCTTCTGGTGCTCGTAGTAGAGGCTTTCCTCTTGGATTTTACCCCGCTGGTACATCGTCTCCATCGCCCCCAGCACGCCGCCCCGCTCGGTGATGCGGTCGAACTCGGCAAGCACGGCGGCCTCCACCAAGTCGGTCAGTTCTTCGATGATGAAAGCGCCTTGGAGCGGGTTTTCGTTCTTCGCCAAGCCCAGTTCGTGGTTGATGATGAGCTGGATGGCCACCGCCCGGCGCACGCTTTCCTCCGTCGGCGTGGTGATGGCCTCGTCGTAGGCGTTGGTGTGCAGGGAATTGCAGTTGTCGTAGATGGCGTAAAGCGCCTGCAGCGTGGTGCGGATGTCGTTGAAGTCAATCTCCTGGGCGTGGAGCGAGCGGCCACTGGTCTGGATATGGTATTTGAGCATCTGGCTGCGCTCGTTTGCCCCATATTTTTCCTTCATCGCCTTCGCCCAGATGCGGCGGGCCACCCTACCGATGACGGCATATTCCGGGTCAACGCCATTGCTGAAAAAGAAGCTGAGATTAGGGGCAAAATCATCAATGTTCATGCCCCGACTCAGGTAGTATTCTACGAAGGTAAAACCATTGGACAGCGTGAATGCCAACTGCGTAATTGGGTTCGCCCCAGCCTCTGCAATATGGTAGCCGGATATGCTCACCGAATAAAAATTGCGCACTTTATTGTCCGAAAAATACTGCTGCACATCGCCCATTATTTTCAATGAAAATTCCGTGGAAAATATGCAGGTATTTTGCGCTTGGTCTTCTTTTAAAATATCAGCTTGCACCGTGCCACGCACTGCGTTTAAGGCTTTTTCTTTTAATGGTTTATAAATGTCAGCGGGCAATACCATATCACCTGTTAAACCCAATAATAATAAACCCAATTTATTATTTCCTTCGGGAATATCGCCGATATACGATGGGCGTTTAACGCCTTTATTGTCATATAATTCCACCAATTTATTTTCCACCAAATGCTCCAATTTATGCTCCCGAATATACAGCTCGCATTGCTGGTCAATGGCGGCGTTCATAAAAAAGGCACATATCGTGGCAGCAGGGCCGTTGATGGTCATGCTCACTGAAGTGTTGGGAGCGCAGAGGTCGAAACCGGAGTAAAGTTTTTTGGCATCGTCGAGGCAGCAGATGCTCACGCCGGAGTTGCCGATTTTGCCATAAATATCGGGCCGGGGGTGCGGGTCTTCTCCGTACAAAGTCACCGAATCGAATGCCGTTGAAAGGCGGTTGGCGGGCATGCCCTTGCTCAGGTAGTGGAAGCGGCGGTTGGTGCGCTCCGGTGCGCCCTCCCCGGCGAACATGCGGGTGGGGTCTTCGCCCTTGCGCTTGAACTCGAACACGCCCGCCGTGTACGGGAACTCACCCGGCACGTTCTCCTGCAGGCACCAGCGTGTGATTTCGCCCCAGTCCTTGAACCTCGGCAGCAGCACTTTTGAAATCATGGTGCCGGACAGCGATTTCCATTTCGTGGGCACTTTGATTTGCTTGCCACGCACTTCGTAAATGAACTCGTCGGAGGCATAATTGGCCTTCTTCGCCTCCCAACTTTCGATGATTTTGCGCACCGAAGCGTCTATTTCCCCATAAATTTCTTCGTAAATCTTGGTTAACCCAGCCTTCAAATCGCCGCTCGTTGCCGCTACGGAAACCTTAAGGGCATAAGCCTTCCCGGCCAGTTCCGCCTGCTTCCTCGCCCATTGGTCGTACTTGCGGTTGTTCTCCGAAATCTCCGACAAATACCTCGTGCGGTGCGGCGGGATGATGAAGATTTTTTCGCTCATTTCCTCGGCGGCGTGGAAGTCGGACTTCAGGTCAGCGCCCGTTTTTTCCACCAGCAGCTTCATCATTTTGGCGTAGAGGACGTTCGTGCCGGGGTCGTTGAACTGGCTGGCAATCGTACCCACGACTGGCATTTCGTCCACGTCCTTCGTCCAAAGTTGGTGCGCCCGCTGGTACTGCTTGCGCACATCCCGGAGGGCATCCTGGGCGCCTCGCTTATCGAATTTGTTGATGGCGATGAGGTCGGCGAAGTCAATCATGTCAATCTTCTCCAATTGCGAAGCTGCACCAAATTCGGGCGTCATCACGTAGAGCGACACGTTGCTGTGGTCAATGATTTCGGTGTCCGACTGCCCGATGCCGCTGGTCTCCAGCACCACGAGGTCGAAGCCCGCCGCCTTGAGGATTTCCACCGCCGACTGCACATATTTCGACAGCGCCAAGTTGCTCTGCCGGGTGGCCAACGAGCGCATGAAGACCCGCTCGTTGTTCACGGCGTTCATGCGGATGCGGTCGCCGAGGAGCGCCCCGCCCGACTTGCGCTTGGAGGGGTCAACGGAAACGATGGCGATGGTTTTGCTGTCAAAATCCAGCAAAAAGCGCCGCAAAATCTCGTCCACGAGGCTCGACTTGCCCGCCCCGCCTGTGCCGGTGATACCGAGGACGGGCGTGTTTTTCAGCGCCGGATTTTTATCAAAAACCGCCTGCAACTGCGGGCGAATGGCTTTTTCAAAATGCTCGGCATCGTTCTCCGCCGCAGAAATCATGCGGGCGATGGGCACGGCAAGACCTGACAGGTTTTTTAAACCTGTCAGGTCTGTGACCCGCCGCACCTCGCCATTCAGGTTCACGCCGATGGGGAAATCGCACTGCTTGAGCAAGTCGTTTATCATGCCTTGCAAGCCCATGTGCCGCCCATCGTCGGGGGAGTAGATGCGGCTGATGCCGTATTGGTGCAGTTCCTCAATTTCGGAGGGCAAAATGGTGCCGCCGCCGCCGCCGAAAATCTTGATATGCCCAGCGCCCCGCTCCTTCAGCAGGTCGTGCATGTACTTGAAAAACTCGTTGTGGCCGCCCTGGTACGAGGTGATGGCGATGCCCTGCACGTCCTCCTGGATGGCGCAGTTCACGATTTCCTGCACCGAGCGGTTGTGTCCGAGGTGGATGACCTCCGCCCCGCTCGCCTGCATGATGCGGCGCATGATGTTGATGGCAGCGTCGTGCCCGTCGAAAAGGCTGGCGGCGGTGACAAGGCGGATTTTATGGTGGGGATGGTAGGGCTGTACGTTTTCCATGATGACTAATTTGGTTTGAGCGGTTTTTTGTGGGTCAAAATTTCAAAACATGGCTGGTGGGGCTTTTTTTACCAAATAAAAAATTCGGAGTCGGCCAAAAGCCAACCGAGGGCGAAGTTACGAAAAATGCTTTTTACCCCGCCGCTTTACCTTAGCACCGCCATTTCCCACCCAAAAATCCTACCTTCGCACCGCTTTTAAAATCCACCTTTTATATGGAAAAACAAGACCTCGGACGCACGGAAATTGCCTCGCTCGGCGAGTTTGGCCTCATCGAACATTTGACCAAAATCTTCGAAATCCAGAACGAATCAAGCCACTACGGCATTGGCGACGACGCCGCCGTCATTGACAACACGGGCTTCCTGACCGTTGTTTCCACCGATTTGCTGGTGGAGGGCGTCCACTTCGACCTGATGTACTGCCCGCTGAAGCACCTCGGCTACAAATCCGTGGTGGTGAACCTCTCGGACATCTACGCCATGAACGCCCAACCTAAGCAGATAACGGTGTCCATCGCCATTTCCAACCGGTTCAGCGTGGAGGCGCTGGACGAGTTTTACGAAGGCATCCACCTAGCCTGCAAATTCTACGGCGTGGACCTCGTGGGCGGCGACACGACCAGCTCGCAGAAGGGCTTCATCATCAGCGTGACGGCCATCGGGCAAGCAAAAGAGGAAACGCTCGTTTATCGCAACGGCGCCAAGCCTGGCGACCTAATCTGCGTCACTGGTGACCTTGGTTCTTCATACCTCGGTCTGCAAATCTTGGAGCGGGAAAAACAACTTTACCTCTCCAACCCCGGCATCCAACCCGACTTGGAAGAGCAGGACTACCTCGTCGGTCGATTCCTGAAACCGGAGGCCCGCCGGGACATGATTGATATTTTCAAAAACGCCAACCTCGTGCCGACGGCCATGATTGACGTGTCAGACGGCATTTCTTCTGACCTGATGCACCTCTGCAAGCAATCCAAAGTAGGGGCCATCATCGAGGAGGCGGGCGTGCCCATCCACAACGATGCAAAAATGATGGCCTTGAAGTTCCAGCTCGACCCACTTACCTGCGCCCTCAACGGCGGCGAGGATTACGAACTGCTGTTCACCGTTGACCCAAAAGACCTTGAGAAGGTGCGCCTCATGCCCGACATCTACATCATGGGCGAAATCACGGAGGCGAGCGAGGGCGTGAAGCTCCATTCCAAGGTGGCAAGAGTCATGATTTGCTGGCGCAAGGGTGGAAACACTTTTAAGTCTTTGAGACGATAGACATTAGACTTTAGACAGCCCGAACTAATTTCAAATGTCCATTGGCTTTTATCATTTTTGACATGTAGGAAATAGGCAGCCCCCTTCTAATGTCTATCCTCTAATGTCTAACATCTCTTACAATGCATTGGATAGACTGGACAGTAATGCTCGTGGTGCTTGGCGCTATCATCGTGTACGGCATGTGGAAGACCCGCACCGTCAGCAGCGTGAAAAGCTACCTGCAAGGCGACAGCGAACTGGGCTGGTGGACCATCGGCTTGTCCGTCATGTCAACACAGGCTAGTGCCATCACTTTCCTCAGCACACCGGGGCAGGCATACGACGATGGGATGCGATTCGTGCAGTTCTATTTCGGGATGCCCATCGCCACTATCATCCTCGCCGTTTTCGTGTTGCCGATGTACTACCGGCTCAAAGTTTACACCGCCTACGAGTTTCTGGAGCAGCGTTTTGACTTAAAAACACGCACGCTGGCAGCCATCTTGTTTTTGTTTTCGAGGGGAATGGCGGCAGGTTTCACCATTGCTGCGCCGAGCATCGTGCTGTCCAGCATCATGGACTGGAACCTGCCACTGACCATCGTCCTGATGGGTCTGGTGGTCACTATTTACACTGTTTTTGGGGGAACAAAAGCCGTCAGCGTGACGCAGAAACAGCAGATGTCGGTCATCCTCATCGGTATGATCATCACCGGATTCATCATTGTCAGCAAATTTCCGGCGGATGTTTCGTTGGTTGACGGTGTGGGTGTGGCGAGGGAGATGGGCAAAATGAAGGCGCTGGATTTCAAGTGGGACCTCGCCAACCGCTACAACATCTGGTCAGGCATGATTGCATCGGTTTTCTTGTTTCTGTCCTATTTCGGCACTGACCAGTCGCAGGTACAGCGCTACCTGTCAGGGCGGTCGCTGCGGGAGGGTCGCATGGGGTTGCTGTTCAACGGTTTCATCAAAATCCCGATGCAGTACCTCATCTTGTTCACGGGCGTGACGGTTTTTATTTTCTTCCAGTTTGTGAAACCGCCCATCCACTACAACAGGGCGAACCTCAGCCAGTTGGAAAAATCCGAAACTTTCAAGCCGCAACTCGACTCGCTGGAAAAGCGGTACGACGCCGTATTTCAGGAAAAAGAAAAGGAAGTGATGGGGCTGGTGACAGCGCTGCAACAGGAAAAGCCTTCGGATATCGAAACAGCCAAAACCAAAGTCATCGCCCTGAACAAACAGGAACTGAAATTGCGCTCCGAGGTGGATACCCTGCTGCTGGACTACGCCAAGGAAACCAACAAAAAAATAGAGCCGAACGACAAGGATTACGTGTTCATCACCTTCATCGTCAACTACCTGCCCAAGGGCATGATTGGCCTGCTGCTGGCGGTGATTTTTTGCGCCGCCATGTCGTCCATCTCCTCCGAACTCAGTGCCCTCGCCACCACGACAGTGGTGGACGTTTATCGCCGCTCGATGTTCAAAAGCGGCTCCGACAGCCACTACCTGGGCGCTTCAAAAAGGCTGACCATCTTTTGGGGTGCGCTGGTCATCGCTTTTGCCTCTATCATCTTGTTGTTTGAAAACTTGATACAGGCCGTCAACATCATTGGCTCGCTGCTGTACGGTACGATACTCGGTATCTTCGTGGTAGCTTTTGCGATGAAATGGATTCGTGGCACGGCGGTCTTCATCGCCGCCATCATCGGGGAGGCGGTGGTCTTGGCTGTTTATTTTGGGGATAAAATGGACGGGAAAGATGACCTCGGTTTTATTTGGCTGAACCCAATTGGATGCTTGACGGTGATGGCGGCGGCGGCGGTGGTGCAGGGGGTGATGGGAAAGAAGGAATAACTGGTTAAGAACAATTTCCGAAAAGCGCCTATTTTTGTAAAAAAGAAGCAACATGGAAGCACAAGCTTTGTCGCAAAAATTAAACGAAGTCCAGTTAACGCTGCTTAAACTCTTCTCCCGAAAGATGTCTCCAGATGCCATGAAAGAGTTGAACCGGATGCTCGTGGAGTTTTATGACAACCTTGTGCAGTTTGAAATTGAAAAACTGCAAGCTTCTAAGCCCATTACGCAGACCACCTTGACAAATTGCAGGAGACCCACCTAAGCGCAAACCTTATCCGCCATGAGATAGTGCTGGATACAAATTGCCTGTTACAAATTATCCCCCGTTTTGCTCGTCACCGCTGGCTGTTTGATATGGTCAAAATGGGGATTGGAAATAGCCGTCACCACAGAAATACTGGCAGAATACGAAGAGCAGTTGTCCGATTTTTATGCTCCTGCCGTTGCAGATGGCGTACTACAACAACTCGATATTCTTGAAAACGTCCATCATATTCAGGTCTATTACAAATGGAACCTCATCGCCGATGACCCTGACGACAATAAATTCTCCGACTGTGCCGTCGCTGCTTCCAGCTGATTATTTGGAACTTACGACCGTCATTTTCGAGTACTTCCACCATTGGTTTCCACCTTTGTGACGTAGAATTGAAAGAGGTTTTGGAAAGTTTAACCTTTGTTAATCTTGAGCTGATGCTTTTCCACTCCCATAACCCCTCCCTTCAATATCTTCGCCCCATGCAAAACCACCACTTCTTCGCCCAAATCGTCCAGCAGTACGACCACCTCAAATACGCCCTGCTGGAAGCGCAGACTTTCCACCCCGGCCATTATGGGTTTCCGGCCATCTACTACGACATCATGGAGGCCGACCCCCTGCGCATCGGGGCGTTCAAGCGGGCATTCGACGAACATGATTTTGAAAACAAGACCGTCTGCGAGGCGGGCGTGGGCAGGCTGGCTTTGAGCAGGCTTTATTTACCGAAGGTGAAAAAAGCCTACCTCATAGAAAGCAACCCTGCGCTGTTCGATTTCATCAAAACGGAAATCGCCAAAAACGGATGGGCGAACAAGGTGGAACTGATTTTCGGCGACGCCCTGCTGGTCGAACTGCCCGAACCCGTGGACTGCATCATCGGTGAAATGATGAGCATCTTCTGCGCCAATGAATACCAGGTGCAGGTGTTCCGGCACCTGCGCCAATACCTGAAAACCGATGGCCGCCTCTTCCCGCAAAAAATCATCAACCTCGCCCAACTCGCCCATGCCAGCTTCGAGGAGGGCCACCAGCATTATCCGATATGCTTCGCTCACCACCTGCCCGAACTGCTTTCCACGCAGCAGGTCGTCAACAGCCTCGATTTTTACGAAGTGGAAGAAACGGTGGTAAAAACCAGCATCCCCATCGTGCCCCTACTGAGCGGGGAGGTGAACGCCGTCTTTTTGCAGTCGTTCGTGCAGGTGGCCGAGGGCTGCAATTTCACGGGGACGGACAGCCTGATGCCCCCGACGGTCTGCCAATTGGCGCAGGCCACTCACGTGAAAGCGGGCGTGGAAGTCCGTTTACACTGCGAGTTCGAGTATGGGACGAGCTTGGACGAGGCGAGGTTTTGGATAGGTCCGCAGTTATGATTTTGTTAGCTTTAAAAACTTGGAGCAATACCCAGATTTTACTTTATTTTTGCACGAAACCATTGATATGCAACAGCTTATTTTAAACATCGAAGAAAGCCGTTATCAAGTGCTCCTGAAGTTCTTGAGCACACTGGACTATGTGCGAATCGTAAAGCCAGTCCAAAAAACGCCCACAACTTCGGCCACTGAGCAAGCTCCTTCCTCTGCCTCCAACCAGCTCGCTTTGCTGAAACAAGTGCTTCAACAACAAACAAAGCCGCCTTTCCAGCAGATTGCCGACCCTGCCGCTTGGCAAAAACAGCAGCGTGATGAGTGGTCGTAACCTCCTGCTTGATTCCAATATCATCATCTACATTGCTCAGCAAAAACTGATGCCTGATGATTTCATCCTGCCCGATGACCTCCTTTTCGTTTCGGATATTACATGGATGGAAACATTGGGTTACACCTTTTCTGATTCAACCGAACAACAAGAAACCGAGGCTTTGCTGAATGTCCTTGTCCGCCTACCTATCGCCGATGCAGTTGTAATGAAAGTCATAGAAATCAGGCATTCACGTCGAATGAAACTGCCAGATGCCATTATCGCTGCCACTGCGCTATTGAACAACTGCACGGTAGTCACCCGAAACGTTTCTGATTTTTCTGGATTGGATTGGCTGGTAGTAATGAATCCTTTTGAAAAGTGAGGAGGGCTAGAAATTGGCGACGTTCTTGGCGTGCCCGGTTTCAGCGTTACTGGCCATTAGGTACAGTATTTAAGGTTATGAATAGCCGCCGAAGGAATGGGGTTCTGGGGACCGGGGGCGGGGTTTTGTGTGTGATTTTCTCTAGTAAAGTTGCAGTTCTGGATGTATTGTTAATCTTAATAATAATATCGATTGAGCATTCCTTCAGAAATACCTAATTTGGATCTTATTGCTATTTTAGATAAACCTTGCTCTTTCATCTTTTCAATTTTCTCAATCATTTCTTTTTCTTTGTCTTGTAATAAATTTTTATCAAAATATGCCTTTGCTCCAGATAGGATATTACTTTGATTAAAATATCCTATCGTGTTTTCATTAATTTCTTTATGAATAAGAATTTCAGATAAGATGCTCTTTAATTTGCCTTGATTATATTGGGATTGATTAATAAAAAAATCGAGGTGTTCTGCGACAAGTTTACTTAATTCTTTTATTTTTGATTGGGGTAGTTCTTTTTCTCTTACAAATCGAGGAGGTGCATTCCCATCTTCTTCGTTTGCCTCGTTTATTTTCGTCTTTATTTCTTCAATTTCGTCCAACCAATCTGGTGTTCCTGCAAATTCAAAGACAGCATTGTTATCCATCCAAGCAATCGAAAAGAATTCTACTTGTCCTTCATACTTCTTTAATTTTTTAATTTGGATTGCCACTTTCGAATTGCATTCTTTTTCGTCAATGCCTAATTCTTCAAGTTCGTTGTCGATGTTAAAAAATGCTCTTTTGTAGAATAAATATTTTTGTCCCGTTTTTTACCCAAGCTTAAAAATCTTCAATGGAGGTAGCATAAGTATCACAAATTATAGTCGCTGATTTATTTGCATCAACTACACCGTGGAGTAAGTCTATATTGTTTTCTTTAACCCACTTTTCGATTTTATTTATTGTTTCTTCGATTTTCATTTTTCTATTTTTAATAATTAATAAGCCACCGTCCGGCAAAGCACGAAGCCAAGTTCATTGTGGTTTTCTCCATAGTAAGTTTTAAGAACCAGCCCTTGTAAATCAGGCCGTTGTGTGTGGGTAAGGCATCTACTTTATCAAGCAGGGGCAAGGTAAAAAGCAGTTTTGGAATTTTCGCATGGGCATGGAAATAAATTGTCATTTGGCGGGTCGGTTATTTTTCCTTAACCCCTCTCCCCAATCTTTTTACTTTCGCCTTTCAACTTTTTACTTTCAGAAATCATGACCGACAACCAAATCCTCCGCCCCCACGCCGAACAGGTTTACGCCCACGAACTCCAGGCGCTCATCGCCACGGACGACCACCAGCGGCCCACCAACTGGCAAATGTCGCCGTGGGCCGTTGTTACCTACCTACTGGGCGGCAAGCTGCCGGATGGCACGGAGGTGGAACCCAAGTATTTCGGCAGCCGTCGCCTCATCGAAATCGCCGTGGCCACGCTGGCCACCGACCGGGCGCTGCTGCTCATCGGGATACCCGGCACGGCCAAGACCTGGGTGGCCGAGCACCTGGCCGCCGCCATCTCCGGCGACAGCACACGGCTGGTGCAGGGCACGGCGGGCATGAGCGAGGAGGCACTGCGCTACGGCTGGAACTATGCCCGCCTTTTGGCCGAAGGCCCCAGCCAAAACGCCCTCGTGCCCAGCCCCGTGATGAACGCCATGCGGGAGGGCAAAATCGCCCGCATCGAGGAGCTGACCCGCATGCCGTCGGATGTGCAGGACACGCTCATCACCATCCTCTCCGAGAAAATGCTGCCCATCCCGGAGCTGAACACGGAGGTGCAGGCTATCCGTGGCTTCAACGTCATCGGCACCGCCAACGACCGTGACCGGGGCATCAACGACCTGTCCAGCGCCCTGCGCCGCCGCTTCAACACGGTGGTGATGCCGCTACCGACCACCCTCGCCGAGGAGGTGAACATCGTGAAAACCAGGGTGGAAAAAATCGGCGTCTCACTCGAATTACCGCCGAACTCTGCCCCGTTGAAGGAAATCGAGCGGCTCGTGACCATCTTCCGGGAATTGCGGAGCGGAAAAACAGAAGACGGGCGCACCAAGCTGAAATCGCCGGGCGCAACCCTCAGCACTGCCGAGGCCATTTCGGTCGTACACAGCGGGCAGGCGCTGGCCGTCCATTTTGGCGACGGCACGTTGCGGGCGCACGACCTGGCGGCTGGCATTACCGGGGCTATCGTCAAAGACCCTGTTCAAGACCGGAATATTTGGTTGGAATACCTCGAAACGGTGGTGAAGGAACGAAAGGAATGGGCGGATATTTATCGGGCGTGCAAGGAGTTAGTTTGATGTGAGGGTATTGCAGGTTGTATTGTTACGTGCGCAATACAATACCAATCAGCCACTTTTTCAGAAATGCTTCCAGGTGATAATTGAACACAGCCGGGTGCTCCATCATGGGGGCGTGGCCGCATTTCTCCAACAAAAAGAGACGGGAATTGGCAATGCGCTCGTGGAACTCCTCACCGACAAAGGCGGGTGTCACTTGGTCGTCTTTGCCCCAAATGAGCAAGGTGGGCGCTTTGATGGCTTGCAGGCGCTCGCGCAGGTTGTGGCGAATGGCCGATTTTGCAGTTGCAACTACCCGAATGGCTTTGTTGCGGTCGTTTACGGTGTCAAAAATTTCATCCACGAGTTCCTTGCTGGCCACCTTGGGGTCGTAAAAAGTATCTTCCGCTTTTTTCTTGATATAATCGTAGTCGCCACGCTTCGGGAAGGTGGAACCCATTGCACTTTCGAAGAGGCCGGAGCTGCCCGTGAGCGTGATGGAGGCGATGCGCTCTGGGTTGGCCAAGGCATAAAGCAGCGCTATATGGCCGCCTAGCGAATTGCCAAGCACATGCACTTTTCCATATCTTTTTTTCTCGACGAAAGCAGTCACGTGATCTACCAGACCAGAGACGGAGAGCTTGCGAATGGGCATTTCGAAAATGGGGAGAATAGGCACCACCACGTTGTAGGTATTGCCGAAGTGCTGGAGTATGCTGGCAAAATTGCTCAACGCACCAAACAAACCGTGAAGCAGAAGCAGGTTTTGCGCTCCACCTTTGGTTTCAATGTACTTGAAACCTCCTTCTTCGATGACAGGATAATCCATTTAGCTTTTGAATTGTTGGCCAATGCGGCAAAAATACTTTTTTTAAGTTCTATCGGACAATTTGTTTTCCAACCCTGCAACCCAGACGCATAGCTTCCGTTCAAATAAAAACAAATGCGAATTTATTTTATTGAGCAGGAGGAATCTTGTTCGATCGCACGGTTATCCACACGGTTATCCACAATTGTTGGTATTTATAATCATTTTTATTTTAATCCGTAATTCTTTATCAATCCCATTTTTTATCCAATCAAATAAAACATAAGGTAAAAAATTGAGCTTAAAGGACACCCTGAATTAGTTTATCAACAAGTTTATCAACAAATAGGGTACGGAAAGGCTTACCTTCAACTCGCACAATCCACTACTTTTCATAGCCTTACATAACTACAAAAGCTACCTATATTTTTAAAAGAAGTTACCAACAAGTTTTTCAACATCTATTGTTCCTTGCTTTTTAAAAACTGGTAGTTAACGTGTAAAACCACTGCCAATAGCACCAATGCTCCTGCTTGGTGTACCGCTCCCCACACCATAGGCACCCGCCCAACGCAATTGACAATCGTAAAAACGCCTAGTAAAAACTGCACGAAAAGCATCCCAATCAACAAGTTTCCACTTAACCGAGCCTGCTCCGAAACAGCCGAACGCCTTATTTTTAGGAACAACAGGACCACCAACGCCGACAAGACCCAAGCCATGCCTCGGTGCAGTAGCTGCACAACCGCCTTGATGCTTTGCTGTGGCTCGTAGTCCAGCACCTGTTCTGCACCAACAGGAGCTGCGGTGAGCACTTGCCAGAACCGCCCCCATTCCACGAAGACCGGAAAATGTGGGTGGATCAGTCCAGCCCTCATGCCGGCCATCAGTCCGCCGAAAACAATCTGAACGAAGAGCACTCCTGCCACCCACCAACCGAGCTTCCGCAACCCCGTCAGGTGGCCGTCGGCGACCACGGGCTGCGCCGCCCGCCGCCAGGTCCAGAACAGGTAACCGAACAGCGTGGTAGCAATGCCAAGGTGGGTCACGAGCTTGTAAGCGCTCACCCATGTGCGGTTGTCGTTGTTGAGACCGCTGGCCACCATTATCCAACCGAAAACCGCCGCAAGCATGGCCAAGCCTATCACCACGCCAAGCCTGCGCACGAGCCAGCCGGGCAGCTGTTTTTTTACCAAAAACCAAATAAACGGGAAAAGGAACACGAAGCCCATCAGCCTCGCCCAAAGCCGGTGGGCATACTCCCAAAAGAAAATCACCTTGAACTCGGGAAGGGCCATGTCGGCATGGAGCGTCTCGAACTGCTTCTTGGCCGCAACCTTGTACTTGTCGAAGGCCACCTGCCACTCGGCCTCGTTGAGCGGCGGCAGCGTACCCTGTATGACGGCCCACTCGGTAATGGATAGCCCAGAGTCTGTGAGCCGGGTCACGCCCCCGATGACCACCTGAAAGAAGACCATGACCACGCCCGCCAGCAGCCAAAGGCGAACGGGTCTTGATATTTGAAAAGTAGGAGTGCTTGTACTCATCGGGCAAAATTTTCGGTAAAACTAAATTGTTTTGTTTGACCCAAAATCACGGCAGTGTCACTTGTAGTAGTATTGATGATTTTATTTTTTAAAAAATTTTAATGCTCCTTATTATTAGGGGTGTTAGTTCGTGGAGAAAAAAGCGGTGTTTTTGTGTGCATTTATGAAACCTTGGTAACTGCCCCTTCCATCCACAGTCGGCCAACATGGTCGTGTGTTCAGTATCAGTCATTTGCGCCGTTCTTCACAGTCTGTTGGGAAGGTGGGTGGTGATAAAAACATTTTTCCGAGGTCGGGATAACTTTCGGTTAACATTGACGAAACATGGGGTTACCCACAGAGAACCCATTTAAAGTGTACCTCCAATTTTAAAAGCTACACGCTCCAACTGTATGGTTGTTGGCAACCTCCCTTGGCTTCCACAATGTTCTTCACAAAAACTGTTGGCGGAGCTTTTGCTAAAACCCTGATTTTTATACCTTTATGAAATCTCCTTTTCAGGGGTGTTGGTAACGGCTTCTGGGTGTTCCCAACGATTTGTTTTTTGCCCTAAATATTTGTTGTGGACATCCCCGTTCCTGTTGTTAAATCATGTGGAACAACAAGGTCATTTTGTGGGAAAGAAATAACTCGCAACGCCTTGTTTTTTTGGCAAACAAACTACCAAGCAATCATGTGTGGACGTTTTTCATTGGCCACATCAAAGGAAAAATTGCAGCAGCAACTGCCCTTCGTGGAGGTGCCAGAGACCCTGCGCCTCAGCTACAACATTGCCCCGACCCAACATGCCTACGTTGTGACGGACGACCACCCGGAGCGGTTGCAGTACATCGCTTGGGGCCTCGTGCCGCACTGGTCGGAGGACGGCAAGAACACGGGCCGCCTCATCAATGCCCGGCGGGAAGGCATCGAGACCAAGCCGTCGTTCCGGGTGCCCATCCGCAAGCGCCGCTGCCTCGTGCCCGCCGACAGTTTTTATGAGTGGCGCAATGAAGGGCACGGCAAAGTCCCCTACCGCATTTTTCTAAAAAACAACGACCTGATGATGTTCGCTGGTGTTTGGGACGTGTGGTACAAAGGCGACTACGGCCTGAAGACTTTTTCCATCATCACTACCGATGCCAACGACGACGTGGCCGACATCCACAACCGCATGCCCGTGCTGCTCACCACGCCTGAACAACAAAAAAGTTGGCTGGAATCTGAGGACCTCGATGAAATACTGATGCTCTTGCAAACACCGCCTGACCATATCATTAAGAAGTACCGGGTGACGGACAAGGTGAATGCCGTAACCAACGACTCACCGGAGATGCATTTGGAAGTGCCGGAGCCACCCACTTTGTTTGGGTGAAAATGGTTGTATTTGTGTGTTTAGGTGTTTGTTTGTTTATTCTGGAGGAGGAAACATGCCATGATAAAATGAGGGCTTTCAGGTTTTTGAATGATATTTGATGCTGACTAAAAGCGGTTCGACACAAACATAAACAAAACAAACAGCGTGACTGAAGGGCAGGGATTTATTCACTCATTCAAACATTCCTTCCTTCACTCATTGATAAATGAGAAAACCCAATGCTCGTAAAAACCTATGCCAGCGCCGTCCATGGCGTTGACGCCCAAACTATCACCGTCGAAGTAAATGCAGGAGGGCAGCCAGGCCCCAATGGCCCTTGGTACTTCCTCGTCGGTTTGCCCGATAACGTTGTGAAGGAAGGATTCCAGCGCATCGAGTGTGCCATGAAGGTCAGCAAGTACCAGATGATGCGCATGAAAATGGTGGTCAACCTCGCCCCTGCCGACATCCGAAAAGAAGGCTCTTCCTACGACCTGCCCATCGCTATTGGCATACTCGCCGCACAGGAACAAATCAGCAACAAGGAACTGGACAAGTATATCATGATGGGTGAGCTGTCGCTCGATGGCAGCCTTCGGCCAATAACAGGGGCGCTTCCCATCGCCACCCAAGCCAGGGCGGAGAAGTTCAAGGGCATTATTTTGCCAAAACAAAATGCCAGGGAAGCCGCCATCGTCAACAACCTCGATGTGTACGGCGTGAGCACCCTGCTCGAAGCCGTGGACTTTCTCAATGGCCGCACCACGATGGAACCTACTGTGGTGGATACCCGTGAGGAATTTTCCCAAAACCAAGAAGTGTTCAATGTGGACTTCTCCGACGTGAAGGGCCAGGACAACGTGAAACGTGCCCTCGAAATCGCCGCTGCCGGTGGCCACAACGCCATCCTCATCGGGCCGCCGGGCGCTGGCAAGACCATGCTCGCCCGCCGTATGCCGACCATCCTGCCAATGCTTACGCTGTTGGAGGCACTGGAAACGACCAAGATTCACTCTGTTTCAGGAGTCTTGCCACCGGAGTCTTCACTGATTTCCAACCGGCCATTCCGTTCACCGCACCATACTATTAGTGACGTGGCGCTCGTGGGCGGTGGCTCCATCCCCATGCCCGGCGAGATTTCGCTGGCGCATAACGGGGTGCTATTCCTCGATGAACTGCCGGAGTTCAAGCGCTCGGTGCTGGAGGTGCTGCGCCAGCCGATGGAGGAGCGCCGGGTCACCATTTCGAGGGCAAAAGTGAGCATTGATTATCCCGCCAATTTCATGCTCATCGCCAGCATGAACCCCTGTCCCTGCGGATTTTATAACCATCCCACCAAAGAATGCGTCTGCGGTCCCGGCGTGGTGAAGCGCTACCTGAGCAAGATTTCCGGGCCACTGCTCGACCGCATCGACCTGCATGTGGAGGTGACCCCAGTCTCCTACGAAGAACTGGCGAGGTACGACGCCCCTGCCCGCACAAGCAAGGAGATTGTGGAGGGCGTTATTCGTGCCCGCGATATTCAGGCCGAGCGCTTCACGGAATACAAAGGTGTGTTTTGTAATGCGCAGATGCCGAGCCGCCTCGTGCGCGAGGTCTGCCAACTCAACACCGCTGGCATTGCCTTGCTGAAAAAAGCGATGGAAGTGCAAAAACTCTCAGCCCGTGCCTACGACCGAATCCTGAAAGTGGCCCGTACCAGTGCCGACTTGGCCGCCAGCCCAGACATCAAGATTGAACATATTGCGGAGGCGATTCAGTACCGGAGCTTGGACAAAGAGGGCTGGGCTGGGTGATTGCTTTAACATATACTAAAGGGTAAGAAAATTGTTAAACGGTCGAGCAGTTGAGTTATTTAGCCGACAATGTGATAAAAGATTTTATGAAGGAAAATGAAATTTTTAAATTTTTAAATTTTGATGGTTCTTGAAGTTCAAATCGAATATTATCCTCCTATTATGCCAAAAGATTTACCTTGGCGAGGTTTTTTTGGCATATGAAAAAAGCAGTTTATATCCTGATTGGGCTATTGTTGCCCTTTTGCATAAACGCCCAGTCTTCCCGATTGGAATGCCTCACCATTGAGCAGGGTCTTTCGCAGGGCATGGTTTTCGACATTCTGCAAACCAGGGACGGCTTCCTCTGGATAGCTACCAAAGATGGCCTGAACCGCTATGATGGCTACAATTTCAAAGTCTTTTCCAATGACGCCTTTAATCCTTTTTCGCTGGCGGAAAACACCGTTAACTTCCTTTTTGAAGACAGTAGGGGATGGCTTTGGGTGGGCACTGAAAGTAAGGGGCTTGATTTGTTCGACCCGCGCATGGAGCGTTTCCATCATTTTCCGATGGACTACAAGGAAACCATTGCTGGAATAGGGGTGAGCGTTGACAAGATACTGGAAGCCGCCGATGGAACAATTTGGGCCTTGAAACAGGGCGTGGGCCTTGTGCGAGTCCCCATCCCAGCGGACTGGAAAACAAAGCTGCCCGATGAACCTGATTTGGAGGCACTGACCACAATTGCCCCATTGCAGCTAACACAAGCCCAAGGCTGCGATTTGGACTGGCTCTTCAATTTTTCCATTCTTGAAAACGGTGATTTTTTGGCCACTACTTCACATGGCCAATTTATGTTGAACACGCAGCGCTGTACCTGCACCCCAGCCAATGTGGGCCTTCTCCCAACATCTATCAACACTGTTTTATTGGCGGACGAGACAAGCGAATCCGATATGTGGGTGGGCAACCTCACTGAACTCTGGCGAGTGCGAAATGGGAAGGCTACCGCCTTTCCTATCCTACCTGCGCTGGCCCCACAATGGACTGGGCTACACCCTGGCAAGGACGGCCATGTTTGGTTCGTCGTCAACCGCTCACTGTGGGACCTGGCTCCCGGCGAGGACATTGATTTTTCAAAACCAGATTTGAACCTCGATGAGAACCCCAATAGCCTGAAAGTAGATAGGAACGGCAATATCTGGATAGGCACGGTCGGCTATGGTCTGCGCAAGTTCAATCCCGCTAAAAACCTGTTCCATGCTGGGGCAAAAGGGAGGAGCATCATGGGCCTTTGGCGCAGCCCTACTGGAAAATATTACGGCAAATCACGGACAACCTACACCTTCATTTTCGATTACGACCCCAAAACAGGTCGGCTCGGTGAGCGCACCGCTTTTCCAGATGCGCCAGTCCAGCATATCGGCCTCGCCTTCGAGCCGGATGGCGCCACTTGGCTGCTCTGCACCAGCCCCGAAATGAAAAATCAAAGAATGCTCCGCCGCTACGATGCCAACGGCGACCCGGCAAAGGCATATATTTTTGATGCAATATTGACGCTGCAAGACCTGTTGCTCCGAAGCCGCGATGGGCTGCTTTGGGTTTCCAGCAGCAACTGCCAACTGGTGCACTTCAACCCCCGAACGGAACAGTTTGATAATTTGAACTTCTCCCACCTTTTTGGAAAAAAAGCCAGCTCCGTTCGCACGACAGCCTTGGCGGAAGATGAGGACGGTACGCTCTGGATAGGCACCCAATTAGGCTTGGTGAAATGCACTCCCAGCGGAAAATCCTTTGATTTTCAATTGATTCAAGCCGACCTGAACAACCGGCCGGGGCTGAACAACAATTCTATCGCTTGTCTGCTGCCCGATGCCAACGGTATACTTTGGATAGGCACCAAGGGCGGCGGGATAAATCGGTATGACCAACGAAGTGGCCAATTTCAGCACATCACGACCCACGACGGGCTGCCCAACAATGTCGTCTATGGAATATTGTCTGGTGATAAAAACGAGCTTTGGTGCAGCACGAACCGCGGATTGGCAAAAATAAAATTGAGCAAATCAGAGCAAGGGTTGCCCTTGTCTTTCGACATCACGGCCTTCACTGCCAATATGGGCCTACAGGATAATGAGTTCAATTCTTTCGCTTTTTCCAAGTCCGAGAACGGAGAGTTGCTTTTCGGCGGCGTCAACGGCTTGAACCATTTTTTCCCAGCAGAACTGCGTCTGGACACTACGCCGCCGCCCGTCTTTGTCGTTGGCCTGGAAATCAACCACCAATCTGCCAACTTCGGCAGCCCAAACAGCCCGCTGACCCAACCGTTGGAACACCTACGCGAACTGAATCTGAGCTATGAACAAAACAACCTCTCCTTCGAGTTCGCTGCGCTCGACTTCACCGATCCCGCCAAAAACCGCTACCGTTACCGCCTTGTGGGATTGGACGAGGATTGGGTAGAAACCGGCACCCTCCGTTTTGCCCACTTCACGCATCTTTCTCCCGGCAAATATGAATTCCGGGTGCAGGGCAGCAATGGCGAAAGTGCTTGGCAGGATGCCGCCAACGCCATTGTGGTCATTATAACCCCCCCTTGGTGGAAATCCAAACTGGTGTATTTTCTGTATTTTTTGCTGGCCATCGGAACAGGGTGGCGGATATACAAATTACAAATTCGTCGGGTAAAATTGAGGGAGCAACTTGCTTTCGAGCACCGGGAAACCGAACGGGTGAGGGCATTGGAGCAAATGAAAACCAATTTTTTTAGCAACGTCACCCACGAGTTTCGCACGCCGTTGACTTTGATCATCGAGCCATTGCGACAAATTTTAAAAAACCCGAACGACCCCGCTTTGACCGAAAAGATTCGCCTTGCTGAAAAAAACAGCCAGCGCCTGCTTGGCATGGTCAATCAACTGCTCGACCTGGCAAAACTTGAAGGCAAAAGTATGGCGCTGGACCTGCGGCGAGGGGACTTTGAGCAGGTGGTACGGGATGTTTTCGAGTCCTTTTTGCACTTGGCGGAGCAACGTGGAATCAAGCTAACGATGTCTGCGCCGAACGATATTCCACCTTTTGAATTCGATAAGGGCAAGGTCGAATTGGTCATGAACAACCTGATTTCCAATGCCTTGAAATTCACGCCTGAAGGAGGGAGAGTGGTAGTAGAAATCCAAAATCCGAGTTTGCGAGATTTGAATGGGCATCCAAATTCCAACGTCCGAGTCACCGTCACCGATACGGGCATCGGAATTCCTGCCGAAGCGCAAGACAAAATTTTTGACCGCTTTTACCAGGTAGATAGTTCGCATACGCGGGCGGGCGAAGGCACGGGCATTGGGCTGTCGTTGAGCAAGGAACTGGCTGAACTCATGGGTGGCGGTATTTCGGCAAAAAGCGAAGTGGGCAAGGGCTCAACCTTCACTTTTTGGTTGCCGCTGGAAGTTGGCGTGGGTGCTGCCGTCCCGACAGTCATCGAAGCACAGACCGCCGCCCCAACATTTTCTAAAAAAAGCCCTGACCGCCAATTTGCCGAAGGCGAGCGGCCAGTGGTGTTGGTAGTGGAGGACAATGCCGAACTGCGGGCGTTCATTCGGCAATCCATCGGAGAAAATTGGCAAGTGGTCGAAGCGGTCAATGGGGCAGAGGGCGTGGAAAGGGCGGTGGAACTGCTGCCCGATATGGTGGTTTCAGACGTGATGATGCCCGTCAAGGATGGCTACGCGCTCTGCGACGATCTGAAGTCCAACGAAATGACAGCGCACTTGCCCATCATCCTGCTTACTGCCAAATCTGCGCTGGATTCAAAACTGAAGGGACTGCGTACGGGTGCGGACGATTACCTCACCAAGCCTTTCCACACGGAGGAATTGCTCGCCCGCATGGAAAACCTAGTGGAGGTGCGCCGGAAATTGCAACAGCACTACGGCAAGCATCCAGTGGTGGAAGTAGCCCAAAATGGTAATATTTTGCCCGCGCCAGACCGCGAGTTTCTCCGAAAATTTACGGTTTTGCTCGAACAAAATCTTAGCGATGAAAACCTCGGCGTGGAAGATTTTTCAAAAAAAATGTTCATCAGCCGCGTACAACTGCACCGCAAGCTAAAAGCTATCACCGATCGAAGCGCAACCGACTTCATCCGCGACTTCCGCCTTGAACGCGCCCACGCAATGCTGAAAAACAGAGAAGGCCTGGTCAGTGAGATTGCGCTCAATGTCGGCTTCGGCAACGAGAAATATTTTTCCACGGTTTTTAAGGAAAAATTTGGCGTTTCGCCCAGACAGGTCATGTAACCTGCGCAAACCTTCCTGTAACGAGCGCAAACCTTTCCATGAAATGTAACGAGGGCTAACCTTTTTGCAACCACAGCAAACCCTCTTTATTCAAGCTGCCTACCACTTTTGCCGACAAGAAAAACTGGCTTTCCAACCGGAAACAGACTCGCAGTTTTTTATCCATTTTTCACAACCGGAAAAATCATTTTATGAAAAATTCAACACCATTCAAATCGTGTAAAACCTTATCCTATCATTGTCTAAAAGAGACCCTTCGGAAAGCAGGGAAATATGTTTGCTTAGCCGCGGTTTTCTTTTTTTCGGTTTTCCAAACCGTGCCTGTCAACGCTCAGTCTAAGCCAGCTAAACTTAGCATGACTTCAGACCCTGCCGACGATTCCTCATCTAGTAATGCATTTTGGGGAAATGAAGGTGTAAGCAACAATGGCAAGCCACCTGCAAACAAAGGCGGGGAAAAAATAATGGTTGGCGAATGCGACCTCGGCAATTACTCCTCGGCAATTCTCATCGGCCCCGGTGACTTTCCTTATACTAGCCCAGTATCGGGAATCACGGTCAGCGCTGTATTGGTCGATATCACCAATTTATACAACTCCACTTACTCTTGCGGGGCAAATTCCTTTGCCACTTCCAACCCGGCATGGTGGATCCAATATACTACCCAATCCATCACCCTCAATTTTTCGGCGGCTGTCACCAATTTCTCAGTGGTGGTAAATGGTACAAACAATGGTGAAATTTTCACTTTCACTGCTACATCCGGATCTGTGAGCCTCGATAATTTTTGTACTGATGGATTTGCCGTCGCAGGAGGCGGAAACCAACTGCAATGCATTGGGGGCGGCTTCGCCACTGGCACATTGATTTCCATAAACAACCCCACTGGTTCCACGCAGTACACCATCACCCACAATGGTGAGCAGGCCGGCTCCCGTATTACGCTGCTCGACTGTCTTACAGGCGATCCGCCGCCTTATGTAGATCCCGTCAGCAACGTTGTGGTGTGCGGCGGCGAAACGATACCGCAAACTGTTTTCACGGGCACTGCTGGCGCTACTTTCAATTGGACAAACAACAACACGTCCATTGGCCTTGGGGCGAGTGGCAGCGGCAACATACCAAGCTTCCCGGCAGCCAACGTGAGCACGCAGCAAGTCGCTACTATCACGGTTACGCCAGAATTGAGCGGGGTAAACGGAACTCCTGTAATGTTCACCATTACAGTAAACCCTCAACCAACGATTTCGATTGGTACAGTCGTGCCTCCCAGTACCTGTGGCGGCTCGAATGGGAGCATCGCTTTTACTTCCACCAACCTGCCCAATGGCACGTACAGCCTCAGCTATACGGGGACAGGCAGCCCCAAAAACGTAACGGTAAGTGGAAACGCCTTCCTGCTGACTGGATTGAGCGCAGGCACCTATAGCGATTTTTCTATCACGCTCAATGGCTGCACGGCGGAAGCCGCTGGCCCTGTTATCTTGAGCGATCCCCTCTTTACTTGGTACCAAGACGCCGACAACGACAACTATTCCAATGGAATGACCCTGACCCAGTGCAGTCAGCCAGTTGGATATGAACTGGCCGCCAACTTGATAGCCACCACCGGCGACTGCAACGACAACAACGTCGCCATCAACCCTGGTGCCACCGAAGCCTGCAATGGTGTTGACGACGATTGTGAAAATGGCGTGGACGATGGCCTGACCTTCCAAAACTATTACCTGGACGGCGATGGTGACACCTACGGCGCTGGCACCGCGGTGAACGCCTGCCAGTCCCCCGGTGCAAACTATGTTTTGGTAAACGGCGACTGTAACGACGCAAATGCCAATATCAACCCCGGCGAAATAGAAGTCTGCAACGATATTGATGATGACTGCGTGGGTGGGATAGATAACGGACTTGTTTTTCAAGACTACTACCTCGACGGCGATGGCGACACCTATGGCGCTGGCGCTGCGGTGAACGCTTGCCAGTCGCCCGGCGCAAACTATGTCCTCGTAAACGGCGACTGCAACGACGCAAACGCCAACGTCAACCCCGGCGAAATAGAAGTCTGCAACGGCGTTGACGACAATTGCGCTGGCGGCATTGACGACGGGCTTGTTTTTCAAGACTACTATCTGGACGGCGATGGTGACACCTACGGCACAGGCGCTGCGGTGAACGCTTGCCAGTCACCTGGTCCTGATTATGTCTTGGTGGACGGTGATTGCGATGATGATAACGCAGCCGTGAACCCTGCTGCCACTGAGGTTTGCAATGACATTGATGATGATTGCGATTCCCAAATTGATGAGAACATTGTTTTCCAAGACTACTACCTCGACGGCGATGGCGACACCTACGGCGCTGGCGCTGCGGTGAACGCTTGCCAGTCGCCCGGCGCCAACTATGTTTTGGTAAACGGCGACTGCAACGACGCAAATGCCAACGTCAACCCCGGCGAAATGGAAGTTTGCAATGACATTGATGATGATTGCGATTCCCAAATTGATGAGAACATTGTTTTCCAAGACTACTACCTCGACGGCGATGGCGACACCTACGGCGCTGGCACCGCGGTGAACGCCTGCCAGTCCCCCGGTGCAAACTATGTTTTGGTAAACGGCGACTGTAACGACGCAAACGCAAACGTCAACCCCGGCGAAATCGAAGTCTGCAACGGCATTGACGACAACTGCGCAGGCGGCATTGACGAAGGCGTGCTATCGACTTTTTATGCCGACAGCGACGAAGACAGTTATGGTGATCCGAACAATTCGTTGCAAGCTTGCACCGCTCCCATCGGATATTTGTCGGATAATACCGACTGCAACGACATGGATGCGGACGAACACCCCGGTCAAGTTTGGTATATTGATGCCGATGGCGATGACTATGGCGTTTCTTCGGTTGTGCAGTGCCAGCGGCCTGTGAACGGCTTTTTGTTGACGCAGTTGAGCGGCACAGGTACGGACGATTGCGACGATGAAAATGAAGCAATCAATCCCGCTGCTACTGAGGTATGCAACGGCGCGGATGACAACTGCGACGGCGCGACGGACGAGGGATTTGATTCGGATGAAGATGACATTGTCTGCAACGACAACTGTCCAGAAACCCCAAACTTCGACCAACTCGATTCGGATGGCGACGGCATCGGAAATGCCTGTGACAATTGCCCTTTCATTGCCAACCTTGACCAAGAAGATACGGATGATGATGCCGTTGGAAATACCTGCGACAATTGCCCTGCAATCTTCAATCCTGCTCAAGAAGACGACGATAACGATGGCATCGGCAACGTCTGTGACGTCTGCACATTGCCCAATATTTTCTTGCCAGAAGACGGCGCTGCCACCGTGGCCTGCATTGGCTTGATTACTCAGCCGACCCCGCCCACTGGCACCGACCAGAACGGAAATCCGGTCACGCCTAGCGGCCCGTTCATCTTTGATGAGCCAAATCCCATCACTTGCGAAGGCACAAGGACTTACACTTGGATATTCCTGGATTGCGAAGAAAACAGCTATTTCTGGGACTTTGTATATACCATCGAGCACAACGATTTCCAAGTCCCAGCCAACGGCTCGGCCACGGTTCAATGCCCCGGCCTGATCACTCAACCCACACCGCCCGCCGTGCTGAGCGACTGCGGTGATGTGTTGACGCCGACTGGCCCAGTCATCGGTGCCACGCCTGATTGCGAGGGCACAAAAACCTATACTTGGACTTACACGGATTGCGAAGGCAATTCGCACGACTGGGTTTTCACCTATACCATCGAGCGCAACGATTTTCAGGTGCCAGCCAATGGTTCGGCTACGGTATCTTGTGTAGCACAGGCCACCCAACCCACACCGCCCGCCGTGCTGAGCGACTGCGGTGATGTGTTGACGCCGACTGGCCCAGTCATCGGTGCCACACCTGCTTGCGAGGGCACGAAGTCCTACACTTGGACTTACACCGATTGCGAAGGCAATTCGCACGACTGGGTTTTCACCTACACCATCGAGCGCAACGACTTTCAGGTGCCAGCCAATGGTTCGGCTACGGTATCTTGTGTAGCACAGGCCACCCAGCCAACGCCACCGACCGTGTTGAGCGACTGCGGTGAAGTGCTGACACCGACCGGCCCTGTCGTCGCCGACAACCCAGACCCGGTCTCCTGTGGCGGCACCCGCACCTACACTTGGATCTACACCGACTGTGCGGGCAACGCAACGCCTTGGAGCTTCACGTACACCATCGCTCCGGTACCATTCATGGTGCCAGCCAATGGCTCGGCCACTGTGGCCTGCCTAGCTTTGGCCACCCTGCCAACCCCACCCGTGGTCAACGACGCCTGTAGCAATCCGACCACGCCGACCGGCCCGACCATTGCTGACAGCCCGAACCCCGTCACTTGCGAAGGGACAAGGACTTACACTTGGAACTATATGGATTGTGCAGGCAACATGACGCCTTGGAGTTTCACTTATAATATCGAACGCAACGACTTTGCCGTTCCGGCAAACGGTACTGCGACGGTCGTTTGTCCGGCATTGGCCGTTCAGCCCACGCCGCCGACCGTGCTGAGTGACTGCGGCGAAGTACTGACGCCGACCGGCCCGACCATCACCAACGCACCTGACCCGCTGACCTGTGAGGGAACCATCAGCTATATTTGGACATACACAGACTGTGAAGGCAACTCGCACGATTGGGCCTTCATTTACACCATCGAGCGGAACGATTTCGCTGTTCCAGCAAACGGGGCTGCGACGGTCTCGTGTCCCCGCCACCGCCGCCGCCGCAGCGCTGCAGGCGCCGACCGCCCGTCATCGGCGACGCCGCCGGGCACAGACCACCTGGACGTACACCGATTGCGAGGGCAATTCCACGACTGGGTCTTCATTTACACCATCGAGCGCAATGATTTCGCTGTTCCGGCAAATGGCGCTGCGACGGTGGCCTGTCCGGCCAATGCCACCCGCCACGCCGCCAGCGGTGCTGAGCGACTGCGGCGAAACCATTGCGCCGACTGGCCCGGTCATCGGGGCGACGCCAGCCTGCGAAGGCACGAAGACCTATACCTGGACGTACACCGACTGCGAGGGCAATTCCCACGACTGGGTTTTCACCTACACCATCGAGCGGAACGATTTCGCCGTTCCAGCAAATGGCGCTGCGACGGTGTCCTGTCCTGCCAACGCCACCCAGCCTACGCCACCAACAGTGCTGAGCGACTGCGGTGAAACAATTGTTCCGACCGGCCCGGTCATCGGGGCGACGCCAGCCTGCGAAGGCACGAAGACCTATACCTGGACGTACACCGATTGCGAGGGCAATTCCCACGACTGGGTTTTCACCTACACCATCGAGCGCAATGATTTCGCCGTTCCGGCAAACGGGGCTGCGACGGTCTCATGTCCCGCCCTCGCCACCCAGCCGACGCCGCCGACCGTGACGAGCGACTGCGGCGAGGCCATCACGCCGACCGGCCCGGTCATCGGGGCGACGCCAGCCTGCGAAGGCACGAAGACCTATACCTGGACGTACACCGATTGCGAGGGCAATTCCCACGACTGGGTTTTCACCTACACCATCGAGCGGAACGATTTCGCCGTTCCGGCAAACGGGGCTGCGACGGTCCTGGTGTCCCGCCCTCGCCACCCAGCCGCCGCCGCCGGCTGTTTTGAGCGACTGCGGCGAGGCGATTATGCCGACCGGCCCGGCTGTCAGCCCGACGCCCGCCTGCGAAGGCACGAAGACCTATACCTGGACGTACACGGACTGCGAGGGCAATTCCCACGACTGGGTCTTCATTTACACCATCGAGCGGAACGATTTCGCCGTTCCGGCAAATGGTTCGGCGACAGTGGCCTGCCCGGCGCTTGCCACGCAGCCCGTTCCGCCCGCTGTTTTGAGCGACTGTGGCGAAACGATTGTGCCGACTGGCCCAACCGTCAGCCCAACGCCAGCCTGCGAGGGCACGAAGACCTATACCTGGACGTACACGGACTGCGAAGGCAATTCACATGCTTGGAGTTTTGTGTACACCATCGAGCGGAACGATTTCGCCGTTCCGGCAAATGGGGCTGCCACGGTCGCTTGTCCGGCCAACGCCACCCAGCCGACGCCGCCGACCGTGACGAGCGACTGCGGCGAGGCCATCACGCCGACTGGCCCAGTCATCGGGGCGACACCAGCCTGCGAGGGCACGAAGACCTATACCTGGACGTACACGGATTGCGAGGGGAATTCCCACCCGTGGAGTTTTGTCTATACCGTCGAACGTCTCCCGTTCACGGTTCCTGCCAACGGCGCTGCTACCGTCGCCTGCCCTGCCCAGGCCACTCAGCCGACTCCGCCCGTCGTGTTGAGCAACTGTGGCGAAGTGATTACGCCCACGGGGCCAGTTGTGGCCAACAACCCCAACCCACTGACCTGCGAGGGCATGAGGACGTTCACTTGGACGTACACCGATTGTGAGGGCAACTCGGCACAGTGGGGCTTTGTCTACACCGTCGAGCGGCAGCCGTTTGGTATACCTGCCAACGGCGGGGCCACGGTGGACTGTCCCGACGACACCGACGTGCAGCCAACGCCGCCCGTCGTGTTGAGCAACTGCGGCGAGGTGCTCACCCCCGTGCTGGTCAGCACAACGCCGAAAAACGGTTGCGAGGGCAACCGCAACTACACCTGGCGGTACACCGACTGCGAGGGCAATACCGCCGATTGGACGTTCATCTACATCGTCGAATACCTCGACTTCAGCATTCCGTCTAGCGAGTCGTACGAGGTGGAGTGCCCATTGAACGCAGGACAACCCACACCGCCAACCGTCTTCGACAACTGTGGGAAGCTGCTGAACCCAACTGGCCCTGTCATCGCCAGCACCAACAACGCTGGCGGCTGCGAAGCCAGCCGCAGCTATACGTGGGCGTACGCCGACTGCGAGGGCAACTCGCATGCTTGGAGCACAACTTACCACTTCCAGTACACGGCAGACTTCTTTGTTTACCCCAACGGCGAGGACTTCGTGGGCTGCCTCGACTACGCACAGCCGCCCGTTCCGCCCACGCTGTACGACAACTGTGGGCAAGAGATAGTGGCTTCGGGGCCAATCATCACGGAGGAAATCTCGGAGGAAGGCTGCGCTGGCGTGCGCACCTTCACCTATGTCTACACCGACTGCGGCGGCCACTCGCACCCGTGGAGCTTCACCTATTTTGCCAACGACAACTTGCCACCCGTGGGCAACTGCCCAAGCGGCACCGTGAACAACGTTGATGAGACCGGACTGGCCTGTATCCAAGACGTGCCTTGTCCAGAGGATTACGACTTCACGGGCAAGGTTGAGGAAATGCTACAGGCAGGCAACATCTACGACGTGTGCAGCGGCCACGATCTGGTGATTGTGCTGGACAGTTGGACAGCGCTGTGGGAGTGCTCCGATCCCGACGGCGACGGCCAGCACACGTTTGGCCGGACGTTCTACTTCAGCATCGCCGACCAGTGCGGCAACGAGATGCCCGAACTGTGCTCGGTGACCTACTCTGGCCCCTGCCAGCCGATCGCCGCTTTCCCGCAGAGTACTTGGGGGTTGGAGGACGAGACAAATATCATTGACTTCGGCACCATCCAACACCTGCTGGATGCCTATGGCCCGCTGACCGTCGGCGGCGGAAACCGCTCGCTGACGCTGACGCAGGCGCAGTGCGTGGCAGACCTGCTGCCCGGCCAGGGTGGCCCGGGGGTGCTGGCGAAGTGCCACCAGACAAACTGTGCAGGCTGCAACCCGGTTGGCCCGCAGGGCATGAAGAACACACTTGCCGCCAACGCCATCGCCATGACGTTGAGCCTGCGCTACAGCGTGGAGTACAACGGTGCGGACATGGAGGGGATGCTGGCGCAAAGCCTCGGCTGCCTGGCCCTGAACCCGAACATCTTCTTCTGCGTGGACGGAGGGGGCTGTTTCCTGCACGTCTTCGACGCCAATGGTGTGGAGCACCTTTACCCGTACACCATTGGTGGCCTGCTCGAACTGACGAACTACTACCTTGGCGGCAACCTGAGCCTCGACCCCGCCCCGTCGGGGGTCTATGCCACGGCGCTGAACGAGGCGTTGGAGGCCGTTACCGGGCAGTATAGCGGTACGCAGCCGCCCTTTGCCTGCGACCCGGCCGCCGGGGCACAGCCGACAGAAAGCGCCAACAAGTCGCTGCCAACGGGCAAGAAGCCTTCCCATCCTGGCCAAGTTGGGTTCAGCCTGGCACCGAACCCTGCGGGCGGCGAAGTGATATTCAAGCTGTCGGAAATGGCAGCAGCACAAGAAGTGGTACTGGAAATCTACAACCAGCTCGGCCAACAGGTGCTGATCCGCAAATTCGGTCAAGTGAGCTACGTGAACGAGCAGATTAACTTAGGCGGCCTCGGCAGCGGCCTGTACATCGTCAGCGTGAAGGCTGGCGGGGTGCGGTACGAGCAGAAGCTGGTGATTGGTAGGAATTAAGATGCTAATTTGTAATTGATAATCAGAGCGGCAGCCCCCATAGGAGGCTGCCGCTTTTTTCGGGGAACCAAATTACGTTCCTTGGAATGTTTATAAATCACAACTTGCAGCCCGATAGTCTCATTTGTCAAACTTCGTCAAAACCGTGGAGCTTTCCACGTTTCCTTTCTCGTCAAGGTTCTCGGATTTCACCATCCCCACGCCGATGGCGTACCACGATACCGTTTTGAACTTCTTTTTGATGATTGATTTCAGTTCGCTTTCCTGACTCATTTTCACGCACTCGAAAGTGCCAGCGGGCGTCGTCACCACTTCTGCTGCTTCCACCTTGCGGTTGGTAATGTTCATGCTCATGTTCATCAGGGTGATGCCGCCAGTCATGGCCTTGATGTTGATGCAGCCGTCGGGGAGTGTTTGGCCGGGGATGAGTTTGGCCGGAAATTCTAGTGCCGTTCCGGACATCTCCACTTCCATGTCCTTGAAACCCTCCATGGTGCGGGGGTCGAGCATGCTGGACATGTCCATGTAGAGCACGCCGTTTCGGCATTCGACGTTGTAGTTGCCTTCTGATACCGATTTTCCTTTTTCGTTGGACACAACGATACTTACCCCTGCCTTGAACCCATCAGCAACGGCTTCCACGCTGTTGACTTTTTGATGCTGAAGGCTGGTGACTTTCCTTTCTTGTCGTAGTTGGTCAGTTCAAAACTAACGCCCTGCCGGAAGGCGAGGTAGCCGGATTCGCAGACGTCTTGTGCCTTAAGCTCAAAACTGCCGGACAGCAACAAAATGCAGGCTTATAAAAATGTTCTTCATGGCAATGATTGGTTTGATTAAACAATGATGTATTAAAACAGGGGTTCTAGGTGAGTGGTAGGTTATGTCTTTGCGCTAGGCAAAGTTATCCATTTATAGCGAGGAATAACAAAAAATAATGCTGCTAAAACAAGAATCGCTACTGCTAACTTTACCTCGAAAACTTTCAAATACACCAACATGCAAATTGATAAAGATATCCGCCGGGCTTCCACTTTGCCGGGGCATTTTTACCGTGACAAGGCCGTTTTTGACGAAGTCAAAGAAAAAATATTCGCCGCCTCGTGGCTCTACGTGGCCGATGCCGATGTGGTGAAAAATCCCGGCGACGTGTACCCGTTTACGTTGCTGGAAGGCGTGCTCGACGAGCCGCTGGTATTGGTGCGAGACCGGGAGGGTGTACTGCGTTGCCTCTCCAATGTCTGTACCCACCGGGGAAAGGTCATCGTGGAGCAGCCGGGAAATGTGGGTCTGATGTTCCGCTGCGGCTACCACGGTCGTTGCTTCCGATTGGATGGCTCGTTCAAGTCCATGCCGGAGTTTGGGCAGGTTGAGGACTTTCCCACCCCTGCCGATGACCTGACGCAAGTGCCCGTTCAGGAGTGGCTGGGCATGGTCTTCGTGTCGCTCAAGCCCGCTTTCGATTTTGAGGAGGCTACCCGACCCATTCGGGAGCGCATTGACTTCCTGCCTATGGACACGCTGCGCTTTGAGCCGGAGGGTACACAGGACTACCTCGTGCAGGCAAATTGGGCGCTCTACTGCGACAATTTCCTGGAGGGTTTCCACATCCCGTTCGTACACCCAGCACTCAACGAGGCGCTGGATTTTAAGCAGTACGACTATGAGCTTTTCCGCTACTGCAACCTCCAAATCGGCATCGCAGACGAGGGACAGCCGCACTTCGACTTGCCGCCCGGCCAACCCGATTTTGGCAAAAAAATCTATGCTTGGTACTTTTGGCTTTTCCCGAATTTGATGCTCAATTTTTACCCGTGGGGCCTCTCGCTCAACATCATCGAGCCACTCAGCCACGAGCGCACGAGGGTGCGTTTCCGCAGCTACCGCTTTGAAGGTCAGCGATTTAATCGAAGCGAAAATCAATTGGAAAAAACGGAACTCGAAGACGAGGCCGTGGTGGAATCGGTGCAGCGGGGCATCCAGTCGAGGTTCTACCAGCAGGGCCGCTTTTCACCGACGATGGAGAAGGGGGTGCACCATTTTCATGGGCTGGTGGCGGAGTTTTTGAAGGGGTGATTTGATTGACGAATGTTGGCTACATCAACAATATGCGTACCGGAGGTCACTTTTCCGATGGTATTGCCAGCCAAGTCTTCGATGGGATAGTCGTGGCGGGGCACCCGGCGGTCGAGCACCTCGAAGGCGACGAGCTTGCGGCTGAGGCCAGCTTCTTTTTGCTTTTTGAGAAAATCGCTGTCATTGAAGTCGCCCTTGTTCAGCTTGGTGATCCAGCCGAGGCCAGCTTCCAGTGGGGAAGTGGTGTCGTCAAGATCGTTGCCGTAGAGCGCGAATCCCATTTCGAGGCGGAGCGTGTCCCGTGCGCCGAGGCCGATGGGCTTGATGCCGAAGTTTGCGCCAGCAGCGAAAACGGCGTCCCAGAGGCGGGCCAAGTCTTCGTTTTTTACATAAATCTCAAAGCCGCCGGAGCCCGTGTAGCCCGTGGCACTCACCAATACGTTGTCAATGCCCGCAAATTTACCCTTGGCAAAATTATAGTATTTCATGCCGTGGAGGTCAATGTCCGTGAGCGGTTGCAGCGCCTCGGCGGTCTTTGGGCCTTGCACGGCCAGCAGCCCAGTCTCGTCGGAGGTGTTTATCATACAGACCTCGTAGTTGTTGTGCTTCGAAATCCAGTTCCAGTCCTTTTCGATGTTGCTGGCGTTGACGACTAGCATGAAGGCTTGTTCGCCCTCGGCGCACATGTCTTCGGGCAGGCGGTACACGAGCAGGTCGTCCACGATGCCGCCTTGGAGGTTGGGCAGGCAGGAGTATTGCACGTCTCCGATTTCGAGCTTGGAGGCATCGTTGGAGGTCACTTTTTGTACGAGGTCGAGGGCCTGCTTGCCCCGCACGATGAACTCGCCCATGTGCGATACGTCGAACACGCCGACGGCGGTGCGCACGCATTCGTGTTCTTCCCGGATGCCAGCATAGGAAATGGGCATGTTGTAGCCAGCGAACTCGGCCATTTTTGCCCCGAGGGCAATGTGCTTTTCTGTCAGTGGTGTACTTTTCATTTTATGGATTGCTTGATTGTTGTATTGCTTAATTGTTGTGGCTTTAGGTTTCAGGCAGCCACAGACTGCAAACTGCCCACTGTCGAACTGCCAACTACCCCTTCGGCTCCACGAGCGTCATTTCTTCTATCACATCGCCAATTTCGATTTTGTGTGCCACGTCCATGCCGTCCACTACTTTGGCGAAAATGGTGAATTTGCCGTCGAGGTGGGGCGTTGGGCTGTGGGTGATGAAGAACTGCGCCGACTCGGTGTTGTTGCCAGCCGAAGCCATGCCTACATAGCCCTCGTTGTCGTAATGGAGGTAGGGCAGTTCGGAGCGGATGGCGTAGTTGGGGCCGCCGTAGCCGTCGCCACGGGTGCAGCCACCTTGTGCCACAAAGTTGGGTACCACCCGGTGGAAGTTTTTGCCGTTGTAATATTTGTCCTTTATCAACTCCAAGAAATTGGACACCGTACTAGGCGCTTCGTCGTCCAGCAGGTCGAGGGTGATGTTGCCTTTTTTGGTTTTGATGACCACCGTGGAGCCTGGCTTGAGGTCGCTGATTATTTTCCAGTCAATTTTATGGGTAAACTTGGGTTTGGTAGCCACACTGCTCTCTCCCTTGAAATAATCGAGCGTCTTTTTCACCTCGATGTAGGTCTCTATTTCCTGTGGGAGGCGCAGTTTTTTCAGTGCATTTTCAAGCACGGACACACTGTCGAAAACGGTCTTGAACTTGGCCGTTGAGTCTCAAGCACCTCAGCAGCTACAGCCATCATGCCCACATCACCAGTGCTGATGGCGTCTTGGAAACACTCGGCAAGCTCCGCCTAGCGGTAATTCCACCCCGAAGAACGAGCTGAAATTGGGCATTCTGGCAATGTTGGCGAGGGCGTCCACGGCAGCTGTGCGCACCACCACAAACTCGGAAGGATAGGCAGCGTCGCGGATATACCGGTAGTTCCAGCCATATTGTCCAAGGGCTTTCAGGGCGGCGGCCTTCTCGTAGGGCGAGTTGGCGTTTTCGAATCGGCGCTTGATTTCCCAGTTCAGGTACTTCCGGGTCTCCTCAAAGCCGTAGGGCAGGTACTTGGAGGCGGCGGCGTACATGGTCATGGCTACCTGCCATTTTCGGCCTGGCTGTTTGGCTATTTCCCAATAAGTGTTTGCGTCTGTCGCCATGCCGTGATCCACAAAAAACTCGGCAGCCGTGATGGCCACTGGAAGGTTTGGGTCGGAGAGGGAATTGTAGATGGTGGTCTTTACTTTTTCATAATCAAAATTGCCGAGTGCCCGCAAGATGTTGCACTTCACGCGATAATCCCGCTCCACATTGTACTGCAAAAGCAGGGCATCGGCGGCCCGCTCCGTTTTTGTTTTGCCGAGGGCAATGGCCTGGCACATGCGGATGCGGTAGTCCTCTTCCCTGGCCAATGCTGGTGCCAACAGGCTGTCGCCATTTTCAAATTCAACTTTCTTTACCCTCGAAAGGTAATTGGCAGCAATGAAGCGTACGCTGTTCGGATACTTGGCGCTGGTGGCAAAGTCCATCATCCTCGCCGTGCCTTCCGCTGATACGGTGTCGCGCAATCCGAAGCGATAGATGCCCCAGGCTTGGCCCTCCAGCAGTGTAGTGTCGGAAAGCCGATAGGTGCTAATGGTGGCCAGTGCTTGGAGCATTTTTTTCGTGCCGCATTTGCCGATGGCCTCCATGATTGCGGCGTTGATGTTCTTCGAAATGCCGACCGTATCCTCCCGGTTGAAGGCTTCGAGCAGCAACGGCTCGGCCCTTGAGTCGCCAATCTGCCCTAGTGCATAGGCGGCGGCGATGCGCACCTCTTCTTCCGGGTCGCCCAGCATGTAGGCTAGGCTGTCAATGGCCGCATTGTCCTTGATGGAAGCAAATGCAAGGACGGCCATGTAGCGCAGCGTAGCATCCTTGCTCTTGAAGTATTGGAGCAGGCTGTCTGTTTGGCTCCGGTCTTTCAGGTCATAAACGGCTTGGTAGGTCGGGTTCGTAAAGTCGAGGTGTACGCCCATCGCCTTCTCCTCCGACGGCGGTACGCACTGCGTGAAAAGGCCGATACAAACAATTAGTAAGGTTAAATATTTGCTCATTGATTTTTGATTACTTGTCTCAAACAAAATTTAGCGGCCAACTTGAGTTTATGATCAGCGTCATTAGGTTTTGTGCAATTTGGCCTTTGCCCTCCTCACCGCCTTCGGCGGCTCGTTGAGAGAAGCTGGGCGGAACGCCCCCAAGCCCCCTTTGCACAAAGCCTATTTCAGGACGGATAAATATTAAAGTCATCCATTGAACCCATCGTCCGTGCTTTTTTTCTTCGTCGAGGTATCCCGTTTCATCACCTTGCCGGTGCCGAAGGGGTCTTCGTAAAAATCGTCACCACCCGCTGGGGCAGTACCACCATCGTCTCCTGCGCCAGCGCCTTCGTCATCAGAGCCACTGTTGTCGTAATCGCTGCAATCGAGGCCGATGCTGAGGTCGCCACCGGGGCGCTGGAAATGGGCTTTGGCATCGTAGCCAATGGCCTTCGGGTCTTTTCCAAACTCAAAATCAACTCCTTGCAGAATGGCTTGGCCATCCGGCTGCCCTGCCCCTCGGCCAAGGAGAGGAAGCGAATCCAACGATCCTCGCCGCCGGCCCAAGTGCCCACCACGAGGCTTGGTGTGATGCCCATGAACCAGCCATCCACGTAGTCGTTGGTAGTACCCGTCTTGCCGCCGATTTCGCTTTTGATGTCGCCCATGGTGCCCCTCACAGCGTACTTGAGCATTTCCACCATCACGTAGTTGGGTTCTTCTTGCAGTGCCTGGTTGTCCTTCTGCTCTTGTCCGTAGATTGTGCGGCCATTTTTGTCCTCAATCCTTGTGATGTAAATAGGCTTGCTATGGTAGCCATTGTTGGCAAAGGTTGTATAGGCACCAGTCATGTCCATCACGCTCATGTCGGCAGCGCCAAGGCAAATGGAGGGCTGCTTCGGTATTTTTTTGGTGTCAACGCCCATGTTGTCCAGCAGCTCGATGACTGGCTCGGTGCTGCCCATTTGCTGCATGAGGAAGACCGAAACCGTGTTGACGGACTGCTTCAGGGCGGTGCGGAGGCGCATTTTGCGGTAGGTATATTTTCCGGTGGAATTTCTGGGTGTCCAGTCTTGGAGCAACTGAAAGTTGCCAGTGCCAGCGGAGATGGTGCGTGGCACGTCGTCCACCTCCATGCAGGGCGACACGCCCTGCAACTGGATTGCCGTGGCGTAAACGAACGGCTTGAACGTAGAACCCACCTGCCGGTTGGAGCGGGTATGGTCGTAGGCGAAATATTTGTGGTTGATGCCGCCTATCCATGCCTTCACGTGACCGTTTTTGGGGTCAATTGCCAGCGAGCCAAACTGCAGGAACATGTGGTGGTACTTCAACGAATCGAGCGGTGACATGACGGTGTCCTTCTCCATATCCTCATTGTAGTCGAACACGGTCATTTTTGTTTTCTTGTTGAACTCCAGTTCTACTTTTTGTTGAAATGCCTGCCATTTACGCTTCAACTCGTTCCATTTTTCCGACTCCATGGCTTCCCGCTGTGGGCCGCTAAGGTCTTTTTCTTTCAACATTTTTTCGATGGCGGCGTCGCCGAGGCGCAGACCGTCCACGTCCGTTTCGAGGTCTGCCTCCAACGAACCAATGGCTTGGTCGCGCATGGCGATGTAGCGGTCAGAGTAGCGTACCAGTTGAGCGAGCTTGCGCTTGCGATAAGCCATCTCGGCGTCCGTGGTTTTGTCGTCCTTGTAGTCCCAAGGAGACTTTTTAATGCCCTTGTTCCAGAGGTTCAAAGTTTTTTGCACCTTGGCCGTGCGCCACCATCGCCTCTTCGGCGTGTTGCTGTATGATTGGGTCAATGGTGGTGTATATTTTCAGGCCATCCTTCCAGATGTTGTAGGGCGAGCCGTCGGGCTTCTTTCAGGCATCTTCGCTGATCAGTATGACCTTCATCAGCTCCTCGGCCAGCGAGGAGCGGAAGTAGGTGGCGAGGCCCTGCGTGTGCGTCTTGCGGCGGAACCTGGGAGGTCAACGGGCAGTACTTTCAGCCTGAGTCGTACTCCTCCTGACTCAAGATGCGGTTCTTGCGCATCTGGTCGAGCACTACTGAGCGGCGCTGCGTGGCTTTTCCAGTTTTCTTTTCGGGTTGAAAAGCGATGGGTTCTTCAACATGCCCACCAACATGGCCGCCTCTTGGATGTTGAGCGAGTCCTGGCCCCTTTGCCAAAGTATGTCTCGAGGCCGATTTGATGCCGTAGCTGTCGTACAGGAAGTCGAACTTGTTGAGGTACATCGCCATGATTTCCTCCTTGGTGTACTTGCGTTCCAAGCGCACGGCGATGATCCACTCTTTTAGTTTTTGCGGTATCCGCCCGATGAAGCTGTTCGCTTTTTGGCCTGTAAAAGCAATTTGGCCAACTGCTGCGTGATGGTGCTGGCACCACCGCTGCTCTTGTCGCCAAGCATGAAAGTCTTGACGAAAGACCTGCCCAGCGCCCGGAAGTCAATGCCGGAGTGACTGTAGTAGCGTTCGTCCTCAGTGGCCACCAGTGCCTGCTCCACGAACGGGGACAGCTCGCTGAAATCCACTGGTACTCGGTTTTCGATGAAATAGCGGCCAAGTACGGAACCGTCGTCGGCGATTATTTCGGAGGCTAGTTCGCTCTTTGGGTTTTCGAGTTCCTCCGTGTCGGGCAGGTCGGAGAAGGAGAGCAGCAGCAGCGACAGCAAGATGCCGCCAATGCCCAAAGCCACCAACCGCCAATCCAACGGATGATGCGGTGATAGACCGGAAGCCTCATTTCTCTTAGTCGTTGCGGGGTGATGTTGGACATCGTGTTGATGAATGTTTGCCGACAGGCCGCTACTTTTTATTGCCAGCGGCTGCGGGTTGAGGCGCAAAACTACGAAAGGAAGTTGGGAGTTTGCAGGATTTGGGACGGCGGCTTTTTAGAAATGAAGAACTGGAAAACAGTAAACTACCCCACGCATTGCTTATGATTGCAGCAAAATAAACAAACCTTCCTTTTCAATTATGCGCGCAGTCATCCAACGGGTTTCCCAAGCTTCCGTCACCATTGAGGGCGTTGTCAAGTCGCAAATCGGCCCCGGCCTGCTCATCCTGCTCGGCGTGGAGGATGCCGACCTGCCTACCGGACAGGCAGGCGGGATGGAAGACATCGAGTGGCTCACCAAGAAAATTGCGCAACTACGAATTTTCGGTGACGAAAACGGGCTGATGAACCTGTCCGTGCAGGACATCGGCGGGCAAGTCATCGTGGTCAGTCAGTTCACGCTACACGCCAGTACGAAGAAGGGAAACCGCCCCTCGTTCATCCGGGCAGCAAGGCCGGAAGTGGCCATTCCGTTGTACGAAAAATTTGTGGAGTCCCTTCGGGAAACGTCGGGGCTGGAGGTGCTGACGGGCGAGTTCGGTGCCGATATGAAAGTGGCCCTGCTCAATGACGGGCCGGTGACGATTGTGATGGATACGAAGGTGAAGGAGTGATTTTATTGTTGAATTGCTTTATTGCTGAATTGTTGTCGTGATGCGGGTAACAATCCAACAATAAAGCAATTCCACAATTCAGCAATCACCTCCCAAAATCATCCTGCACCCGCACGATGTCGTCCTCGTCGGAGGGGTGGGCGGGGTCGGTGTGCTGCCAGATTTCGGCGAGAACGCCCCAACCATCCAAGCCGACGAGGCGGTGGCGTTCTCCCGCATTCGAGGCGCACGAGGTCGCCGATGGCGAGGGTCTGCACATCGCCCTGTTCGTCGGTAGTGCTAGTAGCCACGCCTGCCACGCCTTCTATCAGTCGCCAGATTTCGGAGCGGCGGTGGTGGTACTGCCAAGAAAGGCGCTTGCCGGGGGCAACTACCAGGAATTTCGGGCTTAATTTCTCAAACCCCTCAAAATCGGAGAGCGGCACACCGGGGAAGTAGGTCTCGATGAATCGGGGCGCCTGCGCCTCATCTATGACAAAAAAACCGCCCCAAGGCCGGGACTCGTCTTTTTTCACGATTGTAAAGCCCTCGCCTTCAAGCTGTTGGGCCACTTTTTTCAAAAAGTCATTTTTTGTCATAAAATCAGGTCGTTTAAAGGTCTTTCGAGCTGGGGCCGACAAATGTACGAGTTCTCCTGTTTCGTTGAAACCCCTTCCCGACAAATGCGTTTGACTAACTTTGCCGGATTGGCACCAAAACCGCCACTTGACCGGCCATGCTCGAAACCATTCTATTTTACGGCTTCTTGGCCGCCACGGCGGTGCAACTTTACTTCTGGCTTTTTTTCTTCGGAAAACTGGCCCGGCATCCGGTAGAGGAAATACCCGGTACCCCACAATCGTCAATCGTCAATCGTCAATCGTCAATTCCCTTCCCACCCGTCTCAATCATCATCTGCGCACGCAACGAGGAGGCCAATTTGGAGAGGCACCTTGACCGTATCCTAAATCAAACCTACCGTTCCCTCGAGATTTTACTAGTGCTCCATAAATCATCTGATAATTCTTTAAATGTATTGTCATCTTTGCAGCGCAAGTTCAGCCACTTACGCATTGTCGTTTGTGATGATGAAAGAGCAGGAAAAAATCGCCCTTGCGAAAGGGATTGAGCAGGCCAAACACCAAGTTCTTTTACTTACGGATGCCGACTGTGTGCCAGCTAGCCCCGATTGGGTTCAGGGAATGGTAGCTGGCATGGACGAGATACCCACATCGTGCTGGGCGTGGCGCCTTATGACGAAGCTCCTGGTCCCCTGAACAAATTTGTCAGGTACGAGGCTTGTTACACTGCCATGCAGTACTTGTCCTTCGCACTGGCCGGGCATCCCTACATGGGGTCGGTCGGAACCTGGCTTACCGAAGGGAGCTCTACGATAGTATCGGCGGCTTCCGCAGTCACGAACACCTTGCCTCCGGCGACGACGACTTGTTCGTCAATGCGGTGGCAAGACGTGGTAAGGTCGGCAGCCGGCTCAATCCTCGCACGTTCGTTTACTCTAAGCCCAAAACAACCTGGCGGGCATACTTCCGCCAAAAGACAAGGCATTTTTCGACAGGTACCGAATATAAATTTAAGGATAAATTTATTCTTAGTTTGCTGACTGTGAGCCACTTACTACACTATTTTTGGGAGGCGCATTACTGATATTCAAAATTAGCATAATGTTTGCTCTATTGGGATATGCGGTGAGAATGGGTGTAGTACTGGCTATAGGCAGCGTTATTTTGGACAAGTTGCAGCACCGTTCGTTGCGACTTTGGATCCCGGTTCTGATTGCTTGCTGATACTTTACTATCTCGTGTTCGCACCGTCAGTTCTCATGAACAACGACGACACCCAGCGATGGAATTAACACTTACGAAGCACCCAGTCACAGCAACAGTAACTAGGCTTTCGCCCAAGGCATCCGAAGACTACCAGTTGGTCAAGGCAGCCATCAACGGCAACCAGAAAGCCTACTCCACACTCCTAGAACGTTACCGTACCAGCGTGTACAACCACCTCTTCAAGATGGTGCGCAACCACGACGATGCGGAAGACCTGACCCTCGAAGCATTTGGCAAAGCCTTCAACAAGCTTGGGACCTATGCACCGCACTATGCGTTTTCCACGTGGCTTTTCGAAGATCGCCGTGAACAACTGCATTGACCACATCCGAAAACGCCTGCACTTCCTGTCCATTGACCAGCCCGCGGAGGCCAACGGGGACAAGGACTTCACCGGTACCATCCGCAACTACGCCCGCAACCCGGAAGAGGAGTTCATCCGCCAGCAGCGCCTCCAGATGGTGCGCTCCGTGCTCGGACAACTCAGCAACAAGTACCGCCTCGTGATTGAGCTGCGCTACTACGAGGAACTGAGCTATGAGGAAATCGCCTCCGAACTGGAAATTCCGCTCGGCACGGTGAAGGCCCAACTGTTCAGGGCCAAGGAAATGCTTTACATGATGCAGAACCCAGGTGCCATGGCTTACCTGGAGTGCAACCACCGGGCGAACTGAGTTTGCGAGTCCGACAGTTGCAGTTTGCAGTCAGTGCCGTGGAAGCAGCTCCTGACTGCAAACTGCAAACTGGCGAACTCAATGAAATAGGTATTGGAAAATTATGATGGAAAAAGACCCAGTCTTTGGCAATTGCCGGAGGTTGGGTCTTTTCGTTGCTGCACTTCGAATTCATTGCCCGTTTTAGGGACAAGCACCGCACGAGCCAGCCCAAAGCAGGGACAGCCCGCAGCGGCGCAAGGCATTTAATGGAACAAGGGCGTGGGATGGGCAGGACGGGAGGAATGTTAGGTTTCGAATTACTTTACCGATGTTTGGTCTTTTGCAGAGTACGTGAAAACAAGATTTTAATGAGTCTATCGATAAGCATCCAACCCGATAGTATAATTGGTAAAAAAAAATTATCACTCTTTTTGAAATAGGCAAAAAATTGCTGGCTTTGTGTGAAAAGCTAATATTTTTGCACCAAATGCTAATTGACATGAGTAAACAAGCAATAAATAGGCTCAAAGCAGTCTTAGCTGAACAGGGCAAAACAAACAAGTGGCTTGCCTTGCAACTAAAGAAGAATGAAACCACGATTTCAAGATGGTGTACAAATGATATCCAGCCATCTGTTGAAAATATGGTTGCAATTTCAAAACTTTTACGAATTGATGTAAAGACTTGTTTCACACAACTATAAAGGATAAAGTATGACAACTCCAGCTACATCTACATCTTTTGATAAAATAAAAGTTAGTCCTGAATGGTGTTTTAAGAATGTACGCTCAATTGAACAATGGACACACGGGTATCACAGGTATCCTGCCAAGTTCTTGCCTAACTTGGTAAAAAAAATCATTGAGGAATACACACAGAAAAATGATTTAGTTGCGGATTTTTTTGCGGGGTGTGGTACTACTCTGGTTGAAGCCAAGGTGCATGGACGGAAATCTATTGGTGTCGACATCAATCCTGTGGCTGGGTTAATCACAAAGGCAAAATATCCCCAATTGACCCGAATAAAATTGAATTTGAGTTTGGAATATTCTTGAAACAGTTAGATAATTTTGATGCTGACAATCATGTTTCAAGAGAAATGCACGAAAGGATTGACTATTGGTTTTTTCCAGAACATAAGAACAAAATTGCATTTTTATGAGAATATTTTAGCTGTGACCGATGCTACCGTGAAAGAATTTTTCTTAGTTTCGTTATCCCATATTCTAAAAAATTGTTCAAAATGGCTGCAATCTAGTACTAAACCACAAATTGACCCAAATAAAAAACCGGCTGACCCTTTTAGTGCATTCAACACCCACACAAGAATGATGATTAAAAGGAACGGAGAATTTTTTAATCAACTTTCAAAGGATAAGTACTTAGCGACGGCTTGTGAAATTCGTTTAGAGGATGCAAGGAAAACTAGCATAAAATCTAATTCTGTCGGTGCAATTATCACATCGCCCCCCCTACGTTACTTCATACGAATATGCAGACATACATCAACTAACAGCATACTGGTATGAATACATTACTGACTTGTCAGGTTTTAGGAAAAATTTTATCGGAACATTCTTTTCAATGAACCAAGATATCGAAAGTGACTCAGAACTTGCACAAAAAAATAATTAACGAACTTTTAAAAAGGACAAGCGCACAGCTAAAGAAGTTGCTAATTATTTCAAGGACATGAAAGCAGTGGCTAAAGAAATGCACCGAGTTCTTAAAAAGGATGGCCATACCTGTTTAGTAATTGGAAACACAACATTCAAAAATGTAAAAAATTAAATCAGCAGAGATATTTGTAGAAATGCTGATTAGTTTAGACTTTGAAATGGTTGATATTATAAAGAGAAGTATTCCTTACAAACTAATTCCAACAATCAGAGATAAAAAATCCGGAAAGTTTTCTAAACTTAAAAACAAAGACAGCAAACTGGTTTATCCTGAAGAATATATCTTAATAGCAAAGAAAAAATAAAATGAATATTGACAACGTAGGAACAGTAATTGACAGCATTCCAGTTGAAATTAGCTACAGAATTATTGAGCTTTTTTTCTGCCGGACTTTATTCTAGCCCGAATAAAGCATTTGAAGAATTAGTGAGTAACTCATACGATGCAGGGGCAACGCAGGTATCAGTCTATGTTCCTATGGATAAGGGGCTGCCTGATTCCATTCTTTGGGTAGCGGACAATGGTTCTTCAATGGACAAAGAGGGACTCAAACAGTTTTGGAAAATTGGTTCATCAAACAAAAGAGATAATCAAAGCCAAGAACGCCTACCAATTGGTAAATTTGGCATTGGAAAACTGGCAACATATATACTAACTACTAAACTAACATTAATCTGCAAAGCATCCAATGGGAAGTATTATGCTGTTATGATGAATTATTCCAATATCAACAAAGATTCAACTGAGACAATAAAACTTGATGAAAAAGAATTGACTTTAGAAGAAGTAAAGTCAATTTTAACTCCAATAATAAAAAGGGAACTCAAGATTTAATTTCATTTAAACTTTGGGAGACGGAAAGTCCTACCACTTGGACTTTTGCAATTCTATCAGACCTTAAAGCAAAGGCAAGCGAAATAAAAGATGGTAGATTGAAATGGATTTTAAGCACGGCACTTCCACTTAATCCGAGTTTCAATTTGACTTTAACGGTGTTCCAATTCAATCAAGCAAAGAAAGTATTGCACCTTGGAAAACTTGGGTTTTCGGCAAGGATGATGATGTCGCTACTAAGTTCAAATACGAAGTTGACGCTTACAAAAATAAGCCTTGTGTTCATTTGATAAATCTTAAAAATGTAACAGGACAGATAGACTTGTATAGAGATTCGTTGCTGACAGGTAAGTCAGAGGAGTTAGGAAGAAGCAATGGAATTTTTCTAACCGTGAGGGACAGATTGATAAATATTGACGACCCATTAATTGGAATGGAAGCCCTTTCTCATGGTGTATTTAATCGCGTTAGAATTACGGTTAATGCTGATGAACTTGATGAATACATTACTTCAACAAGAGAAGCAATCCAAAACTCAGCGGCTCTAACTGATTTGAGAGAATACATAAAGAGAAAATTTAATCAAGTCAAGGATTGGTATTTCGCCACGGTTGAAGATATTGAAAAGAAAAATAGAGCATCACACAAAATTGCATACGCATCAGCAAGTCTGTCAAGGAGACCTTGATTGTTGCAGCCAAAAAATTTCTTGACGGAGAATTAAGCGATTTGGTTCTGACTGAAATCCCAAATAATTTATCTGATCAAAATAAAGCAGATTTAATTTTAAAACTTGAAGCAGATTTAACTTCCGACATAGGAATAATTCAAAAGTTGAGTGGGTTACTTTGAACCCGGAAGACCCCATTGCCAAACTTGAAATTGCAACAGGTTTTGCAAAAATAAATTTGATGCATCCATTTTTCGCAAACTTTTGGATGAAGTAAAATCACTTCTACCCTTTCAGCTTATTGCATTGACAGAAATTCTTACAGAGTGTATTTTGCTTGACAGTGGAATTAAACAAGATGATGTAAGAGAAATTATGTTTAAGAGATGCTATTTTAAGAGAACTAACATTTAGCGATAAACCCAATGCTCCATTTGTCGCTTCACTTTTACATTCATCATTAGGCGATTCAACTGGACTGGAAAAATCTGTAACACAAGCCTTCAATTCTCTTGGCTATGAATCAACTAAAATTGAGGCCCAGGTAAGCCCGATGGGCAAGCAGTCGCTTATTTGGGCCCGAAAAATTCAGCAGATAATTACTCTATAACCTTTGATGCGAAAAGCACAGCAAAAGATAAAATCAAAGCTACTACTGCACATATATCCGGTGTTGATAGGCATAGAGATGCCTACAACGCAAATTACGCTTGTGTTGTTGCTATTGACTTTGAAGGTGCAGACGAAACTACTTCAGCAGTGAACATAGAGGCTAAAAAACATAAAATTAATCTTATCAGAGCTAAAGATTTAATGATACTCGTGTTGGTATCGAGTCCAAAACAAATAGGGCTAAAACAACTTCGAGAATTTTTTGAAAACTGCCATACCGTTATTGAAACATCAAACTGGATTGATGAAATCAGAACAAAAGAAGTAACAAGAGGTCCCATTAAGGAATTACTTGAAGAAGCATTTAAGCTTATTAAGACAGATACAGAGCCATCAAGTTTGTATGCTCTCAGAATAAGTAGCCCTGAATTAAAAAATATTCTATTGACGATTTGAAATCCTTGGTTCAAAGCCTTGAAAGGCTTGTTCCCAATTACATTAGTATTTCGCACGACAACATTGTGAGTCTATCTGTTCCGCCAGAGAAGATTTTAAATGCAATAAACCAAACCTTTGTAACTGATGTTCCTGCTGAGTTTCGTGATATTTATATTAAGGCTTATGCGGATAAAAAATAATACTGCTGGCGATACCCGCTGTCACCCCCGTTGGCGCACAGTCAGTCATTTGAAAAACGGTCTGCTCGTTGCAAGCTGTAGCTTGCATACGGGCTAAGGTGGCGGCTTCAGGCCGCTCCGACTTTATGGTCGGGACAGGCCGTGCGTAGGCAAGTAGGCTAATCCGCAGCCATCCCATTCTTTCCTTCTAGGAAAACAGCTTGCTCCCCGGTACCTTCCTCCGAGCGTTCATGTTGGCCATACCACCATTCTGCATGCGCATTTAATTGTAACGGAATTGGGTTAAGCTTCAATATATCATTGTACCCGCCTTCATAACCAGCTACCACAACACGGGCTTCTTGCGGATATTGGGCAAGCAGTTCAATAAGTTCTTTAACGGTCATGATTTTAAGTTTTGAATGTTTCCGGTTGTTGAAGTATGTCTGAACTAATAAAACCCAAAAGCTATGACAAGTTTAGCACCAGCACAATTAATCCCTGTGGGATTTGCATCTGTACGTCAGGCGGTTTGTCAAAAGGGCTTCACCTCCCCATTAATTAACGTGAGGTATGGCAATAAGTGCTTGATAATCAAGTCCGTAGGACTTACATCTTTGTAGAAATGCCGAAAAATGCCCATCGGCGTTCCATCGGAACGCTATCTCATTCAAGATACCGCTCCGAATGAGCGGTAAATGCTGTAAATACTGGGTTCTACAAAGATACCGCTCCGATGGAGCGTTTGTAAATTGCCAAAACTCACGTTAAATTACCAAAACAACTTATCTTCGTTCCATGCAACTCCAAACCCCTCCTCCTCGCCCACTGCCAGCAATATGTCACCCAGCGCCTCGATACCGTCACCCGTGCCCAAGAGGAAGTTCGGCAGGCCTTGGACGAAGAGACCAAGAGCAGTGCTGGCGACAAGCATGAAACGGGCCGGGCCATGATGCAGCTCGAACAGGAAAAACTGTCTGTGCAACTGGCAGAGGCGCAGCAGCTCCAACAGGTATTGGACCGCATTCAATTGGAAGACTTGCCGCCTGGCATCGGGGAAGGAAGCTTGGTATTGACCGGGCAGGGAAACTACTTCATCGCCATCAGCGCCGGGAAGCTGGAATTGGAAGGGAGGCTGTATTATCTAGTATCCTTGGCATCGCCCATTGGAGTCGCATTGGCGGGCCGCAAAGCAGGGGAGACCATTTCCTTTCGGGGGCAAAGCATCCCTATTCTGGAGGTGCGGTAGAAAAGCCTGCTGGTTCAAGCCCCGCTTTCTTGTATTAACGTGAGTTCGGAGATTTAAAAGCCGCAGAGCGGCGCTAATCCTTGGAATGCAGCATGACAGTCGCACCGCGGCAAATATATTCGCCCGCTGGCGAACGCATTGCATTTTCTACAAATATTGTCGCCGCCTGCGGCTAAATGGCTGGTAATCAATTATATAATCTCCGAATTCACGTTATATTCAAGGTGTTGGAAAATTATGCGAATTAGGTGTTGAAGCAGAATTCTCCGACCTCGGAGAGGTCAAATATTGGTAGAAAATAGGTATTAGCGGTGTTTCGACCTCGGAGAGGTCGCACAAATCCCGAACGTACGACCTCTCCGAGGTCGAAAACGCACCTTGCGAATGAAATTCTACCAACATTTGACCCCTCCGAGGTCATTTCGGCAACTTCCAACTCTTAATTCGCATAAATTAGGTTTGAAAAAGGCTTCGGTGTTGCCGAGGTCTTTTTGTTTTGAAACCAAGTTTGCCAAGCTTACGTTTTTTCAAATTCCGGCAACGGAACTCCGTTTCACGCCAGTTTTTTGGCTTACTTTCGCACCCCGATTTGCCAATTGTAGCCGCCAAACTTGTTTGGCTGGCTTGATGAAACAACAGTCTGCCAAATAAATTTGGCGACTACAACGAATCAAACTAACATGAAAAGAACAGAAATCGCTGAAATATTGCGCCAGCCACAAGTCGGCACCACCGTAAAAGTCTCCGGCTGGGTGCGCTCCTTTCGCTCCAACCGCTTCATCGCCCTCTACGACGGCTCCTCGTTCAACACGCTGCAAGTCGTGGTGGATTTTGAAAAATTTGAGGAGGAGTTTTTGAAAAAGATCCAGTTCCACGCCTGCATCTCGGTCACTGGCCAGTTGGTGGAGTCGCAGGGCGCAGGCCAGTCCGTCGAACTTACTGCCGAAGGCATCGAACTGCTCGGCGAGTGCAGCCCCGACGATTACCACCTCCAGCCGAAGAACATGACGATGGAGTACCTGCGGGAAAAAGCGCATTTCCGCATGAGGACGCAGACTTTCAGCGCCGTTTTCCGCATTCGCCACGCCGTGGCTTATGCCGTTCACAAGTATTTTAACGATAGGGGCTACTACTACATGCACACGCCCATCGTCACCGGCAGCGATGCCGAGGGCGCTGGCGAGATGTTCCGGGTGACGACGCTCGACCTGGAAAACCTGCCTCGCACCGAGTCCGGCGAGATTGATTTCAAGGAAGATTTTTTTGGCAAAAGCACCAACCTGACCGTTTCCGGCCAGTTGCAGGGCGAGATAGCGGCGATGGCCCTGGGCAAAATCTACACTTTCGGCCCCACCTTTCGGGCCGAGCAATCGTACACGACCCGCCACTTGGCCGAGTTCTGGATGATTGAGCCGGAGGTCGCCTTCTTCGACATCTTCGACAACATGGAACTGGCCGAGGATTTCGTGAAATTCCTCATCCGCCACATCCTTGACAACTACCCCGACGACCCTGGCCTTCCTCGACAAGCGCATCAAGGACGAGGAAAAAACATGAAGCAGGAAGACCGCCGCCCGATGGGCCTCGTGGACATGCTCCGCTTCGTGGTGGACAACAACTTCGAGCGCATCACCTACACAGAGGCGGTGGACATACTGCGCAACTCGAATACCTACAAAAAAGGCAAGTTCAAGTTCGACGTGCAGTGGGGCAAAGACCTCCAGAGCGAGCACGAGCGCTACCTCGTGGAAAAGCATTTCCAAAAGCCCGTTGTCGTGCGGGATTACCCGAAGTCCATCAAGGCATTTTACATGCGGGAAAACGACGGCACCGAACCCGGCAAGGAGACTGTGGCGGCCATGGACATCCTGTTCCCATACATCGGCGAGGTCATCGGCGGCTCACAGCGGGAGGAGCGCCACAGCAAACTGTTGGAGCGCATCCACGCCCAGGGCATCCATGAGGAGGAGCTTTGGTGGTATCTGGAGCTTCGCAAATTCGGGGGCTGCCCCCACGCAGGCTTCGGCCTTGGCTTCGAGCGGATGGTGCTGTTCATCACAGGCATGAGCAATATCCGTGACGTGATTGCATTTCCACGGGCGGCGGGGCAGGCGGAGTTTTAAAGAGTTATGAGATATGAGTTATGAGTGCACTCCTAACTCATATCTCATAAAACTTGCAAAGGGGGGCTTCGAGCAGTTTGAACAAAAGCACTCGAAGCCCCTTCTCTTATTAAACAACCATTGTCATTGAAATTGCACCAAAAATACAATTCTAAAATGCGAAACGCTGACCGTCAACCACTCATACCTCATACCTCATACCTCATACCTATTCTCCTTTTTTTCGCTTCGCAAATGATGGCGCAGCAGGAGCTTGGCCTCCATTTCATGCCCCATGTCTGGCAGTCGAACAGCACCAATCCGGCCTTTGTGCAGGACAACAAACTCACCATCGGCCTGCCCGGAATTTACAGTTCAATCGCTTTCGACGGGCCGACCTACAACCAAATCGTTGCGAAGCAAGAAGGCAAAACCGTGGTGGACATTGACAAGCTCATCGGTCATTTGGATGCGGAGAACACCATTCGCAACGAGTTGGGTATCCCTTCGCTCAGCCTGAGCTTCAAGTTAAAAAACCTGCACCTGACTATCGGCCATGCCGTGAAGTACAATGCCTTTTTGAATTATCCGAAAACATTGCCGCAGGTGGTTTGGCAAGGCAATGCACAGTTCATTGGACAGACCGTGGAATTGGGCAACGAGGTAGAACTGGCTGGTTATCATGAACTTATGGCCGGAGCGGCATACGAAATGGGGCCGGTGACGCTCGGTGCCAACGTCAAGTTCCTCAGTGGCATCGCTGGTGCGGCCACCGACAAAGACCACCACGCTGCCAGCCTCTACACCGACCCCGATGTTTACCAAATCACCCTTAACGGCAACTACATCCTGCACTCAGCCAATACGATTGATTACCAAGAATTTGAAGATGTGAACGTTGATTTTGACTACGCTAAACTCACCGCCCAAAAGTTTTTTAGCAAGAACAACGGCATGGCTTTCGACCTTGGCCTCAGTGCGGAACTCGGCAAGCTCGACCTCGCCGCCAGCGTGCTCGACCTTGGCAAAATCACTTGGGACGACAACGTGACCAACTATGAAGCCACCCAAACCTACCAGTACGACGGGCTTGACTTTTCCGGTGCACTGACGGGCGACTCGGTCAGTTTCGGCGATGCACTGGACACCCTGAAATCAATTTTCAAGGTCGAAGAAACCAGCGGCAGTTACACCACCACGCTTACCCGCAAAATTTACCTCAGCGCCCGATACAAGCTGAATGAAAAATGGGCAGTGAGCGGCTTGTTTTTCAACGAAAACTACCGGGGCGAGCCGTTTTCCTCAGTGGCGGTCGGCATCAATTTCAGTCCCATCAAACAGCTCAATGCAGGTCTCAGCTATGCTTTCAAGCAGCCGGACAGCTACGACAACCTCGGCCTCAACCTCACGCTCAAGCTTGGCCCAGTGCAGGTTTTTGGCGTCACCGACAATCTGTTTTCATTGGTAAATCCTGGCGATGCACATAGCTTTTCGGCAAGGGCAGGGGCGTCGGTTTCGATAAAATAAAGTTTGGTAATGCTCAAAATAACAGCCCCGACCGGCATCCAAATCCCGTCGGGGCTGTTTCGTTGGTGCAAATCAGGATTGTCGAACTTTCAACTTACTTTTGCCATCTCAGGTTGCCAGTTGGCATTCAAGCACCGCTATACTCCGCACTAATAGGTTTTGTGCAAATTAATCATCTGCCCCGTCCCCCAAACCCTGGACAAAACCTATGAATTCGGAGTATAACTGCATCCCGACTGCCAACTGCCAACTGTCTAACTGCCAACTAAAAATGTCTTCCATTGATACGATAAAACAACCCGTCGAGAAGGAGCTTGATAAGTTCGAGCTGCACTTCCGGGGTGCCATGCGCAGCCATGTGCCGCTGCTGGACCGCATCATGTACTACATCGTGAAGCGGAAGGGCAAGCAGGTGCGGCCCATGTTCGTGTTCCTCAGCGCCAAGATTTGCGGCGGGGTGACAGAGGCCACGTACACCGCTGCCTCCATGGTAGAGCTGCTGCACACGGCCACGCTCGTCCACGATGACGTGGTGGACGAGTCCGACGAGCGCCGTGGTTTTTTCTCCATCAACGCCCTCTGGAAAAACAAAGTGGCCGTGTTGGTGGGCGATTACCTGTTCGCGCAGGGTCTGCTGTTGGCTTTGAAAAACAAGGAGTTCCGCCTGCTCGAAATCATCTCCGAAGCTGTGAAGGCCATGAGCGAAGGCGAACTGCTCCAGCTCGAAAAGGCCCGCCGGTTGGACATCAAGGAGGCGATTTATTACGAAGTCATTCGCCAGAAAACGGCTTCGCTCATCGCAGCGGCATGCAGCGCTGGGGCGGCCTCCACCACCAAGGACGAGGCGGTAATAGCGCAAATGCGGCTGTTTGGGGAAAACCTTGGCATCGCCTTCCAAATCAAGGACGACCTTTTCGACTTCGGCACGGACGACGTGGGCAAGCCGCTCGGCATTGACATCCAGGAGAAAAAGCTTACGCTGCCGCTGATTTATGCCCTCGAAAATGCCTCCCGCAGTGACAAGAGCCATGTCATCAACCTCATCAAAAAGCACAGCGACAAGCCCGAAAGAGTGAGGGAAGTCATCAGCTTCGTAAAGGCCAGTGGCGGCCTCGAATACGCCAAGGCTGCGATGGAGCGGTACAGCACGGCGGCTTTTACCATTCTCGACCAATTCCCTGATTCACTCGCCCGCACGGCGATGAGGGAATTGGTGGTGTACGTGACGCAGCGGAAGAAGTGAGGTATGCAAACAAAAAGCCCCGTGCGTTGGCACAGGGCTTTATCTTATCGTAAAGAAACAGGCGATTTCGGCCTATTCTTCTTCCTCAGTTTTGGCAGGAGCAGCCTTTTTAGCAGGAGCTTTCCTTGCTGGTTTGGCCTTGGCAACTGGAGCTACTTGGGTATCGGCAGCCGGAACTTCTGGCGCTTCAACTTTAGCTTCCGGCTCAGCCGGTGCTTCTGGTGCTTCTGCTGCAGCGGCTTCGGTTGGCGCTTCCTGTTGGCGCCTTCCATTTCTTCCTTAAACTCCTCAATGGCGTCTTCAATCTTGTCGCCAATGACGGAAGCAACGGCCTTTACGGTGTCAATCACATCCTCGAAAGATTCGCCCATCATTGTGCTTACTGCACCCAAAATGGATTCTTTTTTCTTTGGTGCTTCCTCTTCTTTTGGTGCTTCTCCTTTGGAGCTCTGTTTTTTGGACTTGGCGGTACTGATTTCCTCTGCGGCCTTGTCCAATTTTTCAGCGACGTCTTCACGGGCCTCAGCTGCTGCCCTCATTTCACCAGCTATTTTCTCCTTAGCGGCATCCTGTGCAGCACGTCGGGCTTCCTTTTCTTTCAAGGAGACAAGGCGCTTTTCGAGGTCAATCTTGGTAGCGTTCATCTCGTTTAGCTTTTCTTCCTTCGAGTGTACGCGCTCCTCTATCATTTTCAATTTGGCTTGGCGCAATTGTGCCTCCAATTGGCCGTCGGTCGTATTGATTTTGTGCAGCTGGAAATCGAGGTCGTGGCGGTCGCGGCGAATGGACTGCTCCATCTTGTCAATGGCCGACATCAAGCCGTCGTAGCGGCGTTGGGTGCCTTGGAGCATTGAACCGCCTCCGTCTCCACCACCAGGTTTTGAGCCAAAGCGTTTTTCCTTCACGGCTTTGAAGGTGCCGTCGAGTTTTTCCCAAACCTTGTTGCGGTGCTCACGGGTCAGCGTCTTCGACTCCCGGAACATGCTTTGCAGCCTTTTAAGTTCATCAAAAATCACTGGCACTCGTGCACCGTTCTCCATTTTTCTTTCCACTTCGGCGAGCGCCGTAAAAAACTTGTCGTGTGCTTCTTTGGAAAGTTTTTCGAACTCCTCGTCCAGTTTGGAGCGGAGGGTTTTCATGTGCCCGAAAAGCTCGTTGGTATGTGCCCGCAAGCGGTCGGCGTGGTCGCGGAAGAGGTTGCGCTCCCGCACTTGTTCTTGCACTTTGTCCCAGAACTCCTTGAGGTTGTCCCAGGTAGGTTGGTCAAAGTCTTCGAGCTTGCTCACCCGTTCCTTCAGGTCGCCGAGTTGGTTTTCGTAGGCTTGATGAAGCTTGGAAGATAGCACGACAAATTGCCATTCGGTCTGCGCCCGTAGCACCACATCGCCCCGCTCTACCTTCAGGTCATCGGGCAGGATGCTCTCGGTGATGGAGAGATCCCGTTCGAGGTGGGTTTTCGGATCGGGCAGTTCCAGGCCTTCGCCGTCCCGCCACTCCTTCATCATTTGTTGGTAAAAATCTTCCGTGGCCACCGATTCGGGAAAAGTCCAGATGTCAACTTTGTTGTCTGCTGCTCTCAATGAAACGGCAATCAAGCATTTTTCGTCCTGGGCGTTGCTGCCCCAAAGTACAAGTTTCGACTTCATGTTCAGTTGCGTTTAAGGTTGTTGTCAGTAAAAAATCAGTAAATGTAAATCGTTCAGGTTCAATAATTTGAATGATGTAATTGTAGATTCGTTCGCTATTCCAAGTTCAGGCCAAAAGCGCTGAACAGTTTATATTTTTTTCAAAATTACAGGAAAGTTGGGTTCGCCAACAAATTTTATTCAAAACTAATATTTGGAAAGGTTGATAAGGGTTGATTTCTCGCATAACGACGTCCAATATCAACCCCTCTCAACTTTTTATCAACCCTTATCAACCCTTTAAACCATCACCTCGACGGCCTGCACCAGCGACTCAAACAGTATCCGTCCATCGGAGTTTCCGAGCATCTCCTCCGAGGCCCGCTCTGGGTGGGGCATCATGCCGAACACGTTGCGGCCACGGTTGCAGATGCCAGCGATGTTGAGCAGTGCGCCGTTTGGGTTGGCCTCCGGCGTGATTTCGCCAGATGGTGAACAGTATTTGAACAAAATCTGGTCGTTGGCCACCAGTTCAGCCACTGCGGCATCGTCGGCGTAGTAACGTCCCTCGGCGTGGGCAATGGGAATTTTCAGCACCGCCTGAGAGTCAATGCGGGAAGTGATGGCCGAGTTGCGGGTCATGGAGCGCAGCCAGACATTGCGGCAAATGAATTGCTGGCGGTCGTTGCGCAACAAAACGCCCGGTAACAGTCCTGCTTCGCAAAGAATCTGGAAGCCGTTGCAAATGCCGAACACATAGCCGCCGCCGTTTGCAAATTCAATCACCGCATTCATCAGTGGTGAAAAGCGGGCGATGGCCCCGCAACGCAGGTAGTCGCCATAGGAAAAACCGCCCGGAAGCACCACGCAGTCGAGGTCGGGTGGTAGTTCACTGTCCTTGTGCCAGAGCGCTACTACCTCCTGCTGCATCACATTGCCCAGTACGTGGAGCATATCGTGGTCGCAATTGGAACCGGGAAAGATGACTACGCCAATTTTCATGTTGCTGCTTTTTGAGACATTAGATGATAGACTTTAGACAATAGATTTTTTCTGTGGCGGACTGTCTAAAGTCTAACGTCTCCTGTCTAACGTCTTTTTTGAGCAGCAAAAGTAGGTAAAAACCATGCGCAAAAGGCGTAGCTCGATGAGTAAAATACTTGTAGAGTGGGTGATTTTTGGCAAAATTGCGGCCAAAACATGCGCTAACTTTGCGCAGCGACCCAATGCCGCCTTATTTTATGTCAAAAAACTTCACCCATCTCGATGCCGCAGGCAACCCTTCCATGGTGGACGTGGGGGCAAAACCGCTCACGCGCCGTACCGCTATTGCTCGCAGCACCGTGGTGCTGGATGAGGCGATTTTGCAGCATTTCACAAACGACGACATCCACACTAAAAAAGGCCCAGTGTTCCAGACCGCCATCATCGCTGGCGTGATGGCCGCCAAGCGCACGGGCGAACTCATCCCACTTTGCCACCCGCTTGGGCTGGAAAACTGCCAGATTCGCATCGCACTGAACGAGCGTCGGGAAGTCGTCATTGAGTGCGAGGCCAGCCTCACCGGCAAGACGGGGGTGGAAATGGAAGCCCTCACTGGTGCCTCGGTGGCGGCGCTCACCATCTACGACATGTGCAAGGCGATGTCGCACAACATCGTCATCCGGGACACGATGTTGATGGAGAAAACAGGCGGGAAAAAGGATTTTAAAAGGACAAAGTAAAAGTTCAACGAGAAATGAAGCACAAAAAGCACGATGACATTGCAAGGCCCTCGCTTGGAAATTTTGGCCGGAACGAGTGGGCAATCCTCGGCACCAACTGTGGCGATATCAAGCAATTGGCTGCACGGCTCGCCGAAGCTTTTTCACCAACTTGGAAAATTGGGTACGTGGACGCCGACCACCAGGAAGTGGGTGGTTCGGCAGTGGGCAACGGGCAGTTAGGGCATGGCGCAATACTGGAGTACACCGACAAAATCACGTACAACCGCCTCGACTTCATGGGCAAGCCCTCGGCGTTCCAACTGCGCCCGCTGTTCAACGAAATGGACCTCGTGCTGGTGAACGGCAACCATTTCGCCGCAAAAAAACAGGTGGTGGTCATTGACCCAAAAAAGGAGGACTCACTGCACCGAAAGCTCGACCGCCTGACCGACGTGCAGTTGATTTTGCTTACCGACCATGCGCTCCAACCATTTGATTTTTTGAAAGAAAACTTGAAGAATTTTGACAAAATACCCGTGCTGCAACTTGCTGATTTTCAAGCGGTTCAATCATTTTTTGAAAAAGAGCTGCACCATGCTTTGCCGCCGTTGAATGGCCTTGTGCTGGTGGGTGGCAAGAGTCGCCGGATGGGTACGGACAAGAGCGTGCTGCATTACCACGACAAGCCGCAGCGGGACGTGATGATTGATTTGTTGGATAAGGTTTGCAAGAAAACAAAGGTTTCTTGCCGTCCCGAACAAGCGGGAGAACTGGTGTATTCCCACGACGTGCTGCCCGACACCTTCCTCAGCCTGGGGCCAATGGGCGCCATTCTTTCGGCCTTTCGGCAGCAGCCGGACAGTGCCTGGCTGGTGGTGGCCTGCGACCTGCCCCTGCTCGACGAGGAGGCGCTGCGCCATCTTGGTGGAAAACCGAGACCCATCGGCCATTGCCACGGCTTATCGCAGCCCGGAGAACGGGTTCCCGGAGCCGTTGGTGGCCATCTGGGAGCCGAAGAGCTACCCAGTGCTGCTGCAATTTCTGGCACAGGGCTACTCCTGCCCCCGCAAGGTGCTGATAAACTCCCAGGTGCACCTGCTCGATGCGCCAAACCCCGATGTGCTGATGAACGTGAACACCCCGGACGAGGTGGACGTGGTGCTGAAGAAGCTGGGGGTTGAGGGGTTTTGAAGACTTGCTTTCCCGATTGGAATTATTGGAAACGGATTGAAAATCGTTTTGCTTTCTTTCCCGTAATGGCGGTTCAATTATTGGCGACAGATGACGCCTTTGATTGGAATATTTCTATATTGTGTTCTTTTTAGTTTTCAAACGTTTTGATAAGTGATCAATAACCGAAGAAAATGCCAGAAATACCTTCTTATGATAGCATCAGGAACTTGCTGGCCGATGGTCATACCGAATCGGCTGTCAATTCGTTGTTGCAATTGGCTAAAAGCAAAGAGAAGGAATATTTCACCAGTGCGCTGCTCTTGAAAAACCGGTTGGAGACCTTGCAGCAAAACGAGATTGAAGGTGTGCTTGACCAGCATGATGAGCGCCTCGAGTGGGCAAGGATTTCGAAGGGTCTCATGAGTTTGGTTGAACAAATGGAGCGGCGGGAGCTGCCAAAACGACCCGAGGAATTACTCCCGCAAGGCATTGGCGAATTGGAAAAAACCGACTTGGCGAGCAAGCTGAGCCGCCGCCTGATGAAGTGGTTGGTGCCGGTAGTGGCGGTGGGGCTTATCTTGCTTTTTTTGGTGCCGAAAATTGTTGAAAATAAACCATCGAACCCAACGACACAGGAAGCAAAACTGAGCGAACCCCAGCTTCAAGAACTGCCGGGACAATTGATTTATTTTGACGAAAGCCCCGTAGCGGATGCCGTGATTTCCATAAAAGATTTTGACCAAGAATATACGGCTCGGACGGATTCGAAAGGCATTTTTACATTGAAAGTAAAACCTGATTTAATCAACAAGCAGGTCGAATTTAGCGTGAAAGTAAATGGCAAAGACCAAACGGAAAGCATACGGCTGAGTCCGGAAAACATAAGAAAATATACCCTCACAAAATGACGTTAAATTAATCTGACATGCTGCATATTTTTTGTTTTCACTAATAAATTAACCCGCTATGAAAGCAATCAATTATATGCCAACCGTTTTTTTACTATTTGCATTTTACCTCAATATGCAGTGCCAAAATATTGAGATATTGGGCAAGGTGGTGGATGGGCAAATGAAAGGCGTGCCCAACGTAAAAGTGAAGGTCGTCGGGGAAAGTGTTTGCGTGACGAAAATGGACGGCAGCTTCAACCTATATGTTCCCTCCAATAAAGAATATGTAACCATAAGTTTGGAAAATTGCCCCAATCCAATGGTTTCCCCTTATGCGGGCCGCGTCAATTTGCCGCCTTCTGGCGAACTGCGCATCCGTGTCTGTGCGATGGAAAACACAAAGCTCCGGGATAAGGTCGAAAGCTTGGGCCGACAAATCGGCAAGCTGGAGCGGGAACGACAGTTGAGCACCCGCCAATTAGCGCAGTTGCACCAGGTGATGCTCGACACGATTTTGTTTTACGAAAACCAAGTCCAGCAACTGGCGCAATCCCTGGATGAAAAAGAGGCTCAACTAGATGAAAAAGAAGTGCTGTTGGATGAAAGGCAAGGGCAAATTACCGCTTTGGAAGAAAAAGTGGAATTGCTGCAGCAGCAACTTTTCGAAGCGCTGGAAGAAAAATATTTGCGGCAGTACCAAACCTACAAAGACCTCTCCGCAGACCTGAACGCCTACCGCTCTCGGCTAAAGGATGTCCAAAGGGAATTGCCGAGAATATCCGATTGCTTCCTCAGCTCGCAAGGCTGCGATAACTTTTATTCAGTCATAAAAAAGTACAGCGAGACGAGGAACATTGTTGACGAAACAAGTAGCAGTATGGTGGAGGCGGTCACCCATTATTGGGATGACCAAACACTGCCCTACAAGCTTCAAGAAACGTATGATTTCATACTCAAAACGTTACACGAACCTATCATATTTGACATGGTGAACGAACAGGTTCTCACCCCGATCAAAGATTATTCAACAAAGCAAAGGGGGCGCATGGCCGCTCAAAAAGAAGCGGAGCGAGGAGCTGGAGCAGCCATGGAAGCGTTGGCTCCCTTGATAATGGAACTGGACATGAAAATTGATGAAATCTTAAAACGGTTGAGCGATAATATTTGACACCTATGTGATAACCTGCAAGCCGATGAATAGGCATTTCATAGTTTCATCGCTTGGGGGTTTGAACAGCAAAAAAATGAAACAATGACGAAGCAAACTCTTCTACCCACGCTGGCCTTGGCCCTTGGCCTTTTTTCCTGCAACCCAGACTGTGATTCCGTCCTTGGCTTGCGCATCACCACCGCCGACACGGAAGTCGGCAACGAAATTTTGATAACCGCTCAACCGCCCAGTTCACTGGAAGGCAGGCGGGTTTTCATCGAAGACAAGGAGGTGGAAGTGAGGTACGCAGCCGACATGGGGCTGATAGCCAAAGTACCCGAAGGGCTTTCTGGCACCGTTGACGTGCGGGTGGAAGACCCCGACTGTGCGGATTTCGTCTCCCTGAACCTGGAAGTCCACGACGAGAGTTTTTTTGAAAACAACCCGGCGTACGTTTTTCCAACGATACCAGAGATTGTCGTCCCGACCTTGCAGGTGTCCTTCCCGCCGAGCATCGAAAACGCATGGCTGCACCCGGAAAACCTTGATTACTGCATCTGGTTCACGCTCGTGGCCGATGCTTCGAATACTTGCACCCGGGTCATTGACTCGTCAAAAAGTTTCGAGCAAAGCACCTGCAATCGAAGCGACGACAGCAGGCTCTACCGCCAAAACCCCATGTTCGGTTATATTGATGAAAACGACAAAGTCCATTTGACGATCGTACGGAGCGATGGGCCAGAGGAGTTCGAGGGTGTCTTGTCAATCTGATGGATGTTCCTGAAAAATACCGCAATTGGAAAAACCTGCCCTCCCCTTGCCCGACCCTTGACCCGCTTGGCCTTACGCCCGTGCAGGAACGGAGCCACATGATGGCCCTGATGTCCAAAAGGAACGGGCGGCAAATTCTCATCTACCAGCAGGGAATCGAGCAGGTACCGCCGAATTGTGTGCAATGAAATCAAAGCACCACCCGCATTCCCACCGTAAATGCGCTAAAACTCTCCCGCACCCACTCGGTGCTTTGGCTGCCGCTTTCAAGGATAAAGGGCACTTGGTAGTTCAACATGATGCCAAAGGCATCAACAGGCTGGTACAGTAGGCCGAGGCTGCCGAGCAGTTGCTGGTTGACCTTGCGCAACGACGCACCTGAGAAGTTCTGCAAGGTCGGGGAATAACTCAGCCCAGGAAATAAATGCCATTCTTCGCCAACTTTGATCACCATGAATCCGCTGAGGGAAGGCACGTGGGTCGTTTTGTCTAATTCCTCGTTTGCCAAAAAAGTGCGCCAATCGGCTTGCAGGAAGTAAAAAGCACGGGGGTTTAGCTGTTGGAAAAAAGTGGCAAGCGCGCCAACCTGTGTACGTTGGCTGCCCAATTGAGCCCTCAGTTCTTCCGATCGGTTGATGGGAAAATAGGCCATGCCCTGAAGGGTCAGTTCCGGCAGATTTTCAAAAGGAGCCACCCGCAGGCGCAGCCCAAGCAGGCTTGCCCCACGGTAAGATTTGCCGCTGTCTGTGTCGCCGCCAAACACCCGGAATGGCGAGCTTCGAGCGTCGTCGTCCAGCCTTGAGTGGGTGTACTGAAGCTCGGCGCCCAAGTCCCAGCGGCCAGTTTTTGAAAAACCATAGTTGACCCTGAGCAGTTGCTGAAAGCGGGTTATCCGGTACCGGTTGGCAATGCGGGTACTGTTGGACAGCGGGTTGTACTCCTTGCTGGCCAACCAAAAAGAGGTCATCGAATTGAGGAAATTGACCTCAACGCCGTCCTTGGCCAGGATGACCGGCGAGATGCCGGTATAAAAATTCGCTTCGCTTTTTTTGGAAGTTTGACAAAAGGCGGGTACGACAAATAGCAGCGTCAGCGAATACGACAATAGAATTTTCAGAAGGGTAGTGCTTGTTTTCATGGCGTATTGAATTTTGGATAAAAGATTGCCCAGCGCTCATTTAGCGGGATGTTCCAGAATCTCAAACATAAGCTATTATTGGCAATTTTACACCCGCAAATTTTATATCGCTTCGAACCGCACCCTACCCGAAAACTCAATCCCCACGACATAAAAGCCGCTTATCTCACCATCGGCAAATGCGGGATGTCGTCCTCCAGGTACTCCTCGCCGCTGACCACAAAGCCAAAGCTTTCGTAAAAATTGCGCAGGTAGCTTTGTCCGCCGAGCTTGATGCTTTCGCCGGGAAACAGGGCGTCCATGCAGTTCAAAGCTTCCTTCATCAGGGACTGCCCGGCACCTGTACCACGTACCGAGGGCGATGTCACCACCCGCCCGATGGACACAAAATTATCGTAGGAGACCCCCTTGGGCAACAGCCGGGCGTAGGCCACCAGCTTGCCGTCGTCGTCGTAGCCGGTGAGGTGGTAGCCCTTGAGGTCCTTGCCATCGGCGTCGAGGTAGGCACAGTTTTGTTCAACAATGAACACCTCTTGGCGCAAGGTCATGATGCTATAAAGCTGTGGTGCGGTCAGTTCGTAGAAGGGTTTGCAGCGGTAGGAAATCATGGATTTTTTTGTTTGAAAATCAAAATTACGCCAGTTGTGAGCGTGTATGCATAAGCACCTGAAATTGTTTTGGACGAAGTAACGGGCATGGATTGCATTAGCTCAAAACCTGCCAAATCATTTTCCAAAACAGTGGCTTGGATGTCACGGGCAAGCTGGTCGCCGTTAGTCTCTTCAAGTGATATGCCCCAAGCGCTCTTGTTTTTAACCGTGGCGGCATCCACAAAAATGGTTTTATATTTCATTACCTATCAGGTTTTTACGACTACCTTTCCTGTGGTTTTTCCCGATTGCAGTAGGCGCACGGCTTCCGGCAGTTTGTCAAAAGCAAGCACATGACCCACCCTCGGCTTGCCGATGTTGTAGGTTTTTATTTCCTCCAAATACTGGTGCAACAGGTGCGATTTTTCGTACAAATAAATCAGGTTGAAGCCCAACATGCCCCGGTTGCCGTCGGTCAATTTTAGCGGGTCAATCAACGGGCGGCGAAGGAACTTCCAGATAACCTTGAAGAGGTTCGGACGGTTGCCGTGCGTGATGAAATCGGCGGCACTGTACACGATGCTGCGCCCCATGGGCGACAGCCGCTTGAAATCCTCCATCAACATCTTGCCGTTGTTCGTTTCCAGTATCAGGTTCAGTTCCCTGTCTTTCAGGATGGCGTCCAAGTTTTTGAAAAAATGCTCGTCCCGCACGATGGGGAAGTCCACGCCCTCCTGCCGAAGCAGGTCGAGCTTGCCCGGGCTGCCCACCGTGCCGATGGTGGTTGCGCCCATTTTTTTGGCAAGGCGATTGGCCAAGATGCCCACGCCCCCGGCGGCGCTGTGGATGAGCACGGTCTGCCCAGCCTGCAAATTGCCGAGCGGCCTCAGCGCATAATAGGCCGTGAGCACCTGCACGGGGTAGGCTGCCCCCTCCTCAAACGACCAATCGTCGGGCAGCGGCATGGCGTATTTCGACCCAATGTTGATGTGCGTCGTATAGCCCCCCGAAGCGGGTGACTGCGAAGATGCGGTCACCCACTTTCACGTTTTTCACCTCGCTGCCCGCCTTCACCACCACTCCCGCAACTTCCAGTCCTGGCGTGAAAACGCCCTTCGGCGTGGCACTGTAAAGCCCGAGGATAACGGATACATCAGCGAAGTTGAGGCCAATGGCCTTCACTTCCACCGTCACCTCGTCGGGGCCGAGGTCGGGCAGTTCCTCGGTCACGATTTTCAGGTTGTTGATGTTGCCAGCCTTGAGGCGGTAGGATTTTCGTTGCATTTTAATTGAAGTAAAAAGGACAAAGTAAAAAGGACAAAGTCGAGCCGTGAGCCGGGCAAATGTAGGTGAAAGCAGTGGATTTCTGGATGCAAATTATAACCGCTTTGTCTATATCAACGCTTAACCAACAGATTATCCGCAGTGGATTCTTACTTTTGCCGACCCGCAGCATTCCACTTTTTCCTTTGTACTTTTTCCTTTTTACTTGATGAAAAACTATCCCGCCAAACTTCTCCTTTTTGGTGAGCATACCGTCAACGTTGGCTCACTGGCGTTGGCCGTGCCGTTGCCTTTGTTTTCGGGCAAATGGGCGTTTTCCCCAAAGCTCAATACTGCCGAACTCGCCGCTCGGCAGATGCGACTGCCTCAACTCGCCGACTACCTCGACCGCCTCCAACAGCAAGGCGAGCTGCTCGTCAAGCTTGACGTTGCGGCCTTCCGGCAGGCGCTGAACGAAGGGCTGGTCTTCGAGTCGAACATCCCGACGGGCTACGGGGCGGGGAGTTCGGGGGCGCTGGTGGCGGCGGTCTTTGATAGTTGGCAGTTGGCAGTTGGCAGTTTACCCCCATGGGGTTGGCAGTCAGACCTCGGCGAATTGAAAAAGGCGCTGGCGCAAATGGAGGCGTTCTTCCATGGCACCAGTAGCGGTACTGATCCACTGATTTGTTTTTTGCAAAAACCGGTGCTGCTCGGCGGGCTTGGTGGCGTCAAAATCGTTGATTTGCCTACCAATCACCCCAAATTGGCAGGGGAATCATTAATCACGAATCACCAAATCTTCCTCCTCGATACCGAAATGCCGAGGCAGGCTACGCCTTTCATCGAGTATTTTTTGGAGAAAATGCGTGACGAAGCCTTCTCAGCGCTTTGTCGGACGGAACTCTTGCCTTCCGTGGAGGCGGCGATCACTGCTTTTTTAGAGGGAAATGGCAGCCGGGTTTTCGAAGAGGTACATCATATCGGCGGGTTTCAGCTTCATAATTTGGAAAGATTAATTCCTGAAAAATTCCGCCCAATCTGGCAGCAGGGGCTGGACGACGACCTGTTCAAATTGAAAGTTTGCGGGGCTGGTGGTGGTGGTTTTCTGCTGGGCATCACAAGGGATTTCGAGGCGACAAAATTGGCACTTGCTGGCCATAAACTGCTTCCCGTGATGGGTTAGTTAGGAGTGTTACTGATTTGGTATTTTTGCCAAAAAAAAGCCATGAAAAAAATCAGCTTTTGCTTGTTCGCTACCCTCCTCCTTTTCGCATGCGAGCCAGGGAGGAACCCCGCTCAAGAAAAATTGCTCAACGAGATAACGGCGCTGGAAAAACAACTGTTGAAGGCCGAAGATGCCAGCAAAGACAAGGAGTCTGCCCTGCTTTTGATTGAAAAGACGGCGCAGTACGCTCAACAATACCCGCAGGATACCCTCACCCCCACGCTGCTTTTCCGGGCGGGCGATGTGGCAAAAAGGGCAAAGGAATATGGCAAGGCCATGGAGCTTTGGGGCCAGGTGGGGCGGGATTACAGCAAGCACCACAGGGGATCGATGGCGCTATTTCTGCAAGGCTTCACCTTCGACAGCGACTTGCATGACCCGGTGATGGCCTCCAAATACTACAAAAAGTTCCTCACCACTTATCCCAACGATACCCTGCTTGCGACGCAGGTAAAACAGCTGCTCGCTGTCATCAACGTGAAACCCGAAGACCTGATAAGAAAGTACGAAACCGAGTGAGGTCGAGCGGGTAACCTTTTTTAAGTTAAAAAAATGTTGAAAAACAGCAGGATGGCCTGCCTTTTGGGCATCTGAGCTGCCAAACCCTTTACTTTGCACTTCAAAATTCAAATCCAAGTTTTCACATGAAGTCAATTTTTTCTTTGTTCATAGCCTTGGCGATGGCGCTCCAACTTGGGGCGCAAGGCATCGAGTTCTTTCACGGCAGCTTCAACGAGGCGCTGGAAGAATCCAAAAAAACCGGCAAGCCCATCTTCATGGATGCCTACGCCAAATGGTGCGGCCCTTGCAAGCGCATGGCTGCCACGACGTTCAAGGACGAGTCCGTCGGCGAATATTTCAACAAAAATTTCATCAACCTCAAAGTTGACTGGGAGGAGAGCGAGGGCGTTTCGCTTCGGGGCAAATATGCCGTCAGCGCTTTCCCCACCCTGTTTTTCATTGGCAGCGACGGCGCTGTCATCCAAAAAGTAGTGGGCGGCCAGGACGTGAACGGCTTGCTCCGTCAGGGCGAAATGGCGCTCGGAAAAGTGGACTACAGCCTTGAGTTTGCCAGGCTCTACGAAAAGGGCGACCGCAACCCGGAGCTGGTTTACAACTACGTGAAGGCACTCAACAAATCGGGCAAGCCCAGCCTCGGCATCTCCAACGAGTACCTCCGCACACAGGAAGACCTCTCCACGGAATTCAACCGAAAATTCATCTTGGAAGGAGCGGTGGAGGCCGATTCCCGCATTTTTGACCTCCTCATCAAGCACCAAAAGGAAATCGGGATGCAGGAAGGACTGCAAGCACTGCGTGACCGAATCGAGCTGGCTTGCGCCAACACGCTGAAAAAAGCCATCCAGTTCCAAACGCCGGAACTGTTGGAGGAGGCCAAGGCCAAAATGAAGGCGGGCTACCCAGAGAAAGCCGGTGAGTTCGCCGCCAAAGCAGACTACGACTATCACAAGGCGGCCAAGGATGCCCAGAAATTCGGCAAATCCTGTGACGCCTACGCCAAGAACGTGGCCAAAGGCGACCCGAAGGGCTTGGCCAAAATGGTTGCTGACATTGCGGCCAGCTTCGCATCCGATAAAAATTGCATGAAATTGGCAGAGAAGTACGCCAAGCAAGCCGCCGAAAAAGGAAACAACTACGCCTACTACATGACCTACGCCGAGGTGCTGCACAAAAACGGCAAGAAAAAACAGGCCCTCGAAGCCGCCAACAAGTCGCTCGAAATGGTGAAGCAGGGCGAGACGATTGATGCCAGCGCTGTGCGTTCCATCGAGGACTTCATCAAACAAATTGAAAGCTAAATGATGGTTTGATTGTTGAATTGTTAGATTGTTGGAGGGTACGCTTTTCAACAATCTAACAATTCAACAATCCAGCAATCAAACCACCCAACCATGAAAAAATACCTGATTTTATTAGCCCTTACCTTGATTTTGGGCAGCAACAGTTTTGCCCAGGGCATTCAATTTACGCAAGGGACTTGGAAGGAGATGTTGGCGAAAGCCAAAAAAGAGGACAAGCTCATTTTCATGGATGCCTACGCCGAGTGGTGCGGTCCCTGCAAGAAAATGGCGAGGGATGTTTTTACCCAAAAAGAGGTTGGCGATTATTTCAACGCCCATTTTGTCAACGTAAAAATGGACATGGAGAAGGGCGAGGGCATTGGCCTTTCGGGCGATTTTGGCATACAAGCGTACCCTACCCTGCTGTTCATCAACTCGGATGGCAAGGTGGTACATCGCGCCGTCGGCTACCACACTACTGACCTGCTCGTCGATCTAGCGGGTGCTGCCAAAGACCCCAAACGCAACGCCGGTTCCATCACCGCCCGCTACGATGCGGGCGACCGCTCGCCGGAGCTGCTGCACAACCTTGCCCTTGCCCGCTACGATGCGATGGATGGCACTTACGTGCAAATAGCCGAAGAGTACTTGGCCACCCAAAAAGACTGGAGCACGGACGACAACCTGTCGTTCATTTTTCGCATGACCGACGACCTCGACTCAAAAATGGCGGATTACCTAATGGGCAACCGCATGGTGTTTGAGGGCAAATTTGGCAAACAGGCTGTGACCAGCAAGGTGGACGAGCTGGTGCAAAACACCATTGCACATGCCGAAACGGAGGCCGACCTGAAGAAAGTGGAGACACTTTACGCCAAAACTTATCCAGAACGTGCTGCCGAGATGTCAGGCCAACTGAAAATGGGCTTCTACGCCCAACGGGAGGACTGGAAGAACTTTGCGAAAGTGACCAACGCCCATTTCAAGAAGTTCCCAGCAGAGGACTGGTCGGTGCTGAACGAATTAGCTTGGTTGTACTACGAAACAGTGGACAGCAAAAAGGAACTGAAATACGCCCTTGGCTGGGCAAAGCAATCGGTTAAAATGGATAAAAATTACGCCAACACAGACACTGTCGCTTCGCTGTACTATAAATTAGGAAAGAAAGGCAAAGCACTGAAATATGCCAAGGAAGCCATCGCACTGGCAAAAGCCACGGATGAGGACTACTCTGCCACGGAACTATTGGTTCAGAAAATCAAGGGAAAATGAGTTGGCAGTTCGACAGGGCGTCAGTCAAGTTACAGTTGAATAAGTCGCCATTAACCAAAAGGGAGGCAACTTGATTAAGCTGCCTCCCTTTGGTTATGGACTTATTGGGCTGTCGAACTGGACTGCCAACTGCCCCCTGTCGAACTGCCAACTATTCAACGTTCCCCTTCTGGTTTTCGTAGCGCCGGATGTACTCCTCCACGATATCGCCGAGGATGTCCTTCAGGTAGGCTTTTTCCATCCGGGCAATGGTCTTGAGCTTGTTGAGCTTCACCTTGTCGAAGGAGACGGTGAGGCGGCGAGTGCCGGTTACCTGGTCTTCCTCCACAGCACCACGTTCCACGGTACGGCGGATGAGCATGTCGAGGCCGCCGAGCGGTTTGCGGCGGTGCGCTTGCTGGTGGAAGGGTTGCGCCTTGTTTGGGTTGGCAGCGGCTTCCCGCTCTTGAATTTGTTCTTCGAAGGACTCCTGCATGGCCTCCTGGAGCAGGGAGTCGAGGTCGGTGGTGAAGTTTTTGCGGGAAGAACTCTTGTTCACGGCAGGTTTGCCAATGCCGGGCCTCATCTCGTTGGGGTTCGCCCCTTCCAAGAATGTAGTACCCTGCCCGCTCTCCTTGTTTTGGTCAATGGAAAAGAGGCTTTCGAGTCCGTCCGTGAATTTCTTTTTGCTCAAAATGCTGAATCTGGGTGTATTAATTATGCTTTGCCCGATAGCTATTGGCTATTAGCTATTAGCCAACCAATGGCCGATAGCTAATAGCCGTTTATTTCCCCGCTTCGATTCTCACTATTATTTCTTTGCAAAGGTTCATGTAATCCTGAGCGCCGATGCTGTTTCGGTTGTAGTTGAAAATATCCTGTCGCTGCGATGGAGCCTCAGCCAAAGATACGTTGTCGCGGATGAGGGTGTTAAAAACTTTTTCACCAAAATACTTCTTGATGGTGTCCACCACGTCACGGTTCAAAATCTTCCGGGAGTCGTACATAGTGGCAATGACCCCGCCAATTTCGAGGTTTTTGTTCAACCTGAACTTCACTTTGTCAATCACCTGCTTGATTTTTGCCAAGCCCTGCAAGGCTAAGAACTGCGTTTGCAGCGGGATGTACACATAATCGCTGGCGCCCAGTGCGTTCAGCGTCAGCAGGCCGAGCGACGGCGGGCAGTCAATGATGATGAAATCATACTCATCTTTGATAGGCTCAAACAACTCTTTCAAGATGTACTCCCTGCCCGCTTCGTTGATAAGCTCCATTTCTGCGCCCGATAGGTCGAGCGTGGACATCACCACGTCCAGGTTTTCCCGAACGGAGTAGGGTTCCAGTTCCGATTCGCCCCTCAATGCTTCATAGATGGTGTTGGGTTGGCGGGGTATACCCAAGGAGAGGGAAAGGTTGGCCTGTGGGTCGAGGTCAATAAGCAGCACTTTTTTGCCGAGCTCTACCAGCCCTGCGCCTATGTTGATGGCACTTGTGGTCTTTCCAACGCCACCTTTATGGTTCAATAGCGAGATGATTTTTCCCATATAGCTCGTTTACCAGTTTTTTCCTCCCTTTTTGTTCTTGAGGAGGTGACGGGCAAAAATAGACAAAATATCCTTCCAGAGAACCCGATTTTTCCACACGCTATTTACTAGCTGCTTGATTTGTTGCAAGAAACTTGACAAATCGTTCCCATTCGCTGGTATTTCCGATTTTTTCAAACCAAACACCGTTTGCATCGTTTTACTTTGCTTTGCCTTTTTATTTCAAAAGCGGCGCAAAACAAATTTGAACGATTAAAAATACTAGCAACATGATGATTTCAAAAAAAATGGAGGAAGCCCTCAATCAGCAAATTGAGTTCGAAGGCTATGCCTCTTTCCTCTACCTCAGCATGGCCACTTGGTGCGATGCGCAGGGACTAAACGGCTGCGCCGACTTCCTCAAGCGCCAGTCAGAAGAGGAGCGGATGCACATGCTCAAGATTTTCGAATACCTCTCCGACGTGGATGGTTTCGCCCTCACACCCGGCATCAAGGAACCACAGCGGAAGTTCGACACAGTACAGCTACTCTTTAAAGATGTGTACGAGCACGAGCAAAAGGTGACACAGAGCATCAACAAGCTCATCACCTTGGCCAACAAGGAAAACGACCACGGCACGCAGACATTTCTACAGTGGTACATCAACGAGCAACGGGAGGAGGAGGCGCTCATGCGCTCTGTGCTCGACCGCATCCGCCTCATCGGCGATGGGCCGCAAAGCCTGTACTTCATTGACAAGGAAATGGACGCGGTCAACAAAGCTGCCATCGCCGCCGAGGCCGCTGGAGGCGCTGAATAACTATGACCAATATCTGGGATTTCTTCAAAGATTTTTTTCGGGAAGCGGAGCAGAGTTCTGCTTCCCGGCCTATCCTCAAGGAGTGCATCGAGCGCAGCCCAGAAGCGCTGGAAGCATACGACAACTGGAAAAACACGCTTGCCTGTCGCCGCATCATCGGTTTTTTGGCAGAAGGTTATGCGATGTACCAATCCATGCCCGAAAGCGTTGACCTGGCGCTCACCTTCCTCAACACCCCATCCTCAAAGGGTTTTGCTATCCACCTCCCACTCGCTGATTTACGCCAGGGAGGATGCCGGCCATTTCTTCGACCTGCTCAAGGAAAAAGTGCTCACGCTCAACTACCGCAACCAGCTTTCCGACACCCGCTCCTGGTCGGAAAAAGATTGGGTACAGACCGTCGAGCGACACTACCTCAAGCCTAGGCAGAACTGGGAAGCGGACAAAAAAATCAACCAACAGTTTGGCAATATTACCATCGAGCTTATCCTTCGGAACGATAGCCCGCACTTGCTCACCTTCAGGGCCACCAGCTACTCCGACCGCTTGTATGCCGATGCCTCGGACTTCCACGAACTTATGCAGGCTGTTTTGACCTAAGCTTTTGTTCAAAAACTCAAGCTATCTTTGCCCCAAACGTTGCCAACTGGTAACCAAAACAAACACAACATGTACCCGGACATTTCCTATTTTTTCCACGACATCTTTGGCACACAGCCCGACAATTGGACCTCCGTCTTCAAGACTTTTGGTGTGATGCTCGTGGTGGCCATCCTTTCCGCCGCCCTGTTTTTTTACCTTGAACTCAAGCGCAAGGCAGAGGAAGGCATTTACCAACCCACTATCGTAAAAACCACCATCGGCGAGCCTGCCACCATCTGGGAGATTGCCTCCAACGCGCTGTTCGGCTTCCTCGTCGGCTTCAAACTAGTCTATATTTTCCAGCATTTTCCCGAGTTCCAAAATGACGCCGCCGCCGTGCTGCTTTCCGGGAAAGGAAACTGGCTGGCAGGCATTGGCCTCGCCGCAGTGTTTGGTGCGATGCGTTGGTGGGAGAAGAAAAAGCACGCATTGCCCAAGCCCAAGGAAGTCACCAGCAACCTCTACCCGCACGACCGCATCGGCGACCTGACCATCATCGCCGCCGTCACGGGAATACTCGGTGCCAAGATTTTTGCCATCCTCGAAGAGCCGTCCGGCTTCTTTTCTGACCCGATTGGCACCTTCTTTTCTGGCAGTGGCTTGGCCATTTACGGCGGCCTGATTTGCGGCTACCTCGGCGTCACCTGGTACATGCGGAAGCACAACATTCCGTTTTGGCCGACAGCGGACGCCGTTGCTCCGGCGCTCATCATTTCCTACGGCGTGGGGCGCATTGGCTGCCAACTTGCCGGCGATGGCGACTGGGGCATTGACGCCGCCGCCATGCCCGATTGGTGGTTCCTACCCGACTGGCTCTGGGCATACGACTACCCGCACAACGTCAACAAGGCGGGTGTGGCCATCGAAGGCTGCCAGTGGCTGCACTGTACCCATTTGGCAAATCCCGTTTACCCCACGCCGCTTTACGAAGTGGTCGCCTCCTTCCTCATTGGCGGGTTCCTTTGGGCCATTCGCAAGCGCGTGAAAGTGCCGGGCGTCATTTTCTTTACCTATTTGATTCTCAATGGCTTCGAACGGTTTTGGATTGAAAAAATCAGGGTCAACGAAGTGTATGAGTCGCTGCCATTTCAGCCCACGCAGGCGGAGATTATCGCCGTGATTTTCTTCTTGGTGGGCATTGCTGGAGTCATTTGGCGAAAGCGAGTTCATGCTAGCGCTTGATTTTTTCCCTTTGGGAAATAGGGGAGTTAGGTGAATGGATGCATCTTTCAAAAGCAACTAATCACCTATTTTTTTAAAAAACTCCTTTGTTTCGATGAAAATCAACCTGCTATTGTCCCTGCTCACGGCATTGTTCCTTGCCGTTTCCATGCCTTCCCTTTCGGCTGCTTCGAGTGCGGCACGCACTTCGCATCATGCTGTTTCCGCCGTTCCAACAGAGAACAAAGCGGCTACCTCCACCTATTTAAAAAAAGAAAAACGCTCCGGTTGGCTGAAAAAATGGTGGGAGAAAAAGACAACCAAACGCTTTCAAAAATCAAAACTCCTTCAGCGGTTGAACCTCGGTTTCATTGGGTTTATTGTCATGATTGTGGGTGGTATGTTCATCGTCCTGGGCATCGTGATACCTTACCTCGGCATCCTGTTTTGGTCATCGGCATCATCATCGCCTTGTGGGGCTGTTGCTCTGGCTGATTTTGAGCAGGATTGGGGTGCGGGTCGAGTCGGGTGACAACCGCCGTAGGAACTCAAATTGATGTTGGAGATTCGGGCTTGCTTAAAACCACTGCAATCCTGAACCCAATAGTCCAGGTATCGAATGATCCAGGCGGGCATCATAAAGGCAGTTGCGCAATCCATCCTCGTGAGTCCAACAGTGGGGGTTCAAAAGCCGGGGCCAGGCAGCTGTTTAGGGTTTACCAACAGCTCAAACGTGGCTACGACGGGGTATTCCCGTTCTAGTATCTCGCCCTCAGCCAGTTTCGCTACAAAACTCTGCAACTCCATGTCGGTATGGATGCCCAAGCCCCAATTAGGACTTGCCCAATATTCTGCATCGATGCCCCAGGACGGCACAAATAGATGCGCTGGTTTTTCGCCATGCGGCACGGCTGTATGACCCATCACTACCGCTATTCGAAATTTTTTAAAAGGCGTTTCTTCGTGTTCTGTCATGGTGGATTCTTGACCAAATAGCCAGAACCCGCCCATAAAGGTGATATTTTTCATGCGCATTGGAATTTTGGGAGGCAATTTATAGCTAACACCTTGGCATTGTTGGTGACTTTTAGCACCCTCTGAGTATATGCTTTAAAACACCGCCCCCACCTGCGCCCGCCCCACATGCACCAACTTCGCCTCACCCGTCTTCCGGCCCTCGTAGGTGATGCCAATGCGGATGTTTTTTGCCACCTGTCTGTCGAGCGTGATGTTCCAGATGAAGTTCTTTCCATTTTGCAAACCTTGCAAAAAAGCGAAGCCCACCGGGGAGTTTGCCTGTCCCTCGAACGCAATTTTTACGAAGGAGAATTCTGAGCGCAGGCTTGTCGTGGCGCTCTGATTGAAGGTCGCCTCCCACTTCAGGTCGTTGGTGCGGGCGTTTTCGCCGAGGCTGTCGAGGCGGTTTTCGGCCAGTTTGTAGCGCCACGAAACGCCCGTGCGGAAGTTGTTCGACGGCTGCCAGGTCAGTTGCGGCTTCGTTTCCCACGACTCGATGCGGTAGCGTTTGCTCTCGAATTGCTCCGATCCCTGCTCGTCCACGCCGAGACTCAGTTCCGTCTGGAAACTCAGCGATTTCGACACGTTCCAGCGGGATTTTAGGAACTGCTCCCGCTGCCTCCGGCTCTCGAATCCGGTGGTCTGCACCAGCTTGTTTTGGTTGTCGGACATGCCTAACTGCACATCGTACTTTGGGTCGGCCCGGTTGAAAAACAGCGTGTTGTACACTGACGAACGGGTACTCACCAGCGCCGTGTCCGCCACGTTCAACTGGAAGGATTCCAAGCGCTCACGCCGTCTAATTGGCGCACCTTTCGGGTGATTTGCAAACTGCTTTGTGTGGAGAATTTACTCAAAACCGCTTCCCACCTGTTGCATTGAACCAAACGGCCTTCGGTTCGAGCCGTAGGCTCTGATTGAAAGTCACATTATTGGTGCGGATAAAATCATCGGTGAACACCGTCACCCGCACGGCGTTGGCCACGTCCTGAAACGGGGCGATTTCTACTTCATCCAACTGCACTTTTCCGTCGGCGTTTCGGTCGGTCCACACGTGGGTGCCCTCGCCCGGCTGCACTTGCAGGTAGGTGAACTCCAATTTGCGCTCCTGCCCAGAGCCGATTTCGTAGCTGGTGGCGCTTTGCACCACGCCTTTCAACAGGTTCAGCGTGTAGTCGAGGCGGCCAAGGTAGGTGTCGGAGGGGTCGAGGTTGGTGAGCGTCGTGTCCCGGATGGCGAGTTGCCGCCAAGTGAAGTTCCAGCCGAGGCGAGAGTTGCGGCTTTGCTGCCAGTCGCCCGTAAGGTTCAGTTCGTCGGCCACCGTGGAGGCGGTGAACTGCTCGCCGTCAGGTGCGTGGTCGAGGCGGCGCAGGTAACTGGTCTTGAAGTTAAACGTTTCACTTTCAGGGCTTTCCAGGTAAATTTTTGCCAAATCGTAAAAAAAGCTGGCGGCGTTCAGCGTGTCCGGCCCAGTGCCCAGTTGATTTTTTGCCAAGCGGCTGTTGCGCTCCCGCTCAGCGTAAACGCCCGCCTTCCAAAATACCGTGCCTGTGCTGTCCCGCAGGAACGGCATGGCAAAATTGGCCTTCGGCCTAAAAAAATCGCTCCGCTCCAACGTGCTTTTGGTGTTCAAAATGTCACCCTGCGCCCAAACGTCCCAGCCGTTTTTCAGGTAGGCATACTTGGCAAAATGCTTGGTGCCACGGTACAGCGTGTCCCGCAGGAAGCCCCCAAAATTGTACTGCAAGCTGCCCGCTTGGGCGTCCGCAGCGGTGCCCCACCGTTGAACAGGTGCTCGTCGGTGGGCCGGGTCACGATGCCCACGTCGTTGACATTCCGGTTCACGTTCCAGTCCCGGGTGAATTCGGCGGGGCGGTACGGGTTCAGTTCCTTGAATTTTTGCTGCGCAAATTCGTAGTTCGCCTCCAGTTCGATTGCGGATTGCGGATTGCGCCTGACCCTGAAGGGGAACCGTTGGGGAGACCTACTGCTTCCGAACTTCCGAACTGCTTTGGTTCCCTTTTGGGGACTGCCGACTGCCGACTTCAATAATCCGCTTCACCCCCACCGTCCCAGCCAGCCCTACATTGTCCCCGTCGTTGAAACCAGACAACCTGTTTTGGTCAAAATTGCTCAACGCCACCTCGGCCCGCAACTTCGTTTTTGCCGAAGGCGAATACTCGCCTCCCGCTGTGTAAAGTTGCTGGCGATTGGGTGCCACGAGCCGCCGGACGGGTTCGTACTCGCCCTGTGGTTGCCCCGTCACGGGGTCGGGAGCTACCCAGCGATAGACCCGGCCATTGGCGGGCGTCTCGGTGTCCAGCAGGTAATTGCCGTTGCCCAGGCCAACGAGTGAGAAGCCCGCAGCATACTTCGCCAACTGCTGGTTGGTGCTGAAAATCAATACGTTAGCGTAGGTCGTGCCGTTCACCACCGTGTCCCGAAGTTCGTACAAAACCCGAAAAGCGCTGAACTCTTCCACCGTGTCAATGGCGCTGACGACGGCGTTGAGGGAACTGTCGCCCGCATTGCGGAGCACCTCTAACTCCGACTGCGAGAAGTCGTCGTCAATGGGCTGCTTGCCGTCCTGCTCGGAGTAGGTGTTGAGGTAGAGGCGGTAGTTTTTGCCCTGCCACTCGTTGTTGAGTGCATAAAGCGAGCGCTGGTAGTCCTGCGTGTTGTAGTCGAACTCAACGACGATGCGGCTGTCCTTGGTGATGAGGCGGCGGTTGGTGAAGGTGACATGCCCGGCGTTGTAGTCAATCACGTAGTCGGCGTCGAGGCCCCGCTGCTGGAGCTTGCCGTCCACGAAGACCTTTTCCGTGCCGCTCAACACGATGATGAAGCGCTCGCCCTCTGCTCCTTCCAGTCGGTAGGGGCCTTGGTTGCCCTCTTGGGCGGCGAGGGTATTTCGGGCGAATTTGCCCCTTGCTATTGCAGCGCTGGCCCTCGTGTCCAAAGTGACGGCGTGACTTTGAGTGACGCCGTCACTCGACCGTTGCCCCGTCAGCCGTCCACCGTCCACCGTCCACTGTTTGGAGAAAGTCGCTCCTTGCAGCTTTTTGAAATAGTTCATGAAATACCCGTTCGGGCGAGCCAGTTCGTAATCGCCAGCGATGAGCTTGTTGCGGTCCTTGGCCACTTGGATGAAAATCTTGTCGAACTCCCGAAGTTGCTGCGTGTTGCCCTCCGGCTGGAGCGGGATGTTGTTATCGGTAATCGCGGCGAGGATTTCGAGGTCGCCGAGGGTACCCGCCATTTGCAGGTTGAACTGCGAATTGAGGACGAGGTTCTGATTGTTTCCGAAGGAAAGTCCACGGGTGTAGTTGCCATTGTAGTCGAGTCCGCGCTGTGGCAGCAGGGGTCGCTGCTCGTCGGCGTAGGGGTCGTACTGAAAGCCAATGAGCATGTCGCCGGGCTTTTTCAGCACGGTGGTATCGAGGCGGGCAATGGGGGCAGTGAGGTTGAAGGGGAGGACACGATACCTGAGATTGACGATTGACGATTGACGATTGACGATTAGGGTGTCGAAGCGGATGTGGTTGTTTTTAGGGTAAAAAATTGGGGGGAAATGCGCTGCCTGGTGGCGGCGGCGGTGACTTCGACGGAGCCGGGGATGACGGTGAGCGTGTCGAGCAACTGGGGAATGGAGAGTACGGGCAGCACCTTGCTGCGCAGGTTCGAGATTTGCGCAGCAGCTAAAGTAGGCAACAGGGCCAAGAAGAAAATGTAAAAGGTTCTGCTCATCCAGCCGATGGTCGGGTTTGGGTAACAAACGTAATTTAACTTACTTTATGGCCTGATAAACTTTTTTGAGGCATGCAAACAAATCAAAGCCAATTGACTAAACGGACGGGGGTAGCGTTTGTGACGCTGCTATGAAAAGGAAGGATGAGTGGGGATACAACCTATATTTTTTCCAAAATATAATTCAAATCACAAACCCTTATATTTTCATCCAAAGGGTAATCACCCGGATGAGGAGTTACAATATATAAAGGTGGGCGGCCCGTGTCTTCATGGGCAATGCGAATACCTTTGCTTACGGTTGGGCTGGATGACATTTTTATTTCGATTGCCATTATTGGTTGGTTGCCCTTGACAATCAGTAGGTCTATTTCGGAACCTTCCTTTGTCCTATAAAAAAAAGGCAATACGTTCTGAGGCAGGTTGGCGATGACTTGTTGCAACACGTAACCTTCCCATGATGCCCCGGCGATTTGGTTGCCGAGGAGCTGGTTCATGTCAGAGATACCCGCCAAATGGTGCAAAACGCCGCTATCCCTGAAATAAACTTTTGGCGTTTTGACAAGGCGCTTACCCATGTTAATATGCCAGGGTGATACATAGCGGATGAAGTAGGCGTTTTCAAAATAAGACAGATAGCGTTTGACGGTAGGCATGGTAAGCCCCAGAGAATTGGCCAAAGTGCTAAAGTTGAGCAGGTTAGCGTGGACGCCTGTCAACATTTGCAGTAGGGTTCTAAGTGTTTGGGGAGGTGCGTTCAGACCAAACTGTGGCAAATCCCGCTCAATGAACGTAGTGATAAAATCTTGTAGCCATTGAGAAGCAGCAACCTCGTCAAAGGCAAATAGCGAAGGTGGGAAACCGCCTCGCAGCCAGTGCCAATTTAGGTCATTCTTTGGCAACTCTTTGAAATGGAATGGAGTGAGTTCAAGATAAGAGATACGTCCAGCCAACGTTTCGGAACTTTGCCTTAGCAACTCTGGCGAGGCTGAACCCAGAATTAGAAAGCGGCCAGGAATGCGACGCTGGTCAACCAATGCCCTGAGCAACGGGAAAAGTTCTGGCTGCCGCTGCACCTCATCAATAATCACCAGGTTTTCCTCGTTTTCTTTCAGAAAAAGCTCGGCATTGCGTAGCCGGTTTAGGTCGGAAGGTAGTTCGAGGTCAAGGTAAATAGAAGGTTTTCCCACTTCCTTGACGATGCGCTTTGCCAATGTGGTTTTGCCTGCCTGCCTTGGCCCAGTGATGCCCACCACCGGAAAAGTTTGGAGCCGTTGCAGCAGCGCTTGTTCAATATGTCGAGGATATATCATCATTTATGCCGCCAAATTTAAAATTTATTTTTAAATTTGGCGGCATAAATTGTTGAAAATTAACCCCACCACTCAAACACCACCGGATTGATCGCCGTCGCCACCACCTCCCCAATCCTTGCACCGGGACACCAAGTTTCCCAATCGTTCTGCTGGTTTGGGTTTTCCGGTGCCTTCAGTTTCATGTCCTTGTCCATGTAGATGACCGTCATCACCTGCCGCATCTGGTCGGTGAGGTTGGTGCCTGCCCGATGAAAGACCCAGCCGCTGTGGAAGCTCACTTCGCCCAGTTCGAACGGCTCGATGATGTGCTGGAAGTCGTTGACTCGCAATGTTTTCTGGATGTACGCCTCGCTGTCGTCGCTGATTTTCAGGTTTCGACCCATGGGTATGCGCTGGCTGCCTGCGCTGAACTCCAGTGGCCCCATCTCCAGCGGCACAGGCTGCATCGGTATCCAGGCGGTCACGGTATTGTCGTTGGCTAGCGGCCAATAGTACTGGTCGGCATGCCAAGGGGTGAAGCCACCGCCCGGCTCTTTGAACAATGCTTGGTCGTGGTACATGCGCACGCCTCGAACACCCATCAGCTCGGTGGCAATGCGGGCCAGCCGCTTGCCGAACACGAACTGCTTCACTTCTTCGCTTTTCGTCCAAATGTTCATGATTTGCAGGAACGCCTTGCCGTAGGTATCCCGCTGCTCCATCGGTAGGTGCTGTGTGTTCAGTTCCCGAACTTTTTGTGAAATGACTTGGCCGTAGTGTGACAACACTTCCGGTGGGAAGACCTGTTTTAGTTTGATGAAATTGTGCTCCCGGTAAAAGTCAACTTGCTCGGCGTTGAGGGCAAACGGCTCGTCAAGGATGGAAAAGTCCAGTGCAGTTGCGGTCATGGATGTAATTTTTTGGAAAAAATTAAATTGTGAAACTGGCGAAAGATAAGCGCTCGGTCAACACTTTTTACTTTGACCTTTCTACTTTTTACTTAATCCCTATGTTTGCCATCAAAACAAAATACAATGGCCACCACCATCATTTCTTACAACGTCAACGGCTTTCGGGCCGCAGCCACCAAGGGTCTTTTCGACTGGCTGAAGCAAGAGGATCCCGATATTATCTGCTTCCAAGAAACGAAAATGCAGCCTGACCAGGTTGATGCGACGCATTTCGAAGCGCTCGGCTACACCTCGCACTACTGGCACTCTGCGGAGAAAAAGGGCTACAGCAGTGTGGCCACTATGTCCAAAAAAGCACCCGACAAAGTGGTGCTTGGCTGCGGCATGGAAAAATACGACCGGGAAGGCCGCATCCTGCGTACCGACTTTGGCGATTGGACCTTGCTCAACTGCTACTTCCCCTCCGGCACCAGCGGTGACGAGCGGCAGGGCTTCAAGTACGAGTTCCTTGATGATTTTTTCAACTGGATTGCGGAGCTGAAAAAGGAGCGCCCGAACCTAATCATCGCCGGCGACTACAACATTGCCCACCGGGACATTGACATCCACAGCCCGAAGACCAACCAAAAATCCTCCGGCTTCCTGCCCGCAGAGCGAGCTTGGATGACCAAATGGTTTGAGAGTGGTTTCACCGATGCCTTCCGGCAGGTACACCCCACTAAAAAAGACGACTACACTTGGTGGAGCTTGCGCTTCAATTCGAGGGCCAGCAACAAAGGTTGGCGCATTGATTACCAGTCGGTTACGAGTAATTTGAAGGAAAAAATAATTGATGTAAAACACCTCGGTGATGCCAGGCACAGCGACCACTGCCCGGTCTGGATGAAGATTGATATTTAATGGAGAATTGAAAATTGAGAATGCGGTCAGTGCTTCATTTTCAATTCTCCATTTTGCATTTTCAATTATTTCAAAAGGTGTCCCATCAGTTCCTGCTTAGTGCGGAGATAGGCGGCGTTTTCCTTTTTGGGTTCGATGATGAGCGGTTCCCGGCTGATGATTTCGATGCCTGAGTGTTCGATGGCCTCGATTTTCAGCGGGTTGTTGGTGAGCAGGCGTATTTTGTGGATGCCGAGGTCGTGAAGTATTTCCACAGCGAGGTCGTACTGGCGTGCGTCCACTTCGAAGCCCAGGTGGGTATTGGCGGAAGCGGTGTCGAAGCCTTTGTCCTGCAGGTTGTAGGCTTTTAGTTTGTTTATCAGGCCGATGCCCCTACCTTCTTGCCGTAGGTAGATGACCACGCCGCCTTGTTCGGCTGCGAGTTCGAGTGCCCTGTCCAATTGCTCGCCACAGTCGCAGCGGTGGGAGTGGAACAAGTCGCCGGTCATGCACTCGGAGTGGATGCGCACAAGCACGGGCTGGGTCACGTCGAGGTTTTCATGCACCAATGCAACATGCGGCGTCAAATCGTCGGGCGAAGTGGCGTAGGCGATGATGTTAAAATTTCCCCAATCAGTTGGCAAAAAAGCCTGTACTTGTCGTTGCATGTTGGCGTATTGGCAAATTGGCGTTTTGGCATGTTGACCAGTCCGCCCAATGAACACCCTTGCGGGTTTTAAGTTTGCAAAGGTACGACACCACCGTTCAACCCAATGACGATGCCACCAAAAATACTCTTGGTCGAGGACGACGAAACGCTGGGCTTTCTGCTCGGCGAGTTTTTGCGCAGCCGTGATTTTGAAGTGGCCTGGGCCAAGGACGGCGTGGACGGACTGCGGCAGTACAATGCCGACCACTTCGACCTCTGCCTGCTCGATGTGATGATGCCCGCCCTCGATGGGTTTACGGTCGCCGAACTATTGCGCCAGCGCAGGGCGGATTTGCCCATCATCTTCCTCACCGCCAAGTCGCTCCACGCTGACGTGGTGCGGGGCTTCAAGGCTGGTGCCGACGATTACATCAAAAAACCGGTGAACGAAGAGGAACTGGTGGCCCGCATCCAAGCCGTGCTGAAACGGACTGCACCGGGGCTGGTAGGATTGTCCCATGACGAGGCACGGACGGTGTTCCAGTTGGGCGACTATATTTTTGACAGTGAAAAATGGAGCTTGCAACTCGGTGGGCAAGTGACCAACTTAACCGAAATGGAGGCCCGCCTATTGAAGATGCTTTGTGAAAAAAACGGCCAGCTCGTGCAGCGGGAGTGGGTACTGGAAAAAATCTGGGGCCGCAGCGACTTCCTTGCCCGCAAGAGCATGGACGTGTTCATTTCTCGGCTCCGCAAATACTTGGCGCAAGACCCACGGGTTCGGATTACCAATTTGCATGGGAGTGGGTTTGTGCTGGAGGTAGGTGGCTGATTTTGCAGTTCGACAGTTTGCAGTCAGTTTGACAGTTGAATAGTTCGGCAGTCAAGTCCGTGTAGCAGGTCTTAACTGCCACCTGTCGAGCTGCCAACTATTCCAACACCCCGCTCCGCTTCTTCTTCACATAGTGTACACCAGCGCCATAGACCCAGCCTACTGTTCCCCTTTTCGTTTTGATTTTCACGTAAGGTTCGTTGGCTTTCTCCGTGCCGAGGTTTACCACGTAGCTCGAATCTGTAACCTCGTTCATGTAGTACACCTCGTCGAAAAGCTTGAGTTCGCCGAGCAGTTCGCCCTTCAGGCCGGGCGTCTTGCGCACTTTCAGCTTGTCAATGGTGACGTAGAGCTTGGAAAGCCCAGCCGTCTCCTTCGGAGCAGTTGTTTCGACGGGTTGAGTTTGAGCAGGTTGTGTGCCAGCCGCTGGGGTGGTTGAGGTCGTGGTGGCAGGTTCGCCATTTATCGGCTGGTAAGTGCCCGGCGACGAGGGGGTAGCAGCAGGTTGTTGAGTTGGTTGCTGCGCAATGGGCTGCAGGGTTTCCGTCGGCTTCTGGTTGGCTGCCTGTGCGAGGCTGTCCTCCCTTGATTCGATGGCCTCGGCACTTTGAGCTTCTTCCTTGTGGGCGTTGCATTTGGAAGCTGTCCACATCAGGAAAATGAGTGCGAGCAGACCGATAACGATATATTCAACTTTAGATAGCAGTCCTTTCATCTTATTTTGAGGGTTTGAAGTAAGTTTGCAGTTCGTCAGTGCTGGTGCTTTTTGCTTTATTTTGATTTGCAAAAAAGTAACCAAAACTATGAGAAACACGAATTCCCAGCAAAAGTAATGAATGACCTCATTTATAAAGTAGCATTGACCAAAATCCCTTTGGTTGGAGCGGTTACGGCCAAGGTACTGGTCAGTTATTGCGGCGGCGCCAGGGAGGTGTTTGAGGCAAAAAAAGCGGATTTGCTCAAGATACCAAGTATCGGGGAGGCCATCGTGGGCAATGTCATGGATAAAAAAGTGTTGGAAGACGCGGAGCGGGAATTGGTTTTTATCGAGGAAAATCACATCAAGCCACTTTTTTACCTCCACAAGGACTACCCCAACGGATGCGCCCATTCAACGATGCCCCTATCATGCTCTACTACCGGGGCACTGCCGATTTGAACTTTCGCAGAACCATCGGCATCATCGGCACCCGAACGCCCTCTCCGCAGGGCTTGAGCATTTGCGAAGAGCTGGTCGAAGGACTAGCTCCCTATAACCCTTTGGTAATCAGTGGGTTGGCCTACGGAATTGACGTTGCTGCCCATAAGAAGAGCCTTGAAGCCGGGCTTGAAACTGTCGCCGTACTGGGCCATGGGCTTGCCCGCATTTACCCGGCGCAACACAAAAAGGTGGCAATGGAAATGATGGGACAAGGCGGCCTGGTCACCGAGTTTGCCAGCCATGTGGGGCCGGAGCGGGAAAATTTCCCGATGCGGAACCGCATCGTTGCTGGGCTTTGCGATGCGCTGATAGTGGTCGAAACCGCTGTGAAGGGCGGCTCCATCATCACCGTGCAACAGGCGAACGGGTACAGCCGGGACGTGTTCGCTGTGCCGGGCAGGGTGAAGGACAAATTTTCGCAAGGCTGCAACTTTTTGATAAAAAAAAGCATGGCCCTGCTCATCGAGAACGCAGCGGACGCAATGGCTACCCTTCGTTGGAGTCGGGAGGACGATGGCCAGACCCCAAAGTCCGTGCAAGGCCGCCTTTTTGAAGAACTGACGGAACCAGAAAAACAAGTGGTTGACCTGATTCAGGGCGCCGAGGAAATTGGTGTGGACCAATTGAGCTATGCCTCGAAAATCAGCCAAGGTGACCTGGCTTCATTGCTGCTGAACCTTGAGTTCAAGGGGATGGTCCGGTCACTACCGGGCAAGCGTTATGTGCTTTGTTAAATAGTAGGCAGTAGATTGAGGGTAGCTGATAATCATTCGATTTTTTGGAAAAGTAGGCGTGAGCCTATGGTCTAACGTCTATCATCTACCGTTTCTTAAAATTTGAACATGAAAAAAATCACCCTTTTCTCGCTCCTCTTATTGCTGCTTTCTTGCCACCCAAAACGAACAGCGGGCATCATCGAGCAACATCAAAAAGAATTGCCCGCAGGTGACACCATAAAATTTACCCCACCCAAAAACATTATCCTGATGATTGGCGACGGCATGGGCATCACGCAGATCACGGCGGGCATGTACCTCAACGGCAATAGGCTCAACTTGGAGCAGTTCAAGTACATCGGCCTCCACAAATCTTACGCTTCCGACAACCTCGTGACGGATTCGGCAGCTGGCGCAACCGCTTTTTCCATCGGAAAGAAAACCTACAACGGTGCCATCGGAGTTGACAAAAAAGGCCGGGCAATGCAGACCATTCTCGAAGAGGCGGAACAAGAGGGTTTTGCCTCTGGTCTCGTGGTCACTTCTTCCATCACCCATGCCACGCCTGGCAGTTTTTATGCCCATGAGAAAAGCCGAGAAATGGTAGAGGAAATTGCAGCCGACATGCTCAATGTGGACGTTGATTTTTTCGTCGGCGGCGGCAAGAGGCACTTCGACCGCCGCAAAGATGGGCAAAATCTCATCGAAAAGTTGAACCAAAAGGGTTATGCCATTTCGACCTTTCTTGACAAGGACTTTAAAGATATTACCATTGACCCCACTAAGAACTTCGGCTACTTCGCTGCCGATGTTGAACCACTTCCATTTTCGCAGGGAAGGGATTATCTCGTGCCAGCTTCCCGCTCTGCACTTGAGTACCTCACCAAGCAACCAGAGAAAGGTTTTTTTTTGATGATTGAAGGCTCCCAGATTGACTGGGGCGGCCACTCAAACGACTCAAAGTACATTACCGATGAGATGATCGAGTTCGATCAGGCAATTGGGGTCGTGCTCGATTTTGCAAAACGGGATGGAGAGACGCTGGTCATCGTCACCGCTGACCATGAGACCGGGGGCTATGCCATCAACTCCACTTCCACAATGGACAGCATCGTGGCGGCGTTCACGACCAAAGACCATACGGCGGTTCTTATCCCCGTATTTGCTTGGGGACCAGGCGAGGAGCTTTTCAGCGGCATTTATGAAAATACCTCCATTTACGACAAGATGCGCAGGGCATTCAGTTTCAAGAAAAAGTTGCAGTGAAACAGGTATAAAAAAGAAAGGCGACCGATTTGGCCGCCTTTCTTTTTTATAAAATCAGGATGAGGATTATTCTTTGTCAAACCTCAGTTCCTGAATGACTTGTTTACCACCGCTCACTTTCATGTAAATGTACACCCGGTAAGTGCCTGACGAGGCGGTCATGTTCCCAATGCAGTATTGCGAGTCTTGGCCTTTGGAAGCGCCTTGGTGGACCTGCTTGAAAGACGAGGGCTTGTTTTTGGCAAAAAAGTCTTTCACCACTTTTACGGCCTCGGCCTTGGAATATGTCTCCTCCTTGTCCATGACAGCGATTTCCACGCTGGCATCGAAGTACTGGCCCAGTGCATCGGCGTTACCACTGCTAATGGCCTTAGTGATGGCGTCTAGGTTCAGCTCCTCCATGCTGACGAAAGCAATTGAAGGGGCAAGAAGAAGGACAAACAAGAAATTTTTCATGGTCTTGATTTTTATGAACACATCGGCTCAGTTTGAGAACAAATGCGTTCCGCATATTGAGCTTGCGAAGTTCTTGATTTCATATCAAACGAACAAAAGTTTTTATATGTTCACTTGACAATAGTTTTGACGTGAAAGAATGGAAGGGTAACGGAGCGAAAGGTTAAAGTTCTCTAAAATCATCATTGCAAATTCAATGACAACTTAACGGTAAGATGCCCTACTCTCGTATCTTCCCCCAAGTTATTTCCATTTTTTTCAAAACAATAGCCATAACGAGCGCCTTTTCAAAAGTGACATGAACACAGGTTGTATTTTTGCTGCGCAAAAAGGCTTTTTCAAAGTCGTAAATAAATCGTAAATAAATTAATGTGAAAACAAATCACGTAATGCTCATCATCCTTGACGGATGGGGCAAGGGACGAAAACCTTCAGCCGATGCCATCGCTCAAGCCAACACACCAGTGATGGATGAATTGCTCAAGTCCTGCCCGAATTCCGAACTGGTAACTTTTGGCGAAGAGGTTGGACTGCCCGAAGGGCAGATGGGCAATTCCGAAGTCGGCCACCTCAACATCGGTGCCGGGCGCATCGTCTATCAAGAGCTTGTCCGTATCAACAAATCCATTCGGGACGGCGAACTGCAACAGCACCCCGTTTTGCTCGAAGCGCTGCATTATGCCAAGGCAAACGACAAAGCTGTCCATTTCATTGGCCTTTTATCCGATGGCGGAGTACATTCCCATACCAGTCACCTGATGGCGCTTTGCGATGCAACACAGCAACAGGGCTTGAACCGGGTTTTCGTGCATGCTTTCATGGATGGGCGGGATACCGACCCGAAATCCGGCTATGGATATTTAGAAAATTTTTTGCAACATGTTGATGGTCAACAAGTTAGATTGGGTTCAATCATTGGGAGGTACTATGCCATGGATCGTGACAAGCGCTGGGAGCGGATAAAACTCGCTTATGACTTGTTGGTGAGCGGAATTGGCGAAAAAACGACAGACCCATTGTCGGCTGTACGCAAAAGCTACGATGCGGATGTTACGGATGAATTCTTGAAGCCCATTGTTTGTGTGGATGAAAATGACCAACCCGTTGCGACCATCCAAGAAGACGATGTGGTGGTTTGTTTCAACTTCCGCACCGACCGCCCCCGTGAAATCACGACCGTGCTCACGCAAAAAGACATGCCTGATTTTGGTATGCGAAAGCACAGCTTGTATTACGTGACCATGACACGCTACGACGAGACCTTTCAAAACGTCCACGTCATCTTCGAAAAAGACAACTTGAACAACACGCTTGGCGAGGTGCTGGCGGACGCTGGGCTTACGCAGGTGCGTATCGCCGAAACGGAGAAGTACCCGCACGTCACTTTCTTTTTCTCCGGCGGACGGGAAGCGACCTTTTCCGGTGAGCGTCGACTGATGATTCCATCGGCAAAAGTAGCCACCTACGACCTGCAACCGGAGATGAGTGCCGTCGAAATCACAGATACCATTATTGAGGATATTCAAAGCCATCAACCCAATTTCATCTGTCTCAATTACGCCAATGCCGACATGGTTGGTCACACCAATGATTTCAGAGCTGCGATAAGAGCCGTTGAAACTGTGGATACTTGTCTCGGACGTCTTCTTGCTTGTGGCCAAAAGTACGGCTATGATGCCATCGTTATTGCCGATCATGGAAATTCTGATTACATGATTAATGAAGATGGGACGCCAAACACCGCACATACCATGAACCCAGTCCCATGCGTATATGTGGGTTCGGCGGGCATTAAGATGGCCAATGGTAAATTGGCGGATATTGCACCTACCGTCCTAGGTCTATTTGGTATTAATTTGCCAGAAGAGATGAACGGAACAAATTTGCTTTCCTAATAAATCAGAATTGATGGATGTCAAGTTGAGATTTTTTGCGGTATTCTTTTTAATCCTTTTTGAATCGTGCAGCAGCGAGTCAAAACCTGTAAGCGCCAAGGTCGCCAAGTCGTTCTTTGATTTAAAAGGGTATTTTGAAGGCGAAGTGCAACGGCTTCATTCTTTTGGAAAGGCTAGGAAGATTGTGATGGCAGATGGCAAGCATGAGGAAAGGATCATTGACAATGTTCATTTCGAGCGTGAGTTGGATGCGTTCTCCAGTTCTGATATCAACCGACCCGCCTGGTCTGATAAATACACGGTAGATAGCATTTTTAATGAGCAGATGGAGCTTGTACAACTTGTAATTAAAGCCGATGACGAAAAGCTGAAAACACGCAAGGTTACGGTTGATTTTGAAAGAACTATTATTACCAAGGTCGACATAGAAAATAATACTTCAAGTTCTATTGCTACCTCTAGTCAGAGGTTGATATATCAGCCAACAATTGGGTATTCTATCGAAAGCCATCAAAAAGTGACAATGGCAGGTGACCAAGTGTTTAAGGTGGAGGTTCAATTTTTAGAATAGCATTTTAGTTTGTTGTATTATAAAGCAGCGGAGTGTTCGTAGTGCCTCGGCTTTTTTGTTTCACGTGGAACAATGAGCTTTTTTTTACTGATATGCATCTAGCAACCATGCTTTGAACTGATCAAATGCAATGCCCATTGGTACGGAATGTTTCTCCTTTTTAGACAAAATGGCCAACCGTTTTGGAACATCAATCTTGCAATTTAGGATTCGTTCGACATCCGGCAAGAACTTGGAAGGGTGGGCCGTCTCTAAAATCACGCCCTTTGTCCTAGGGTTTTCAACCTGAAAAGCCTCTAGGGCAAGTACGCCAACTGCTCCATGTGGATCAAGCACGTAACCGTGGACTTGGAAAGTCCTGCGCATGGCATCTTCAGTTTGCTGGTCATTGAAAGCATATCCTTTGATGTCCTCCTTAATATTGTTCCACGTGGAACAATACATGTCCAGTATTCTTGTGAAATTGGAAGGGTTGCCAACGTCCATAGCATTGGAAAGCGTAGGTGCAGAAGGGCGGGGGGTAAATTCTCCTGTGCTTAAATACATGGGCACAACATCATTAATATTGGTAGCGGCAATGAATTGATGGACTGGAAGTCCCATCTTTTTGGCAAAAATGCCCGCCGTCAAGTTGCCAAAATTGCCACTGGGGATGCAGAAAACTACAGGCTTCTTATCCGATGGCAGTTGCTTGTATGCTTCAAAGTAGTAAAACGACTGCGGAACCAACCGGGCGATATTGATGGAGTTGGCGGAACTGAGTCGAATGTTGCCGGTCAAATCCTTGTCCAAAAAAGCCTTTTTAACCAAGGCTTGGCAGTCATCAAACGTCCCATCTATTTCAACGGCAGTTATGTTTTCGCCAAGTGTTGTCAACTGTTTTTCCTGTAAATAGCTGACCTTGCCAGAGGGGTAGAGTATCACCACCCGAATACCTGGCGTCTTGTAAAAACCTGCGGCAACAGCTCCACCTGTGTCACCGGAAGTAGCAACGAGGATAACCAGTTCACGGCCATTTCCTTTGTTGAAATAGCTCATCAGCCTTGCCATGAACCTCGCCCCAAAGTCTTTGAAGGCCAAAGATGGGCCGTGAAAAAGCTCTAGCACATAGGTCTCATCATCCAACTTGACCACGGGAGCAGGAAAAGTGATGGACTTTTCGATGATGGCTCTAAGGTCATTTTCAGGAATTGCGCCATTAAAAAGATGCCGACAGACCTCTAATCCAATCTCTTGAAAGGAATAGTCCTTTAGGCGCTCGAAAAAAGAGTCTGGTAGTTGCGGGATATATTCCGGCATAAATAACCCATTATCATCGGGTAGCCCCTTGAAAACAGCCTCTTCGAGGGAGACAAAGCTGGAAGGATTTCTTGTACTGTAAAGACGCATTGTTTTAGTTTGCAGTGGACAAGTCAAGTTGACAGTTTGGAATAGCCAAGGCAAGGCCTGGTACTTTAAAGTTTTACGACTCCTTCCTGATTGATGGGTGAAATGTACAAATCATGCCCGATGCCTGCTCGCGTATAAATACGCTTCATCGCTTCACCTACTTCCTCAGCTATCAAGCTGTTTGCGTTGAGCGCAAAGATGGAAGGCCCAGCACCAGAGATACTACAACCCAGTGCGCCTGCTTTCATCACGGCTTCTTTTACTTCGTAAAAATGGGGAATGAGCCTCGCCCGCTGCGGCTCTATAACCACGTCTTGTAAAGCCCGTCCGATGAGCGCAATATCTGAGTTGTAAAGCCCGATAATGAATGCACCTAAATTGGCATTTTGCTGGATGAATTTTTTCAATGGGACGGCGTCGCTCAGGATGCTCCTAGCATCCTTCGTAAATACTTCCACATGCGGGTATATGACCGAGGCGTAAATGCCACGTGGCATGGGCAATCGGTGAAAGTCCATCGTTTCATTGTCACGGATAAGCACAAGACCACCCATGAGCGAAGGGGCTACATTGTCGGCATGCCAGCCACCGGAAGCGAGGTACTCGCCTTGAAGGGCAAAAGGCAACAAGTCTTTTTTCTCTAGCGGTCGCTTCAACAGTTCGTTGATGGCCATGACGCCAGCTACGGCACTGGCTGCACTGCTTCCCAATCCACTACCGATGGGCATTTTTTTGTGCAGTTCCATCTCGATGCCACGGCTCGTTTCGCCAAGGTGTTCGAGCAACTTTAGTGCTGCAAAACCGGCGGTGTTCTTTTGAGGGTCGTAGGGGAGTTTTCCTTGTGCACCGGAAATGAGTGTTATGCGAAGCCCCGGCGTATCGCTGAATCGCACGATGATTTCATCGCCAGGCTGCTCTAAAGCAAAGCCCATGACGTCGAACCCAACGGCGGCGTTGCCAACAGAGGCTGGAGCGAAGACTTTTATTCCTGGTTGCATATTTTGGTTTGTATTTTCAAAACAAGCGCCAAAAGTAAGACTTATGGTAGAGAGTTTCAGATTGTTTGAGGAGGCATGCCCAATGGATAAGGAAGGCAGGTGTTTTAAATTTAATTTAAAAATATCAAAAATCAAATCTCGTAAAAACATTTTACTAGCAGGGCAAGACAATGTCCCTTTCAAGTTTGCATAACTTTACCTCCATGGAGGATTTTCACTTAAAAAAATGGAGGCTCATACTTGGCAAACAATCCGACCCAGAGGCCGGGATTGGCCTCGAAGGCGACGCTGCTGGCATGGACAACGTGCTAGAAGCGCTTTACAACAATGAGCGTAAAGGTGACCTTGGAGCATCCTCTCCCAACGTCAATCGCTGGCTCGGTGACATTAGGCAATATTTTTCCACCTCAGTGGTACAGGTAATGCAGAAAGATGCCGTAGAACGGCTTGACCTCCAACGCCTTTTACTGGAGCCAGAACTGTTGCAATTGGTAGAGCCCGACGTCAGCCTCGTGGCTACCATGCTTTCCTTGAACAAAGTCATGCCCACCAAGACTAGGGAAACTGCCCGGATGGTGATAAAAAAAGTAGTGGAAGAGCTGGAATCGAAACTTCGCAACCCACTGCGCCAGGCTATCGAAGGAGCGTTGAGCCGCTCGGTTCGCAACCATCTTCCCAAGCTCAACGAAGTGGACTGGAACCGTACTATCCGCCTCAATTTGAAACATTATCAGCCTGATTATCAGATAGTTATACCAGAAATCATCATTGGACATGGCCGAAAAGGGCAATCACTGCGGCACGTGATTCTCTTGGTTGACCAAAGCGGCTCCATGGCTTCGTCGGTGGTCTATGCAGGGGTGATGGGCGCAATCATGGCCTCGCTTAAGTCGGTGCGCACACATTTCATCGCCTTTGACACAGCGGTGGCTGACCTGACCAATGAGATGAAAGACCCAGTTGATTTATTGTTCGGGGTTCAGCTTGGCGGTGGTACGGACATCAACAAGGCACTGGGCTATGCAAAGGAACTTATCCATGCACCATCAGACACGATTTTGGTGCTCATCAGCGACCTCTTTGAAGGGGGCAACCAGGGTGAGATGCTAAAAAAGGCCGCTGCCATCAAAGCCTCTGGCGTGAACTTTATCGTGCTGCTGGCCTTGGACGATAAGGGCGCTCCGTCCTTTGACAAATCGGTTGCTACCTCGATGGCTTCGTTCGACATTCCCAGTTTTGCCTGCATACCCGACAATTTTCCGGAACTGATGGAAGCGGCTATCAGTAAAAAAGATTTGGCACATTGGGCAGGAACCAACCCGCGGGGACTCAGCTAGGCAGTGCTGTCTTTTTTACATCCAAAAACAACCGCTAAAGCCGTCATGCTTTGAGGAAAGAATTTCTACTTTTGCGGCACAGTATTATCTCTGGTCGATCAGCAAGTTTTACGATTTGGATGAGAAAGCTTACAGGTGGCAAATTCAGTGGGTGCTTCGATCAAATAAACTTTCTCCACAATTGTTTTGCTGGTGAGCCAAAGTCCATTCCCTTCCAAATTTCATTATGACAAATGCTATGGTCGAAGTAAAAATTTTCTCAGGAACAAACTCGAACTATCTGGCCGAGAAAATAGCCGACTACTATGGACAACCACTCGGTGACATTTCCGTTAACCGCTTTAGTGATGGAGAGATGCAGCCAGTTATCAATGAATCTGTGCGAGGAGCCTATGTTTTCCTGATACAATCAACGTTTGCACCTGCCGAAAACCTGATGGAACTGCTACTTGTGATTGATGCAGCCAAGCGGGCTTCCGCTGGTTACATCACTGCTGTTATTCCTTATTTTGGCTACGCTCGCCAAGACCGTAAAGACAAGCCACGGGTGCCGATTTCGGCCAAGCTCATCGCCGAACTGCTGCAAGCAGCTGGTGCCAATCGGGTGATGACCATGGATTTTCACGCCGATCAGATTCAGGGCTTTTTCGATATACCGGTTGACCACCTAAAAAGTGAGGCCATTTACATGCCCCATCTTGAAAAAATGGATTTGACCAATGCGCTATTCGCCTCACCAGATGTGGGTGGCGTCAAGCGGGCAAGGACATATGCCAAACATTTTGGCAAGAATCTCGTCATTTGCGACAAGTACCGCAAGAAGGCAAACGAGATTGCCGAGATGACCGTTATCGGTGATGTAAAGGGCGCTGACGTGATTTTGGTTGACGACCTGGTGGATACAGCCGGCACGCTCTGTAGAGCGGCTGACATCATCATGAGGGAAGGTGCAAAGAGCGTACGAGCCATCTGCACCCATCCGGTGCTTTCGGGAAAGGCGTTTGAGAACATTGAAAAATCAATGCTTCAGGAATTGATAGTTTGTGACACGATACCCATTTCACAGGCCAAGCGGCCTGAAAAAATAAAAGTTCTTTCCACTGCGAAACTTTTCGCAAGGGCAATACGCAACACACACGAGCACCGCTCGATATCAGCACTGTTTATTGAAGGGTAAACGACCTGCCTATTACTTGGAATTAGCTTTTCCAGCCCAGCTCCATTTCTGATTACCGTTTGGATGAGGTAATCAGAAATGCCCCAATAGCTTTCATGGCATTGGTCACTTTGTCGTAATCTACTTTGTAGTGGATGAATTTGCCGTCACGCACCGTTTCCACAATACCAGCCGATCGGAGTATACGGAGGTGTTGTGAGGTGATGGACTGCTCCAACTTTAAGGTGTTGTAGATTTTGTTGACGTTGATAGTCTCATGTTCGTCGATGAACTCTAGGATTTTCATACGCAGTGGATGCGCCAATGCCCTGAGTATCTCCGACGACACCTGTAGCTTGTCATCATTGATGATTACCTTAGCCTTTCTCATAGAAGTCAGAATTTTTAGGCGAAACGAAGTTGTGAAGGCAAATATGCGCTAATTATTTATCTTTTCAAAAAAGTTATAAAAAAATGCTGTAAGCCCACACGGGTTTACAGCATTTTTGTAAAAGCCTTATTAATAGAAAATTAGCAAATAACTCGTAAGTGTATGGTTGTGCACTTACAGAATTTTGCCTTGAGTCAAGTTTTTTCCATCAAGGGATTATAATTTGATTTAAGAATTAGAACGCCTCCACATTCCAAGTAGAAGATGCAACTGTGTTAAAATCAGGCTGCTAAATCTTCTACCAATTTTGAAATTTGCCCTAGGCGGTCTTTGTCCAAGCCGTAAAAAATGAATTTACCTTGGCGCTCGGTGGCTACTACGCCAGCCCTGCGGAGGATGGCCAAGTGCTGTGATGCTACACTCTGCTCCAGTCGCAACTTGATGTAAATGTCAGTCACGGTCATCTTTTCATTCTCTTCCAACAAATCAATGACCCGCTGACGGAGTTTGTGGTTGATGGCCCGGAGCACCAACACGGCTTTGCGCAGTTCTGCGTAGTCGAGCTGGATTTCTTCTTTTCCCTTCTTGAGCACAATTGTCTCGCTCTTTTGCTTTCTCATATTATGTTTTTTTTAAACTGGTTAAAAAATTGTTGAAATTCAACATTCAAGTTTTCTCAAATTAATAAAATCTTCATACCTGCAAACCAAGAACTATACCAATCGAAGTGATAATAGCCCGTCGTAATGCTTAACGTACGTGAAATCAGTGCGAAAATAAACGCACATTTTTAAAATTCAAAGTAATTTAAAAGTAATTTTTTTTCTTATATGAAATCATTTGCGCCTAATAATCAGCGAATTAGCTAGGTTTTTGCCGTGCGGAGGTGATGTTCGGAGCCTTTAAGTAGAGGGGAGAGGTGTATGCTGTATCTGCAAAATTCTTATTCAAAAATGCGGTCATAGCATGTGGAATTATTTGCAAAGAATTGCAATTTTTTATGTCACTTAAAGCTGCCAAAGGGTTGTCTAGCACCATTTTGCACTTCTCGACGCCATTTCCACAAAAAACAATCCTTTGTCCTGCTGAAAAATACGAGCTAAAAGCTGTCTGGCCAATTACCATTGGTTGAGGTGGCAGCATGATATCGCCCTTGGCGGTGTACAGACCAGTGTATACTTCCATTCGGCGGGCGTCAATCATTGGGCAGTAGAGCGCACTCGAATCTTGGGCTTTTTCGTGGGCGGCATTGGCCAGCGCCGCTAAGGTACTGACGATGATAAGGGGCTTCTCCAGCGCAAAGCAAATGCCCTTTGCCGTCGAAAAACCTACCCTCAATGAGGTATAGGAACCTGGACCTTGGCTCACGGCCACAGCATCCAAGTCTTGCAGGTGAAACCCAGCCTCGTCAATGCACCGTTGGATGAGCAACGTGATGACCCTTGAGTGTTCATTTTGTTCGCTGGACTCCTGCAACGATAGAGCTTCCATACCTCGGCTTAGGCATACGGAACACACACCCGTTGCCGCTTCTATGTTTAAAATGAGTGGAACTGTCAAATGGGTATCAATGTTTTCGGTCGTTTAAATTCCTATTTTTGTGCCCACAACCTGAAAGTAATTTTATGAACTTCTTCCTTCTTCACAGCTTTTTGTAGCTACGTAAAATCTTGGTTCCCCTTTCGAGGGGTAGCAGCTTTCCTTTTTTCAAAATTGCCGGGCAGTGTTTCCGGCACAAAAATCAATAAAAATCGCATGTTAGATAAACTTGAATCCATTCGCAGCAATTTCATCAACCTGGAGGAGCAGATGTCCGACCCCGGCATTGTCAGCGACCAAGCTCGTTACACCAAAATCAGCAAGGAATATTTCAAGCTTAAGGAAGTTGTGGATGTCTATCTCGACTATAAAAAAGTGTTAGAAAATATTGACGGCGCAAAGGAACTGCTCCGAGAAAAGGATGAGGAAATGCGTGAAATGGCCAAGCTCGAACTCCAAGAACTAGAACCCCGTAAAACGGTGCTGGAGGAAACAATCAAAAGCCTGCTAATTCCACGTGAACCAGAGGATGCGCGGGACATCATCTTCGAAATCAGGGCTGGCACTGGCGGCGACGAGGCCAGCCTTTTTGCAGGCGACCTCTTTCGCATGTACATCAAGTACTTCGAAACACAGGACTGGAAAACGGAGGTACTCTATGAAAACGAGGGCACTGCTGGCGGCTACAAAGAAGTTACTGTGGAGGTGAGGGGCAACGACGTTTACGGAAGAATGAAGTTCGAGTCCGGCGTACACCGCGTGCAGCGGGTACCTGCCACCGAGACCAAAGGCCGCGTACATACCTCTGCCGCCACCGTGGCTGTCATGCCCAAAATGGAAATGGAAGATGTGAACATCAACCGCTCCGACCTTAAAATTGATACCTTCCGTTCCAGCGGTGCAGGTGGCCAGCATGTGAACAAGACCGAGTCCGGTGTGCGCCTAACGCACATCCCCACTGGCGTGGTGGTCGAATGTACCGAGGGCCGCTCGCAGCACTCCAACAAGGAAATAGCCGAGCAGCGGCTATACTCCAAAATCTACGAAATGCAGAAGGAGAAAATGAACGCCACCATTGCTGCACAACGGAAATCGCTCGTCGGCTCCGGCGACCGCTCCGAAAAGATACGCACCTACAATTTCCCACAGAACCGCATCACCGACCACCGCATTGAACTGACACTCTATAACCTCGATCAGGTGCTGGAGGGCGATATTACCCGTATTATCGAGGGACTGCAAATCGCCGAGAACACTGAGAAGATGAAGGCGATGGAAGAGATGTGATTTTAGATGGCAGTTCGGCTGTGTGCAGCCGTGACCGTGGGTTTGATGATAGAACTTTCCTCGGCTTAGAATTTTTTTTGTTTAAAATTTTTTATAAAAAAGTTTAAACAAAAAAACCAACCTTCTGTTAAACTTTGGTTTTTCACCAAACGCAAAACAGGATTTTGGCAAAAAAAGTAATTGTTATCGGTTCCGGTTTTTCTGGGTTGGCCACGGCAAGCTGCCTTGCCCAAGGGGGCTTTGATGTGACTGTGCTCGAAAAGAACGATGCCCCCGGCGGACGTGCCCGCAAGTTTGAGGCCGAGGGCTTCACCTTTGACATGGGGCCGAGTTGGTATTGGATGCCCGATGTATTTGAAGATTATTTCAACCGCTTTGGAAAAAAGACAGCCGACTATTACGATTTGGTACGCCTCGACCCTTCCTATCGCATATTTTTTGGTAAAAAAGACGAGATGAACGTGCCCGCTGGCGTGGAGGCACTTTGTCAGATGTTCGAGCAAGTGGAGCCGGGTAGCAGCAAGAAGTTGCGCAATTTTTTATCCGAAGCAAAATACAAATACGAGGTGGGTATGGGCGAGTTCGTGCGCAAGCCGAGCTTGTCGCTTTGGGAATTTGCCGACCTGCGCATCTTGGCCAGCATGTTCCGGCTGCAAATGTTTAGCTCACTGTCTTCGCACGTGCGGTCGCTTTTTACCAACAAAAAACTGATAGAACTGCTTGAATTCCCTGTGCTTTTTTTAGGTGCTACACCCGAGAACACCCCAGCTATGTACAGCCTGATGAACTATGCCGACATGGCACTTGGCACTTGGTACCCGATGGGTGGCATGACCAAAATCATCGAGGGCATGGTGTCGCTGGCCATGGAACTGGGCGTGAAAATCAGGCTCGGTGAGGAGGTGAAGCAGATTTACGCGCCGAACGGCCATGCCACAAAAGTCGTCACAACCAAAGGCCAATACGCTGCCGACGTGGTCGTAGGTGGTGCGGACTACCATCATGTAGAGCAAAACTTGCTGGATGAACCGCAGCGGCAGTACACAAAAAAATACTGGGACAAACGAGTGATGGCACCGTCAAGCCTCCTGTTTTACCTCGGCGTGAACAAGCGCCTGAAGGGGCTGCTACACCACAACCTATTCTTTGACAAGAACTTCAAGCAGCACGCCGTGGAGATTTACGAAAGCCCGGCTTGGCCGACCAATCCACTTTTTTACGTCTGCGCACCAAGCGTGACCGATGCCTCGGTGGCGCCGGAGGGCTGTGAAAACCTATTCGTGCTGATACCCTGGCCCCCGACCTGCAAGATACAGAGGAGCTTCGTGAGAAATATTTCGATATCGTGATGCAGCGCCTCGAAGACCTTACCGGACAGGACATTCGCAAATCGATTATTTTTAAGCGGTCGTTTGCACACAACGATTTCAAAACTGACTACCACGCCTTCAAGGGAAATGCCTACGGGTTGGCAAACACGCTGCTTCAAACCGCATTTTTGAAGCCCAAAATAAAAAGCAAAAAAGTCAAAAACCTTTACTACACCGGCCAACTCACCGCTCCCGGCCCAGGCGTTCCGCCGTCGCTGATTTCGGGGCAGGTGGTGGCGGATTTAATTGTGAATTGTGAACGGTGAACCCTTGGATTCATCGTTCACAATTCACAGTTCACCATTAACTACCTATGCTTGACCTTTACAACACCACTTGCCAAGAGTGCAGCCAACTCATCACGAAGCGGTACAGCACTTCGTTCTCGATGGGCATTCGGGCTTTTGACGAAAAAATCAGGATGCCGGTGTACGCCATCTACGGCTTCGTGCGCTTTGCCGACGAAATCGTGGACACTTTTCACGGGTTCTCGAAAGCCAACCTGCTTGAGCGCTTCCGGGAGGACACCTACACGGCGATACGGGAGGGCATAAGCTTGAACCCCGTGCTTCATTCTTTTCAGGAAGTGGTGCACCGCTATGGCATCGAGCAGGAACTGATTGACGCCTTCCTCGACAGCATGGAGATGGACCTGCACCATAGTTTTTACGGTAGTGATTTGTACGAAAAATACATCTACGGCTCGGCGGAAGTAGTGGGCCTGATGTGCCTTCGGGTATTCAGTGAGGGTGACCGTGAATTGTACGATAGACTGAAATCACCGGCCCGCAGCCTTGGGGCGGCGTTCCAAAAAATCAACTTCCTACGTGACCTCAAGAGCGATTTTGACGACCGGGGGCGGGTCTATTTCCCCGGTGTGGACTTTTCCGACTTTACCACAGAGGATAAGCGAAAAATCGAAGTGGAGATAAAAAAAGACTTCGATGATGCCTACCTTGGTATCGTGCAATTGCCGAAAAGCGCCCGTTTTGGCGTTTATTTGGCTTATGCCTATTACCTGAATTTGTTCAAAAAAATACGCCGAACAGCGGCAGCCAAAGTGAAAGAGCAACGCATCCGGGTACACGACGGCAAGAAGATTTACCTGCTGTGCAGTTCGGCGGTGCGCATGAGTTTGAATATGCTTTAACTGAGGATTTGAGGATGCGAGGATTTGACACCCGCCGTACCCTCAAATCCTCAAATCCTCACAAAAATGGTTATCCAAAATATCCTCATCACCCTCGCCACGGTGGGCTGCATGGAGTTCGTGGCGTGGTTTGCCCACAAGTACATCATGCACGGCTTTGGCTGGAAATGGCACGAAGACCACCACCGCCCTGATTTCAAGGAAGGACGCTGGTTTGAAAAAAACGACCTGTTCTTCCTCGTCTTTGCCACGCCGGGCATTACCTGCATCACGCTGGGCACTTTCACGACGCACAGCTGGCTATTTTACGTAGGGTTGGGCATCACCATTTACGGAGCCATTTACTTCCTAATCCACGATGTATACATCCACCAACGTTTTGAGTGGTTTAGGCAACTGGACTCGAAGTACAGCCGAGCCATCCTGCGGGCGCACGGGGTGCACCATGCCGTCCAGACAAAGGAGGAGTGCGAGTCCTTTGGGCTGCTGGTGGTGAACCCAAAGTTTTTTAAAAGGAGGAGTGAGTGGGGAAAGAAGAAGGGCAAGCAAGTCGTAATGAAAAAGAACTAATTTATTGCTTCAAGGCTTCACCGAAGGTGTGCTGTTCAGCCGTTCCTCCACACATTTCACCGCATCCTGTAGCGCCTTGGCCTGCTTGTCGTCCAGCACGAGGGTCTCCTTGAAACCATTGTACTCGATGCGGATTTTCTCCACCAGCCCATTGCGTAGCATATGAAAATACTCCAGCGGCACTACGCAGGTATGCACGTACTTCCACATCAGTATTTTTCGGTCAAACTCGCCGTCGGCGGGCACATTTAGCAGTTTAATGATTTGGCCATCCACGAATTTTAGGTAAACATTGTAGTCGGCATCAATCAAGTAAAACTTGCGCTCCACTACGGCCAGCGTGAGGAAGAACGAGCGGATGTTGTTTTCGTTGCCGAAGCTGAAAATGGCCTTCGCCTCCTCCACGAGCTGCTGGCCATCGAGGTTTTCCGCCAGGTTGCCGGAGGGCGTCAACACCCCAAGGTTGAAGGGCTTGGTGGCGATGAGGCGAGTTGTGTCGAACTCGTCAATGGTGTCCAAGGCAATAAGCTTGCACTGGGCGGTGGCTGATAAGCTGCAAGCCAGCAGTAGGAAAAAAGGCAAGAGGTACTTCATTTTCTCAATCGTTGTTTTTTTTACAGAAGTCAAAAGTCGGTAAAAATGTTCGTCCGCGCTCACCGCAGGAGGAACCCGAATTCTGAACTCTGTAAATCCCTGCATAGGGCCTTCTGTCACCTGCACCTCGTCTACCCGTGCCAGTTCCGGGCCACGGCGGCACCATTTCACAAAATCGAGCAGTAGGTGTTCGGGGCCTTCTGCTTCGCAATAAACGCTACCGTCGGGGAGGTTTTGCGAGAAACCAGTGAGGCCGAGCAGCCGAGCCTGCTGCTGCGCAGCGGCACGGTACCAAACGCCCTGCACCTTACCCTGTATGTTAATTTTGAAATGTTTATTCATAAAATTGTCGTAAAAGTTGGTAGATGTTTTGACAATGACGGCATACGCAGCGGACAGTTTCGCCGATTAACAGGACTGATATTTGTCAAAGGGGCTTGGCAGTTTGATTCTTTTTCTAATTTTGCAGGCTCCATTTTTGGACACCCCCGTTTAGACCCTCCCCTTGGCGGTGAGAGCAGGAGCTGAAAACCTAAAACCCTATGCTTTTGTTCTAATGCGCTGTGAACCCAAAACAAAAACAATTTCAGGTTCCAAGTAAATTATTTTCAAATCAATTCAATGGATTATTCAGCAATTCGATTTCCCAAGGCGGACAACACGGATTTTTTCAAAACGCTTAATAGCCGTGTGAACGCCTATTTCCAACAAAACGACATCAGCAAGTTTGGCAACTGGAAACTGTACGTCAAATCATTGGTGGTGTTCAGCATCTTCCTGACGCCGTATTTCCTCATCATCTCCAACAATTTCAACCAGTGGGCGATGCTGCTTTTCACCATCGTGCTGGGCATGGGCATGGCCTTCGTAGGCATGTGTGTGATGCACGACGGCAACCACGGCACCTACTCCCGCAACCGTTGGATAAACAACCTGATGGGCAGCTCCATCTACATTCTGGCGGGCAATGTCTATAACTGGAAGGTGCAGCACAACGTGCTTCACCACACCTACACCAATATAATGGGGATGGACGAGGACATTGAGGCCAAGGGCCTCCTACGCCTGCATAGCCACCAGCCTTGGAAGCGTTTCCATAGGTTCCAGCAGTACTACAGCGTGCTACTTTACGGATTGATGACCATCAGTTGGGCCATCAGTAAGGACTACGCCCAAATGAAAGGCTACATCAGCAGGGGACTTTCTTTTGAGAAAAAAGTGAACCCGACCAAAGAGTGGAGCATTCTCATTGGCACAAAAATCCTGTACGTGGCAATTTGGATTGTGCTGCCGATTATCGTGCTGGATGTTGCATGGTGGAAAGTGTTGATTGGCTTCTTCGTGATGCACTACACAGCGGGCTTGATTTTGAGCGTCGTGTTCCAGTTGGCGCACGTGGTCGAAAGCACGGAAAACCCCATGCCGGACGAATCGGGCAATATGGAGAACACATGGGCCATCCACCAGTTGGCTACCACTGCCAACTTCGCCCGCAGAAACTGGTTGGTATCGTTCTTCGTCGGTGGGCTCAACTTCCAGATTGAACATCATATCTTCCCGAACATCAGTCACGTGCACTACCCGAAGATTTCAAAAATCGTGAAGGAAACAGCGCTGGAGTTTGGCTTGCCGTACAACGAGTACCCCACTACCCGCCAAGCCATCGTTTCCCACTTTCGGGCGCTGCGGGAACTGGGCAGGAGGCCCGCCGCTATCGCTGCCTGATTTTTATCATTTTTCATAGTATAAAAACACTGTGTGACTTTTGCTCCCGTAGCAAGCGCACAGTGTTTTTATTTTGGGGCTTTCCCTTCGGGAAATGTTTTTCAAAACCAAAATTGATTAGAAATGATGAAGAACTTATGGTTTATAGCGGCACTGGCAATGCTTACTTCAAGCGCCTTTGCGCAGCAGGAAAATGCTTTCTCTATCTATTTGCAAGAAGAGCCTTTCCCCGAATTTCCGGCAATGCACTCCTTCGTGGAGGGGCATCATGCGGGCAAATGGGTGTTCATCGGGGGGCGCACCGATGGCTTACACCAGCGGCAGCCATTCGCTGCCTTCGACCCCGACTTCAACAACCTCAGCATCTACGTCGCAGATTTTGCCACGCACCAGGTCTGGTCCAAACCGCTGAACGATTTGCCCACCGACCTCCTCGAGCAGCTTCAGTCCTCGAACATGGAGTTCGTGCAGCGGGGAGATGTGCTCTACATCACTGGTGGCTATGGCTACAGCCTTGCGGTTGGCGAGTGGGTCACCTACCCCTACCTAACGGCGGTTGACCTGCCGGGATTGGTTTCGGCGGTGGTGGGCGGCCAGCCGGTCGGTCCATATTTTCGGCAACTCACCGACGAGCGGATGCGGGTGACGGGCGGCTACCTCGGCTTGCAGAATGATGAGTTTTACCTCGTGGGGGGCCAAGTTTTTCAGGGACGCTACAACCCGCACGGCCCAGACCACGGCCCCGGTTTTTACCAAAAATACACCAACGCCATCAAGCAATTTACCATCGAAGATGATGGTACGACGCTGGCTATTGGCAACTACATCGAAACCATTGACAGCCTCAACCTGCACCGGCGGGACTACAACATGGCCCCACAGATTTTTCCCAATGGCAGCCAAGGGTTCACGGTTTTTAGCGGCGTTTTCCAGTACGACCAAGACCTGCCTTGGCTCAACACCGTTGACGTTTTCCCGAACAGCTATCAGGTCAACAACGATTTCAACCAGTACCTCAATCAGTACCACACGGCTCACGCCGGGCTGTTTTCTGCTTCGCAAAACGAGATGCACACGCTGTTTTTCGGGGGCATCAGCCGCTACTACCTTGACGCAAACGGGGTGCTCAAGGAAGACCCAGAAGTTCCATTTGTAAACACAATCAGCCTCGTGACCCGCAAGGCCGATGGATCCATGCTGGAGTCGAAGCTGGGCGAAATGCCAGCGCTGCTTGGCGCTTCGGCCAGCTTCCTGCCTGCCGATGGCCTTGCCACCCTTTCCAACGGCATCCTTGACCTTGATGCTGCCCCAGACCAAGATGCGTTTATTGGCTACGTTGTCGGGGGTATTGAGAGTACGTTGCCCAATATCCTGTTCATTGACGACGGTACGCTCAGCGATGCCTCCGGCAGGGTGTTCAAGGTGTTTTTGACAAAACAAGCGACCAATGTGGTGGAGATAAAAGGCCAACAGTATTTTGGCTTGAAGGTGTTTCCGAACCCAGCAGCCGACAAGCTGACAGTCAATTTTTCGGTGCCTGTTGACGATGAGGTCCAGTTGATTTTTAAGGACTCAACAGGCAAAGCGCTTTTACAAGAAAAAAGAAAGGTATCGCCGGGCGATTATGAGCTGACCTACGAGATAGCCCAGTGGCCAGTCGGGGTTTACTTCCTGGAGGTTCGCAACAACAGGTTCGAGGTGTCCAGTAGTTTCATCAAGAAATAGCCCGTGATTGGGTTCATTTTAGTTTTTTAATTATTTAATAATCGCTCGTTCACAGGTAGTTTACACACCAACTCCAACTTTGTTTTCAATTTTCCGAAACCCGCCCGGACAAATAGTAAACAGATGAAAAGAGAGTTGGACATTTCCATCATATCCGATGTACACCTCGGCACCTACGGCTGCCACGCCAAAGAACTGCTGAACTACCTGAAGAGCATCAAGCCCAAGGTGCTGGTGCTGAACGGGGATTTCATTGACATCTGGCAGTTCAAAAAGAGCTACTTCCCGAAGGAGCATGCCCAGGTCATTCAACGCGTGATGAAAATGGCGAGCAACGGCACCAAAGTTTACTACATCACCGGGAACCACGATGACGCCCTCCGCCACTACTCCGATTTTTCGATGGGCAACATCCACCTGCGGGACAAGCTCGTGCTGCAGCTCAACGGCCAAAAGCACTGGATCTTTCACGGCGATGTTTTCGACCTTTTCATTCAATACTCCCCGTTCATCGCAAGGTTGGGTGGAAAGGGCTACGACTGGCTCATCCGCATCAACCGATTGATAAATAATTTGCGGGCAAGTCTCGGCAAACCGAGGATGTCGTTTGCTGGAAGGGTGAAAAAGCAGGTGAAAGAAGCAGTGAAATTTGTTGGCGATTTCGAAGAAACCGCCATCCGGCTGGCTGGGGAGCAGGGCTACGACTTCGTCATCTGCGGCCATATCCACCAGCCACAGGTGCGAAAGGTTGGGAGCGTATGCTACATGAACTCAGGCGACTGGGTGGAAAACCTCACCTCCTTGGAGTACGCTCATGGCCGATGGAGCCTGTTCGAATACGACGAGGTAGAGTTTGAGATGACCAATCCAAAGCTGAGGGTCAAGGACGACAATATGGAAGAAGAGGTCGACATGAGCACGGCAGCTATTTTTGCCAGTATTATGAAAGATGTGAACTTGCCGGAGCCGGGAAAGATGTCCGTTTAGCGCCTAATTCAAGTTATCCCCCCGAAGCCGCCTGAACCGCTTGCGGGCCTCAATGGAGAAGGTGCTGCCGGAGTAGTCAAGAAATATTTTTTCGTAAAACTGCATGGCCTTTTCCGTGTCGTTCAGTTGCAGCTCGTACAATTCGGCCATTTCAAAAAGGGCATTGTCCGCCCTGATTTCCTCTGGGTATTTTTCTACAATTTGCTGGTACAGCGCGATGGCCTGGTCGTATTTCCGCTGCTTGGAATAGACTTTGGCCCTGGCGTACAGCACATCGTCTTCCAATGAATGCTTGGGAAAGGCCATCAGCAGTGAGTCCAATTTGGCGAATGCCGCCCCAAAACGGTTCTGGAAAGTGAGCAGATCCGCCGCTGCGTATAGCCTGAGCGCGGTGTCCGTGGTGTCGAGGCCGAGGTTGTCCATGATAAATACCGAGAGGTCGAGGGCGTCGTTGGCGATGAGCTTGGAGGTGGACGACTTCAGCACGTCGAACTGCGCTTGCGCCCACTGGAAGTCGCCGTTGTAGTATGAAAGCTTGGCGTTGCGAAAGCGGGCCTCGTGGCCGAGTTGGTCTTCCGAAAAGTCTTTGTCCACCTGCGAGTACAGCAGCGTGGATTCCCAGATTTCATCTTTCATCAGGTAAAAATCGCCAAGGCTCAACTTGCCTGTTGCCTGAATCCTAGCGTCAATGCCAGGGTAGGCAATCATCTCGCCCAACAGTGCGATGGCTTTGTCGAGGTCATTGAGGTAAAACGCTTCGAGGTCGGCCAGCTCTGCGATGATGGAGGCAGTGACCTTGCTCCGTCCCGATTCGTTCAAAAAATCTTCGTAGGCTTTTTCCACTTCCCGGAGTTCGGGCACGGTGTAGCTGTAGCCCTCCACCAGTTTTAGGCGGCGTGAGCGCAGCGACTCCCGCTTGGAATCGAGGAAAAACGGCGAGGCGTATCCAAGTTCCGTCACGATGAAGTCGTAGGAAGCAATGGCAGCGTCATAGTCACGGTCGTTGAAGGCGGTGACGGCCAGTTGGTAAATCCGAGCGCCGTTTTCATTGAGCCTGCGGTCGAGGGCCTTGGCTTGGCGCAGGGCGTTTTTATAGTCTTTGGTTTGGATGAAGACCCACTGCAGCAACTCCGTGAAGTGGAAGGCGTTGGGGTCTTTTTGGATGCGGTCGTAGAGCTGTGCTTGCAGCTCGGCGTAGTCTTCGGGGGTCACCACGTAGCGTTGCAACTGGCTTTTCACGGTGTTGAGCCGTTCGGGGTAGGAGGTGATGCTGTTGAGGTAGTTCTCCAGCATCTTCGGCACATCGCCTTTGCGCCTGTAAAGTTCCGCCAGGTTAAACGAAAAAACCTCTTTGTCCTTGAGCAGTTGGCCACCGGTTTCGTAGGTCTGGATGGCCTCGTCGTACTTGGCCAGGTTGGAAAAAGCGCCTGCAAGTCGGGTGATTTGGTACTGGTCGGCAGGCATTTTCTTGATGGCTTTCTCGTACTGTTCCTTTGCCTTTTCTTCCTGAAACTGCCGCTCGTAGAGGTTGCCGTAGGTGACGTATAGCCGGATGTTGTCGGGGTCTCTTTCAGTTCCTTTTTCAGGGCATTTTCCACTTCGCCGAACTTTTTGGAAGCCAACATGCACTCGATATAGCGGTCGAAGTAGAAGTCGTTCTTGTTGTTTTGGACGTAAAGTTTCTCGTAAAGCACGGCGGCTTTTTCAAACTCGCCGTCTTGGTAGTATTGCTGCGCAAGCTTGGAGTCCTGAGCAGGAGCGAGCAGTGGCAAAAGGGCAAATGTTGCGAAGAGCAGAAGAAACCGCATGGCAGTTGTTTTTTTAAACGTGATGATTAGCTGTTGGCTTCGCAAAAAACGCATTTTCCAGGCAAAAGTTGTTTTTTGCCCAAAGGGCAAAAGCCGAGCCATTGCCGAAGGCGAAAAAAAATCCCGCTGCCAAGGGCAACGGGATTGTGGCCGCCCAATTTATTGGGCTGGCCGATTGCATAACGGGGTTTTCTCTTGAAGCCGTTGTGGTTTCCGACGGCCAGCCCAATAAATTGGGCGGCCACAACTACTGCTTCAGCATCTGCCCCGCAGCCGCATGGCCGTTGCCGCAAAGTTGCACGAGGTAGATACCAGGTGCAAGCTCGCTGACGGGCACGCTTGCAAGGTTCTGTCCGGGTTGGAGGCTCACGGGTTCTGTTTTCAGCATGGAACCATTGGCGCTGAAGATGCGGATTTTGTGGTCGCCAGCCAAGCGGCTTGTGATGCGGAGGTTTAGCAGTTCAGCTACTGGGTTTGGCATCACCTCCAAGGTGGCGAAATCTTGCCCAGGTTCGTCCGTGCTGCTCACGCCGTTTTCCTGGATGACGAGCGAGTTTTTAGCCATGCCATCGCCGGAGGTTTGGTTGTTGTTGTTGGCGGCGATGCTGGCGGCGTAGAAAGTGACATTGCCAGTACCGGCCGCCGGGGCTACCCAAGGCATCTCGAAAACGCCCGTGGTGGCTGGGGCGCTGTGCTCGATGTACTTCCTAGCAGACACTGTTTTTTGCGCCATGCCCATCGGGGTGGTGCCCCATTCGCCTGCCTGTGCATTGGCGGCACTGAGCGCCACGGCCTGAAATCCATAGCGGGCTGGTATTCCGCTGATGGGGCTGTTGATGATTTTCAAGGTATAGGTTTTGCCGGGGTCGTACTTGATGGCTAGGTTGCCGCCGTCGAACAGCGACATGGAAACCGTAGGTTCAAATGAGCCAGAAGTGTGGCAGGTGGAGTTGGCGCAGGTGCCGTCGCCCGGTGCGCCCGTCACCCGTAGGTTGGCTATTGTGGCCGGGCCGCCTGCTCGACTTTGCAAAAGGACGTAAAGCCCAATGATGCCTGCTACTTTGTAGATGTTTTTGAATTTCATAAGCATTGGATGTTGGTGATGGATTTAAGATAAATAGGTGGCGAAGATGCTCAAAGTTTTGGCATTGAGCTTTTAATAAAGACTAAATCTAGACCATTCGTCAGCCTTCATACAAATATCCCTGCGCTGGATTCTTACCCTTGACACCACGAAAATAGTCGTCTATCATTTTGAAATCGGCCTCAATGTTGCCAGTCGGGAAAAAAGGCTCCCTGAATTCCACCACCTTTCGCCCCCAGTCAAATCTGCACATCACGATGGCTGCCCCGCCGCCCACGGCGATATGATAAAACCCGGTCTTGAGCTTGTCCACCCTGCTGCGGGTGCCCTCCGGCGCTATCACCGTGTGGAACTTCGGTTCCTTTCGGTAGATTTCCGTCATGGTTTGCACAAAGTTGGTGCTGCGGTTGCGCTCCACCGGGTAGCCGCCCAGCCACCAGAACAGCCAACCGAACGGCGGCTTGAACAGGCTGCTTTTTGCGATAAATCGGATTTTCGTCTTTAGCGTGACCCGAACGAGCAGGCCGAGCGGGAAGTCCCAATTGGAGGTATGCGGCACCACGATGATGATGACCTTGGGCAGTTCCGAGGCATAGCGACCCTCTATTCGCCAGCCAAAAATCCGGAGTATAAATATGCAAATTGAACTCGCCATTGGTAGCAACTTATATTGTTGGGTGTTTTGGACAGCCCTGCCCAACATGCCAACACGCCAATATGCCAACACGCCAACAATGCTGCAAAGATTTGGTTTTTCCACCTACTATTTCTTGGTTTTAATTAACTGCCATACATTTGTCGTTGAGAAGAACTACATTACGCTAGAACAGTCCATACAAAAACGAAAAAATTATCATGCGCAAGACACTGTACTTGCCGTTAACCTTATCAGGCCTTATCCTTTTCCTACTCGTGGGCGTGGCCGTTTTTGGCCAAAAACCAACAGCCAGCACGACCTACAACCCGCCTAGGCTTTCGCTGGAATTTGTGCCAGAAGGTGGTTTTTTCACCGATGTCACCACCGTGCAACTTCTCGCTCCCGGCGCTGCCGTTTACTACACTACCGATGGCTCTCGCCCAACGGTCAAATCGCACCGCTACACCGCCCCTTTTTCCATCGAAAAAACAACAGTGGTGCGTGCGCTTGCCGTGATGAAGGGCGAAAAAAGCCCCATTTTTTCCAACACTTACTTCGTCAACGAACCCGAAACCAGCTTTCCGGTCATTTCGCTTTCCATCTCCTCTTCCGTACTGTTCGACCCGGAGAGCGGCCTGTTCGTGAAGGGCAGCAACGCCGCCGACTCGCTGTGGATGCAGCCGGGCGCCAACTTCTGGAGCCGCCGGGAGGTGAGCGCCAATTTCGAGTTCTTCGAGTCCGACGGTAAGCTTGTGCTGCACGACCAAGTGGGTTTCCGGCTCTTCGGCGGAATGAGCCGCCTTTTCCCCCAAAAATCAATGGCCCTCGTGGCCCGCAGCCGTTACGGCGACAACCGCTTCCGGTATCCTTTTTTTAGAAAAAATGGCCTAAAAAAATTCAAGTACCTCGTGCTGCGCAACAGCGGCAGCGACTTCGGAAAAACCCATTTTCGGGATGCCCTGATGACCCATCTCGTGCGGGATTGGGACCTTGAGCTGCAAGACTACCGACCCGCCCACATCTATATCAATGGCAAATACTGGGGAATCTACAATCTGCGGGAGAAGGTAAACCGATACTTTATCGCCAGCCATTTCAACGTGGACGCCGATAGCATTGACCTCATCGAGCACCGCCTCACTCGCCGCTACGGCTCCACGAAGCACTACCAGCGACTCATTAGGTATTTGGAAAATAACAGCCTCGGCAGTGATGCAAAGTTTGCGCATGTCGCTTCGCAAATGGAGGTGAACAACTTCCTCGACTATCAGGTGGCGCAGATTTTTTTTGACAACCAAGATGCCGGGGGCAACATCAAATACTGGCGGCCACAGACCCCCAACGGCCGTTGGCGCTGGATTCTCTACGACACCGACTGGGGCTTCGGCCTCAACGACCCCAAGGCTTATCGCAACAACAGCCTCGACTTCCACACCGAACCGAACGGCCCCGACTGGCCTAACCCGCCTTGGAGCACGTTCATCCTGCGCAAGCTGCTGGAAAACCAGTCGTTCCGCAACCAGTTCATCAACCGCTTCGCCGACCGGCTGAACGATGATTTTGCGACAGAGAAGGTATTGGCCGACATCGAAAAATTCTATGAAAACCTAAAGCCGGAGATGCCACGCCACCTCCAGCGCTGGCGGCTGAAGGAGCGCACTTGGCTGACGGAGGTGAACGTGCTCCGCAATTTTGCCCGGGAGCGACCGGCGTACATGCGCCGCTTTTTGATGGAAAAATTCAACACGGGCGAGCTTCGCAATGTGTCCCTCGACATTGCGCACGGCGGCAAGGTGGTCATCAACGAGACGATTGACTTCCGGGACACGTTCAGCGGGGAGTATTTTGAGAAAATCCCCATCCGCCTGCGGGCTGTGCCCGACCTCGGTTACCGCTTCACAGGCTGGGAGGGCGAGGATGTAAATTCCGGTTCGCCAGTGCTTTTCCTCCAACTCACCAAGCCGGAGGGCTGGCACTTGCGGGCTGTTTTTGAAAAATACGAGCACCCCCTCACTGGCAAAATTATCATCAACGAGATAAGCTGCAACAACAAGCAGACCGGCGACTGGGTAGAACTGTACAACAACTCCGGCAAGAGCCTCAACCTGAAAGACTGGAAACTGGCCGACCGCAAGAACGAGTTCAGCTTCCCCGCCTACACCCTGCCACCGAAGGGCTACGTGGTCGTTTGTGAGGATTCTGCCAAGTTTTTGAGCAAGCACCCGGAGGCGCAGAGCGTCATCGGCGGCCTGAGTTTCGGCCTGAACAAGCGGCGGGAAACCGTGCAGCTTTTCTCCAACGACGACTCGGCGGTGGACAGCGTCGGCTATGACCTCCAGCCGCTCGACTCCATGTTCACCCTCAACCTGCTGCTCCCCTCCCTCGACAACGGCGACCCCGCCAACTGGGAACTCATGCCCGGTACTGGCTCACCCGGCAGCGCCAACGCCTACTTGCTTGCCAGCCGCATCGATAGTCGGCGCTCGCACTTCATGCAGATAGGTGCAGGGATTGGAGTGCTTGCATTGGCTGGGTTGTTTTTGTGGCTGCGGCGGTGGCGGGTGATATGAGGGGTTAAAACAGCGGCAACCCAAAAATCTGGGTGGCTTCTATCCCCAAATGTAGATACCCAAATCGTAAAAATTGGAAATTACAAGTCTTGAACCCCCTATCTTGGAAAATATTTAAGCAATGAAACGGATAATTTGTAATAATTTTGTGCAAATTATCCGATAAGATGTACCAAAGAATTACATTTAAATTGCTCGAACAACATCTTCCCAAGAAACAAGTGACGGCCATCACTGGCATGAGGCGGGTCGGCAAGACCACCGCCATCAAATACCTGATGGACAAAGTCGGCCACCAAAACAAAGTTTACCTCGACTTGGAGCGCATCGAGTACAGGCACCTCTTCAATCAACCTTCATACAGCGACATCGAAAGGGGGCTTGCCCAATTGGGCATTGATTTCTCTGCCCCGGCTACCATCGCACTCGATGAAATACAATTGGTGAAGAACATCCCGAGCGTCATTAAAAGCCTGTACGATAGTTACGATGTGAAGTTCATCGTTTCTGGCTCCAGTTCGTTTTACATCAAAAACCATTTTGCGGAAAGCCTCGCCGGGCGGAAAAAGATATTCGAGATGTGGCCGCTCGATTTCAAAGAGTTCCTGATTTTTAAGGAAGCCTACAAGCCACAACTGGAGCTGGAAAGAAACAAGCCCTTCTTGCGAACCTACTACGACCTTTACGGCAGTCTTTACGAAGAATATATCCGATTCGGTGGGTTTCCAGAGGTTGTCCTGTCTGGCAGCGCAACTGAGAAAGAGGACTACCTTTCCGATATCATAAACTCATACATTGAGCTGGACATCAAGCTTTTGTCTGATTTTGAAATGACGGACTCGCTGTACAAGCTCATGTTGTTATTGGCGGGAAGGGTTGGCGGCAAGTTGGACTATACCAAGATAGCCAGTATACTCGGAATCAACAGGCACAAAACCAAGGATTACTTGTCGCTCTTGGAACATACCTATTTTGTCAGGTTGGTAAGGCCCATTTCCAACGGCATTGACAAAGCGCTGACCAACGAACCCAAGGTTTATTTTTCGGACACTGGCGTATTGAACAAGCTCCAAAAAGGGCTTTCCAGTGGACATGTTTTTGAGAATGCCATCGCCAATCAGCTTGCTCAACTCGGGCAACTGAACTATTTTGAGAAATCCAGGAGCAAGGAGATTGATTTTATCCTGAACGAAAAACTGGCCTACGAAGTGAAAGAAACCCCAGCTTTACAGCATTTGAACACCGTGAAACACAACTCGGCGGCAATCGGCCTAGACGAGTACCACTTGGTTGGGAGGTATCCCGGTGGGGCTGGTTTCTCTGATTTCATCTGGGGAGGTAACATATTTTGACTCGTGTTTCTCAGCTCCCTCCGCCCCCAAACGCCCGGAACAATCCCCCAGCACTTGCAGCGCATTGGCCACTGTTGTCTCGTCCTCCACGGGAATTTTTAGGTAGGTCTGCCCCGTGGCCTCGTCCTTTGCCGTGAGGCTGCTCACCAATTGCTGCGTGGCAGCGGGGTCGCTCAGGGTCTTGGCCAGGCCGCTGAGGAACGAGACGCCCGACTGCACCAGTTCATCTGGGGTTGAAGGCATGCCGCTGCCCCGCTGCCGAACTTGGCAGCCTCCCTGCTGGCCGTTACCTTCATTTTGCTGATTGGATTGCTTTTGAATATTCCTTGGCTCCGACTGCAAACTGCCAACTGTCGAACTGCCAACTGGCACATCGTCGTCGCCAGTAATGGCAGGGGTTGGAGCGGCCTCCGTAGGCACAGTTTCCTGTTCCGGCGCTGCAATGTCAGCGGCCTCTGCATCCAACGTTTCCTGTACATCTTGAGTCTCGCTGGCCACGAAGCCTTGTCCAGTGAGGTCCACCATTTTGCCCATAAAATCGTTGAATCGGCTGGTCTCCATGAAAATCACGTCCTCGCCCTCATCAAGTACGCCCTTGGCCATGGCGTCCTTGAACTTCAGTACCCCGAGCATCCGGTGCTCGATGGTGCCCGCGCTCACCAGATTGATTACCTGCACGGCATTCTCCTGCCCCATGCGCCAAACACGAGCAATGCGCTGTTCGAGCAGCGCCGGGTTCCACGGCACGTCGAGGTTTACCACGAGCGAGGCGTTCTGGAGGTTCAGCCCCACGCCGCCCGCGTCGGTGCTGAGGAACACGAGGCAGTCGGGGTCTTCCCGGAAGGTCTTGAGCAGGCCTCCCCGCTTTTCGCTCGGTACGCTACCGTGCAGGAACTGGTAACCGATGCCTCGTTCCTGCATCTCCAATTCCACCAGTTGCAGCATCCTGGCCCACTGGCTGAACACGACGACCTTCTCGCCGTCCTGATTGGCGAAGAACTCTTCGAGGATGCACATCAGTTCGTCCACCTTGGTGTCGTGGCGGTTTTGCTGGTCGAGGATGTAGGTACTGTCGCAGACCATGCGCATCATGCTCATGTTGAGCATGAGCCGTTTGCGGTCTTTTTCGTTCAAAAAACGCTGTTTCTGCCATTTGGCCACGAGCCTCGCTACTTCGTCGGCAAAGCTGCGGTGCTCGTCCATCTGCTCCTGCGTCATGGGTACCAGTAGGGTCTTGTCCATGCGCTTTGGCAGGTCTTTCAGCACCTGTTTCTTGCGGCGGCGGAGCAGCACGTCGGAGAGGTTTTCACCGATTTCCCGAAGGTTCTTGAAGCCTACGACCTTGCCGTTCTCATCTGCCACTTGGTAGCGGTGCAGGAACTGGTAGAGTGGTGGCAGCCGGTACTGGTCAATGACCTGCATGATGGAGTAGAGTTCGTCCAGCTTGTTTTCCAGCGGCGTGCCGGTCAGCACGATGGCGTGGGTGCTTTGCAGCCGCTTGATGGCGGCACTGGTCTTGGTCTGCCAGTTCTTGATGCGCTGGGCCTCGTCGAGGATGACAAGGTCGTACTCTAGGTCGTTGAGCTGGCGCAGGTCGTTGGCCACGGTGTGATAGCCGGCGATGGTGAAGAAGGCCTCGTTTTCACGGTACTCCTTGTGCCGCTTGTGCACCGTGCCTTCCACGACGTGTACAGTCAAGTCGGTGAAGCGCTCGATTTCGCTTTTCCATTGGTACTTGAGGGAAGTGGGGCAGACGACCAGCACTTTGGCTACGCCAAACTCATTTTTAAAAAGTTGCGCTGCCGCAATGGCTTGGATGGTCTTGCCGAGACCCATCTCGTCGGCGAGGAGGCAGCGGCCAGCCCGTGCGGCAAAGAGGACGCCCTCCCGTTGGTAGGGATACAGCGTGACGTTGAGCAGCGTATTGAGCAGTGGAGAATCGGCACCCTGAGGGCAAAGCTCCGCAAGGTGGGCGTTGCGATGGAGGTTTTCCCTTTGCGCCAGCACGTATTCGAGGGCATCGTCATAGCAGAAGAAGCTGTCGTGGATGCGACGGGCTTCTTCCAGCAGCTTTTCAAAATTGGTGAAGCCCTCCGGCTTGATTTCGAGGTGGTTATCAAAATGCTTTTTGGCGAATGCCCGAAACTCATTCTCTTGTTCCGAGCCGATGCTCAATTTGACTTTTCGCCCATCTCGGTAGTCGAGGTAAATGGAGGAGTGGGACTGTTGGTAGCCCGCCTTGAGCAGTTTTTTGTTGCCCCGCTTGTTTTCGAGCCTGTGCAGCAGGAAGGCGATGTGCTTGCAGGTGCCGAGTCGGTTGGTGCGGAAGTCCATGCAGGAGCAGGCGTTGGCGGAGTCGTCGCGGGAGCGGATGGTCACTTGGTAGGCGTTGCCCGTGTCGGGGTTTTTTACCACGAAGTCGGAGAAGACGGGGTGCTGCCCGGTGTTTTCGTAGGTGAACGTGCTGTCCTTTCCGAACTGTTTGCGGAGCGCCACCTGCCATCGTTCGAGGCTTAGGTCGTCGGGCTGGCGGTGGTAGGGGATTTTCTTCTCCTTTGGGGTTTTCTTGGGCTTGTTGGCTGTTTTGCCAGACTTGCCATTGGTCGTTTTCTCTGTTTTGGCTGCCATGTTCTGAGCTTTGATGTGAAGGGGTCAAAGCTATGGAAGGCGGCTGGGATTTTTCTTTTTGTTGGTTATTTTGTTGATGGGATGCAAATAGGCATGCGTCATGGCAAGCGCAACCGGAGGTCTTTTCAAGTCTTTTTTTTGGGTTCTTCAAGTATTTGCCCGTATGCAGCCTTTTCAGTCGAGGCCATTAGGCATACTGCTCCAAATCTTTTCTGAGGAGTTCGCCGTTAAGTCTTCCAACCTCGTCCCGAGGTGGAACACAAGCCGCCCATTTCCAGTCAGTGCTTCCACTTGATATTGCAACCCGCACTCGGGTATTGCTTCGCAATGGGTTCATCACCAGCCAGCACAGCGTCGAGGGCGGCCCGGAGGTCACGGCCAGTGAGCGGTGTGCCAGAGTTGGGACGGGAATCGTCGAGGCGGCCCCGGTAGGCAAGGCGGAGGTCTTTGTCGAAGACGTAAAAATCAGGGGTGCAAGCAGCATCGTAGGCCCTGGCCACCTCCTGGGTTTCGTCGAAGAGATAGGGGAACGGGTAGCCGACCGTTTGCGCCAGCTCCTTCATTTTTTCGGGGGCATCGACGGGGTATTTTTCCACGTCATTGGCGCTGATGACCACGAAGCCCACGCCCTTTGACAGATAGTCGTTGGCCAGTCGCACGATTTCTGGGTTAACATGGATGACGTAGGGGCAGTGGTTGCAACCAAATATGATGACCGTGGCGGCACTGCCGGCAATATCGTGCAGCGTGAGCATTTTACCGGAAACGGTGTCCGGCAAGTTAAAATCGGGCGCCGCCGTGTTGAGCGGCAGCATCTTGGATTCGGTGAATGCCATTTTTTTGAAGTAAAAAGTAGTAAAGTAAAAGGCAAAAGTGCGGGCAAAGATAGGGTTTGAGTTCGACAGTTAGCCAGTGGGCAGTGGGCAGTCTGAGCCTGGTAACTTGGAACTGACTGCCCACTGGCTAACTGTCGAACTCAATCACTCCGTTTGCAGCACGATGAACTCCACCCGGCGGTTCATCTGGCGACCCTGTGGGGTTGCGTTGTTGGCCACGGGTTGGGCGCTGCCACAGCCTTTGAAGCGGGTGCGGGAAGTTGGTATGCCGTTGCCAGTGAGGTATTCGGAAACAGCCCTAGCCCTTTTTTCGGAGAGTGCCTGGTTGTGTTCGTCGTCGCCGATGCTGTCGGTGTGGCCACAGACTTCGATGGCGAGCTGAGGGTTATCCCGCATGATTTTCAACAGTTTTTTCAGTTCCACAAAGGAACGGGGCATCAGCTCTGAGCGGTCGTGCTCGAAGTAGATGTCCCTAAGCGGTACGGCCTTTCCTGGTTCGAGCTTGATGTTTGAGAGGTCGTCGTCTGGCACTGGGATGGGCAGTATTGGCGGTATTTTTTTCACCAAAACATCCTCGATATAATAGTAGCCGAACGGTAGGCTGCCACTGTCGCTCGGCTTGGTGAGGGTGAGGCTGTCCGGAAAAAAATTGCCGATGACGAGGTACTCCGCCTCCCTGTCAGCAATGAACTTGCCGGAGACTTTCAGCCAGCGGTTCGAGCCTTCGAGGATATCGTCGGCTTTTACCTGCGGGCTGAAATTGAGAAGGCCGTCGGTGATTTCTTCGATTTTTTCGGTGGAGAAATAGAATCCGAGGTTGTTGGTGCGTAGTGACTTGGGTAGGTGGCTGACATACATTTCAGCAAGGTACCTTTGCCCCAGCACCAGTGGTTCGCTTAACTGGATTTGGATATATTCCCGGCAATGCGGCTTGCCATGCCCACAGCCAAAGGTAGTGATGCCAACCATCGAGAGGCCAGTGCGGGACACTTGTTTGCCGAAGCCTTTCTCCTCCCAATGCGAGGGCACCCGCACTTTCGGGCCGAAGACGTCGGGGCTGGCATTGGTCGCCGACGACCAGTATTTCATGACGTTGGTGAAGTGCTCGCCCTTGTAAAACCAACCGATGGGCGGGGAGGCGTAAAGCTCGAAGCTGGGGTTGGGAATGATATTTTCAGGCTCGCTACCTGCCGGTTGGGCGGTGAGCAAATGGCAATTTAACAACAGTGCAGGCAGTATGTAGCTAAGTTTCATGTTGTTTAAGTTCGGCAGTTCGGAACTGCAAACTCAATACTTTAAACTCCAAAGGCTTCGCTCATAGTTTCTGTTTGCTTTTTTTAAAGTTGCTGAACAAAATCAGCCGTCCATTTAAACAGTTTGAAGGCAACAAAAATAACGAGGAACGACATCAAAAGTAACGCAAAAATTACTGCCAAAACCACTGGAATTGCACTACCGGAGTGTTTGCCCGCTTGGTAGTGTTCTTGTAGGAGGCGGTAGTTGCGGCGGTTGGCCTTGAAGCTCAGGTCGAAGATGTCGCCGAGGATGGGGATGCTGCCCACCAAGGTATCCAGCAGGATATTGCCGAGCATTTTTACCACCACCATGCCGCTGGCACCGTTGCGGGCCATGGAAACTACTAGCAGACCCGAAAAGCCAAAGGTGACAAGGTCGCCGGCGTAGGGCACAAGGCCTACAAGGAAGTCGAGACCGAAGCGGATGTTAGTGCCGGGAATGCGGAAGCGGCTGTCCAACAAATCGGACAAGGAGTCGAGGTATTTGAACTCAGTGGGGGCGAATTCCAATGGTGTTTTTTTCATTTTGATGAAATTTTGCTTTGCAAAAATGTTAATGCTGCCGCAATATGTGGGGAAAAGGTTTTCATGAATACCTAAAACCAAATAAAACCTTTGTCCTGCTTGGTTTCTCCGCCGTCAACGATTACCTTTGCGCCGCTTTTGAGGGAAGGTGTTTTTTTGTGAAATCAGTTTCCTCAAAAGCGAGTATCCACCCGGTGGTGTGGAATGAAAATACTGGCAGTTTGGCTTTTTGAGGCCAAAATTCTGGGATTAAATCACAGCCCGCCTATTTTTTTCACCTTTTAAAAAAACATTTGTCAATGCTCAACGAGAAAAAGACGAATGAAGAAATCGAAGAGACAGACGACCTGCTCTCCGATGATGTCGTAAATAAAACGGCCAGCAATGCTACCGAAGACGAACTTGAACCCGAAGTAGTGCCCATAGAGGAACTTATCGACGATACTGCTTTCGATGACTTCAACTGGGAATCAGCCAATAAGCACGGCGTTTCATATACCAAAGAGGAGCGCGAGCGCCTGACGGAGAAGTATGACCAAACGCTCAGTTCTTTGCTCGAAAACGAAATCGTTGCAGCTACCGTCACCTCCATCACCGCTGGCGACGTGGTGCTCGACCTCAATTTCAAATCCGACGGCCTCGTGTCCGTTGGCGATTTCAAGGACATCCCCGACCTGAAAGTGGGCGACAAGGTGGATGTGTACGTGGAGCGCCAGGAAGACGAAAAGGGCCAGCTCGTGTTGTCACGCCGCAAGGCCAAGTTGCTGAAAGCTTGGGAATCCCTCAAAGATTCCTTCGAGAACGGCACGGTCATCAGGGGTACGGTCATCAGCAAAACCAAAGGTGGCCTTATCGTTGATTGCAGCGGTTTGGAGACATTCCTCCCTGGCTCGCAGATTGACATCAAACCTATCCTCGACTACGATCAGTTCGTAGGCAAACAGATGGAATTCAAGGTGGTCAAGATCAACGAGACCATCAAAAACGCCGTTGTTTCGCACAAGGCGCTCATCGAAAGCGACCTCGCCGAGCAGCGTGATGCTATCATTGGCCGCCTCGAAAAAGGGCAAGTACTCGAAGGCCTCGTCAAGAACATCACCGACTTTGGTGCGTTCCTCGACCTCGGTGGCGTGGACGGTCTGCTTTACATCACCGACATTTCTTGGGGCCGTATCAACCACCCAAGCGAAGTGCTGCACCTCAACCAGAAGATCAACGTGGCCGTTCTCGACTTCGACGAGAACAAAAAGCGTATCTCCCTGGGCCTCAAGCAGTTGCAACCACACCCATGGGAAGTTCTCTCTGCCAACATCAAGGAGGGCGATACCATCAAGGGCAAGGTCGTGAACGTGGAGGACTATGGTGCATTCCTCGAAGTGATGCCGGGAGTGGAAGGACTTATCCACGTGTCGGAGGTATCTTGGGGCAACCAGCAAATCAACGCCAAAGATTACTTCAAAATGGGCGCTGAACTGGAGGCCAAAGTTGTTACAATTGACCGCGACGAGCGTAAGATGTCACTGAGCATCAAGCAGTTGACCAATGACCCATGGGATGAACTCAGCGAGCGCTTCCCAGTTGGCAGCCGCCACAAGGTGAAAGTAAAGAACCTCACACAGTATGGTGTTTTCGTTGAGCTGGAAGACGGCATCGGCGGCATGATACACATCTCTGACCTCTCTTGGACGAAGCGCTATTCACACCCGTCTGAGTTCACTAAGGTTGGCGCTGAAATTGATGCCATCGTGCTGGAAGTGGACAAGGACAACCGCAAGCTGTCCCTCGGCCACAAGCAGACGGAAGAAAATCCGTGGGATACTTTTGAGAACGTGTTCCCAGTTGGTTCCTACCACGAAGGCACAGTCGTTCGTCGTGACGACCGTGGTGCCATCATTCAATTGCCGCACGGCTTGGAGGCTTTTGCCCCCATCAAGCACCTGAAAAAAGAGGACAACACGACCGCCGAACTGGAGGAAGTGCTGATTTTCAAGGTGATTGAGTTCAACCGTGACGACAAACGCCTACTCGTTTCTCACACCCGCTACCTTGACGACATCCGTCGTGAGGCCGATGAGACCGTGAAGAAGGAGAAGGACAAAGAGCAGGACGAAACTCGCCAGACCGTGAAGAAGCAGCAGGCTACTGTTGTAAGCTCGACGCTAGGCGATTTGGATGTTTTCACTCAGCTTAAGGAGCAAATCGGCGATGGTGCTGGTGCTGCCGCTTCCGCCGCTAAAGCTACTGCCGCCGCTGCCGCTGTCAATACAGAAACGGTTGCTGCTCCTATTGTTGCCGAGACAGTTGCTCCTACTGTCGAAACAGTTACCGAAACGGTTGCTCCTGTTGCCGACGAAGATGCTCCTGTTGCCGAAACAGTTGCCGAGACGGTTGCTCCTGTTACTGACGAAGTTGCTACAGTTGCCGAGACGACTGAAGGTGATACGGCTGAATAATCAATCGTGTCAATAAGAATTTATTGAAAGAATAACCCCGGCTCGGATTACCGAGTCGGGGATTTTTTTGTAAAAAAAATGGAGCGTAAAACTGTTTGTTCTACGCTCCCATTTTTTGTGCGTTTGGCACGGCTTACTTCAGAAACTGCAAACTTTTCTTCACAAAAGCGCTCAACTCAGCGCCCTTCAACATGCCTTGGTTGAGCAGGGCGAGGTCGAGCAGGTGCTTGCCAAGGGCACTACGTTCGTCGCCTTCAGGTAGCTTGAGCAGCTTGTCGGCCACGAAAGGGTGGTTGGAGTTCACCACGATATTGTACATGTCGCCAAAATCGTCTATGCTTATACCGCCGTCGCCAAGCGCCTGCATCTCCTTCATGCGCCGGATAAATTCTGGTCGGGTAATTTGTACGGGCTGGTCGTTGGGGGAGAGTGGTTTCAACGTGACCGTCGGCCCAGATTTGCCCTTCACCAAGTCCTCGAACACGGACTTTACCGTCTCCTGTTCCTTTTCACTGAGGACGCTTTCCTGCTTTTCGTCTTTTTGTACGAGGTTGTCAATGGTGTCAGAGTCCACCCTGACGAAGGTTACGTCCTTTAGTTTGTGCTCTAGGTGCTGCATGAAGTGGGCGTCAATCACATTGTCGAACTCCAGCACGTCGTAGCCGCGCTCCTTGGCCGCTTCGAGCAGGCTGTGGTGCTCTTCGGCGTTGTGGGTGTAAAGCATCACCGTACGCTTGTGCTTGTCTGTTTGCGCTTCCTTCACTTTTTTCTGGTAATCTTCAATGGTGAAGAACTCGCCTTCCACGTTTTTCAACAAGGCGAAATCCATGGCTTTTTCATGGAATTTCTCGTCGGACAACATGCCGTACTTCACAAACACGCCGAGATCCTTCCATTTGTCCTCAAACGCTTTGCGGTCAGTTTTGAAAAGGTCGTACAGTTTGTCAGCGACCTTTTTAGTGATGTAGCCGGTTATCTTGCGCACGCTGCTGTCGCTCTGGAGATAGCTTCGGCTTACGTTCAGTGGGATGTCCGGTGAGTCAATGATGCCGTGAAGTAGCGTGAGGAAGTCAGGTACGATTTCCTTCACCTCGTCTGTGACATAGACTTGATTGCAGTAAAGCTGTATTTTGTTTTTCTGCACCTCCATCGAATTGCTCAGTTTTGGGAAGTACAGGATGCCAGTCAGATTGAAGGGGTAGTCAATGTTCAGGTGAATCCAAAACATGGGTGTCTGGTAGCTGTATGGGTAAAGTTCTTCGTAAAAATTTCGGTAGTCTTCGTCGGTCAGTTCGTTCGGCTGCCTTTTCCATGCTGGGGCAGGGTTGTTGATGATGTTGTCCACCTCAATTTCCTTGGAGGACTTCTTCTCGCCCTCACCTTCGTCCACTGTTTCCTTGCGAGTGCCAAACTTGATGGCCACTGGCAGGAACTTGCAGTATTTTTTCAGAAGCTCCTCGATGCGGTTATCTTCCAGAAACTCTTCGTTGTCCTTGCTGATATGCAGCACAATGTCGGTGCCACGTGCTGTTTTTTCGCTGGGCGAAATGCTGAACTCAGGGTTACCATCGCAGATCCAGTTGACGGCTGCGTCGTCCGTTCGCCAGGATTTCGTGTTTACTTCAACTTTGTCGGCCACCATGAAGGCGGAATAAAACCCGAGGCCAAATTTGCCAATGATGTTGTGCTCGCCTTGGTATTTTTCCACAAACTCTTGTGCACTCGAGATGGCAATTTGGTTTAGGTATTTGTTCACCTCTTCCTCACTCATACCGATGCCCTTGTCTCGGATGGTAAGGGTTCCAGCTGCTTTATCTGCGATGACCTCTATGGTGAGGTCCCCGATTTCGCCCTGAAGCTCGCCTCGTGAAGCGACGGATTTCAGTTTGGTAGTGGCGTCAATGGCATTGGCGATAAGCTCCCGAAGAAAAATCTCGTGGTCCGAGTAAAGGAACTTTTTGATGATTGGGAAAATATTTTCAGTCTGTACGGAAATATTGCCTTTTTGCATAGTTGTTATGGATTGTTTATTAAGGTTTTGTGATTGAATAATTACTTGGTATGGCCAAAGCCGTTAAATAAATTTTTCTGGCTTTTTTGGAGATGCTCAAAACTACCTTTCAAAGCACATGCCACTGGGTTTTACCTGACAAAATGGCTGTTGTTGTTGATATTTTCAGAGATGATAAATATCAAACATTGTCTATAAAGTTTATCCCAATGGTATTTTCGGTGTCACAGTTTCACACAAATGTGCTTGAACGGGCATTGCTTTTGCCTGTATTTTCGTGCCGTTGTTTTGATAAAAAGAATCAAATTATGGTAAATGCTGTCAAACATATTCATGAGTTAAAAGAGACAGCGTTCGGCACGAACGCTGGCATAGAAATTCATGGAAACAGGGTAAGGGACTTGATAACCAAGTTTTTTTATCGTGACAGTCATTTGTGTTTTCACATTCTATTGCAGGTGGATGGAGGAGAAACAGTTTTCTTCCGAGAGTTTACGGATTATGCGGAGTACAAGAAGGCTTTCAGTGATTTGCAACAGGCTAGGCTCAATAATATAATCATCAATGCACCGAAAAAAAATCTGGCAACGAATAGTATTGTTGCAAAAGTGGCATGATTTTCGGAAGGAATAAGAACGATTTCAAAATTAAATTCGGATTCGGCCTGTCACCCTCCCACACTGAGTTTTGATTCCGAATGTACGCCCCGCTTCCCTTAAACCACCCAATTTGAATTCATAACTATATACCCAAGCCAGCAATGGCGTTTAAGAAAAGGATGAAGCCAGCCCCGGCTTCCAAGCAAGTGTCTGCGAAACCCGTACACTTGAGTCCAAAGAGGTTTCGAGGCAGAAGTGCCTTGGGACAGTGAGTGAGACCAGTTCGTTTGGGGGGTAGAGCTGGTCTTATACTCACTTTTTTTAAAAAGGGCAACGACGTGCAACGTCGCTGCCCTTTTTCATTTTATCCTTTCAGCTTTTCGTTCGTTGCATGTCGCACCGCATCTCGCTGGGTTTTCTTTTCCAGGTTCTTTTTCATGGCCTCTGTCAGGTTCACGCCAGTTTGATTTGCAAGGCAAATGAGCACAAACAACACGTCTGCCATTTCGTCCGATAGGTCATCTTTGGCAGTAGCTGCTAACGATGCTGTTTTGAACGACTGCTCGCCATAAAGCCGTGCCATGAGCCGTGCCACCTCGCCAACCTCCTCCATTAGTAAAGCAGTGTTGGTTAGCTCGTTGTAATAGCGGACTCCGATGGTGTTAATCCAATCGTCAACCGTTTTTTGTGCTTCAGCTATGGTCATAATTTGAAAGTAAAAAGAGACAAGTCGGTTAGGGGCGTTTTACCCACCTATTTCCAGTTGGTCAAGCATTTCATCCAACTCCTCAAAAGACTTTAGCCCAACCTTTTCCTCTTGGCCTCCTGAAAGGCTCAATGCTTCCGGCTGTATTGTTTCCAAAACTTGTAGGGTTTCATTGGGCCGAAAATCGAGGGAAAGGATGATTTTATATTGTTCAAAAAGATGGTTCAGAAAACCCAACGACAGGTTGCCACCCAATTGCAACTTTGCCCAACCGATGCCCGCTTTGGTAAAATCTAGCAAAAAATAGGCGCAATACTCGTCGAACTCCTGAAAATGTGCCATGATGTCGTCCTCGGTTGTAATATTTTCAACTACTACTTCTTTGATGAAAGTCAGGCTCGGCAACTTTTTCAGCGTATCTGCTGGGGTGAACATGCCCAGTTGTACAGCATCGAAATGGACCAGATTGTTGGCATCCTCGATTTCCGCTGCAGTCGCAAAATCAAACTCTCCGACGATTTTCACCCCATCCACCCACTCGGCAATGGCCTTGGCCGCCATCAGTGAGATGGACGACTCGGGGCCGCCGCTGAACCGGAACCCAAGCCACTCCACTTCCCTTGCAGCAAAGTACCGGGCATCGGTGAGGTTGGTAACGGCACTGGCCTTGATTTTTGTTTTCAGCATTTTGTTGAAATGGTTAACTTGTTGCGCAAAGCTAAACAGCATTTATTACACAAGACAATGCCGAAGGAATCCTATTTCGAGCAAGTTTATGATGTGGTGCGCTGCATTCCACACGGGCGGGTGACAACCTACGGTACCATTGCCAGCCTCCTGGCACTCGGCTCGGCGAGAATGGTGGGCTGGGCGCTCAACCACAGCTTTGGCGAACTTGGGGTGCCTGCCCACCGGGTGGTCAATCGGAAAGGCGAACTCTCCGGGAGGAACCACTTCCCAACGCCCACCACGATGCAGGAACTGCTCGAAAACGAGGGCGTGAAGGTTAAAGATGACCAAGTTGTTGACTTTGAAAGGCTCTTCTGGAATCCCGCCGACCATTTTTAGCAAGCCTTCAAAAATGACACAATCGCACTCGAAAGTGCTTTCTCATCAAAAAAATCGCCACGAAGGCCACTTCGTTTTTTAGCCTCAATGATTCCTTGTTCGAGGTGAAGTTCACTTTGTTCTTGGCAATGAAAAATATTTTCCTCTAAAAATTTTGCCGCAAGGCACTCCTGTTCCGTCTGGCCGGGCGTGGGGATTAGTAGTGCAGGCTTGCCGAGCCGAGCCAAGTCCATCACCGTGCTGTACCCCGACCGCCCTATGAAAACACCGCTTTCGAGAATGGCTTGGTTCAATGCCTCAGCGGTCATCGAGGGCACTATTTCGATATTTTTTTTAGGGGCAATGGGAGTGCCGCCTAGCAGTTCTGGTCTGCCCTGAACGATTAGGAATCGGGCAGATATGCTCCCAGCCTGCTCAATCAGGGCTTTTTCAAGCTTCGTTCGTTGTGGCTCCGGCCCAGAAAGCACGGCGATGGCATCGTAGCGCTCCACTTTCATCTCACCCGTTACCATCCGTGAGAGCGCACCGATGTACTTTGCCTTCTTTTTCAAACTAGGCTTAATTGGATGCGAAAGCCCCCCGGACAGGTTCGGCGTTGTCGGCACATCTGGTATCCAACACTCATCGAATTGATTGATAATCAGGCGGTTGAAAAAGTTGACCACATTTTTAACCAAAAGAAATGGCGCTTGAATATTGACTTGGTGCGTGAGGAAGACGCAGTGCTTTTTTGAAAAAAAACCCCCAAACCTGCTATCGGAAATGATGCCGTCAATGCCGTGACGGATGGAAAGTTGCCGCACGGCCTGATGTTCCCGCCAGATGGCCCGCAAGATTTTTGGAAGCTGCCAAGCCATGTTCCAGGCCATTTGGTTGTTGCGGTATTCCACGTTGTAGCTAGGCAGCTCGAAACTTTCCAGTTGGGGAAACTCTTGCCGAAGCAGCGCCAATGCCCTGCCGTCGGAGGCAAGCACGACGGTTGCACCTTGGCTTTGCAGCTCCCTAACGATGGGGATGCAGCGGGTGGCGTGCCCAAGCCCCCAACCGAGCGGGGCCACGAGGATTTTTTTCGGCTGGCTCAAGGATTTTACTAAGTTTGTACTTTGTGTAAACCTGCTTCGGCCATGAAATTACTACGTTGGCAGACAATCCTGTTGTTTTTCTTTGCCTGCTGCCTGCTGCTGTCAGCTTGCCGTGCGAGCGATTGCACATGCCCGTGAACGACGAAGGGGCCTGCTTCCATGAAGCAGGCCCCTTCTGAACTCTTGGTTCGGTCGGTATCAGTTCAGTCTGATCTCGTCGTCCGTGTCGTTGAAAAACTTGTACTCCGACACTTGGTAGCTGTTATCGGCTTTGATTGCAATCCATTTGTAGTACGTCCCGTACCATTTCATCTGGGTGTTTGGCAACCCTTTTTTCAGGAACGCTGCCACAAACGGGTGCGCCTTCAGAATCAACTTGCCTTTCGTGCCTGATTCCAGGATGAATTTCAAGTCTCTTTCGATGAGGTCTGTCACCAAGACCGATGGAGTAACCTTACCCGTTCCGTTGCAGGCTGGGCATTGTTCGGCTGTGTTGATTTTGACTTCAGGCCTCACTCGCTGGCGGGTGATTTGCATCAGCCCAAATTTGCTCAAGGGCAGGATGGTGTGCTGGGCACGGTCCTTTCGCATGGCATCACGCATCACTTTGAAGAGTTCCTTCTTGTGCTCGTTGTTGCGCATGTCAATGAAGTCAATGGTGATGAGGCCACCAATGTCTCGTAGACGCAATTGCCTTGCGATTTCCTCCGCCGCCTCTACGTTCACGTTCAACACGGCGTCCTCTTGGTTAGTGCCGGTCATTTTATGGCCGCTGTTGACGTCAATGACGTGCATCGCCTCCGTTGATTCAATGACGATGTAGGCACCACTGTTCAAGGTGGCGGTTTTTCCAAAGGAAGATTTGATTTGTCGGGTCACGCCATGAGTTTCAAAAATCGGTTTGTTCTTGTTGTGAAGCGAGGCGATTTCCACCTTTTCCGGGGCAATGTTGCCGAGGAAGTGGCGGATGTTTTGATAAAGTTGCTTGTCATTGACAACGATGCGGTTGAAGGAATCACTGAGGATGTCTCGCAGAATGCTGGTCGTTTTGTCCAGTTCGCTGAGGAGCTTGGCAGGTGGCTTTGCACCTTGGAGTTGGTTGAAAACGTCTTCCCATTTGCTCTGCATCATTGCAAGTTCCTCGTGCAGGTCTTGTATGCGCTTGCCCTCAGCCGCTGTGCGGACGATGACGCCAAAGTTCTTTGGCTTGATGCTTTCTATCAGCGATTTCAAGCGTTTGCGCTCTTCGGTGTTGGCTATTTTTTTGGAAACGGCGACCACGTCCGAGAAGGGGGTCAGCACCAAAAAACGGCCAGGAATGGTCAGCTCGCAACTAAGACGCGGGCCTTTGGTGGAGATGGGCTCTTTCAGGATTTGCACCAAAATGGGCTGCCGCTTAATGACGACCTGATCCATCTTGCCCGTCTTGATAATTTCGGGCTCGATTTTAAAATTGTCAAGCGATGGGGTAGTCTGGCTTCCGGTAATTACGTTGTTCGTGTACTTTAGCAGGGATTTTAGCTTTGGGCCAAGGTCGGTGTAGTGCAAGAACGCTTCTTTTTTGTGTCCAATGTCCACAAAAGCAGCGTTAAGGTTGGGCATTGTCTTGATGATTTTGCCCAAAAAGATGTCGCCTACCGAGAAGTTATTGTTCGTTTTTTGGTGGTGCAGCTCCACGAGCTTGCCATCCTCCAGTAGCGCAATTTCTACTTCGGTGGGCGTAGAATTGATGATTAATTCCTTATCCACGATGGTTTCATTTTAAACTCCCCGCAAGGAGTTTAGCAGGAATAGCAAAGAAAGTACGTCCGCTACCGTACGTTGATTCGGAAAAGGTCAAATGACGGAAAGAAAGCCAAAGGAAGGAGCAATACCAGGGTGTAAAGGCCGAGCCAGCTTAAATGTGGGAACAATTATACAGCTTGTTTCAAGAATGGGGCCTCAGGTGCTATTTCGCTGCCTCCCAGTCCCTATGATATTCCACTTTTGCTGTTTAAACTGACCAAGAACGCTCGAACTCAGGTATTTACCTATGGACGGTGAATGCACCGAAAACGGTTTGGTTGTCTTTTTGGGCAAATCGGATTTTAAAAAACCCGTCGGCTTTGGGGCTATTAGCCTTTCCGGTTGCTCCTTATTGGTTAGGTTTTGCAATGTTGACCTAATAAAAATCCCCGGTACGATAGACCGGAACGGCGATTGGCGACCCAGCACGAATATATTCCGATGAGCCGCCAATCGCGCTTTACAGGGTTTAGCTAAACCTACCGGTTCTTCTTCTTATGACGGTTCTTACGCAGTCTTTTCTTGCGTTTGTGTGTTGCAATTTTGTGACGCTTTCGCTTTTTACCACAAGGCATGTCAATATCTCTTAAATAAGTTAATAAATAAAGGTACTGTATCATTGATTTGGAATGTCGCAGGGGTCGTTGCGTTCCAAGTTGCCAATGGCTCAGCTACCGGACAATTTTTCGCATTTTGATTTGAAATCAGCAGATTTCGTTGTGTCGCCCAACCCATCATAAGCTTGGGCTAGGAGGCAGACAGCGACTTTGTTGGCAGGTTCCAGTTCTACGGCCCTTGAAAGCCGCTGAACTGCTCTGTCAAACTGCGCAGTTTTTATTGCCAGCCGCCCCAGTTGGGTCAAGACCAAAACATCATCTGGATACTGCTTGTTCAAATCCACCAACATCAAAATGCCCTTCATCGGAGCATCCTTTGGGGGATTCTCCGCATAAACCAAGGCAAGGTTGACCTTGTGCTGAAGGTTGGAAGGATTCAAAGAAGCTGCTTTCTCCAGCGATTGAATCGCATGTTCGGTACAAAAGCTTCTGACTTTTTCCACTTGCTCCCGTTGGAGGCAGAGCGAATAGGTTGTGCCTGCAATAGACCAGGCTTCTTCATCATGGGTTATTTCAGCGACTTTTTCCGCGTAATAACCTGAAATACCGGGCTTTTCCATTTGAAACCACAAGCTGGAAAGCCGTTTGAGGGCTGCTGCTTTCGCAGTATCGGGCGCTGCCTTTTCAACGTCCCCTTCCAGTGCCGTAATCGAAGCCGATGCTTGTGATGACAAGCCGGACTTCGCATCTACCAGCATAGAATTGATGTCTGTGCTAGTAAACGCTCCTGCTCTTTGCTTTTCAACCTCTTTGTGTTTACTCGGTTTTGTGTCAAAACCAAAATATAATACGGCAAACAATAAAACTGCCCCTGAAATCAAAATCCATTGGCTTTTGTTCATCTAAGCTGCTTTTGTTTTTGACTCAAGACAAGCGTTGATACAAAGATTGGTGTCAATCGTCACTTTCATCTTCTGGCAAATGATCCACGTTCCCTTTCACGTGCTCAACAAAAATTTTTGCAGGCTTGAAAGACGGAATATAGTGTTCCGGTATATCAATGGATACATTGCGCTTGATGTGGCGCCCGATTTTCTTCTTTCTTCTTTTGATAACGAAGCTTCCAAAGCCCCTGATGTAAACATTGTCGCCACCGGCCAGTGAATTTTTCACCGACTTGAAGAACTCTTCAAGCGTTACCAGGACATCAACTTTTGCGACACCGGTTTTTTCGGAAATGGCTGTTACTAAGTCAGCTTTTCTCATCTTATTTAACTGGTTTAGAATGAGTTATGAAAAAAACCACTGTTTTCTCAAAACGAGGTCGCAAATTTCGTCTTTTTTTTGATTTACGGAAATAAAAGTCAATTTAATTTCAGCTTTTTTTCCGCTAATTATCAATGGGTTATGTGTTTTGGCAATGGTAAATTGATGCCGTGGGCGGATTATTTTTTGGCGAAAATCGAACATTGGCTTCTGGCATTGCTTGAAAGCGGGGGCGTTGCCTGAATTTTTGTGAAGGAAACAAACCTTTGCTTTTGACCAAACTTTAGAAGAGTCTTTAATTTATTATTGGTTGGTTGCCTATCTTTGCGAACTGCCAGCCCTTCCATACAACAATGCGGCCGGTTTCATTCTAAAAAATTGTGTATGCTATTATCAATGACGGGCTATGGGCGGGCGACCAATTCCTTTAACTCCAAAATCATCATGGCCGAGGTGCGCTCACTCAACAGCAAGTTCACCGACATGCGCGTCAAAATCCCCTCCAACCTCAGGGAAAAAGAACACTACTTCCGCAAATTGATAAGTGAGAAGGTTGAACGTGGCAAGGTTGACCTTACAATTGAGGTCAAGTCCATGCAGGGCGATGATGCATTTGGCCTCAATGTTCCGCTGTTTAAGCGCTACTACCAAGAACTTTCAGCCATCGCAGACACCATGGACATGCCAAAGGATGGGCTGATGGGCGCTATTCTGCGCATCCCGAGCGTGATCATGACCGAAGAGGGCGATATCGATGAGGCGGAGTGGAAATTGATTGAAAAACGCTGGATCAAGCACTTTCCAACTTTGACAGTTTCCGTAAGGCCGAGGGTGCCGTCATCGAAGAGGACATGCGCTTGCGGGTCACCAACATCAGCAGTGCGCTCCAACTCGTTGACCCTTTTGAAAAAGAAAGGATTCTACTGCTGCGCAACCGCATGCGCCAGAACCTGGAAGAGTTTATGAACAAGGAAAACATTGACGAGAACCGCTTTGAGCAAGAAGTCATTTTTTACCTTGAAAAAATTGACATTACGGAAGAGAAAGTTCGACTGGAACAGCACTGCACCTATTTTCTGGAGCAGCTAGCCTCCAATACGGTATCAAAAGGCCGAACCCTGAGCTTCATCAGCCAAGAAATGGGACGAGAAATCAACACGCTCGGCGCCAAGGCCTACTCTGCCGACATCCAGAAACTCGTGGTCAAGATGAAGGACGACCTCGAAAAAATAAAAGAACAAGTAGCGAACGCAGTATGAGCAAGGGAAAACTCATCGTCGTCACGGCGCCATCTGGGGCGGGGAAGACCACCATCGTCCATCACCTGCTGGATACTTTTGAGAACCTTGCATTTTCTGTCTCAGCCACTACCCGCAGCAAAAGGGCAAACGAGCAGGAGGGAAAAGACTACTACTATATTAATGTGCAAGCATTCAAGGAACTGATTGCACAAGACGCTTTCCTTGAATGGCAGGAAGTTTACGAAAACCAGTTCTACGGGACACTGAAGAGCGAGGTCAAGCGCCTTTGGGCCGAGGGCAAGCACGTAGTTTTCGACATTGACGTGAGAGGTGCGATGAACGTAAAAAAAGCCTTCCCTGACCAAACGCTCACCATTTTCATCAAGCCTCCCTCCAAGGAAATACTGCTGGAACGCCTGAAAAAAAGAAAATCGGAAAGCGAAGAAAGCCTCCAAAAACGTATCGCCAAAGCTACTTTTGAACTTACCTTTGAGGATAATTTTGACAAAGTGCTGGTGAACGACGATTTAGCGGCTGCATTGAATGAAGCTGAAAAAATCGTCGGTGAGTGGCTGGAAGTAACCGATAACTGACCCGTGAATTTTCTATGGAAACCCTGACCACACAAGGAATTCAAATCAGTGTAGAGCCCTTCTACCTGCCGCATGAATCCATTCCGATTCAGCATCGTTACGTGTTTGCCTACCGCATTACCATCCACAACCAAAGCGGCGATACCGTGCAACTGCTCCGTAGGCACTGGCATATCATCGAATCGAACGGTGTTAGGCGGGAGGTGGAGGGCGAGGGAATCGTAGGGCTACAGCCTACATTGGCTCCAGGTGAGAGTCACCAGTACACTTCGTGGTGCCCCCTGATGACAGACGTGGGCAAGATGCACGGCGAATTCCAGATGGTGCGGCAATCGGATGAAGCGAAGTTCAACGTGAAAATTCCGGAGTTCAAACTTGCGCCACCTTTCAAAATGAACTGAACAAAGTTTTTCAAAAAAAAAGGCTGTGCCTCCTCGAAGCACAGCCTTTTTCATTTTCCAAAACCAGCGATTATTGTACCAACTCGTATTTGAACCTTGCCCGCTCAAAAATAGGGGCATCCAACTCTGGGTCAATGTTTTTTAAGTAAATATCCACATCGCTGGTGTCGCTCTCGTCTTTTTTGTTGCTGTCAAAAATAACCTTTATCCAGCCTTTCTCGCCCGGTTTCACCAAGCTCGGCCCGAGTTCGTAGCTGGTGCACTCGCAAACGCTGACTAGGTCAATGTCCAGCGGAACATCTCCGATATTGGTGAAACGGAAAGTGTATTCCTTTACCTCGCCCTTTTTCACCTTGCCCATGTCGTACATCCGGGTCTCAACTGCATGATGGGCAGGCCCTTCAAGTCTTTTTTGCCGTAAAGCGAGGACAGTTTGTCAATGATAATTGAGTCCTTTTTCACGGGCGCAACATCATCCAACTTGATGGGGGCGGGCTTCAAGCTGTCGCCACCGGGTGCGTTATTGCCCTTGCGGTTGTTTCGGTTCGGTGCGGGCTTGCGGTTGCCCGGCGCAGGTTTCTCGTCCTTTTTCGGCTCAACCTTCGGGGCATTTGGATCCACCTTGCGGTTGCCGATTTGGATGAGCTGCTCCTCCTCGATGGTGATGCTCGTTGGGCCGGAAAGGATTTTGAACTCCGTACGGCGGTTGAGCTGGTGAGCAGCCTCGAACTTCACACTATCAGGCAGCAGGGAATTGATGAACGCCTCTGTCAGAACATCGCCCACTTTCAGGAACGGGAACTTTGCATTGGTCTTGGCGTCCACTGTCTTTGACTGGGTTTCGCCGTAGCCCTTTGCCTCGATGCGGGTTCGTGGGATGCCCTTATTCGTCAGCCAGCGGCGAGCGGATTCAGCACGACGCTGCGACAATGCGCGGTTGTATTCATCGCCACCCCGAACGTCGGTATGTGACGAGAGCTCGATGACCATATCAGGATACTTGTTCATCAGGTCAAAAATAACCTGCAAGTCGCCCTCTGCCGGGAGCGTAATTTTGTCGTCGTCGAAGTCGTAGAGTATGTTTTCGAGCACAAAAGGCTCGTTGCGGACGATTTTCTTGGTAATGCGGCCCGGCTTCAAGTCCAATCTTTCCTTGTAGCTTTTTGAGTCGAAAAGGCCGACCGTGTTGAAGCGAACGGTATCGTTCGAATAATTTTCCGCTGAGGCGATAATCATGTAGGAGCGGTCCAGTTCCAGCACGGCGTCGTAGTTGTTGGCGGCCAGCTTTGGTCTTGGTGTCAATTGTCTTGGGATTTTCGCCTTGCAGCTCGATTAGCTCAAAAGTAACGCCCGTGAGTGGCTCTTTTGTTTCGAGGTCAAACGCCGTGGCAAGTATGTCCGCATCGATTTTTTTCAAAATCACGTTGTAAATATCATTGCAGCAGGTCTTGCTGTGTACGCTGCGGCTGCCCTCTGCTGGGCGGTTGCTGGCCAGCAGGCCGTTGTAGCCCTCCTTGTCGAGCATAAAGTAGAGGTCGTCCACACTGGAGTTGTAGCCCTTGCCCATGTTGGTCGGCTTGCTCCACATCGTGCCATTCCAAGTACTCATGAAAATGTCATAGCCGCCAAGACCGGGGTGGCCGTCCGAGCTGAAATACAGCACACCGTCCCGGTAGAAAGGTGTGTCCTCATTGCCCACTGAGTTGATTTTCGGGCCGAGGCTCACGGGGTCGCCGTACTGGCCGTTGCCCTTGTAAGTGGCGTAGTAGATATCGTAACCGCCCTGGCCGCCTTCCATGTTCGATGCAAAAAACAGCACCTCCTTACCAAAAAGCTCGCCTACACAAGGTGATTTGGCCACGAAGTCGCCGTTCACGCCCTTCACCTCGTTGGCTGCGCCCCAAGTGCCGCCGTTGTTTTCGCTCATGTAAATTTTGCTCTCCTTGAGCATGTGTCCGTCGAGGAGTTCCCGGTTGAAAAACATCCGCTTGCCGTCTGGCGAAATGGAGTTGTTCACGTTGAAAAACTCTGGGCGGTTCACGTTTTCGTCGAGCGCTTCGGGTTTGCCCCAGCCCTTCTCGCCTTTGGTGGATTTGTAGATTTTGGAGTAATAGTCACTACCTTCGCCTGCTTCATTGGTACCCAAATCTACTTTTACCTTACCATCATCTTTTGGTTTTACATCCACTTCAATGATATCGTCGCCGACGAGTGCTGCGAAGTAGATTTCCTTGTTGTCGGCGCTCAAAAATGGCGAGTACTCGGAGTTTTTGCCATTGATTTCCTTGCCGCCGTGCGTGATGGTCACGCCGTCCACCGGCTTGGCTACCCGTCCAAACTCGCAGCCAACTTTTTCCAGTTCGGCCAGTTCTTTGCGCACTGGGTCGGTGGTGGAGGCGATGAACTTGTTGAACTCCTCGATAGCATCGTCGTAGTTTTCGTTCATTTTTAGGGAGCGGGCATACTCGAAGCGTTTTTCTTGGTACTCGTCCACTTTCTTGTTCTTCTTCGTGGGCTTCAGTGCCCGAACGTACCATTTTTCAGCGTTTTTGTAGTCCCGGAGCTTGAAACTCAAGTCTGCGATGATGATGGCTAGTTCGATGTCTTTCGATTCGTCGTAGGCTTTTTCGTACCATTCGAACGCCCGGTAGTAATCCTTTTTTTCCATCTGCTCCTCCGCCGTCTTCACCATCATGGCGTAGGTCGGCCGGTTGAGCGGTTGCCCAATGGCGGCAAACGTGCCACAGAGCAAGAGCATTATAGTCAGAATATGATTTTTCATAATTTTTTCTGGTTGAAATTTGTAGCCGCCAAACTTGTTTGGCAGGCTGAAATAAGCTATCAGTATTTTCGGAAATGTCACGACCACACCAGCCTGCCAAATAAATTTGGCGGCTACAGGTGCGGACAAAGGATAACGGGTTTCACATCTGGTTTCTTGTAAATCTTGCCGGTGTAGTAGGCAGCGATTTCAAAGCCACCTTGGCGGCTGTTCGTATCGCTCAGGTCGGAGAGTGTAAAGTCGTAGCCCAGTGCCACTTTGAAGTCCTTGTAGTCGAGGCCGAGGAGCAACTGGGCCGAGTCGCCTACCCGGTAGCCGAGGCCACCGTTCAGCTTGATGTTCTCGGCGGGCTTGAGCCAGTAGCCCGCCCAAGCGTGTGCCTGAAACTGCCTGGCAGGGTTGATGTTGGAGAAGTAAACCTCCGGTGTAAGCGTCCATTTTGCGTTCAGCGATGTATTGAGTTGGGCATGGGCTATCAGGCGCATGTTCAAGTCAACATTTGACCCCCCAAAATTGTAGTCGTTCCCTGGCGTGGTGATGTGCCGGGCCGAAACGCCGAAGTTGAAATCGGTTGTTTTGCTGGCCTTTGATTTGAAAAGGAAGCCGAGGTTGACGTCAGAAAAATCCTTTTTGTTGTCTTCGACTTTAATATCACTATCATCAGTGCTGACAGTTTCCCCGTAACCAGTATTATTGCTTAAGTGTTGCAATACTTCGTCTTCGAATCTTAATCCAACTTTACCATCCTTCAGCTCCCGGCCAACCTTGCCCCATTGCACCCCAGCGTCAGCACGTTTTTACTTTTTTTATCAAGGGCAAGGTGAATGGCTCCACTTAACTGACCAGCGCTTGTAGTGAGTTTGCCATCACCCGCTTTGTCTTGAAACCAACAAGCCCACCTCCCTATCCAGTGGCGTTTGCCAATCATCAAAATCGGGGCATCAGCGAAAATGGTCGGAGTACTGTAGGCAGACTTCCCGATGGCCGTGCGAGCCTGGTCACGGTAAATACCGCCGATGCGGAACGTACCCTCGAACGACCCCGAAAAGGCCGGGTTCATGTGCAGGGGGTTCATGTAGAAAAGCGTGTTGTGCAAGTCTTGGGACTTGAGATGGCCGAAGCCACCAAGCGTGACAACAAGGAGTAGAATTATTTTTGTCAATCTCATTTCAAATAAAGTTAGTAAGGATTTGAGGGCCGTGTGGCGAAAGGCCGAAAGATAGAATTTCTTCTTCAATTCGAGGTAAAGGCCGCCGCAAGTTTGCAGCTAAACAAGATTTCCTAAGTTCAATTTTCCGCGTTTTGCATAGTGAGTGACGTTTTGTTTAAATGCTCAAAGTTGCACAGGGGTTGCACACTGTACGATTTTTTCAACGTCCTGCTCGTTCATGCACCGGAAATGCCCCTTTGGGCAGCTCCCGTGTCCGATTTTCGAGCAGGGTCGGCAGGGCAGCCCCTCCACTTCAAAGCTCGTGTTCTGGTCCGGGTTGGCCGGGCCGTAGTACGGGGCCATGCCCAGCGCAGGTACCGTATTGCCCCAAATAGACAGTATTTTTTTCTGAAAAGCTGCTGCAATGTGCATCATTCCCGTGTCGTGCGTGATGACCAGCGCCGCCTGTCGCAGCACCTCCGCAGATTCTTGTAGTGTCAGCTTCCCGCACAGGTTAACGACGTGGCTGCCTATTTGCTTCGCAATGGCTTCCCCGTCGGCGGCCTCCGCCTTGCCGCCCAACAGAACGACAGGCTGGTGTAGTTGCTTGCAGATTTCCACAATTTTAGCAATCGGCAGCCGCTTGGTCTGGTACTGTGCACCGATGGCGAAACAGAGGTATGAGGTATGAGGTATGAGGTATGAGGTATGGGAAGCCAGGAAAAATCCAATCCTTGGCCGTCATTTTTTACCCCAAGGGGGCAGCGGCAAGGTAACGGTCAACGATGTGGACGTTGGGCAGGTGGTTGATTTTTAGGCAGTGAGCAGCCATTTTTCGATGTTCAATTTATTGAAAGCCAACCATTTAGGTTTGAAAAACAAGCCGAGTCGCACCTGAGCCGTGCGCAGGTTTTTGTGCAGGTCAACCACGCAATCGTAGCCCTCACGGCGCAGGTCGGGCAGTACTTCTGATACGTTATTTTTGATGGTAAAAATGCGGTCAACATACGGATTGGACTCCAGCAACGGAAGGAACTGCTGCTTGGTGAGGTAGTGGATTTCAGCGCCCAACTGTTGCTTTAGGCACCTAATCACCGGCGTCGTCAGCACGATGTCGCCAATGGAGGAAAAGCGGATGATGAGGATTTTTTTCAAAAAATCAAGGGAAAAGGAAAAAGTACAATGGCAAAAGTACGGGGCTGCGTGGAAGCAATGGTCTATCCCAACCGATAAAGTCAAATCATGTAAATAAAAGCACTGAATGTAGCGACTTCCGGCCTCCACTTTTTACTTTTTACTTTATCCTTTTTCCTTCAAAAATCAAGGATTTGCGGCAATTGGCTCACCCAGTTCGACAGCAGGGGCCGTAGGTGTGGGCGGCGGCACAGGCTCCGGCATCCGGTCGAGGAGTGGAGCAGGGCGGCAAAGCGTGAGGGCTTGCAGGTCATTGAGGCTACCGTTGAAAACGTTGAAGTCAACATCGCCAGCGATACCGAGGAGGCGGCCCCGGTTGCCGTACTGCCAAAATACCCAAGGTAGGCCATTGGCCAAATCTGGATGCCGCTCGTCGGAGTAGCGGGCCACCCAGACTGGGTATCCCAGCACTTGCCCAGCGAGGTGTTGGTTGTAAAATTTTTGGTTGGTGTAAACGATGGGCTTGATTTTCCAGGCATCCCCGACGATGGTCAGCCAGGTTTTTATGCCTGCAGCAAGCGCTTCCGAAGGGTAGCCATCGGTGACTTCCACGTCAAGCACGGGAGGTAGGTCTCCGTGCTGCAGGTCAACGGTGGCGATGAAGTTCCGTGCCTGCAACGCTGCTGAAATGCCTGGCCGGAAAAAGTGGTAGGCGCCCCGTACCATGCCCGCTGCCCGCATGGCGTCCCAGTTTTGGCAAAAAATGGTGTCCTGCATGGTTTCGCCCTCCGTTGCTTTTACGAAGGCGAACTTCACATCCTGTGTGGCCACCAATGGCCAGTCAACCTGTTTTTGGTAGTGCGAAACATCAATGCCATGCACACCGAAGCCCTCCTTCCGAACGGTTGGTTCGTTACAGGCGGCCAAAACGGCCAAGGTTCCAAGAAGGATGAACTGACGTTTCATGGTGAAACCCTATTTGATTCATTGTGGTCGCAAATTTTTGGCGGCCGGTTGACTTGAGTTGTTTGGTCAGAAAATTTGACTGACCACGATACTCTAACGGAGAAGTTGTCATAAGGCTCTGCAAGAACGGAAAAAAAAATATTTGGCACAATAGGCGTTTGGAAGTTTAATCCTTTTGTAACAGCCAAAAAAGCAAAAATGTCGCTGAACTGTGCTTTTGTGTCGCTGAGCTTGGTTCTTCGGCAAAGATGGTTTTGTCAGTTAGGCGTGTTTCCGCCATTTCATCCAAAAAAACTTTTTATGAAATTCAGGTCACTCCCTATCTTTCCCGCCAATAATTTCGCTGTTTCGCAAAAATGCGAAAGTTCTACCCTTGCGATATGGAACTACACACCAATCATTGTTCATTAAAATTAAATGGTCCCCCTTTTTCTCTCATTCCTCTTTCCTTCCTCTTAAACCAAACGTACGAAGAATGAGCAACATCAACGGAAAATGGCAACAGGACAACTCCTACGATGCCATCGTGATCGGCAGCGGCATCAGTGGAGGCTGGGCCGCCAAAGAGCTGTCGGAGAAGGGCCTAAAAACCCTGGTGCTGGAGCGGGGCCGAATGGTCAAGCACATCGAGGACTACCCGACCATGAATATGGCCCCTTGGGACCTGCCGAACCGTGGCAGGGTGTCGCAGGACGAAATTGAAAAGCACTACCAGAAGCAGAACCGCACTGGCTACACCGTGAATCAGGGCCACAAGCACTGGTTCGTCAAGGACGACGAGCACCCCTACACCGAGGTCAAGCGTTTCGACTGGATGCGGGGCTACCACGTGGGCGGGCGCTCCATAACCTGGGGGCGGCAGAGCTACCGTCACAGCGAACTTGACTTCGCCGCCAACGCAAAGGAAGGCATCGGCGTGGACTGGCCCATCCGCTATGCCGATATTGCCCCGTGGTACAGCTACGTGGAGGAGTGGATTGGTGTCAGCGGCTCCAGAGATGGCCTGCACCAATTGCCCGATGGCGTCTATCAGCCGCCCATGGAAATGAACTGCTTAGAGATTGACGCAAAAGGCAAAATAGAGGCGAAGTTCGTTGGTCGCAAAGTGACGATGGGCCGCACGGCCCATATCACGCAGGCGACCGAGGCGCAGAAAAAACTGGGCCGGGGCAACTGCCAGTTCCGAAACCTTTGCATGAGAGGCTGCCCGTTCGGTGGGTATTACAGCAGCAACGCCGGTGGCCTCAAAGCCGCCGAGCTGACAGGAAACATGACGCTGCGCCCCAACTCCATCGTACACTCCATTATTTATGATGAAAAATCGGGCAAGGCCAAGGGCGTGAAAATCCTCGATGCTGAGACGAAGCAGGAGATGGAGTTTTATTCCAAAATCGTCTTCGTCAACGCAAGCGCCTTCAACTCGACCTGGATTCTGATGAACTCCGTTAGCGACCGCTTCCCCAACGGCATGGGCAACGACAGCGACCAGCTTGGCCGCAACGTGATGGACCACCATTTCAAGGCAGGTGCCAGCGGCAAGTCGGACGATTTTGGTGACAAATACTACTCAGGCCGCCGTGCGAACGGCATCTACATCCCCCGCTTCCGCAACGTGGACGCCAAGACAAAGCGCACGGACTTCTTGCGGGGCTATGGCTATCAGGGCGGGGCGAGTCGCACAAGCTGGCAAAGCTTGGTGGCGGAAATGGGCTTCGGCAAAGCCATGAAGGATGAAATGCACGACCCAGGCCAGTGGCGGATGGGCATCAATGGCTTTGGCGAGATGCTGCCCTACGCCGACAACCGTATCACCCTCAACAAGGAGGTGCTGGACATTTACGGTATGCCTACGCTCACGATGGACGTGCAAATCCGAGAAAATGAACTTGCCATGCGCAAGGACATGGTGGCCAGCGCCGTCGAGATGTTGGAAGCCGCTGGCCTGAAGGACGTGAAGGGCAACGACGACGTGTACGCCCCCGGCCTCGGCATCCACGAGATGGGCACCGCCCGCATGGGCAAAGACCCAAAAACGTCCGTGCTGAACAAGTGGAACCAGATACACGCCGTGCCAAACGTCTTCGTGACCGACGGTGCCTGCATGACCTCTGCTGCCTGCGTGAACCCGTCTTTGACTTACATGGCGCTGACGGCACGGGCTTGTGATTATGCGGTGAAAAGGAATTAACACGGGGATACTGCTTAATAAAGGTTCGGGTTGCTAATGATAAGGGTTGTTGGGGGTTTGTTCCAGCTCCTGGGATTTTCAACCCGATTTATCAAGCCTTAATCAACCCTTATCAACTAAATAAAAATGAACAGAAGAGATGCCATAAAACAAGCCTCCATCCTCCTCGGTGGGGTACTTTCCGCCAGTGCCATTTCGGGCGTGATGAGCGGCTGCAAGGCCGAACCGAAAATTGATTGGGCACCAAAATTCTTCACCGCCGAAGAGGGCAGCACCTTGGAAGCCATCGTGGAGCGCATCATCCCGAAAACGGACACGCCGGGTGCCAGGGACGCCGGGGTGCACACCTTCATTGACCAGATGATGGCCGAGTTCTTCCCAGAAAAGGACAAAACTGCCTTCCGGGACGGGCTGAAAAAAGTGGAGGCCGAAGCAAAGTCGGCGCACAGCAAGTCGTTCGCTGCGCTCACGCCGGAGCAGCAGGACGAAGTGCTGACCAAGTTCGACAAGGAAGCCTACGACCCGAACCGCAAAAAAGACGACCCGCCTCATTTCTTCAAAAACATGAAGGAACTGACGGTGTTGGGCTTCTGTACCTCGGAGGTGGGGGCCACGGAATTCCTCAAATACGACCCGGTGCCGGGGGCTTACAAGGGCTGCATCCCGTACAGCGAGGTGGGGGCTGCTTGGGCTACCTCTTGATAAAAAGTACAGTAGATTTTCTCAGAAAATCTGCCTGATTTATAGAACAAAAGGGGCAACAACCGTGAAGTGGAAATTCACGGATTGTTGCCCTTTTTAGTTTGCTACTTCCAGTTGAATATTTGCGACTTTTGCTTCCAATAAAAATCCAAAAACTAATGCACCTGCTCGCCCAAATCCTCATCGCCGTCGTCGCCATCGAGCATTTCTATATTTTGTGGTTGGAAATGTTCGCTTGGGAAACCCGTGGCAAAAAAGTGTTCAAAGGCTCGCTGAAGCCCGAATTGTTCGCCCCCACCAAAACCCTCGCTGCCAACCAAGGGCTGTACAACGGTTTCCTTGCCGCCGGGCTGGTCTGGTCGCTGCTCATTGGCGAGGTGGCTTGGGCCAAAAATGTGGCGATGTTTTTCCTTGGCTGCGTTATCGTGGCGGGCGTTTATGGAGCATTGACGGCCAGTCGGCGGATATTCTTTGTGCAGGCAGTACCAGCCATCCTCGCAATGCTCGCATTGTTGCTAACCAAATGATTATCAATATGCTGCACCTCAAACGCACCGATTCAAGCGACCCTGACTTCATCTCACTCGTCCGCCTCCTTGATGCCGATTTGGCCATCCGTGACGGCGAAGACCACGCCTTTTATGCCCAATACAACAAGGTGGACAGCATCCGGCACGTCGTAGTGGTTTACAAAGGTGCTATGCCTGTTGGATGCGGCGCATTTAAGTCTTTTGGCGAAAGCACGGTGGAAATAAAAAGGATGTTCGTGCTGCCAGAGCTGCGCGGGTGGGGCATTGCGGGAGCGATTTTGTTCGAACTGGAGGCATGGGCGGGCGAGTCGGGCTACGCTAGGTGCGTTTTGGAAACGGGCAAAAAGCAGCCCGAAGCGATACGATTGTACGAGAAATCGGGGTACGAAACCATCCCGAACTTCGGGCAGTATGCAGGGGTGGAGAATAGCGTTTGTATGGAAAAAATCATTTAAGATGAGCAACCTACCTTTCCAAACCATTGACTGGACTTCCGTCCCCAAAACCGAACACCTCGGCGAGACTGGCACCTCCTTCTGGCAGACCATTCAATTCACCGGCCTCCGGCTGCGCATCGTGGAATATTCAGCGGGCTACCTCGCCGACCATTGGTGCCAAAAAGGGCATATCGTACATTGCCTCGAAGGGGAATTTATCAGCGAAATGGAAGACGGCAACTCGTTTTTACTCAAAAAAGGCATGACCTACGTGGTGTCCGACAACCTGAGTTCGCACCGTTCGGTATCTGAAAATGGGGTGAAATTGCTGATTGTGGATGGGGATTTTTTGAAATGAGCCGTTATTTGAGCAATCGCTCAAAAGAAGCCACAAACCCCTCCACCTCCAACTTCGTTTTTTCATCTCTTATATTCCCTGCCGCATCCATTTTCGCCTTGATGCTGGATATAAGCAAACAGGTCTTGTGGTTGAACTTAGTCCCCAGTATTTTCATCACCATTTTTAGTTCGGCATGGCCTTTTTTCCCGCCCGCCGATGCCGTTATCAAGCCAGCGGGCTTACCCGAAAAAACGACCGTAGAAACCGTCCATTCCAGCGCGTTTTTCAAGCTGCCCGGCATGCTGAACACATACTCTGGCGTACAAACAAGCACTGCATCCGCTTCCGCAATTTTTTGGCGAAAAGCTACGACTTCATCGGGCGTGTTCTCGATGCTGAGGTCTGGGTTGAAGTGCGGCAGTTGGGCCAACCCCTCAAAGATTTCTATGCAAAATAGGTCTTTGGTCATTTCGGCAATTGCCCGTAGCAACTTCAAGTTGGCGGACTGCGCACGGGTGCTGCCACAGATGGCGAATACTTTTTTCTTCACGGTTTCTTCTCGTTTTTTTCAAATGAGTAGGCGTTTTTTACAAAAGCAGCGAGTGTTTTCACCGAACTTCTATTTTATGACGAAAAAGCCAGCATAGGTTTTGCTTCCGTTCATCGGCGAAATTTTTAGCAAAAAAATACCTGATGGCAGGTCGGCCACGCTCATTTCCGCCTCGTGGCGGCTGTTAAATTCAAGCTGGTCGTTTCTTACTGGCTGACCTATGTGGTTAAAAATTTCAAACCGAGCTGCCCCTTCCCCATCGCTCCCAACCATGCGGACTTGAAGGCTTCGAGCGGCGTCAACAGGATTGGGGAAAAAAGCCAAACCTTCGTCACGGTTCGTTTGCTTGCTGGCGCTGGCGTCGCAGTTGGCAGGCAGGATACCAAGCGCTGCAAAGCGGAAATCAAACACCTGCAAAGTTGGCGGGTCAATGACCTCGATGATGGTCTTGCTCGAATCAATGACGTAAAAAGTGGGGAAGGCAAAAACACCGTACTGGTCTACTACGTCGTTCCCGCCGCCTTCGTAGCCGCTCACCGACGGATACTGGATTTCATATTGTTCGTCGTAGGCGATCACTTGGGCGTTGTTGTCTTGGTAGTCAATGGACATGAAAAAGACGGTGGCATTGTTGCAGCCATATTTTTCATACGCCAAATTCACTTGGGGCGAGTAAAACTGACAAGGCCCACAAGTGGTATAGAAAAAGTCAAGTACAACCACCTTGCCCGCTTCCAGATAATCGTAGAGGGTATGTGTTTCGCCGTGTGTGTCCGTAACCGTAAAGTTTGGTGCAGGGTTGCCTACTTGGGCGCTGCTCGCCAGGGTTGCTGTCGAGAGCAGAAGTATGGGAAGGGCTTTTTTTAGGAAATACATGATTTGTCGAATGTTGATGAAAAATGAGTTGCCAACGGCGATGTCAATTTGCCACAACCTTGCCTGTGTGCACAACACCTTCGGTGTTCAATTGGACCAGGTAAACGGCTGGTGGAAGTTCGCCCACTTGGATTTCAAGTTCAGTGCCGAGCAGTGGCAGTTTTTCAGAAAACACCTGTTTCCCCGCCATGTCAAACAGTGAAAATTGGGTCTCACCAATGAGGTTCTCCGGCAGTTGCAGCGAGATTTTTCCTGAAAAATAACGAACTGTAAGTGGCTCACCCGCAGCCGTTTCTTTGGCCACGGAAGCCGTCTCGAAAGGGCAGAGCCGCAGCAGTTGGAAGGTGACCGTCTGGTCAATTGCATGGTTGCCGCCGATGACATAAATGCAACTGTCAATGGCAACCATGTTGTGGTAGCTCCGGCCCAATGGCAGCGGTATGCTAGGTGAGTATTCCTCCGTCTGTGTGTCGAAAACATAGACCTCGTCCCTTTCGAGGAAATCATAATAGCCTCCTGCGAGAAAAATCTTGTCGCCGATGGCAGCGCCCCGCAAGCCGTGGTTGGCTGCTGGCAAATCCGGCAGTGCAGCCCAAGTGTCAGAAGTGGGGTCGTAGCGGTGGGCTAAGTCTTTCGGTGCGGTATATCCGCCACCGCCGAAGCGGAAAATATGTCCCTCGGTTGCCACATGAGCACCGTAAAAAAAGGAATTGTCGGGTAGGTTGTTCTTCGTCGTCCAAGCGTTGGCGACAGGGTCGTACGTCTGGCAAAGATTGGTCACGCCCTGCCCGGCGAGGCTGTACACCACATCGTTGAGTGCGACTGCGTAGTGGATGGCACGTGGCACGGTCAAGTCTGCCGCCGCCGCCCAAGTGTCGGTGGCGGGGTCGTAAATATAGTGGTCATCCAACGGGCTGCCGGAGTTGGGGAAGCCCCCGCCGAAGAAGTGGATTTTACCGTTGGCGGCAGTACCGGCGGGCTGCTGGGCCTTGTAAGGCACAGGCGCACGGCTTGTCCAAGTGTCCGTAGCAGGGTCATAGGCGAAGTGGTGGTCGGTAGCGCCGCCCGTGCCACCGCCGCCCATGACATGGATTTTACCATCCACGACCGCCACGACGGGGAAGGTGAAACTTTCGGGGATGGGCGCCAAGGTGTCCCATTGTTGGGAATAAATTTCGGTCGAAACGACGTTCAACAACAACAGGCAGGATAGCCGCAAATAAGGTAGGATTGATTTCATAAAATGAAAAAGGCTGTGGTTAGGAAGAAAAGTGGACTTCATGCTCGAATGCAGCGTGAAAATAAATCAATTCGCTCAAAATCAACTGGAAATATCCAAGCATGTGCCCAATAGGCCAAAACGAGGTGGAGCAACGCTGTTTGCAAGCAATAATACAGGTGCTGGGAAGCAAAAGGAGGAAATAGTTGCGCCAAAATCACGTGTTTGATAACCGTGAAGTTTGGCAAAAAATGACAAATCCACGCTCAATTTTTGTGACACTTTTGTTTTTCCCGATTGTCCTTGTTTGGCGCAGTTCATCCTTTTTTCAATTTCTAAAATGTTTGGCCATGAAAAAAATCTCAACCCTGGCGCTGCTTTGCAGCCTACTTATTGTCAGCCTTGCCGCACAAACCAAGTTGACGCCTGCCGACTGGCAAGCCGACCTACGCTTCCTCCAGCAAACGGTACACAATGATTACCCTTTCCTTTTTAAAAAAATCACGGCGGAGGCATGGGACGCCGAAGTGGAAAAGTTGTACGCTGCAATGCCCACCATGCAGGAGCACGAAATCCTTGCTGGGGTGGGCCGCACAGTCGCCTTGTTCCAATATGGCCACACGGACATCGGTTGGCGACAAAGCCCGGTGAAGTACCATGTGCTGCCGATTGCACTCCTCTATTTCAGTGACGGCATCTTCGTGGAGGGCGCACACAAGGACTACGAAAAACTGCTGGGCGCCAAGGTGCTGAAAATCGAGGGGATGCCCATCGAGCAAGCGCTGGCGGCCATCAAACCGCTGGTGCCTGCCGAAAATGACCAGTATTTCAAGGCTTACGGGCTGGATTTTTTGGTCATCCCGGAGGCGCTTCATGCCCAACGGGTCACCAGTTCCTTGAAGAACAGCATCACCTATACGCTGGAAAAGAACGGCAAAACCTTTGAGCAGGCTATCGCAGCTTTGGACGCTTTTCGTCTGCCGAGGCAGTACGGCTACGTGCAGCCGGGAGGCGACTGGGTGAGCGTCCGTGACCAAAGCAAAACACCGCTTTACCTAAAAAACCTAGACAAGATTTATTTTTTCGAGTACTTGCCAGCATCGAAGACCGTCTTCGTCCGCCACAGCCAGATTCAGGACGACCCCAGCGAGGACACACCTGCATTTTACCAGGGGGTGTTTGATTTTATTGAAAAAAATGATGTGGAGCGGCTGGTAATTGATGTACGGCTCAATGGCGGCGGCAACAATTTCAAGAACAAGCCCGTCGTGACGGGTCTTATCCGCTGCGAAAAAATCAACCAGCCCGGCAAGCTCTTCGTGATTACCGGAAACCGTACCTTCTCTGCTTGCCAAAACCTGGTGAACGAACTGGACAACTACACCAACGCCACCTTCGTCGGCGAGCCTACTGCCGAAAACATCAACTTCTACGGCGACAACCGCCGGGTCGAACTGCCAAACAGCAAGACCCCGGTCTTCCTATCCTGGGCTTGGTGGCAGGACAAGCCGCAATGGCATAATGAAGATTGGCTCGCCCCCGACCTGGCAGTGGACATGAGCTTTGAAGACTACCGCACCAACCATGATCCGGTGCTCGAAGCTATTTTGGATTTGGACAGCAAAAGTTTTGCAGCCAATCCGGTTCAGCGCTTGGAGCAACTTTTCATGGAAAACAAATTGGATGCTGTTCAGGTCGAAGCCGAGAAGATGGTCAAAGACCCCCGCTACCGCTATGTCAATTTCGAGGATGACCTCAATCAGGCAGGTTACGACTTCTTGGGCGATGATCAATATGATGCTGCCGTGTTCGTCATGCAACTCAACACCAAGCTTTACCCAAAATCGGCTAACGCTTGGGACAGCCTCGGTGAAGCCACTTTGAAGGCTGGACAAAAGGAAAAAGCCATCGAGTTTTACAACAAGGCCATCGAGCTTGACCCGGTCGGCGTTACCGGGGAGAACTCCCGAAATATGTTGAAGAAGATAAATGGAGGGAAGTAACCGAATGCTCAACCAATCAATTCAATTCAAAACTGCCATGAAATTTCTGCTGTTTTCTACCCTCCTCGCATTGTCTGCGAACCTCGGTGCCCAATCGCCGGACAGCCTCCAAGTCCAGCGTGCTGCCCTCGATTATATCGAAGGATTTTACGAAGGCGACACGCTGAAACTGCAACGTTGCCTCAGCTCAGACCTCTATAAATATGGATATTTCAAGGGCAAGTCGGGGGAATATGAGGGGAGCCAAATGACCTACGATGAGGCGATTGGCTATGCCCGGAATGTGTTGGAAAAGAAAAAATTCGCCAAGGAAGGCTCGCCAAAAGAAGTCATCCTGCTCGATGTGCAGTCCCAAGTGGCTTGCGTGAAAGTCATCGCTTGGTGGGGCTTGGACTATATCCTGTTGGCAAAAAAGGGTGATGTGTGGAGGATTGAGCAGGTGCTTTGGCAGGGGCCGTTGAAGACGGTGGGTGGCTGATATTACCGCCGCCTGTTGGCTGCTCGTGGTTTCGTGTTCGACCAATGGAGTGCCTTCGCCCAATTTTATTTAGGCGAAAACAGCAGCGTCCAACTGCAACCAATCCACGGTATTCCTCCAAAAATCTTTTCAACCACCGCCTTCGGCAAATCGGACTCCTCGATAAACTTACCGATTTCCAGGTCGCCGAGCGGGAACGGGTAGTCCGAGCCGAGGGTAACTTTGTCCTCCCCGACCATATCCAGCACGTATTTCAGCATGGCGAGGTCGTGGGTGATGCCGTCCACCCAAAACTTGCCGAGGTAGTGCCGTGGGTTCACGGGGTTGTCAAGTGCCACGAGGTCGGGACGGCAGTTGTAACCATGCTCGATGCGACCGATGGTGGGCAAGAACGAGCCTCCCGCATGGGCGAAGCAGCAGCGCAGCCCCGGCAGTTTTTCAAAAACACCGCTGAAAATCATGGAACAGATGGCTCGGCTCGTCTCGGCGGGCATGCCCACCAGCCACGGGAGCCAATATTTCTGCATGTGCTTCTCGCCCATCATGTTCCAAGGGTGCACGAACAGGGCCATGCCCAGCTCTTGGCATGCCTCAAAAATGGGGAGGAACTGCGGCTCGCCGAGGTTCAGGTCGTTGATGTTTGAGCCAACCTGCACACCCACTAGCCCGATGTCTTTGCAGCGTTGCAACTCCTTGATAGACAGTTCGGTATCCTGCATGGGCAGGGTGCCGAGGCCGATGTAGTGGCGTGGTTTATCGGCCACCAGTTCGGCGATATGGTCATTGAGAAAACAGGAAATTTCGAGCGTATCGGCAGGCTTGGCCCAGTAGCTGAACAGCACGGGGATGGTGCAGACCACCTGCGCCTGCGTGCCGTGCGTGGCGTACTCTCCAATGCGCAGGTCGGCGTCCCAGCAGTTTTGCTCCACCCTTCGGAAGAAGGTGTTGCCCTTCATCATGTCGGCATAGCCCGGCACTTTGTGCTCCAGGTGGATGAAGCCGTCGTAGCCGAACTTGTCCGCCCAGCGGGGCAGGTGGGCGGGCATGATATGGGTGTGCATGTCTATTTTGAGCATAACATCAAGTTTGAGGGCAAAACTATCCATTTCCAAATGCCTCGAACAGCGTTTACCTAAAAATCACAGCTTTCCGTAAACTTCCAATCTTATTCTTTTTCGTTTCCACAGCGGCACTCACGAACCAACTTCAAAATGGATCGGCGCACCAATCTTTTGGAGCTATGGCTATGCGTTTGTCTAGTAAAATCAATTCTAAGCACCTTCTAAGCACCTTCTAAGCACCTTCTGGCCACAATGGTTCTAATTTTGCAAAATTAATTCTGTGATTTATCCAATCTCCATTATCCTGTTTGGACTCACGGTGAACGGAACTATTAGGGTTTGAAAACTACGAGGTTTTTCCGCAAACCAGCATCCAATCATTTACAAACTTTATAGTCCTATGAAATTGAAAAACCTGTTTTTACCCTTCCTTGGCGGGTTGTTGCTGCTATCGGTGTTCGTCACCTCGTGCGGCAAAGACGACGACACACCAGTTCAAACTCAACTGGTAGCCGATTTCAGCGCCGAAGCTTCACTTGAATGGAACCAGACCTTCCATGAAGTGGAGCGTTATGCAGCTGGTTACCGCCCCGGCCCTGCACCACGTGCCCTTGCCCTCATGGGTCTGGGAGCTTACGAAGCTTGTATCACTGGCATGCCGGATTACAACTCCATGGAAAGCCGTTACACAAGTTCCGGTTTGGACATCCCAGATGTGCAGCCAGGAGCCGAATACCATTGGCCTACAGTCGTTCATGGCGTTTACGCCAACATGATGCCCAAGTTTTTTGTGGACGTTCCTGCCGATGCACAAGCCAAAATCACGGCACGGATTGCCGAGCTTGACAGCAAGTTCCTCGCTGCGACTAACCAGGAACTTTTCGACCGCTCTAAAGCATACGGCGAAAGCGTGGGCGAAGCCATGTGGGCATGGTCAAAGACCGACACCTACGGTGACAATGCTTACAAAAATCCCTTTGGAAACTTCAACACCAATGAAGAATACGATTGGGCAGCTCATTACACTGGTCCTGGTGACTGGGAGCCGACCACACCTGGTCCAGGAAAAGGGATGGGTCCATACTATGGAAAAGCCCGCACATTCGTGATTACAGAGAGCCAAAAGCTTTCCAGGCCACCACTCGCACACAGCGATGACCCAACTTCCGCGCTTTACGGACAGGCAATACAGGTGTACGCACAGAATACCCCTACACTTTCCCACGAAGCAGAGTGGATCGGTGAATTCTGGAGCGATGACCTGATCAATGTTACATTCAGCCCCGGCCCACGTTGGACTGCCATTGCCAATCAGATCATTGAAAGTCATGACACGGATCTCGAAACAGCGCTGGAGGCCTACGCCAAGTGCGGCATGGCACTGAGCGATGCCGCCGTAGCCTGCTGGCACTCTAAGTATTACTACAACTTTGAGCGCCCAGAGACTTACATCAAAAGGGTAATTGACCCCAATTGGGAACCTGCCCTGACTGACCCAATTTCGGGTGCTTCAGGCATGACGCCTTCATTCCCTGCTTATCCTTCTGGCCACTCTACCATGGGTGGGGCTGGTGCTGCTACCCTTGCCAGCGTATTTGGATACGGTCTGGCTTTGACTGACCGTTGCCATGAAGGCCGCACAGATTTTGAAGGTGCACCACGTTCCTTCAACAGCCTGTATGAAATGGCTTATGAAAATGCCTGGTCACGGATTCCACTTGGTGTTCACTTCTGGATGGACTGTGAGGAGGGATTGCGCCTCGGTACGTTCATCGGCGAAGAGGTGAACAAACTGCCTTGGAAGAAGTAGTAACTATTTATTTTCTTTGAACTTGAAAAAGAGACTACTTGTTTGCTGTAGTCTCTTTTTCTTTTTATTTCTCAAAAACTCGAGTATATGCATTTCAAGACTCTCCATGCCAAGGCTTCCTGGAACAAAATCCTTTGCTTTGGCTGCTTTACTATGCTGCTTTTCTTGGCTTGCAACAAAAACGCTAACCCGGTAGAAAAAATCCAACAGTACGGATCGGGTGAAATTTCCCGCCGCTACTTTGAAATCAATGGCAAGAAAGAAGGCAAAATGACCGACTACTATCCTGATGGACCGATTAAAGCTGAGAAGATTTTTAAGGACGACCAACAGGTAGGCCGCACCGTGATTTATTATCCCAGTGGAAAAACCAAGGAAGTCCAATATTATGAAGAAGGCCTGAAACAGGGTGGCGATACAATTTGGTACGAGGACGGCAAGCCTGAGTTTATAGTTCAATTCAATAAAGGTAAAAAGGACGGTTACCTGCGCAAATGGGCACCTGATGGGTCATTGACTTATGAAGCAAAATTTGAAAATGAAACCCTGGTTGAAGTGAAAGGCAAACCTGTCAATCATTACAATACCCAATTGCCGCCAGCCGATACTACCGGAAAGAAAAACAATTAATTACTGGCGAACTAAACACTTTAAAAAAATTAAACTCCTCATGGCAATAAGGCATATTTCCCTACTCATTCTACTAATTGTTTCAATGTTCTCCGCTGGTTGCTCCAATGATGCACCTGCTTCTGAACCGCCCCAACAATCACACGATACGACGGCTGTCACCCCTTCCCCAGACCCCGCACCAACCACCATGGAGTCGCTTGCAGATTCACTTGGAAAAGCATCGCAAACACCACGAGAAAACCAATCGCCCGAAAGCTTTGCCAGGCCAAATAAGAAAGGAGATAAACCCAAAGGGCTTTACACTCCTTCCACTACCGTGCCTGCCAAAAAACAAAATCCCGCTGGAAATTCTACAGGATATATCGGCAGTAATAATATCCATTTGCAAAGTGAGCCATCTGCTAACGCTCCAAAAATTGCCAGTTTAAAAATTAATGAATCTGTCATTCTGTTGGAAACCAAAATGACAGATGAAGCAGGTAATACTTTTCCCTATTCCTCAATGGTACAAGGTGCAGCTTGCCAACAAGAAGGTAGGCTGGGTAATTGGTCATTCTATGATTGTTAATTGATAGCATGAAACAGGTTTCATGCTAGTGAAGAAATGACATTTGCACTTCATGTAGCCCCTACCAATCATATTCTAAGTAGCTTTTAAGCTATATGTGGCATCCCCCCCCGGCATGGGGTCGTAACTTTGCATTTCATTATTTCAATCAGCTATTTATTCTCAACCGATTCCCATTTTTTTTCTATTAATGTCAAAGTGGTATTATTCACTTAATTTTGTACTCAAACCATCCTTGCCCAATCACCGATACGTTGAAAAAATCTTAACCTGAACCCGAGACAGTCAGTGGCGCTCGCAACAGCGTTGAACGCCTGCCTGCCGTGCAGGATGCTTTCATCTGGGCGGGCAAGAAAAACGAGGTCATCAACCTGCAATCCACCGACGCCAACATCGCCGAAAAATCGCCCCGGCAGATTTTTGCCAAAGTGCCAGGCGTCTTTGTGTACGACATGGACGGCACGGGCAACCAAGTCAATATTTCCACCCGTGGGCTCGACCCGCACCGAGGCTGGGAGTTCAACATCCGCAAGAACGGCGTCATCACCAACACCGACCTGTACGGCTACCCGGCCAGCCATTTTACCTTGCCGATGGAGGCTGTGGAGCGCATCGAACTGGTGCGTGGCACAGGGGCGCTGCAATATGGTCAGCAGTTTGGTGGTATGCTCAACTACGTCGTCAAACAGCCTGACACCTCCCGCACCATCGGCTTGGAGACGGTCAATTCCATCGGCTCGTTCGGGCTTTTGAGTACCTACAATGCCATCGGCGGCAAGCTGGGCAAGCTGGAATACTACGCCTACTACAGCAAGCGGGTCAGCGACGGCTACCGGGACGACAGCCGCAGCGACTTCAATGGACAATCGGTCATGCTGCGCTACCGGGCCACCAAAAACCTGGCACTCACGGCGGAGTTTTCGCACTCGGAATACCTCATCCAATTGGCAGGTCAATTGACCGACAGCATGTTCCATGAGAATCCACGCCAGTCCACCCGCAGCCGCAACTACTACAGCCCCGATATTTACGTGCCGTCTATCAATCTCGACTGGATTTTGGGTGAAAAAACGAAGCTGAAATGGACGACCTCCGCCGTGTTCGGCAGCCGCAACAGCGTCATGTTCGACAAGCCCGCCACTACGGTGGATGCGCTGGACCCTTCCACGCTCGCCTTCGCTCCCCGGCAGGTGGACATTGACAATTACCACAGCTACACGTCCGAGCTGCGCTTTTTGCACAGCTATTTTTTGGGTAAAAAAACGGCCACGCTCGCCGCCGGGGTGCAGTTCATCAACAATGACCTGCACCGCCGCCAGCAAGGCAAAGGCACTACCGCCTCTGACTACGACCTCACGGTAGCCGATGGTAAATGGGGGCGTGACATGCACTTCAAGACGCAGAACGTGGCGCTGTTTGTGGAAAACCTTTTCCAAATCACCAAAAACTTCAGCGTCAGCCCCGGCGTCAGGGTAGAAATGGGGGAGTCGAAAATGTCGGGCTACATCTCCTACCTGCCTAACGACCAAGTGCCCAATACCATCGAGCACAAATTTCCCTTGTTTGGCTTCAATGCCGACTACCGATTAGGCGACCTTCAAACGCTCTACGCCGGGTGGTCGCAGGCGTATCGCCCAGTCATTTTCAAGGATATCATCCCCGGCTCGCTACTGGAGAAATCGGACAAAAACTTGAAGGACGCACAAGGCTATAACCTTGAAGCGGGCTATCGGGGCACGGCGGGTGGCTTCCGCTGGGACTTGGGCGTGTTCAGGGTACAGTACAACCACCGCCTCGGCAACCAGGCCATCCAACAGGACAGCGACTTCTACATCTTTCGCACCAATATTGGCAACTCGGTGACGCAAGGCGTGGAATTGTTTGGCGAGTATTCTTTCAAACTAGGTGGTCCGTGGCGGGCCAGCGTATTTACCTCCAGTGCCTACATGGACGCCAAGTATGAGGACGCCGCCATCCGGGTTGGCAACGAAAACGTGGACATCAGCGGCAACAAGGTGGAAAGCGTGCCAGCTTGGATTTCCCGCAGCGGCTTCACACTCAAGTACAAAACCTTCAGTTTCTCGGCTTTGTACAGCTACACTGCCGAGAGTTTCGCTGATCCATTGAACACGGTTAAGCCCTCCACCACGGGTGCAGTTGGGTTGGTGCCAGCCTATGGCTTGCTGGATTTGAACGCCACTTGGCGCATCACTGGCAACGTGACGCTGCGTATGAACTTGAGCAATGTGCTTGACAATCAGTACTTTACGAAGCGACCATCGTTTTATCCTGGCCCCGGCATCTGGCCTTCGGATGGGCAGAGCGGGAATGTTTCGGTGGGGGTGAGGTTTTAAATGCCGCCTTACTGAAAGACCGGGTGACTTACTTCGAGCCACCCGGCCTTTTATATGGTGATTCCGCCCTATTTTCGCCCCATAAAATCACCTACATGCTTTTCCGACTGGCCATTTTTTGCTTCTCAATCCAACTTGCCGCTACTTGCTGCCTCGCCCAAGACACGCTGGCCATTCCCTTTGCTTCGCAATCCATCAACATTGACGGCCAACCAGATGACTGGGACGGCGACCCCCTTTTTTTCTCCGTAAAAAACCCACGCACCGCCGATAGCAACCGGGTGGCGCTGCGGCTGGCTTGGGACGAGCTGTTCCTGTTTGGCCTCGCCGAAATCAGCGACAAACAATTGGTCAAATTGCGAAGCGGCACCAACAATCCCACCCTCAACCTCGGCGATGCGGTCGAGATTTACCTCGATCCGCTGGCCGACAGCCGGGAGCACATGGACGTTAACGACTACCAGTTCATCATGGATGTGGGCGGCGACTATGCAATCTTCAAAGGCGACAAAAACCTCATTCGGGAAGAATACCAAACGCCAAAGGACACTGGGCTGGCCACCGTTGCATTCGATTTCAAGACGAAATTGCAGGGCAGCCTGAACGACGAAAGCGACGTGGACGGCGGCTGGACGTTGGAGTTTGCGCTGCCCTGGGCGGCACTTGGCGTCCATGCACAGCGGGGCACGGCCTTCCGCCTCGACTTTTGCCTCAACGACATGGATGCCCAAGTGAAGCTTGAAAATTTCGATGAAAACGACGTGATTGAACCATTCAGCTATGCGAGTTGGCAGGGCGATACCACCTTCGGCTTCCCGCCCCGCTGGCGGGTCTGCCGCCTGACGGGCGAACCCGACACGCTCACCAAGGCGTGGCGTTTTTCGGGCAAAAAGGGCTTCGTGCTACTGGGGGTGGCGGTGCTGCTGGGGCTCTTTGTTGCCTTGCGGCAATACCTTTTGATTCGGCGCTTGCGCAACATGCCCCGCCAAGCGGAGGTAGCGCAAACCCCTGCCGGGAACTGGGCCGCCGAACCGGAAACGGAGCGCCCCCATTTGCCTAACGCCGAACTTTTCGACCGGCTGCGGGCCATTGTTTTGGAGCGGATGCACGACGACCTGCGCCCGGAAGACCTCGCCTCGGCAGCCAACGTGAGCCTGCGCCAGTTGCAGCGCACCTTCCGGGAAGAGCTGGACACCTCGCCACACCATTTTATCATCATGCTGAAAATGGAGCAGGCGGCGGCCATGCTGCGGGAGGGCAAATCAAATGTTTCAGAAGTGGCGTGGGCGCTCGGCTTCACCGACCCGGCCTATTTTTCCAAGGTGTTTAAAAAGTATTTCGGCAGCTCGCCGAAGGAATTTCAGACTTCTTAATTTTTCAAATTCTCCCCCACTTGCGCCTTTTTACCCGTTTTTGGCGCAAAATTCCCTGTGTTCAAGTGTCATTTCGCCGTGCTTTGTCCACAAAAAAACCTGCTAATGAAGTTCACCACGATTGTTTTTGCACTTTTTGCTTTTTCCTTTTGTGCAGCGCAAATCCCCGCCTTCCCCGGTGCCGAGGGTTTCGGAACCACGACGACCACGGGCGGTCGGGGCGGCACGGTCTATTATGTGACCAACCTCAATTGCACGGGCCCCGGCTCCCTGAACTTCGGCCTCAGCCAGTCGGGGGCGAAGTACATCCTGTTCAAGGTCAGCGGCATCATTGACTGTGCGGCGGAGATTGAATGGGGCAACTGCTACATCGCCGGGCAGACCTCGCCGGGCGGCATCACGGTGCGGGGCATCCTCCTCGACGATTATTACGAGCCTTCCGGGCTGGCGCAAAACGTCATCATCCGGCACCTGAACTCCCGCCCAAACACCGAGGACGTGCGCCCCGGCAACGGTTGGGTCTTGGACGACGCCCTGCGGCTCGACGGCGCTCGGAACATCGTCGTTGACCACTGCTCCTTCGCCAACGCCATTGACGAGTGCGTACAGCTTTCCCGCAGCTCGAACATCACCATCTCCAATTGCCAATTGGCGGAGACGCTCGGCGGGCACTACTACCTCGGTGGCATGTTGATGAACTACTCCACCACCGACCACCCGAAGGACGACGTGAGTATCCACCACAACGTCTGGAACCGCATCGGTGGCCGTATGCCCGAAATCTCCTGCGAACCGAGCGCCGAAAGCCCCGGCGACGATGACTGCCTCGCCCACCCGTTCCGATTCGAGTTCTCCAACAACCTGCTCTGGGACATGCCCATCCAAATCTATTACGAGCCGCTGGACGAGTTTTTGATGGAGCCAAATTTCATCGGAAACCGCACCGTGGCAAGGCCGAGCTATGGCGGTGCCATGTTCCACCACCCGATGCTCGACCACAGTGGCAACGAGCTTTTTGCCGACGACAATACGATGAACCTCTACCCCAGCTATGCTGATTACGAGTTGTTTTATTGCTGCAATGATTTCAACCTGTATAACCCCAACACAGAGAATGGTGTGGCTACGCTGCGCAATTCAAGGTTCAATTATCCGTCCATTTCATACACACCATCAAGCAATTTGGACGCCCATATTTTCACCAATGCAGGAGCCTTCAACGGCCACAGCAGCATGGGGCGTGACAGCATGAACCGCCGCCTGCTCAAGTTCATCAACAGCAACACCATTGACCCAAACCCCGTGGATGGGGAGGACTACTACCACGACGCATTCCTGCTCGATTTCAGCAGCCAGCCCACTGCACCTACTGATACCGACAATGATGGCATGCCCGATGCGTGGGAAAATATTTATGCCTCCTACGGCCTCGACCCGAACATACAGGACCACAATGGCGCACAGCTTTCGGTCGTGCTGACGGGCATTGCTGGCTACACTAATCTGGAATGTTACCTCAACCAACTCGCCGAAAGCCTCGTGAGCGGGATCACGACCTTAGCCACGGAACTGGTTGATTTTCAAGCAATTCCGATTGCCGCCGAGCGCAAGGTCCTGCTCCGCTGGACGGCTGAAAACACCGTTGCCAGCGAGGCTTTCCTCATTGAGCGCAGCGAGGATGGCCATGATTTTGAAACGATTGGCCGCCTTGCGGCAAAAAACGAGTACCATGCCATCCACTATCAGCTACACGATGAAAAAGTGCCAAGCGGAACGCACTACTACCGCCTCGTGCTACTCAACAATGATGGTAGCCGGGAGTACCTGAAGACCGTCGCTGTGCAGTTGGTTTCATCAGCAGATTGGCTTCGGCTGCGCCGCAATTTTTCCGAAGGAAAAATCGAAGTAGAAGTACTGGACGAGTTGCGGCTGCCCGTTCAAGTAGCACTCTACGATGTAAATGGGCGGCTGCAACGCAGTTCCTCCATTCAAAATGGCCAAGGAACAGTAGATTTGAACGGATTAACGGCAGGCGTTTATTTCCTGCATTTTTGGAACGACTACCTACGGTGTTCGGAGCGGGTGTTGGTTGGGTTCTGATACTCAAAAGTGTCGGAATTGGGTGCTTTTCAATTCCGACGCTTTGCTTTTTGGTTGCTACGCAAATTGTGCCCAAGAATTTGTGCCAAGTCTTGCCTTCAAAATCTTTCCAACTTTTTCATTTTCCTTTCCTCAGAGTTTGCAAACTACCCTGAAAGTGTATCTTTGCGCCGATTTTCGGGAGGGGGTTGCCCAGCAAGCGGAAATTTCTTGCCTGACAAACTAAACACTTCAAGTTTTTATGAAAAATATCGGCCATATCAAGCAAATCATCGGGGCAGTAGTGGACGTGAGCTTCTCTGGCGAAAACTCCAAGCTCCCTGAAATCCTCAGCGCCCTCGAAGTGCGCCGCCATAACGGCGAAGTACTCGTGCTCGAAGCACAGCGCCACCTCGGCGAGGACAGCGTCCGCACCATCGCCATGGACTCCACCGACGGCCTGACCCGTGGCATGGAAGTCGTTGACACGGGCATTCCCATCTCCATGCCAGTAGGCGAGGCAATCAAGGGCCGCCTGTTCAACGTGGTGGGCGAGGCCATTGACGGTATCGGCCCGGTATCCCGTGAAAAACAATACCCGATACACCGCCGCCCGCCGACTTACGAAGAGCTTTCCGTTGAAAAAGAAGTGCTTTACACCGGCATTAAGGTGATTGACCTCATCGAGCCGTACATGAAGGGCGGCAAGATCGGCCTCTTTGGAGGTGCAGGTGTGGGCAAAACGGTATTGATTCAGGAGTTGATAAACAATATCGCCAAGGCTTACGAAGGTATTTCCGTGTTTGCAGGTGTGGGCGAGCGTACCCGTGAGGGCAACGACCTCATGCGGGAGATGCTCGAATCCGGCATCATTGACTACGGTAAGGAGTTCATGCACTCCATGGAGTCAGGTGGCTGGGACCTCTCGAAAGTGGACATGGAAAGCCTCAAGAACTCCAAGGCGACCTTCGTGTTTGGTCAAATGAACGAGCCTCCTGGAGCACGTGCCCGTGTGGCACTCTCTGGTCTGACTGTCGCCGAATACTACCGTGACGGCGACCTCAACGACCCGACCGGTGGCCGTGACATCCTTTTCTTCATTGACAATATCTTCCGCTTTACGCAGGCGGGTTCTGAAATGTCGGCCTTGCTTGGCCGTATGCCATCAGCAGTGGGTTACCAGCCGACGCTGGCTACGGAGATGGGTCTGATGCAGGAGCGCATCACCTCTACCAAGCGTGGTTCCATCACCTCGGTGCAGGCCGTTTATGTACCTGCCGACGACTTGACTGACCCGGCTCCGGCTACAACCTTTGCACACTTGGACGCCACGACGGTATTGAGCAGGAAAATTGCGTCGCTCGGTATCTACCCGTCGGTGGATCCCCTAGACTCTACCAGCCGTATCCTCGACCCACTTATCATCGGTGCCGAGCATTATAATTGCGCCCAGAAGGTGAAGCTCACCCTCCAGCGCTACAACGAACTTCTCGACATCATCGCCATCCTTGGTATGGACGAGCTTTCGGAGGAGGACAAACTCGTGGTACACCGTGCCCGCCGAGTACAGCGCTTTCTTTCCCAGCCGTTCCACGTGGCCGAGCAGTTTACTGGTACAAAGGGCGTGTTGGTTCCGATTGAAGAGACCATCCGTGGATTCAACATGATAATGGACGGTGAGGTGGACCAGTACCCAGAGGCTGCGTTCATGTTGAAAGGTTCTATTGACGACGTAATCGAGGCTGGCAAGAAACTGCTGGCAGAAACGAAATAATTAACGGTAAGCTGTGAATGGTGAACGGTGAACAAATGCCCGTTCATCATTCATAGTTCACAATTCACAGTTAGTACGATGAATATTACTATCTTGACCCCCGATAAAGAGATTTTCCACGGCGCTGTGGTGTCGGTGAAAGTGCCGGGTTCGCTGGGAGAATTTCAGGTGTTGAAGAACCACGCTCCCATCGTTTCATCCCTGGAGAAAGGTACGGTAACACTGGTGACCTCGGGTGGTGAACACCGTTTCTATGACGAAGCGACCAGCACCATCATGACGGGAACACAGGCAGGCATGACCCTCACATTTCAGATTGGGGGTGGTTTTATCGAAGTGTTGAACAATGAAGTATCCCTCTTGGCGAGGGGTCTGAAGAAATAGTTAAAACCTCGCCGACATTGGCCTAGAACCTTTCCACTCAAAGCTGCTTGTCCACCTCGCTCAACTCCTCTACGTTGAAGTCCCCGAACCAACCCCGCAGCTTTTGTCGGGCCTTGATGCGCACCTCGTCGTTCACGTAGGCTGCGATGGTCACCAAGCCGAAGCTCAACACGCCAAGGTCGTCCGTATAGCCGATGATGGGCGAAAGGTCGGGCAGCAGGTCAATGGGCGAGATGAAATAGCCCAGCACCCCGAGGATAATTCGTTTAGCCCAAATAGGCGTATCGCTCCGCCGATAGGCATAGTACAGCAACAGCACACTGTACACCACCTTCAGTCCCGCCTGCTTGGCGAAGGCCTGAATTTTTTTCATCAGCCGGTTCTCGGAGAACAAGTTGGCGTATTTCTCAAAAGGATTTTTCATTTAAAATGAAGTTAACGCTTATTTTTCAATCGCTTTTAACAATTCCTCGAACACCTGCACCCGCTTTTTGTTGAGGCCGAACGAGCCTGTTTTTAGGATGGTGTAGATGAAATACGACATTCCAATCAAAAAAATCGTAACGGTCAGCGAACTGAACCCGGTCTTGAACAGCGACACGGAATAGGCCACGAACCATATCGGCCCAACCCACTTGTCCCTTGTCATCAAGTACCTGCACTGCTCGATTTGTTCCCGCAGCCAATCGGGGCTGATGTCTTGCTCCCGCAACTTGGCCTGCTCCTTCGCAGGCAACACGGCGATGATGCTGTCCAATTCTTTGGGCTGCAATTTTTTACCCATTTCCTGTTTTTGTATTGATAAAATAGATGGAAAAGTCCTTTGACGGGATGAAATTACAAATTCTGGGTTGTGGTCGCCAAATTTATTTGGCAGACCGGCATTAAGCCAAAAAGCGGTCGTTCAAACCCGCTGCCAAACAAGTTTGGCCCCATTCTCACGCAAAAACGCTGGTAGGTTTAGCGAGGGCTTCTTTGGCAACTTTGATGGGAATGCCCGTGCATTTTTTCTCCATAAAGTCCATCATGCGCTCCAGTAGTTCGCGGGCGCTGTCGTCGAGCACATCAATTTCTTTCTTGAAAACTTTGTTCATTGCATACTCTTTCACGGCCTTCATCTCGGCTGGCACTTGGTGCAGTGCCCGTTCGATACGGCGGTTGCGCACGGCTGCCACGAATTCGGCAAGGTGCAGGTCGAGCAGTTCATTGGCCACCGTGACCTCCTGCTCCCGGAAGGAGCGGTTCTCCTGTGCCAGTGCCCGAAGACCTTCTATTTCGATAAAATGAACGTTGTGGTTTGCTACGACCTCCTTGCACACGTTGTTCGGTACAGAGAGGTCAATGATGACTTTTTTTCCAGTTTCGCCAGCTAAAATCTTGATATACAGTTGATTGTCAACAACTGCCTTTGTTGCACCTGTGCAAACGATGAGACAGTCGAAGCCCTCTTTGTAGTCCGCCAGCTCGTCAAAACCAAACGCACGACCATTCAGTGAAATGGCGATACGCTGCGCCCGTTCCAAGGTGCGGTTGAAAACGGTCACATTTTGAAAGCCATTTTTTGCCAAAAATTTGGCGACCAAAATGTTGGTTTGACCGGCACCTACCATCAGGATACGTGTGGAATTGGGCAGTTTGGTCTTGAGCAGTTCCCGGATGGCCAGCGATACCACGGACACGGGCTTGTCGCCGAGGCGGGTCTCGGTGTACACCTCCTTGGCTGCTACTACGGCTCCCTGCATGGCGATGCGCAGGTGGTCGGCGGTGAGGCTCCACTGCTGGCAGCGGTCGTAGGCTTCCCGAAGTTGGCGCAGAATTTCCCGCTCGCCCACAACGAGGCTGTCAATGGAGGAGGCCACCCGGTACAGGTGTTCGGCGGCGGCACGGCCTTCGTACAAGGTCACGTTTTCGGTAATGAAATGCTCGCTGAGGCTTGGATTGATGTGTTGGAAAAAATTCGATTGGAAGTTGGGCGGACTAACAGTTTCGCTATAAAAAAGGAACATGACCCGGTTGCAAGTGGCCAAGTACATCATTTCGGCTAGGCCAAATTCGGCTTTCAACGCCTCCAGTCTTGCCCGTAGGACGGTCTCATCAGAATGCGTCACAACGAATTTTTCGATGTGCTGCAACGAAGTTTGGCGATGCGTAACTGTCAGTATTTTGAAGCCGTTGAGCATAAATTATAGACAAAAGACAAGTTTAGGTATTGAAATATACCCAAATTTAGCGCCAGCAAAAGTAAAATACGGTATTGGTGTAAATGTCACGGCACTGTAACAAATACTGAGCAGGGAAAAGAGCTTTCTGAATCAACTTTCTTCGGTTTCCAATTCAATGTTTTCTAAGTGACCAGCGGTACGGAAAGGAAGCCGGTCATGAAGCCCATAGCGAAGCCGCCGATATGTGCCCACCACGCCACGCTGCTGCCTGTTTCGCTGGCTTGTGATGTGCCATACGACCATTGCTGGACAATCCAAAGCCCCAAGAAAATCCAAGCACTGATTCGGAAAGGAAAGATGAGGAAGAGCATTTTGATTCGGGAGGTTGGAAACATGACGAGATAGGCTCCCATCACTGCTGAGATAGCACCACTTGCGCCTACCATCGGCACCTCACTGTTGATGTTGAACCATATATGCGCCGCCACCGCAGCGAAGCCGCCAATGAAGTAAAACACCAAGAATTTCAGGCTGCCCACCGTGGCCTCGATGTTGTCGGCGAAGACCCAGAGGAATAGCATGTTACCGATAAGGTGCCACCAATCGCCGTGTACGAACATGCTGGAGACGAGGGTGAACAAGTCTTGGCCACGGGTGATTTCCATCGGAACAGCGCCGAAGTAAAGGTCAAAAGCTTCTTGTTGTGCTGGGCTCAGGCTGAATTTGTACAGGAAAAAAAGGACGTTCAACACGATGAAGCTGTAACTGAACCACGGTTGGTGGCCACCTTTAACTTGGTCGTCGCCTATAGGAAAAATCATTTTTTGCGAGAGTTTGAGGGTTTGAGAATCTGAAAATTTGAGAAAATGGGACTGCTCGTCTCAAGCTCTCAAATTCTCAAACCCTCAATCTCACCTTTACAAATCCCAGAAAGACCTGGGACGGTTGTACACCTTAATAGTATCGGAAATAGTTTGGAAAAAATACCAGATGACAACGCCAGCTACTGGGAGGTAAGCGAGGTCGCCCACCAAGTGCATCCAGATAGGGAGGCTGACGGCCAGCACGATGCTCGTTTTCACGTAGTTCAGTCGTTTGATATGGCTGTACACATAAAAAAGGTGGAAAGCGCTGGCGAGTTGCCAGATGCCCAGTACCACCAGCATGGTGTTGGTGGGGGCAAGGCCGGAGGCGAAGCAAGCGAGCAACACGATAGCTACTATCAGCACGGCTTGACCCAGCAGGTCTATTTTCATTCTATATTTTGAAATCATTGCAAGAATAGACAATAGATTATAGACTTGAGACCATAGACTTGAGATACCTTTGCCTGTCTAAAGTCTATTGTCTATGTCTCATCAAACCCAAAGTTAAGACAATGCCAGTAACTCCCGAACTCGTTGCGGAACTGATGCGCAAGCGAAGGTCAATTTTTCCGAAAACATACAACAGAAAGCCCATTCCAAGGGCCATCATCGAGGAGATGCTGGAAAATGCGAACTGGGCACCCACGCACCGCTTAACGGAACCCTGGCGCTTCAAAGTATTTACTGGAAAGGCTTTGGCCCGGCTTGGCGATTACCTCGGCGACTTTTACCTAAACAACACACCGCCCGCCGAGTTTTCAGAAGCCAAATTTAACAAGTCAAAAGAAAGTCCGAAACTGTCGGCCTGCGTCATCGCCATTTGCATGCAACGGGATGCTAAGGCGTGTGTACCGGAGTGGGAAGAGCTTGCCGCCGTTGCCTGCGCCGTGCAAAATATGTGGCTTACCTGCACTGCCCACGGCATCGGCAGTTACTGGAGCACCCCGAAGGCTGCCCTCGAAGCCGAAACGTTTTTGGGGCTGGCGGAGGGGGAGCGTTGCCTCGGCCTTTTCTACATGGGCTATCACGATATGCCGGAGCTGCCTGGCAAGCGCTCGCCGGTTGCTGAAAAAACTACCTGGATTTTTTGAGTAAAAACGGCAAATTGACAAGGATTTCCGAAACATTTTCATTGCCGAGAGGCCACGATTTCAAGCAACGAGCCTTTGACTGGGCAGCTAACTTTGAGGTGGCCTGCTACCTGGACAGCAACAGCTACCAAGGTTTCATTGGCAGCGATTATGACTGCCTACTGGCCGTGGGCGTCGCTTCCGAGCTGGTCAAAAACACTGAGCCTGGTGCTTTCGACGCCTTGAAATCTTTTGTGGATGAAAAGCAGGACTGGCTTTTTGGCTACCTGACCTACGACCTGAAAAACGATGTGGAACCTCGTTTTACTTCCAATAATTTTGACGGCATTGGCTTTCCAGCCCTTCACTTTTTCCAACCCAAGGTTGTCATTGAAATTTCCTCGAATAGCATCGCCATCCACTGCCTGAATGAGTCGCCCGAAAAAATACTTGAACAAATAAGCACCTACCGTCCCCACCCCTCATCCCTCATCCCCTGCCACCAATCCCTCCATCCTTCCCAAGTATCTCCCGCCACGACTACCTCGACACAGTGCAGACCATCCGACAACACATCCTTCGGGGAGATATTTACGAGGTGAACTTTTGTCAAGAATTTTTTGCGGAGCAATGCCAGCTTGAATGCCCCCGCCATTTTCCAGCGACTGAACGCAGTGGGCAAAGCACCATTTTCTACCTTCTACCGCCTGCACGACCGCTATTTGCTTTGCGCCAGCCCAGAGCGGTTTTTGAAAAAAACAGGTCAAAAACTGCTTTCCCAGCCCATCAAAGGTACCATGCGACGTGGCAGGACAGCCGAAGAAGATACTGCATTGCGCCAGCAACTCTACCTTAGCCCTAAGGATCGCTCGGAGAATGTGATGATTGTGGACCTAGTGCGCAACGACCTCGCCCGTTCCTGTCGGGCAGGCTCGGTGAAGGTGGAAGAACTGTTCGGGGTGTACCAGTTCGAGCAAGTTTTTCAGATGATTTCGACGGTAAGCGGTGAGCTACTGCCGAGCGTCCACCCGGTGGATGCCATTCGCCGGGCCTTCCCCATGGGTTCGATGACCGGGGCGCCCAAGGTTCGCAGCATGGAACTTATCGAAAAGTACGAGCGGACAAAGCGGGGGCTGTATTCCGGGGCAGTAGGCTACTTCACGCCGCAGGGCGATTTTGACTTCAACGTGGTCATCCGCAGCATCTTCTACAACGGTGCTGACCGCTATCTTTCCTTTCAAGCTGGGGGTGCCATCGTTTACGATTCGGTGCCGCAAATGGAGTATGAGGAGTGCCTCCTAAAGGCACAAGGTATGTTCAAAGTACTTTCCTGATATTTTTCTTTATTTATATGAGTGTTTTGGCAAGGTAATTGTCTTAATAGTCATTGTAGTTACTTGGCGCAATCACAGTTGTTTACGAAAGTGAATTTTATTTAACATTTTATTTTTTGCGCCTATCCAATTTCGATAATTACTGATACTCAAATCGTCCCATGCAACATTTGTACAAGAAATGTAAGAATCCGAAGGTGCAGTTTACCTGTACCGGGAGGGTTGCATGGGGTTGTCTTTCCCACTCGTAAGTACTTCCCTTTTCGGCCTTCCCAAGTTTTTAGATACTATTTCCTTCATCTCAAAAACGGTTTTAGGCTATGATTATCTTTCAATTTGCGCTCGGAGCATTCCTACTTGGTGGTGGCGTTATCACGTTGACCAACTGGCTTTCTGAACGGCTGGACAAGAACGCACTTCGTTGAGGGTTTGAGTGCTTGAGATTTTGAGTGCTTGGGAGGGGACTCCAACTCAAATGCTCAAACGCTTCAAAAGTACAACCCCACAAGACGGTAAGACCGCCGCCACCGTGTCCGTAGTTATGAATAATATTCGTGAAAGGCTACCGCTCCAAACGAATAGTTGTTCTACCGGGCCGCAGGCCCATCGCTACCGACTTCACTACCGCCGTTGACAGAACCGGCAACAGGTTCGAACAACGCCGCAGTATTTCCTCAGCATCTTTTTCGTTTGGGCTTTCGTCGTCATTGGCCACTTGCGCCGTGCCACCGTGCACCGTGCAGTCTCGTCTCGGAAAAAATATATGTCATTGCTGTTCGACCAATCGTTGTTGGCGAGGTAGGGTAGTTTGGCAGCTTTTCCGCTTTCATAATCTGCCCACGAATGGGAAACACGTCCTTGTCGCCGGTGAGCTTTCCGGCGGCAAGGCCCGTGAAATTGATGAGCCATTTTGATTCGGTGGCTGCTTCGGCCAGGTTGTTACTTCGTGAACGAACGTTTTCCCGCCATTGTCGAGGATTTTTTTTGCAAAAAAGGCAACTCTATTTTCCTGTAAAAGCATTGATTTTCCTGCTCGCCAACATACCTCATGCCTCCAAACCTCCCAACTCACAAACCGCCAACCAGCTCATCAATCCCATTCCCACCAACAAGCTGTCCTCATCCACGTCAAAGGTGTCGGTATGGATGGGAGAGGTGATGCCACGGGCAGTGTTGCCAGTGCCGAGGCGGTAAAAGCATGCCGGAATTACCTGCGAATAGTAGGCAAAATCTTCCGCCGTCATGCGCATGGGCAAGTCAACGACGTTCTCCGCACCGAGGAATTCAATGGCGAATTGCTTGGAGCGCAGCGTAAGTTCCTCGTCGTTTTTCAGGAAAGGGTAGCCCCTTTCAATATGAAAATCGCAGCTGCCACCCATGCTTTCGGCGAGGGTTTCGGCCATTTTTTTCATTAGGCCGTGTGCCTTGGATCGCCAGTCCTCGTCCATCGTGCGAAAGGTACCCTCCATCTTCACCTCGTTCGGGATGACGTTGGTGGAGCCGCCCGTCGAATTGATTTTGCCAAAAGTCACCACTGTTGGCACGATGGGATTGGCGTTCCGGCTAACGATTTGCTGCAATGCCACCACGATATGCGAGGCGATGAGCACCGGGTCAACGCATTCGTGCGGCACTGCGCCGTGGCCGCCTTTGCCCCGCACGGTGACGTACAGCTCATCGGCACTGGCCATGAACATTCCAGGTCGAAAGCCCACCTTGCCCGTGTCCAACGCTGGGAGTACGTGTTGTCCGATGATGTTGGCAGGGGCGGGATTTTCAAGTACGCCTTCGGCAATGAGAATGGAGGCACCGCCGGGCAGCCGCTCCTCCGCTGGTTGGAAAATCAATTTTATCATGCCCTCAAATTCGCTCCTCAATTCGTGGAGGATGCGGGCTGCCCCCAGCAGGGATGCCGAGTGGACATCATGGCCGCAGGCGTGCATAACTCCCTGATTTTGAGACTTGTACGACACATCGTTCATCTCGGTGATGGGAAGTGCGTCTATATCAGCCCTTAGTGCGATGGTCTTTCTCGACGGGTTTTTGCCTTCGATATAGGCCACTACGCCGTTCACCCCCCAGCCATGTTCATGTCGGATGCCATAGCTGGCCAGCTTACTGGCGATGAATTTCCCAGTCTCCACTTCCTGAAAAGAAAGCTCAGGGTGGCTGTGCAGGTGTCGCCGGATTTCAACGATTTCAGCATGAAAGCTGGCGGCTAGTTGTTTGATTTTTCCTTCAATTTCAATTCATTTTGGTACAAAATACGGCGGTCAGGGCGGTTTGATTGGTTTTTACCAAAAAAAAATGCGCACAGAGGTGAAACACCGACTGTGCGCATTTTTTCTGGTAATGTAAGTAATTCATCAGAAGCAGTTTGCGACTGCCAATTGTCGAACTCACCTCAATCCAACCGCAAGTCTTCGAACTTACAGTCGGCACATTCGCTTTTGGTGAAGGTGAAGGTGCTTGCTGGCACTGCCTTGTTCGGCGTTAACTTGTTGATTGTCAAAGTGTAGCGTGAACCATCCTTGCCGAACGACTTTATGTTGACGATTTCCAGCGTCTTTTTGTCGAGGGTCAGGCGCACCTTGGAGTAGTCGTTGGCCTTGGTCGTTGGCTTGAACTCAATCTGCTGGACTACCTTTCCATTTTCCGTGAATTCGTTGGTGATGGCGTACAGATAATCTTTCCAGGCGTAGGCTTTCAGGAGGTCTTGCGGGGAGGAGATGCCGCCCTCGCCAGTGTCCTCTTCCACGTCGTTTATTTGCACTTCCTTGCTTTTGGGGATGTGCAACCAGACCGACTTGCCGTCGGACACTAGGGTACGGTCGTTGAACTTCAAGCGGTATTTTTCAGCTTGCTGGGTCAATACGCCCTTCTGCGTCTGCTTGGGTTGTTGTGGCACCTCTATTTCCAAAGAAAACTCGGCTTCCAAGGTGCTGTAAGCCTCATATTTCTTGCGCATCTTCTCCAAGACGGCCTTTGCCTCAGGGTCGGAAACTTCCTTTTTGGCAGCTACCGGCTGTTTTTGGGCAAACATTGTCGTGGAGACAATAGCCAATAGAAACACCAGAATTAATTTTTGCATGGATATTCAATTTTTAGTTCAGTCTTCCAAACGTTTGAGACGGCGGTTTATTCACTGCACAGCTTGGGGTTGGGGTTAAAATTTGTTTAAAACATGAATTGTCAGCATGGTTTATGGCATTCATGGCCGTAAAACAGTCTCCAACTGCCAACTACCGAACTATCAATCCCTCCCCCACGACCAGCCAAAGCGCAACGACAGTTGGGCGAAAGGGGCGGAAACCTCCCCATCGCTTGGCTTGGGTAGGCTGGTGTTGGAAACGAAGCGGTAGCCGCCCTCCAAGCCCATGCGAAACCACTGGAAAAGGTTGACCTCAATGCCTGCCGAGGTCTGCACCACAAAAACGTTGTCGTCGGGTTCGTCCTTAATTTTCAGGTTGCCGCTGCCCATCAGGAAGCTGACCCTGGGGTGTACTACCTTGTGAGGTTTGTAGGCATAACCCACCAGAAAACCACCGTAATCAATTTCGTATTTTCGATATATTCCATTGTAAGTGGTTGATTCTGAACCGCTTGAACCACCAAATCCAAGCAGCAACGACTTGCTGAACTCTAGCCCGAAGAAGCCCCCAGCCATTCCGTGGTTGTCGCCATCGAAGCCCACCAGACCGATATTTGTACCGCCCCAAAGGCCAGTCAGCTTGAGGCCGGTTTTGCCTATCAGCGTTTCGTCACGCTGTGCGAGCATGGAGGTGGCCAGGATGATGAGGGTGAAAACGGAAATCAAGCTTTTTTTCATGACAGTCAGATTTTGATTTGGTCGCCAAGTTACGATGAGGTGGGCAGGTCAGGCAAATTTTCCGAGCATAGCTTAGACCAACGGCTGTTTTTTCAAGAAAAATGGGTGGGCAAAGTTGCATACGATTTGATTTTACAGGAATCTGACAAACCAAAGCTGGAGGTACTTGTTTGTTTTGTGTCTTTAATTGACATCCGAATAAGAGCCTTTTGGCAAGAAGCTATGATTTTAGTTGGTGAAAAATGTGTTCCGGCAGGCAGTCATGCCTGACCGGAGCTTTTTTTGAGATGTTAGACAAGAGACTTTAGACCTTAGATTTGAGCAGGGTCAATTTGGAAGAGGCTTCTAAAGTCTAATGTCTCTTGTCTAAAGTCTTTCACTTCCAATTCCAAACCACAATCTCCCAAATGTCGGTCTCGTACTGAAAAGTGTGGATGGTTTGGAACCCAACCCGCTGGTGCGCCCGGATGGAGCGGGTGTTGCGGGTGGCGATTTCCGTTACCACAAAATCAAACTGGCCATTGAACAAGTCCCTGTGCTTGTGGTACATCCCATCGAAAATGCCAGCGCCTCGGTAGCCTTCCGCTACGCAGATTTGTCCCATTACATAGTATTGGTACTCGGAGACTTTTTTTTCATCAAAATCAAGGCTGTCGAACAGGACGAACATCGGTTTGAGCACCGGAATCAGGTCTTGGAACGAAGGCAGCATCACCAGCGCATAGCCTGCCACCACGTCGCCATCCTTGGCGATGACCTGAGGAATGGCCTCGTTCATTTTTTTCAACAAATCAAAATCGTGCTGTACCGTCACAAACCCTTGTGAAGCAGCTGTCTCTTGAGGAACCTGGGTGGAAAGGTTGGCTTGTTGCAAGGTGAGCACTTGGCGGATGTCGTCGTCGCCAAGGATGGTGGTGAAACGGATATGAGAAGGTTGGCCACTCACTTTTGTCTTTTTACTTAATGCTTGAAATCACCCTTCATCTCCGGGTAGATATTCATCAACAGGCATGGAGCCGAGGTACTTGGCCAGCACCAATTCGGGGCTTGCCTGGAACATTTTCAGCACCGTGATTTCGTAGTTGCCGACCGTTATCGTCTCGCCCTCTTCCGGTATCTCGTCGGCTACCTGTTGGAGCAGGCCGGACATGGTGTGGTACTCCTCGCTCTCCGGGAACGGTTCCGGGAGGAACTCGTTGATTTCGTCCAGCGGGTTTTGCGCCTGGATTTTAAAGGTGTTGCTGTCCACTTGTTCCACAATCGGCGTCTCAGTGTCGTACTCATCCTGTATCTCGCCTACCAGTTCTTCGATGATGTCTTCCAGCGTGATTAGGCCCACAGTGCCGCCGAATTCGTTGACGGCGATGGCCAGTTGCGACCGCTCTTTTTGCATCAAGCGTAGTGTTTGCAGCACTTTTTTGTTGGAGGAAACATAGAGGACTGGGCGCATAATTTCCCGGATGCTCTTGCTTTTCTCCTTGCGGGAAAGCAGCAATAGATCTTTCGAGTGCACAAACCCAATGATATGGTCAATGGTGTCGTCGTATAGCGGATAGCGAGAATAGCCCTCCTGTATTGCATATTCAATGGCTTCTTCCAGTGTAGTGCTCACCTCGATGGCGGCAATTTGGGTGCGGGGGCGCAATATTTGCCAAACAAAACGGTCGTCGAAATCGAACACGTTCTGAATCAGTTCCCGCTCGGAGTCTTCGATGGCACCACCTTCGGCACTTTCGGCGATGATGAGCTTCAGTTCCTCCTCCGAGTGTATGCCCTCATGTTCGAGAATAGGCTTGATGCCAATGAGCTTCAGGATGAAATTTGCGAAGTTGTTCAGCACAAAAATGAACGGCCTGAAAACGAGGTGGAATATACGCAGCGGTGCCGCCACGGCCAAGGTCGTTTTGATGGGGTGGCGGATGGCCAGTGACTTAGGTGCCAGCTCCCCGAACACGATGTGCAACACGGTGATGGTGGCAAAGGCGATGGGCAGCGCAATCTTGTGGGCCAACGCTTCGTCCACCTGCATGTTAAACATATCCATCGTCTGGATGATGATTTTGGAAACCACGCTCTCACCAATCCAACCGAGGCCGAGGGAGGCGAGCGTGATGCCGAGTTGCGTAGCGGCGAGGTATCCGTCAAGGTTGCCCACGATGCTCTCGGCTATGCGGGCTGTAAAATTGGAACTGGAACGAACTTGGAGCTGTGACATCCGAACTTTAACGATGGCAAATTCGGCGGCAACGAAGAACCCGTTCAGAAGAACTAATAAAATAGTGATGAATATGTCAGCAACCATGTAGGTGACTTGCGTCTTGTTGGAGAATCCTTTTTCTACGGAAAAGCCCCGTAATTGTTAGGAGTTAGCCGCAAATCTATGACTTTTTTGGATGATAGCGTAAGGGATGGGCAATTGATTGGATATCCCCTTTTGGCCACAAAACGGCCCTGTTGGCGCTTCGAAGCGCCAACAGGGCTGTTTTGTGGCCAAACGGGTGGGAGGTTCTCACTGAACCACCACGGTTCTTGTGCCAAGTATGGTTTGCTTATCGCCTATCAACGTGACGACCAGGCTGCCTTTCGAAAGGCCATTTGCAAAAAGCCCGTTTGTGTTGAAATGCACGGTTTGCTCATTACCATCGTAGTTCATAATTGGCTTTTCCACGGGATATCCTTTTCTTGCCGCATCGTACACCAAGATGGAGACAGCACCTGCTGGGGCCTTGAATTTGACGTTAAACCCGCTCTCGCCCGCAGGGTTCGGGTACACTTCCAGCACTTCTGCCTTTTGCTCGACGGCATCAAGTTTGAACTTCACAGGCAGGTTGAACGAAACTGCCACAGGCTTGCCATCTTTCTTGCCTGGTGCCCAGTTGGGCATCATGTTGATGACCCGCAGCACCTCTTCGTCGCAGCCAAAGCCCACGCTTTTCGCGATTTCGGGGTTGGTCACACTGCCGTCTTTTTCAATGACGAACTTGACGACCACCATGCCTTCCACGCCTTTTTCACGGGCCTCGGCGGGTATTTTATTTTGCTGAAAATTCGCCTCAAAGATTTGCTTCGAGCATTTTTTCGCTCTTCTTTGGCCAATGTCTCGCAGCCAGCCATTATTGGTGCTTCATCCAAGTCGCTGATATTCAGTGGCTTGGAAGTATCGACACTCGTCGGGGTGTCGTCCAGTGCAAACCGAACGGGCAACTTGAACTCCGTCCGTACAGGTTTGCCACCCTTCTTGCCGGGAACCCACTTGGGCATGGTTCGAACAACCCGCATCACCTCTTCGCCACTGCCACCTTCCCCGCCCTTCAGGATGCCAACGTCGTAAATCGAGCCGTCCTGATCCACCACGAACTTCGCCAAGACCAGTCCCGTAAAGCCTTTCTCCTTGGCTTCCTTCGGAAATTTGACGTTGTTGAAAAGGAACTCCATCAGCTTTTTTTGCGCACATTCGTTGCGTTGGGCAACATCCTTCAAGTCTTCGCAACCTGGGAAGCGAGGCATCTCTTCGACGGTGTTGAAAACTTCGTCGCCATTGGGCACGGTATCGGTTAGAACAAGGCTGTTTTCTGGTTCAAGAAATTGATTGTCAGGCAATGATGGGCCGTTTGGTAATTTTTCAGAAAAAGAGAAAGCCAACAGCAACATGGCCACGGCGGGCAGTGCGGCGAGGTACTTCCAAGTAGCCCGCTGCGATGATTTAGTTTTAGTCATCATGACGATACGTTTTTTAATTTGTGAAGAAAAAATTGAGTTGGAAATGGCAACCTGCATTCCGGGGTGCGATTGCCTGAGCAACAAACGGCCGTATTGTTTTTTATTGAAACCCGCCGTCACGTAGTCGTCGGCGAGGTATTCGTGGGTAGTTTTTAGTGCTTTTTTGTAAAAATAAACGAACGGGACGCACCAAGCTAAGGCAGCTACCACCTCCAACAGTACCACGTCAAAACTATGCCGTTGGAAAATATGCGCCTCCTCGTGCCGCATGATGCTGCGGCGATCCTCCTCGCTCACCACAAAGTTTTTGCTCCAAAACAGGTTCCTGAAAAACGAGAACGGAAGATGCGGAGCAGCCGTGGTCACGAGGCAATAACCATGAGCCGTGGCCTTTTCGCTATGGTGGTAAAGCCGGTGGATTTGAGTTAGCCCGTAAGCAAACCTCGCCAATGCCACCAATACCCCCATCCAGTAAATCCACAACATAACTGCCTGAAAATCAATCGCTTCGCCCGCTTTCGAAGACGTAACGACGATGGCCTCCAACTGCTGGACGCCCACTGTGATGGGTTGCAGCAAGTAGGCTGGCGACTTCGTCGAGGCCATTAAGTCAATGTTCAATGCAGGGATGACCAGGCCAAACATCAGCGTGGCCAACAAGTACCAACGGTTCCAACGGAAGAAGGTCTCCCGCCCCAACAGCAGGTAATAAATGCCGTAGAAAACGGCCCAGCAAAGGGTAACTTCAAGTAGGTACGACATGATGAAGATTTGAAGATGCGAGGATTTGAGGAGCAGGTGCGGGTCGAATACTCGCATCCTCAAATCCTCAAGAATCAATCTTTCAGCTTTTCGATGAGTTCCGAAAGTTCGTCCTTGTCGATGTTTTCCTCTTTGACCAGGAAGGAGACGAGGTTGCTCATGGAGCCTTCGAAGTAGTCGGCCACGAGGCGGTTCAGGGTTGACTTGGTGTAGTCCTCCTTTGAAATCGTGGGGAAGTACTCGTAGGTACGACCATACGCCTTGTGCGACACGAAGCCCTTTTCCTCTAGGATGCGCACGATGGACGAGGCCGAACTTTGCGGTATCTTTTTGTCCTTCAGCGCCTCGTAGTGTGGCAGTATATCGCTCACGAGGCAGTGCCCGAGCCGCCAAATGATCTGCATTATTTCTTCCTCTGCTTTCGTCAATGGTATCATTTTTACTGTTTTTGGTGGAACTGAGGCAAAGGTATTTCTAAGAAATTAGCCAAGCAACTATTTTATAAGTTTTTTGACGTAAAAATACGTTATGATTGTTTTTCGATAAAAAACCTGCCCTAAAATTAATGGTCATACCAATCAACTCAGCTATAGGTGATTGAAAATCATGTGTTTAGCAGTTGGTGTGTCAACGGCCTGACTTTGCCTTTTACTGGCTTGTCCAGATGCACCATGCCGGTACTTTTCTTTATCGGGCAAATAAGGTGAATGCATTTCAATCATTTCATTTTTGAGCAACAAGATGGGGTCGTTAAGCGGCGAAACACTGGCAGGGTGAGTAAACGTGGTAGCGGAATGACTATCCGTCGGTGAATTGATTATCCGACAGTGGGGATTTTGACGGGTAGTACGCACTTGGGCGGTATTTATTTCTTGGTTTCGATGAAAAAGCTTGAAATTGCAGGGCTTTTCATCAATTGTTTCAACAAATAAAAACATACGGGTAATGAAATCAAAATTATTTACACTGCTATTTTGCGTGTTCTGCTTCGCTGGCACAAACGCCCAATCAGGGCTGTTCATTGACACCAGCTACACCGCCGAGCAAATGGTCATGGACTTTTTCGCCAACTCCTGCGCCACGCCATCCAACGTGACCTACAACGGTGCGCCCGCCACGATGGCGTTTTTTGAGGGGGCAAACACAAATCTAGGCGTGAATGCGGGCATCGTAATTTCCACGGGCGACGTGACGCAGATAGCCGCTGACGTCTCCAACTTTACAAGTGGATCAATGGCGGGATTGGGCGACTTCGATTTGCAAGTGCTGAATGCCGGTGGTTTTCCAAGCTATGATGCCGCTGTGCTGGAGTTCGACCTTACCGTTGCGGATAGCGGCGATATGAACTTCCAGTACGTTTTCGGGTCGGAGGAGTACCCAGAATGGGTTGGCACCAGCTTCAATGACGTGTTCGGCTTTCTGATTTCAGACATGGGAGCAGTCAACAACATCGCTCTTGTGCCAGGGGCCAATATTCCAGTTTCTATCAATAATGTGAACGGAACGGACAACTCGCAGTATTTCATTGACAACGAAACAGCGGGCAATGCCGATATCACCTTCGACGGCATGACGACGCCCCTGCTGGCCACCTTCAACGCCATCAGCGGCAACACTTACCACGTCAAGATTGGCGTCACTGATATTTCAGATGCCATCTTTGACTCCGGCGTCTTCATCGGCATCGAAAGCCTCTGCGGCGACAGCCTGCTCACCCCGCCAGCCGAGGCCATCGCCGCCGTTACGGGTAATACCGCCACATTTCAGAACCATAGCCGCTATGCCACTACTTGGCATTGGGATTTCGGCGATGGCACCACCTCCGACGAGCGCTCCCCGCAGCCGCATACCTACGCAGCAGATGGTGCTTACACCGTCATCCTCACCACCCAAAACTGGTGCTGCACGGACACGTACACCATCCCTGTTCAGGTAGGCGCTTCCAGTACGGACGAAGCCAGCAGAAAGCCATTTTCCCTGCTGCCTAACCCGGCTGTGGACTGGGTTCAGCTCTCCCCAGCCACGGGCGAGGCACTGGACTATCAAATGCTCGACCTTGCTGGACGTGCCGTAATGCAGGGCACTGCCACAGGTGATACCAAGCTGAATATCAGTGGTTTGAACCCCGGCGCTTATTTGTTTTTGGTGAAAAACGGGCAGGGCAGCTTCACGGAGAAGCTGATGGTGAAGTGATTCTTGGCAAGCAATATTGATGGCGGAGTGATTTTAGGTTCACTCCGCCATCCTAGTTTTACAGCCCCCCACTAATGAGGAACGTGGTCGCAAATGCCACAATGGCGTACAATTCCGGGAACACGGCCAACACCATCGTCCGGCCAAAAACGTCGTAGCCTGCGCCGATGCCAGCGATGCCATTGGCGCAAACCTTGCCTTGCTGAATGGCCGAAATCAAGCAGACCAACCCCAAGATGAAGCCCGCCGCAAGAATGGCCATGCCTTGCAACATAGTTATGTTCTCAGTCACCACGCCGCTGCTGTTGATGATAAAAAAACCGGCAAAGCCGTAGAGGCCCTGGGTGCCCGGCAAGGCGCTGAGGAGCATGTAGTTGCCAAAAGCCGCATCGTTTTTCTTCAAAGCCCCGATGGTGGCGTTGCCGCCAATCGAAACGCCGATGGCGCTACCAACGCCAGACAAGCCTACCATGAGGCCCAACCCAATGTATGCGAGAATCAATGCTGTTCCCATGTTTTGTTGTGATTTTTAAGATGATTTTCACGCACGACCGCAACTGATTTCCTGAAATCACGCAATGCGGCACTGCATTTTATTTTATGGTTTGTACTTTTTTCTCAAAAGGCTTGTACGCCTTCCCGCCTCCGGCAAAACCTGCGTTTTTGTAAAACTCCACGAAGGTCAAGCGCAACGGGTGTACGAACGAGCCGAGGCAGGCGATGAGCAAATTGGCCGAATGGCCGACCACCAGCAACAGCACGAACAGCACAGGCCCAGCGTAGGGGACGCCGTGCAGCATCCGCAGGGAAACATCATTGATGACGAACCCCAGGATGGCGCTCGAAATGCCCAAAGCAAACAACCGGATATAGCTCAACAAGTCGCCGAAAAACCCGGTGATGCCGTAAAGTTCCCACAGCCCTTTGCCCAGCCGCCCGAACAGCCCCGCATCGGGGTCATTGAACAACATGAGGATGGCTACCCCTGCCCACGCCGTCCAAATTGATACTGGGCTGGCCATTTTCAGCACACCAATGTCCACCAAACTCAGCAACAGGATTATCCAGCCGATGGGCTTCAGCGCATATTTTGCCCCAAACTGCTTGGCCTGGTTGGCTGCCTGAATGCCGAGGCCGAAAAGTATCTGTATCATGCCGAGCATCAGGGCAAAATTGAAAGCCTGCTCGCTGTTTATCATAAAATTCCGAACCGAGCCAAGCCAAGCGAACTGGTCTTCCAGCAAGTTTACGCCGAAAAAAGTACCCGTCAGGGTTCCTAAAATAATGGTCGCCAAGCCCAGCCACTGTACCAGCGAGACAATGGGTCGCACTTCTGGCTTTGCCCGCAGCTTGTAAATGCTGGCGCCCACCAACAGCACGATGCCGTAGCCCGCATCGCCGAGACAGAACCCGAAAAACAGCATGAAAAACGGCGCAAAAAACGGCGTCAAGTCCAGCTCTGCATAGGAGGGCAGGGCGAACAGCTTGCCGATTGGCTCGAACAGGCGGGCGTACCGGCTGTTTTTGAGCAAAATTGGTGGGTTGTCCTTTGGGCTGGGCTTTTCGGCGAGGTAAACGGTGGCCGTTTTTTCGCAAAAATCCTGCAAGGCTACCACCTTGGTCTCGGGCACAAAACCTTCGAGCAACATCACCTTTTCGTCGGCTTCGAGACCCGTATTGACGAGCACGTCGGCCATTTCCTGCTCCTCTTCTATTTCCAGCAGGGTTCGTTCCAGTGGAGGCAAATGCTGCACTGCATGACGGTCAAGTTGGCGGTTCGTTTCTTCAATGGCAGCTTCCAGTGCGGCTCTTTTTTCCTCTAATTCCGGTAGTGAAAATTCGGGGTCGGGCAGGTGCGTTTCGGCAGCTATTTCCACCATCTCCCCTTTCTGGCTGAACACTACGAAATAGCAGTCCGGTGGCACGGTTTTAATAACTTCCAGCACGTATCGTTCCCTCCAGGCTGGGTTGAATTTCTTTTCGGGGCAAACAAAAAAATGAATGTCAATGCCGCCCTCTTTTTCCAAACGGGCCACCAGCTCCGGGGAGAAATCGCCCCAAGGTTTCATTTGCTCAATTTCTTTGTTCAGGGCGGCCAGTTCCCGGCGTGTGCGCTCCAGTTCCTCGTTCAGGTCGAGCACCGAGCGGACGATGGCTGCACCGACCACGCCATCCGACGGCTGTCCGACGGCTGCTTCCACCTTGCGCTTTTTGAGTTGGCCGATGATGTCGCTGACCTCTTTGTGCATCAGCTTTTTGCGGCTTGCCTCCAGCGTCGGTTCGAGCTTTTTTGGCTGAACGTGCAATACCCCCACCTCCCGCACCCCGTTCAGGAAGTTCTCGTAGTCCGAGTGGTGGACGAGGAAGGCATATTTTTTCATCGGTACTACCATGATGCCGTTTCTGTTTGTTGTTGCCTATTTTTCAGGATTTTCTGAGCCGACTTGGACAGGTTCTCCTCGTCTTCCATGAAGCGTTTTATCTTCAAAATGCCGATTCGTAAGCTGGGATTTGGTTCTTTTCGTAAAGGTTTACCTTTTGCGTGGCCTTCTTTCTGGCCCGTTCGAGTAGCAGCATTTTTCGGATGGCCACCTGTTTTTCGATGCCGATGCTGGCCAGTTTTTTCAGGATGGCAATGCCATCGTTGAACCAGTGCGGCTGGTTGAAAAGGCTGAATTCCTTCACCTCAAAATCCACTTCCGATAGCACGGGCGTACTCACCCCAGCTATTTTTTTTGCCCCCATTTTCACCCCACAAACCGACACCAACGATGGGTCGAACTCCGCCCAAAGCCTTGCCATGCCCTCGTATTCCAGCACGAACCCGTGCAGTTGTTCCTCCAGCCGCCGGATTTCCAGCCTGGCCTTTTTCACCTCCGTCCGCAGTGCTGCCTCCTTGTTTTTCAACACAGGCAGCGCCCGCTGGCGGGTCTTCAGTTGCTTGTTCAGCTCCTGGAGCGAGGTTTTGTTGTACTGAAATTTAAGGGCCATGATTCAGAAGCGTGAGCATGTGAGCGGGTGAGAGAAGTGAGCGGGTGAGAGGGATGAAACGCTGAGATAGGAAGGCAAGGCTCTCCTTCTCTCATGTCTCGCATCTCTCACTCGCTCACCTGCTCACTCCTCTCACCTCTCTCACCCGCTATTTCCAGTATTTTTCCACAAACTCCTTTTTGACGGCTACTTCTTCTGGTGAAAAATACCTGGCAAACAGCGCCCAGGCTGTGTCGAGCATTTCCACCGTGTCGATGTTCACGTCAATGGCGAGGAGTTTGTCGGAGTATTCTTTTGCAAAATCGAGTGTCCGTTTGTCGTATTCCGTCAGGTCGAAGCCGTTTTCCAGCTTGGTACGGGCGTTGGCGGCATCGGCGTAGAGGCGGATGGCGGCGTTCATCACCTGCGGGTGGTCGGCACGGGTCTTTTTGCCAATGACCAATTGCTTCAAGCGGGAAAGGCTGCGGAACGGGTCAATGATGACCTTGCCGATTTCCGTGTCCCGGCGCAAGAAGAGCTGCCCTTCGGTGATGTAACCCGTATTGTCGGGGATGGCGTGCGTGATGTCGCCACCGGAAAGCGTCGTGACGGCGATGATGGTGATGGAGCCGCCGTCGCCGAACTGCACGGCCTTTTCGTAGAGCCTCGCCAAGTCGCTGTACAGCGAGCCGGGCATACTGTCCTTCGACGGGATTTGGTCCATCCGGTTCGAGACGATGCTGAGGGCGTCGGCGTAGAGCGTCATGTCCGTAAGCAGCACGAGCACTTTTTCCTTTTTGTCAACGGCGAAATACTCGGCAGCGGTGAGGGCCATGTCCGGTACCAGCAGGCGCTCCACGGGCGGGTCTTCCGTCGTGTTCACGAAGCTGATGATGCGGTGCAATGCCCCGGCGTTTTCGAAAATATCCTTAAAAAACAGATAGTCGTCGTTCGTCAGTCCCATACCGCCAAGGATGATTTTGTCGGCCTCAGCCCGTAGGGCCACCATTGCCATCACCTGATTGAACGGCTGGTCGGGGTCGGCGAAAAAGGGGATTTTTTGCCCCGTCACAAGGGTGTTGTTCAGGTCAATGCCTGCAATGCCTGTTGCAATCAACTCCGACGGCTGCTGCCGACGCACGGGGTTCACCGACGGGCCGCCGATTTCCCGCTCTTCCCCCTCGATTTTTGGCCCCCCGTCAATTGGGTCGCCAAAGGCGTTGAAGAAGCGCCCGGCCAGTTCGTCGCCCACTTTCAGCGTTGGCGGCTTGCCCGCAAAGACGACCTCGGCGTTCGTGCGGATGCCCTCCGTGCCGGAGAACACTTGCAAGGTGACGTTGTCGCCGACAATCTTCACCACCTGCGCCGGGCGGCCATCCACGAGGGCCAGTTCTTCGTAGCCCACGTCGGTCGCCTTCAAGGTGCAAGTCGCCTTGGTGATTTGACCAATCTTAGTGTAAATGCGTTGCAGGGCTTTCGTTTCCATGAAATTGGATTTAGCCAAGGCTTGCAAGTTTTCAAAACTTGGCAAGCCTAAACCGATCAGTATACTATACTTCCACACCCGTCCTTTCCGCCACCATCTCCTTCAATTCGGCACGGAAGGCCAAGAACTCCTCCGACTCGAACTGCGAGTAGTTCATCTGGCGGAGCTTGTCAATAATTCTTTTATAAAATGGCTGCACCTCCTCAAAGCCGTCGAAGCTGAGTGGAGCGTCAATGATTTCTAATAGCAAATCCACCATGTACCGCTGGCGCTGAAGCGGCGTGCGGGCGTCAATGCTATCGAAGGCATCTTGTTGCAGCAGCACGGCATCCACGATTTCCGATTTCCAGAAGGTGAGGTGGTAGTCCACCGACACGCTGTCGTCGCCGAGGATGTTGATTTGCTCGGCGGCCTCCTTGCCCCGTATCATGATGTTTTTCAGGCGGTTTACATGACCAATCCATTCAGGTGAAATGGTCTCGGCCAGCGTTTTTTGCAGTTCGGGGTATTCGAGGTACTTCGAGTAGCTGTCAATGGGGTCAATGGCGGGGTAGCGCTTGCTGTCGGCCCGCTGCTGCGAGAGGGCGTAGAAGCAACGGGTCGCCTTCTTGGTCGCCTCGGTCACGGGTTCTTTGAGGTTGCCACCCGCAGGCGACACTGTGCCGATGAAGGTGATGGAGCCAGTTTTTCCATTATTCAAAACGACGTAGCCCGCTCGGGCGTAAAAATTGGAGACAATGGCGGGCAAGTCCATCGGGAAGGCGTCGGGGCCGGGCAGTTCCTCCATCCGGTTCGACATTTCCCGGAGGGCCTGCGCCCAGCGGCTGGTCGAGTCGGCGAGCATGAGCACCTTGTGGCCCATCGAGCGGTAGTACTCGGCGATGGTCATGGCCGAATAAACGGACGCTTCCCGTGCTGCCACGGGCATGTTGGAGGTGTTGGCGATGATGGTCGTGCGCTCCATCAGTTTGCGGCCCGTCCAGGGGTCTTCCAGTTCGGGGAACTCTTTGAAAAGCTCGACAACTTCGTTTGCCCGCTCGCCGCAGGCGGCCATGACCACGATGTCGGCCTCGGCCTGTTTGGAAATGGCCTGTTGCATCACCGTCTTGCCGCTGCCAAACGGGCCAGGGATGAAGCCTGTGCCGCCTTCCACGATGGGGTTCAGCGTGTCAATGATGCGGACGCCAGTTTCGAGCAGCTTGAAGGGGCGGGGCTTGTTTCGATAGGCTTTGATGGCCTTTTTCACGGGCCAGCGCTGCACCATTGTCACCACAAACTGTTCGTTGTTTTCATCCCGAAGCCTGGCGATGGGTTCGTCTGGAAAATACTGGCCTGCTTCGCTCACGGATTCTACGGTGTAGCTTCCTTCCATTTTAAAAGGCACCATGATGCGGTGGGCGATGCTGTTTTCGTCCACCTCACCGAGCCAATCGCCAGCGGTGACGCGATCGCCAGGATTGGCAATGGGCGTGAAGTCCCATTTCTTCTTTGTGTTGAGCGTAGCAGTGTACTCGCCCCTTTTCAGGAAGATGCCGGTCATGGTGTCGAGGTCGTTCAACAGGCCGTCGTAGTTGCGGGAGAGGAGGCCGGGGCCGAGGCTCACCTCCAGCATGTGCCCTGTGAACTCGACAGGCGAGCCAGGTTTCAGCCCCCGTGTGCTTTCAAAAACCTGCACGTAAGCAAGCCCACCCTGTGCTTTGATGACCTCCGCCATTAGCCATACACCGTTGTGGATGATGTAGCAAATCTCGTTTTGAGCAAAAGGCCCGTCCGCCTGCACGATGACGAGGTTGGCGATGATGCCGCTGACCTTCCCTGTTGTTCGGTTTTCTTGCTCGTTGCTCATATTTCAAATTCTTTTGAAAAATCAAGGCTGTGTTCCATTGACTCGATTTTTTGCTTGAAAATGGCCTTGCCCTCCGCTGGTTCCAGCGTTGACCATCGTTCAAAGCTGATGAGCTTCAGCAGGAAGCCCAGGATTTTGTCAATGGTGAAATAATTAAAGGTGTTGAGGTCTTCCAGGTAATCCCATTTGAGGTGGGCAATGTCAACTTCCCGTTCAAGGATGTCGGGCTGTTCCTCAAATTTCAACAGTTTTTCGATGTAGGGGTACTCGTTGGCGAGGCCAAAGTCCCGTGCATTGCTCTTGTTGATGGCCGCCGTCACTTCGTTTTGTCCAACCAATTGGCCACTGAGCGAAAGGCCGTGCCTGCGGACGCTCATGGCCGTGAGTATGTTCTTCAAATCCCGGTCGAAGGTGAACCATTCGTGCAGGAAGCCCTCCGTTTTCGACAGCACGTATTCGTAGTAGAGCTTCGCCAACTGGTTTTCCCAGGTCATGCTGCTGACGATGGGCGAGCCATCTCGGTAGGCCGCCGCAAATGCGGGCAGATAATTGGGCAGACCAGCACCGTGGTCGTCCAAGCCCTGCGACATTTGTTCTGGGGGAGAAATTGCCCATCGCATCCCACGGTTCGTCTTTTTTTTGGAGGAGGTTTAGCAGGTTGTGGTTGTCGAAGCGGAGGAAGAGCATTTCCACCAGTCGGAAATCGTCGGGGTGGAGGAATTCCCGCATCTCCTCCTTAAAGGTTGCGACCTTCAGGTTGACCTTGCCCTGTCCGATGACGATGTCGGGCAAGCCTGCGACGAGGTAGTGGTATTCTCGCTTTTGCATCATTTGTCCCCGAATAACAATTGAACGGTTTTGGGCCGCAGGTACTCCCGAAACAGGTTTTCAAAATCCTTTTCAGAAAAGGAAACCACATAGCTTCCATCGGCAGGGCCGATGCGGAACCCGCTGCCAATGCCTTTGCTGAACTGAAGTTCCAGCCCGTTGTCCAGTTGCTTTTTACGGCGGCATTCAGGTAGTCGTCAATGTTGTCCTTTGCTTTTTCTGGCAATAGCAAGGTCAGGTCGGGGTTGGCGTGGCCGGTTTCGCTCCAGTTGCTCACGACAATTTCAATGATTGATTTCAAAAAATCCTTGTCACGGATGGCTTCGCTCAACGGTGCTTCGTTGGTCCTGAATGTGATGATGTTGGCTATCTCTTGCCTCAGCGCGCTGACGGCTTGGCGGGCGGAGAGTCGAATTTCGGAGTTGACGTTCTCCCTCAAATCATCGGATTCACGTTGCGCCTGCTCCAAAATGTGCTGGGCTTTTTGTTGGGCTTCGGTTATCATGGCGTCCGCTTTTTCTTTTGCTGTTGCCAAAATTGCGGAGCCTTCCTCGTTGGCCTTGACTACTCCCTCTTCGTAGATTTTGCTGGTAAGCAACTGGATTTTGTTTTCCATGACGGCTTTTAATTACTAAACAGGTTTTTATCGGGGGGCAAAGGTATCAATGAGGTGAGGGGCTGTGCAAGATTTTTTTCACCATGCCCGATGATTTTTTTCAGTGGAAAAGATGACCTGACAATCCAAGCCCCTCCTTTTGGTTATTCTTGCTTTGCCTCCGCAGTTTTTTTTGACGATAGTTTTTTCAAAAACGGGTAGCTGAACACGACCAGCAATATCATGGAGACGCCCCAGTAAAAACCAGGCGAAAGTTCTTTTTGGTCGCCGAGCAGGAGCCAGGCCAAGAAGATGCCGTACACCGGTTCCAGGTTCACGGTGAGGTTGGAGGTGAATGCGGTGAGGTGTTTCATGGCACGGAGTGCGAGCACCCAGGTTAGGGTGGTGCAGAGCAGCGACAGTACGAGCAGCAGGGCAAAATCTTTTGCCGAAGGCAGCAAAATTGCATTTGGCTCGGCCTGGAAAAAGAACGGGAGCACCGCGCTCAGGAATAGCCAGGCGCTCGACATTTCGATGAGGGTGATGGGCAGCGGCTCGGCGTTGTCAATCCATTTTTTGTTGAGGGTGCTGAAAAGTGCCGCCAGCAGACTGGAGAGCAGTCCCACGACGATGCCGGCGTGCATTTTTACCTCCACGTTCTGCACGATGAGCACCATGCCGGGGACGATTAGGAAGCCGATGAAGATTTCGGTCCAGTTCATTTTTTTGCGTAGCAAAAGCGGCTCGATGAGCGAGGTGAAGAAGGCGCAAGTGGCCATGCAGACCAGCGTGATGGAAGCATTGGAGAGCTTGATGGCGCCGTAAAACGTGACCCAGTGCAGCCCGGTGAGTACACCGACGAACCCAAACTGGACGAGGTTTCGGCGGGACAAGTGTTTGATTTTCAGCCCATTGCGGAGCAAAAAAAGCACGCTGATGCTAGTGATGAGCACCCGCCACCACACCAAGGCCAATGCTGACAATTGGATCAGGTCGCCGAGGATGGCCGTGAACCCCCAGAGGAAAACGGCGATATGAAGTTCGAGGTAGGCCCTGGCTTGGGACATTGGGAAACTGGTTGAACTGGTGAATTGGGGGGATTGGAGAATTGGGGGGGTGTTGGTAAATTGCGAAGGCGCAAAAGAACAAAAAACGGAGATGCTTGTTGGGTGCTGGCTGTTTGATTTTACCTTGCATATCGGTAAAACGAGCAGATATAAACCTAAACTCAAAATTATGGCACTCAAAGCAGGGGACAAAGCGCCCAATTTCAAACTTCGCAACTCCGAAAAAGCCGAGGTTTCCTTGAAAGATTTCAAGGGCAAGAACCTCGTCATCCTTTTTTTTCCACAATCTTTCACTGGCGTATGCACGAAGGAACTTTGTAGCACCCGTGACGACATCGCCTTCTACCAGAACCTTGGGACTGATGTGGTTGCTGTGTCGGTGGATTCCGTTTTTACGCTCGCCAAGTTCAAAGAAGAGCAGCGGCTGAACTTCCCACTGTTGTCCGATTTCAACAAAAAAATGTCGAAGACTTACGACACCATTTATAGCGACTGGATATTGGACATGAAAGGCGTGAGCAAACGTTCAGCTTTCGTTGTGGACAAAAAGGGTATAATTCGCTACGCCGAAGTTTTGGAAAGTGCGGGAGATTTACCGAACTTTGACGCCGTAAAAGCGACATTGAAAGAAATTGAAAATTAGGAACTGGAAATTGAGGCGACACGTCTGATTTCCAATTCTAAGTTTCCCGATTCTTTATTCCCAATTCCCATACACCGCCATGCCTTACAATCCTTTTTTTGAAGAAGACATTGACGTACTCGTTGAAGAAGAGGTGACGGACGACACCGGCACTGGAGAGCTATCGCAGCTCATCGTTTACAACGACGAGGTGAACACTTTTGAGTGGGTCATCAAGTGCTTCGAGGAAGTGCTGCGGCACAGCAGCGAACAGGCCGAACAGTTGTCCGTCATCATCCACACCAAGGGCAAAGCAACCGTGAAAACAGCCCCGCTCAAAGACTTGCGCCCAAAAAAGGACGCACTCGTGGAGCGAGGACTTTCGGCAGTCATTGAAGACTAAAACTGATTGTATGATAATGGTTAATTGTGGGGCTGCGAGTCGGCAACAACAAGTTAACCATCCATGAGAATTAGAGATTTACATTCTCACGGGCAAGGAAAGATAGAATCCTTGCCCGTTTTTATTTTTGCTGACACCTTTAGCGATAACTCAAAACCAAACGGGACATGCCAGTCTTTTGGCTTTCAAACAAGAACAACCACTTTCCCTCACCCACATTGGCTACCAAAGAGGGCATCCTCGCCGTTGGCGGCGACCTCTCGCCCGAACGCCTGCTGGCGGCCTACCGAATGGGGATATTCCCTTGGTTCAACGAGGGCGAACCGATTGCGTGGTGGTCGCCCAACCCCCGCATGGTGCTGTTCCCTTCCGAGCTAAAAGTGTCGAAAAGCATGAGGCCGTATTTCAACCAACAAAAATTCCGGGTCACATTCGACCAAGCATTTGAATCGGTAGTGCAACACTGCCAAGCGCCGCGGAACAGGCAATGGGGCGGCACCTGGATTACCAACGACATGCTCGAAGCCTACTGCACGCTCCACGAATTGGGGTTTGCCCACTCCGTGGAAGTATGGCAGGACAAAGAACTCGTGGGCGGGCTGTATGGCGTTTCGCTTGGCAAGTGTTTTTACGGGGAGAGCATGTTTGCCTTGGTGAGCAATGCGTCCAAGTTTGGCTTCATTTCATTGGTGAAAAAGCTGGAATCGTTTGGTTTTTGGTTGGTTGACTGTCAGCAGCAGACCCACCACTTGGGCAGTTTGGGCGCTAGGGCCATTGAACGCAGCTCGTTTTTGGAGATTTTGAAGAAAAACGAGGCGGAAGAGACCATGCGGGGGCATTGGAGGGAGCTGTGCTGAACATCGCTGGCATTACAAAATAAATTAAGCAATGCCCCTAATTTTATCCAAACATACCATCTGCATTTCGCTGCTCCGCAAAACTTAAAAAAACCACCTGCAGCGTATCGCCGTAAAAGTCGTTGATTCCAGTATTCACAAAGGTTTTTAAACAAAAAAAAAAGTAAAAGCTACTTTTTGAAAACAGGCCGGAATGGCTACCTTTGCACCGCTTTTCAAAAAGAGGGTCGAAATGCCAATAAAAATAATTCAGATGCGTCGCTATATACTCAGTTTCATTTGCCTTCTCAGCCTATCCGTTTTTGCATTTTCACAAGAACACCAGGAGCCACCAAGTGGCGAGCAGCCTGCCAATGAGGAACATGGCCAAAGCGCTGACGCCCACGAAGCTGGTTGTGGCCCTGTCGAGGAGCATGAGTTTGACCCAGGTGCGACTGCTTTCCACCATATCGCCGACCAGAACATCTACAGCATCGGACCTTGGAATTTCCCACTTCCCTGCTTTCTTTATGCCCCAGATCATGGCTGGTCTGTATTCTCCTCTGGTAAATTTCATGCGGATTCGCACGGCAACGGCCATGTAGCTGTTGACAAATACGTGCTGGTAGAGGGCATGGTGCAGCGCATCGCCGACCCAACTTTCCCGGATGGTGAAGTAGAAGTGGCGCACCACCCATATTTCCAGAAAGTGAAGCGGGAAGATGGTGGCGAGAAAGAAGTTGCGTCCATCTGCTACGAATCCAAACTTTACCCTGCCGAAGACCGCAGCACAGCCGATGGTGGCCTTTTTGGCGGCGGCATCACGTCATTTTACGACTTCTCGCTCACGAAGAACGTGACTTCCATGATACTGATTTTTGCGCTGCTGTCTTGGATGTTCCTGTCCGTTGCGAAAGCCTACAAAAACCGGGACGGCATGGCGCCGAAGGGCATACAAGGGTTCATTGAACCGATTTTCCTTTTCATACAAGACGAAGTGGCCAAGCCATTTCTCGGGCACAAATGGGAGCAGTACCTGCCGTTTTTGATGTCGCTGTTCTTCTTCATTTTGGGACTTAACCTTTTTGGTCAAATCCCTTTTCTTGGCGGTTCCAACGTTTCCGGCAATCTAGCGGTCACGATGGTATTGGCCATCATCACCTTCTTGGTGGTGAACCTCAGCGGCAACAAGCACTACTGGGGGCACATCCTTTGGATGCCTGGTGTACCAGCAATTGGGTCAAGGTTCTCCTCACGCCCGTTGAATTGTTGGGCGTGTTCATCAAGCCGATGACCCTCATGCTTCGTCTTTTTGCGAACATTACGGCGGGCCACATGGTAATGGTCATCTTCGTGAGCTTGATCTTCGTGTTCAGCAATAATGGTATAAATGTGGGTGCGGGTTACGGTACGGCCATCGGTTCTACGGTGCTTACCTTGTTCATGATGACCATCGAGTTGTTGGTGGCCTTCATCCAAGCGTTCGTTTTCACCATCCTGACCGCCTCGTACATCGGAGCGGCCACGGAGGAGGCGCATCATTAATGATTGTTGAATTGCTGTATTGTTGAATTGTTAAACGGGACAAACAACAATACAGCAATTCAACAATACAGCAATCATTTTCTTAACCTTTAAATATTTCGACTTATGGGTGGTTCAATAGCCGCTATCGGAATGGGTCTCGCAGTAATCGGTGCCGGCATCGGCATCGGCCAAATCGGTGGAAAAGCAATGGAAGCCATTGCTCGTCAACCGGAGGCAGTAGGTGACATCCGCGCAAACATGATTCTGACAGCAGCCCTTGTAGAAGGTGCTGCACTGATCGCAATCGTGATGGCGTACCTTGTCAAGTAATTGCTGAGACCTGTAAAAAAAGAGGCAGCCTACAGTGACGGTTGGTCACCGGGGCTGCCAATTTTACTTTTCACTATCAACCGAAATCACAAATCGTCATGATTTTTCTAATAGATTTTACACCTATCAAGCCGGACTTCGGCCTCATCTTCTGGACGACCATCATCTTCCTGATTTTCTGGCTGATGATTGGCAAATTCGCCTTCCGCCCCATCGCCGCTGCCCTGAAAAAACGGGAATCGGACATCCAAGGTTCACTCGACGAGGCCAAGCGGGTTCGCCAAGAAATGCAAAACCTCAAATCTGAAAACGAGGCACTCCTCGTGCAAGCCCGTGAGGAGCGTGCGCAGATTTTGAAGGAAGCCAAGGACGCTGGCACCAGGATAGTCGAAGAAGCCAAGGGCAAGGCCAAGGAGGAAGCACAGAAAATCGTGGCCTCTGCCAAGGAGCAAATCGAAAACCAGAAGATGGCTGCCATCACCGACCTGAAAAATCAGGTGGGCGTCATTTCCATCCAAATTGCCGAAAAAGTCCTGCGCAAAGAGCTGAGTGGCAACACAGCCCAGGAGGCTTTCGTGAACGATTTGGTGAAAGAAATTAAGCTGAATTAGGTATGAGGTATGAGTTATGAGCTGTGTTGACAACTCATAACTCATAACTCATAACTCATCATTAATAAAGATGAGTGTTCAAAGAATCGCATCGAGGTACGCCAAGTCGCTGATTGACCTTGCCAAGGACCAAGGCAAGCTCGACAGGGTTTTGGAGGACGTGCAGTCCTTCCAGAAAGTGACCCAAAACCGTGACTTTTTGTTGATGTTGAGAAGCCCGGTGGTCAAAGCCGATACCAAGGAAAAGGTGTTCAACCAGCTTTTTAGCGGGAGGTACGATGAAATGACCATGGCGTTCCTCCAAATTTTGCTCCGCAAGGGAAGGGAGGCCCACCTAGCCGAAATCGCCAAAGAATACATTGAGCAGTACAAAGTAATTAAACATATTTCCACGGTCAAATTGGTGACGGCTGCAAAACTGAGCGAAGAGGCGGTGAAGGCCATCCATGCCAAGCTCCTTGCCAGCAACACCACTGACCACAACGTGGAACTCGTCACCGAAGTAGATCCCCACCTCATCGGCGGTTTCGTCATCGAGTTTGACGACAGGCTCTACGACGCCAGTGTAGCCCACAAGCTCGACCTGATGAAAAAGAACTTTAAGGACAATCTTTATATCTCGCAAATAATGGCTTAAAAGAGACATTAGATAATAGACATTAGACATTAGACGAACCCAGTCTTTGGTCTAAAGTCTAAAGTCTAATCGTCTAAAATCTCATAAAAATGATTGACGTAAAACCTGACGAAATATCGGCGATACTCAAGCAGCAATTGAGCGGCTTCAGCTCCGCCACCGAACTCGAAGAAGTAGGTACAGTACTCCAGGTCGGCGACGGTATCGCCCGTGTTTACGGCCTGAACAAAGCACAGGCCGGTGAACTGGTCGAGTTTGAAACCGGCGTACAGGCCGTGGTGCTCAACCTCGAAGAAGACAATGTGGGCGTAGTGCTCATGGGCTCCAGTGACAAAATCCGGGAAGGCTCCACCGTGCGCCGCACAGGCCGCATCGCCTCCATCGAGGTGGGTGAGGAGTTCGTGGGCCGGGTAGTGAACCCCCTTGGCCAGCCCATTGACGGCAAAGGCCCCATCGGTGGCAAAAAGTACGAGATGCCACTGGAGCGCAAGGCGCCCGGCGTAATCTACCGCCAACCGGTGAACGAACCGCTCCAAACTGGCATCAAGGCCATTGACTCGATGATACCGATTGGCCGTGGCCAGCGGGAGTTGATCATCGGCGACCGCCAGACCGGCAAGACGGCCATCGCCATTGACACCATCATCAACCAGAAGGAATTTTTCGATCGGGGCGAACCGGTTTTCTGCATCTACGTTGCCTCCGGCCAGAAGTCTTCGACGGTGGCCAACGTGGCCAAAACGCTTGAAGACGCTGGCGCAATGGCTTACACGGTCATCGTGTCCGCTTCGGCTTCCGACCCTGCGCCACTGATTTTCTATGCTCCCTACGCAGGTGCTTGCATCGGCGAGTATTTCCGTGACACGGGTCGCCCAGCGCTTATCATCTACGATGACCTTTCCAAACAGGCCGTGGCCTACCGGGAGGTATCGCTCCTGCTTCGCCGCCCACCGGGACGTGAAGCTTACCCTGGCGACATCTTCTACCTGCACTCCCGCTTGTTGGAGCGTGCGGCGAAGGTCATCAACGACGACGGCATTGCCCAGAGCATGAACGACCTCCCGCCGAGCCTCAAAGCAGCGGGCATCGTGAAGGGTGGCGGTTCTTTGACGGCGCTGCCCATCATCGAAACGCAAGCTGGTGACGTGTCGGCTTACATCCCGACCAACGTAATCTCCATCACCGACGGCCAGATATTCCTCGAAACCAACCTGTTCAACGCAGGTATCCGCCCCGCCATCAACGTGGGTATCTCGGTAAGCCGGGTAGGTGGCAATGCCCAGATAAAGTCCATGAAAAAAGTGTCGGGTACGCTGAAGATTGACCAGGCACAGTACCGTGAGTTGGAGGCCTTCTCCAAGTTCGGTTCCGACCTCGACGCATCTACCGTGGCGGTACTCGAAAAGGGCAAGCGCAACGTGGAAATCCTGAAGCAGCCGCAGTACTCTCCGGTATCGGTGGAGAAACAGGTGGCCATGATCTACCTCGGCACCAAAGGCTTGGTAAAGGAAGTGCCTGTGGAAAAAATGAAGGAGTTTGAAGAGATTTTCTTGCTGAAGTTGGAGCAGTTCCATCCTGAAGTCCTCGAAGATTTCCGCAAGGGCGGCCTCGGCAACGAGTCGCTGGCCATCGTGGAAAAACTCGCAGCGGAGCTTGTTCAGCAGTACAAGAAGTAATGAATTGTGGGTTATGAGTTATGAGTTATGAGTTTGTGCCCTCATAACTCATAACCCATAACTCATAACTAATCAAAAATGGCGAACTTAAAAATAGTCCGGGAGCGTATCACTTCTGTGCAGAATACGCAGCAGATTACGAAGGCCATGAAAATGGTTTCGGCAGCCAAATTGCGCAGGGCGCAACAGGCCGTGCAGAAGATACGCCCGTATGCCGACAAGCAGAACGAGATGCTGCGCAACATCCTGTCCAACCTCGGTGGGCAGGCCACCACTTCTTTCGGTACGGAGCGTCCAGTGAAAAAAGCCTGCGTGGTGGTCGTAACCTCCAACCGGGGACTTTGCGGTGCCTTCAATACCAACGTCATCAAGTCGGCCATTCTCACCATTGAGGAAAAATACGCCGACGTGCTTCGGGAAGGCAACCTTACCATTATGCCCATCGGCAAAAAAGGAAACGATGCGATGCGCAAGCGCTACCCCAATGCGACCATCATCAGGGATTATGTCGAAATCTTCAGCGACCTCAGCTTCGACAACGTAGCGCAGGTTTCCCAGCAGTTGATGGATTCGTTTGAGGCTGGTGCCTACGATTCCGTTTCCGTATCCTTCGGGCGCTTCAAAAATGCAGCGACCCAGTTCCCGGAGACCGAGCAGTGGCTCCCAGTGCCCAAGATGGAGGCAACTGGCACTGCCAAAGCCGACTACGTCTTCGAGCCGGACATGGAGGGCTTGTTGAAAGTCCTTGTGCCGAGCATCTTGCAGACTACTTTCCAAAAGTACCTGCTGGACACCCACGCCTCGGAGCATGGTGCCCGCATGACGGCCATGGACAAGGCACCGGAAAACGCCAACGAAATGCTCAAAGACCTGAAACTGATGTACAACAAAGCCCGCCAAGAGGCCATCACTGGCGAAATCCTCGAAATCGTTGGGGGTGCAGCGGCGCTGGAGAGTGCCTAGTTTTAGTTTTTTGTGATGAAAAAAGGCTTGTCTGCGTTTGCGGACAAGCCTTTTTTCGTTTTGGGCTCGCAGGATTTTTATGTCACTTTGATGATAATGGCAAAGGTTAACGTACGTGTTTAGCGGTAGTTTTCATTTTTTTTCAGCACTCTGTAATACTCCTTGTTAAAAATCTTAAAGTAAATATTTGCAGGATAGTAATTGTAATACGGCCAAATTTTAGTCAAACTATTTTGTTCTGTCGGATAGGTCAATAACGCTTGCTTTTTTATAACTTCTCTTCCCTTTAAGGAAAGATACACATTTGGTTTTGGCGATGTTTCTACTTTATATACTTTCTTTGCCAACTTAAAAGCTTCCATATCTTTTAGTATTCTTTCATTCATTTCAGGGTCAAAAACCGCTTGATAAATTCTCTCAACACTAAATGCAGAATCATTTTGGTGCTGCATACAAAAATCTAAAATAAGCTTGCTGATAACTACGTGGTCAGGGTGACCATATCCGCCCATTATATCGTCCAAAGTGAATATTACAGATGGCTTATTATTAAAAATGAAATTTTCAATGTGTTTATGCGCTATTTCTCTATTATAAGAACTGTCGAAATCACTATAAGGTATAGGTAGCCAGGGTTTCTCTATTTTATCTCTGCCTTTTCTTAATTCAATATCATAATATTCAACACTTTTCATTCCTAAGAGGCTTACAGCACTTTCTAGGTCTCTTTTTCGAATAGAATCTTTATCTTCCCAACCTTGATAAAAACATAATTCCCGAACATCCCAACCATTATCGCACAAATATGATATTGTGCCGGACATGCTGATTGCATCGTCATCATGAGCTACAATAATTAAAGCTGTTTTATTTGTTTCACTTTGTAAAAAAACATCTTCCTTATAAGTGTCGGCTGAAGAAATGTAATTCAGATAAATAATATTACCTCCCATTAAGAGTATAGCAACAATTACTAAAATTACTAATGCAAAACGAAACTTTCTCATTTTTATCTGTTGCTTTTGTTAATAATGCCGCTAATGTGTAGATAAGGATGTTTTCAATTGTTTAGACTCCGTCCTCACTGCCACTCAAACCTCCACCGCGCAAACGCCTCCATCGCCTCATACTCCGCCAGCCCCAAGCTGCGGTACAGCCCCGCCGTAGCCGCATTCCGCTCCTTGGCCCGCTGCCAAAACTCCCGCTCGTCCTCGCCGGGGAAGGGGGCGCTGTCCTTCTGCGACTGGTGCATGAAGATGGCCTTCTGCTTGCGGGCCACCTGGTCCGGCGACATCGGCACGGCCATGTCAATCTCGTGGATGGGGAACTCGTGCCAAGCGCCCTGGTAGAGCCAGAGCCAGCAGTCCTTCGTCCATTTTTTGTCCTTCAGTTTATCAAAGGCGGCGAAAATGGCGTTCAGGCAGACACGGTGCGTCCCGTGCGGGTCGGCGAGGTCGCCAGCGGCATAGACCTGGTGCGGCTGCACTTTCTCCATCAGCGCTGCCACCACGTCAATATCCGCTTGGGTGATGTCGCCCTTTCGCACCTTGCCCGTTTCGTAGAACGGCATGTCGAGGAAATGGATTTTGTCGTCGGTGAGGCCGGAATAACGGGCACCTGCCCGAGCCTCGCCACGGCGGATGAGGCCCTTGATGGCCCGCACTTCCGGGATGTCCGGCTCGCCCTGCTTCTTCGTTTTCAGGAACTTGAGGATTTTTTTGTAGCGCTTTTCGATGTCGTCGTCCATGAGGCCCTGGGCATCGCCAAACTCCAGCAGGAACTCCGCATAGCGCCGGGCGTCGTGGTCGTGTACGGCAATGTTGCCGCTGGTCTGGTAAGCCACATGCACGTCGTGGCCTTGGTCAACGAGCCGCATGAAGGTGCCGCCCATCGAAATCACGTCGTCGTCGGGGTGCGGCGAGAAGATGATGCAGCGCTTGCGGGCAGGCGTGGCCCGCTCTGGGCGGGTGCTGTCGTTGGCGTTCGGCTTGCCGCCCGGCCAGCCCGTGATAGTGCGCTGCAACCTGTTGAATATCTTGATATTAAGTTCGTAAGCGCCATTTTCGAGGAGCATCAGCTCGCTGAGGCCGTGCTCGTTGTAGTCCTCGTTGGTGAGTTTCAGGATGGGTTTGCCCGTTTCTTGGCTCACCCAAGTCACGGCCTGGCATGCCAGTTCCTCTGTCCAGTTGCAGACGCCGCAGAGCCAAGGTGCTTTTATTTGGGTCAAACACTCGGCAGCGGCTTTGTCCAAAACCACTTTCACGTTTGGGTGTTTTTGCAGAAAAGTGGCCGGGATGGCCGTCGAGATGTCGCCTTCCAGTGCCTTGGCAAGGGTCGGCGCCTTGTGCTGCCCCCAGGCCAGCAGGAACACCGTGCGTGCCTTCATGATGCTGGCAACGCCCATCGTGATGGCCCGTGTGGGCACGTCTTCCTCTTGCCCAAAGTCCTTGATGGCGTCCCGGCGGGTGAGGCCGTCGAGGCGCACCATGCGGGTGAGGGAGCTTTCCCAAGAGCCAGGCTCGTTGAAGCCGACATGGCCCGTGCGCCCGATGCCGAGCAGTTGGATGTCAATGCCGCCGTTGAGGTTGATTTGCTTTTCGTACCAGGTGCAGTATTCCTGTGCCTTTTCCATCGGCACGGTGCCGTCGGGGATGTGGATGTTCTCCGCAGGCACATCCACATCGTCGAACAAGTGCTCGTGCATGAAGCGCCAGTAGCTCTGCGGCGCATCTTTTTCCATGGGGTAATACTCGTCAAGGTTGAAAGTGACGACGTTGTAAAAACTGAGGCCTTCTTCCTTGTGAAGCCGCACCAGCTCCCGGTACACCTGTATCGGCGAGGAGCCAGTGGCCAGCCCCAGCACGATTTTTTCGCCGTCCTGCTGCTTCTGGCGGATAGCCAGGGCGATGCTCCGAGCCACGTGGATGGAGGCTTCCCGGCTGTCGTCCCAGATTTTGACGGGCAGCTTCTCGAAGGTCTTGAACTGGAATTTGAGGGTCGGCTGGGTTACGGCGGATGATAGCATATTGATTCGCTGGTTTTGATTTGTTGGCTCATAGAGGACGGGCGAAGTTACAAAGTTTGAATAGGTGGTCGTTTTCATGGGCGCTTCAGTGACCAGTAGGTGAAGGGAAATTGTTTTGAATCGCCCAATCAATATCCCAATCAATTATTCCTCCTCGCCCAAACCAACGCCGCCGCCCCCAGCAGCGCCGCATCGTTTTCCCCCAACGAAGAGGGCAGCACCTTGATTTTGTGGCCCTTGTGAAATGCCAGCGCATGGCGCTCCAGGCTCTCTATGGTCGGCGCAAACAGCAGGTCGCCCGCCATCGCCAGCCCACCGGACAGCACGATGGCCGCTGGTTCGAACCATGCCGCCATGTCCGCCAGCGCCCGGCCCAGCACCTCGCCCGTTTGCTCGAAGGTTTTTTTTGCCAAAAAATCGCCCGAAAAGGGCCGCCTCGAAGATGTGCCGTGCCGTCATTGCCTCATAGCTGATGCTGCGCAATGGACTGTCCTCCATCCGGTACGCAAGGTTTTCGAAGACGGTGCGCTTCAGGCCAGTGGCGCTCACGTAGGTTTCCAGGCAGCCGAAGCGCCCGCAACCGCAGGCCCGACCCTTGGGTTGCACACAGACGTGTCCCGCCTCGCCCCCATGCCCAAACTCCCCGCCGAGCAGCCGACCATCCGCCACGATACCGCAGCCGAGGCCCGTGCCGAGCGTGAGCAGCATGAAGTTTTCCATGCCTTTGGCTGCGCCAAAATGCCACTCGCCGAGCGTGCTGGCGTTGCTGTCTTTGACCAATAAAACAGGCACCTTGTAGCGTGCCCGCACCGTGTTCACGAACTCCACCTTCGGTGAAAAAGGCAGGTTGGCGGCATTCTCGATGGTGCCCTGCTGCTCGTTGGCGCTGGGCGCTCCGGCACCGATGCCCACCAGTTGCACCAAGCCGTCTTTCATCAACTCGTCAATGCCAGCAAAGAGGTATCGGAAGAAATCGTGTTCGTCCAAGCGGTCGGCGGTGGAGAAAGAGCTGCGGGCGGTGATGTTGCCCGATGTATCCACCAATGCCAGTTTGGTGGAGGTGCCGCCGATATCAATGCCAAGTGCGAGTTGCATAGTTGGGAAATGGAGAATTGAAAATTGAAAATTGAAAATGACTGTTTCGAAGGCAAATCTAAAAAGTTGGAGCAGGGCCGACGGGTATTTTTTGGAATTGACAGGTCATCGCCCCATCTTCGCCCCTGCGTTCGTGGGCATTCTCAATTTTCAATTTTCAATTCTCCATTTTTTCTACCATGCAAACCTCATCCTTTGAAGTAACCGGAGGCCGCCCGTTGAGCGGCAGCATCGTGCCCAAGGGCGCAAAAAACGAAGCCCTGCAGGTCATCTGCGCTCCGTTGCTGACCGCCGAGAAAGTCACCATCTCCAATATCCCCGACATTGCCGACGTGCGCAGCCAGATTGAGCTGATGCGGGGTCTCGGCGTGAAGGTGGAGCGCATCGCCCACGACACCTACAGCTTCCAGGCCGACGAGGTGGACGCCAATCTTTTTGAAAACAAAAACTTCTTGGGCAATGCCCGCCGCATCCGTGGCTCGGTGATGCTGATGGGGGCGTTGTTGGGGCGCTTCCGCAAGGCACTCCTGCCACAGCCCGGCGGCGACAAAATCGGTCGGCGCAGGCTCGACACCCACTTCCTCGGCCTCCAAAAACTCGGTGCCGACTTCCGCTACGACCCCGAGGAGCGCATGTATTTCATTGAAGCACCGCAACTGCGTGGCACCTACCTGCTCATGGACGAAATCAGCGTGACGGGCACGGCCAACGTGCTTTTCGCCGCCGTGATGGCCGAGGGCACCACGACGATTTACAACGCCGCCTGCGAACCCTACGTGCAGCAACTTTGCAAGCTGCTCAACCGGATGGGCGCAAAAATCAGCGGCATCGGCTCCAACCTGCTCACCATCGAGGGCGTCACATCGCTCGGTGGCGCTGAACATCGGTGCCTTCCCGACATGATTGAGGTGGGCAGTTTTATTGGCCTTGCGGCAATGACGCAGTCCGAGCTGACCATCAGCGGGGCGGGCGTAGCCGAGTTGGGTAACATCCTGCCGGTCTTCGAGCGGATGGGCGTGAAAATGGACATCCACGGTGACGACATCCACGTGCCAGCGCAGGAGGAAATCGAAATCCATTCGTTCATTGATGGCTCCATCATGACCGTGTACGACTCTCCGTGGCCGGGCTTCACCCCCGATCTGATGAGCATCATCCTCGTGATGGCCACGCAGGCGAAGGGCAGCGTTTTGATTCATCAGAAAATGTTCGAGAGCCGCCTCTTCTTCGTGGACAAGCTGATTGACATGGGCGCCCAAATCATCCTCTGCGACCCGCACCGGGCCACGGTCATCGGCCTCAATCGCCGCTTCCAACTCCGGGGCATCGAAATGACCTCGCCGGACATCCGGGCGGGAGTGGCGCTGCTCATCGCCGCACTATCGGCACGGGGCAAGAGCATCATCAACAACATCCACCAAATTGACCGGGGTTACGAGCGCATTGACGAGCGGCTGAATGCGCTGGGGGCGGAGATTAGGAGGGTGTGAGTTGAGGAGTTTCGAGATGGATTTCAAGCAACAAGCAGCTTTTTGCGATAAACCTTTTTCAGGTCAAGCGGGATGCCATGTGCCAAGATTTCAGCGACCCATGGATTACTTTGCTTATCATCGGTAGAAAAATTGCGTGACTCAATGAGCGGAAAATTGGAAACTGGATATGCTTGATTCCGATGTCCGAAGGCAATGGCTGAGGCACCTCCGGTGGACTTTATTCACAAGGTACTAAGGAATTCAATATCGGAAGGTGGTGCGTAAAGCTGAACCTGCTGACCTGATGCCGTCGGATTTTCGGTTGAACTTAGAAAAGGGTTAGCCTGCTAGGTGTAGCTGCTTTAGCAATTTGCCTAGCATTTGGAAATCTGTCTAAGAAAGGTACGCTTAACCATTCCCTGAAATTCAGCAATTTTTTTGTTCAGTGCGCTGCTAACTTCCCGTTCTACTTTTGGACAAAAACCTCACATTTTTATCTCAAACGGAAAGTCTAACCCTCAATAATGTCCAGTGGATACATGAAGCAAAAAAGGGTGACATCAATTACGCCGTCAATATCCAATCGGACATGGAAAGTCATTTGCTTTGCCATTTGAGACCGCCTGTATTGGGAGGATGTGTTCTGGGAATACAAGGGCGCAGGGAAAATCTTTCCTAACCGATACCGCTCCCCGATCAACAACTCATAATTCCTAAATCCCCCAATCTCCCTTCCGCCCAGCAGTTTTTGTTCCAAAAAAGTCAAAATCCGTACCCGAAGGCTGTCGTGCTTGTGTTGTTCACGGTGTGGGTTCAGTTCCTGGTTGAATAGTTCAGTTGGCCTTCCAATTGAATTTCTCCATCCAATCTTTCATCACCGCCGGGTGCGTTCCCGTGAACTTGGCAGCTCTACCCAGCGGCCCGTAGTCAAACTCGGCTGGGCGATGGCGGTACAGTTCTGCCACCCGTTCCTCGCCCTTGTGGATGGTATCGAGCGACTTTTTCTTGCGCTGCATCAGCTGTGGCGGTCGCACCCAACCGTAGTGGTAAACGAACGCAGGAACTTTGACCACTTTCAGTTTGAAAGTGCCACCTTGTTGGCGGTAGTTCTGGCCGTCGAAGCCTGGGATGCGGCGGAAAGACTGCGCCGACTCCCAAGCGTGGATGTCCGGCAGGTTCCGAATGATGCGGATCTCGTTTTTGTACCAGCCGTGCGCCACCTGGTGGTGCCAGTAGTCGCCCCAAAAATGGACGTAGCCGAACAGCAGTCCTTCCACGGCGGGGTCGTTCAGGTGCGCTTCGCAAGATTGGCGGATGGTGGGCAGGTATTGCTCGTGAACTACCTCATCTGCTTGTAGGTAAAATAACCAATCGCCCGTACAGTGCGACTTTGCGATGTCGGTTTGGTGGGCGTTCTCTGTTCCATTCGGGTATTTTTCGGTGTCCCAAACGGTTTTTACGATTCGGATTTTTTCGGAGCCGATGGCTAGAATCTCCTCCTCCGTCCGGTCGTTGGGGTCGCAGTCGCCGAGCGCTACCACGAACTCGTCCACCAATGGTAGGATGGACTCGATGGCCTGCCGGATGGGGTAATACAGCAGCGTGGCGTTTTTGACCATCGTAAAACCACTGATTTTCATGAGGAATCTTTTGGCTGCAAGGTAGCGGTAGCCTGCAAAATATTTCAACTTGCATCAAAGGCTCGCTGGCAATTGGGGGAAATCCAGTTTGGAGCATCCAACACCTTTTGAGGATTTTTTATTAAAATTCAATCACAATCCATTGAAAATCAATGATTTTAAATATGCCACTTGTATTTATCTTTTCCAATGCTTTGTAGTCAAGCAGCAACCTCGTTAAATTTGCAATTCCAAACGTTACCGGAAAATTAGAATTAAGCACATTTTCTCCCTCCACACAATCCGGTAAAAACTCACTTCCGGTCTCCTTTTTAAGCAAAAAATCCATTTTGGCAGCACGAGCGCCAATTTGCTTGGTCACTTCACTCACAGCTTTTCAATGCTTTAGGCATCAAGTAATGTCAGTTTGATTTGGTTTTCAACGTGTTGACTTTTCAATGCCTTGTACCAATTCCACACCGCTTGCTGTCAACGGCATCAGGTCTCACACCGGTCTTTTTCACATCGAATATTTGGCAATAAAAGGCAATAAAACCACTGCGCCCATGTGGCTCGGATGGTCTATTGCTGGCAAATACTTTCAAATTTTTAACCAAAACAAACATTATGCGTATTCAGCATTACCTGACCTGCATCTGCCTGCTCCTGCTTGGGGCAGTCAACCTGCAAGCCCAGACACAATCCCAGTATGTCGGACCGAACAATGGCGACTGGTTTGACAAAAACAACTGGGAACCAAAGGTTCTTCCCGGTCTGGGCAACAACGCCTTTATCGGCGGTGGCGTCACTGTGGTAGTGGGCAGCCCGCTCGCCGTTAATTTCAACATCACGGCCTTCGGCAACATCTCAGCAACTGCCGCTGTGACAGTGGCTACTGGTAGTTTGGTGGAGAGTTCCGGCACATTTGCCATCTCGTCCACCGGCAGCTTGACCAACAATGGCACGTTGAAAAACTTCGGCACGATGACCTTCGCCGGAGCTGCTGGTTTCACCAACGGAACCGGGGCCACCTTCACCAACAGCAGCAGCTTTACCCTCCAAACGACACTGGTCAACCAAGGTGCCATCACCAACAACGGCACCATTGATGCCACCAATGGCACACTCCAAACAGGCGGCACGTTCGACAACAACCAAACGCTGACCACCAAGTCGCTGACCATCAACGCCAGCAGTAACTTCACCAACAACTTTGGTGCTACACTGAACATCACGGGTGCTACTGGCGCACTGCTAGTGAACGGCAACTTCACCAACAACGGTGCGGTGAACGCCTCCGGCACGATGACGGTGAACGGCATTTTCAATAACAACGTCACCCTGAACGTGGCGGCGGCCACGGTGCTGACCGTCAATGCTGGCGCTCAGTTGACCAATGCTGGCACGCTGGACAACAGCGGCTTCGTGCAGAACTACGGTACGTTCACCAACGGTCAGAAACTCATCAACAAGGGCGAGGCAAACAACTTTGCCACCCTCAACAACAACAACTTGATTGATAACCGAACAGGAGCTACCTTCTTCAACCGTCCAGGTGGCACGCTCGGTATGGGATACGGTTCGAAAATTCTCAATGCTGGCACTTTTGACAATAAAAACGCCATTAACAGTTTTGGCACGATTGAAAACAACGGCACGTTCCTGAACAACGGTACGCTGCTCAGTTTCGGCGGCTCATTAGTAGATAATAATTCCACGTTTACGAACAATAACTCCCTCAGCACCAACGACTTGGTGAGCAACGACGGAACATTTACCAACAACGGCACCGTGAATGTGAACGGCGGCTCGGAATGGACGAACAATGCCACCTTCACCAACGGCATGGGTGGCACGGTGAACGTGGTGCAAGACTTCAACAACAAGGCAACCGGGGTGCTGACCAACAATGGTACCTTCCGTAATGTGGTGCGCACCCGCAACGAGGGCAGCTTCACCAACAACGCCTTTCTAGTTTGCACGGGAGAGCCTTTCACCAATGCTGCTGGCGCAACATTGACCAACAACGAGCTTTTCTACCTGCAAGCAGGCAACCTGCTCAACGAAGGCACTTTGGTAAATACCGACAAGCTGTTGGTGGACGAATGCTCCTCAATGAAAAACACGGGCAGCATCAACAACACGGGCGGCAATTTCGAGCTGCACGGCATTTTGTTCCAAAAAGGCACGACCAGTGGCGCAGCACTGAACAACCAGGGCGGTATTATCCACACGGCGGCCACCTCAGACGCACCTTCGGTTTGCCAGAACGGGACTTTCGGTGCCGACATCAACGGCGACATCAAGGTTTACGCCAATGCACTCGTGGCTTTTTCCAATTTTGATAGCTGTGCTAACATCGTTTACTTCGCAAACGACGTTGCCCGCCCAGTTTTCCACTGTTCCGATATTGGTACCGTGCAAAACGTAAACCTCGTGGTGCGCACCCGCCTCGGCGACGAACTTACCTGCGTGGCGCAGGTAACTCCCGTTGACCTGCTGGAACCGCAGTTTAACGCCTGCCCGAAGGACCAAGTGATTTTTACGCCGAACAGCACGGTGCCTGCTACTTGGGCCGCACCGACGGCCACCGACAATTGCTCCACGGTGACGCTGACCGCCACCCACACTTCCGGCAGTAGCTTCCCCGTGGGCATCACGGGCGTGACCTACACGGCCAAGGACGTTTACAACAATACGAACCAATGCCAGTTCCGCATTGACGTGCGCCAAACGCCTCCCGGCAGCAACTGCACGGGAGATATCGTTGGGCCGACCTTCACGGGTTGCCCGAGCAACCAGACCATCCAGCGCCTTGGCCCGATCACGATCGCCACTTGGACGCCCCCGACGCCCAACGACAACTGCAAGCCCATCACCTTGACCGCCACCCACGTGCCGGGCCAGGGCTTTCCCGTTGGCGCAACGACCGTGACCTACACAGCCATGGACGGCAACAACAACAGCAGCACTTGCACTTTCACGGTTACAGTGACGGCGGTTGACGCCTGCTTGGAAGATACACAGAAGCCCAACATCTTCGGTTGCCCGGCCAATATCTGGCTGCCTACCAACCCGGCCATCAACGGTGCAGTGGCCATCTGGAACTCACCTGGCGCTGGCGACAACTGTGGTGTGACCAACTTCACCGCCTCGCATGTTCCAGGTGCAGTTTTCCCAGTTGGGACGACCACCGTGACTTATACGGCCACCGATGCCGCCAATAATGCATCTACCTGCAACTTCCTTATTACCGTAGGTGCTGACCCATGTCCCGGCGACGTGGCGGCCCCAGCCATCAGCGGCTGCCCGGCCAACATCAGCTTGCTGACCACTGGCATCTCGGCAACCGCTACTTGGACTGCACCGACTGCCACCGACCCTTGCGCTCCGGTGACGGTGAACAATAACTACTCACCGGGCGCTACATTCCCGCTTGGCGTGACGCCGGTGACGTATCAGTTTTCGGATAAAAAGGGCAATAAAAGCACTTGCAGTTTCACCGTGACGGTTCAAAACAGCTGCTCGATGGACAACGTGCCGCCCGTTATCACGGGTTGCCCAGCCAATATCACTGTGGCTACCGGTGGCGCAAGTGGTGCCACTGCCACTTGGACAGCGCCAACTGCCACCGACAACTGCGGCCTTTCTGCCTTTACCTCATCCTTCCTGCCGGGTGCGAACTTCCCGATCGGCACGACGACGGTGGTTTACACGGCCATTGACCTGAAGGGAAATGCGAGCAATTGCAGCTTCAATGTGAATGTGGTCACTGGTCCCGCTTGTACCACCAACGCTGCGCCCATCAACGGTACGACTGGCGTGAACACCGCCTCAGTTGCCTTGAGTTGGAACAGTGCGGCCAATGCCAGCTCCTACGACGTTTACCTCGGCACAGCCAACCCGCCCACGACGGTGGCAGCCACCAACGTGACTGGTACTTCTACGACGGTCATCAACCTGACTGGTGGCGCGGTTTACTACTGGTATGTCGTTCCGAAAAATGCAGCGGGAAGTGCCACGGGTTGTGCTTCGAGTGTGACGAGTTTCACTACTTCAGGCGGTTCAGCCGGGGGGGATTGCAATGTGACACTGGGCAGCATTGTCCGGGAAATCTGGAACACGAACACTTGGAACCTCAACAGCATTGACGGTTTTGGCAATTCGAATAGCACAGTGACACTCACGCAATTTGCGCTGACAGCAACCGAAAACGGCAGCAACTACACGGATCGTGTACGAGGTTTTATTGTGCCATCGGCAACGGGCAAATACACCTTCAACGTGACAGGGGACGACTATGTAGAGTTGTTTTTGAGCACCAACGGCAACCCAGCCAGCAAGCAGAAAATCGCTTGGCATTATGGCTATACCAACCAGACGCAATATACCAAGTACGCCACGCAGACTTCGGCCATCATCAATTTGCAAGCTGGCCAGCCCTATTATATAGAGCTACGCCACTTAGAAGGCGGGGGCAAAGACCACTTCAGGGTAAGCTGGAAAACGCCATCGAGCAGCACTTGGACAATTGTGCCGGGTTCAAGGTTGGCACCATATTCCGACATCGTAACGCCCAATGCTGTCTGCCAAAACATCACGCTGCAACTGACAACGCTTGGACAATCTGTTCAAATCAATGGACAGCAGGTTAACGGCGGCTCGACACCTGGTTGCGGAGCCACCATTACCAGCTACAACGTGTCGCCGACCAGCTTTAGCCAGCCGGGTACTTACACGGCTACATTGACCGTGACCAACTCGCTCGGTTTGTCTTCGACTTGCACGGCTACGGTAACAGTTTTGGCACCACCATGCACCATCAGCAACACCGTTTGCGAAGCTAACGTGAACAATACTGGCTGGCAGAATTTGGCCAACTGCGCCGTGTCGGTATGTGTCGGGGAAAAGGTGATTTTGTCTGTGAACCCGAACGGGCTGCCCTCCTACAAATGGTCAGGACCAAACAGCTACACGGCCACGGGCAACTCAGGTGGCGACGCTTTGGTGTCCAACGGCATCACTGCCGCCCAAGCAGGCACTTACACCGTCACCATGACAGATGCCAGCGGCTGCACGGCCACCAAGAGCATCCAAGTGACCGTGAACGCATGTTCCAATTGCCAGGACAACCTCCTCGTGAACCCCGGTTTCGAGAACGGCACTTCCGGCTGGACCTGGATGCAAAATGCAGGTACCACGACGGCCTCGCCCTTTGCTGAAACAAAATCACTCAAAATTTGTAGCGGATCAGGCGGCATTTCACAATACCTGCCAGCCCTGTCTGGCACAACCTACACCTTGAAAGTCTATGCCAAAATATCGGGAGCAACTGGTTCCGTCGGCCTCCGTTTTTATGATAAAAACTGGGCAGAAATCACCGTGCCGTCCGTACCTGTGACCGCCACGAACTATACTTTGCACACGGTAACGGCCACTGCACCCGTCAATGCCGCCTACGTGGAAAGCTGGGCTTGGAAAAACACCAACGGCTGCTTCTACGCCGACGACTTCTGCTTGACGAGCAGCACGGGATTCCCAGCCTGCACGAACAACTTGTTGGCCAACGAGAACCCCGGTTTTGAAAGTAACTTCACCAATTGGGATTGGACAGACAATGCCTCAATAACCACGTCCAACGTGCACAGTGGTGCAAAAGCCGCACAGGTTTGCACCTCATATTCTGGCGGTGGTGCAGGAACCCGGATTACTGCCATGCCGGGCGCTACCTACAGCCTCCAATTATGGGCAAAAACCTCCGGTTCGCCAGATTGGGCAGGTGCGGGAATTGCTTTTTACGATGCAAGCTGGAACAAAATCGGAGACGATATCAGCCGTGGCATAACGGCAACCGACTGGAGCCTTTACCTCATCCAAGGTGTGGCGCCAATCAACGCCAAATATGTTGATTTCTGGTTCTGGAAAGAGAAGGGCGGTTGTCTGTATGTAGATGACTTCTGCGCTTCCTCGACCGGTGGAGGCAATAGCTGCAATGCCAATGCACTGTTCGTGGTGGGCAGCACCTGGCTCAACTCGGGCGATGCTTGGGTGAAAAACCGCCTTGAGTCACTTGGTCTGAACGTCACTGTGAAAAGTGCCACCAGTGCGCTTTCCACAGACGCCAACGGCAATGGCGTGGTCATCATCAGCTCCACCATCAACTCTTCGGATGTTGGCTCGAAGTTTACCAATGTCGCCGTACCCATAGTCACTTGGGAAAGCTACCTGTTGGACAACCTGAAAATGGTTGGCTCCGCCGAACAGAGCGATTTTGGCCAAAATAACGGCTACAAAACCCTGAACATCACCGACCCAAGCCATCCGCTTTCGGCAGGTTTGAGCGGCAACGTGCAGGTCTATTCCTCCAACAGTTATATGCGTTGGGGCTGGACGACCAATGCATCGGCAGCCAAGGTGGCCAAGGTATCAGGGCAAGAAGCCTGGTACGGCCTCTTTGGTTCTGAGAAGGGAGCGGCCATGCAGGGTGGCTTTGTAGCCCCCGCACGTCGTGTGTCCCTTTTCATGGATGAGGACACGCCAACCTTGCTGACTGCCAAGGGCATCCAATTGTTCGACGGTGCCATCGAATGGGCAATGGGTTGCAACCTGGCCGACGTGGGCGGAACAGCAGTGGCGGACCGCAACAGTGAGACAGCGACCGACCTGGCAGCAGTTACACCTGCCGCTTCCGTGCAGGTCTTCCCGAATCCGGCTGAGGACAAAATCTTTCTGGAATTTGGCGAAGGCTACAACGAAGAAGCAGTCATCCGCCTTTTCGACATCAGTGGAAAGGCATTGAAGGAATGGGAAATCGAAGCAAGCTCAGACCCCGTTGAGCTTCAACTTGATGGCTTGCGGAGCGGCCAATACCTGCTTTGGATAACTTCCAAAGACAAGGCGCCCGTCTCGAAGCGCATCATTGTTGCCAATACGAAATAAGGAAATAGATAACCCTGGTTTCAAGCACTGAACCTCCGGCACCCTCCGCCGGAGGTTCTTTTTTTGTGCGCCCGGCACGGGCAATGACTTGGCGGGCGGGGTCAGGAACGGAAGTAAATCGCAACGAATTCTCGCCCGTTGGATTTACTTCCTCCTACTCGATTGAACTTTGAGCGGCGAGTGGCTCGAAACTCATAGTTCGTAGTTGTTTTAATCTTCCTCGTTCATCGTTGCCTTGTGCTCCGCAATCAAACGCTGCTGGATGTCAATCGGCACAGGTGCGTATTCCGCAAACTTCCTGCTGAACTTGGCCTTGCCCTGCGAAATGGCCCGCAGTGTGGAAGAATACTGGTACATCTCGGCCAACGGAATTCGGGCCAAGATTTTCTGGTAGTGCCCATCGGCGTCCATGCCCATGATGATGGCCCGGCGGGTTTGCAGGTCGCCCATCACATCGCCCATCACCTCGCCGTCGCAGAGGATTTCCACGTCGTAAATCGGCTCCATGATTTGAGCAGCGGCCTTCTCGAAATTGGCCCGGAAGGCCTGGATGCTGGCCGTCATGAACGCCATGTCGTTGGAGTCAACGGGGTGCATCTTGCCGTCGTAGATGCTCACCCGGATGTCCTGGCAGTTGGACCCCGTAAGCGGGCCTTCCTCCATTTTCTGCAGTACGCCCTTCTTGATGGCGCCCGAAAAACGGGAATCAATGGAGCCGCCGACGATGCACCAGTAGAATGCAAGCTCGCCGCCCCAGGGCAAGGTTTCCACGTCTTTGTTGCGGGTGGTGAGGCCGTGCGGGTCGGCCATGCCGTCGTGGTAAGGCTCTATGCGCATGTGAACCTCGGCGAACTGCCCCGCCCCGCCCGTCTGCTTCTTGTGGCGGTACATCTCGTTTGATTCCTTTGTGATGGTTTCCCGGTACGGGATTTTGGGCTTGATGAACTCCATCGTCACGCCGTATTCCTGCTCGATGCGTTGCTTCACGAGATCGAGGTGGAGCTGGCCCTGGCCTTCGATGAGCGTCTGCTTCAGCGTGGACGACTGGATGATTTTCAAGGTCGGATCTTCCTCCGAAATCGCGTGTAGCGCCTTCATCAGCTTCTCCATGTCGTTCTTATTGGGCGGCTGCACGGCCACGTCTATCCGGGAGTTGGGGAAATGAATCGGGTCTATCTTCCGGTCAACGCCTTTTTTGTTCAGCGTCTGGTTGGTATGCGAGTTTTTGAGCTTTACGGTGCAGCCAAGGTCGCCCGCCTTTAGCTCGTTGGCAGCTTCCCGGTTCTTGCCGTTGGCAAGGAAAAGCTGGCCGAAGCGTTCCACCGTGCGGTTTTCGGCATTGATAAGCTCGTCGCCTGTGCGGAGTACGCCAGAGAAAACCTTGAAGTAGGAAATGACGCCCACACGTGGCTCGTTGTGCGTTTTGAAGATAAAAATAGTGGTATCGCCCTTTGGATCGCACTTCAGCTCGGTGCCGTCCTCCAATTTTACAGAAGCCCGCTCGGCTGGCGAAGGGCACACGTCATTGATGAACCCCATGATGCGCCCGCTGCCCATGTTCTTTACTGCGGAGCAGCAAAATAGTGGATAAACGGTGCGGTTGGCGATGGCCATCCTAAGCCCAGCGGTCAGGTCGGCCTCCGACAGTTCGCCCTCCTCGAAGTAGCGTTCCATCAGGGTCTCATCATTTTCGGCGGCAGCCTCCACGATGGCCTGGTGCATGTCGGCAGCCCGGCTTTTTTCGGAATCTGGGATGGGTTTTTTCTCCGGCTTGCCGCCATTGGGCGGGAACACGTACATCACCATGCGAAGAGCATCAATAATGGTGTTGAAGCCTGTGCCGGCGTTCAGTGGGTACTGGAAAGGTAGCAACTTGTTGCCAAAACGTGCCCTGGCCTGCTCCACGGTAGCGTCGAAGTCGGCCTTCTCGTGGTCTAGTTGGTTGACGACAAACAGGCAAGGCGTGTCAAATTTTTCAACATACTCCCAAAGCAGCTCCGTACCAACCTCCACGCCGCTTTTGGCGTTGAGAACCATCAAGGCGGTGGACGAAACTTTCAGCGAGGCAACTACCTCTCCGACGAAGTCGTCGGAGCCGGGCGTGTCCAGCACATTGATTTTGTTGCCCCGCCAATCGTCGTGCATGAGCGTGGAGAAAATAGAGTTGCCCCGCTCGTGCTCGATGTCGGTGTAATCGGAAACCGTGTTTTGCTCCTGCACTGTACCCCGGCGGCTGATGCCGCCGGACTCGAAGAGCATGGTTTCTGCCAAAGTCGTTTTTCCGCTGCCGGGGTGACCCAGCATAACGACATTACGGATGTTACTGGTGTCGTAGGTCATAACGCTTTTGTTAGTGCTTTAGCTTGTGCAAACTATTGAAAATCAACCACTTGCCAGAACTACAGACTGCCCACTGCCTACCGCCCGCTGCTTTAGTTGGCTTTCTCGTTGTTGGTTGTTCAATTTTGGTTCGATTTGGTTGGATAAATGAACAACTGGCAACAAACGACAAAAGATGTTTTTGAAAAATTGAGCCGTGAACTTATCAAATAACGATTACTAAAAAAAATTTTTTGCGGTTTTGAAATTTCCGGCACCGGATTTTTTAGTGAATCGAAGAAACAAGCCAGATTTTGAGAAGCCAGCTAACCATGCATTCATCACTGCGCCATCTCTTCTACCTTAAAATATACTAACATACCCAAAATGTACCTTCGGGTTACGAAAATCCAGCGGAATGCCTTCGTTTTTCCCCACCGCCAAGCTGATGCCGAACACCCCTGCCGTCGTCTCGAAAGTCAAGCCGCCGCCGAAGCCGAGCGGTCGGTCGAACAAGTCAGGCTGTCCGATGCGGCGGTCTTCCACGTAGCCGTAGTCGCCAAAGGTGTAGAAGTAGGAATTCCGGCCAATGAGCAGGCGGTATTCCAGCGTAAAAACAGCATAAAACGTAGCGAAAACGCTCTCCTCGTCGAAGCCCCGCAGCAGCCGGTTGCCGCCGATTCGGAACTGCTCGTTTTGGTAGATTTTTTCTTCCGAAATAATAGCGCCGCTGCGAGCTGCCAGTTTCACGGCGCTCCGCTCCAACAGCGGGAAGTACCGCTCCAGCCGACCATCCAGCACGAATCGGAAGCTGCGCCCCGGCAAGGTGTCGTAAAAACTCTCCAACACGTTCAGTATTGCTTGGTTTCGCTCGATTTGCCGGATGCCAGCGCTGCCCTTTGCCACTGCCACCCATCCCCGCCGGGGATTGAAGCGATAGTCGAGCGACTGCCAGTTGGCCTCTAGGCCAAAGGCCCGGTTGCGCACATCGAGCTGGCTGGGGAAGCGCCCCTGTTTGATGGCCACCGTGTCCACCGAAATCAGGTTGGAGGCCGTCGTGTTCCAGAACGCCTTGAGATAGTTGCCGCCCTCGAACAGATATTGTACCCCGAACTCGCCAATGACGTCCGTATAGGTGCTGTCCCTGCGGTACTGGTTGAACTTTAGGTCCAAGCCGAAAGGCAGTTGCAGGATGTACGGGTACGAGAAGGCCACTTCCAGCCGCTGTGTCTGTGGTCTCAGTCGCTCGAACGAGGCGTAGATGCGCTCACCGAGGCCAAACTGGTTCTGGAACTCGGCGTTGAACGTGCCAGTTATCAGCAGTTTTTGGTCGGGTTGGCCATTGTTGGGCAGTACGCCGAGCAGGAAGTCGAAGCGGCTGGCCTTCTTTTTTTCGAGGAAAAGCCGCAGGTTGGCGCTGCCGTCCCGGAACGTGACGAGGGCGTTTTTTTTCTCTGATAAAAATGGCAGTTCCTGCACCCGCTGCCTGATTTTTAGTACCCGCTGGCGGCTGTACGGCTCGCCCTCGTGAATGCCGAGGTACTGGCGCAGGTAGTTCTTCGAGATTTTGGCGTCGCCCTCCACCGTCATGCTGTCGAAGAGGACGAGGCGACCTTTGTCCAGAAAGATGCGGGCAGTGAGGGGGGCTTTTGGATTTACGATTGACGATTTACGATTGGGGGCTGCCGGCTTGCCAACTTCCGAACTGACTGCCCACTGCCCACTGTCGAACTGCAAACTATCCAACCAGACTTTGGCAAATGGAAACCCATTGTTCTCGGCTTGTTCGAGCAGACGTTCCTGCATTTTTTGGATGTCGGTGAAAAACAGGGGTTTGCCAGCATAAAGTTTTGGGCGGAAGCCACTGCGGTCGAGGAAGTCCTTGTCCACGTTGCCATTGGTGATACTGGCCCACTCGTAGGCTGGCCCGACGTGTAGCCAAGCGGTCAGGATACTGTCCTGGCGGGCGGTGCTGTCAATGGAAGCTTCGAGATAGGCTTGGGCGTGGAGCTGGGCAGTGATGTTTTTCAACTCGTTGAAAACCAGCGTGGTATCAGCGAAAACTGAGGCGTGTTTTATCCTTTTTTGGATAAAAACACTGTCAATATCAAGTGGCAAAAGCCGGAGGTGGACGGCGGTTTGGGCATTGGTTTTTACCCCAAAAAACAAAGCAGCCAAGGTTAGCCAAATGGCCAGCTTGGGCAGGTTTAGCTTCGCAAATTTTTGGAAAAAACGCATGGGAGGGTAAACGAACAAATTTTATTTTGGGTATAAAAAAGGCGCAAAGCGGGAGTTATGGTTCCACTTTGCGCCTTCCATTTGAGCACAGAAACAGCTTACTCTTCAAAAATCTTCATCAAGTCAATCTTGAATCCTTGTAACACAAGTGACTGAACGATGCCGGTTTCCTCAGCATATTGCACCAGTTTGAAGCGCTGCTCAACAAAGGAATAGATTTCGATGGACTTGTTGTGGGGCTCAACCAACCAATACTCCCGAACCCCATATTTTTCATAAATATCCTTCTTGTCGCCCTTGTCGTAGATGGCCGTTCCTTTCGACAAAATCTCCACCACCAAATCGGGCGCTCCTATGACGACTCCCTCCTTTTCATCGAGTGTATGATACCTGTCTTTATTGACAAAAAGCACATCGGGATGGTAGGAATTACCGTCATCAAGGACAGTATCAAGAGGTGCTGAGAATACTTTGCCAAGTTGTTTTTTACGAGCGTAGGTCTTCATGGCTATCAGAATATTGTCAGAAATATTCTGATGCCGGATGGTGGGGGACTGCTTTCTCACGAGTTCACCGTTTATAAGTTCATACCAAGAAGTGTCGTTGTCATCGAACTCCAATTGTTTAAACTCTTGGTAAGTCAAGCCTTTGGTTGCGATTTCCATGCGCTAATTTTTTCCAAAAATACAAAAACAGCTTCAAAAAACCAATAGAATCACAAATGCCTTTCCGCATGGTAGCTCGACCGCACCAGCGGCCCGCTCTCCACAAAGGCGAAGCCACGTTTCATTCCCTCCTCCTTGTACTCGGCGAACTGGTCGGGATGTACGAACTCGGCCACTTCGAGGTGCATCTTGGTGGGCTGGAGGTACTGCCCGATGGTCAGCACATCGCAATCGTGCGCCCGCAGGTCGTCCATGATTTTCAGGATTTCCTCACGGGTCTCGCCCAGGCCGACCATCACGCCGGATTTGGTGCGCTTGCCATATGCTTTCGTGCGCTTGATTTGCTCCAAACTGCGGCTGTACCTGGCCTGGGGTCGCACCTTGCGGTAGAGCCGCTCGACGGTCTCCATGTTGTGGCTCACGACCTCTTGTCCGCCAGAAATCATGCGCTCTAGCGCTTCCCAGTTGGACTTGGTGTCGGGTATCAGCGTTTCGATGGTAGTGGTGGGCGACATTTCCTTGACCATGCGCACGGTCTGGTACCAGATTTCAGCGCCCCGGTCGGCGAGTTCGTCCCGGTTCACAGAGGTGATGACGGCATGTTTGACTTGCATGAGCATGATGGCCTCGGCCACCCGGCGTGGTTCGTCGGCATCGTATTCCGGCGGGCGTCCCGTTTTCACGGCGCAAAAGGAGCAGGAGCGGGTACAGGTATTGCCCAAAATCATGAAGGTGGCCGTGCCCTCGCCCCAGCACTCGCCCATGTTGGGGCAGTTGCCGCTCTGGCAGATGGTGTGCAGGCCGTAGGTGTCCACGAGGTTGCGGACGTGCTTGTATTTTTCGCCGATGGGCAGCTTGACCCGAAGCCATTCTGGCTTGCGGCGGCGTGATTCGGCAGGTTCTGCGATTGGAAGTTCTATCATTGCGGATTGCGGATTGCGGATTGCGGATTGCGTACCCGATTCCGAAATCCGAAATCCTGAATCCGCAATTGCATTACCAACGTTTTCCGAACTGCAAATTTAGGAAAAGGTTGAGGAAGAGAAGGTTGTTTTCCACGTTGTCCAATTCCACCATGATGGGTGCCTTGCGGGCGAAGGCATCCACCATGATGCCGCCCTCGAAGGATTTGAGGTACTCATCAAATGCGCCCCAGTCGAAATGGACGGCAAACCTGGCATGGGCGCCGGGCAGCAGCGAGAGATGGCCGAAGCCTTTGGTCCAATTGGATGCGCCGTGTATCTTATTGATGTCAAGGAAGCGGTTGGCGGTATCCTCGGAGTACCGGGCCGAGTAGGTGAGGTTGCCGTCGCCCCGCTGTAACTCGAGGTAGTAGGGTTTCAGGATGCCGAGCGTAGCGCCCGCCTCGTAGGAGATGCCGACGGCCACGCCCTTGTGCTTGGCTTTTTCGGAAAAATAGCGCTTGGCGCCGAAGCCACCCCGCATCACAAAAAGGTTGTTTTGTTTGCCGTACTTGAACGCCTTGGAAACCCGGCCGTTGAGCGAACTGGGGGCATCCCAGCTTTGCTTGTACTCTTTGGTGTGCTTCAGTTCCCCTAGTTCAAAATGCCAGTACTTGGTTCGGTAGTAGGTCTGGAGGGTGCCGACGTTTGCACCAAAAGAAAAGCCATGCGTGTGCAGCCGAAAGTTCATCGCAAACTCCCGGTTGTAGATGATTCCTTTGGAGGGGTCGTCCATTTGCTTGGGCTGGATGGTTTCCTGTGCTGCGAGCTTGCAAGCGCAGAGTGAAACCAACAATAGCAGGCTGTATTTCTCTAATCTCATGGCAGACTGTGTATTTTTTGAACGTGGGGAAGTTTTGAACGCCTAAAAATAATGGTATTTCAGCAGAGAAACGAGTGCCAAAATGCTTTTGTTTAAAATCTTTTTTCGGCCTTCGGCCAAAATTCGGTCAGAAAACGGGCATTTTCACTTTTTATGTGCTTCGTTTACGAGGGTTTGTAGAGTAGGCTTACCTTTGTACAAAATCAGTCCACTATGTTGAAATTAATTTTCTGGGGCTTCATTGGTTATATCGTCTATCGGTATTTTCAGATGAAGGAGCAGCTCAAAGAAGGGCGGCGGCGTGATTTTGCGCAGCACCAACCCCAAGGGGGAAATCAGCAGGAACCACAGCGGGATGCCGCTCCTGAAAAAATGAAAAACGAAGGCGAATTCATTGATTATGAAGAAATTAAGTAAGGAGAATCCCTCCGAAAACCAAGCTCCTGCACCACTCGAAGCTGCTATTCCTCATGCCGCTATTGGCGATTGGGTCATCTTGAAGAACAACCAGTTCATCGCCTTCAACAAGCCAGCCGGCCTGCCCGTGCAGGCCGACAAGACCGGCGACAAAACGCTCCTCCAATTGGCCGAAATCTACTGCAAATCGAAGCTTTTCCTCGTTCACCGGCTCGACCGCCCTGCCACGGGCGTCGTGGTTTTTGCGAAAACGAAAACGATGGTTGGTTCGCTGAGCGACCAATTCAAGGAGCGCTCCGTGCGCAAAACCTACCTCGCTGTCGTTAAGGATTTGCCACCAGAGAAGGAGGGAACGCTGCGCCATTTTTTACAAAAAAATGAAAAAGCAAACCGCTCCGGCATCACCGAAGATGAGGCGGCTGGCGACCTCTCGGAGATGAGCTACCGACTGCTCGGCAGCAGCGACAACTACCACCTGCTGGAGGTGAAGCTCATCACGGGCCGCCACCATCAGATTCGGGCGCAACTGGCCGCCATTGGCTGTCCCATCAAGGGCGATGTGAAGTATGGCGCCCGCCGCGGCAACCGTGACCGCTCCATCAACCTCCACGCTTGGAAGCTGGCATTCCGCCACCCGGTGTCGGGTGAGCAGGTGGAGCTGACTGCCGCATTGCCCGAAGATGCGGTGTGGAATGCGTTTGAGGCAGCGGGTTGTTTGCAACCGATTGAAAATCAATAATTTGTGAAAATGAAGGCTATGGAATTTCGAACTTTGCTGCTGTGTCTTTTGGTCATGTTCGTTGGCAAGGCTGCCTTCGGACAGGACGCGGATGCAGCGCGGCCACTTTCCGCCAAAGAGGCCATCGGCGTATTGAAAAATGGCACCTTGGTCGTCCGCCTGAGCACGAATGCCCGGAAAATTGAGGCGCTGGAAAAAATGGCAGCAACCACCGCCAGCGAGAAAGACCGCCAACGCTTCGAGAAAATGCTTGAAAAAACGAAGCAGGACACACGCAACCACAACCTGTGGCTGATAGAGGCTTTTCGGATAAATTATAGTTTCTCCAAGTTGCTTTTCATGCCCGACACGGCTACCACTAAGTTGAAGCAGGGCGTTAGGAAAGGGATTTTTTTCGGCCTAGACCTGCAAATTGACCCGTCCCTGACCCTCGAAAACGGATTTTTGGTGGCCTACAATGGAGCCAGCACTTCCAGCCAAAAAACCAACAACGAAGGGATTAATGTACTCGACCAAAACCTGCAACCCTTGGAACATCCGTTTCCGTTTTTCACGGGCCGCACCTCGGTTCGGCGCATGTTCGAGGAGGTGTTCAACAAGTCAACCGAGCTGGACCACTACACCCAGTTGGTCATCAAATTCCAGCGAAAACTGGACGAGTTTGGTGGCAGCCAATGAGTTTTCGATTTCTGCCAAATCCATTTATAACTTTTTCAAAAACGGCTTGACGGGCACTGAATCTGTCGGCGGCTGGTAGTCCGGGCGGGTCGGCCTGCCAGGAATCAGGCTGTGAATAGAGGTGTCCCGGTTCAATTTTGCATTCGCAATCACGATGGAATCGGTGAGCACGGCGGCCTTTTCTTCCACTTCTTTCCGGCATTTTTTTACTGCGTCAGCCTTCCATCGGTCTAATGCGCTCGGCGAGGCGCTCCTGCATCACCTGCTCCTTGGTCTTGGTGGGTTGGCGGTGGCATCCAGCCAGCAACGTGGTTGCAAGCAGCATGGCGGCTAAGGCGAGCATAAGTAGTTGATTGTCAATTCTCTTCATCTGAAAAATCATTGGTTGGTTTCTTGGCGCAGCCGTTCCAGCGCCTTCTGGATTTCGGCGGTGCGCACCTTGAGCATCGAGTCGGTCTTGAACTGCACGGCACTGTCGAAGTGGGCAGTGCAGAGGCTGTCGTACAGCGGTTTGAGCGAGTCCACTTGCAGGCGGAAGAGGCTGTCCACCAGTTCCCGGTCCTTGTAGGCGAGGGTGGGCGGAGGCGGCTCGGTGCAGGCGACAAGCGTTGCCACGGCGGCCACCAGCAAGCAAAGGCGTAGTCCTTGTTTTTCCATAAATGTAGTGGTCAAAAAAGCTGGCGCAAAACTACGGGTTTTGCATTGTGCTGCTCGACCTTGTTTGACCAAAATCATTTCACCACCTGACCTTTCTCACCTGTGCTGCCGCTCCATTGGAGCTAACTTGCCCGACAACCATTTAAAATCGCAACCTCATGTTGATAGATAACAAAAAGAAAATCAAGGACTTGCAATTGGAATTCCACAAGGTTTTCCCCTCCCTCAAACTCGAATTTTATGAGGGCAGCCACCGGGCGGGAGAGCCTTCCCCGGCTCGGCAACAGCTTGACAACGAGCGGCTGATTGACGAAGTCCGCAGCATCCACACATCGGGCGACCTGCACATACGGGCGGAGATGTCGGTGAGCGAATTGGAGCGGATGTTTTTGGAAAAATTTGGCCTAAACGCACAGGTCTTTCGCCGCTCTGGCAACCTCTGGCTACAGACCTCTGCCACAGACAATTGGCCGCTGGCAGAGCAGAACCGCAAGGGTGGGCACTCCGAGGAGTTGTTCCGGGAGAAATGGGAGTAAGGGAAAGTGCCAAATTTTAAGATTTTCTTAGCACTTAAATGGTCGGGTGAACCCAACGGGCGATCGTTTTATGCCGTCTCTCGTATTGAATCAAATTTTAAAGCCAAAGCTATCACCCAACACCTACATCATGCAGCAAATAGTTTTTTCATCCTTAGTTTTCCTTTTTATTTGGACCGGCGCTCTGCGCGCTCAAAATGTGCCCTTCCCCCAAAGCAATGCCGTTTGGAAAGTGTCACAAACAACCATCGCCGGTTCAATTTTTGGACACACTGCCCTCTGTGGCGACACCATACTCAATGGCACGAACTACTCGCAAGTGCTTGATTTACAAGTAGATTCTGCGTTGAACATTGAAAACACTTACTTCCGTGGCGGACTCCGCTCCAACGGTGGCGTAGTGCGCTTCCTCCCCAGCGACGGCTCGTCCGAACTCCTGCTCTACGACTTCAACTTGGAAGTGAACGACGTGATTGATTTGACCGAAGTCTTCTTTGGGAACATCATCAGTCGCAAGGTGGACAGCGTGAGAGTGGAGTTGCTTGCGGGCAAGATGCGCAAGGTCATTTACTTCGAACCTGGCTATCAGGGCGCTCCGGTGGAGTACTGGATAGAGGGCATCGGCAGTAGCTACGGTTTGCTCGGACGAGGTTCCGACCCTGGCGCTGATTATGGTTCCGACCTGCTCTGTTTTCAGCACGAAGAGGAATATCTAAACTTGACCTTTATCGAGTGCTTTCTACCCCAGTTGCCAGCCGAGTGCGGCATCGTCAACGCCGGGAAGGATGTGGTGGCCAACGAACCCATCAGGCTCACCGCCCAACCCAATCCCGCAGGGCCGGAGCTGCGTTTTTCCATTAACCAAAAGCAACTGCCGGAGGCCTGCAACTTGAAGATTTATGCCGCAAATGGCAAGCTGATAGACACGATAGCCGATGCCCAACCGACCATGAACCTACCATCTGGACTGAACCTAAGCCCCGGCTTTTACATTGCCACACTGGAATCGGAGCGAACGGAGCGGGTGCTGGCGCACTGCACGTTTGTGATGGGGAATCCCTGACATCAAAAAGTTTTTATATGAAAAAGCCCGCTGGACGTCCAGCGGGCTTTTTTTGCTTGAGGCATTCTTGTAAATGCAGTTTGCGAAATCTTCATCGAAGTAAAATCCCTTATTTTTCAAGCACATTGGCAAATACAGTAAAAGTGTTTACATTTGCCCCGCTTTGCGAAACCAAACGACAGAGGGAACAAAAGTTCCCTCTTTTACTTTATGGCTGTTGATGTATTTTTTATCGAGGAAAAGATTCACGAACTGCTCGCTGCAAAGTTTGCGGAGGAGGGCTTTGAGGATTGCTTCTTGGTGGATTTTCACCTCAGCGCAGCCAACAAGCTGGAGGTTTTCATTGACAGTGACAGCGGCATTACGCTGGCAAAGTGCCAGAAAACCAGCCGCTACTTGGAGCACCATTTTGACGAAGCCGGGTGGCTTGGCGAGAGTTACGTGCTGGAAGTGTCGTCGCCCGGGCTTGGCAAACCGCTCAAATTGCAGCGCCAGTACGTCAAGAACATTGGCCGCAAGGTTGAGGTGACGCTCAAGGACGGTACCATCAAGACAGGCCCGCTCACTGCCGCTGGCGAAACCAGTTGCACGGTTCAGGAAACGGTGGTGGTGCTGGAGGGCAAAAAGAAAAAGAAAATGGAGGTTCAAACGGAGCTTCCCTACGACGAGATAAAAAAAACGATGATTGTGATTAGCTTCTAAAAAAGAATGGCCAATGAGGTTTGGTAAACTGTGGGCTACACAGCTTTCCATCCATCATTCACCATTTATCATTCATCATTAAGAATAGGATGATAAACTTAGTAGATACCTTTTCCGAGTTCAAATCCAGCAAGAACATTGACCGCCCCACGATGGTGCGGGTGCTGGAAGATGTGTTCCGCACATTGATCAAGAAAAAATTTGGTTCCGATGAGAACTTCAATGTCATCGTGAACGCGCAGCAGGGCGACCTTGAGCTGTGGCGGGTGCGGCAGATCGTGCCCGATGGCGAGGTGACCGACGACCGCAGCCAAGTGTCCATCTCCGAGGCATTGTCCATTGACGACAGCTACGAGGTTGGCGAAGAGTGCTACGAGCAGCTCTTCCTCGAAGATTTTGGACGCCGCTCCATCCAAGCTGCCCGCCAGACGCTCATCTCCAGGATCATGGAGCTTGAGAAAGACGACGTTTACCGCAAGTACGTCGAGCGGGTGGGCGAGATGATAGTTGGCGAGGTAAGTCAAATTATCAAGAAAGAATTCCTCATTGTTGACGATGCCACCGGACACGAGCTGCTGCTGCCGAAGCAGGAGACCATAAAGGGCGATTTTTTCCGCAAAGGCGACATGGTTCGTTGCATCATCAAGCGGGTTGAAATGAAGAACAACACCCCTGTGGTGATTGTTAGCCGCACAGATAATGCCTTCCTGGAGAAATTGCTGGAGCAGGAAGTGCCCGAAATCGAGGACGGCATCATCGCCGTCAAGCGCATCGTTCGCCTACCGGGCGAGCGTGCCAAAGTGGCCGTTGAGTCCTACGACGACCGGGTGGATCCCGTGGGCGCTTGCGTCGGCATGAAAGGCTCCCGTATCCACGGCATCGTGCGGGAGCTTCGCAATGAAAATATTGACATCATCAACTTCACCAACAACGAAAGCCTGTTCATCCAGCGTTCGTTGACGCCAGCCAAGGTGACCAGCATAGAGCTTGATTCGGAGAACAAACGTGCAAGCGTTTACCTCGATCCCGACCAAGTCTCGTTGGCCATTGGCAAGGGCGGTACGAACATCAAACTGGCCAGCAAGCTCACGGGCTTCGAGATTGACGTGTACCGCAACACGGACGGCCAAGAAATTGACGATGTTGACCTTGATGAATTTACGGACGAGATTGACGCTTGGGTCATTGAAGAACTCAAGCGCATCGGCTGCGACACCGCTCGCAGCGTACTGGAATTGAGCAAAGAAGAGCTTGTAAGGCGCACCGAACTCGAAGAGGAAACTGTCGAGGAGGTGATCAACATCCTTACAGCCGAATTCGATGAATAGCCTGGAATGACCGGGATGATGGATGATGAGTGATGGGGGTGCTACCTTTGTCGTTCAATGTTTGTCACCTTGTCATTCATCATTTATTTTTTTCTGAATGGATAAACGCTTAGTCAAAGTAGCGCAGGAATTAAACGTTGGTACAGCAACTATTGTAGAGTTTCTGGGCAGCAAAGGTTTTCATATTGAGAACAAGCCTACCTCCAAGGTCACGGAGGAGATGGAAACTGTGTTGCTCAAGGAGTACCAGGGGGACATGGCCGAAAAGGTGAAGGCTGACGCCATGACCATCGGCGTTAGGCCTGCCCTTGTCAAAAAGGAACCGCTTCCTCCCTTTGTAAGGCGAGAAGAGCATGCACCGCCTCCTGCCCCTCCAAGCCCACCCAAAAAAGAGGAACTTCCCCCAAAAACGGTTGAGACCACCAAGGTTGAAGAACCAACTCCCGTTGCACCACCTCCACCATCTGTCGAAGTCAAGGAAAAACCGGAAGAAATAATTGAGGCAGTTGCAAGGCCTCAGGTTGGCGGGCTTGTGATCAAGGGCAAAATAGAGTTGGACAGAAAAGGCATGCCCGTCCGACCCAGTAAAGTAGCGGAAAAGCAGAAGGAAGAAAAAGCCATCGAACCAGCAGCGAAAATCGTCGAACAGCCTGCTGCAGTTGCCGATAACAAAGCCGAACCAAGTACCCCAGCTGTGCCCAACGTGGCAATCACAACGCCGCCAGAGGATGTTGTAGAAGTGGAGGATGTTGATGCCCTTGTCAGGATGAATACCCCAGAACTCAGGGGACTGAAAATCTTGGGCAAAATAGATATCGTAAGACGAAAAGAGCCCGCTGCCAAACCCGTCAAGAAAAAGGGCCCACCAGAGCGGGGTGCTGCCAGGCCACCTGAAAGGCAAGGGCAAGGGCAAGTTGCTGGCAGCCCAAAGCCAGCATCCCCTTCCGACACTTCCGACGACAGCCAAAAGCGCAAGCGCAAGCGCAAAAAAGTTCTGCCGCAAACGCCCCAGCCGGGCGCACCCGGCCCATCGCAAGGCACTGGCACTGGTGGAGGGGACAGGCGGCGCAGGGGAGAACCCGCACGGGAGGTTTCTGGAAAGGAAGCGGAGGAACAAATCCGTAAAACCATGGCCACGCTTTCTGGTGCTGGCAAGAAAAAGCGCCAAAAGCTTCGCCGTGAAACAAGGGAGCGTCACCGTGAACGGCAGGAACTCCGTGACATGGAGGGCATAACGGACAAACTGGAGGTAACGGAATTCGTGACCGTTCAGGAGTTGGCCAATATGATGGACGTATCGGCGACGGAGGTCATCACCACTTGTATGAGCCTCGGCGTGTTCGTGTCCATCAACCAGCGCCTCGATGCAGAGCTGATAGAGTTGGTGGCCAGTGAGTTTGGGCACGAAGTACAGTTCATCAGCGTTGAAGACCAAACAGATTTCGAAGAAGAAGAGGAAGACGCACCGGCAGACCTACTGCCACGTTCGCCCATCGTCACCGTTATGGGTCACGTTGACCACGGTAAAACCTCCTTGCTTGACTATATTCGTAAGGCCACAGTGGTTTCTGGCGAAGCAGGCGGTATCACCCAGCACATTGGTGCCTATGAAGTGACCGTCAAAGACCGCTCCATCACCTTCTTGGATACACCCGGCCACGAGGCGTTCACCGCCATGCGTGCAAGGGGCACCAAGGTGACGGACATTGCCATCATCGTGATTTCGGCTGACGACAATGTGATGCCCCAAACAAAAGAGGCAATCAGCCACGCACAGGCAGCGAACGTGCCGATGGTTTTTGCCATCAATAAAATTGATAAACAAGGCGCTGACCCTGGCCGCATAAAACAAGAGTTGGCCGCCATGAACCTGCTTATTGAGGAATGGGGGGGCAACTACCAGTCCATGGATATTTCCGCCAAGACCGGCGAAGGCGTGAACGAACTGCTTGAAAAAGTGCTGCTCGTGGCCGACCTCGCCGAACTAAAGGCCAATCCGAACAGAAACGCCATTGGCACGGTGCTCGAAGCTTCACTCGACAAAGGCAAGGGCTATGTGTCCAAGATGCTCGTCCAGAACGGAACCCTCAAAATTGGCGGCGCAATGGTTGCTGGCGAATACGCTGGCAAGGTAAAGGCGATGTTCAACGAACGGGGCCAACGGGTGACGGAAGCTGGGCCATCTGCACCAGTGTTGGTGCTTGGCCTCAGTGGCGCCCCGACGGCAGGCGAGCGTTTCAAAATCATGGACGACGAATCGGAGTCGCGCCAACTGGCCTCCAAACGGGCGCAAATCAACCGAGAACAGGCTACCCGTGCCACCAAGCGCATCAGCCTCGACGAAATCGGACGTCGCTTGGCGCTCGGCACCTTCAAGGAGCTTAACCTCATCGTCAAGGGCGACGTGGACGGCTCGGTCGAGGCACTTTCCGACTCGCTCATCAAGCTGGCGCTGGAGACTGTTCAGGTCAACGTCATCCACAAGGCCGTTGGTCAAATCGTGGAGTCCGACGTACTGCTCGCCTCCGCATCCGACGCCATTATCATTGGTTTCCAGGTGCGGCCTTCGGTGGCAGCCCGCAAATTGGCGGAAAGGGAAGGCGTCGAAATCAAGATGTACTCCATCATCTACGAGGCCATTGAGGAAATCAAGCTGGCCATCGAGGGTCTGCTCGAACCTACGAAGGAAGAGAAAATCGTCACCAACGTGGAGATACGGGAAGTTTACAAAATCAGCAAAGTCGGCACCGTTGCGGGTTGCTACGTGCTGGACGGCAAAATCAGCCGCAACACGCATATTCGTGTCGTCAGGGATGGCATCGTGATTTTCCCGACCAAGGAAGGCGCCAACGGCGAAATTTCCTCGCTGAAGCGTGTCAAGGATGACGTCAAGGAGGTGAAATCCGGTGTGGAATGCGGTATTACCATCAAGAACTTCAACGACATCAGGGTCGGTGACATCATCGAAGGCTACGAAATCACAGTGGTTAAACAAAAATACGGCGGCTGATTGGTTGGCCTTGGGCCAACCAATTGACCTGCTGGGCTGTTTTCATGCTGTAATATTTTCATCAAAAATACAGCCATGCAATTTCTCCAAACCCTGCTCCCGATATTTGTCCTAGTGGGCATCGCCTTCCTGTTGATGAACGTTGGCTACATCTTTAAAAAGCGGGAATTCAGGGGTTCCTGTGCTTCGAACAACCCCATGCTGGCCGACAAATTCGGCTCATGCTCCGTCTGCGGAAAGACAACTGACGAAGCTTGCAAAATGCCAGAAGTGAAGAAGGCATGAGGTGACTACTTCCACCGCCTCAACGTCGAGTACCTCGACCATTATACCCTCCGATATCTCTACAACTCCTCCTGCGCCGAGCCATTCTACCTTTCATCAAAGGCGATGTCTTCATAAGCATTGACCGACAGCTCAGTTTGTTAGCCTCAATGTAATCGAAAAAGCCCGAGGCTTGCTCAACCCCAGGCTTCTCCGAAATCCTCGTCATTCATTCCCGAAGGAAATCCAATCATTTCAACACCCGAATCTTCATATTCCTAAACCACACCCTGTCTCCGTGGTCTTGGAGCAGCAAGCGCCCGCTCGTCTTTTTCCCAAAATCCGGCATGTCCTTGAATTTGCTCCCAGCGATGAGTTGCTTCCACGCATCGCCCGTCATGTCCACCTCGACCACCTTGCGGCCATTGAGCCACTGTTCCACCTTGCCGTTGCGGTTCACGAGGCGGGCACGGTTCCAATTCCCAGCCGGTTTCACGGTCATAATTTTGCTGGCGACAAGATCGTAGAGGTCGCCCGCCTTGTGCTTGTCGAACATCGCATCGGGGTGGCAGGCGTTGTCAAGCACCTGCATTTCGGGGCCGGTCTGCCAGCCCCAATCGTACTTGGGGTCTTCCACCACGTTGTAAACCACGCCACTGTTGCCGCAGGCGGCAATCTTCCACTCCAAGCGCAGCTCGTAGTTGGCGTATTCCTCGTCCGTCACGATGTCGCCATTCTTATCGTCCACAGCAGCTTTTGGGTCAAAATGCAGCGTGCCATCCTGTACCACCCATTTTGGACTGGTGGTTTTCTTGTTGAAACCATGCCAGCCAGCCGTAGTTTTGCCGTCGAACAGCAGCTTCCAGCCAGCCGCTTTTTCAGCTTCGCTGAGGTTGTTTTGGGCAAAAACAGGGGCCGTGGTCTTCTCGCCCGGCTGGTCGGCGGGGATGGCGTTCATGGTGTACCAACCCTCCGTCGCCCAAAGCTCGTGGCCGTTGGCGCTCGCCCACTGGTACGGCAGCCGCACGTAGATGACGTGCTGCGGCTTCATGCCCGCCAGTTCGAGGAAGACCTTTTTGCGGTCTGCGCTGACGTTGGCGGCAAGCACTTTCATGCGGGTTTGGTCAACCTTCGGGCCGCCGTAATCCTTCGTTGGCACGTAGCGCCACTGCTCCACTTGGTACTCGGCGGCAGCCCAGCCGTCGCCCTCTTCCAGCGGCTCGGTGAACTCGATTTCCACGCCGTTGCTCTTTGCCCTGACCGCCAGCATCTCGAAGGCGGGTTTTTGATTGTACTTCAAGCGCTGGAGGCCGTACCACAGCTTGTCGCCGTTCATGTCCCGCCAGTTGCCGGGGTTGCCGATGCCGCCGACGTAGAGCGCTCCGTCCGGCCCCCAGACCATGCGGTTGACGCCCGCCTCCAAGCCCTGCGTGAAACGGAACACGCAACCCTGGTATTCGCCGTTGATTTTTTCCACGAAAACCCGCTTCACGCCGCCGTGCGTCACCTCGCCGTGCATCATCTGGCCCTTGTACGGGCTGTCGTCGGTGAAGGCGAGCGGGGTGCTGGGCGAGTTGCCGATTTCATCTTGGGGCAGCCAGACGACGGGCTGCTTCACGGGCAGGTTGGCCGTGCCAGCGAAGTCCACGGCACGGCTGCCGTAGAACGCACCGGGCGTGATGTGCAGGATCTTGCTGCTCGGCAGCCAGTCGCCCTGGTTGTCGGCGTTGAAAATCTCGCCGTCCACGCCGATGCCGATGCCGTTGGGTGTGCGCAGGCCGCTGGCGATGAACTCGATGCTGCCGTCTTTTTCACTGATTTTGAAAGTGCGGCCCCGGTCGTGTGGCTGTGTGGGAGCGCCCGCCCCGCCGGGCAGGATGTCCGTGGCGAGGCTGCCGTAAAAGAAGCCGTCTTTGTAAACAAGGCCGAAGGCGAACTCATGGAAATTGCTGCTCACGCCCCAACTGTTGCAGACGGTGTAGTATTCGTCAATCAGGCCGTCCTTGTCGTTGTCCACGAGCTTGGTGAGCTCCTGTTTTTGCAAAACATAAATCGCATCGCCGACCACTTTGAGGCCGAGCGGCTCTGCGAGACCATTGGCGATTTTCTTCACTTTCATCTTCGAGGGGTCGCCGCTCTGGGCGTTTTCGATGACGTAAACGCCGCCCTCGGCGTCCCAGGTGCTGACGACGAGACGCCCATCGGACAGAAAGTCCATGCCGCCAACCTTTGGAAGAAAATCGTTGGGGCGGGCCTGCGCCAAGTCGTAGCTGGGGTGAACGCCTGACACGTAAGCCTTGTCGCCGGGGATTTTGGAGCCAGCGCCCAAAGCCACGCTGCTCACGCCCGTTGGCTGCATGCTTTTTTCGTGTGCGAGAATTGCCCCCGGCACGATTTCGAACTTGCCGCCTTGGTCATCGAAGGATTTCCATTGGAACGAGACCATGTTGCCGCCGCCACCCTCGAAATATTCCAAGCGGAAGGGGTGCAGGCCCGCCTTGAGTTGCACCTCGCCGTCCTTGGGTTCGTCGCCGTGGAGTCCGTCGTTGTCCACCACTTTTTGACCATCAATGTAGAGTACGCTGCCGTCATCGCTGATGGTGCGGAAGACGTAGTTGTTGTCCTTCGGGATTTTCAGGTAGCCTTCGGCAACGAGGCCGAAGTTGTCCGTCAGTTCGCCGAAATCGGCAGCCGTGGCATGGAGTTGCGGCACGATGCCCTCAAAAACGGGCTTGGGCAGCGGCTTCATATCGGCCACGGAAGTCAGCTTGCGTTTGTCCGTGAACTGATAGACCCTGACCACTGCGCCGGGATAGATGTCTTCTTCCTTCACGCCCATTTTAGCCTCCAAGACCGGGGTGTTCGCCTTCGCCTTATTTTCTGGGATGCTTGCGATTTTAGCTTCTTCGAGACTGTCGAGGCCCATGATGTATTTCACCATGATTTGGATGTCGTTGTCGGGCAGGTCGGCATGGGTGCTCATGGCGGCTTGGCCCCAGTTGCCAGCGCCGCCGTTTTTCACCTTAGCGGCCAGCATGTCGAGGTTGTCGGGGGTGTTGTTGTAGCGCTTCGCAATGTCCACGTAGGCCGGCCCGACGGTCTGTACGAAGGTGTTGTGGCAGCTTTTGCAGTCAGCCTTGGCGATGATGCGCAGGCCGAGCGGCACTTCTTCTTCGTCCTCTGCCCCTTCGATTTTGTTGGTGTTCTCCAGCATCGGCTTTTTGGTGAAAAACGCCACAAATCGGGTGCTGCCGTTCGATTTCAGCGTGAGTTGCCCGTCAAGGTCAAGGCCGCTCAATCCGTTGAACTTCCGGTTGGTCTTGCCCGTCACTTGCCATTGGCCATCGGTTTCCACGGCGCTTTCAAGGGAGATGGAGCTGAGGTTGGTGACCAAAACGACCTTTGCCCCATCGGGCACGTCGCTCGTGGTGTACACCCGTTCGAGGCCAACCTGTTCACCCTTGGCGGCGTACTCTGGCCGCTCGCTGACCTTGATGGTCTTGCCGTCGGTGGTGGTGAGTTCGTAATTGAAAGTCACCTGCCCCTTGTCGAAGCGGTGGCCCCGGTACTGCACCTTGGGCGTCTCCTCTTTGCCGCCCACGACGACCCGCCAAGGCTCGGCGTGGTTGTTCACGAACCAGCTATTGCCGAGGCTCGAAGGCTGCGGGCCATGCACGGTGGTGTAAACCGCCCCGTCGAAGTTCACCGAGCCTTTCCAGCACTTGTACACGGCGCAGTTGGCGGTGTTGTAGGCAATCCACAGGTCGTCGTGCAGGCCCACCGTGGCGATGCGGGGGATGGAGTCGAGCACGGAGCGGAACACCCAGGGGTCTTGCGGGCGGTCGTAGCTGGTGGCTTCTTTTTTACAAGCAAAAACAGTGGAGAAGGCTGCTGCGAGGAGCAGTAGGCGATAGGTTAGTTTCATTTTTCAGTGAATTGAACTGGTATGTTTGGTCAAGGCGGGCTAAAGGTAGGGAATGGGCGGGGTTTTTAGTGGGGCATTATAGGACGAACGGTTGATAATTTTCTGGATTAATGAGTTGGAAAGTGGCCTCCGGGTAATCAGTCGTCCAGGGAATGGGCGGCTTTGCTTTTTTATTGCCGAACTTGAATTCATACCCATCGAGCTTACCGCCGCCCTCTTCGACGTAATCCAATTCGGCTCCATTGTAGGTGCGCCAAAAATAACCGCTGGCAAACTTGAACTGGTAGGCAAGTTTTTTCCGGCGCTCGGTCAACAAAAAATTTTCCCAGAGTTGCCCGGCGTCGTTGCGTTGGGAGAGGTCGTTGAAATTGTCCAAGATGGCATTGCGGACGCCGAGGTCAACGAAATAGAACTTTTCCATTTTGGAAATTTCCTTGCGCAGGTTGCGGCTGAAGCCGGAAAGCCGGAAGATGACGAAGGATTTTTCCAAGAGGTCGAGATAGCGCAGCACGGTTTCCTGGTTCAGTTGGAGGCTGTTCCCCAACTCTTTCAAAGAAACCAGCGAACCGACCTGAAAAGCAAGCAGTCGCAGCAGACTGTTCAGTTTGACGGAATGGCGGATGCCGCTCAGTTCGAGGATATCCTTGTAGAGGTAGGCGGAGGTCAGTTCCTTTAGGTAAATGGATTTGGCTTGACTGCTTCCTCTGGACAACACCTCGGGGTAAGTGCCAAAAATCAGCCAATTTTCCAATTGGTCATCCATCTCAAATGGCGTCATTTGCTGGCGCAGTTCCGTCAGTCCGATGGGGTGCAGCACGAAAGTGCGGGTTCGGCCAGTGAGCGGTTCCTTCACCCGGTTGGCAAGGTCGAAAGAGGAGGAGCCAGTGGCGATGATTTTCAGGTCAGGCAGGGAGTCGTGGAGGATTTTGAGGTTGATGCCGATGTCTGGAATCCGTTGTGCCTCGTCCACGAACAGCACCTCGAAGTCATCCACAAGCCGCCGCATCTTGGTCAGGTCACGGCTGGACAATACCTCGATGTACTTGCTCTCATCGGCGTTTATTTCCAAGCTTTTGAGCGGCAGTTGCGACAGTACCTGCCTCGCCAGGGTCGTTTTGCCTACCTGCCTTGGGCCGTACAGGATGGCGATTTTCCGCTCATTGCGCAAGCAGTCCAAGATGGGTTGTTGAAAGGCTCTCGAAATCATTTGTACTAATTTTTACGGTTTATCCGCAAAATTAGTACAAATAATTACGGTTAACAACTTTTCGGGAATACCTTGATGAATAGCCATTCACGAAGCGAGTGGCGTTTTGGTGTAGGACGCCACTGTTGGTGTTTCCTGGGCAAGAGGTCATATCGGATGTTTTGAGTCCGATAGCACAGGGGGCAGGAGGGAAGTCCTGCGCTTGTTTTCCGCAGTTTTTGCGGGGGTGCGCAGGGCTTTTTTTTTTTTTCCAAAATGCTGCCTGGGCTGCTTCTGCGGTTCATTCCGATTGTTTTTGAAAAAACCAGCCGCACTACTCCAACAATAGGGCATATCAACAGGAAACTACCGGACGAAGCGCCTAATCTTCAAGCAAAAGCTGCTTGAATTGCTCATAAGTTAAACAAGCAATTTTAGGGAAAGGAATTGTGGAAAGTGCCCTGAAGTGGCGGTCGTCAGAAACAAGGTAATCCGCTTTTGAAGAAAAAGCGCAATTGACAAACTTGTCGTCGTCGGCATCCGGCACAATCAAGCGCATATCGAAGTAAACAGTGGTTTGCTGAACATTCGGTAGCAATAGCAGGGTAGAAATGACCAATTCCGCAATCTCTTCGTCATAGATTTCAGTTAGTTTTTCCTCATACTCCAGCAAAATATCGGTAGAAACACAAATGGTAAACGCTTGGTTGAAAAGGGACTCGAATACGAACGAAGTCAGCGACCTGCCCGATACCGCACGAACAAGGATATTGGTATCGAGGACGACCCGGAGTTGGTTAGGCATGTCTTTGTAGGAGTTCGTTCAGAAGCTCGTCAGTGTATTTTTTTCATCCCAAATCTTGTCGGCTTTGGCCCTTGCCATCCTGGGAAAAGATAACGGGCAATCAGTATCCTTAAATCATCGAGGTATTTGTCCGGCACCCCCGCCGAGTAAATTTTCAACAGTTCAAGCTGAAGGTTCGAAAGCGGTGCGGTGCGTTTTGCTTCGTTCATTATTATCAAATTTTTACAAAAATAGACAAAATCCAGCGCTGCTGCAAGAAATCATTGGCTTCAGAAAGTATCAAACCGCCCTCGGCGAAGCACAGTTCAAGCCGCTGCCCTACGGCAACAAGTACATCATCAAGTGCGAAGTACCCGGCTTCCTGCCCTACTTGCTCAATGACTATAAAATGGTGAAGGGGAAGATTAACAAGGTGGACATCCTGCTGGTGCGGGCAGCATAAGGAGCATTTGGTTTTTTGGGTTAAATAAGTGTCCTGCGCTGAGAGGCGCGGGCCTTTATTTTGTTGTTTAAGAATTAGATTTTCACTTTAGTTTAAAAGTACCCTGATAATCAATAGTTTACGACAGAAAATAACTGAAGGGAATCTTCAGCTATTTCCTAACTTTGCGAAGATTTAATCAGCAAAAATGTCACAGATACCATTTTCAGTTTCAGCACGGACGGCACAACTAATTGGTCAGCAGAATTTTTCTACTGCTGATGGTGCTGTTATCGAGCTAGTGAAAAACTGTTATGACGCTGATGCAAAAAATTCAATTATTTTTTTTGACAACTCCAACAATGACTTCACCAAACACTCTCTTCTAATTATTGACAATGGCGACGGGATGACAGAAAAAATCATTCTTAATCATTGGATGATGATAGGCACAGACAACAAAGAAGATGAATTTGAAACTGGTTCAGGCAGGGTTAAAACAGGTGCTAAGGAAATTGGAAGATTTGCATTGGACAGATTGGGCGGAGGTTGCCGAGATGTTTACTTTACCCAAAGATGAGCAAGATGGAAGTTATTGGAAAGTAAATTGGAATGACTTTAAGCAAAAGGGGATCTCCATTTCCCAAGTTAATGCCACATTGGAAACGCTTCCAAAATTTGATTACAAAAGCAAAATAACAGAGTTCACTGGAAATTTTACTCAACTCGAAAATTACATAGTTGAACACAATATTGATTTCTCAAAAGGAACTATAATCAAAATTTCAAAACTAAAAGAGGAATGGTCTATAGAAGAAATTACTAAACTTTTTTTGAAAACTAGAAATCTTAATCCCACCTAAAGAGCAACCAATTTTTTGCATAGCATTGTTTTCCTAACACATCACCTTCTGAATTTGGACAATTATCTGGTGCTTTTTATGATGATTACGATTATAAGCTATCCGCCAACTATCTTGATGATAAAAACAAAACAGTAAAAATTTCTATTGAAAGAAATGAGTTGGATTTAAGGAGGATTGAAAAGGATTACATGGATGTTTACTCAATATCATACATGAAAAATTCGCCCTTTGATTTTAAATCAATGCAGAAAGCAAAACATGATTTTACAGTTTCATTAAATGAGTTGGTAAAAGGACAGAGTGAAGTTGATACAAATAACCTTCTTGGTAAGATTGGAAAATTTGATTTTACATTTTACTATTTGAAAAACTCAAAAGTGACGATAAAGGTGACGGTGATTTAAAAAATATCCATACAAGGATTTTAACAGTAGTAGTAGGAGGGCGTGGTTGAAAAAATTTGGAGGGGTTAAGATATTTCGAGATGATTTCCGTGTCCGGCCCTATGGAGAGAATGGGGAAGATTGGCTTAAATTAGGTGAGCGCCAAGCTCAAAGTCCTGGTGGGGCAGGTCAAAAACTTGGGGACACAGAACAGACCAAATCAAATATCTGGAACTGTTGGCATTGAGATTAACAAACCTAAGTTTTCGGATAAGTCGGGACGTGAGGGTATTCAAAAGCAAGAAGTTTTGGATTTAATTCAAATCAATTTTAAAAGGAATAATATCCCTTTGAAAAGGATAGAAATTCTATAATGCACTCTTTCTTTTTGATAAATAAAACTAAGGAAGACGCAAAAGAGCAGGCTGAAGCAGAAACAAAAAGAATTTTGTAGAAGAAGAAAAGAGAAGAGAAGCAGAAGCTAATAACAATGGTGAAAGCGAACTTGAATTCGAAAACGGGCCAACGGAAAGCGAAAAAACCCTTGCGGCAGGATTTCAAAGTCAAAAGGAAGAAATTGAAGAAAAGGAAAATGAAATTCGTTTGTTGAGGAGCTTGTCAGGAACAGGCTTAATCGTTGCATCTTTCGCACATGAACTTCGTAGTTTGAGAACTCTTCTCGTTTCAAGAACAGATGATTTAATAAATGTTTTAAAGAAGCATCTTAACTTAAAAGAAATAAAGAAACTTCCCTCTGAAGAAAATCCATTCTCCATGTTAAATCACATGAGAGAGCAAGACATTCAGATAAAACACTGGCTTGACTATTCCCTCTCCGCACTTAAAAAAGACAAGAGGACAAAAACTAACCTTGACATCACAGAATATTTCCAATCCTTTAAAGAAACCTGGGATAATGCCTTGAAGCGAAGAAAGGTTGATTTAAAAATCCAAAATCATCTCCAAACACCCATAGAAGTAAGAGCATTTGCAATTGACTTTGATACGCTGTTTAATAATTTGCTCATTAACTCACTTGATTCATTTAAAAAGCGGAAAGATAACCATGCAAGACAGGTTGTAGTTTCCTATGAAACAGACAACAAACTTTTGAAAATTTATTTTGCTGATACAGGTGCAGGTCTTTCAATGGACTACCATAAACACCCTGAAGAAATATTCCTCCCATTTGAAACTTCAAAAGTTGACAAAAGAGGTAACAAAATTGGGACAGGCATAGGAATGTATTTAGCTAAAGCAATCGTTGAAGATTACAGAGGAGAAATTGAAATTTTAGAAATCGACAACGGCTTTAAGCTTGGAATTTATTTACCACTAAGAAAAGAAAATAGCAATGGATAATAGATATAAAATTGGAATTGTTGAAGAAGAGGCAGTTTGGGTTGAAACTTTCAAAAGAAAATTGAAAGATGACTTTGACGTGTACGTCTTCGAACTGCTTGATACTACCAAGACACAAGATATAGTTGAAAAAATAGAATCGGAACAGCTTGACTGTATCATTGCTGATTATGAGCTAAATGAAACAGCAGTAGTAGGATTTAATGGAGACAAACTTATTGAAGATGTCAAAAGTTTATCCTCTTTTTCCATTATTTATTATTACTGGTAAGGACGAAGATTATGTTTTAAGTCAAGTTGATGAAGATGATTCAGATATTGTTCGAGATAAAGATGAACTTACAGACAAAACTCAATCCTTAATCACTAGGATAAAGAACAAAATAAGTTCGTATAAAGGTAAAATTAATGAGGCAGAAAATACAATTCGTATGCTTATAGAAAAAAAGGATAGTGGAGAAGGTCTTTCGCTATTGGAAGAAGAACTTCTTACGAAAAAATACTTATTCCTTGAAGAAATAAATCCTGACGATAAAACCCTTCCTGACAATCTGATTCAGCCAAAAAGTATTACCAAACTCAATGAATTTGTATTGGATACAAAACAAATTTTAGAAGAACTTAAAAAGTTAAACAAGTAATGCCTACCTTCAGAGACCATACACCAAAACGAAGAAATATTACGCGAGTGGTAAAAAAATATTCATACCATCGTGTTGATTTGGAAATTGATTTTCAAAGCAGATGTGGTTATTGTAACGCTCATAATTCTTGGCGAAAAGCTGATTATGCCATTGACCATTTTATACCACAAATAAAAGACAAGAAACCATTTTTATCTATCAAAAGCAATACTGATTACAGTAATCTGGTTTTTTCATGTCGGTCTTGTAATAATGCCAAAAGTAACCAATGGCCAAGCAATGATGAAAATGTTCCTAATAGAAATAATGAAGGCTTTATTGACCCCTGTGATGATGATTATCTAAATCATTTTTCAAGAAAGTTAATGAGATTTATTACAATTCAGCTCTTGGAAAATGGATGTATTATGCTTTAAAATTGCATAAGCCACACCATCAAATCATTTGGGTGCTTGAACAACTTGAACCTATAATCACTGAAATAAAAGCATTAGCAGACAATGAAAAGATAAAACCCAAGGTAAAGGAATGGATAATTCAAACTTATGACCAATACACTGATTACATCAATCAATGGAGAAACCTATGAAAAACAAAAAATTATCTGGCTCATTTTATACTCCAAAAACGCTTGCAGAGTTTTTGGTTAACTACCTTTCAGGTAAAATGAAGGATAAAACCTCTGTCTCAATTTTAGAGCCAAGTGCGGGTGACGGGATTTTTGTAAAATCATTATTTAATCATGGAGCATTTTCTAAGAAAATTCAAAAGATTGTCGCTGTTGAGCAAAGTAAAAGAGAACTCAACAAGATGGCCAAAGAGGTTAAAGGAGAGTCATTAGTCGCAATTCATGCTGATTTTTTAGAGTTTCAACTTGGTAATGAGCAAAAATTTTCCTTAGTGCTAGGGAATCCACCATACATAAAAAACAACCTATTAAAGAAACAGCAAATCGAAAAATGTAAGGCGATTCATCAAAGTGCTAAACTTGCAGACACTAGGCCAAAAAATATTTGGACTTCGTTTTTAGTGCGGTGTATAGAATTCACAGATGACAATGGAGTTTTGGCTTTCGTTCTACCTTCGGAGCTACTTCAAGTAAAATTTGCAGAGGAATTGAGATCCCTAATTCTCAAAGAATTTGAGAGGGTTGAAATATTCACTTTTAATGAATTGCTTTTCAAAGACTGCAAGGGGCAAGATACTTTACTTTTAATTGGAGAAAGGAAATCACAGGAAAAGGGTGTCTTTTACTGCAACATTGACAAACTTGCTGACTTATCTGAAAGCAAATTTACCCTTGCTCAAAATGCAAAAATGAAAGAATCAAAATGGACACACCACCACCTTGAAACAGATGAAATAGATTTGTTGGAGAAAATCAAGGGTAATCTTAAGACGGTAGAAGACTATTGTAGTTCAAGGGCTGGTATTGTAACAGGTGCAAATGATTACTTCATTGTTGATGCTAACACTGTTGAAAAGTATTCTTTGCAAGATTTTATCAAACCTATTATTCAAAAAGGAGTATTCGTTAATGGCAGTGTGGTTTTGAGTGATGAAGAATTTCAGATTTTAGTTGACAATTCCAAACCTACTTATCTCATGGCACTAGATAAGAATTCCGTAATTAGAAAGAATGCAAAACTTTGGAATTACTTGGAAATAGGAAAAGAACGCTTAATCCATAAGCGCTATAAAACTTCTATCCGCAATAAATGGTATGAGGTTCCAAATATTGGAACACCAGCTGAAGGATTCTTTTTCAAACGTTGTAATCAGTATCCTAAGTTGTTAAAGAACTCCGCAAATGTTTTGGCAACTGACAGCGCTTACACTATAACTATGAAAGACGGTTACGAGATTGAGAGCTTGATTTTTTCGTTCTACAACTCAGTGACCCTTGCATTCGCGGAACTGTACGGAAGGTACTACGGTGGAGGGGTGTTGGAATTGACACCAAATGAATTTAAGAAGCTACCTGTGCCTTATTTTAATGTGACGGGTAGCAATTTCAATTCTTATGTATCTGACTTTAAAGATAAAACTTCCATAAAAGAAGTTTGCAAACGTAATGACAGGATAATTTTAAAGTCGAGTGACAAAAATTTAGATGATGATAGTATTGCCAAGCTTTACAATATTCGAGAGAAGCTTTATTTCCGTAGAATTAAAACGAATTAGTCAGCACCTCATTTTTTCACCATTTTACACTTCTCCCTAAGCTAAAACGGCGGCAGGATTCCATCCCACCGCCGTTTCCCGTCTCCGGATCCCACAGGGGTAAACTGCCCACTGTCGAACTGCCCACTACTTCAAGCCACTGAGCGAAAGTCAATTCTCAGGCAAGTGGGGCGTGACATTTGGAGCCACGCCCCCACTTCGCTAACTATACCACCTATTTCAGTTCGTTCGGTATGCTAAAAATGATACCTCACCCCGATGTCCACCCCGTATAAATTGTACCGCTGCCGCAAGGCATAGCTGTCCTCGGTAAAACTTTTTGGGTAATGCCGCATAAACGGGGAGATATAGGCTTCCAGGTGTTCAGTGATTGAATACCCGGCAGACAAGCCAAAATAATAGCTCAACCCAATGTTCGGCCTAAAAATGCCAGCGGTATCTATGGCCATGAATTCCGTGGCCGATTGCATGATTTGGCCCTGTGTGGCAAGGCTGAGATTGACAAAAATGCCCACTTGTGCGCTGAGGAAACCATTGCGGCCCTGGTAATGGTAGCCTGCCAGCACGGGGATGTCAATCATGCGGTATCTATTGTAATATTCTTTCCGGTAGCTGGTCTTTGTTTCCAGCGGGATTTCGCCGTAAATGGGGATGGTATCGTTGTCAAAATTCACGGCCAAATACTTCACGCCGTACACCGAATCAACCGAAATGACAGTCGAATTGAAACGGAACTGCTCGTTTATTTGGGTGAAGTTGAGGCCGGAGGTCAGCCCAAATCCCGAACGGTGGCGGGCCGTGAAGCGCATTCCAATTTGATAGGCTTCCAGTTCCCGCTCCGAGTTTTCCCGGAGCGCCAGCAGGGCGCTGGAAAAGGAATCCCTTGCTTCCAGTTTTCTGTCCACAAAGCTGAGGCTGCCCTGCAATCCGATGGACCAACTGAAGGGCTGGCTGCGGCGGAGCGGCACTTCTGTTTCCGGCAAATATTCCGCCTTCACGGAAGGGTTGGTGTTTTCCGTCCTATCCAGTAAGGCGAACGGGAGCCTTGGCAGGAATGCAGGTATTTGCGCTGTTTTATCCTGTTGGAAGATTGGCATTACCACAGCGTTGGCTGTTGAGGAAGGTGCGTCCGCTTGCGCAGGTGTTAGGTCGGTTGGAAGTTTTTCGTTTGCCTTATTTTCGGCGGTGTTTCCTGCAACCACGTTTCCTGCGCTTGTTGCGTTTTGCATAGCGGGGGAATAAGCCTGTTTGCCGCTCGTGTTGCCGACCGACTTGGTTTGCTTTGCTTCGCTTGCGGTAGCGGTTTTTTCATGGGTTGGAATGGCCAGCGTTTGCGTGGTGGCAGGTTCGGCATTGGTTCCATCGTTCCCCGGTATTGCTTGCTCGTGGCTCTCGCTTTGCGGCAGGGTTGTCGGCATCTGAGCTATTGGTGTGGCCTGGCTTGCGCTTGTTTTTTGCAAAAATAACCCAAAGCGCCTCCCGCCAAGACCACCCCGGCAAAGATGAACCAAATAAGCCCACGGCGCTTTTTCCGGCGATTGATGGCATCCACGCCCGGCTCGATGGCTGCCCAGATGGCATCTGCGTCCACCTCAGTTCGGTGGCCCAAGAGTGCGGCCTTGATTTTATCTTCCATAGATTCCCACTTCATGTCGGTGATTTTTTTTTAAACGAAGAAGCTTTTGTTGCAAGAGTTGCCTGGCCCTTGCCAACTGCGAGCGGGAGGTGTTTTCTGATATACCTAGCAGCTCGGCGATTTCCTGGTGATTGTAGCCTTCCACAACGAATAGGTTGAAAACTGCCCGGTACCCCGGCGGCAACCCCATCACCAATTGAATGATTTCCTCCGTTCCCAACTGTTGGTACACATCCGGTTCGAGGGCTTGGTAGTCGGGCATTTCATCCGGTTGCTTTTCGTGCTGGAAACAGCTTTTTTCCAGCCATTGCAGCGAGCGCCGAACGGCTATGCGCCGCATCCATGCTTCGAACGACCCCGTAGGTTCATATTTGTCAATATTGGAAAAAATACGGAGGAGCGTTTCCTGAAGGATGTCTTTTGCCATCGCTTCATCACGGGCATAGCGGCGGCAGACGGATAGGAGCATACCGGAATAGCTTTTCACCAGTAAGTACTGGCTCGCTTTCTTGCCGTTCTGGCAATCTTGTATGAGCTGTTTTTCCGTCACCTGTGCAAGATAAATAGGGATTGGAAATTGCTTTGCCTGCAATTCCCAATCCCTAATTCCGAAGCGCTAGAAGTTTCGAATGATGTTAAAGTCCCCGGTAACTGTCACCGTTTGCGGGGGCTGCGGGAAGTTGTTGGTCATGGTCCCGCCAAACGTTCCGATGATGGGCTCCCCGGTATTTCCATAAGCGGATATTTCGAAGTTATCGAAATATTGCCCGGTCAGTTGCCAGTTGTTTATTCCATCGCCTATGGCTTCGCAAAAATTGCCAGTGACACCATCATAGTTGCCAACCGTCTGGCCAAACACTCTCACGTAAATGGAACGTTGGGTTGCTTGATCGTTGAAGAATAAATAAGTGTTTACACCTGAACTGTCGATAAAAGCTTGCGCAACCGAATACACTGCTGTCACGCCATCCACGGTAACCCTGATATAGTTCTGCAATTGCACATCGCAAACACTGATGTCGCCAAGGTCAAATGTACCGTTTACGCCGGAAGTGATCGGGTCGCTTTGCAGCAAGGCATCGAGGTCAATTCCGACAACCTCTATTCCATTGCTGGCGGCGCAAGTGGAGAACAAAACCTCGAATGGCGTACCATTGGTGTATTCGTACACCGTTTGTCCGTCGAATTTGAATACGACCAGACCGTGCTGTACAAGGTCGCCGTTACAGTCCACCAATTGGCCTGTCAGCGTGGTGGCGTTCAAAGTGGATGCAGTCACCACGATTGTCCCAAGGTCCACATCGCCGGAGAAAGGACCGATGGGCAAGGAATACATCAGTTCAGTGCAAGGCCCGTACAGTTCCAGCAGCAAGTCATAATCCTGTGGTATCAGGCCATTGATGATCCCGAGTTCGCATGTGTAGCCATAGCCATAAAGTGAGGTACCTGGCTGCCGGATGACCACTTTGTAATTTTCGAGCGGTGCCCCATTTTCATCCGTAAATGTGACGGTGAACTCAATGAGCGGGTCTTGGAAGTCATGATTCCAGTAGGAGAAGTGGGAAACTTCGGCAACGTAGAAACCATTTTCCAATTTGGAAATGCCTTCTTCTGCCCACATCCCATAGGTTTCGTTGTAGGACCAGAGCGGGATTTCTGCAGGCGCACTGGCCAGCAAGCTGGCGGGTACGGGCGTCTTGATGGTAGCGGTCTTGCCTTTCCCGATGTTGAGCGGTTCACCGGTTTCAGTTTCCAGTTCAGCCACGATCATTCCGTAGGTAGCCATTACCACCTCCTCGCTCAACAGGTTCACGCCTTGCAAATTGCCGGGCATCTGGTCGAGGTTTCGGGGGTCGGTGGGGTCGAGCCATTTGGATGCCACCTTTACCGTGCCAGTGAAGGGCGTTCCATCTGCATTTTGGATGCTGTTTGGGGCAAAAGTGATGGTCGAGCCGCCATCCACATCGACTGTTCCACCGATTTGGGAATCAAAGGAATGGGAGAAGGTTTTCGTCAGCAGTTCGATTTTGACCCGGTTTTCTGCATCCTCTATTGCGAAGAAACGGCGGCTTCCGGGGAAATAACCTGGTTTCTGCACCCGCACCAAGGTTCCCCTCGCATTTAGTGGGACATTTGTGAAGAAGAAATGCCCGTAGTCGTCTGTGGTGGTGGTGAGGTTGCCTACCGTGATAGCTGCGCCGCCTATTGGTGCGCCTGATTCGTCAGCTACGAAGCCCGTGAGTGAGCCGTTGACCGGAACGATTTTCTGCTGCCATTGCTTTAATATTTCTGGCACATAAGGCGTTTCTTCCACTGTCAATTTGTCAATGTCCTTGCGGCAGGCAGTGAACGCTACCGCTATTATCAGGAGAAGGATTCCAAATTTTTTCATCTTGTGAAATGATTTTCATCTTTGAGTTGGATGGTTTACTGCGCAAAAAACAGATCTGCATTTTCGCTTACCTTCCCTAAATCGGAGCGAAGGGCCTTTCGTTGCATGGGGGTGTGAGATTTATTTTGAAAATGGTGGCTGGTTCGGTTGGCGATTATCAAAGCAAATTGGCCTAAGTGGTTTGTCCAGTTAATCTTGACAGGTAGGGGGGCGGCTTTGCCGCCTTCGGACGCTTTGCGCAAGTTGAGGAAGCAGCGCTACCTCACAACTTGGACAATAAAAAGATAGCTGAGAGTTGACAAATTTTGCCAACAAGCTGCTACAAAAAAAAACGGCGGCAGGATTCCATCCCACCGCCGTTTCCCGTCTCCGACTTTTTACTTTTTCCTTTAAACCTACTTCCCTCCACTCGGATCCCCCTCTCCATACTGCACCTTCACTGGCTCGTCAATGCGGATGACTTTTACTTCGGTGCGGCGGTTGTACTGTTGTTCGTCGTCGGAGCAGTCCACGCCGTCGGCGCAGCGGTTGCGGATTTGGGTCTCGCCAAGGCCAAGGGCCTTGATGCGGCTGCCACGGATGCCCTTCTGGATGAGGTATCGCTTCGCCGATTCGGCCCGTTTGAGCGAGAGTTCGAGGTTGTACTGGTCGTTGCCCCGGCTGTCGGTATGGGCCGTCAGTTCGACTTCCATGCTGGGGTATTGCTTCATCAGTTGGGCGAGGGCGTCGAGTTCTTCGCCTGCGCCCCGGCGGATGATGTACTGGTTGAAGTCGTAGTAGATGTTTTCCAGCAAAATCACGCTGCCGGAGCGGATGGGCTCTTTGACGACCTTGTCGCCATCGGAGGGAGTTAGCCGCAGGTTGACGTCGAGCGGCTGCGTGCCTTGCAGATTTTTGGTGGAAACATTGGCGGAGTTGCTGTTGTAGCCCGATTTTTCGGCGGTCACGAGGTAGTCGCCGTTGGCGGGCAGGCAGTAGTCAAAGCCACCACTGGCATTGGTGCGCATGAGTTCTTCTTTGCCAGTGCTTTGGTCAATGATGCGCACCAGGGCATTTGGTACGGGGGCGCCGTAGCCTTGCACGGTCACGAGGCCGTCAAGGGCTTTGCAGGTGCGGGTCTTGAGCGGCACCCGGATGGTCTGCGTGCCGGTCGCTTCTTCCGTGGAGTATTGTATTTCGCCGTCGGCGTAGCCATCTTTGGTGACGAGTATCAAGTAGTGTTTACCTTGGCGCAGGGTGCTGCTGACCGTGCCGTTGATGTCGGTGAAAAGGGAAGGCTTGCCGAGGTCGCTGGCATTTTTGCGCACGAGCTTCATGCGCAGTTCGCCATTTTCCGAAGGCAATAGTTCCACGTCGTACAGGTCGTTGCCCTCCATGTAGCCGTCCTCCGACTGCTGGAACAACCGCACGCCCGCATCGGAGATGCGCTCGTTGGTGGCCTCGTCGTATGCGATGATGGCGGCGTTGAGTACGGGTGTTTCGTCGTTGAGGATGGAGCCGTCGGCCTCGAACATGTAGATGTCGTCGCCGCCGCTGCCGCCGGGGCGGTCGCTGGCGAAGTAGCCCCTTGTGGCCGCTGAATTGATGATGAAGCCGAGGTCGTCGGTGGCGGAGTTGAGTGGGGTGCCCAGGTTGGTCAGTGGCCCCCATTCGTTGCTGCTGATGTCAATCATGAAGATGTCCAGGCCACCTTCGCCGCCCCGGCCGTTGGTCGAAAAGAACAGCGTACCGAACTCGTGCAGGAACGGGAATACCTCGTTGCCATTGGTGTTGACGTCAGGGCCAAGGTTGATGGGCTTCGACCAATCTTCGCCTTTTTTCTCCACGAAGTAGAGGTCGTAACCACCGTAGCCACCGGGCATGTCGGAGGAGAAAAACAGGCGCTTGCCATCGGCGGAGAGCGTGGGGTGCTGGCAGGAGTAGTCGTCGTTGTTGAACGGGAGTGCCTTGATGTTTACCCAGTCCAATTGGCCACGCCGAGCCTCGTAAATCTTCAAGGTCACCTTGCCCTTTGAATTGGCCTTTGCGATGCCACTTTCGAGGTTGTTGCGGGTGAAGTACATCAGGTTGTTGTCACGGCTGAACGAGACGGGGCCTTCGTGTACCTGCGAATTGATGGTAATGGAAAATGAGCGCCCCGACTGCGGCAGGTACTGGTTGTCCATCTCCGCATAGAAAAGCTCGAAAAACGGCTTGCCCGTGTTGGAATCTATCGGCCCGTTTTTGTGGAACGAGACGTATACGATGCCATTTTGGTAAAATGACGGGGAAAACTCGTAGCCGGGACCGTTGACGCCCTTGGCGTTTTGCAAAGCGATACTGCGCTTTCCTGTTCCTTTTTCGTAGAGTTTGTCGGAGCTTTTGGACTTGGAGCTTTGCTGCTGTGCCAACATGCAAAACGGCACCATCAAAACTGCCAAGCTGAACATCAATTTTTTCATGGATAAACCAATGATTGAATGTATGATAGGGAAAGGGGTTGTTTGGGTTTTAGGGTCTCAAAGACTGTGTTTTATAACATTGGTTGCGGGCCATTTAGTATTCAAGTGGCCGACATAAATAGAAAGGCTGGCCATTTGGAACCAGCCTTTCTACTTCATTTTTCTTAGAAAAACCGTGGGTTCACGTACTCCTTGTCCCCTTCGGCCTTGCCGATACAGTAGCGGATGGAAGCTTCGATACTGCCGTTGGAGTAGTCCTTGATATCGGAAATCGTCAAATCGTACGATATTCCGAACATGATATTATTCGTGAGCTGTGCAGCCAGCAGAATATCCAACGACTCGCCATTTCCGTCCACTTTGTTGCCGCCGAGGCGGTAGGTAAGGCCAACAACATAGTTGTTTTGTATCAAGAGGCTGAGGTTTGCATCAAAATCTATGGGTGCTCCGGTTGCATATTTCAGCAGGGCCTGCGGTTTCAGCGCCAACGATTCGTTCAGCGGCAGCGTCACGCCGGACATGAGGTACAGGTGCTGCACCTCCCTCGAAATGATGATGTCGGAATCAGTGTAGTCAACGTTGTTTTCCAGCAAGCGGGGAGCCGACAAGCCGATGTAGAACTTATCCGAGTTGTAGTAAAGCCCCGTCCCAAAATTGAACAAGAACTTGCTCCTTGTGCCACCGGGAATGCTCTCGTCCTGCTCCTTGGGCTGCGTGGCGGTAGTTTTTTGGAAATCGTTCTCCATAGAGCGAAGCGAACCTTGGATGCCAAGCCCCAGCATACCCCTGCCCAAGCGCACCCGGTACGAGTAGGCCAAATCGAGGTTGTACATGGTGGTGATGCCGATGGTGTGGCGGTACAGATTGGCGCCGATGCCCACCCGCTGGTTGTTCAGCGGCATGTTGAAGGTGGCGATGGCCATGGAGGGTGCACCGTCGAGACCGAGCCACTGCTGGCGGTAGATGCAGGTCACGCAAGGCGACTCTTGGCTGCCCGCAAAACCAGGGTTGTACCCTAGCTTGTAGTACATGAACTGCGTGTTGGCGGGCTGCTGCTGTGCATGCAGCATGGCTGCGCCGAAAGTGCAGAATATGATGGTGGTGATTATATTTTTCATGTTGAAAATGGTTATTGCTGCATTGTTGAATTGCTGTATTGTTGGCGTTGCTCGTTTAAAAACAATTCAACAATACAGCAATTCAGCAATCAATTATCGTTGGATGATTAAATAGCCGGACATCGGTTTATCGCCATTGCCCAAATCAATGATAAAGAAATACGTGGATGGGGGCAGGTCTTCGCCATCGAAAGTGCCCTCCCAATCATTGTTGTACGGTGCAGCGTGGAATACTTCGTCGCCCCACTGGTTGAAAATGCTGACCACATTGTTCGGGTACCTGTCGCCTTCGGAAAAACAGGGGATGATGAAGGCGTCGTTCATCCCGTCCTTGTTCGGTGTGATGATGGAAGGCACGACGCAGGTGGCGTCATCTCCCACATAGAAGTAAACGACTGCCGTTGCACAGGTGCATCCCTCTTGGCAAATCCTGTAGGTGGCGCTGTCCAAACCGATGAAGTTGATTTCGGCAGGGTATATTAAAATTCCACTTGACCCCAACTCAAGCGTACCATGGGCAGGTTCTTCCACAATGCTTACCGAGGCTGTAGCCGGTGCGGTGTCGTTAAAGAGAACATTGACAAAGCCGGTTCCAATAAATGGGATACTTACCTCGTCTTGCCTAGCAACCAGCTCGATAAAATTATAGTTTACAATCACGGAATCCACGGAATGGTGGCCGCATGCTCCACCGTTTATTGTCCAAACGAGGATGTTCTCGCCCGGCTGCAGGTTGGTGGCCAGCGTAGTGGCGCTCGTTGGTGCCGAAAAATTAATGTCTGGGTCTGGGCTGCTCCATTCACCGATTTGGCTCTGGGCCGCTATGGCCGTCAGTTGAACACTGCGGTTCTCGGATTCGCCGCAATCAGAAACCGTGATGATAGATGCCCCATCCAGCGTGGCAGAAGCTTCCTCATTCGTCACAGTCACCAGTACCGCATCGGACGACATGCCACAGCCGCCGTCAATGGTCCAAGTGAACACGTAACTGTTGCCGGGCACAAGGCCAGTGACCTGTGTAGTATTGTCGGCTGGGTCAACGATGGAGATACCGAGGCTTGCTTGCGAAGCCGGTTGCGTCCAGAACCCAATGTTCGAAGCGGGCTGTATCGCATTCAAGCTGGCAATACTGGTGTAGCAAATCGTAATCGGGTCTCCAGCATTCGCATCTTCCAGGAAGTCAACGTAAATGCTCATTTCATCACTGGAATAGTCAACACATGCGCCGTTGGACAGCGACCATTGGAAGATGTAATTCTGCCCTGGCAGAATACCTGAAACCGTCGTGCTGGCCTGATCCGGGTTGGCAATTACCACGCCTGCGGGGTTGCCATTTACCAAAGCCCAAAGCCCAGTGCCAGCCGTCGGCACGGTGGCCGAGAGCGAGATGATGTCGCCCTCGCAGCCAATGATGTCGGCACCTGCCTCCGCTTGGTTGCCTGGGATGGTGTTCAGTGTCACCACCGTCGGTACGGAAGGTGTGGAGTTGCATCCGTTCAAGGTGGCGATGACGTAGAATTCCTCCGTACCGTTGCCGTACTGCGTGGGGTTGGGCACTTGGAAGTTGATGGAAGGCGTGGCCCCTCCGAGCGGCTGGCCGTTTACATCGTACCAAATGTAGGTTGCTCCAGGTGTTGCCGAGTTGGCGGTCACGCTCAACATCACGTTGTCGTTGTTGGCACAATATGGCCCAGCGTTGATGGCCGTTGGCACGTCAGGTTTGTCGTTCACCGTTACGTTGACCGATACGATGTCCGACCAGCAGCCGTCCACTTTTTTGCGGACGGTGTAGGTGCCAGCGTTCAGCGCCGGGTTCGCGTTGGATACCACCGGATTGCAAACCGAGGAGCTGAAGCCGCTTGGACCAGTCCATTCGTAAGTGGCGCCAGTGGTGCAGTTCACGCTCAGTTCCAGCGTTTGACCTTCGCAAACCGGGCTGTTGCTCGTCACTTGCACCGAAGGCGCAGGGTTCACCACCAAGTTCACCGTGCCGGATGTGCCAGAGAGGCAATCGTTGACACTGTAATTGACGGTATACGGTCCTGAGTCGGTGATTGTGAGGTCGCTGAGTGTCAACGATGGCGTACTGGTCGTATAGTCACCGGAAGGCGTGTGCCAAATATACGTCACGTTAGGCTCCGGGTAGGGGCTTGTGGCAATGGTTATTGCGTCGCCCACGCAGTACGGGTTGATGATGCCCGTAGGTGGTGTCGGTGTACCAATGACCTGCGGAACGGCTACGTTCAGTGTAGCTGGCAGCGAGCTGCAACCCTGCGCATTGGTGACCACCAGCGTGTAGGTCCCGCTGTTGCCAAATGTGGCGTTCGGGATGGTGGCGATGGCGTTCACGGAAGTGTAGCCGTTCGGGCCTGTCCAGAGGTACTGGTAAGTGCCGTTGTCAATCGGGAAGACCGTTGACACCAGTTCCACGTTCACCGGGCCGCTAGGGCAGGCTGGGGCGTTGCTGCTGACGCTGGTGATGTCCACCCTGTCAATGACGCTAACTTCCACGGAACTCGTAACGGAACAACCATACTGGTTTGTCACTATCAGGGTGTAATTGCCGCTGTTGTTGGTGTTGACGTTCGTGATGACCGGGTTCTGTAGCGCCGTGGTCTGTCCATTCGGGTATATCCAGAAGAAGCTCACGTTTTGCGAAGCAGAGGAAGCCGAAAGTTGTACCGATTGCCCTTCGCAAACCTGCGTTGGGTTGGCTGCTGCCGAAACCGCCTCCGGTGGAAGCACGATGTAAACCGTTACTGGCGGCGAAACCACAGAAACGCAAGGGTTGCCAATGGCCTGCACCGTCCATTGCCCAGCGTGTTGGGCGATGTTGGCGCTCGGTATCGTGAGCACGTTCGTGGAGGTGTTGATAGTGGAGAACGTTGGTGTCGTCCAAAGGTATGACACTGCACCAGCCACGTTGGTGGAGGTAAGTGTCAGCGTTGTGCCTTGACAAGCTGGCGTACCTTGGCTCGTTGAATTGGAGATGAAAGGCTGTGCAGGCTGGCTGACCACCGTCACTGCAACCGTGGCCGGAACGGAGGGGCAACCATTTTTGGAAACTACCAATGTGTAGATGCCGCTGTTGCAAAGCGTTGCGCCTACAATCGGTGCTGGGCTGCAACTGAAAGACTCGTAGCCGCAGGGACCAGTCCAGTGGCAGGTCGTACCGGCGGCATTGTTGATGGAGTTGAGCAGAATCTCCTCGCCCTCGCAAAGTATGATGCTCGTTGGCGAAGGCATGGCCGTTGGCGAAGCTTCCACCGTAACCGTGATTGGGTCAGACGGGGCCGACTCGCAGCCGTTGCGCTCCACTACCACATAGAAGGTGAACATGCCTGAGGCAGGCGGTGCCATTGAGTAGTTCGGCACTGTCGTCGTGCCAATGAGTACGCCGGGGGCGTTGCCGCTGTACCATTTATAAATCACGGTGCTGCCACAAACCGATGGGGTAGTCAACTCGACATTTTCCGAAGTACAAATAATTGCGTCCGCTGCTTGCAGCGTCGGTTTTTGAAGTGGGAGCATGTCACAGGTAACTTGCACCACCCCCACAGCATCGCAGCCCGTAAGTCCTTGAATCACAACGTTGTAGAAACCGAGGTTGCCCTGGTTTGCATCCATAATAACCGGATTTTGCACGTAGGCAAAAGGAAGGCCCTGCGGGTTGTACCAGACGTACTGGTAAGGATTGTTGCCGCCACCGGGCGCTGCTGGTGGGTTTGCGAATAGCGACAAATCATCGCTACCACAAGTGCTCGATATGGTTGGCTCCGGCCCCAGTACCGACACGTTGACGAAGGTGTTGCAGATGGAAACATTGCCGGAGGCGTCTGTCACCGTCAGCGTCACCGGGTTCGGGTTAAAGTCTGCGTCGTTGCAAGTCACCGAGCTGGGCGTTACCGTCATGGAGACGATGCTGCAGTTGTCGGAGCTGCCCAGGTCAATTTCAGATGGGAAAATCGTTTGCGAAACAATGCCCGAAGGATTGATTTCCACGAAGGTAGGACCACAGAGCGCCACTGGCGGTTCCACATCGTTCAGCGTTACGTTGAACGAACAACTGCCGGGGTTGCCCGCCAAGTCGGTTGCACCGTAGGTGAAAGTGGTAGTGCCTTGGTTGAGCGTGTAGGTTTCGGCCTCCAGCGGTGGCGTCAGCGTCACTTGGCTGATCGTCGTAGCGCCCGAAGCTGAGAAGGTAGGCGCAACACTTTGGTAGCTGAAAGTAGCATAAATAAAGCTGCCGTCCGTGTCGCCATCGGCGTTCACCGCCATCGGGTCGCAGGGGTTGATGCCCCATCCCGGTCCGGCTGGTGGTATCGGGTAGCCCATGTACGAAACAGCGGTTATCTGGATGTTCCCTGCCGATGCCCAGTCGTTGAACGTGGTGGCGGGGATGGTGAAGGTGGCCGTACTTGGGGTATTGCAGTCGCCCGGCGTCACATTCGGTTGGCCCTTGGCAGTGGTGCCAAGGTAGTTGCCGTTGTTGTCATAAATTTCGAAATAAGCGCCAACTGAGTCCACATCGCCCTGAATGGTGATGATGAGTTGGACGCCGCCAGGTGTTGCGTTGCCTTGCAATCCACTGAAAGTGAACGTCTTGTCGTTTGCCACGTAGTCGTTCAGGTTCGGGTTGTAGTTGAAACTGATGAGGCGGTCGAGCGAGTCAACCGGCTGGTCCTGCGTGGTTGGCGTCGTCACTGCGCAATTGTCGGTGATGGACGAGAAAAGCGGAATCAGCACATCCTGCGTACACTCGCCGGAGTTGAGGTTGATGCTCACGCTCGGCGGACAGGCTATCGCTGGCGCTTCGTTGTCTTCCACCGTCACTTCAAAGCTGCACGTGGTTTCGTTTGCTGCGCAATCGGTGAAAAAGTAGGTCACGCTCGTCGTGCCTTGTCCGAAAGACTCCGATACGGGGGCTATCGGGGACACCAGTGTGCGAGCACCTCCGTTCAAGCTGTATTCGAATTTGAGGTTGGCCGGAAACTCCGTCGTGTAGCTCAGGTCGGCAGTGACCGAGCCGTTGGGGCAAATGGGGTTGATGGAAAAACGGCCTGGTTGTGCTACTGGAATGTTCGGCTTCACAGTCAGTGTCAGTACGCCATCGAACGCCCAAGCGTTGACTTGTGCCGTGGTCAGGGTAAATGAGGTTATCGTGTCGGAGCACTGGGTCGGAGTGTGCGCCACGGCACCGAGTACTGAGCCATCTTCGCCATAAACCATGAAAAACTCGGTCGGCTCCTCTGCGTCCACGTTGTTCAAAATGATGTCAAGCGTGGCGTTCGAGGTAGCGATGAATGGCGGACCAGGTACGCCAAAGTTGAAAACCAGGTCGTTCACTGGCGTCTCGACGGGATCCATCCCGCCTGGTATAGTCAGAATTTGCGTAAGCGAAAAGTTCTGCGCTGCAGCCACGTTGCCGCACTCCTCAATAATTTCTGGGAGTGCCAGTGTCAGCAGTGCATCGCACTGGCCGGGGTCGGTGTCGGTGAGGATGTCGGTTGGGCAGTTGGTCAGCAGCGTTGTAGGCGAACCAGCTCAGGTCTATGCTTCCCGTGCAGTTGTCAGCGGCGACGGCGTTGCCGTGTGTTGCCACCCAGGCGTTGAAGACGCTGTCGGCATCCACTGCATCGTCGCAAGTGATGGTTCGGTTTTGCGCTTGCGTACCTACCACCGGGTTCTTGTTGTCGGTGACGGTGATGATTTGCAGGCCCTGTAGGGAGTTGTTGCAAGCGTCCGTTATCAGCCAAGGGCGCTTTAGCACGTAGCTGTGGTCGCAAGACCCGGCCACGAGCGTATCGGGCAGTTGGGTGTAGAAAGCGAGAGTGTCGCAGTTGTCACTGACCATGGTCGGCACCCCGGTGATGTTGATGTTGCCCACGTTTGCACAGTCAACCGTGAGGTCGGCGGGGAACACTGCCGTCGGTGGAATGGTGTCCACAATCGTGATGGTTTGTGTTTTGGAAACAGCGTTGAGACAGGGGTCGGTCACCGTCCAAGTGCGCAGGATGGTTTTTGCCTTGTGGGCAAATGCCATTGTTGACTATGTTGGACAACGTGATGTTCAAGACCGACGAGCAGTTGTCCGCCACGTTGCTGTAAGAGCCAAGGGTTAGTGTGTCAATGGGTGTCCCGCAGTTCACCATTGTGTCGGCTGGGATGTCGAAGCTCGGCAGGCCAGTGTCCTCTACGTTGATGGTTTGCGAAGCGGTCACCACGTTGCCACAACCATCGTTTACCGACCAGTTTCGAATAATGGTGTAGTCGTAATGGTTGCAAGTGGAGGTGTTGGCCGATTGAGAATTGGTTTGGCTAAAAGCAACCATCAAGCCCGCAGCACAGTTGTCTGTGGCCGTCACATTGGCGACGGCAGGGATGGGGTCATCGCAATCAATAATCGCATCGGCAGGCACTCCGGCCAAAACGGGCAGCGTCGTGTCCGTGATGGTGTAGGTGGCAGTGGCGCTGTCCACATTCCCCGAAATGTCCTCCACGTAGAACGTGACGGTCACGGAGCCGCAGTTGTTGGTGAATGTGGCTGGGCCGTTGTTATAAATGGTGTCAATGCCGCAGTTGTCAAAATCTGCTTGATGGGCAATAAGCGAGTCCATTTGGGCTTGCCGCCAGCCAGCGTAGTCGTCCACTTCACAGGCGACCGTGTCGCTTACGAGGTTGATGTCAATCACCGGAGGTATGGTGTCAACGAAGGCAAGGTTGAAGCAAAGCGTGTCCTTGATACCTCCTGGACCGGGAGCTGTGATAATGTAGTGAACAGTCACAGTAGTACCCGCTGGCACCATACTGCCAATGGGATACCCCCCAGGCGGTACATATTCCACAAAGGAAGAAATCGGGGTTTCCGGAAATCTGGATGAAAGTGCTTGGGCTGCTCAGCACACCTTCGCAAGATGCGTTCACGTAAACCGTGTCGGGTCCACAATAGGTCATCGTAAATACATCACCTGTGCAGGATTGCTTAAAGCCGCCTGGGCAAAGCGGGTCGGGCACCTGGATAGGTGTGCCACACTCGCACTGCGCGACAAGCTGTAATGTACATGGGATTAGGCTCATTACGAACAATAGTCGCAACTGCCACTTGAGGAGTAATCGGTTCGTCATACCTCGTTTTTTTTACCGGTTTAAATTTAAAAAAAGATGGGTTTTCAGGATTTCTTGACCTGAGAAGCGATGCAGTTTCCTTTACGAAAAACAAGATGAACTGTTCACCAGTATCTCTGGCAAATCATAGTATCAGCTTCGTTTTTTATTCATGGAGAACAAGACCCGGTGGCAAAAAGCTACTTGCCGGGAAAAAGAAGAAAACAGGAGATAGGGTTGTAAAAGGACTACAATCGGCTTCATAGGAAAAAAATGTTCATGGGATGATAAAAGTCCAAATGAAGTTTTCGCTTCATTTTGAATCGGTCGTAAAGGTAGAAAACTTTGGGCTAACCTCGGACAAATTTTTTTTTCTAAAGTTTGTAAAAGGCTAAAAATGAGGGCCAAAGCTCTCTAGCACTAAACTAAAAACGGGAGTAAGACGCTGCCTTCAACCTGCAAAAATGCAGATTGAGGGTCAGGTGCTTACTCCCGCTGGCTAAGGTTGAACGTTTTCGCTGGCCAAAAGGCTATCGCCTGCTAAATGTCGGCGCTGCCTTCGGCAAAATCAAAGGTATTTTCACGTGTTTCTTATCTGCTGGCATTTCCACTTCAGGTTTGGTTGTTGCCACAGTTGCCGACTCTCTGTCAAAATGGTAGCCGGGCGCAGACATCGGCTGCCCTTCTTCACTGCTGGACGCCTTGCTGTCTTTCTGGATATCTAGCATCGGCAAATGGATTACCGGATCGTGAGTTGGCGACATCATCACATCTTCCTGTTCCTGCTGCTCGACCTGTAGGCTCAGTGATTTTATCTGGTTGGCTGGCACGGCATAGTCGTACAGATAAAGCCCGTATTTCTCAATGGTGGCAATCAGGTACTCTGCATAATCGGGCTTCGTGGCATAGCCTGCGGCCTTGAGGCCGTATGCCCATCCCTTGTAATCATAAGCGTTGAGGTCAAAAAGCGGTTGGTAACGCCTGTTTTCCAGCAGAAACTTGGAGTGGTCAGTGAACGATTCCTCGATGTTGAGGTATTGGCGGAAGCTGGAAGAGTCTGGGTCGTCGTCCTTGGCCTTGACCACGGGGCCTGTCCAGCCGTTGTTGCCCTTGATGCAGAAATAGTTGTTGGCGAGCTTGGCAACATAGCCATCTCCCCAACCCGACTCGACAATGGCCTGTGCAAGGGTGATACTGGCTGGAATGCCGTACTGCCTCATTTGGTCCACTGCCAAATTGGCCCAGGTCTCGATAAAAAGTTGCTGTTTGAAATCAGGAATGTAGTTGGCGGACGCCGATTTCGGCAATAAGAAAATGAAGCCTACGGATAGGATGTGTAGCAATCTCATGTTCCAAGAAATTTAGTGGCTGGTCGTCCATCGAAAAACGGTAGCTGCCTACTCCATGAAGGATGGCCTTAAGCCCACCATCCGCATCAATCAGCCGCCCTAGCCTTTTTTAAACTTTAATGTGTAGTGTAATTTCTTTTCTCTAACCCAAGGAACATAGGAGGAATTCGGTCTTCTCTAGTTGGTTTAATCTCCTGCTTGATATTTGTGTAATCTTTAATGCCAAGAGCAAGAAGAATACCAGCTTTTGAAAAAACAGGTTTTAAATTTAATTTTTATGCAATATTTATTCAGCGCTAAATCAAATACTTGGAGTTTGCATTTTAATTCGAAAAAACACAACATGCAAAATGAATAAATTTATAAAATTCTGAATTTTAACGCTTTGTAGAGCTTTTTGGCAAATTAGTTGCTTGTTTTAATAATGTGTCGCCAAATTCAGCGCACACCCGGAACATCCTTTTTTACCGACAGCACCGTGTGTTGTTTCAAGAAGGTGCGAATATTTTAAATGCCCGCACCTCTTTTACCAACTCAACAGCGCTACAAAAGCCGAGAGCGATATGAGAAGGTTACCAATCACCGCACTGATTCTCGTTTTTGCCACCGCACTATTTTATGCCCAAGGCCAGGGCTTTCAAGAGAAAGCTGGTTTTGAACTTGAAGCACAGCATTTTTACGAACAGGCTGACGCATTTTACGACGCAGGCGCAATGGAGCCTGCCGCCGAATACTATGCTGCCGCCTTTGAGGCCGACCCTCAGCATGCCAAGGCGCTCTATAACCTTGCGCTCACCAATTTTCAGCTTAAGAACTACGGGAAGGCCGAAATTGCGCTGGAAAAGCTTTTTCAACTGAACCCTGCGGACACGACAGCTTATGAGCTGTACGGCCACACCCTACTTCAAAAGGGGCAACCCGACCGTGCCATAGACTGCTTTAACATGGTACTCTACGCCGAACCAACCGATACCCGCTACGTGCACCGGGCACTGGCCAAAATAAGTACCCACCACACCAATGATGCATTGAACGACTTCGACGAGGCGCTTCGGCTTAACCCCCAAAACTTCGACGCCAGCTTGGGCAAGGGCATCGCACTGATGGAATTGGGTCAACCAAAACTTGCCGCTGCATGGCTTGACCAAGCGCTGTCCATCCGTCAAGGTGATGCAACGGCGCTGACCAACCTCGGCGTCATCAAGTATCAAATGGGCGAAAAAGCAGAGGCAATGGAAGCCTTCCGGGAAGCGCTCCAGTCTTCCCGGCAGAGCGACATCTTTCTGGCCAGGGCCAAATGCTACTTGCTCGACCACAATTACAGCGATGCCATTGCCGATGCCAGGGAGGCCATGCTGCTCGACGGTGAAAATGCGGAAGTGTACGCCTTCATCGGCGATGTCGAGGTGGAAAAAGGTGCCATCAATGATGCCATCGAAAGCTTCGGCATAGCCATTGACCTGAAGCCCGGCCACGCCAACTACTACCTGTGCAGGGCCGAAGCCAGCATCAAAGGCAAGATGTACTATGACGCCGTAAGCGACCTTTACCGGGCCTTGGACCTAGAGCCGTACAACCCAGATGCCAAGGTGCTGCTCCAGACCGCCTACCGCCATATTGACGCCGACGTACTAGGCCAGTCGCTGTCGGAGAACAACCACTGAAGACTTGAAAGCCAGTTTAGAAACTATGTGAGATTAAATTTTCAGCATCAATATTCCTCATTCCCGAATCATGCCGGGTCACAGCGTTGTGGCCCGGCTTTTTTTGACATTAGCCAACCTTTAGCTGAGAAGATGATTTGATAGGATTCGGGAAATAATAGGCTGAAAGCCAGTGCTTTAATTCTACTTCGCTCATTCATCATCAACAAATGAAGCATATCAACAAAGGGGGAAATTGATATTTTGATTTTGTTTATTATTGTCAGAATACTACTTTTGCCCGACTACACTATGAAATCACTGTCAAACACGAAATTTTCTTATGCTGAAACACAACGACAGTACAATTTCTTTTAAAAAAACTTACTGATACTATGCTAGTTACTACACAAGTTAGAACCCGCTACTCGGATAACGATCTGGCGGAATTTAGGGCCATTATTGTCGAAAAATTGGACAAAGCCAACCAGCAGCTCAAGTTTTACCTACGTCAAATGACTGAAATGGCCGACAATGAAGACGGCAAAATCAAGAACTTGGATGATGCCGTTGGCTCGGTTGAGCGGGAGTACCTCAACTCCCTTGCCGTGCGCCAGCGCAACCATATCCAGCACCTGGAAAGCGCACTGCTCCGTATCGAAAACAAAGTTTACGGCGTTTGCCGGGCCACGGGTAAGCTCATTTCAAAGGAACGCCTGCTGGCCGTGCCACATGCTACTTTGAGCGTAGATGCCAAGCGAAAGGGTTTGTCATAGCCCATTTTTCTCACAGACCAAAACCGAATAGTGATTGTGCAGTAGGCACAATCACTATTTTTATTTTCTCAATGCACAAACAATTTTGAACTTTGCCTTTTCGTATCCGCTTTGTTTCAGCGTTACATCATTAGGTAAAAGTCAAAAAAATAGCACCGTTTTGAATAAATCACTCAAAATAGCACTTATCATCATCGGCGTTTTGGTCATTGACCAGTGGCTAAAAATTTGGATAAAAACCAACCTCGCCTATGGCGAAGAAATACAGTTGCTTGGTCAATCTTGGGCACTTATCCACTTTGTAGAAAACGAAGGCATGGCCTTTGGCATCACGCTCGGCGGCGATTACGGCAAGCTTGCACTCAGCCTTTTTCGCATCGCAGCCGTCTGTTTCCTGATGTATTACCTCCGCATGTTGTTGCGCTCAAACGTGTCCTTTGGCCTCATTGCCAGCTTCTCTCTTATCCTCTCAGGTGCCATTGGCAATATCATTGACAGTGCTTTTTACGGCCTCATTTTTTCCCAAACTCCTTACCACGGAGGTGTGGCCACCATGTTTCCTGAAGATGGCGGCTATGCCGGATTTTTGCACGGCAAAGTGGTGGACATGTTCTACTTCCCGATGTTCGAGGGCTTTTTCCCAGATTGGTTACCGCTGTGGGGCGGCGAGCATTTCCAGTTTTTTAGGCCTGTGTTCAACGTGGCCGATGCCGCCATCACGGTTGGCGTGCTCAGCCTGCTCATTTTCTTCCGTAGCTTTTTCAGCTCCCAGGCCGACCAGGTGCTGATTGAGGGCGGCGAAAAAACGGACGATGAAACCACCCTCAACCCAGGGGCGGTAAGGTCTGCTGACTAAGTGGCAATTCTCCAGCCTTAATTTGTTGAAAATCAATACCTTGTTAAATCCAAAAGTCTGCCGTGAGAACTGGCAGTTCGTTTCTATTTTCTTTTTTGGTAAAAAATCATCCCTGTTTCAGCGCAGCGCTCCTCAGTCGCTGAAGGAAAGGCGAGGCAAAAATAAACCCCTGCAACAATTCATTGTCGCTGGTTAGCACCTCGTCTTTGCTTCCTTGCCATGCCAAAAAGCCCTCATGCAAGTAGGCAATGTTGTCACCGATTTCCATCACCGAGTTCATGTCGTGGGTATTGATGATGGTCGTCATGTTGTGCTCGTAAGTAATGTCCTGGATGAGTTCGTCAATGACCAGCGCGGTGCGGGGGTCGAGGCCGGAGTTGGGCTCGTCGCAAAACAGGTACTTGGGTTCCATGACGATTGCGCGAGCAATGCCAACCCGTTTTTGCATGCCGCCCGATAGTTCGGAAGGGTATTTTTGGTGGGCACCGGAAAGGCCGACCCGCTCTAAGCATAGGTCAACCTGCTTGTTTTTCTCGGCCAAAGTATGGTTGGTGAACATGTCGAGCGGGAACCGCACATTCTCTTGCACCTTCATCGAGTCAAAAAGCGCGGACCCTTGAAAGAGCATGCCCACCTCCAGCCTGATTGCCCGTACTTGCTTTTTGTTCAGGGAGAAAAAGTCCACATTATCATACCAAACCTTGCCGGAGCTTGGCTCCAAAAGGCCCACCAGTATTTTCAGAAAAACCGTCTTGCCCGCACCGCTACGCCCAATAATCAAGTTGGTCTTACCTGGGTTGAACTCCATGGAGACCCCCTTCAGCACCTCGTGGTCGTCAAACTGCTTGATTATGTTTTCCGCTCTAATCATCGTTTAAAAAATTAAAATCCTGCAATTTCGCAGCCCGCCAATCGTAAGTCGCCAATCAAAAATCGTAATCGTTTCACCCCGTAAGCAACACGGCAATCATGTAGTCAGATAGGAGAATCAAGATATTGCTGAACACCACAGCGTTAGTGCTGGCCTTGCCAAGCTCGATATTGCCGCCCTTCACGAAGTAGCCCTGAAAACACGGCACAGTAGTAAGAATGAAGGCAAAAACCACTGCTTTCACGTACATCATGGTCACATTGTGTGGCAGAAAGAAAGCCCGTAGGCCCCGCTCATAATCGTCAGACGAGAGTGTGCCAACTGGCACCGTGGCCAAGTAGCCACCGCCAATGGCCACGTAGGCCGACAGCGTGACCAGCAGCGGAATCATGAAAAGCGCAGCAATTATTTTCGGTAAAATCAGGTACGCTGCCGTGTTCACGCCCATCAGTTCCATGGCGTCAATATGCTCCTTTTGGCGCATGGTGCCAAGTTCAGCGGCCATGTTGGAGCCCACCTTGCCTGCAAGTACCAGGCAGGTGATGGTTGGGGCCGACTCGATAATGGCTAGGTCACGCACGATGTACCCGATGTACCACTGGGGCACCAGCGTGCCATCCAACTGGTAGGAAAACTGCACCGCCGCTACCGCTCCCATGAACACTGAAATCAGTGCCACGATGATGAGCGACCCGATTCCGATGTCCTCCATCTGCCGCATTGTTTCCTTCCAGTACATGCCGAGGTTTTCGGGCCTGGAAAAGGTCTGTCGAAGCAGCAAAATATAGCGGCCAATATGGTATAACAGGTTTGAAATCATTCAGTTACGTTAAAAAAAACTATGCTCCGTGGCAATTGCGGGAGTCGCTGTTTTTCAAAAAGGAAACAAACGTACACAAGAAAAGGCCGATGAAAAAATAATGTGGTCGCCAAAAAATGGAAATTGGGGAATTAATGGAAATTGGGGAATTGAAGCTTCATGCCAGTAAATCGAATCTTAACGAAACCCTCACTGACAAACTGCCCAGATATTAATTCCTAATTTCCAACCCCAAACGGCAGCACGTCCGGCTCAAAATCCTTCTTTGCGTTCCGCAAAAATTGCGCCCCGGTCTCCTGCACTGTCTGCGAAACGGGGGTGTACTGAAACGGGAAAACAGTCAGCGACTTTCGGTTGTCGTAAAAAAACGTTCGGGCACTGGAGCGGGCCGTTTGCTTGGTGATGAAGGGGGGCTGCCCCGTGATTTTGGAGGATAGCCAAGCCACCCGCCAAGCCACCTCCCGGATGAGCGGGGTGACGGGAATCGTCGGCGGTCCCACATCCACCGAGGCTGCTATTTCATCAAATAACCGCTTGAAAGGCAGGCTCTCGGCACTGAGGATGAAACGCTCTCCGCTGACTTCGCTCTCCATCAGCAGCACCATGAACCGCACCACATCCCGCACGTCCACGAAGCCACTGGTGCCGAGCGGGTGGAACCGCAGTCCCTTCCAGATATTGTGAAAAATCTGCCCGGTGCTCGTTCGTCCCTTCCAAAAGCCACTACCCAGCACGTTGGCCGGGTTAACGATGACGGCGTTAAGCCCCTCGGCGATGCCCCGCCACACTTCCATCTCCGCCCAGTGTTTACTGACGCCATAGGGGCTGTTGTATTCAGCGTCTTGCCAGGTGGTCTGTTCGTCAATGGTGGGGTCGTTGGGCTTACGGCCAATGGCAGCGACGGAGCTGACATGCACCAGTTTTTCAATACCGAAATCAAGGGCGAGGTTGACGACGTTGGCCGTGCCTTCTCTGTTGATTTTCAGCATGTTGCGGTTGTCCTTTTCGTGAAATGAGACAATAGCAGCGCAATGATAGACCTGCTCAACGCCCTGCATCGCCTCCTCAAGGGCTGGTATGTCCAACAGGTCGGCATTCGCCCATTCCACCTTGTCGGCGGCGTCTTTCAACAGGGCCAGGGAGCTGTTCTGCTGGCGTGTGCAGCGCAGGTTGGAGTGGCCCTGCTGCAGCAAATACCGCACGAGGTAGGAGCCGATGAAGCCAGTGGCGCCCGTTATCAGGATTTTTTTTGTTGACATTTTGGAAAATAGTTGCTCAGGCCGGAAAAGGTAAGCATAAAATTTGTGCTTGCATGAGCCAAATAGCAAACGTGATATATGGAAGAGGGTTCATGGCCCGGAGCCTCAAAACGGCGTAGCAAATTGGGCAACAACACGCCCTGCGCCATAAAATGAAGTACTTGAAATGTGTTGAAAATCAACTAGTAATAGCTTGTTTGGTCACAAGCGTTGATTCAATACCATTTACGGCTACTCCGCTGTGGATTAAAACCAAGGGCAAGAAAAATAACCCCTCCAAGGATAAATGCGCCGAGCGCAATGTAGACAATCAACATAGTGCCGTTTGTTTTTTGTTCTTGTTCAATTTTTCTTCGCTACAAGATTCCTAGCGCATAACAGTTCCACAATTTTTGCCCGCAAAATTAATGCTTTTTTGGCAAATATTTGGTTTGGCCACGATAGCCTGTCCTGGTGGACTTCAATTGTGGCGGCCAAGTTCAATAAAATATCTCAAGCCAAAAGGAATTTAGCTTGATTTTTTTGTGAAAAAACTTTCGGCAAGACCATTTTCGCCACTTAACTTGTGCCGTCGCAGAACCGCTCTGCGCTGTCCAAAATTAGTTAAAACCTATGCAAACCACTATCATCCGACACCTATCGCAAGACCCTACCATGAAAAATCTGGTGGAAAAAATCCCTTTCCGGGAGCTGTCCGTCAACTCGAAGGGCGTGTACCTCGACTTGCTGGGGTCCATCATCAGCCAGCAGCTTTCCACCAAGGTGGCCAACGTCATTGCAGGGCGTTTCATCGCATTGTTCCCCGATGGTCAGCCGCACCCCGAACTGCTGCTTGCCAAGGATATCGAGACACTGCGAACCGTCGGGCTTTCTAGGCAAAAAGCTGCGTACCTCCAAAACGTCGCTGATTTTTTCCAGCAGGAAAACCTCCTCGAAAAAGACTGGAGCGACATGGGCAACGACGAAATCATCCAATATTTGACCCAAATAAAAGGCGTGGGGAAATGGACAGTGGAGATGATTCTTATGTTCTCCCTCAGCCGCCCCGACGTGCTCCCGCTCGACGACCTCGGCATCCGTATGGCCATTGCCGGACTGTACGATGTCACGGAAACTGGCAAGGCCATGCACCAAAAAATGAACGAAATCGCCACGATTTGGCAACCCTACCGCTCCTACGCTTGCCTGTACCTGTGGCGGCACAAGGATGGGGCTTAAAGTTGGCAGTTCGACAGTTGGCAGTTAGCAGTCAGGGGCTGCTTCCGTGTTCTCAACTGCCAACTGCCAACTGTCGAACTGCCAACTCACCTCGCCGGACTTGTCCAGGACGACCCTGCGATGCGAAAGCGCCACGGCCACACTGCACACGCTCCGGCGAAGCCGACGCCAACTCTTGGGCTGGCCACGATATTTTCCTCAATAACAACTTCGCCACGGTCTTCAATCCAAATATTGCTGGTGGGGTCGAGCAGGCTGAGGCCGCTGTGCCCGGTACTGATGCCGAGTGCCTGCGAAAGTGCGCCGGGGCCTGCCGTCAGTTTGCGCTCCAAGCGGGATAAGCTCCGTCGTTCGAGCATAATATCCACGTTGTCAATGGGTTGAACGGCACGTACCAGCACGGCATGGGCCATGTCCTCCGGCCCCGTCACCACATTGAAAAGGTGGTGGATGCCGTAACACAGATAGACATAAGCCCGCCCTCCTTCCTGGAACATGACCTCCGTACGGGCGGTGCGGCGGTTGCCGAAGGCGTGGCAGGCGCGGTCGTCGGGCGCACGGTAGGCTTCCGTTTCCACGATTTTGCCAGCGGTCAATTGCCCGTCAAAGCTGGTGACGAGGTACTTACCGAGCAGGTCTTTGGCGACTTGCACGACGTCGGGACGGGTGTAGAAATGGACGGGGAGCAAGGTGGATACAATTGAGATGTTGAGTGATTGGGCTATTCGATTGGCTTATGAATTCTTGTAAAAATTGCTGGCCTCCAAGTACTGGAACACCGCATCGGGCAGCAGGTACTGCACCGATTTGCCCTCCCTGATGCACTGGCGGATGTACGTGGCCGAGATGTCGAGCATTGGCGCTTCGAAGTGGCGGATGTTGGGGTAGTCGGCGAATTCGCCAAGTTCGACGTTGGGGCGCTTGTAGAGATAAATCTCATAGTCCCGCAACAGGATTTCGTAGTTTTTCCATTTGTTGATGGTGGCAAGGTTGTCGCCGCCCATGATGAGCACGAACTGCTTGGTGGGATGTTTTTCCCTCAAAAATGCAAGTGTGTCAATGGTGTAGGATGGCTTCGGAAGACCAAACTCGATATTGGAAGCCCGTAGCACGGGGTTGTCCCCTACCGCTAGTTGGACGAGGTGCAGGCGGTCGTGGTCTTTGGCCAGTGCGGCCTTGGGCTTGAGCGGGTTTTGGGGGCTAACGACCAGCCAAACCTGTTGAAGGTCGGTACGGGTGGCCATGTAGTTGGCGATTATCATGTGGCCAACGTGAACTGGATTGAACGAGCCGAAAAACAAGCCGATTTTCATTGGCAATGAGCGAATGAATGAATGGTGGAATGATTGAAACTAAAGGGTGGAGAAGAAATTCAGAAAGCAAAAATCCGAATTATCCTTACCTTGCCCCGCTTTTCAGGCTGCAAGATAGCAGTTTCCTTCCCCCTCCAAACACAACATAAAAATAACGAACCGTATTAAACTATGACGAATACACGAGCAGCAATTACTGGAATCCACGCCTACGTGCCGGATTATGTGCTCACGAATGCTGAGTTGGAAAAAATGGTTGACACCAACGACGAGTGGGTTGTTTCTCGCACTGGCATCCGGGAGCGCCGGATTTTAAAGGGTGAAGGACTTGCCACATCTTACCTTGGCATACAGGCCGTGAACGGCCTATTGGAGAAAACAGGCACCAAGCCCGAAGACGTGGAACTGCTAATTTGTGCCACCGTCACCCCGGACATGATGTTCCCCGATACCGCCAACCTGATTGCGCACCAAACAGGATTGAAAAATGCCTTCACTTTTGATGTGGGCGCTGCATGTTCAGGCTTCCTGTTCGCATTGACCACGGGCGCACAGTACATCAATTCAGGCATGTGCAAGAAAGTCATCGTCGTCGGAGCCGACAAGATGTCCTCCATCGTTGACTACACCGACCGGGCCACTTGTATCCTTTTCGGCGATGCAGGCGGGGCGGTGCTGCTCGAACCATCCTCGGATGGCAACGGCATCATGGACTCGGTGCTGCACTCCGATGGCAGCGGCGCCGAAAACCTGTACCAGCGGGCAGGCGGCTCCCTCAAACCAGCCAGCCATGAAACTGTGGACGCCAAGGAGCATTATATCTATCAAAACGGGCGGCCAGTTTACAAGGCAGCCGTGTCGGGCATGGCCGGCGTGGTGAAGGAGGTGATGAAGAAAAACGGCCTTTCTGCCGACGACATCGCTTGGGTGGTGCCTCACCAAGCCAACCTGCGCATCATCGAGTCTGTGTCCAGCATGGCCGATTTTCCAATGGAAAAAGTCATGGTGAACATCAACAAATACGGCAACACGACCGCTGCTACGATACCACTTTGTCTTTGGGAATGGGAAAGTCAGCTCAAAAAAGGCGACAACCTGATACTGACCGCATTCGGCGGGGGGTATACTTGGGGGGCGATTTGGGTGAAATGGGCGTATTAGGGGTTTCAGGTTCAGGGTTTCAGGTTTCATCAAGGACTTGCCGTTAAACCTGAAACCAATGAAACCTAAAACCATTTTTATACCTTTGCGCCGTTTTTCAAAGCACCCATTTATTTTTCATCATTTAATTTAAAAACTCAATGGCAACTACTTCCGATATACGAAACGGCTTGTGCATGGACATGGACAGTGATATTTGGACCGTAGTCGAATTCCAGCACGTTAAACCAGGCAAAGGCCCAGCCTTCGTGCGCACCAAGCTAAAGTCCTTGACCAAGGGCAAAGTGATTGACCGTACTTGGCCTTCTGGCCACGCCATCACCGAAATAAGGGTGGAAAGGCGTAAGTTCCAGTACCTCTATAAAGACGAAATGGGCTACAACTTCATGAACATGGACGATTATAACCAGGTTGCCCTTGAAGAAAGCCTTATCGTCAGCCCACAATTTTTGCAGGAAGGCATGGTGGTGGATGTACTGTTCAACTCCGCCAACGATGCGCCACTAACCCTTGAAATGCCGGCAATGGTCGTGGTGGAAATCACCTACACGGAACCCGGCATCAAAGGAGATACTGCCACCAACACCTACAAACCCGCCACAGTGGACACAGGTGCAGAGGTGAAAGTGCCGCTTTTTATCAATACTGGTGAAAAAATCAAAGTGGACACCACCACCGGTGAATACATGGGAAGAGCATAACAGCGGCAGGCCGCAAACGATTGACGATGGGCTTGCTTGCGCAATGGCCGCCCATCATCAACCGTCCACCAGCTGCCGAACCTAAAACGAAAAATATGACTTTTCAGGAAATCCAGGAGCTTATCCGGCTCCTCAACAAGTCCAACCTGGCCGAGTTCAAGATGGAGGAGGGCGATTTCAAACTCTCCATCCGGACGGCATTGTATCGCGACACAAAAACAGCGCACGTTGTCGCAGCGCCAATTCAAATGGCAGCGCCTACCATGGGCAGCCCTGCGCCAGCAAGCCTGGTTCCCGCTGCGTCTCCAGCCCCGGCAGCAGAAGCAGCCTCCGAGAAACCTTCCGAAGCTGCTGCCAAACCAGCTCAACCTACTGGTCAAGTCTACAAAGAAATCAAGTCGCCAATGGTGGGCACTTTCTACCGCTCTGCCAACCCAGAGAAGCCATCCTATGTTGAAATTGGGCAGAAAGTCAAAAAAGGCGACGTCGTATGCATCATCGAAGCCATGAAGCTTTTCAACGAAATTGAAAGCGAAATCAGTGGCACCATCGTCAAGGTAATGGTTGACAATGCCCAACCTGTTGAATACGACCAAGTGCTTTTCCTCGTAGAGCCGGATTAATTCTTAGGTATGAAGTATGAGGCATGAGGTATGCACGTCACCACCTCATACCCCATGCCTCATACCTCATACCTGAATTTATGTTCGATAAAGTTCTCATAGCCAATCGTGGCGAAATAGCGCTGCGAGTCATACGCACTTGCCGCGAGATGGGCATCAAAACGGTGGCCATCTACTCCACCGCCGATGCTGACAGCCTACATGTCCGCTTTGCCGACGAAGCCGTTTGCGTCGGACCTCCACAGTCCAAGGATTCGTACCTGAACATACCCCGTATCATGGCAGCCGCCGAAATAACCAACGCTGATGCCATTCATCCCGGCTATGGTTTTTTGGCAGAAAATGCCGATTTCGCTGAAATCTGCGGCGAGTACGGCATCAAGTTCATTGGCCCTACGCCCTCGCAGATCCGCTCCATGGGTGACAAAATCACCGCCAAAACCACCATGATTGCTGCAGGTGTGCCAGTCGTGCCCGGTTCCGGCGGTCTTATCACCGATGTCAAAGAGGGCATTGGCCTTGCAAAGGAGATAGGCTACCCGGTCATCATCAAGGCAACTGCGGGCGGCGGCGGCAAGGGCATGCGCATCATTTGGGACGAAGCCTCTTTTGAATCCAACTGGAACATGGCCCGCAACGAGGCTAAGGCTTCCTTCGGCAACGATGGCATCTACATGGAAAAATACATTGAAGAGCCACGCCACATCGAGTTCCAGATAGTGGGTGACCAGTACGGTACGGTCTGCCACCTCTCCGAGCGGGAGTGCAGCATCCAGCGCCGCCATCAGAAACTGGTGGAAGAAAGCCCCTCACCCTTCATGACCCCAGAGCTTCGCCAAAAAATGGGCGATGCCGCCATCAAAGCAGGGCAGGCCATCAACTACGAGGGCGTCGGCACCATCGAGTTCTTGGTGGACAAGTACCGCAATTTTTACTTCATGGAAATGAACACCCGCATCCAGGTGGAGCATCCGGTGACGGAGGAGGTGATTGACCATGATTTGATAAAAGAACAATTGAAAGTGGCCATGGGCGAGCCAATTACCGGCAAGAATTACTACCCGGAAATGCACGCCATGGAGTGCCGCATCAACGCCGAAGACCCTTATCGAGACTTCCGCCCATCGCCCGGTAAAATCATTTCCCTGCCCCCCGCCAAGGGCCACGGCGTCCGGGTGGACACGCACGTGTACGCCGGATACGTCATCCCGCCCTACTACGACTCCCTCATTGCAAAACTCATCTGCCGCGCCCGCACCCGCGACGAGTGCATCACGAAAATGGAACGAGCCCTCGAAGAGTTCATCGTGGAGGGCGTCAAGACGACCATTCCTTTCCACAAAAAACTGATGAAAGACGAGAACTTCCGTGCCGGAAACTTCCACACTGGGTTCTTGAACGATTTTGATTTGGGAACGGAAGACTAATAGGGTTATGAGTTATGAGTTATGAGTACGACAACTCATACCTTATAACTATAAACTCATAACTCCCGATGCAAGAAGATACCTACCGCCACAAGGGCCTACGCCGCAAGCTGGTTGATTCCCTTCGGAAAAAAGGCATTACTGACGAGCGGGTACTCGCCGCCATTGAGGCCGTGCCACGCCATTTTTTCCTCGACAGCGCATTCGCCGACCTGGCATACGAAGACAAGGCCCTGCCTATCGAGCGGGAGCAGACCATTTCGCAGCCCTATACCGTTGCCTTCCAAACTCAACTTCTTGATTTGCAGAAACGGGACCGAGTACTCGAAATCGGAACGGGTTCTGGCTACCAAGCAGCTATTTTAGGGCAAATGGGAGCAAGGGTCTTCACCGTGGAGCGGCAGGAGCAGCTTTTTCTCGAAGCAAAAAAACTACTTGCAACCTTGGGCTTCACCAACGTTCGTTGCTACTTTCGGGACGGCACGAAGGGCTTACGGGAGTTTGCCCCTTACGATAAAATCATCGTGACGGCGGGTGCCACAGAAGTGCCGCAGACCTTGCTCGACCAACTCAGTATCGGAGGTTTCATGATTATTCCTGTTGGTGTCCGCTTGCAAAAAATGCTTCGCATCACCAAAAAATCTGAAACCGATTACGTTGAAGAAGATTTTGGCGCCTTCCGCTTCGTTCCTTTCATTGGCGGCACAGAATCCAAGTGATTCAATTACAACTAGCCACCACAAATTCCCTAACTTTGCAGCCGAATTTTTCCTAACCAAATATTTAAAAAACCGTTGAAAAGGTTTTCTAAACCGCAACGAACAACGATAACATCATGGCGCAGTTAGAACTGATAATGCCCAAAATGGGCGAGAGCATCATGGAAGCCACCATACTGAAGTGGGCAAAAAAAGTGGGCGACCGAGTAGAAGCCGACGAAACCATCCTCGAAATTGCTACCGATAAGGTGGACTCCGAGGTGCCTTCCCCTACCGCAGGCGTCATCGCTGAAATCTTTTTCAAGGAAAACGACGTGGTACCCGTTGGCAAGGCCATTGCCATCATCGCCACCGATGGTGAGGCCGTTGCACCCAAACCATCGCCGGCCTTGAAGGAGGAGCCAATGCCCGCAGCCGCTTCCAACGGCCATTCCAACCTCACTGTGGCAAACGGCGTGACCCATGCTGCGCAACCCGCAAACAGAGAAGCTGCTCCATCCGTTGCGCCTGAAGGCCCTGCAATTCCTGGCCGCTTCTACTCACCTTTGGTAAAAAACATCGCCAAGGCAGAGAATATCAGCACAGCAGAGCTGGAACGCATACCCGGCTCGGGCCAGCTGGGGAGGGTGACCAAGCAGGACATTCTGGCTTATGTTGAAACCCGACATGCTCCGGTAGCCGACCTCCAGCCAGCAGCCCAATCACCAATTCCCAATTCCCAATTCCAAACACCCAAGCCCGCCGTCAGCGTCTCCGGCAACGTGGAAATCGTGGAGATGGACCGGATGCGCAAGCTCATCGCCGACCACATGGTGATGTCGAAGCAAACATCGCCGCACGTGACCAGTTTCGTGGAAGTGGACGTGACGAACCTCGTCAACTGGCGGGAGCGCAACAAGGCAGTTTTTGAGAAAAAATACGGGGAGAAAATCACCTTCACGCCCATCTTCGTTGAAGCCGTAGCCAAAGCCATCAGCGACTTCCCGATGGTCAACGTCTCTGTGGACGGCAACCGCATCATCGTCAAGAAAGACATAAATGTCGGCATGGCCACTGCCCTGCCGAGCGGCAACCTCATTGTGCCCGTCATCAAAAATGCCAATACACTAAACCTCGTCGGCCTCACCAAGGCCGTGAACGACCTTGCTGGCCGTGCTCGACAAGGCAAGCTCAAGCCCGAGGAAATACAGGACGGCACCTTCACCCTCACCAACGTCGGTACCTTCGGCAACGTGATGGGCACGCCCATCATCAACCAGCCGCAGGTGGCCATCATGGCCGCAGGTGCCATCCGCAAAAAACCCGCTGTGGTGGAGACGGAGTACGGCGACCTGATTGCGATTCGCCAAATGATGTTCCTCTCCATGAGCTACGACCACAGGGTAGTGGACGGTTCGCTTGGCGGTTCTTTCATCCGCCGGGTCGGGGATTATTTGGAACAGTTTGATGGAAAAAGAGAGGTTTGAGAGGTGAGGTAGAGGTATGAGGTATTAAACGCATTGCGAAGCTTATGAAAATTGATAAGACAAAACTGCTGCTGTTTGCTTTGCTCATCTTCTGTTCGGTCGGTTGCGACCGGGTGACGAAGGGCTTGGCCAAAGCGCATCTCGAAGGATTGGGTGAGTTGTCGTACCTGAACGACACCTTCCGATTGGTGTACGTGGAGAACTCCGGCGCAGCCATGAGCTTGGGCGCCGATTGGCACCCCGATTTAAAGTTTTGGGTACTCAGCCTATTGCCAGTGGGCGTGCTGGCATTGGTACTTGGTTTTGTTTTGAAAAACATCAACAGGCTTGATTTCATCCACCTCACGGGGCTTGGGCTGATCATCGCAGGTGGGGCGGGCAATCTTTTCGACCGTTTTTTCAACAACAGCCTCGTGCCGGATTTTATGAACCTTGGCGTGAACAGCATCCGCACTGGCATTTTTAACGTGGCGGATGTTTGTATTTCAATGGGGATAATCATTACGTTGGTGTTTTATCGGAGTCTGGAACGGGCGACTTCTTAGCGCCCGGACAACCACTCCCGAAACACCTCTTCGACTTCTGCCCCGTTCCATTTCTCCTCCAAGTCCTTGATTCCCAACATCTTATTGAATAACTGCTCGTGCCGTGTCACCTCTGCGAGCGCCCGGCTATACGGCACATGGCTGAAACTCACCATTGAATACACCGATTGAAACTCCTTCGGGAACCGCTCGTGCAGGTGCTTTTCGATTTTTTCCAAAGCAAAAACTTGGGGTCGGCCACCTTGTCCCGCATTTCAATGAAGTTTAGCAGGGCTAGGTCGGCGATGGCGTTCGAGTCCTCGGGGCGGTTGGCGCTGAACTCCTCCATGATGGCCGGCCAGTTCTCTTCGTACTTATCCATCAGGCTGTCGAGGATGGTACAGTCCTCAAAGCCACAGTTCATGCCTTGCCCAAAGAACGGCACGATGGCGTGGGCGGCATCGCCGAGCAGCAAAATCTTGTGGTGGTAGTGCCAAGGATTGCAGCGCACCGTGACCAGCGCAGAAGTTGGGTTCTCCGCAAAATCCTGCACCAATGTGGGCATGAGCGGGATGACATCCGGGAAATATTTTTCAAAAAAGGCCATCACCTGCACCTCCGATTTCAGGTTTTCAAACGAAGCTTCGCCCTCGAAGGGCAGGAAAAGCGTACAAGTAAAACTGCCGTCCACGTTCGGTAGGGCGATAAGCATGAACTGGCCCCGTGGCCAAATATGTAGGCCGTTCGTGTGCATTCGGTGCGTTTCATCCTCGTTGGGCGGGATGCAAAGTTCCTTGTAACCGTAATCAATATACTGCTGTGAATAATTGAAGCGGGGCAGCTTTTGCAGGCTTTGCCGAACAGGTGAAAACGCACCGTCCGTCCCAAAAATCAGGTCGCTCTCGATGGCGTATTGAACGCCCGTGCGGGTGTCCTCGAAGCGCACCGAGCTGTTGTCGAGGTCAACGCCGAGGCAGGCCTGGTTGAAATGGAAGCGCACTTGGCTGAACTCGTCGGCGATGTTCACCAGTTCGATGTTCAGCCCACCACGGGAGACCGAGTAGATGGCCTGCCCCTCTTCGCCGTAAGGTTGATAGGTCAGTGCCCCGTCCGTTCCGTGCATCATGCGGCCCGGCATGGGGATAGCCACCGCCTCAATTTTCTCCCGAATGCCCGCAATCTCCACGGCCTTCCAGCCCCGCTCGCTCAGGGCTAGGTTTATCGAGCGCCCTCCCACGTAGCCCGCTTGCCGGAAGTCGGCCCGGCGTTCGTACACATCCACTTGGTATCCCCGTTTTGCCAAAATCACCGCCCAGAGTGCGCCGACCAACCCTGCGCCGACGATGACTGCTTTTCTTTCGTTTGCCATAAATTTTGAGTTTCGAGGTTTTAGAGGATTTTGAAGGTTAGAGGGTCGTTCAACCTCAAACTCCTACCTCTACCCATTAAGTTTTGCCCCAAAACTAGGAGGTTTTTGATAAAAATGTCTGGCCAATCATTATCCTTGCGCATGGTTACACTTCATCTAAACGAGTACGAAATTTCCATCGGGGAAATGGGGCAGCCGCTCAGGACGCTGGTTGCCGAAGGCAACTACTCGAAAATCGCCGTGCTGGTGGACGCCAACACTCGCCGCCATTGCCTGCCCTATTTTTTACAAAACATTGATTTTGAGGTAGTTGCCATCGAGATACCCGCAGGGGAACGGTTCAAGAACCTCGACATTTGCCGCTTCATCTGGTCTGAAATGATGCGCCACGGCCTCGACCGCCGCTCGCTGCTCATCAACCTTGGCGGTGGTGTCATTGGCGACATGGGCGGCTTTTGCGCTGCCACCTACCTGCGGGGCATTGACTTCGTGCAGGTGCCCACAACCCTCCTCTCGCAGGTGGATGCCTCGGTCGGTGGCAAGCTGGCCATTGATTTCAACGGCGTAAAAAACAGCATCGGCGTTTTCCAGAACCCCAAGGCCGTATTGGTGGATCCGACCTTCTTGAAAACCTTGCCCCTCACCGAAATCCGAAGCGGCTTCGCCGAGGTGTTCAAACATGCACTGATCGCCGATGCAGCGCAGTGGCAGGAGTTGCAGCAAATCACCGACCTGATGGTGGTGGACTGGGCGAAGTTCCTCGCCCCCTCATTGTCCATCAAAAAACGCATCGTTGTGGAAAGCATTGATTTTGGAAATTGGGAATTCTAGCCCCAATTTCCCAATCCCCCCCCAATTTCCAACTTCGCACGGCGAAGCTGTTGCCTTGGGCATCATCTGCGAGTTGGCCGCACAAACTGTTGGGGCTTTCCTCAGCGGAACTGGGCGATATCGTTGCGTTCGTGCGACGGTTTTACCCCAACTATCCGCTTGCAGAAAGGGACTTTCCAGCCATTTTTGATTTGATGAAAAAAGACAAGAAAAATGTGGGCGGTCGCATCAATTTCACGCTGTTGTCTGCCATCGGGGGGGCGAGGATTGACCAATATTGCGAGGTGGGGGTGATTGAGGAGAGTTTGTGGTTTTACATGGGTTCAGCCTAAGACCTTGTCCACTTTCACAACAAAATCAAGGCTCTCGATGAAAATGGTATCGCCCCGACGGAAGTTTTGGCGACTGATGTAGTCACCGTTTGCAGGGTTTTTATAGACCTCAACCTGCGCCTCTTCGATGTTCACTATCCAAAGCTCGGGGATGCCAGCGCCGGGGCCCGTTTTCACCTCACCTCTGGTGCTTTTCCAAAATCTTCTCGAAATGTAGTAGACAGGCGGTTCTGGCTCAGAACCGGTGGGTGGTGTACGCTCAATGCATTTGTCCCCTCAATCTTGTTTAGAAAGACTTTGGCGAGCAGTACCTTTGGCTTCAAAATTATCTCACCTTGAATCAACTCCAACCGTTCTTCCCTTTCAAAATGCCATGTTCAGCCATCTTGTGACGGTGAGCAATCTTTGGCAAGCTGAACGGACATGCTTTCGATTTTTTTATTTCTACAAAACTAAGGTTTTTTCAAAAAGGGTGTGCAAAACGTTCTGGCAAAAACCAATCCCGTCCCCACATGTTAAATATCCCACTCAAAATTCTACATTTGCGAGGCCAAAAACTCATCACCAAATATTTCCAAATCAAGGATTAAAAATGAGCAATAACACAGCTTTTTACGACCGGTTTGTTGACCGCCACATCGGCCCGAACCAAGAGGAAACTCAGGAGATGCTGCGTACTATCGGCGTTTCTTCTCTCAACCAACTGATTGACGAAACCGTGCCACCCGCCATTCGTCGCCATGGCGATTTGAACCTGCCGGAGGCACAGTCCGAGTTTGAGTACCTGCGGGAACTCAAGGAAATCGCAGCAATGAACAAGGTCTTCAAGCCGTACCTCGGCATGGGCTACTATGGCACCATCACGCCATCGGTCATCCTGCGCAACATCTTCCAAAATCCAGGCTGGTACACGCAGTACACGCCGTACCAGGCCGAAATATCGCAAGGCCGCCTCGAGGCTATCCTCAACTTCCAGACGATGGTGAGCGACCTGACGGGCTTCCCGATAGCCAACGCCTCTCTCCTCGACGAGGGTACGGCAGCGGCGGAAGCAATGGCCATGTTCTTTAACGTAAAAAACAAAAAGGCCAAGGGCGACCCCGCCAACATGTTTTTTGTGGACGAAAAAGTGCTCGACCAAACGATTGACGTGCTGCTCACCCGCTCCAAGCCGATGGGCATTGACGTGGTCGTCGGCGATTGGAAGACTTTTGATTTTTCTGAAAAAACCTTCGGCGTGCTGCTCCAGTACCCGGCCAAGGACGGCAGCGTGGAGGACTACCGGGCCTTCACGGAAAAATGCAACGCCCACGAAATCTACGTGACTGTGGCAGCCGACATCCTTAGCCTCGCCGTGCTGAAAGCCCCCGCCGAATGGGGCGCCGACTGTGCCGTGGGCAATACGCAGCGCTTCGGCGTACCGATGGGTTACGGAGGGCCACATGCCGCCTATTTTGCCACCAAGGAAGACCACAAGCGCATCATCCCTGGCCGCATCATCGGCGTGTCGGTGGACTCGCACGGCAAGCGGGCATTGCGCATGGCGCTCCAAACCAGGGAGCAGCACATCCGACGGGAAAAGGCCACAAGCAACATCTGCACCGCGCAGGCACTTTTGGCAATTATGGCGGGCATGTACGCCGCTTGGCACGGGCCGAAAGGTATCCGGGCCATTGCGGAGCGTGTACACAACTTTGCACAAATTCTGGACAAGAACATTGCTACGCTTGGTTATAAACAACTGAATAGCAGCTACTTCGACACCGTCCGCTTCTCTGTTGACGAGGCTACCACCGAACATATACGCCACTTGGCCAACGCCAGCGAAATCAATTTCCTCTACAGCGCTGACACGGTGCAAGTCACCCTCGACGAAACGGTGACGGAGGAGGATGTTGACCTGATTATCAGCATTTTTGCGCAAGCAAAAGACATGGAGGCAAGTGTGGACTTCAACGTTGCAAACGGCCTGAACGTGCCTGCATCGCTCGTGCGGGAGTCGGACTACCTGACGCACCCGGTGTTCAACACCTACCACACCGAGACGAAAATGATGCGCTACATCAAGCGCTTGGAGAACAAGGACCTGTCGCTGACGCATTCCATGATTTCGCTCGGAAGCTGCACGATGAAGCTGAACGCTGCCTCGGAACTGTTCCCGGTGAGCTGGCCGGAGTTTGCCAATATCCACCCATTTGCGCCTGAAGACCAGGTGCAGGGTTACCGGGAAATCTTCCGGGAATTGGAAGGGTATTTAAGTGAAATAACTGGCTTCACGGCCTGTTCGCTCCAGCCGAACTCCGGCGCACAGGGCGAGTACGCTGGCCTGATGGTCATTCGGGCATACCACGAGGCACGGGGAGACATGCACCGCAACGTGGCGCTCATCCCTTCCTCGGCACACGGTACGAACCCTGCTAGCGCCGCCATGGCGGGCATGGAAATCATCGTGACGGCCTGCGACGAGCGGGGCAACGTGGACCTCGACGACCTGCGGGCCAAGGCCGAGCAGCACAGCGCCAACCTCGCTTGCCTGATGGTCACTTACCCGTCTACCCACGGCGTTTTCGAGACCGAAATCAAGCAAATCTGCCAAATGATACACGACAACGGTGGCCTCGTGTACATGGACGGTGCCAACATGAACGCCCAGGTTGGCCTGACCAGCCCCGGCATCATCGGTGCCGATGTTTGCCACCTGAACCTGCACAAGACTTTCGCCATCCCGCACGGCGGCGGCGGCCCCGGCATGGGCCCCATCTGCGTAAATGAAAAATTAGCCCCCTACCTGCCCTCGCACCCGTTGGTGCGCACCGGCGGTGAAATGGGTATCAACGCCGTGAGCGCAGCACCTTGGGGCAGTGCCAGCATCCTGCTCATCAGCTATGGCTACATTCGGATGTTGGGGAAAAAAGGCGTGACCGATGCCACAAAGTACGCCATACTGAACGCCAACTACATCAAGGCTAGACTGGAGGGTGCTTACCAGATATTGTACAGCGGCGAAAACGGACGGTCAGCCCACGAGATGATCGTGGACTTGCGCCCGCTCAAGCAGTTCTGCTCCGCCGAGGACGTGGCCAAGCGCCTGATGGACTATGGTTTCCATGCGCCAACGCTCAGTTTCCCCGTAGCGGGTACGCTGATGATTGAGCCGACGGAGAGCGAGGACAAGGGCGAACTCGACCGTTTCTGCGATGCCCTGCTGGAAATCCGCAAGGAGATTGACGAGATAGCCGCTGGGGATTTTGAGCACGACAACAACGTGCTGCACAACGCCCCCCACACCCTGCAAATGGCGACCGCAAGTGACTGGAACTATCCTTACAATCGGGAGAAAGCGCTCTATCCGCTGCCCTACCTGCGGGAGGGCTACAAGTTCTGGGCGTCCATCGGAAGGGTGGACAATGCTTTTGGCGACAGGAACCTGGTGTGTACTTGTCCGCCGATTGAGGAGTATATGACCGAAGAAGTGTAGGGATTGATACTGGATTAACGGATTCCGCTCTGGAGAGGGGCGGGATTCGTTATTCCAATAAAATGAGAGGGAGCTTTGATAATTTTACAAACATGAATTCAGATAAGAACAACAATCAACCACTAGTAGAAGTATTTGGCTTCCCAATTGACAATCAATCGGAAAGGGCGATTCGCTATCGTGAAAATAAACTCTGCCCTTTCAATAATATCGTATCTAATTGCACAAAAAACAGCATTGAATATCCATTAGGTGTATGTAGTTTAAATCATAAAGATAAATCGGTCATTATATGCCCAATACGATTTAGAGAAGACTGGAAAATAGTAAGTGATGCAGCGGCTTTTATTTTTGATAAAAACACAGCGTGGACACATGTTGGCGAAGTAAGACTTAAGGATAAATTTGGCAAATCAGCAGGGAACATTGATTATGTTTTAGTATCTTATGATGAAAAAGGGAGAGTTCTCGATTTTGGTTCATTAGAAGTTCAAGCTGTATATATTTCAGGCAATTTAACTGGCCCTTTTACAGCTTACCTGGAAAATCCTACTCCTGACTTTACTTGGACTCAAGCTTTTAAATATCCTAAGCCTGACTATCTTTCATCCTCTCGAAAAAGGCTTATTCCTCAAATAATCGCTAAAGGTTCAATCCTGAAACAGTGGAATAAAAAGCAGGCTGTTGCTTTGCAAACTGCTTTTTTCAATACGTTACCACCATTACCTGAAGTTGAAATAGAAGAATCTGATTTTGCATTTTTCCTTTACGACATAGTGCCTGTCATGGGTGAAAAACGTTTAGAACTCCAGCTATCCAAGACGGTTTACACCAAATTCGCTATAGCGTTAGAGCAGATTGCCAAATTCGAAGCGGGTTCTATTTCAGAATTTACTCAACTGCTTCAAAAGAAACTTGACGTAAAACGTTCAGGTGCCTCTGATATTGATAACCTTGAAAACATAGTTGTAGAATGAAAACCAGCTGACTATGTTTGATTTTGTTGACAGTATTGCTGAGAATTCAGTAGTCAACGTTGCATCTGTCCCACAACGAAGTCCTTTTCGTTATCCAGGTGGTAAGACTTGGCTTATCCCAACTGTGCGTCAATGGCTCAGGCAAGAGAATAAATCAGTTGCAGAACTTATTGAGCCTTTTGCTGGTGGTGGAATTGTTAGCCTTACAGCGGCTTTTGAAAAATTAGCCCATCATATTATAATGGTAGAAATGGACGAAGAAATAGCGGCAGTATGGAAAACGATATTAAATGGTAAAAATAAATGGCTTGCTGATAAAATATTATCTTATCAGCTTACCATTGAAAATGTAAAAGCGGAATTAGATAAGTCGGATAAAGAACTTCACGATATAGCCTTTTGCACAATACTCAAAAATAGAATCTTTCATGGCGGCATACTTGCCAAGGGTTCAGGAATGATTAAGAATGGTGAAAACGGGAGGGGTATATCTTCTCGTTGGTATCCTAAAACATTGCATGACAGGATTAGGGCAATTGATTTAATTAGGAACAAAATCAGTTTTATAAATGGTGATGCATTTGATGTTTTAGAACAAAACCTCGATAATGATGCTGCCTATTTTTTCATTGACCCACCATATACGATTGCAGGGAAGCGACTCTATACCCATTATGAAATAGACCACGAAAGACTTTTTGTTTTAACAGCACAATTAAGGGGTAAATTCATTTTAACTTATGATGATACACCTGAAATAAGAAATTTAGCGAATAAATATAAACTTCTGTACAGGACAATCCCTATGAAGACAACGCTTCATTATGAGAAAAACGAGATTATTATTTCTGATAATTTTTCATGGTGGAACGAATAATTCGAATGATAGGGCTTTCTAAGCCGGCCCCCGCTGGCGCACAATTTGTCATTTCCATTGAAAAACGGTACTGCTCGTTGATAGCTTTGCTATCAGGATGGGGTGGGTGTACGGCGGCCTGCCGCGTTGGTAAAGTAGGTCAGCCTACTATGGCCCAATTATTTCAGCGAAACCACTATAATCCCCTCGTCGTACCGCTTAAAATCCGCTTCGTTATTGGTCAAAAGATGGGAAATGCCATTGACTTTCATGGCAGCGACGATATTGCAGTCATGGACGGGTTTTCCTTGCACCTTGTATTTTTCTATCAACTGAAAGAGTTGCTTTGAAACCAAGTCGGTATCGTCGGCGATATTGAATTGTGTGGTGAGTTTTTCCGTGTCAGCTACCAATTGTGCTGCATCGAAAGCACCTTGTTCGGCCAAGGCCTGACATTACTACCAAGTATTCCCGGATGATTTGGCGGCTAATCCACAGTTCGAAACCTTGATGCAGGAAATCGTTCAGTTTGTTTTGAGCAGCAAAATGGAACGGGGAGTTCACCAAGCTGATGTACGCCAGGATATTCGTGTCCACGAACAACCGTTTTTCACCTGCCGTCTTCGCCATAAATCTCGGTTCTGCTAAAAAGGTTTGGGAAGGGTTCACGGGCACTTGATAGGTAGGATGCCAGATGGTTTTTGGCTTGCTGCTGCGCTTCTTCGAACTTGTTTGTTGCGGTTTGGGCATCAATACCACCAGCACATCGTAGTCGCCATTGGGCACGTTCTCGGCGACATGGATGCTCAACAGGCGGTCTTTCTTTGAAATTTGCGCTTTTGCGGCAATGGTTAACATGGATAGTTGTTTTTTACAAAAATAGCCGTTTTTCCTGATTTTGCATTCAAAATGAGATATTGAGCGTTTTCATGTCTTCTTCCAATTCCTCAATCCCGTAATGCACGGGGATTTTCCGCATGGCGAGTTCTTCTTGGAATTGCACTCGGTGCAGCCCGGCCACTTTCGCTGCTTGGGCAAGCGTGAAGATTTCCATTTGGAAAAGCGAAATGGCAACACCCAGCCGAACCTGCGCTTCCGTCAGGCCCGAACTTTTTACAACAGAATCTGGCACTGTGATGACCATGATGAGATTTGATTTTGGGTAAAAATAGGGGTTTTTGAGTAAACCCCAAAGGCATGTTGAAGTAGAACACTCCATGCACCAAAGCATAAGTGCCTTTCGTTACGCTTGTGTTGCTTGTGAGGCATCGCATTTTGCGATTCTATGTCTCGACATTTTCTTAGCCTATGCAATTCCCCTCACACCCCCTCCAGCACCTTCAAGTCCCCATTTTTCAGTCCGTCAGCCTTGGCTTTGGGTAGAAGCGGTCGGTAAGTTTTTGAGGTCACGACATACATTATCCCCCCGCATTTTATTGAACCTGCTCACAAGGAAGCGCCCTGTTTGCCTACTTTTACCCCCGAACAAAATCAACAACGCATGTCCACAACAGACTACAAAAACCCTCAACTCCTCCTCGAAACCGCCGACCTCGAACCCGGCGAAATCACTTGGCGCAGCCCCAGCAACCTCGCCATCGTGAAATATTGGGGCAAGCACGGCATCCAAATGCCGAAAAACCCCTCATTGAGTCTGACCCTGAGCAGCAGCTTCACGGAGACGCTGCTCGAATACCGCCCACGGGAGACCAGCGAGTCGGGCATTTCCCTCGAATTTTTCTTCCATGAAGAGCCGAACGAGCCGTTCCGGGAGAAACTGGTGAAGTACCTCGAAAGCGTGACGGACATCTTCCCGTTCCTGCGCCAACTGGACTTGACCGTTTACAGCGGCAACTCGTTCCCGCACTCGGCGGGCATCGCCTCCTCGGCCTCGGCCATGAGCGCATTGGCACTATGCCTTTGCTCGCTGGAACACGAGCTGTTCGAGACGCTGGACGACGATGCGGCATTTGACAGAAAAGCGTCTTACGTAGCAAGGTTGGGTTCTGGCAGCGCCTGCCGTTCCATTTTCCCAAAGGCAGCGCTTTGGGGCGAAACAGGCGACGTGAAAGGCTCGTCAGACCTGTTCGCCGTGCCGATGGGCGACGAGGTTCACACGGTTTTTACCAATCTCCACGATGACATCCTGATTGCCAGCACGGCAGCCAAGAGCGTGAGCAGTCGGGCAGGGCATGGGCTGATGGAAAACCACCCCTTTGCCGAGGCCCGCTACGCAGATGCGAGGCGCAACCTGAGCCGCTTGATACCTGCCATGCGAAGCGGTGACTTGGAGGAGTTCGGGCGCATCGCCGAGAACGAGGCGCTGACCCTGCATGGGCTGATGATGAGCAGCAATCCATCGTTTATCCTGATGAAACCGAACACGCTGGAAATGATTGAGCGGCTGCGCCAATACCGGGAGGAGACAAAGCATCCCGTTTATTTCAGCTTGGATGCTGGGCCGAATTTGCACTTGCTTTACCCGGAGGACATCATTCACGACGTTCGGGGTTTTATCGAGGAAGAATTGAAACCGCTTTGCGAGAAAGGGACTTATTTGCAGGATTGGGCGGGGGAAGGTCCGGCGCAAGTGTGAGGGGGGAACTTTGCAGTCAAAGTCTGCAAATGTGCAATTGTGTCCATTTTATGGTGTCACTTCAATATCGTGCAACGACCAACGTCACCTTGTTTTCGTTTCGGTACCTGCAAGTTGGCAAACTTATCACGTGCGATCCTTCGAAAACAACTGCTTCACCGCAGAAACCACAAACCCCGACAAGTTCATGTACGGTGGCTTCATCAGTAACTGTACTCCAGTGAGGCCGACCCAGCCAGCCATGGCGGCAAACGATAGGTCACCGAAGCGGGTGAAGCCCCGGAAGTCGTGCATGTTGAGCCGCATCAGTTCGTACATCACAAAATCGGTGACGATGTAGGCGCTGTTCACCCAGAACAGCAGCAGCATGACTCGTAACATGCGCCGCAACACCAGTGCCTCGTAGAGCTGCTGGCCACCCTCCTGTTTTTTGCGGAGCGCCGAAACCTTGAACCGGATGTAGCGGTACGCCGCAAACTGGTAAGTGTAAAAGGTGAAAATGTACAGCGCCATTTCCAGCCCACCATAAAATGGCGAATAAAACCGCCGTATCAACAGCCCATCCGTCAGCAGCCAGGCACCGAGAAAATAGGCAAACTGCGTCAGCGGAAGCAGTGCATGTTTGGCGTCGCTGCCCACAAACTTGTAGGTGGGGAACAGCCGCAACTTCACCGAAATATACAACAGCACCCCGAACGACAGGGTGAAATACAGCGGCAACGAAGTCAGGTGCGGGTTGGCTTGAAAAACGCCTTTTAGGATAAAAACATGGTGCAGCGCCGTGAGCGAATAGGCCAACAGCAGCCCGAAAAAAGCGAGGTCGGCCCGCTTGTTCTCGTTTTTGCGGAGCAAAAAAACGACGGCCACCGCCCCGTTCAGTGCGACCGTTGCGCAAAGAACCAGAAAGGACAGGGTGGTCAGCGTTCCGGTGAAATTCATATTTTGGATTTACGATTTGGACTGACGATTGACGATTGGGGTGGTCGGCAACCCAGAAACCCCAAATCGTCAGTCGTAAAATCGTAAATCAATTCTCCTCATACACCCCCTTCAGCACTCGCTCCATCTCCTTGCGGAGGGCGGCCATGCTGCCGGTGTAATTATTGTGCATAAAGCTGAATATCAGCAACTTACCTTTTTTTGAAATGAGGTAGCCGCTCAGGTTGTGGTTATTACGGAGCGTACCGGTTTTGGCGAAAATATAGGGAGTGCCGCCATTGCGGTAGTAGTCCTTGATGGTGCCGTTGACGCCGCCGGCTGGGGAAGATGCCGAACAGCCGCTCCCTAGGCACCATTTGCTGGATTTTGTTCAGCAACGCCACCAGTGAGCGGGGCGTCACGAGGTTGTAGGCGGCTGAGGCCGGAGCCATCCACCCATTTTGGCTCGTCGGGCAGGTCGTTGAGCAGGTTTTTCTTCGCAAAATCAATGGCCTGCTCGGTGTTCATCGTCCCAGTGCGCTGCCAGGAGCAGAGCAGCAGCAGTTGCTCCGCAATGAAATTGTCGCTCTCCTGCATCATCAACGTGTAGAGGCTGTCTGCCTTGAGGCTGTACAGCGTCTTGGCGTCGGGAGGTGGCAACATGTTTGATTCCAGCAGGCTCACTTGTCGCTTGAGCGTGTCGGCAAGCACCTCGGTGACGAAATGCGGCGTGGCATGAAACGGTACGTGCATCTCGAATTTCTTCCCTGTTTTGGCCAAAGTGTTTAGGGTAAACTGGTTCTCGTATTCCACCCGTCCGACGAAATCGTCTTCGTGGAGGGTTGAGTCATAACCGAGCGTTTTTGCCAAAAAAATGGGCTTGACCTGAATACCTTTCGTCGTGTCGTTTTGGATAAAATGAGCGGTGTTGGCGTAAATGGGCAGCGGCGTTTTTTCCGCTTGGTAGTCGTAAAAATTGTCGTCCCACATCCAGCCAGAACCATAACGCTGATCCTTGTAATTGGCGGGGCAGAACAGCAGTTGCTCCCGGCTGTTTTTCAAAAAATCAAAGACCTGCGGGTTCTGCGTCAGGTGCGGGTTGAGGAACGAGGGGTCGCCCGTGCCCCAGAACACGAGCAGGTTGCCTTGGCGGCTGTACTGCAATGCGGGGATGGAGTCGCCCAGTGCGCAGACAGGTGTACAGCGTCAGGATTTTGGTGTTGGAAGCTGGCGTGAAATACTTGTCGGCGTTGAACCTGTACAGTGTTTTGCCCTCGCTGGGGTCGAAGAGCGAAAAGCCTGTGAATGCCTTTTTGAAAACTTCGGAGTCTTCGAGGTGGAGGTCATAAACCTTGGCTTCGACAGCCTTTTTTCGGCTTTTTTCTTTTGTTTTTTTGGGAAAAAGCGCTGAAAGGCAGCAGCAGTGCCGTGAGGAAAAGGAGGAGGGTGAGTTTTTTCATGGATAAAAATACGGCCTAAGTTTTGGAAGGTGATGAGGCAAAGTTAAACGGAAGTTGCGGCTTTCGGAGTGTGGATACTTCCTACCTTTGCCCCCGTGAGCAACCTAGACCGTATCCTTGCACTCTATCGTGACGACCAGCGCACCCAAAAATTGGTAGCTGCGCTCCGTTCAAAATCAACACCGACCGCCGTCCAACTCAACGGCTTGGCTGGTGCAATGGAAGCCTTTGCCCTCGCCGGAGCGTACCTCGCCGACCCAAGGCCGCAGCTTTTCATCGCCATTGACAAGGAAGAGGCCGCTTACCTGCAAAACGACCTCTCCGGCCTACTGGAAAAAAAGCCCGTGCGCTTCTTTCCCGACTCGTTTAAGCGGCCCATGTATTTCGAGGAACTGAACACGACCAACGTGCTGGAACGCACGGAGCAGGCTATTTTCGATTACGGATTGCGGATTGCGGATTCCACGGACCCCCAATCCGCAATCCGCAATCCGCAATCCCAATCATTGTGGTGACGTACCCAGAGGCGCTGTTTGAAAAAGTCGTTGCGCCAGCGGAACTCGAAAAGACCCGTATCGAGATAATGCCCGGCCAGCGCTTGGACGTGGATTTTACCATCGAAATGCTCGTGGAATATGGTTTTCGGCGGGAAGATTTCGTGTACGAACCTGGCCAGTTCAGCATCCGGGGCGCCATCGTGGACATTTTTTCCTACGGCAACGACTACCCCTACCGCATCGAACTCTTCGACGAGGACGTGGAGAGCATCCGTACCTTCGACCCGCTCACGCAGCTTTCCGTGCAGAACATCGGCCGGGTGAGCATCGTGCCGAACATCAACACCAAGTTCAACCGGGAGCAGAAGGTGTCGCTGCTGAACGTGCTGGCACCCAACACCGTCATTTGGGTGAAAGACTGGAACGCTTTGGAGGAAAAGCTGCAACTCTGCTTTGAAAAAGCCGAGGAGTTTTCCAAGACCCTGCCGCTGATGGATGAGAGCGAGCTGGGGGAAATCTTTCGGGACCGGGCCTTCATTCGCCCCCCACGAGGTGGTCGAAGATGTGGCCAAAATTCTCAGGTTAACCTTGGCCCCAGTATTCAATCCTTCAAAACCTCAATCCCTCAAATTCTCCATTCCAAGACTCCAACCCAGTTTCAACAAACTTCCAACTCCTCGGCAACAACTTGCGGAGCAACACCGAGGAGCGCATCGAGAACTTCATCTTCACCGACAACCCCAAGCAAATCGAGCGCTTCCACGCCATTTTCGAGGACATGGCCGAGGCGGTGGGGTCGGTGAAATTCGAGCCGGTGACCAAGGCCATCCACGAGGGGTTCATTGACCTCGACCTGAAAATCGCCTGCTACACCGACCACCAGATTTTCCAGCGGCACCACCACTACCGGTTGCGGCAGGGCTTCACAGCGGACAAGGCGCTGAACGTCAAGCTGTTGCGGGAGCTACAACCCGGCGACTTTGTGGTGCACATTGACCACGGGGTGGGCAAGTACAGCGGCCTCGAAAAATCACCGTCAACGGCCATACGCAGGAGTCGGTGCGCATTTTTACAAAACAACGACGTGCTTTACGTGGGCATCAACTTGTTGCACAAAATATCGAAGTACACGGGAAAGGACGGCACCCCGCCCGTGCTCAACAAGCTCGGCTCGGACACTTGGCAGACGATGAAAAGCAAGGCCAAGAAGAAGGTCAAGGACATTGCGAAGGAACTTATCAAGCTGCTGCGCTGCGCAAAGCCTCGCCCGGCCACGCCTTCCCGCCCGACAATTACCTGCAAGCCGAACTCGAAGCCTCGTTCATTTACGAGGACACGCCTGACCAAGAAAAGGCGACCATTGACGTAAAGGAGGACATGGAAAAGCCCTACCTGATGGACCGCCTCATCTGCGGCGACGTGGGTTTCGAAAACGGAAGTGGCCATCCGGGCGGCGTTCAAGGCGGTGACCGATGGCAAGCAGGTGGCCATCCTCGTCCCGACGACCATCCTCGCCTTGCAGCATTACAAGACGTTCAGCGACAGGCTTGCGCAATTCAAGCTCAATATCGAGTACGTCAACCGCTTCAAGTCGGCGAAGGAGAAAAAGGAGATTTTTGAAAATACGAAGCAGGGAAAAGTGGATATTTTGATTGGCACACAGCCCTGGTTGAGTGCCGATTTGAAGTTCAGGGGACCTCGGCCTGCTGGTCATTGACGAAGAGCAAAAATTCGGCGTGACGGCCAAGGAAAAGCTGCGCAACCCTCAAGGTGAACGTGGACACCGCTGACGCTCACGGCCACGCCCATTCCCCGCACCTTGCAGTTCTCGCTGATGGCCGCCCGTGACCTGAGCATCATCCGTACCCCCGCCGCCCAACCGCCAGCCCATCCACACGGAAATCAGGGTGCTGCACGAGACGCCAATCAAGGACGCCATTTACAAGGAAGTACACCGGGGCGGGCAGGTTTTCTTCGTGCACAACCGCGTAAAACGTTGGCCGATATGGCGGGCCCCATCAAGCGCCTCTGCCCTGATGTGGACGTGGCCACGGCGCACGGCCAGATGGAAAGCGACCATTTGGAAAGCACTGCTGGATTTTATTGACAAAATACGACGTGCTCGTCTGCACGAACATCATCGAAACGGGCCTCGACATCCCGAACGCCAACACGATGATTATCAACGCCGCTAACGAGTTTGGCCTCAGCGACCTGCACCAGCTGCGGGGCCGCATCGGACGCTCGAACAAGAAGGCGTACTGCTACCTGTTTGCGCCGCCGATGTCCGTGCTCACGCACGATGCGCGCAAGCGCCTGAAGACCATTGAGGAGCACAACGACCTCGGCAGCCGCTTTGAGATTGCCATGCGTGACCTCGACATCCGGGGGCGGGCAACCTGCTCGGAGCAGAGCGGCTTCATCGCCGACATCGGCTACGAGACCTTCCAGCGCATCCTCGAAGAGGCCGTGCAGGAGTTGAAGGAAACCGATTTCAAGGATGTTTTCAAGGAAGAACTGGAAAAGAAAGGCGGCTTCGTGCGGGACGTGAACGTGGACACGGACGTGGAAATGCACATCCCCAGCGACTACGTGAGCAGCACCAGCGAGCGCCTGCTGCTCTACACTGCCATCGACGACATACAATCAGAGGCCGAGTTGGAGACCTTCAGCGAGAACCCGAAAGACCGCTTCTCGGCCCCGTGCCAGAACCCGTGCTGGAGCTTTTCGACGGCCTCCGCCTCTGCTGGATTGCGAGGGAATTGGGCCTCGAGCGTGTCATTCTGAAAGACAGCAAGCTGCGCTGCTATTTTGTGGAGAATCCGCAGTCGCCGTTTTACGATAGTGCGGTGTTCCAGCAGGTGTTCCAATACCTATCCAAGCATGGCGAACAGATGCAGATTACTGCTGAAGGATCGGTCCGCAGCTTGATTATGGCGAGGGACGGGGTGCGGACTTTGTCGGGGGCTAGGAAGTTGTTGAGGGGTGGTGGAAGGCGATATCGTAGGGCGATGCACTCAGCTCATAGGGCAACGGCGAGCGTGTTCTCGTTCAAAACATCAATCCCTGCCTCCATTCTTTTTACAGCACATTTTTGCGATAACCTTTATTGGACAAACCAATTTTCCGGTCTTGCTGAAATTGAAAACCATGCGAAGGTGCAAGACATTGCCAAAAGCAACCCTGCCGCTACCATAAATGTGGACGAGAGGTAAAACGCTCAATACAGGGAATAAGGGGATAATGGGCGAAAGGAACGCCCAAGAAACCAGAATGTGGTCAATTTCTACTTCTTTTCCTGGATTATGGCGGTGCGATTTTCATCACCCACATGTTTGTATTGGGAATCATCATGCCCATTCCCCAGTCCGGAAAGCATCATCGTAATCGGACCACCAATGCA
>JADJYH010000003.1:237500-303743 GCA_016719855.1 Saprospiraceae bacterium | reverse complement strand
CAATTTAATAGGTAATATTTGTAAGCCAAAATTGTTATTATTTTGATAGTGGTCTCAAAAAATTTCGCCTTCAAATGGAAAATAGACGGATAATTTTTAAAAAATTAATGCTACAATGTGTTTGAAAAAAGAATGTTGTCATCTTTCAATTGGTTTTTCACCCATTTATCAAAATCTGCATCTCCTCAAAGTGGGTTTTAAGATAGTAGCAACTCCCTTCAAAATGCAAATGCAGTTTGTCTTGCATAAATTTTATTGACAATTAGTTGCCTCACATCTTTGTCCTTGTTAAGTTTAAAAAAGAGAAACCAATATTGGTCTTGTTAAAGTAATTTTCATTCTTTGTTGACAAAGCAACTCAAAAAGTGTTTTTTTAACTGCTTTTGAGTTGCTTTGCTCTAATGCCTATTGTTTTCTGGAAAACTCCTTACTTATTTCTGAAAATTTTGCATCTATTTTGTTTAACTCACGCTGAATGTTTTCGACTTTTCTAATGCCAATCTTTTCTGCTTGCGGTATCAATCCAAAATCTCTGGCAATTAAATCTAAAAAAGTTATTGCTTTTTGACCTTCAATTTCTATTTTTGAAAGTATCCGTATCTCGTCAACATACCGAAATACTTTAAATCCAATTTGAATTTTGAGTAACATCTTGTCAATCGGTAAAGATAAACATCTGCTAAAAACGCAGAAGCAATCGGACCTTGTGGGATGCCTTGGCTTCTCCATAATTTCTGTTAATTGCAACTGTCCATTTGTTCAAGCAAGTTTTAGTAATCCAACAAGGTCTTCTTTTCAATACCAAAATCAGTTAGGATATTGCAAAGAATACTGTGGTCAATTGTATCAAAAAAAGGGTCGAAATCAAAGTCACTAAAATATTGATAGCTGTGACCATGATCATCTGCTGTTTGTTTGTTATATTTTTCCATTGGTTTTTCCACTTTTTAACGTAAAAAAACTTCTTGTCATCAGCATCAGTTGATTTTCTAATCTCTGTTGCCGAAAATTATCCTTGATGAAGGAAAGAAAGCAACATAAGTTCATCTGCTATTACATTTATCAAGGCGTCTGATAAACGAGCAAGTCAATAAAATTAAGAGCACTTTTATAGGTCTTACAAGATTTTTCTTTTTTAGGGATATAAACTTTGAGCAAGGCTTCGCCTCATATTACCTACCTTCTCTAATTTTGTGTATCGTCAACTCAATATTTTCCTTTTCAAACAGTGCAAAGTGTCTCAAATCTGGGTAGTAGTACAAATTTTTATATTTTGCGTCTATTTGCAGTTTGTAACCTTCGAAGTGCTAAACTGAAATTTTCAGGTGTTAAAAACCTGTCAAACTGCTGCGGCATATATTTTTATCTTTTAGTTTTTTATTTTTTTAGTTTCCGAGAACAACGACACTCCCGAAAACGAGTAAGTAAACCCACAATGCGGGTTTACTTACTCGTTTTCGGGAAAGTCGGCAATCTTTTCAGCACATCGCTCTTCTATGGCGACTAAGTAAACCCACAATGCGGGTTTACTTAGTCGCCATAGAAGCCCACTTTTGGGTATGCCACAGAAGTAGGTGTGTTTAGGCACTTGCTTTCCATTTTCCAAGGTTTTCTCACAGTTGCTTTGGATTACGAAGCCGGTCTCATAATACAAATCCCAACCCGCTGCAAGACTTATCCCCACCGAGGAACTATTCAAATGGAGCGTCAATACAGGCTGTCCTTGACAATTAAAGGTTTGATGCTCATTATTGAGCACCGAATCAAATTCGCAGGTGCCCGATGGTTCGCACATGGCAATGCCCGCCACTCGAATATCTGCTCCGCAATCCCGAAACACGACGAGTTTTTGTTCCAAGTTCCCTTTCGACAGGCTCAGTTTCAAATACCTCGTGCCCGTGCTGCCGGACAGACAGGCGGGCAGGGAGAGGTTGCCCCGCCTGTATTTTTTCTTGGCACTGGTCATCACGCACCGGACGCAGGGGCTGATGCTGGGCATTTCGGCCTTCTTGAACGTGTATTTCGGGGCGGCTTGCACCGTGCCGGAAGTTTGGGACATGGAATGGCAGGAAACCAACATGGCTGCTGCAGGGAGGACGAATGTGAAATGGATTTTCATTGGTTGTGATTTTTGGTAAATGTAGGACGGATCAATAAAGTTTAGATTCCTGCCAACGTACTACCCGCTTTCCGCCCGAAAGCTACTCCATTTCCCAAAAACCAATCCCATCCCCCACTCAACCCCCTTAAAATAATCCAACAAATGCCCATTCCTGTCGCAACTATGGTGATTGATTTTGGAGCAAAAATAGGAAGGAAAAACTACCCCACCCATTCCCACTCCCACACCTCTCCATCCTCCGGGTCATCCACGATGCCAAGCAAGCGAAAGTTGTTCTTTTCCAAAATGCGGGTCGAGTAATTGGGTTCGGGCAACGTCCTTGCCGTGATGCGGACGGTCGGGTCGGTTTGCTGCGCCAGCAGCACCAGTTGCCGACAGATTTCCGTGCCGATGCCTTGCCGCTGGAACTGCTCAAATACGCCGTAGGCGATTTCGACCTTGCCGCCCACAGGCTGCCCCTTGAAGGCGGCGTTGCCTACCAATTGTCCGTCCCTTTCAGCGAAGTAACCAATCCAGGGCGGGTTGTAGCCGATTTTTTCGAAGTAACTCACCGACATGCTGAGGTAGGTCACCTCTTCGGGCAGGTGCAGGAATTCCGTGTTGTCTTCGAGCTTTTGATGGATGGGACGCAGTTGCATGTTTGGTTGATTTTTGATTTGTTGACCAGTTATTTTAATGCCGCTAAACTCCTCCGCTCCAACCGCCACGCCACGCCCAAATACGCCACCAGCAGCACCGTGTTCACCACCATTTTAAGTGCAAACGAGTACCCCGCCCATTGCGCCAGCGCCTCCGCCACGAAATACAGCCCAACTGCTAAACCCACGTACAACGCCATGCGCCCCAATGGATAATTGACGGGGAAATACCGCTGCCCAAAGTACCAGCCCGCCACCATCATGCCGCCGTAGCAAAGCAGCTTGGCGTAGGCCGAACCCATGTAGCCGAGTGTGGGTATCCACAGCACGTTGAAAAAGACGGTGATGGCCAGCCCGAACAGCGAAATGTACACGCCCCACATCGTGCGGTCGGTGAGGCGGTACCAGGTGCTGAAATTGTAATAGATGCCGAGGAACAGGCTCGCCAACAGCACGACCGGCACAGCGTCGAGGGCGCCCCGGAATTTTGCGCCCAAAATATACTGGAACGCATCGAGGTACAGCAGCACGAACAACATGCCCAACGCACTGATGAGCGTGAAGAACTTGGCCACTTGGCCGTAGAGTTCGGGGGCGTCCTTGTTTTTTGCGTGGGCGAAAAAGAACGGCTCGGCGGCGTAGCGGAACGCCTGCGTGAACAGCGCCAGGATGACCGTCAGCTTGTAGCCAGCGGAGTAGATGCCCATCGTGGCTTGGTTCTCTTCCAGTGTGCCGGGCAGCAGCCGTTCTTGCAGGATTCGGTCGAGCGTCTCGTCGGCCACGCCAGCCAGCCCGACGATGACCAGGGGGGCGGAGTACAGCGCCATTTTTTTGAACAAAACAGCATCGAATTGCAGGCGCAACTTAGATGCTGTTGCAATCGGCGCATCGAGTGGGGCAGACACTTGCGGTTTGCTTTTTTTGAAAAAAGCATCGAACAGCAACAGCGCCAGCACCACGACGCTACCCATCAAATTGGCCAGAAACACATAGCCGATGCCGAAAGCGGGATTGTAGGTTCCTCCAAAAACAGCGAACGACGGATGGCTGCGCCACCAGACGAGGATGGCCAGCGTGAGCAGCACATTGGTCATGATACCCGCAATCTTGATGCTGGCAAACCGGATGGGCCGCTTCTCCAGCCGCAGTCGGGCAAAGGGGATTTCGGCCAGCACGTCGAGGGCGAGGATGGCGAGCACCATCAGCACGAGGTCGGTGCGGTCGGGCATCAGCAGCCAATCTGCCAGCGGCTGCATGAAGGCCAGCCCCAGCGCCAACCAAATGCCCGTAGCCACCAGCAGCGTGGTCAGCGCCGTGCCGAAGCTGCGCTCCCGGTCGGTGGCGTCCGTGCCAAAGCGGAAGTAGGCGGTCTCCAACCGGAAGGTGAGGAACACCATCGCTATGCCGACCACGGCGTAGAGTTTTTGGGAAACGCCGTACTCGCCCTCCAGGAACACCCGGCTGTGGATGGGCACGAGCAGGAAGTTGATGACCCGCCCGACGATGCTGCTCAGGCCGTAAATGGCGGTTTCTCCGGCAAGTTTTTTTAAAAGGGACATGCGTTTGATTGCGGATTGCGGATTGCGGATTGCGGATTCAGCCACCTCCGCATGCTTAGAATTGGGCAAAAGTAAGTTACATGATTGAACGAAAGCTATCAATTTGAAGTTAAAGCTCCCGACAATCCGAAATCCGAAATCCGAAATCAGCAATCCCATCCTACCTTCGCAGCCGAAATCTGTGACACAACTCGTTCGCTTTGTCAATCGTAATTCGTCAATCCACCTTATGTCCAAATTATTCAAGACCCTGAAAGAAGCCCTCTCCGGCTCCGAACAGGAATTCACCACGGGGAGCATCAACCGGGCCATTGTGCTGTTGAGCATACCGATGGTACTGGAGATGATGATGGAGGGGATTTTCGCCTTGGTGGACATTTATTTTGTGTCAAAGGTAAGCCCAGAGGCCACGGCCACGGTGGGCATGACGGAAAGCGTCGTCACCATTATTTACTCCATCGCCATCGGCCTGAGCGCAGCAGCCACGGCCATGGTGTCGAGGCGCATCGGGGAACACGACCCGGAAGGGGCGGCCAAGGCTGCCGTGCAGGCCGTCATCATCGCATTTTTTATCTCCTTGATTATCAGCGTGGTAGGCGTTTATTTCGCCGAGGACATCCTACGGCTGATGGGCGGCAGCCCAAAACAAATCGCCGAATGTGCAGGCTACACGAAGGTCATTTTTGGCAGCAACATTGTCATCATGTTCATCTTCCTGCTCAACGCCGTGTTCCGGGGGGCGGGCAATGCGAGCATCGCCATGTGGGTGCTGGTGGTGTCTAACCTCATCAACATCGTGCTCGACCCAATGCTGATTTTCGGCTGGGGGCCGTTCCCGAAAATGGGCGTGACCGGGGCGGCAGTGGCCACCTGCTTCGGGCGGGGCGTGGGCGTCTGCATCCAAGTTTACTTGCTGCTGCGTGGCACGAACATCATCAAAATTGCCCGGCGACACTTGGTGCTGCACGTCGAAACCATCGTCAACATGCTGCGGGTGGCCTCCACGGGCACCTTGCAGTACATCATCGCCAGTGCTTCGTGGATTTTCCTGATGGCCATCATCGCCAAGTCCGGCACGGAGGCGGTGTCGGGCTACACCATCGCCATCCGCATCATCATTTTCACCATCATGCCCGCTTGGGGCATGGCCAATGCCGCCGCCACGCTTGTCGGGCAAAACCTTGGCGCGGGCAAGCCGGAGCGGGCCGAGTCCAGCGTGTGGCGCACGGCGCACATGAACATGCTGTTCATGCTGGTGGTGTCCATTTTCTACTTCATTTTCGCCCGGCAAATCGTGTCGCAGTTTGACCCCAACCCGCTGGTGGTCGAAAATGCCGTTTTGGCGCTGCGCATCTTTTCAATTGGGTACGTGTTTTTCGCCTACGGCATGGTCATCTCCTCCGCCTTCAACGGGGCGGGCGATACGCTCACCCCTACCCTCATCAACTTCGTCTGCTTCTGGCTGATTGAAATCCCACTCGGCTGGTGGATGGCCGTCCACCTTGACTGGGGACTGGAAGGCGTGTGCTGGGCGGTGTTCGGAGCCGAGTCGTTCATGGCGGTGGTGTTGATTGTGTTGTTAAAAGAGGAACTTGGAAGACGGTGAAGATTTAATTGAAAATGGAGAATTGAAAATTGAAAATGAAAATTGGAAGCGACGCATGACCTTTTCCACTTCCTGGACAATGCCAAGGTGCCGAAAACGACCAATGGGCTGGAGTCGTTCTTTGGCCACCTGAAGGACAACCTGAGCATCCACAGGGGCTTGTCCAATGATGCCAGTACAATGTCCAAAAAAAAAGAGGCAGTGGGATTAACACTGCCTCTCGGACTTTGTCCTGTGTATCCACAAACCTTATTGCTGCCAGGTTGCTCTCCAGCAGATCCTGCTTCCCCTTTGGGTTTGCGCTGGGGAATTTAAGTCGCTTTCGAAACTTAAACACCAACTATTTTTGAACTCATTACCGTTTTTTGGGGAGAGGAAGATAAAGAGTGAGAGATGTGAGCGGGTGAGCCACTTTACGACGCTCACCCGCTCACATCTCTCACTTGCTCACCCTCTCTTAAAGAGCGACTCCACAAACGCCCGTTTGTTGAACACTTGCAGCTTGTCTATTGACTCGCCAACACCAATGTACTTGATGGGGATTTTGAACTGGTCGGATATGCCAATGGCCACGCCGCCTTTGGCCGTGCCGTCCAATTTGGTAAGTGCCAAGCAGGTTACTTCCGTGGCGGCTGTGAATTGCTTCGCCTGCTCGATGGCGTTTTGTCCAGTCGTGGCATCCAGAATCAGCATCACATCATCGGGGGCGTCGGGCAGGCACTTGCTGATGGAGCGCTTGATTTTGGTCAGCTCGTTCATCAGGTTGATTTTGGTGTGGAGGCGGCCTGCGGTATCAATGATGCAGACGTCCAAGTCATTTTTCAAGGCATAATCCACCGTTTCGTAGGCCACGGCAGCAGGATCGGTGTTCATGCCCTTGGCGTAGAAGTGGCAGCCCACTCGCTCCGACCATATCTTCAACTGGTCAACAGCAGCAGCCCGGAAGGTATCGCCAGCTCCAATGACCACTTTTTGGCCTGCCTTTGTGAATGCATAAGCCAACTTGCCGATGGTGGTGGTTTTGCCCACGCCATTTACCCCGACAACGAGCAGCACATAAGGCTTTTTGCCGGGAGGCGCTGCGAAATCGTGGGTATCGCCAGTATTGTTTTCTTCGAGCAACTTTACGATTTCGTCCCGCATGATGCGGTCCAACTCGCTGGTGTTCAGGTACTTGTCCTGTTTAACCCGCTCTTCGATGCGACCAATGATTTTGACGGTAGTCTCCAATCCTACATCGGAGGTGATGAGGATATTCTCCAGTTCATCGAGCACCTCCACGTCCACAGTTGACTTGCCAGCTACGGCCTTGGTCAGCTTGTCGAAGAAGCCGGCCTTGGTTTTTTCAAGCCCCTGGTCCAGGTCTTGCTCCTTTTCTTTGGTGAAGAATTTTTTGAAAAAGCTCATATTCTGAAAGGATATTGGGATATTGGGATATTAGGTGATTGGGGAATTCAATATCCCAATATCTCAATCACTTAATATCTCAATATCCTCCAATGACAAAGGCTTTTCTTAAAACAGGTTTAAGAAAAGCCTTCGAGATTTGACAGCAAAATAGGTTGAACGGAAATTTACTTCTTCTCGAAGAACTCCTTCACCTTGTCTTTGTGAATCATCAATTCTTTGTAAGTGTACCTGCCTGTTTTGGGGTCTTTTACACTCTTAACGACTTTAACGAAATCACGCCCAGAACCTACGTTGGCGGCACGCTGGGCAACTTTTGCGTTCTTTGATACTTTTGCCATGACTTACGAGATTGAAAATGATAATTTTTATTTCTCTACAACCCAAGAACAATACCATGCTCCAAAAAGATTACTTGATCTCCCGGTGAATGGTGATTTTCCTCATAAATGGGTTGTACTTTTTCAGTTCGAGGCGGTCTGGTGTGTTCTTACGGTTCTTCTCCGTGATATAACGGGAAATACCAGGCACATCCGTCTTCCGCTGCTCGGTGCATTCCAATGTGATTAGGATGCGATTTCCTTTGCTTTTCTTAGCCATTTTGTTTCAGTTATACTGTTTTAAAAACAGATTTAGGTTCAAAAAAAATTAGCACCCCTGTTTTGGAGCGAGGGAGATGCCCTCGGCAAAACCCCTGGCTTGCTGTTTTTTCAAGTAGGAAGACAGGCCTTGCTTGCTGATGCTCCGAAGTGCGGAGGAAGACACTTTCAGCACAATCCACTCACCTGTTTCGGGAATGAAAAAGCGCTTCTTGAACAAGTTCGGCAAAAAGCGGCGACGTGTCTTGCGGTTGGAGTGCGATACGTTGTTGCCAGATACCGGCCGCTTTCCAGTTAATTCACAAACTCTTGACATGATTGCTTAGTTTTGAGTTTTGAGTTATGAGTTTTGAGTTATCAACAAACTCAAATCTCATAACTCATAACTTTTTATACGTGACTCCGAAAGGACTCGAACCTTTAACCTCCTGATCCGTAGTCAGGTGCTCTATCCAATTAAGCCACGGAGCCGTTTTTGAACGAAGCACAAACCACTTTTCAGGGAAAAGAAGTTCATTAAGTGCTCGTTTTTTACAAAATTTCAATGCCTCCAAAAACCATTTTTTCGGAAGCGGCTGCAAAAATAGCGCTTTCAGGATTAAAGAAAAAACTTTTGGTGAAAAAACTTTTCAATTGGTTGGCCCAAGCTCACCACTTTACAAAACTCACAGAAATCTTTCTCGTCAAATCAAACATGTTTACCACATAAACGCCTGTACTCCAATCTTTTACGTCAATTGTTATGGTCTGCGGTTTGAACGGTTCAGGCGTGGCCACTTGGTTGAAAATCATCTCCTGCCCCAGCATGTTGAACACCCGGACTTTCACGTCCTTGAAATCAACGTTGCCGTAATCAATGTTGATGAAATTGCTGGTGGGGTTTGGTGTCACCTGTATCAGCCCCTTTTTGCCGACGTACAGTTCTTTGAAATTGCCCTCCTGGCGCACTGAGTCATTGCTGATGCAGTAGGCGTGCAGGTATTTCATGGCTTCGTAAACATTGAGCCTACCGCCCGAAACCGTCTCGTTGGCGAGGCTCGGCACGGCGTCCGTGTTTTGGAGAATGGCGTTCCGAACGAGCAGGGCGCATTCGGCGGGAGCAACCAATGCCAGTGAATCAATCAGTGTGCAGGGCAGGCTGTACAGCAGCGCAACCGAGCCTGCCACATGCGGGCAGGCGGAAGAAGTGCCGCTGAAATCCTCCCGGTAGAGGCCATTGGTACTGCTCGTCGAGGTACTTTGGCCAGGTGCGCCGAGGTCAATGCTCACTTGGCCGTAAGCGGCTCCCGACACCCGTTTGTCGTCCTGGCCAGTATTGGTGACGGAGATGAGAAAGTCGCTTGGGCAACTCGTCGGGATATCGCCAACCTCGTCCACGTCCCACTCAGCATTGGCGGTGGCGGCCACGTTCAACACGCCCGCCTGGCCCAACAGGTCGTACATGGATCCCCAGATGGGTTGCTCGCTGCACATCACGCCGTCAATCCCGAAGGAGCCGTTGGTCACTACCACGAAAGCCCCTTCCTGCCCATTGGTTTGGTTGTAAAGTTCCCGCATTTCCAGCGCATAATTGAAGGCTGCAATCACCTCGTCCACAAACTCCACACCCAGGAACATCAGCTTCACATTCCAGTTGATGCCCGCCGTTCCGATGCCGTTGTTGCCGCTTGCACCGATAATTCCACTCACCGATGTGCCATGTTTTTCAACGGAAAAAATGGGGGAAGGGCCCCTGAAATTCCAGCCGTACACATCGTCCTCTAAGCCGTTTGTATCATTGTCAATGCCGTCGTTTGGTATTTCGCCTGGATTCTTCCAGGCATTGGCGATAAGGTCGGGGTGGATGATTTCGAAGCCCTTGTCGAGCACAGCCACCACGATTTCATGGCCGTTGACAGTATGCCCTCCGGCAGAAACCTCCCAAACCTTGGGCGCACCGATGCGCTCCATGTCCCACTGGGTGTCGAAAAGTTCGTCGTTCGGGATGCTGTCACGGAAGCTGACGGGGGCGTTCCATGAGGCGGCGACAACCGTTGGCTTGTTTACAAAAAAATCAATAAACGCCTGACGGTCAATTATTTGCGAAGCACTCAACAAATAAATATGCTGGCGCTCGGACAGTGTTTTTTCGATTTTTATTTGCTTCGCAAAACGGCAGGTAGCATTGGCGTCCATTACGAAGTCCGCAACGGCAACGCCTGGGTGGAGCTGGACGATGAGCTGGTCGAGCTTGTTGCTATTGGTCGCTCCTTCGTTTTGTTGGGCGGACACCTGAGCTTGCCCGGCTTGCGAAAAAGCCGCAAAACCAGGGAGGCATAAAAGCAGGATTATGGGATAAACAATTTTCATAACTTCAAATATTTAAGCGCTGTTAAAACTTCCTTGCGCAAGCTGGCAAAATACGGCGCAGCCTGCAACATACGGCTACCATACCAAGAGAACAACTCCCCGTCCACCAGTTTTACGACAGTTGAAGGACAAAGTTGTTTAATTTCGGCGATGTGCTGCTCCTTGAACGGGAACGGCTCCGAGGAGAGCATGACCACCTGCGGCGCCGCTGCCGCAAGTTCCTCCAACGTGATTTCGGGGTAGCGTGTTTTTTGGTGAAAAACATTTGTGAAACCCGCCTGCGCCAGCATGCTGTCAATGAACGTGCCGCTGCCGACTGCCATCCACGGGCGATACCAGATGAGGTAAGCCGTGGGGATTGACGATTGATGATTGACGACTGACGATTGGAGGGCGATGCGGATTTCTTCGGCCAGTTCTTGAGCTTTGGTGGCTTTTCCTGTGATTTCCCCCACCGATTTTATCATTGAGAAGGCATCCTCCACGGTCACGATGTCGCTCATCCAGACGGGGTAGTGGCGCTGAAGCTCCTCGATTTGGGAGCGGTCGTTTTCCTCCTTGTTGCCGATGATGAGGTCGGGATGGAGTGCCGCTATTTTTTCAAAATCCACTTTTTTCGTCCCTCCTACCCTCGGCAGGGTGCGCCATTTTTCCTTGGGGTGAACGCAGAACTTGGTGAGGCCGACCACTTCCTCGTCGAGGCCGAGGTCGAACAGCAGCTCGGTCTGCGACGGCACGAGCGAGATGATGCGCCGGGGCGGTGCGTCGAGGTGAACGGTGTTGCCAAGTTGGTCGGTGAAGCGTTTCAAGTTTCCAGTTTTGAGTAGCGAGTTTTTCATGCCTCCCGATGCTCAAAGATAGGCAGGGTGCCGGTTCTTTTCTACCTTCGCTCCAACAGCTTTTTACTTCGTCAATGAGCAACAACATCGCCACCCGCATCTATGACTTCCTGAAAAATTACCAACCGTTCAACCTGCTGGAACGGGAGGTGCTGCTGCAAGTGTCGGCCAGCGTGGTGGTCAAGTACTACGAGCCGGGGCAAGTGCTTTTCCGGCAGGACGGTGAGCCGGGGGCTTATTTTTTTGTGATGCGGGAGGGGGCGGTACACCTTTTCAAAGAGGAAAACGGCGTGGAAATACTGGTGGACGAATGTTGCGAGGGCGACATGTTCGGCATGAGGCCGCTGCTGGCCGGGCAGACTTACGCCTTCACGGGCAAAGCGGAGGAGGAATCACTGGTGTACGCTATTCCCATCGCCGTTTTTGCTCCCATTTTAAAAGAAAACCCGAAAGTCACCTGGTACCTCGCCAAGCATTTGGCCGTCGATGCTGGGCGCAGTTTTGCCAACCTGCACAAGGGCCACCTCTTTTTGGAGCAAGACAAATACCTCGACGGCCAGTTCAAATTGGTGGAAATCCAGTCGCTCGAAACGAGCAAGAAACCAGTGACCTGCCCACCCGATATGTCCATCCGGGAGGCTGCCATCGTGATGACGGAGCACCGGGTCAGTTCCATCATCGTGGTGGACAACGAGGAGCGACCGCTCGGCATCGTGACCGACCGGGACATCCGCAGCAAAGTGGTGACTGGCAAACTGGACGCCTCGCAACCCGTGTCGGCGCTGATGTTCAGCCCTGTCGCCACTGTGGGCACGCAAGTGACGGTGGCCGACGTGCAAATTGAAATGGTGCGGAGCCGCACCCACCACCTTTGCGTAACGGAGGACGGCACAACCCAGAGCAAGGTGTTGGGCGTACTGAGCGAGCACGACCTGTTGGTGATTCAGGGGAACAACCCAGCCATTTTGGTCCGTGAAATATTGCGGAGCGAAACCTCCACCGAACTGCGCCGCATACGGGAGCGCACGGAGCGGCTGCTGGAGCAGTACATTTACCAGGAGGTCAGCATTTCTTACATCTGCAACATCATGTCGGAGGTGAACGACACGCTGGTGCGCCGGGCCATTGACCTTTCCGTTGAAGCGTTGACGGAAGCCGGGCAAGCCCGTCCCGACGTCCTATTCGCCTGGCTCACCCTCGGCAGCGGGGGCCGAAAGGAGCAGCTCCTGCGCACCGACCAGGACAGCGCCTTGGTATTTGCCGATGTGCCGGACGAGGATTTAGAAAAAACACAGCAGTACTTTCTGGCGCTTGCCGAACGAGTGACCAAAGTGCTTTTCGAGGTAGGCTTCGATTATTGCTCTGGCAAAATGATGGCCAGCAACCCGCTTTGGTGCAAATCCCTCTCGGATTGGAAGCAGCAGTTTGCCGATTGGATGCTCACCCCCGACCCGCAGCACGTGCGGTACTGTACCATATTCATTGATTATCGCCCGGTGTATGGCGAGGAGGCGCTGGCGGATTTGCTCACGCAACATATTTTCGGTGTGCTTGACCACAATCCCGGCTTCCTTTCATTTATGGCCAAGAGCGCCGTGGCAAACCCACCGCCTCTCAGTTTTTTCCGCAATTTCGTGGTGGAGCAGAGCGGGGAGTACAAGGACAATTTCGACATCAAAAAACGGGCGATGCTGCCCCTTGCCGATGCCGCACGGGTGCTCATCCTGGAGGCCAAGGTGGGCAAAATCAACAACACGTTCCAGCGGTTCGAGCGGCTGGCCGAACTGGAGGAACAGAACCGGGAATTGTTTGAGTCCGCTGCCGAAGCTTACGAAATCCTTATCCGCTACCGCACGTTGCAGGGCTTGAAAAACAAAAATTCGGGCCGGTATTTCAAACCCGAAGAACTCTCCAAAATGGAGCGACTGAACCTTAAAAACACTTTCCGCCCCATCGGTGACCTGCTCACGGTGCTGACGGTACGGTTTCAATTGGCGTACCTGCGGTAGTTGTTTGGCGCTAAAAATAAATGACAAAATCAGGCTTGATTCACTGATATTAAACACTTACAAAACAGCAGTTTTTGACACTCACGCCATATACTTCTTTATGAAAAATTGGTAACTTGGCTGTCCTCTCGCTTGGAACAAATGCCAAATATGCAACCTTCCATCTACCGAAACCCATCCATTGACATCCTCGGCCTGCGGGTTGACGAGCCAATCACCATGCTGACCGATGTGCTGGTGACCGTGGTTTGTTGGTATGCCTTTTACAAATTGGGCAAAATGAAAGACCCCATGAATGGAGGCCCCATGGGGGCTAGCCGAGCCTCCATGCTTCGGCTCGTGCGTGGCTATTTCTTGACGATGGGCATGGCCACGCTGCTGGGGGGCGTCATTGGCCACAGCTTCAACTACGCCCTGAGCATTTACTGGAAAATTCCCGGCTGGTACGTCAGCATGTTTTCCGTGGCCCTGCTCGAAAGAGCGTCCATCTTCCATGCGTTCCCGTTGATTCGGCCAAGCCTTGCCCGCTTTTTCGCCATTGTGAACATTGTGGAACTGCTTTTCTTCCTCGTCATTTCCATCGCCACCATGAATTTTTATTTCGTAATGGGCCATGCTGCCTACGGCATCCTGATTGTCACGGGCGGGTTTCAGGGCTATGTTTTTTACCGTACCCGGCACGAGGGAAGCAAGCTGTTCTTGATGGGCATACTCATGTCAACCATCAGTGCATTGTTTTTTGTGAAGCAATGGGCGCCCAGCATCTGGTTCAACCACATGGACATCGCCCACGTAATGATGGCCGTGGCATGCTGGTATTTTTATTTGGGCAGTAAAAAAATCGTGGAAAAGCCAGTGGGCTAGACTTCGCATGGTCCGAAAGAATGAGGCTTGAAAATCGTCCATCATTCGTCTTCCTCCTTAATTTCCGTTTTCAAGTCCCTGTTCGCTGCGATGCTGGCATTCAGCTCGAAGCCAATTTGCAGGATGAGGCAGTTGAGCTGTATCCATAGCATCAGCACGATGATGGTGCCGATGGAGCCGTACACCTTATTGTAGGTGCCGAAGGAATTGACGTAGAATGAAAAGACCAGTGAAGTGGTGATAGAAAGTATGGTGGCCAGGGTAGAACCGGGCGTTATCCATCGGAACTTGGTTTTGAGGGCAGCACCGTAGCGGTAAATCAGGGCAATACTGAAGTAGAACAGCGTCAGGATGACCGCCCAACGGAACACTTCGATGGTCGTCTCGGTGGTGAAGTCGAGGTGGAGGTGGTCAGCCACCCAGTTGATAATAAAGTCGCCCAAGATGATGAGCACCACAGAGCCTGACAATAGCAAGCCCAACTGAAACGTCAGCCCAATGGCAATTAGCCGATTCTTCCAACCTGGCCGCGTATGGAATACCGGGATATGCGTTTTCTCAAAGCCCTCCATCATGGCCATCATGCCATTGGAGGAAAAATAAATAGCAAGCACGAAACCCAATGACAGGAAGCTTGAGCTGGGCTTTACCATTTCTTTGATGTTGGCTTGGAGTTCTATCCCAGCATCGTTGGGCATGATGAGGGTGATGTAACCGTTGATTTCGTGTTCAAAATTCTCGTAAATGGGCAGGTAAGTGGCCACCGTGAACAGGAAGATAATGGCCGGGAACAACGACAGGAAGAAGCTGAACGCCATCGCATTTGCCCTCGAAAAAAGGGTGATGCGCTTCGATTCGTTGTACAAAAACACCACCACATCGTACAATGGCACTCCAAAAAACCCGGGGAACGAGTGCGTCTTTGCCCAGTTCAGCACTGCCTGCACTAAAGGGTGCTTCTCGAAGGCATCGGCGAATTGCTGGTAGGTTGGTAGGCGCACTAAGGTTGAAATTGGAAATTAGGAAATTAGGAAATTAGTAATTGAGCGCAAAGCTAGGAAATGAGCGGGTTTGATTTGCAAGATGAGCTTGATTTGATTGATGGGACAGGTTCAGGCCAATCCTTACCAAAAAGCAAAACTTGCACCATTAGCCGTAGTTTTGCCGTTCAACATGGACGAAGTGGGTTCGTCACGCTGGTGAAAAGCAGTCAGTTGATTGCACCGCACCACCTACTACCGACCACCGTCAACCGTTAATTGTTAAATTGAAAAAGTTAGACAAACTCCTTATCACGTCATTCATACCGCCGTTCATCGTGACGTTTTTCATCGCACTGTTCGTGTTTGTGATGCAAACGCTATGGCTGTACATTGACGATATTGCGGGCAAGGGGGTTGGGTTTTTCTTGCTCACGGAGTTGGTGGCCTACCTTTCAGTGAGCATGATACGACATCCGCCAGCAGAAGCCTGCACTGAGCTTAGAGGAAAGTCTTTTCAACCAAGATTTCCAGGGGTTTTCCATCCGAATTGGCGACAAAATGCCCGACAACAGCACCATCAAGAACGTGCTGCTGTACGACAACGCCGCAGCCAGCCAGTCCCAGCTTTCGATGGTAGCGGCGGACAGCGGCAGGATGTTCGGCTCCGATGACCACAAGTACTTCGTGATGCAGCTCTACAACGGGCAGCAACTTTCGGAGCCGAAGCCCATCACCAAGGCGGGCAAGCGCAACTACCCGATGATGCGCTCCACTTTTGAATCGTGGACGAAAGTATTTGACCTTGACCAATTTGAACTGGACCGCACGGACGAGAACCTCTTCAAATCGCACCACACCATGTTGAGCAACCGGCAACTGCTCGTGGCTATTGACTCCATTGACCTAGAAATAGTGGAAAAGGCAGGCAGGATGGCCGAAAGCAACAACCGCCATTTTTACTTTCTCAACAAGATTGCGCAAGAGAAAAACAAGGAAAAGCAAAAGCAGGAAACCGAGGAAAAGAAGGCCAGCATGGACTCGACTTACGCTGCCACGAAGGATACCGCTGTTGGGCCAATTGGCAAACCTGAAACACTGAAAAAGACAGTTCCGCTGCGCAAAAATCAACCACAAAGCAGCTACCGAAACTACCAAGAACCGTGCAACCCACGAAGCCCAAAAAGACAGTGGCTCCAAAGAAACCAGCCGGAAACGACAAGGAACCCAACGCCAAAGTAAAGCCTGCACCACCCAAAAAACTCGAAGAGCCAGGTTACAAACAAGTGCTCGACAAGCCGCTTGACCAGTACAGCTCCTTTCTCGAAACCTTTGAGCTAAACAAGCGAAAAGAGCTGCTGGAGAAGACCCGCAGCCCCATCAACGTCATACAGGACCAGGCGGCAACCACCCTGCGTTCACTTGAAAAGACCAAAGAATCAAGGGTGAAGCACGTTTTTGAGTTCCATTCCAAGTTCAGCTTGGCAATGGCTTGCCTGATTTTTCTGTTCGTGGGAGCGCCGATGGGAGCCATCGTGCGCAAAGGCGGGTTCGGTTGGCCGCTGCTCATCAGCATCGTGTTCTTCATGCTGTTCATCGTCATCAGCATTTTCAGCAAAAACATTGCGGAGCGCTTCGTCATTGACGCCATACTGGCCGCTTGGATGAACTGCCTCGTGGTGTTCCCAATGGGCCTTGCGCTCACCTACTGGGCCATGCGGGACATGGGCGTGTCGCAAATCGCCGAGTTTTTCAAGTTCAAATGGCTTTCCAAAAAAAGGTAGGCAGCGGGTTGGTTTTTGCCAAAAAAAAATCGGGATACGACCCGACAGCCGCTCCCGATTTTAACTTAATACACTGAATTTCAATGAATTACAGTGTTTGATGTGACCCCGCCTGGAATCGAACCAGGGGCCATCTGCTTAGAAGGCAGATGCTCTATCCGCTGAGCTACGGGGCCAAACTTGCAATGAACTTTCAGCGGCAAATGTAGGGCATAAGTCCAATGCATTTACCATCCAGCACAGCGAAAAACTTCAAAACCGTGCTCGAAGTTCCGATTTGCCAGCAATTCCCTATCTTGTACGCCATTCACAATCTTTGTCATTCCCGAAGGGAACCTCAAACCTTAAACATGAGCGTAAAAATCGAGGAAAGCTGGAAGGCTGCGCTCGCCGACGAATTTGAGCAGCCGTATTTTCAAGGCATCACCGCTTTTTTGAAAAAAGAGATTGCCGCTGGCAAAACCATCTACCCACCGGGGCCACTGATTTTCAACGCCTTCAACACCACGCCGTTCGACAAGGTGAAGGTCGTCATCCTAGGCCAAGACCCGTACATCAAACCGGGCGAGGCAATGGGGCTGTCCTTCTCCGTGCCACGTGGCGTGGCCATACCGCCTTCGCTCCGTAATATTTACAAAGAACTCCAGGACGACCTCGGTTGCCCCATCCCCAAACACGGCGACCTGACCCACTGGGCCGAGCAGGGCGTTTTCCTGCTGAATGCCGCACTAACCGTGGAGAAGGGCCTCTCGAACTCGCACGCCAAATGCGGCTGGCACACCTTCACCGATGCCGTCATCCACCGACTCTCCGAAGCCCGTGACGGGCTGGTGTTCATGCTCTGGGGCAATTTTGCGAGGCAAAAAGCCGCCCTGATTGACCCCTTCAAGCACCTCGTGCTGGAGGCTGCCCACCCTTCCCCACTCGCCGGTGGCGCCTTCAACGGCTGCCAACATTTCAGCAAGGCCAACGAGTTTTTGGCAGCGAATGGGAAGGAGACGATTGAATGGTGTCTTTGAAGGTATGAGGTATGGAGGTATGAGGTATGGCGGAACATACCTCATACCTCCATACCTCATACCTTTCAAGCCTCATACCTTCAAAAGACCGTCTTGCATCTCCACAATCCTGTCGCTCATGGCGGCCAGTTCCATGTTGTGGGTAACGATGAGAAAAGTTTGGTCAAAATCTTTGCGAAGCTGAAAAATAAGCTGGTGAAGCTCTTGGGAGGAAGCCGTGTCGAGGTTGCCGGTTGGCTCGTCGGCGAAGATGACGGAGGGCTGGTTCATGAGCGCACGGGCGACGGCCACCCGCTGCTGCTCGCCGCCAGAGAGCTGGGTGGGCTTGTGGGTGAGGCGGTCGGAAAGGCCGAGATAGTCCAGTAGCTCCTTGGCCCGTACCTCTGCTTCGTCCTCTGGCGTGCCCTTGATGAATGCAGGAATGCACACATTTTCTATTGCACTGAACTCTGGCAACAGGTGGTGGAACTGGAATACGAACCCGATGCGGGTGTTTCTGAATTTGGCCAACTCGTTGGTTGTCAAGGAATTAACATTCACCCCATCAAAAACGACCTCGCCCTGGTCGGCTCGGTCGAGGGTGCCAAGGATGTGGAGCAGGGTACTCTTGCCTGCCCCCGATTTGCCTACTATGCTTACGATTTCGCCCTTGCGGATTTCGAGGTCAACGCCCTTGAGCACCCGCAGGTCGCCGTAGGATTTGTGGATATTGGTCGCTTTAATCATAAAAATTGGGAAATTGGGTGAATTGGGTGAATTGGTGGGCGTGGGTGCAAATCTCCTATTTTCCAACATGAACTGCTTCAACTATTTCAACCAGTTTACCCAGTTTGCCAAATCCCAAACAAAAAGAGCGACGACATTGAATGCCTCGCTCTTGTAAGAAATCACCCGACTGTTACTAAGAAGGCCAAAAAACACCTTCAAAGTATAAAAGATTGTACTACCATTTATTCTTAAACCATTTAACCCAAAGACTGAAAAACTTGTCGGAGCAATTACCAAATAATGCTAATGTATTTTTGAAAACTTTGATAGAAAGCTGCCCACCAAAGCCCTGTATGACGCTTGTTTATTCCGATGGGCAAATTAACGTTCTTTTGGCAACATCAAGGAAATTTTTTTAAGAAAATTTTAAGGATTTCCAAAAATTGCCCAATCCGATAGCACCCAAAGACGGCGAGAACGCCCATCCCGTTCGCAGCCATTCAACAACTCCGAATTTTCTACTATTTTGGCGACCATTACAAATCGAACCAACTTGCTGGAAAAAAATCAAGCACGTACCGCGCTACTTCTCTCAAATCATCAACATGGATATTGACCAACACAGTCTTGGTTTGCAAAAAACAGACATAAAACACCTCGCTTTACTTGCCTTGGCATGGTTGGCGGCCATGATTGTCATCAACCCGACGGGCAATTTCCCGCTCAACGACGACTGGGCCTACGCCAAGGACGTCTGGTATCTGTCCGAGCAAGGCATTTTGAAACTGGACGACTGGCCCGCCATGACCCGCCTGACCCAAATCTTTTGGGGAGCTGGCGTTTGCAAGGTTTTTGGGTTCTCGCACGAGGCACTGCGCTACTCGACCATGTTGCTCGGCTTCGCCGGACTGGTGGCCGCTTGGTTCATCTTCCTCGAAATGGGCGCAAGCCGTCGGTTGGCCACGCTAGGCACGGCGGTGCTGATGTTCAACCCGATGTACTTTTCCCTTTCGGCCACATTTATGACCGACGTGCCGTTCTTGGCGCTGTTCCTCTGGTCCATTTATTTTTTCCTAAAATCAGCCAATTCGGGCAAGCTGCGGCACGTGGTCTGGGCCACGGTGTTCACCCTGCTTGCGACTCTCGTGCGTCAAATGGGCATGGCAGGACCGCTGGCCTTTGCTGCCGTTTGGCTGTACCGGCAAGGGGTCAACTGGCGCTCGCTGGCCGTGGCGCTGACCCCGCTGGCGCTGGCCGTGGCGGCCTACGTTGGCTTCACGAAATGGTACGAGGTGACGCAGGGACTACCCGAATCCTACGGTAGCCTCGGCAAATTGGCCAAGCGTTTTGGCGGCAAAGGATTCTTTTTGGAATGTTTAAAACGAATCGGGTTGCTACTGTTTTACCTCGGGTTTTTTCTATCGCCCGTGACCGTATTGTTGCTTCGCCGCCATTTGCGAAGCGCAAATGCCACCCTGCGTTGGTGGACAGTGGGCATCACGCTTGTGCTGGCCGTGACGTTTTTCTTTGCTTGGAAACATTACCCACTGGGCAACATGGTTTACAACCTCGGCCTCGGCCCAAAAACCTTGAAGGACGGAGCCGTTTGGTTAAACGTCTCCCCCATGTTGAGCGACAGCGCCTTGAATGCCACGAAAATGGTGGGCGTCATTTTGGGCGTCATTTTTCTGCTCAACCTGGTACCGAGCGTTGTCAGGGGCTTCAAAACGGTGGGCAAGCCACGGCTGCAGTCTGTCTTCATCTGGACTTTTCTGGTGGCCTACATAGGGTTCCTGCTCACCGAACTGTACTTCCTCGACCGCTACCACATGGTGCTGGTGCCCTTCTTGCTGGCCGTCCTGGTACAGGGGCATGATATTGATTTTGGCAAAAAACAGGTGGTTGCCGCTAGCATTTTCCTGGTGCTCATGGCCGGGTATGCCACCACTGGCACGCACGATTATATCAGTTGGAACCGGGCAAGATGGCGGGCGCTCGACTATTTGACCAAAGAAAAGGGCGTGAAGCCCAACCAAATTGACGGCGGTTTCGAGTTCAACGGCTGGTACAAGCCCGGCCCCAAGGACAACGGCCCCTGGAAAAGCTGGTGGTGGGTGGACAAGGACGAGTACGTGGTCGCCTTCGGTGATATCCGGGTGTTCACGAAGCAAAAGGGCTTCCCTTTCGAGCGCTGGCTGCCGCCGGGGGTGGACAGCGTGTACGTGCTGAAACATGATTGAGGTATTGGGATATTGGGGTATTGGGATATTGGGGTATTGGGTTCGAGGCTTGTTTCAGCGCAATCCATTGACATAGCCAGCCGTTTTAACTTTTTTTCAAAATTGCTACCTTCGCTCGTATGAACAACATCCAACGAATCTGCTCAATCATGCTTGGACTGCTGCTGCTCGCAGCCTGCTCACAGACAGACCGAACGGCACCGATGGGGGCATCACTTCGGCCAACCCCTCCCCCACTCGACCCAAACATGGAGGCTTTCCTGAAAGATTTCCACCGCTTTTTTGAGGATTCAATGATTTTGACCAAAACACCCGGCGCTGCCGTGGTGGTGGTGAAGGACGGCCAAGTCGTGTTCTTCCACGGCTACGGCGTCAGGGCCGAGGGGCGCCCCGAACCAGTGGACGAGCACACGGTTTTCAGGATTGGCTCGCTGTCGAAGGGCTTTGCAGGCATCCTGACGGGGCTGCTGGTGAACGAAGGCAAGCTGAAATGGCACGAAAAAGTGCAAGACCGCCTACCAGACTTCAACATGAAAGACCCCGAACAGGCGCAACGGCTCGAAATCAGGCATTTGCTCACGCAAACAACGGGGCTGCCCTACCACTCATTTTCCAATTTGATTGAAAAAGGGTTTGACCAAAATTATGTCATGACGCAGTTTCCGCTGGCAAGGTTGGCTGGCAGGGAAGGCGAGTATTTCAGCTACCAGAACGCCGCTTTTTGCCTCATCGAGCCTATTTTACAATCGGCCTCGGGCAAGCCGTACAACGAACTTTTGGTGGAAAAAATCTTCCGCCCGGTGGGCATGGCCAACGCCTCCTGCGATTACGAAAGCATGGTGAACAGCCCCAACCACGCCCTGCCGCACCGGTGGCGTGGCAATGGTTGGGTGGCCGATTCCATCACGCACCGCTACTACAATTTCGCCGCCGCCGGGGGCGTCAATGCCAGCATCAGCGACATGGGCGAATGGCTGAAGGCGCTGCTCGGCCACAAACCGGAGGCCGTGCCCGCCGATGTGCTGAAGGATGTCTTCACCCCGGTCATCGGCACGGGGTTGGAGCGGCCCGTGCTTCAGGGCTTCATTGACCGAGACTCTGCCTTCTACGCCAAGGGCTGGCGCATCCTCGAACACGGCGGCGACACGCTGGTGTACCACGCTGGCTACGTCAACAACTTCCACAGTGAAATCGCCCTGAACCGCCGGGACGGCATCGGCATCTGCGTACTGTTCAACGCCACCTCGCCGATGTCGGGGAAGTGCATCGCTGCGTTTTTTAGAAGGTGGGAGAAGGTGCGGGGGAAGATGGAGCCGCCGCAGTCGTGAGGACGCTAATTCACCACTACCTTCTCCACCAGCATCCCTGTAACTGTCTGGAAATAAACGAAATACACTCCGTTCGGCCATTCATTTGCCATTATTTTTACCAAATGCTCACCAGCCTCAAAGTGGACATCCGACCAAGATGGCGACATCGTTCGGCCCATCACATCCAATAGTTTTAAGCTTATGGTATTTCTTTGGGATAAGGTAAAATGAACGGTAAAATCGCCACTCGTTGGATTCGGGAAGACCTCAAAGTTCGTTTGCTCAAGCAGGTCCTCCGTGGCATTGGGTATCACGAAGAAGGTGGTTAATACCGTACTATCACAGCCATGGATGGTAAAAAGATGCTGCTCCAGCGATGTATCGGCATTAATAACCACACCATTGTAGATATAGCCCTGCTCCACTTCCAATATTTCCAAAGTGACAGGGGTTGGTAAAACTGCCAACATGAGCGTCACGATGCTGTCGCAACCGTTGGCTGCTGTATAAATGATATGGTAAGTGCCAGCGTTGGTGGTGGTGCCCATTAAAATTATAGATATCGCCCTGGCAAATGGTATCTTGCAAGAAAGTGACCGATGCGGGCAGCACATCAACAATAAGGCTCACGATGCTGTCACAACCGTTCGAGGCGGTGAGCACGTAAATGAAAGTATCTGCCTCACTGACTACCTGCCCATCAATGATGATGATTTCGCCATCGCAAATGGTCAATACTTGCGTTTCGGTCGCTACTGGCAGCACCATCAGCGTGAGCGTTACGGTACTGTCACAGCCATTGGCACTCGAATAAACGGTTTGATAAACACCGGCATCGGTAAGTATTTGACCATTGAAATCATAAGTGTCGCCTTCGCATATCGTATAATCAAATGCAGAACTTGCCACTGGCAGCACATCAACGATAGTGGTCACGATACTGTCGCAGCCATTCAAACTTCCATTGGTTATCACATAAATAAGGGTGTCTGCCCCGCTGATTTCCTCACCATTGATATGGATGGTATCACCTTCACAAATTGACAATACCTGCGTTCCGGTAGCTATTGGCAGCACCGTCAAGGTGAGCGTCACCGTGCTATCGCAGCCACCCATAGCAGTATAGTTGGCGGTATAAGTGCCGCTTTGCGTCAGCAATTCATTGTTAAATGGATAGCTTTGACCCTCGCAAATACTGGCTGCGAATGCCACTTCAATACTGTCCACAACCTCCAGTGACAGCACCACGGTGCTGTCACAACCATGTACGGTGGCAAGTGTATCCGTGTAATTGCCCGGTTGGTTGAGTTGTTGTCCGTTGAAGGAATAGGTGGCACCGGAACATATCACCGCCGTTTCCATGATTTCGTAGTTTTTGCCAAAACTCCAGCGATAGGCTGACGATGCTGTCGCAACCGTTCGACGAGGTGAAATGAAAGACGAGGGAATCCTGTGCATTGACCGCCTGCCCATTGTAAAAAAAGGTGTCGCCACTGCACGCATATATGGTAATGGTTTCTTCCACAGGTGGGATAACAAAAAGGGTGAGCTTCACGATGCTGTCGCAACCCGAAGCCAAAGGGTAGGTAACAGAATAAACGCCAGCATCGGACAGTATTTCTCCATCAAAACCATAGTGCCGCCTTCGCGAGGTCGTTGTTGAACATTGGTGATCATGCTAGGAAATCCGACCACCATGCAATCTGTCATCTTGCAGCCTGTCGCAGTGTTGGTCACGGTCAAACAATAAGTGCCGGGGGCACCCACGCTTGGGGTCTGTATTGTATTTGCACTGGCAAGTTCCCGTTGGTCGTTGTCAAACGTATTGAAAATTGCTGCCTTGTGAAGAAGCAGTGCCATCCAACATAATTGTCGCTTCAATACAGTTGAGCATAGTATCGGGGCCAGCGTCGGCGATGACGCTACCGGGAACCAACGTAAAATAGTTGATGCTATCACAGCCTTGCGAGCTTGTACATGTTGCTTGGTGCTGGCCGATGCTGGTAAATAGTTGGCCACATGATTCATAGATGCCATCACAGCCCAAACTGACCGTATCCAAGAAGTTCAAGATGGGCGGAGCAGGAATTATAATACAGGTAATTAGGCTATCGCAGCCTGATGGCGCTGGGGCATAGACCTCATAGGTGCCAGGTGCATAAAAAATTTAGCCCACCACATTCGACCAAATTCCCAGGGCATAAATAATGCGTATGCTCCGCATACACATATTCCCCAATGGAAATATTCAAGCAATAAAGCGGCACATTGGGGCAAGCAAGGTTTGTGCGCAAATTTGTGCCGTTCCTGCCGATGTCAATTAACCGTCACATTAGTGCCAAAACTTGAGCCTAAGAATGTTGCCCATATTTGGTGGCAGGATGGACCACTGCGCCAGTTCGTTCGTGATATAATTAAACGGCCCACCAGGGATGCATACATTTTCTGGGCCAGAGGTGATGGAGGAGGAACCATTGATGGCATAAGTGCATTGTGCGCCAGCCGAACCATCTATCATCAGGTAGTAAACACTTCCGGGGTTCAGTGGCACGTTGTTGGTCACTGTTTGCGTCGTTCCTGATGGAATATTGCCAAGACAGTCCGAAACAAAGACAAAGTTTTCGCAATCAACGGTTTCAAGTATTGCAGCTTGGATGGCACCCCCCGTCACGCAGTTCAATGCCTCAATGTTAAAGCTTATATTAACGCTTGATGCCGTAAAAGCAAACCATTGGTTGTTCTCCACGCTTGTACACCAAAAGGGAGGAAGGCTTATGGGGGTATTGAGGATAGTTTGGCCAAAATAACAATCCAGGTCGTGCTCACTGCTCAGGATGCAAGCAGATGGAGCATCATAGGCGGGTATTGGAATGGTGCAGGGAATGGTGCTGCATTGGGCATTTGCAAAATATGGGATAGCTATCAAGATGCAAATGGTAAGGGGTAAAGCGTTTGTCCGTTTCATTATTTTCGTGTTTTTAAGCCTGGTTTAGGTGAAGTGAACAAGGTAGTTCGAAAATAATAACTCAATTGGATTTTGTCATTACTTGTTTTATTTTCCAACCTCACTCCCCCACCCCATACATCAAATCCTTCAACCTTGACCCCTGTATCTCCGGCAGGTTGTAAGTGTTGTTGAACTTTTCGATGGTAGAACTGATGTCCGTTTTTAGCTCCGCATACTGGCTGGGAAGCTGCGCCTGGCAGGCACCTTCGTTCTGGTAGGTGTTCACGATATGGTCGAACTTCTGGTAGTACTGTGTGCCCTGCCCGATGAAGTTGCTATACTTGGTGATAAAATCGGAGACCCGTTGCGTAGCAAATTCGATGTTTACCAGGTCTTTACTGGAAGCAAGCACCGGCCCGTCACCATTGGACAGACCGCTTTCGAGCGCTTCCATTTTTTCATCCAATTTATCAAAAAGCGCTTCCCAATTGTCCGAATTTCGGCATTCCTCCAAGGATATATGGTAGCCAACTGCCTTGGCATAGTCGGCAAACAGGCGCTGACAATCTTGTAGGAGCGTCTGGTTGGCGTTTTTCAAAAACTCGGTTTCGTTGCGGATGATGCCGAGGTCGGCGTTCATGCGCACCGTGAAATCGAGGATACAGGCGATTTTTTCGGCTTCGGCTTCCTTCACTTCCGAGCTACTCTCGCCCATCAGCAGCCCAACGAGCATGAAGGTGGCCGAAACGAGCGGGTTCGATTCGAGCAGGGATGGCAGCTTGAGCGAGTACCGGCGGTTCTTGTTTTTCTCAATCATTTCCTTTGCTTTCGCAAACTCAGGGTACGAGTTCGGATTGCTCAAGGTGTTGATGTTCTGGTAGGTGTGCAGCCCAGTGAAGTGGTGGTCGAGGCCGAGGATTTTCTCGTATATCACCCGGATGAGGTCAACGCCCTTGCGGTAGCGGATTTTCAGCATCGAAACATCGGACTGCTCTTCGAGTAAACCTGTGCCTCCATCAAGGGAGTTTTGTTTCCAATGCATTCTGAAACTTGCGCTTGTTGTGGCCAGCGTGGGCAGCCAGTTGGAGGTTTACGGCTTCCAATTGGGCATTGAGTGAGGCTCGTTTTTTTTGAAAAATGGCAGCAGTAGCGTTTGCTTCCGATTGAAAATCAACAAGGATGCGCCCGAAGGCAAGTGAGTCGGCATTTGCGCCAGCGAACAGTGAAGTTGCCAGCAGCAGCCCGCCAAATGTGGCAAGTATGGAAACGGCGTTTTTCATAACGTTCAGTTTAATCTCGGTGAAACGAATGGTGTAAAAAATCAAACGATGGGCTGCTATTAAACAGGTTGATGCGAAAGGAATTTAAACTTTGGAAGGATTTGGGCAGGAAGCGATGTACATCGGTAGTAATGATATCAAGACACCAAATCGTTCCCAAACTCCCGTACCGTTTCAGCATATTGGGCAAAACTGACGTGTGGCCGACTGACCGGAATAACGCCGCCGGGCGAAAAAAGCCACATCGGGAGTTCATAAAAACAGGTAAAATTGCGCCCTGAACCAACTTCTACAACAAGTAACAATGAAATATTTCCTCACCGGCGCCACCGGCTTTGTTGGCGGCTACCTCGCCAAGCTGCTCCGCAAAGAAGGCCACGAAGTCGTTGCATTGGTGCGCAACCCCGACAAGGCGGGCGACCTCGCTGCCATTGGCTGCACCCTCGTCAAAGGCGATGTGACTGAGAAAGAAAGCATGAGGGCGCCCATGACGGGCTGCGATGGGGTGTTCCATGTGGCAGGCTGGTACAAAATCGGGGCACGAAGGAAAAACAGGAAGGAGGGCACCCGCATCAACGTGGACGGCACCCGCAATGTGCTGGAATTGATGCGAGCGTTGGGCATCAAAAAGGGCGTTTATACCAGCACACTCGCCGTCAACTCAGACACCAAGGGCGTACAAGTGGACGAACGCTACCACTACGACGGCCCACACCTCAGCCACTACGACTACACCAAGGCCGAGGCCCACAAGATTGCGCTTGAATTCATCAAAAATGGCTTGCCGCTCGTGGTGGTCATGCCCGGCCTGATTTATGGCCCCGGCGATACCAGCAGCGTGCGCACTACTTTGATTCAATATTTGAAGGGGAAACTTCCAATGGTACCACGCAAGACGGCTTATTGTTGGGCGCACGTGGAGGACATTGCGCAGGCGCATTATGATGCCATGCAAAAAGGCGTGGCAGGTGAAAAATACATCATCGCCGGGCCTCAACATTCGCTGGTGGATGCACTAGGCATAGCCCACAGGATTACAGGCAAAAAAATGCCCCTGGCTGTGAACCCAGGGCTGAAGCGTTTCTTATCAGGAATCATGTCGGTGGTCGGTGTCATCTTTCCCTTGCCGCCAGATTATTCCGCAGAAAACCTGCGGGTGCTTGCGGGTGCGACCTACCTCGGCGACAATTCAAAGGCGAAAGCAGAACTTGGCTATGCCCCTCGTTCGCTCAAGGATGGCATGTCCACTACACTTTGGCACGAGATGCGGCTGCTAAAGATGGTGTGATGACACGGTTACAACCGGTTTTCGTTCACCATGTCGAGCAGTTCGTCCCGGTAGTTTTTGCCGATAGGCAGGTGCTTGGGCTGGCCTTTTTCGATGACCTCCACCATGTTGCCCAAGATGGCCTCCACTTTGCCGATGTTGACGATGTAGGAGCGGTGGATGCGGCGGAATATCTTGCTGGGCAGCTTGTCCTCCAGGCTTTTCATCGTTTGTAGGGTGATGACCCGGCCCTTCTCCGTGCGGATGATGACGTAGTCCTTCAAGCCCTCGATGTACAGCACTTCCGAGAAATTCACCTTCACGAACTTCTTGTCCGCCTTCACAAAAATGAAGTCTTCGGCGTCATTGATTTCCACGTGCGTGGCATTCTCTTTCCGCTTGAGTTCTATCTGGTCAACGGCCTTGTTCACGGCCTTCATGAAACGCTCCAGTGAGATGGGCTTGAGGAGGTAGTCCGTTGCGTTCAGTTCGAAACCTTCGATGGCATAGTTGGAGTAGGCCGTTGTGAAGATGACGAGCGGCGGGTCGGTCAACGTTTTCAGAAAGTCAATCCCGGTGAGCTGCGGCATCTGGATGTCGAGGAACATCAGGTCAACATCGTGGTTTTTCAATGCCTCGTTGGCCTCGAAGGCGTTGGAGCAACGCTTCACGAGGTGTACGTCTGGCAATTTTTCCAAGTAGGTCTCCAGCACGTCAAGCGCCAAAGGTTCGTCGTCAACGATGATAGCATTAATCATATTCTGATTGTTTTGATTGTTGGATTGTTGGATTGCTAAATTGTTGGATTGTTGTGGTGCTACGATAGCGGGTAACAATTCAACAATCCAGCAATTTAACATTCATTATTCTTCCAGTTTTAAGTACAGTTTTACGGTGTAGGTTGTGGGAGTGTCCTCCACGTTTAGTTTGTAGCGGTTGGGGTAAAGCAGTTCGAGCCTCCGCCGGACATTGACCAAACCAATCCCTCCGCTGCGAGGGTGGAGTTGCCTTGGCATGGCCTCGGCCTTGCTGTTTTCAATGCGTAAATCTATCTCATTGCCCCGAACATCGAGGCTGATAATCACAAATCCCTTTGAAATCTGGTTGCCAAGGCCGTGCTTGAAGCAGTTTTCGATAAATGGGATGAACATCAGCGGGGCCACTTTTTGGTCGCTGACCAAGCCCTGCACCTCATAGCTGATGTCCACCCGGTTGCCCTGGCGGATTCGCTCCAACTCAAGGTAGTTGGCGATGTAGTTGACCTCCTTGCTCAATGGCACCCATTTTTCATTGCACTCGTACAGCATGTAGCGCATGATTTCCGATAGCTTGAGCACGATGTCGGGGGCAAGGTCCGATTTTTTCAGGGTCAAGGCGTAGAGGCTGTTCAGGGTGTTGAAAAGGAAGTGTGGGTTGATCTGCGACTTGAGGAACCGAAGCTCCGACTGCATCGTTTCCGTGACCAGGTCCTGTTTTTCACGGATGTTGGTGTACCAGTCCACGGTGATTTTTACGACGGTGGAGGTACTCAGCACAAAAAAATTGGGCGCAAAAGCCCAGTTCAAATTATCCAACACCTGTGCCTGCATTTCAGGATAGTTGCTGGATTTTGCATAAATAAGAAACACTTCCAGCGGCGTGACGATAAAAACGGTGAGCAACAGAAAACCGAGGTACAGCAAAAACTTCTTGTCGGCCAGGTACCTGGGCACCAGTCTGTAAACATTGTAGTACACCGCCATTCCCAACAGTAACAGTCGAACGACATTATTGCTTACCGTATAAAAAAAGGGGTGATGGGTCACCATAACCTCAACCACCGAGTACAACAGGAAAAGCACCACCCAAAAGAGCGAATGCTGAATGGCCTTCGTCGAAGCCAGTCGCAATAGCCTTGCTTTTATGGTACTGCTCAACGTCATTTCCAATTGCTGTTGTAAAAATTCATGGTGCAAGATTGCCCGTTTTGGAAATAAATTGGGCAATTATTTAGATGAAAAAGCCACCCCACCCGATTTTCAACACAAAAAAGGCATTGTAAAGTAGGCACAGGTCAATTGACAGTTGAAACTGATAATTTGTACCTTTGCGTCCGTTTTTCGGGTGTGTGGTAAATAGTCTTTTGCCACATACCCACTGAAAACTGCCTAACTGAAATGGTTTACCTGACAAGACGTGAACGCTTCAACGCCGCCCACAAACTGTGGGTGGAGGACTGGAGCGAGGAGAAAAATATTGAGTGGTTTGGGAAGTGCGCCAACCGCAACTGGCATGGCCACAACTACGACCTGTACGTGACCGTGAAGGGCCAACCCGACCCTGTCACTGGTTTTGTTATGGACGTGAAAGAACTGAGCCAAATCATCAAGCGCACCGTCGTGGACGTGGTGGACCACTCCAACCTCAACCTCGATGTGCCCTTCATCCCAAAGGGAATGCAGCCTACCACCGAGAACCTCGCCATCCTGTTTTGGCAACAACTCGAACCACATATCACGGGCTGCCGGTTGCACTGCATCAAGCTTTGGGAGACGGAGAATATTTATGTGGAGTATTTTGGGGAGTGAGGGAGAGTTTGGCATAAAATCAAAATCCCTTAATTTGCGATAAAATTCTGTTGCACCATGTCCATTACCATCCAGCTATCACCTGAACTTCAACACCGCTTGCAGCAACGTGCAGACAAAGCGGGATTGAAGATTGACCGATTCATCAATCAATTGCTTGAAGAAAAAACCACTACCAAAGCAAAGGAAAAACAGGATGTCAAAAAGCGGAAGCACTTTTGCTGCGCAAAATAAACAAGGGATTCAACATCGAATTTTGGGAAAAATATGCCACCCTTGTTAAAAAAAGAAACGAAGCAAGCCTCTCACAATCTGAATATCAAGCGCTTCTCCAGCTATCCAATCAAATCGAGGAAGCAAATGCCAGCCGCATCAAATATTTGGCGCAATTGGCCGCACTAAGGAAAATGGATTTGGACGACCTGATGAAATCCCTCGGCATAGCACCTACCGGCCATGCCTAAGAAAATATCGGATAAACTTAAAAGTGAGGTTAAAGAACGAGCCGCCAAATGCTGCGAGTACTGCATGGCGCAAGAGCGTTACTCACACGATTATTTCTCTGTTGAGCATATCATACCCAATATAAAAGAGGGAAGCTCAACTGAAGACAATCTTGCTAATTCTTGCCAAGCCTGCAACAACCACAAGTACATTTTCACGGAAGCAATTGACCCAATCACAGGTCAAACAGTACCACTTTTTCACCCTCGCAAACATCAATGGAAGCAGCATTTTACTTGGGATGAAACCAATTCCATTATCATTGGAATTACCCCTATCGGCAGGGCAACGGTTGAACGGCTTTGCATGAACCGCAAGGGCTTAGTCAACCTCAGATTGGTTTTGGTTGAAAACAAAAAACACCCAACAATCACTTCGATTTAGCGCCTCGCCCCCACCTTTATCTCCTCCACCACCTCTGGGTTCAACAGTGTCGAAGTGTCGCCCAGGTTCGAAGTGTCGCCCTCAGCAATCTTCCGCAGGATGCGCCGCATGATTTTGCCAGAACGGGTCTTTGGCAATCCCGACACGATTTGAATCATGTCCGGCTTCGCAATAGGCCCGATGATGCGGGTGACAGTGGCCAACAATTCCTTCTCGAACTTGGCAACATCCGACACCGGCCCATCGGTGATGACGTAGGCGTAAATGCCCTGCCCCTTGATTTCATGCGGGAAACCCACCACGGCGCTTTCGACAACGTGCGGGTTTTCGTTGATGGCGTTTTCCACCTCTGCCGTACCGATGCGGTGGCCGCTCACATTCATCACGTCGTCCACCCTACCGATGATGCGGTAGTATCCGTCCTCGTCACGGCGGGCACCGTCGCCGGTGAAATATTTATCCTCAAAAGTTGCGAAATAAGTCTGTCTGCACCGTTCGTGGTCACCATACGTGGTGCGGATGATGCCCGGCCAAGGGAACTTCATGCAAAGCATTCCTTCCACATCGTCGCCCTCGATTTCTTTGCCGGAGGCGTCCACCAAGCATGGCTGTATGCCGGGCAACGGCAGTGATGCGTAGGTCGGCTTCATAGGTGTAATGCCTGCCAATGGCGAGATGAGGATGCCGCCGGTCTCCGTTTGCCACCAAGTGTCCACGATGGGGCAGCGGCCTTTGCCGATTTTGTCGTGGTACCAATGCCAAGCCTCTGAGTTGATGGGTTCCCCGACCGAGCCGAGCACCCGCAGGCTGCTCAAGTCGTGGCCTTCCGTCCATTCATCGCCAGCGGCCATCAGCGCCCGGATGGCGGTAGGTGCGGTGTAAAAAATATTGACCTTGTGCTTTTCGCACACCTCCCAAAAGCGGCCTGCATCGGGGAAGGTTGGCACCCCCTCGAACATGAGCGAAGTGGCGCCATTGAGCAGCGGCCCGTACACGATATAGCTGTGTCCCGTTATCCAACCCACGTCTGCCGTACACCAGAACACTTCACCTTCATTGTACTGAAAAACATTGCTGAAAGTATAGCCAGCGAATACCATGTAGCCACCAACGGTATGCACCACGCCCTTGGGCTTGCCCGTCGAACCGGAGGTGTAGAGGATGAAGAGCATGTCTTCAGCATCCATTTGTTCTGGCGGGCATTCCGCAGACTGGTTGGGCACAATGTCATGCCACCAGACGTCCACGTCAGCATTCCAACTGACGGGGTCGCCCGTATGGCGCAGCACCAGCACTTTTTCTATGCTTGGGCAACCCATCGCAAGGGCGTCGTCCACCACTTTTTTTACGGGAATGTTTTTGTTGCCACGGGCATTAAAGTCAGAACAGAGAACCGCCTTACAGGCCGAGTCGTTGATGCGGTCGGCAAGCGACTGTGCCGAAAAACCAGCAAACACCACGCTGTGCACTGCACCAATGCGGGCGCAAGCCAGCACGCCAATGGCCAACTCTGGCACCATCGGCATATAGAAGCAAACCCGGTCACCTTTACCGATGCCAAGCGACTTGAGCGCATTTGCCGTTCGGCAAACTTCTTCGTACAACTGCCTGTAAGTCAGGCGGATAGCATCGTCTTCGGGGTTGTTTGGCTCCCAGAGGATGGCCACTTGGTCGCCACGGGTTTTAAGGTGGCGGTCGAGGCAGTTGTAGGTGATATTGGTCTTGCCTCCCTTGAACCACTTGATGTTGGGCGTCTTAAACTCCCATTCCAGCACGGACTTCCAAGGCTTGTTCCAATGAAAATGTTCAGCAACGCCGGCCCAGAATCCTTCAGGGTCCTCGACACTTTTTTTGTAAACAGACTTGTATTCTTCAAATGTTTTGATGCGGTATGACATAATTGTTGCTTTTAGATTTTCGACAAATTTTGAACAAATATTCGGTTCTGCACTGGGTTGTCCATTGATTTTTTTCAGTGGCAAAACTGCTAAATGTCAACAACCAAAATGACCATTTTTCAGGGAAAATCAATTTGAATAAAACTACCCAACATAAACCAGAAACTTGAAGTCAGAACACCCTTACCCGCCAAGCACCTCTTCCAACACCTCGTGCGAGTGTACCTGCTGGAAGTTTTCGATATGCAGTCGATAGAACAATAACAGGTTTTTGAGAAAAGCCCGGCGCTCCTCCCGCTCGAAGGGCACCTCATGGCAGCGGTCGAGGGGAAGCATGAGCAGTTGGTAGAACTTTCCACTGGCCACCTCCGAAAGCCAATGGTGGTGGAATGGTTTTTCATGCGTGAAAACACCTTCCTGCAAGTCGAAATAGGGCGAATCTGGGCCAAAGTCGCCGCCGGGGAGGAACCCCAAAAACTCCGATAAATGCAACATGAAGTGCAAGTGCAGGTTGGCGATGGGGTGCGCCGTTTCATCCAAAAAAACAAAATTGCGGAGCAAAAACTCAAACAGTTCTGGGTTGGCCTCGTGGCCCTGCACCGTGTTGCGGGCCACTTCCACCATGAACAGTCCCACGGAGCTGCGCCGGATATCGAACGGAATAGCGTGAAAAACATGGTGCGGCCTGATTTCTTTCAGGCGGGTCAGGTCGTGGTCATCGCGGTGGTAGGCCACGAGGTCAACTGGGGTCATCGGGCTGTAGCAGCCCTGCGCTCACGGTGGGGCGCTTCGAACGCACCCCGCTCACGATGTACGAGCGCAGGCCCTTTTCCTCGGTGAAGACATCAACAATGACGCTGGTTTCCGAGTATTTTTTTGCCTTGAAGACGATTCCACGGGTTTTTATCAGCATGGGTTTGAGGACTTGAGGATTTGAGACTAGCCACCTGCTATCAAACTAACAATCTGTCTATTTTTGAACTTCAAATGAGCTTGGAGTAGTAACAAAGCAAGACTTGCTGCCGTCTCTGGTGTGAAGTTAGTTTTTGAAAATGATTGGCCAAGTTGCTCCGCAAAATAGGGTTTTGTGAAGGAAAAGTTAAAAGGCCAACGTTCGTCGAGAAAATACCTACACACCTCCAGTGGCATTTGGAAAGAGGCAACCCTCGGGGGCATACATTTGTCCATCAAAATAAGAAATCACCTGACACATAAAAAGGGAGTGGGCAATTCGAAGTGGAAATTTTAATCTTAAGCAACTGGTTTTCAGCGTTTTATGAAAACTGGTTTTCAAAGAGACAAAAATTTGCCAATCGGATAGCCCCACTTCCGCCCCGAAAAAACCAGTTTTATTAAATCATCAAAAATGAAAATTTCAGCGTTTGTTCTTCTGCTTTCCTTGCTTTCCAACCTGAGTTTCGCCAGCCTTTCGGAAGATACCCTCACCATGTGGGCATCAACTGAAAACTTGGACACTGTCAGCCGAGATGCCCTCCAGACCAACCTGCTTGGCGACTGGATGAACATCGGTCAAAACAAACTTGAAAATGGTTTTGCCAGCCTCAACCTGCTCGCAAATGGCAAGTTCGAGGGTTCCACCTCGGAGGGTAAGCGGGTTTGTGGATTTTGGGAGTTGTCTGCCGATGGCCTATCACTTGCTTTCCACAAAGTTTGCGAACAAACAGGGAGATAACAGGAACCGTTTTGGCTCAAATAGAGCTGATGGACGGGCACATGCTGACCCTTAAAATGCCCAATGAACTGGGCGGCACAGACGTTTATCCAGTAGGGAACGGGAGACACTAGACAGGAGACATTAGACAGAGTGTGCCAAAAATGAAGGAATTTGTTCCACCTGTCTAAGGTCTCTTGTCTAAAGTCTAAGGTCTAAAAGTCCAACACAAGATATTGAGTAGTGTAAATAGCCATTTACGAGAAAGGGCGTCCACTTGGGCGCCTTCTATTTCTCATCAATATTTCATCAGCTTGCCAACAACGTGCGGTTTCTTGCCGACTTTTAACTTATAAAAATAAGCGCCAGCCGGCAAATCGTAAGCATTCAAGTTAGCCTCGCCACTTTGTCGTCATCGTAGAAACCGGTTTGAGTGTGTACCGTTCGGCCATGCGCATCGAACACCTCAAGGAAATCCGTTGGTAACCGACGACGTCAAGCCAGAAATTTACCTCATCGTGAAAAAGCGTAGGCTTCACCACCAGCCCACCGATTGGCGGCTCCACCACGACAACTGTATCCACCAAGGCAAGAACGCCCCGTCCATCCAAGCCAGTCTGTTGGTAAGCCAAGTACGCATCCGGTCAACTTCACCTTGGTAGCTTCCAGTGATGACAGGGTTCGGCCATACATATTCGTTTAGGGTTGGCCACCGCACGAAATTGCGCTGGGCAGGTTCTTGCAGCATGGTTTCCAGTGAATCCACCAAGTGGAAGATGTGCTCGTTGCTCAAGGTGCTGGCCCGTAGGCTTCCCCCATTCCTGTTTCATTTGCTTGACAAACAAAGGGTCTTGCCAAAGGCGTTTCCACCAGAAATGCACCACCCAGTAGTCGCCAGGGCAAAATCGTTGAAGTCAATCGCCCAGCCTTGCAGCCGGGCCGATGCAGTAGTCCACATTGCTGAACCCAAGGTTGAAATCCCAGACTGGCCCCAGGTGCAAGCGGCTGTCAACGCTGTCCCAGTCTTTGTACATGAAAGTGCTGAGGCGATACCCGTCCACATTGCGGCTGATTTCCTGTATGGAAAATCATTTGAATCACTGAGGGAACATCAAGCATACTGCGGTAGCCAGCTGACCGTGTCGGCAAAGTCCGGCGAGGCCATGATGTCTTCAAAATTGGCGATATAGTTTTGGATGTATGCCTTTTGTGGAGGCGTGATTTCGTCCGGCTTAGGGTAGTGATACTGATAAACAGTGCCCCCCGGACCCCCGCCTGGGCTTGCCGGGTATGCCGAAGGAAACCCATCGGACACCAGCCCGTCGAACTTGTCGAATTTGAGGATATAACCGCCGGTGAGGTCGTCCCCTGCGTTTTCATCTGGGCCAACTTGCTGATATTCACCCGATTATCGTCCTGCTTTATTTTTTCGGTAAAAACATAGACGCCACGATAGTCGCCGTTGATGACCAGCTCGCAGTAGCGCACCCTGGGAGCGTATGGCATGATCCAACTCCCCAGCGTGAACGCCAGTGCATTGCGCATCAAGGTTTTGTCGCTGTACGGACCATGCAGTACCCAGTCATTTTCCTTTGGGAAACCGAGAACGGAGACGTTGTTGGAAGTACTGTCGGCATTTTGGGTTTCCATGGCGTAGTTTTTTTTGGGAAATGACTGCGAGCTGCTCCCTCTGATTTCGATGCCAATTTGTCCATCGTACTCGTTGAAGGGGTCGGTGAGGTAGTTGGTGGCACCATCGCCGTTCCAGATGACGCCGAGGTGGGCGATGGTCTTTGGCTCGTCAACTATCTGAGCCCCACCCGACGTGTTGACGACAAAAATCGGGAGTTTGGAATTGGTAAAATTTTGGGCATCAAGTGAAAATTCTATCGAAGCAAAAACTAAAAATGCGAGCAGAAATCTTTTCATCAAGTAATTTGAAATGATTAGAAAATACACCAAACTTACAATAAAAAGTACGCCCGATGTTCCTTTAATCCATCGGGTAAACAACCCCCACTTCCCGCCGCACCCAGTCCAACGTCTCTATGAGTAGCAGGCTGAAATCGAGCGGGAGCTTTTGGCTTTCGGTTTTGCCTTGGCGCAAACAGTCATTCACCTCCAAAATTTCGTGGTAGTAGCCGTGCCCGGTCAGCGGCAGGTGAAAATGTTCGCTGCTTTTTTCGTAAAAGGAAAGGGAAAGCTCCTGTGGGTTGATGAAGCGGTTGTGCAGGCGCATTGTCCCTGTTTCACCATATATAGATGCCTCGATTTCGGTCTTGACCACCAGCGAGCAGTCAAGGATGGCGAGGCGGTTGCCGGGATATTCGAAAATCATGGCACAGCTATCGTCGCTGCCCTGTGCGTTCATCACAGCAGTTGCCTTGATCCGCTCCGGTTTGCCCCAAAGCCAGGTGGCCAAGAATATAGTGTAAATGCCTACGTCGAGCAGCGACCCGCCGCCCAGTGCAGGGTTGAAAACCCGGTGCTCCGGTGGAAATTTGCCTTGAACCCAAAATCGGCACGGATGGTTTTTAGCGCCCCGATGTAGCCCTCGTTGGTTAAGCGCATGGCCTCCTCAAAGCATGGGATAAACCTCGTCCAAATGGCCTCCATCAAAAAAACGCCATTGGTGCGGGCGCAGTCCACCATTTGCCGCACTTGAGTGGTGTTCATCGCAAACGGCTTCTCGCAAAGCACGGCGATGCCTCGCTCCAAGCACATCATCGTGTGCTCGAAATGGCCAGTGTGCGGCGAGGCGATGTACACCACATCGAGGTCGGGGCACTCGACAAGCGCCTCGTAACTGCCGAAGGCGTGCGCAGCTCCATGTTCGGCAGCGAATTCCCTTGCCCTATCTATAGAGCGGGAGCCGATGGCCAAAAGCCTTGCGCCCGCTACTAGCTTGAGGTCGTGGGCAAATTTGTGGGCAATGCGTCCGGGGGCGAGTATGCCCCAATTGATGGTTGTTTGCATGGCAAAATTTGGGTGAAGGAAAGATTTGGTGGCGAATTTAAACATTCATTGGGTTCCTACTTGGAATTCATTTGCACTAAATGGCACAATTTTTCCCCAAACTAAATTTCATTCCAAAGTATTTGAATAATTTTGCTTTAATGCTGAAAGCAAGCGCTACACACACTTGAGCCTCCCGGAATTCAAATTTTCAAGAATAAAACTGTGAGAAAAATTTTCATGGCATTCGTTCCGGCAATGCTCCTTTGCCAGTTGCTTTGGGCGCAACAAACTGCGGACACGCTTTACGCTTGTTGACAATATGCCCAGTTTTGGTGATTGCGCAAGCAAAGAAACTGATGCCGAGGCTCAGAAAAATGCTCAGACCGGGCACTTGTCCAGTTCATTTCCCGTCAGCTCGAATATCCCGCAAAGCAAAAGCCAACAATGTAGAGGGTACAGTTTACGTCAATTTTGTGGTGGATGAAACTGGAAAGTCCAATCCCCGACCCTGCTGATGGACATTGGGAGCGGCTGTGGCGATGCTGCACTAGCCGTGGTGAAAGCCATGCCAGCCTGGAATCCTGGCCACCAAAAGGGTCGCCCAGTTAAAGTAAAACTCAACCTGCCGATTCAATTTTCGCTTCGCAATGCAGAACTTGCTTTGGCCGAAAGATTCACCATCACCTGGGGCGATATTGTCGGCGATACAGTGACCATTGAACAACTCAAACGTAACCTGCCGTTCAGCGTGTACGTCCGTGGCCCCGAGGGCGACTCTCGTTATGTGGACGAACTTTCATTCACGTACACCACCCGCAGCAATCGCAAGTCAACCGCGGCAAGCAGGGGCGGCATCAGTGACGAACTGGTAGCCATCGTAGAAAAAACACGTAGTGGAGGCCAGTTTCACCATCACAGCTTCCGTGCAAGAAGATGGTCAATTTATTTTGCATCCCGCACTTTCCAGTTTCGATTGAAGCTCAACGAGCCAACTTTGCCCTCTGGTTTTATACGTAAAATAACTATCTGTAAAATGAAGAACAAAATTAACCCCAGTATTTACCTTTGCCGGATGAACAAAGTGGAAATTCGCCACTTTACCAACAATTGGCACTATTCGTTTGAAAACAAGTGATTTCTTTTTTGAATTGCTGGCAAAATTCCGGGCAAAAAATCTACTCCGCACTTTTCCGAAACTCGTTTTCAATCGGCCAGTATCCAACAATCTTTTCATCAAAAAAATTAAAACTTAAAAATGAGAATGAACTTAACACTTCGATTGCTGGTAGTCCTGATGGTGGCTGCAGTAGCTCTTCCATCTTGTGTTTCCAAGAAGAAATTCCAGCAACTTCAAGATGAAAAAACAGCAATGGCCAACTCCCTTGCTGAAAGCCAAAAACAAATAAACAACTTGGAAGGCCAAGTGTCAACGCTTCAAACCGACATGGCCAGCCAAAAATCCAAGTTCGAATCTGACATCAATGGCTTACGCAAAGATGTTGACGGTGCCAAAATGGACGCCGACAAGGCTCGCAAAGCAGCTGCTGAAAAGGGATGCAGAGCTTGCCCGTATCAAGAAAGAAATCAAGGACGCCTTTGGCCTAGGTAGTGATGTAGCCGTCACCAACCAGAATGGCGAGATGGTTGTTACGCTTGCCGAACCTGTAAACTATGCTAGCGGTTCTGCCAAACTGAACCGCCAGTCACGCAAGTCGGTAGAAGCATTGGCAAAAACCTTGAAAAATAACCCCAGCATGCACCTCCTCATCGAGGGTCATGCCGATAGCGACAAGTATCCTGGGAAATGGCTACAACAACTGGGACCTCAGCGTTAGCCGTTCAATGAACGTAGTTAAACGGTTGGTAAAGTTGGGCGTTAAGCCTGAGCAACTTACGGTTGCTGGCCGTGGCGATAGTGCTCCTGCTGCTCCCAACGACAGCAAGGCCAACAAGGCCAAGAACCGTCGCACGGAAGCCAAGCCTTCTCCGAAGACTGGTGCAATTTACCAGATTGGTAACTAATCTAAGAGTTGCGAAAAAGCCGACCTGGAATACCCATGGTCGGCTTTTTTCTCAAAAAAAGCCGCAAGATTCTGGTTTGTCAGATTCTTGCGGCTTTTTTAGTAGCCCCGACAGGGATCGAACCTGTATCTTAGGTTCCGGAAACCTACATACTATCCATTGTACTACGGAGCCAAGTCAAATGCAAAAACAGGTGAAAGCAAAAATTTGTTTCTGAAAACTTGGTTTCGGGCGGCAAAGTTAAAAATTTTCCGTTCAAACCAAACTTATGGTGAGCTTATAAAAAGCAGGCAGCATAGCCAAGCCAGTACTTTGGAACCCAGGTTGTCCACAATAAACCAGCTTATATTACAGAACTAAATGCTCAAACCCGAAATATCAATCGAAAAAAGGATTTTGAATAATACGTAGAGACGATTCCCAGGTGCGCTTAATCAAGTAAAAGGAAAATTTTAAAAAATGAATTCAACTTGTATCGAACAAAATAATATTTCAGCTTGTTACGCAGAAATTGCAAGAGCTTGCTAATTTTGCGCCGCATTTTTTTGCAAATCAACCATTTCTATCTTCACTTAACTTAAAAGATTTCTACAATGAAAAAGGTGTTAACTTTCGTAGCTATTGCACTTATCTTCGGTGCTTGCAACAGTGTTGCTAAATTCAAACCACAGATTGATGAGCTGGCCAAGACCTGGGACAGCACAACTTCACAAGTTACCGAGTTCGCCACCTCTGTAAAAACAGAGCAGTCCAACTGGGCAAATGCCGCTACTGCCATGACTGTCGCTCCAGAAGCTATGGCAAAATGGGACGACGCTGCAAAGGCTAAGTATGCTGAAATTCAAGCTGCTGCTAATGGTAGCTCTACCGGCATCGCTGCTATTGCTTCCGAGCTTGATGGCTTCGTTTCTTCTTGGACAGAGAAAAGCAACACCATGAAAGCGCTTACCGATGGTTTAGCTGCCGGCAAAATCGAAGGCGATGTTGATGCTCAAATCGCTGACTTGACAGCCGCTACTACTGATGCTTCTTCCAAATTAGGTGGTTGGAAAACCAAGTTTGACGAGGTAAAAGCAGGTGCTTCCAAGGCCCAACAAATGTTTGCTGATTTTATGGCCGCATCTAGCGCTGCACCAGCAACTGCTGGCAAGAAGTAATCACAACTTTTTGTTCCTTAAAAAAAAACCGCTGTGTTGTTCACAGCGGTTTTTTTATGGAATTTTCAAAACGATTTTACCAAACTGTTGGCCTGTGCGCATCCGCTCAAAGGCTTTCTCGCCTTCATGCAATCTGAAAATTGAATCCACAATTGGTACAATCTTATGCTCGTTTACAAATTCAAGCATTTTGGAAAAATCATGCTCACTGCCCATGGTTGAGCCAAGGATGGAAAGTTGTTTCCAAAAAACGGGTTGCGGGCTAAAGTTCGGGACTGCACCGTTCGTTCCACCGTAAATACCGATTCTGCCGCCAGGGTTGCAAAGCTTTATCAGTTGGCCGAAATCGGCCCCTCCAGCTCCATCTATGATAATGTCAAACCCACCTGCTTGTTTTTTTAAGTTATCAGGCCAATTCTCCAATTTATAGTTGGTGGCACCTGCTATTCCCAGCTTTTTTACCTTACCAATTTTATCATTAGAACCAGAAGTAACGTACACCTCCAAGCCCACCTTCAATGCAAACTGGATGCAAAACAACGCAACACCCCTCCAGCGCCCGTCACAAGTAGTTTTTCTCCAGGTTGCGCTTTGCAGCGTACAAACAAAACCCGATAGGCCGTAAGTCCTGCCAGCGGCAGCGCAGCAGCCTCTTCCATGCTCAAGTGGCCTGGTTTAGAAAAAACTTGTTGGCGTTCTATCGCTACCTGCTCGGCAAAGGTGCCGTTTTGTGGTAGGCCAAGTATCTGGTAGTCATTCCCTTGGCAGCGCTCATCATCGCCCCAATTAATACCCGGTTGTATCACAACCTCTTTCCCATCCAACTGCCCCACCCCATCTGATCCAAGAATCAAGGGAAGCTTGATGCCAGGATACTGACCCTTTAAAATCCAAGCATCTCTGTGGTTGAGACTGGCAGCCTTAAGGTCAACCAAGACTTGGCCTTGACTGACTTTAGGGTCAGCTGCATCCATAAGTCGGGGTGCCACATTTTTTTCTTCTAAAACAAGTGCTTTCATGATAAATCAAAGGTAAGTGATTGGGGCTGGGCAGGAAATCTCTTTGGAAGAAAATATAAAAGGGTACGGCTTAAAACCATACCCTTTGCTAACAAACAAAACCAACTAAAAACCAAGTAACGCTTATTGTAAATTGGGGTTGACGCCGGACAAACCGCCTGAATTGTAAAAAGGTTCACAAAGGGCAAAAAAAAAGTCGTTCCGCTGGAACGACTCTTAACATTATTATCCCATGAACATATCCAAAACAAATAATCTTTTTTCTGAAAATAAATAGAAAGGCTTGGTGATGTCACACAATTGCCTTTACCTTAGCGCCACGAAGTATAAAACATACTTTCACAGAACATCTTGCTATTTGCAAATTATAGTCCCATGAACATGTCCTAAAACAGGGCTGACTTGTAAGAAGTCAGCCTTTTTTTATTTGTACTGGGCTAATTTGTCATTTCCGAAGAAATCCTCAGAAAGTAAAAAATAGTGAGCCGCCCCAAAAACAGGTAATGGAACGACTCGCTATTAACAAATTATAATCCCATGAACATAATCTTTTCAATTTGGCCGGAACCTCAATCCTTCCCTTCTCATCCCTCGTCCGAGCCGCTCATCCCGACCTTCAGTCGGGATGAAAAACAGCAGACCGCTTAAAACCAATGCGGCCTGCTATTAACAAATTATAATCCCATGAACATATTCAATTTTGTGGTTCCCACTTCCTTTTGTGAGAAATCTTGTCTGCTCCCCTCGTTATCCATCTTTCACGATACAAATATGCAGGTACAGAACGCTTACGCCAAAGACAAAATTTTAGGGTTGTAATATTTTTATATTACTAAATTGCTGAGCTAATTTTCAATCAACTCACTGTTTGTCAATTAAATACAATTGTTAAGCAGAAATAGTTCAACTTGGATTGTGAAGAAAATCTAAATTCTGAATTTGGAAATTCTTAAAAATGGAAGAAAAAAATGCAGCTGCTTTCAGAAAAGGGCAAAAAAAAGTCGCACTTAACTGGGTGCGACTCACTAGCAATGATAAAATTCCACGAATATGAATAAGTCTCAGGTTTTCTAGGCTTTCCGCCAGCAAGTCTGGCTATTAGACTAACGTATCACTTCTATCTTCTTGTTCAGTACCTCGCCATTGGCAAGGACTTTCACCGTGTACATTCCTGGCGCAAAATCAGCAACATTCACCATCATGCGCTTGGCAGTCATCTTGCCAGAGTCGTACACCAAGCCACCTGTCATGCTGTAAACCATGACCCGCTCCATTTCGTGGCCGAAGCCATTGAGGTGAAGTGTGAAGGCTTGGTTGGCCGGATTTGGGTACACCACGAGTTGGTTCTCTTCCACAGGCTTTACAACAACCTTGCTACTGCCACCTAACTCAATGGTGAAGCCATCACCGCCCAGCCCAAAGGTCTGACCGTTGCCGTTCATCATGCCGAGGGAGTTGAGGGTGACTTTGGAGCTTAACTTATCTGGGCGATTTCCATTAATATCATCAATTACAATAAACTCCGCCACGCCAATATGCCCAAATCCACTTGCTGCAACGCCACTGGTGCGGGTATAGGCTGCATCAATTTTGCCAGCCAAAGGCTTTTGCGTCTTAGAAAGGATGGGTGAATTGTAATCCATCCAAGTATTGTCGTCAAACAGGATGTTGACCTCAAAGATGGCAGGGTCGTAAAGCAGTTCGAATGCCAAACCGTACGCATTGATGGCGGGGAACGTTTCATTCCCCAAGCCAATGGGTGCATAAAATACATCCCCAATTTCCAAGTTCTCAGGGAAATTCGGCTCTTCAATATAAAATGGAAGGTTTTCCAATGCCTCCACAGGAGTCGGTGTCAAATTGTGGTAATTTCCATAAAATTCGCCAATGGCTGCCGTATCCAGCGAACTGACGATACCATCGCCATCCGAATCAATATGCTTTGGATCGTAGCCAAGTCCCGTGACAAAAAGGCTGTTCCAATCGTTGGCGTATTGACCATACCATTCCACCGAACCATTGGTACGGGTAGTGCCAACCTCACCCATGCACATCCCAATGGGCAGCACGTCACGAACATCAACCGCACCGTCCATATTGGTGTCACCTGACCACACACATGCTTTTCCGGCACAAAGCGTATCAGATTGCGGGTTGTTAATTTCCACAATATCCACCTCAACTTTCACCAATTGGCACCCGCCAGGAACGCCGTCGGCACAGTATTCAAATTCGAACTCGTCAGCACCGGTAGCATTCGGAACAGGCACGTACACCAGCATGTTTACACCTGAAAATTCTTGATTGTAAGGGCTGCTAGGATAAGTATGCAGCCCAGGATAAAAAGTTACGGAACCCCGACCTGGATTGATTTGGCTATAGGAATACTCTTCAAAGGGCAGATTGTCGCCCAAAACCAGCGGGGTATTCTTGGGTGTAACAATATTGAAAATCGGAAGCACCGGGTTCAGGTCGTCCACTATGATATAGCAAGTGGCAGTGTCGTAAGGGTTGCTGGGAGCCATGGCACGATAACGGAACTTGTCAACTCCTGTGAAACCTGCTGGTGGTGTATAGTGATAGACGCCTTTGCCAATATTAGGCAAATAGACCAAAGTCCCTCCTTTTTCGGTAGTGTTGCCTCCTATTACACTGACATTTACCAAGTATGTAGCTCCATTGTCATTGTCCAGCAAATGAATTTCTTCAATCGGTTCGTTTTTGGGTGTATACACAATATCGGTAAACAATAGATTACTAACAGTAGGTACGTTGAACACCTTGATTTGCACTACCCGGGTGTCTCCATTGGCGTTCTCAAATTCTATCTGGTCTGTACCCGTAAAGCCCTGGTTGGGCACATATACCAATGTTTGCAGGGTATCCAAGATGCCATGTGCAGGATTGCTTGTCACATAAAAACCGCTATTCATGTCAGAAAGCACCACTTGTGACACATTTTTGTTGGTGAACAAGAAGAAAGTGCCTTGCGAAGGTGGTGTAACAGGATTCACACAAATATTGACCACAGCAAAGGAACATGAACCTTGAGCATCGCAAATCGAATAATTAAGATTGGCAATGCCCGTAAAACCGGCTTCTGGAGTGAACAATACTTTGGTATTGCCCGCAGTCAACACTGCTGTGCCATTGTTTATGTTGGTAATTCCAGCGATAGTTTGGTTCGTACCGTTTCCCGAGTCATTTATTAAAACTGGGATTTCGACCGCCTGCCCCTGAAGCGTAGATACATAATCATTTTCAGCATTTAAAAAGGAAGGAACTACCGTAAAATAGAAAATTTTGCGTGCCACCTGGTTGCCACCGTTTCCATACTGTTTGTAAAATTCTACAACAACAGTATCCCTACCTACAAAGTTGGTATTGGGTGCGTAAAAGAAGTTATTGGAAGCAGGATACCCTTTGGCTCCAAAGGGGCCATTATTGTTGCCGTTATTGGAAGGATTGAAATAGGAAGTGCCGTGACTGCCCACAACATTGCGTTGAGGGCGAACAGAGGCATGGTAATGATCGAACTGGTGTGAAAAGACCCCGTTTTTTAGAACGAGTTCGTGGTACACCTCAATGGTAGGTGTCTGTCCAATCGCCTCCGAAAAAAACCAGCAACTAGCCAGCAGAATGAGGAAAATTTTTTTTGTGTAGAACGGTACATTCATGGATTCGTGGATTTTCATTGCTAATTAAAGTGTCTCAAGTCTGTCTTCGGGCCTTTCCCGCTAAAAGTTGTTGCTCTAAATTCGTGGTACAAGTCTAAGCCGGAAAACATCAACAAACAAAAACAAAAAACTCCGACTGTGAACAAAAATTCTATATTCGTGAAAAATCCAACTTACTTATAAAACCTTGATATTCAAAAATCTAATTTCAAAAACGGAAATTCAAAAATAGCGTTTGTGAGATTTTTTATTTTTCACTACTTTTGAATTTCTTTCTTGCCCCTGCCCCTAATGGGGAACTTGATTTCGATAATTTTCTGTTTTAGGTTCCCCTTTAGGGGTCAGGGGCAAAACAAGGCTCTAAGTTAGAAACTTTTTCCTAAAATGCAAACTAGCAAACTCTATTCCATACTTTACAATTTTGACAAATATGAGCAAAATCGTTTGAAAAAATTTTGGGGTCTCCGTATTTCAACCGGAACGAGGCCCTGATTTTTCTCTTCGACCTGCTGATTTCGCATATCAACGAAAAATCGCAAGCCGATTTGGAAAAAATTGACTTGTGGAACAAAATCTATGCAGGTGAGTCCTACGATGACGTACTTTTTCGCAAAAACTGCTCCGATCTGCTCAAGCTGGTCGAAGATTTTTTGGCACATCAGGTCTATGAAGAGAACCCCATTCACCAAGCGACCTACCTGATTGAGGCCGTTGCTAAGAAAAAACTGGAAAAGCTCTACAACAGTACGATGAAGACAGCAAGGAGGCTGACTGAGCAACAATTGTACAGAACGGCCAATTACTACCTCTCTCAATATCAAGTAGAGAAAAACTACTTCGAACTATTGGGGTTGGAACATGATAGAACCTCAAAAAAAAATGAAGAAGCAGTTTTGAATAATTTAGACCGATTTTTCATTGCTGAAAAACTCAGGTTTGCTTGCTCTGTGATGAGCCAGAAGATTCTTGTTTCACATGAATACACCCTTCTTTTCATGGAAGAAATCGTCGCTCAGATTCAAAAGTTTGGATTTGAAGACGTACCACCAATTGCTGTTTACCACTTAATCTATCTAACTTATATTGATGCAGAAAATACAGACCATTATTTCAAATTGATGGAGAAATTAGAAAAATATGGAGACCTTTTTCCTAGAAATGAAGCAGAATTTATTTACCAAGCGGCATTGAACTATTGCGTTATGAAACTGAACCAAGGTAGCAGGCAGTTTTTGGAAGAATATTTTAACGTCTTTGTTATTTTGTTAGAAAAGGAATTGATTTTTACAGATGGAGAACTTTCACCTTGGCATTTTAGAAATATTGTTGTAATTGCCTTGAGGCTTGGAAAACAGATTGGACTGAACAATTTATCCATAAATACAAGACTTACTCTGCCATTGGCAATGAGAGAAAATGCAGTTTCTTTTAACCTAGCCCAGCTTTTTTTTCTCCCAAAAAAATTCGACAAAGTTATAGAACTACTAAAAAATGTTGAATATGAAGATTTTACTTACAATCTTAATTCTAAGACGATGCTGTTATCTACTTATTATGAAATGGATGAAATTGAACCTCTCTATTCCTTAATGGACAGTTTCAGAACTTACCTAAACCGACACAAAGACTTCTCGGCTGCAAAAGAATTCACTACACTAAACCTAATTAAATTCACAAAACATCTCACAAAAATTATCCCCGGCGACAAAAAAGCTATTGAAAAACTTAAAAAAAGAAGTTGAAGAAGCCGAACCCAAAGGCATCGCTTCCTACGACTGGCTCAAGGAAAAAATCACCGAACTAGAATAAAACCCCATCCTTACACCCCAACTTTTTTTCTCGTCCAATAATACGACCACCACTCATTCCCCCAGGCCATGGCCACATGCACGAGGAAGGCGATCCAGATAGTACCAGTCTGATGGGTGAGCAGGCAAAGAACGATACCGAGCGGTACAGCCCCTACTGCCTCTTTCCAGCCCTTAGCGATATGCACGAGAACGTAGAGTGCGATGTTCACGGCAATGGCCAAATTTAGCGGCATTACCTCCAAGCAGGTGAAAAACAAGAAGCCCCGAAAAGCAAACTCGTAGGCCAACAGGTAGGCTGCCCAGGTCAGGGCACTGTTGATTCGAAGGTAGCGGGGCCAGGGCAGGCGGGTGCGTATCATCGGGTACATGGCGAGGTTGTCGGGGGAGCGTGCAGCGAAGTAGTTCAGCACAGTGACAACAGCGCTGAGTCCCAGTGTCCATAGCAGGGTAGGTACTGGGTTCTTAAAACCGAGGCCAACCGACTGTAAATCAATACCTTGTACTAAACAAATCGCCAACGGCACCAACCCAAAAAAGAAAACGCCTTGCCAACGGATGAAGTAAATCCAGTTGATTTTAGCGGGTTCTTCCCCCCATTTTTTATCAAAAAAATTGCGGAGCGAAACGGAGTTCCAAGCAAAATAATAGATGCAATAGGCCAGCGTGACGGCAGAAATGGAAAGGATGGCGTTCAACATTCGATTGAGGATTGAGGGCTGAGGAATGAGGTAGTAGCTGCTTCAATCCAAACACCCTTGTTATTTTCGTCCAAAGGTAATTTTTGGTCAAAACTTCCTGTCTCAATCTTAAATCGAAAATCGAAAAATCGAAAATCCTCATTCTTGCTTCAGCAGTAGCTTCACTTCCACCCGCTGGTTTAGTCGGCGGTGCTGGTGGCTGACGTCTTTGGTCACGACTAGCTTTTTACCAAAAACCTTCCGTGTAAGTCGCTGGTTGTCAATGCCTTTGCCGGTCAGGTAGTTGATGGCGGCATCAGCCCTTGCTTTGCTCAGTTTTTCACAATAATCGTCGGAGGGGATGTTGTTGGTATGGCCTTCCACCAATGCAATTTGCTGGGGATTCTCTTTCATCATCTCCACCACTTTTTCCAAAGTCTCGAAATCTTTTTCTTCCAAAGAAAATGAATCCGCCTTGAAGTAAATGGTCGCAATGTACTTTACATCGTATGTGACAACAACCATCGTGGTGTCGGCACTCGTAGTGCTTGCCTCTTCGACTTCCACCGATTCTTCAGGTTCCGATGCAGGCGTTTGGGCTAGCAAAGTAGGCGACTCAGACGCTTCCGCACTGGAATCTTCGGTGCTCTCCGTAACCAGCGGCTCGACGGGCGGAACGGGCGGAGTTTCCGGTTCCTTTTTGGGTGCTTGCTTCGGTTTTTCAGGTTTTGGCAAAGGTGGCGATGGCGGCGGGTTTTCCATCACTTGCACGTCCCGCACCTTCGTTACCTTGCAGCCGTTGGCTGTTTCTATGCTGAGCGAAATGGATTTCTTGCCCCCCGAAGCATAGGATACAGTGTGCGGCCCAGCGCCTTTCGCCTTTTGGGGGCTGGCGCCCACGCCAAAGTTCCACTCCCAATTTTTGATGCCTCCCGCAAATGTGCTGGCGTTCTTGATGGTCAGTTTCTCGCCCTTTGCAATCTTGAGTTTGCTCACGGTGAAATGTGCCACAGGCCCCACGAACGTACCATTCCCACCAAATTCCACCGAAAACCCATTACCAGTGTTTTGGTAGTTGTTCACCATCAGGGCGTAGCTTTTGCCAGCCTCCATGCGCAGTGGCGTGATGAAATTATCGTTGTTTTCATCACAGCCCTGGTCTTCGACAATGTCCGTGGAACTGCTAGCAAGACCGGTTGCCCCTGAGCAACGCTTCCAAGTGGAGTACGGAGCGCCGAGGTTTTCACCAGCCGCCATGCACCGCACGGGGATTTTCATCGAGCAGTCGCTCACACCATTTGGCAACAAAAAAAGCACAAAGTCAAGGTCGTCGCTGGGATTGATGGGCTTGAGGGTGAAATTGAGCAGGCCCGATTCCTCGCAAGTCCATTTGTACCACGCCGACTGCGACTCCTCCGGCACACAGATACCCTTCGGTAATTCGGAGGTATTTCGCCCAGCGTTGTTCATGCTCGGTACCGTGAAACTGGACTTGTCGCAAAGCACCACCGCCGACGAGCAATCGGACGAGGGAGAAGGCACGGGGTTGAAATTGTTGATGCAAAGCTGAAAAGAGCCAGTTTTTCTGTTCCGACCATCCACCCGCAGGAAGTAGGTTTCACCGACCGCCAAATTGCCGATAAAAGTCTCCACGATGTTGTAACCCTGCCCATCGGAGATGCAGCCGACCTCGAAAAGCGCCTTGCAAGCGCCCCGATAAAGCGCAAACTGGGGGTCTTGCAGCGTACCGCCGGGGTTGTTCTCGATGGCACCAATCACGCTGATGTTCACAACGGTGGCCACAGCGGTGAACTTGAACCAGACATCGTTGTCCGTATCATTGATGTAGGGTGGAAAACAATTGGCGGGGTCGGGGCCGCCGGGCGTGGCTTCGTAATTGGTAAACTGACGGGGCGAGCTGCAAAAATTTGTCACGTCCTTCAACCACATTGCCTTTGAGCAGTGGTCGTTGGCAGGCGCAGCGAGCAGTCGGCCCATTGCGGAGCAAACGATAAACAAGGTGAAAATGAAGGGCAATTTGAAGTTCATGCTTTCGTAAAGACAAAGTACAAAGTCAAAAGTCTGAAAGCCGCATCACTTGGCAATCCCGGCAAAAATAGGATGATTTGCCTTCGCAAAAATCTAAGGCAGTGTTAATATCTCGGTTTGGATTTCGACCAAACTGACTAACTTTCCCGCCAGCAAACAATTTTTCAATGAAATTTATTCTCACCTTCCTCCACATCTCCCTATCTATCAGCATGTTAGCGCAATCAGCTGCCTCGGACGAGGCGCTCCGCAAACAAGCCGACGAGCTTGCCCACCGCTTCATCATCGTTGACGGCCACGTGGACTTGCCGTCGAGGCTTTCGGTAAAAAACTTCCGGCTCACGAAAGAGTTCATCGCCATGCCCATCGAAACCGATGAGGGCGATTTTGATTATGTCCGGGCAAAAAAAGGCGGCCTCGATGCCCCGTTCATGTCCATTTACATCCCCTCCGGCCACCAAAAACGAGCCGACGGCGGGGCCAGTTTTGCTGATACCCTAATAAATATGGTGGCTGATATTTCAAAAATGCACCCCGACAAATTCGCCCCGGCCAACTCCCCCGACGACATCGAGCGCAATTTTGCCGCAGGCAAAATCTCCTTGCCGATGGGCATGGAAAACGGCGCACCTATCACCAAAATTGCCGACCTCGCCTACTTCTACAAGCGGGGCATCCGCTACATCACGCTCACCCACGGCAAGGACAACCTCATCTGCGACTCCAGTTACGACACCACCCGCATCAACAACGGCCTCAGCCCCTTCGGGCGGGAAGTGGTTTTGGAGATGAACCGCCTCGGCATCATGGTGGACATTTCGCACGTGTCCGACGCCGCTTTTTACCAGGCTATCGGCATCACCAAGGCGCCAGTCATTGCTTCACACTCGTCGTGCCGGACGTACACGCCTGATTTTCAACGGAATATGAGCGACGACATGATTCAGACACTCGGCAAAAACGGCGGGGTCATCATGATAAACTTCGGCTCCACCTTCCTCGACAGCCGGGTGGTCAAAAGCCGGGAAGCCATGCGAACCAAGCTAATCGCCATGCTCGAAGCCAATGGTCTGAAAGAGGAAGACGAGGCCGCCAAGCCCATTTTCAAAGCCTTTACAGAAGAAAACCGGGACTCGCTCTACGCCGACGTGGAGATGGTGGCCAACCATATTGACCATGCCGTGAAGCTCGCCGGCATTGACCACGTGGGCCTTGGCTCCGACTACGACGGCGTCGGCGATTCGTTGCCAACTGGATTGAAAGACGTGGCGGCCTACCCAAACTTGATTTACGTCTTGTTGAAACGGGGCTACTCTGAAGCCGACATCGAAAAAATTTGCTACAAAAACCTGTTCCGAGTTTGGCGGGAGGTGGAGAGGGTGGCGGGAAAGTGAAGGATTGGAAAGCCCGACACAAAAGGAGATCAGCCGAAGTGTAACGCTCAACAATCCCCTCAGCATTCCAATCCGGCTTCGATTTGAAAACACAATTCATTGATAAAGAACATTAATCACAATTTTTCTTCTTTTGCTTCGCAAAAATGTCTGCGCAACCTGCCGGTGACAATATCGAAACCTCACTTTTCAACCTTCCGGACGTCATTTTCAAAAAAATTGATACACCCGAAGGCTTTGAAGCGGCCTACGAGTTGAAGGTTCGGCAACCGATTGACCACAAGCATCCTGAAAAAGGCTACTTCTACCAGCGGGTTTTCCTGACGCACAAAGGCTTCGACCGACCGACTGTCATCTGCACGGAGGGCTACGAGCGCCCAACCAACAGGGTGTACGAACTTACCCGGCTGCTCAACGCCAACCAACTCGATGTGGAACACCGCTACTTTGACAAGAGTACGCCCGAAAAGCCTGATTATCAATACCTTAACCTCGAACAAGCCACCGCCGACCTACACCATATCAACGAAATTTTCCGTGAAATCTACAAGGGAAAATGGGTCAGCACGGGCATCAGCAAGGGCGGGCAGACCACGATTTACTACCGCTATTTTTACCCTGCCGATGTGGATGTGGCCGTGCCATACGTGGCCCCGCTGAACCAGGCGTTGGAGGAACAGCGCATTTACTCCTTCCTCGACACCGTGGGTACAGCCGAGTGCAGAGCCAAAATCAAAGCAGTGCAGATGCGGTTGCTCAAAAACCGACAGGAGGCGCTGACCAAATTGCAGTGGTTCGCCAAGGGCGCCAAGCTGAAGTTCAATTACCTGAACTTCGAGCAGGCGTTCGAGTACGCCGTGCTGGAGTACCAGTTTTCATTTTGGCAAATGGGCCACGACTGCTCCAAAATCCCCGATGACAAAGTGCCCCTCGACAGTACGTTGATCCATTTCCTGAGTGTGTCCGGCCTCGATTTTTTCGCTGACGAACAAATCGCTGGCTACTCCTCCCACTACTACCAAGCGGGCGACGAGATGGGCTACTACGGCTACAGAACTGGAGATTTCAAGGGCCTGCTGAAGGCATTGCCGACAACCGCAAACCCAAGCGCCGTTTTCATGCCGGGCAAGCAGCCCACCAGTTTTGACGGCGAGCTGCCGAAAAAAGTGGCCAAATGGCTCGACGATTGGGGCAACAATTTCATCTACATCAACGGGGACTCCGACACTTGGTCGGCAACGGCAGTGAGGCCCTCCGGCAAAACCAATTCTGTCTGGTTTTTTATGCCAAAAACCGACCATGGTAGGGCGAGAATCAAGAACATGACGAAGGCGGAAAGGCAAAAATTGGTGGAGACGCTGGAGAAGTGGCTTGAGATGGAGATTGAGTAGCGGCAAAACGTTGGAAGGGTTTTGAACCCTTCCAACGTTGGATTTTCGTCTAATTTTTCACCACCCTAAACCACCCCATATCCGCACCCTGCACCATTTTCACCCAAAAAATACCGCTCGGCAAGCTGCTCAAATCTAGTTGAAAACGAGCTTGCCCACTCATTTTTCCTTCGGAAATTGGGGCAACAACTTGCCTGCCCATTGCATCGAAAATCGAAATCTCGGTACTTCCAATCCATTGATTATCAATATTTAACGCCACCGTACCGCTGGTCGGGTTGGGCGCTAGTAGCACTTTGCCACCATGCAGCAGTTGCGTCTCGGCAGCGGTGGCACCTGTGACCACAATGGCCACATTGCTGTAGTCGGAGAAAAAGCTGCCCTGCTTGGCCCGCACCCGGTAAAAATAGGTGTTGCCGGCAGCAACCCCGTTGTCGGAGAAGGCAGTGGCGTTGGCAGGTAGTTGCACGATTTGCAAAAAGTTGTCATCCGTGAAATCGGAGCGCTCCAGCACGTAGGCGGTTTCGTTCACGGCGTTGTCCTGCCAGGAAAGGCTGACCTTGTTGAAGCTGACAAAATTGACAGCAAGGATGGTCGGTGCGGCCAGCACCTCCGAATCGCAGCCCGTGTCAATTTTATCCTGCGTGGCCTGCCGCACACTGGGCAACAAGGGGTAAAACATATCACCGGGGCAGGAGGTGTTGCAGCCATCACGGTGGCCAGAGATGTTCATCAGCGTGAGGCCGGAGCCAGAATGGAACGAAGTGCCGAGCGCATCAATGCTTTCGTCGCAGGTTTCCCAGGCTAGGAACTCGGCTAGGGTGTTTAGCGCAGCGGCCTGTGGTTGTATGCTCGTGAAATCGCCCATCACGCAAATGCCAGTCGTGTTGCCGTTTTGGGCACAAAAATGTGCGCCGAGCTTGCCGTCTCCCCTGCCTTCGTACAGCACGCCGTTTGGGTCAACGAGCCAGTTGTAGCCGATGTCGTCCCAACCGTTGGCGTTTACATGGAAGTCCCAAATGGAGCGCACGACGGCCGCCCAATCGGTAGCGATGTTTGTGCCCGCCGTGTGATGGACGATGACATGGGTGGGGTTCGGCACGAACTCCGGCGTGGGGTCGGTGGGGCATGTGCCGTCCGGGCACCAATCGAGGCGGCCCTCAAAGGCGGGCTGGGGACAGGTGCAGACATATCGGTCAGATATTGGGATATTGGGATATTGGGATATTGGGATATTGGGGGTTTCAGTTTTTTGGGTGGGGCCGGGGTCGAAGAAATGGACGGCGAGGCTGTCGGGGCGTGTTTGGCCAATCACGTGGATATTGAAAAGTTGGGCGTCTTGCTCCAAAAACATCAGTTCGCTCACGAACTTGCCAGGAGCTTGTTCGGCATGACCATCCGGTTGGATGTCAAACCGTTTTATTGCAATCCCATTTTGCTCGAAGTAGATGGACAGCATGTCCCTACCTTCCACCCAACCCTCGGCAAACCAAACTATAGATACGGCTATGAATGGACCCTTTTTTTGCTGAAATGGTACGCCGAGTCCACTGGCAGCGAACCTGTTTTCACGATTGGCTACCTGATGGAATTGCTGGGAAGAAAAAGGAATTACCTGCCGCTGGGTCTGCGCATCCACATTTTTCCCCAAAAACAAACAAGCCATGAGGGCAAGAAAGAATAGCGGTTGATTTTTTTTCATCATCAAATTTTTGTCATAAAAAACGGCGAAGCTTGCCAGTGCCAAAATTAAAAACTTTGAGGAGAGCAGCGGGTTTTCATTCGTTTTGAAACCCCAAAAACCTGAAATGTTCAAATTCCGTCGAGCCGTGTCGCAAGGTGCTTTTCGTCAGTTTTTATTGATAGAAAATTGTCTTTCTTTGCGTCGCATTTGATACCTGAGCAACCATACACATCGCTAAATTCTTTAAAAAATGATAAAAATTCTCGCCAACGACGGCATCCATCCAGATGGCAAACTGCTGCTCGAAGAAGCCGGTTTTGAAGTTGACACCAACAAAGTTCCGCAGGAAAAACTGGCCGAAGTGCTGCCCGGCTACGACGCAATCATCGTGCGAAGTGCCACCAAGGTGCGCCAAGACCTGATTGACGCCTGCCCAAACCTGAAAATCATCGCCCGTGGCGGCGTCGGTCTCGACAACGTGGACCATGATTACGCACGCAGCAAAGGCATCCACGTCTGTAACACCCCCAAGGCAAGCTCCCGTGCGGTGGCCGAGTTGGTGTTCACGCACGCCTTCAACCTCGCCCGCCTCATCAACCAGGCCAACCGCGAGATGGTAACGGGAGATTTTGACAAATTGAAAAAACGCTGCTCCGAAGGCATTCAACTTCGTGGCCGCACCTTGGGCGTCATCGGTTTTGGTCGCATCGGACAGGAGGTAGCCCGCATGGGCATTGGCCTCGGCATGAACATCCTCGCCACCGACCTCATCGTCAAGGAGGCCAACATTGAAATCAAGGTGTTCAACAGCCCCGATTTGAGCATCAACGTACACATCGAAACTTCGTCTTGGGAGGAGGTGCTGCGCAAATCGGACGTCATCACGATGCACGTGCCTGGCGGCAAAACGGCACTTATCGGTACCGAGGAATTTGCAAAAATGAAGGACGGCGTCATCATCATCAACACCGCCCGCGGCGGCACGATTGACGAAGATGCGCTGCTCGCAGCCCTCGCCAGCGGCAAGGTCGGCGGCGCTGGCCTCGATGTGTTCGTCGGTGAACCCACTCCTCGCAGAGAAATTTTGGAACATGCCCGCATTTCCGTCTCCCCACACGTAGGTGGCTCCACGAAGGAGGCGCAGTCAGCGATTGGGATGGAGTTAGCGGAGCAAATTATTGAGAAACTGGGGTAAAAAGTTCGACAGTTGGCAGTTGGCAGTCAGTTCGCAGTCCAAAAGTCCGTTAGTCGGCGAACTGTCCTGAATTAAAAAGAGGTGGTATCTTCTGCAAGGATACCACCTCTTTGATTTTTGCAGTTCACCGACTAAACAACTGCCGCCTGACTGCCAACTGCCAACTGCTGAACTGCCAACTAAAGTCCTCGAACTGCAGCACCTGGTTGAATCAGCCTCCCCGTCTCCTTCGTGTTCTTCGTTTCCGCACCAGTTTCGTTCAAAATCTGGTAGGCTTCTTTTGTTGTCAAATCCGGTTTCATGCTTTTCATCAGGCCAAGTAGCCCTGCCACGTATGGCGTGGCCATGCTCGTGCCGTTGAAAGTAGCGTAGATACTGCCGGGAATGGTCGAGTAGATTTTAACGCCGGGGGCGGCGACGCCCATCTTCACGTCGGGCACCATGTTGGAAAAAGACGCTCGGTTCAGCAGGGTGTCCACGGCACTGACGGTGATGACACCGTCCACGTTGGCGGGCACAAAATCCTTGGCATTGCGGTTGGAGTTTCCGGCGGCAACTACCACGATGCAGCCTTTTTTGTTGGCATAATCGAGGGCTTTTTGGTAAGCTCGTTGGCGGCTGTCGGAGGACATGCCACCGAGCGATAGCGAAAGCACGTCGGCACCAATATCGGCGGCTTCCAACATGCCGTTGATGATGGATTGCTGAGTGCCACTGCCGCCGTCGGACAGCACCTTGATGCTCGTAACCCGCACATAATCATTGGTTTGTGAAAAAGAGGCCACTCCTACCCCATTGTTGCTGACCGCAGCGGCGATGCCTGCACAGTGTGTTCCGTGGCCAGCCTTGTCGGTGTCATAACCCGATTTAGTGGAGGTGAAATTGGCCTTCAAGTCCTCGTGTTTGGCATCCACGCCCGTGTCGAGGATGGCGATGAGCGCCCGTTTCTTCGGTTTTTTATCTTTCAGAACGTTGTAAAGTTCATCCACTTTCATCGCCTCAAATCCCCAAAGATTGGAAAGCCCGGGGTCGTTGATGCCGTATTTTTTGTTGGTGCCGGGGATTGGTTGCATCGGCTGCACCTCTATCGGCGAGATGCTGACCTGTTCGTTTTCCTCCAGCCACTCCACCTGCGCTAATGATGCGAGCGCTTTTTTCACCTTCGGAAAATCCTGACTGGCTGGGACGTCCACTAGGAAGTAATTGTCGAGTTGGGTAGCAGCCAAGTCTTTTGGCGTGAACGCAGCGGTAGCCGAGAGGCCATATTCATTCAATACCGCTTGAATATCAGCCAGTTGCACACCTTCCTTGAGTTCCAGCAGTAGCTCTCCCTGCGGGTCGAGGCCAGTTGGAGCAGGAGTGGTTTGGGTATTTTCCTTCGGGAAATCAGCTTGCGGGAACGTGTTCTTCAGTTTTTCAAAATAAAAAAAACGAAGTGCCGTGAGCACACCAAGCAGCGCAACGACATAGCCCCATTTTGTTTTCCTGAAAATACTCAGCACTACTGGCACAGCGCCCAGCACCACCAGTTCACGCAGCAGCGCCGGGAACTTGTACGACCACTGCCCCTCGCTGAGGAGCCAGCAGGTACCAAAGGCGGCAAAACTGCCGAGGAAGATTTTGCGAAGAAAATCGCTGCGCCGCTCGTGGTCACGGTAGAAAAACCAGCCGCTGAGGGCGGCGAGGCTGAGGACGAAGGTGAAGGGATAGAGGCTGGAGAACATTTTCTTTAATGGTTAATGATGAATGGTCAATGATGAATCAGGGGCATTTCCAGTGGAATTTGCTTGTCAAAAATAGCGGGAAAGCGGGTGCGCATGGCAGTTTTTCGACGAAGGAAAGCCAGGATGGGTGCTGAACTACAATTGTAAACTAAAAACGGGCTGCTTCCGCTTTGGAAACCGCCCGTTTTTGCTCAAATATTTTCCCTCAAGCTCACGAAAAATAATCCTTCATTTTATCGAAAAACCCACGCTCGCCCTTTTCGGGAGCGGGTTTGAAGTTCGGAGACAGTCGCAGTTTTTCGAGGATTTTCCTCTCCTCGTCCGTTAGTTTCTTTGGCGTCCAGACGTTGACCTGAATGAGTTGGTCGCCCCGCTCATAGCTCTGCACGGAGGGAAGCCCCTTGCCTTTCAGCCTGAAAATCTTGCCAGCTTGGGTGCCTTCCGGCACTTTTATTTTGACCAAGCCTTCGATGGTCGGTACTTCTACCGAGATGCCCAACGCCGCATCCACGAAGTTGAGGTGGAGGTCGTGAATGATGTTCAGCCCATCCCGCTGCAGGTGCTCGTGCGTTATCTCTTCGATGTTGATGAGCAGGTCGCCGTTGGGGCCGCCCTTTGCGCCAGCGTTGCCTTTGCCGCCCAGCGAGAGCTGCATCCCCTCCGAAACACCAGCGGGGATGTTGATGTCAATGGTTTCTTCGGCGTAGGTGCGCCCGTCGCCTTTGCAGGTCGGGCAGTTTGCCGTGATGGTTTCACCGGAACCTTGGCAGGTTGGGCAGGTCGTGGTGGTCTGCATCTGGCCGAGGAAGGTGCTGCGAACTTGGCGAACATAACCCGAACCACGGCAAGTACCGCAGGTCTGGACGGAACTTTTGTCCTTGGCACCGCTGCCGCCGCAGGTCTGGCAGTGTACCTGTTTGTTGACCTTGATTTTTTTGGAAACGCCCGTGGCTATTTCTTCGAGCGTCAATTTAACCTTGATGCGGAGGTTGCTGCCACGTTGGCCTTGTGGCCTGCCACCGCCGCCCCGCTGTTGGCCACCCCGGAAAAACTCGTCGAACGGGCTCCCCCCTCCACCGCCACCGCCGAAAATGTCCCCAAACTGGGAGAAGATGTCTTCCATCGTCATGCCGCCTGGGCCACCGCCTCGGAAGCCGCCGCCGCCCATGTTAGGGTCAACGCCCGCATGACCGTATCGGTCGTACTTGGCTTTTTTGTCGGGGTTGCTCAACATTTCATAAGCCTCGGCAGCCTCTTTGAATTTATCCTCGGCAGCCTTGTCACCAGGATTGCGATCCGGGTGAAATTCGAGCGCTTTTTTGCGGTACGCCTTTTTTATGGTGTCGGCATCAGCGCTTTTGGCCACACCGAGCACTTCATAATAATCTCTTTTTGCCATTTTGATGAGGGTTTGAGTGTTTGAGAGCTTGAGCGTTCAAGGGTTCACAGCATCGCTTCGCCCCCTCGGAACATTCACTGTCCCGAACCCTCCTATTTTCCAACCACAACTTTTGCGTGGCGGATGATTTTATCGTTGAGACGATAGCCTTTTTCCACGGTGTCCACCACTTTGCCCTTCATTTCTTCCGTTGGAGCGGGAATTTCAGTAATGGCCTCGTGCAGTTCAGGGTCGAATGCTTCGCCAGTGGCGTCCATTGGCTCCAAGCCCTTGTTGCGGACTACGGTGTAGAGTTTTTGATAAACGAGGTCAACGCCCGTGTCCCAAGCTGCGTTTTCTTTGCCTTCGGCAAATTTTTTGGCCCTGTCAAAATCGTCCAAAACGGGCAAAAGAGCTGACAGGGTGTCCTGTGCTGCAGACTTCATGAAGTCGAGTTTCTCCCTGATGGAGCGTTTCTTGTAGTTGTCAAACTCTGCGACCATGCGCATGTACTTGTCCTTCATTTCGTCCAATTGTTGAAGGATTTCTGCGCTATCTGACTGGTTATCAGCAACTTGTCCGTTTTCTGGGTCATTGAACCCAGTTTCAGGCTGCTCGTCGGCACCAGTCTCTATTTGTTCCAATAGCTCGTCATGCTGCTGTTCGGCAGTTTTGTCTTTGCTGGTCATTTTTCTGAATTTTTTAAACATGGTTCAACCTGCCACATTATCAATATGTTTGCCATCGGAAAAAAGCAGTCAATTTGTCAGTTACAAGAGAAAGGGTTGCCTTTTTGTGTGCATAAAACCCTGCGATGTTACGTGGATTTTGTGTAAAATTGACCTTAAAATCTCCTACGACGTGCCTCACAAAGCATTGATTATAAATAGTTTACGAAAAACAAGCTTGGTTGTTTGCTGCTGGTTGGCAGCATGGCTGGCGGCTGGCCAAAACGATGTCACTTTCGAGGCCGTCACGGACGCCCGGCAGGTGGTGGTCAATGATTATTTTGAGGTGACTTTTAGTCTCAAATTTGCAAACGGGACGGATTTTGTTCCACCAACCTTTAAAGATTTTGTGATACTGGCCGGACCAAACACATCGTCCAGTATGCAAATCATCAATGGAAACGTGACCCGTGAAATGGGCTTCGGCTACACCTTGCAACCTACTAAAGTTGGCAAATTCACCATTGGCAGTGCCTCCATCAAAGCAAACGGCAAGCTAATGCGTTCAAATCCGGTGGAAATTGAAGTGGTCAAGGGCACTGCGAAACTTGGTGGTGGGTCTGATGAGCAGTTTTTTGTGCGGGTAGAGCCCAACAAAAAACAGGCCTACGTTGGGGAACAGGTCTTGTTGGATTTCAAACTCTACACCACGGTCGGCATCGAAGGCTACGACATACCCGAAGACCCAAATTATGACGGGTTTTATGCGCTTGAACTCCGGCGTTTTAGTTCAAATACGGTGCAGGAAGTGCTCAACGGGCGGCAGTACGCTACGAAAGTGCTGCGTCGCATTGCACTTTTCCCCCAAAAAACTGGCAAGCTTACGGTTGAACCGTTCAGGATTCAACTGGCGGTGGTAGATGAGAACAGCAAGACGGGATTTTTCTTTAACCGCAGTGTAAAGCCAGTATTCTTCACTACGGATGCCATTACGATTAACGTGTCTCCACTGCCAGATGGCGCCAAAGATGGGTTTTGCGGGGCGGTCGGATCGTATGAACTACAAGCTGGCATTGACCGCAAAACGGCCACTACCGACGATGCCATCACGGTAAGCTTGTTGCTCAAGGGCAATGGGGATACGAAGCGTGTGCAGGCTCCAGCTCTTGTTCTGTCAGATTCATTTGAGGTGTATCCCCCAAAAGTCGTGAGCGACAAAAGCGATGAGATTCGGGGCGAAATTGTCAGTGAAAAGCGGTTTGAGTACTTGATTTTACCGAAATTTCCTGGGCAGTACTCCATCACGCCGAAGGTGAGCTATTTTAGCACGGAAAAAAACAGCTACGTTGACTTTCCGGTCGGGCCATTTTCGTTGCAAGTAAAAGCCGGCACCGGCAAACCTACTGGAACAGCCGATTTGCCAGGAGTAATTGGACTCAACGACATTTTACCGATAAAATCAACGGCCAAGTTTACCCGTACTTCTGAGGGCTTTGTAGGCTCCATTTTATTTTACCTGCTTGCAGCTCTACCGGTCGTGGCATTTGCATTTTTACTTTTTTACAAGAAAAAACAACAGGAACTGGCAGCCATTGACCCAGGTATCCTCAAGGTCAGGTTGGCGGGTCGAGAGGCCCAGAAGCGATTAGCTACTGCCCAGCAACAACTCCTGGAAGGTAAAAGTCGAGCGTTTTATGATGAAATTTCCAAGGCTTACCTCGGCTATTTCTGTGATAAAACCGGGTTACCACTCTCCCAATTTTCAAAGGAAAATGTACGGGAGACACTCTCGTCGCTTCAGATAAATCCAAATACTGTTGAAGAATTTCTGAATGTGCTCCAAACCTGCGAGGTCGCATTGTTTGCTGGTATGGACAATCAAACCTCCATGCAATCTACCTATGAAAATGCAATTGCCATCATCACGAAAATTGAAGATGAGTTGGACAAAAGACCTTCCTAATGAATTGATTATCAATTTTTTGTAGCGATGAAAAACTTTTCCCAACAGATGCTGGTACTGTTTGCCATTCTCTCTTTTGCGAATCTCATTGCAGTTGGTTCTAGGGTGGAGTTGCTAAATTTTGCAACGAAACCACTCTTGATAAGCAGCCTTGCTCTTTGGTATTACTTTCGGACTAGGGCAAATTGGCATCTATTTTCCCGCTTTTTTTTGATTGGGTTGGTTTTTTCAGTTCTGGGAGATACGCTATTGATGTTTGTGAAGATGAAAGGAGAGATATACTTTCTGCTTGGGCTTGGAAGTTTTCTGCTTGCACACCTCTGTTATATTGCTGCGTTTTTCAAATTCCCCAACTTCAAATCTGGAATTATCTGGGTCAATAAATGGATGGCTCTTCCCTTTCTGATAATACTGACGAGTTTGCTTTGTGTACTTTGGAATAGCCTTGGCGCTTTTCTAGTTCCTGTTGCTATTTATGCTAGCGTAATTGTGACAATGTTTGCTTTTAGTTTCAACATGCGAAATCGGGTTGATACTACTGTTTCAAAAATGCTTTTTGGTGGAGCTGCTTTGTTCGTTTTATCAGACCTCATCATTGCGATGAAGAAATTCAAGTACCCTGAGATGGGTGAAACCTTGAGTGGTGTTGCCATCATGGTTACATACCTACTTGGACAAGTGTTGCTTGCACTCGGAATGGGCAAAGCGAGTGATGATTTCGTAGAAAAAGAAGATTAAGTAGTACCCAAATTATGGGTTCGCCAGAATGAAATAAGCATTCTAAAGGGGAAAATCACTACACTTATGAGACTTCCGATTCCAAAGAAAAGGAATTCGGCCTTGGTGTACTCCACCATCCTACTCTGGCTTTTTTCGGGTAGCTGAACGAACAACGATTGGATTCCAATTTCGTCAGCAAATGTTTCAAATGTGTGCAATTCTCGAATGATGTAAATAAACAAGGGAATGCAAAGCACCAACAACGCCACTTTCGCCCATTGCAAATGTCTCAAGAGTGTATGTTTTAACAGAAAAATGTGCCGGGTTAGCGTAATGAACACCAATATGAAAACAGTGTTGGCGGTAAAAAAAGGGAAGTTTTGGCTGTTTGAGTATATTGGATAAATCAAAGCCACCAACAAAATGGCAGTAATTACCCACCAAATCAGTTCAAGCCTTAGAATCAGACTGGTATCTTTTTTCATATTCTTCGGATTGCGCCGTTACGACTTAAACTAAATAAGAACAGCCCGACGGAAAGCTATCCATCGGGCTGTTCAAGAGAAAAAAAAGGGTTGGCAGCGACCTACTCTCCCGGCCTTTAGGGCCAGTACCATCGGCGCAGAGGGGCTTAACTGCTCTGTTCGGAATGGGAAGAGGTGATCCCCCTCGCTAAAGCCACCAACTTATCTTGGGCGATGCCGCCATTTGGGCATCACGACAGACGGGGCAGAGAAAGAAGTACTTCGAAGTGCGCACTTGCGGGCCGGCAGCATTTGTGCCAGGACATGCCGTGCTGTTTGCGTCAAAGCTTTCCTTGACGAATCAAGAAAAAAACGGAAGCTGTCGGGCAATTAGTACCGCTCGGCTCAAACGCATTGCTGCGCTTCCACCTACGGCCTATCGACGTGGTAGTCTCCCACGGCCCTTCGTCCTTGCGGACTGGAACGTTCATCTTGGAGCCGGCTTCGCACTTAGATGCTTTCAGCGCTTATCCGTTCCGAACATAGCTACCCGGCGCTGCACCTGGCGGCACAACCGGTACACAAGCGGTTCGTCCATCTCGGTCCTCTCGTACTAGAGATCGCCCTCCTCAACGTTCCCGCGCCCACCACAGATAGGGACCGAACTGTCTTACGACGTTCTGAACCCAGCTCGCGTGCCACTTTAATGGGCGAACAGCCCAACCCTTGGGACCTTCTCCAGCCCCAGGATGTGACGAGCCGACATCGAGGTGCCAAACCTCCCCGTCGATGTGAGCTCTTGGGGAGATCAGCCTGTTATCCCCGGAGTACCTTTTATCCTTTGAGCGATGGCCCTTCCATGCGGAACCACCGGATCACTTGAGCCTGCTTTCGCACCTGATCGAACCGTCGTTCTCCCAGTCAAGCACCCTTGTACTCATGCGCTCTGCGTACCGTTACCAACGGTACTGAGGGTACCTTTGCGAGCCTCCGTTACTCTTTGGGAGGCGACCACCCCAGTCAAACTACCCACCATGCAATGTCTCCGTCGCCGGATTAGAACCTAGGTACAGGAAGGGTGGTATTTCAACGTCGGCTCCACCGAGACTAGCGTCCCAGCTTCAAAGCCTCCCACCTATCCTACACATCCTGTACCCAAGCTCAATGCAAAGCTATAGTAAAGGTTCACGGGGTCTTTCCGTCCCGTGGCGGGTAATCGGTATCTTCACCGATGCTTCAATTTCACCGAGCTCGTGGCCGAGACAGTGTCCAGATCGTTACACCATTCGTGCAGGTCGGAACTTACCCGACAAGGAATTTCGCTACCTTAGGACCGTTATAGTTACGGCCGCCGTTTACCGGGGCTTCAGTCAAGACCTTCGCACTTGCGCACTAAGTCCCTTCCTTAACCTTCCGGCACCGGGCAGGTGTCAGACCCTATACTTCTTCTTTCGAATTGGCAGAGTCCTGTGTTTTTGCTAAACAGTCGCCTGGACCTCTTTGCTGCGCCCCCTGCCGAGGCGGGGGACCCTTCTCCCTAAGTTACGGGTCGAATTTGCCTAGTTCCTTAGCCACGAATCACTCGAGCGCCTGAGGATGCTCTCCTCGACTACCTGTGTCGGTTTGCGGTACGAGCTGTTGCAGCCTGAAGCTTAGGGGCTTTTCCCGGAAGCCAACTTGGGGGCATTATCGCCGCCGCCCGGAGGCCTTGGCGTACTATCGCGTTTCAGCTCAAGGGGCGGATTTGCCTGCCCCTCTCAAAGCCTATGCGCTTCAACGAACTATTCCGTCAGTTCGCAGCCCTTACGTCCCTTCGTCACCCCATCGCAGCTGCAACAGGTGCCGGAATGTTGACCGGCTTGCCATCGGCATCGCCCTTCGGCTTATCCTTAGGTCCCGACTGACCCTGTTCTGATTACCGTTGAACGAGGAAACCTTAGTCTTGCGGCGTGCGGGTTTTCCACCCGCATTATCGTTACTCATGCCTACATCTGCTTTTACGGCCGCTCCAGCACGGCTCGCGCCGCACCTTCTGTGCTGCCGTAATGCTCCCCTACCGTTCTTTCGAACCCATGGCTTCGGTGGTGGGCTTGATGCCCGATTATTTTCCGCGCAGGAACGCTCGACTAGTGAGCTGTTACGCACTCTTTAAATGAATGGCTGCTTCCAAGCCAACATCCTAGCTGTCAGTGCATTCCCACCTCGTTTTTTCAACTTAGCCCACACTTGGGGACCTTAGCCGATGGTCTGGGTTGTTCCCCTCTCGGCCCTGAACCTTCTCACCCAGGGCCTCACTGCCGCTGCTCGGTCGTGGCATTCGGAGTTCATCAGGGGTTGGTAGGCGGTGAAGCCCCCTAGCCCTATTGGTAGCTCTACCTCCACGACCCACTACGCGACGCTGTACCTAAATACATTTCGGGGAGTACGAGCTATCTCCGAGTTTGATTAGCCTTTCACCCCTACCCACAGGTCATCCGAAAACTTTTCAACGTTTACCGGTTCGGCCCTCCATCCCGAGACTATCGGGACTTCAGCCTGCCCATGGGTAGATCACTCGGTTTCGCGTCTACTCCCGCCAACTGCGCGCCCTGTTAAGACTTGCTTTCGCTGCGCATTCGCCCCTGAAGGGCTTATGCTCGCTGGCGGGAAGTAACTCGTAGGCTCATTATGCAAAAGGCACGTCGCCATCCCCGAAGGGACTACGACCGCTTGTAAGCGTATGGTTTCAGGCTCTTTTCACTCCGCTTCTTGCGGTTCTTTTCACCTTTCCTTCACAGTACTTGTTCGCTATCGGTCTCCCAGTAGTATTTAGCCTTACCGGATGGTGCCGGTGGATTCAAGCAGGATTTCTCCGGTCCCGCCCTACTCAGGGTACCCGCCCAGCTGGCAATCTTGCGTGTACGGGGCTGTCACCCGCTATGGCCGCGCTTTCCAGGCACGTTCCACTTGCATTGCCAACCTTTTCGCAGGCCCTACAACCCCCCAAGGCATGCCTTGGGGTTTGGGCTAATCCGCGTTCGCTCGCCACTACTTGCGGAATCACTATTGTTTTCTCTTCCTCCGGGTACTTAGATGTTTCAGTTCCCCGGGTTTCTCCCCTTGCGGGTTTCCAGGCTTCACCTGGAAGGGTTTCCCCATTCGGACACCTGCGGATCAATGGTCGTTTGCACCTCCCCGCAGCTTTTCGCAGCTTACCACGTCCTTCGTCATCTCTGGGAGCCAAGGCATCCCCCATACGCCCTTAATTTGCTTCCTTATCTTTGACGCCTTTCGCTTGGGCATCTCTTGGCGCTTTCGCGCCACAATTGCCCGCGCTCTCGCACTTCTTCTTTCTTTCTTTCTCTCCCGTCGTGTCAATGAACTTTTTGCCGGTGTTCGTCGGTCCGCTCGCTGCCATGTACACGTAGAGCTCACTGTACTGCTATGGCTGCCGCTTCCCGTGCCGGGCTTGGTTGGCAATGTCGGGCTCGAACCGCTCCGTGCCGCCGCCTCTTGGGCTCGGCTTTGCCAGGTTTTGCCTTTCCTTGCGCCCACTGCCTTCGCAGCGGGCATTTCCTGTGGAGAATAACGGATTCGAACCGTTGACCCTCCCGACTTCGTCGGGATGCTCTCCCATTTGGGCCTTTTCCTGTGGAGAATAACGGATTCGAACCGTTGACCCCCTGCTTGCAAAGCAGGTGCTCTAGCCAGCTGAGCTAATCCCCCGGCTTTGTTGAGTTATGAGGTTTGAGCTATGAGTT
>JADJYH010000003.1:0-235000 GCA_016719855.1 Saprospiraceae bacterium | reverse complement strand
AAGTTCTTCGAACCTGCTCAATTGAAACACAGCCCTGCAACGGGGGGGGAGAGAATCAACCACTTTGTGTATCTGGTCGTGAAGTTCGTTGTGGAGCAATATGTCTTCTCCGTCCATTTGGAGAGGTAAGGGTGTGGCGAAGGTAAGTTCCTCCGGTTGTTGGTTCTTTTTTGCCCGAAGCCAAGCCAATGCTTCATTCACTGCCATCCGGTGAAGATAGGCTCCCGGTGAAGTGTCGATTTGAATTTGGTTCCTTTTTTCCCAAAACCTGATAAAAACCTGTTGAGCGAGGTCTTCGGTCACTCCTCGTTCCCCTGCAATACGATGGATGGCTGCACAAACAGCTTGATAGTGTGCTTCAAAGAGTTCTTTGAGCACGGTTTTATCATCGCTTCGGAGCCGAGTAGTCAGGTTCAAAACTTTAGGCTTTGTTGATAGAGGCCAGGCTTTGCCTCGCCAATGACCTGTGCAATTTTGTTGGCAATGATAGGGAATTATTCGCCAACCTTTAAAACCTAACAAATTTCAACACTCCCAATAATTCAACCATCGCCCACGTTTTATCAAAAAATCACTTTAAAAATTATCGAACATGATGAAAACTAACGTTTGGCTCGCCATGCTTGCATTGACTTTACTTCCCCTTCAACAACTCTCCGCCCAAGTGCTCGACATCGCCGATGCCGTCAGAAAAGGCTACCTCACCGTATCTGCCGAAGGAGCGGGTGGACACGATGGGGAATGCCTGAAATTGAACCTCAAAAACAAATCGAAGAAAAAACTGGAAGTTAGGGTACCAGCCGGTCAAATATTTGAAGCGGGCGACTCCAGCCTGCAAAATCTGATGGTGAGCAAAAACGAGACTTTCTTTGTGGAAAGTGGCACTTCAAGAATCGCCAAGCTGTTCGGCCTTTGCATTGAGGCCAGTGATGGTTCGCCCGGCGAGAACAGCATTTTCAAAATGGGGAAATTGGCGGATGGCAACCTGCTCAAAATGGCCAAATACCTGAATGACAACAAGCTGCACCAGCACCCATCGGCTCAGTACGCCGTATGGGCGGTGACGGATGCAGATAGGCTGGAGGGAATCGGAGACCCTACGCTCACAAAATTCGTGGCGGACATGCTGGGCAAACCCATGCCTGAATACCATATAGAATACCAAGCACCTCCCCAAGACCGCCAGTTGCCTGGCCAACCAGCTAACTGGCGGGAGGCATTTGCCATGAACGGCTTGTTTTATTATGACTTGGCTTCTGACAAACAAGTGGATTTCGGGCTGTACAACGAAGCGGGCGAATTGGTACACACGCTTTTCAAAAACCGCCTTCAAAAGCGGGGAAGCCATAAATTCAAGTTTGAGTTTGAAATAAAGGGATTGCCAAAAGGCAAATACTTCGCAAGGCTTACGAATAAGGGGAATGTGATAAAAGAACTGGCAGTGGAGTTTTGAGGCGAAGAACATTTTTGTACAAAAAAAATGGCCTGAACGGAAGCAAATCCGTCCAGGCCATTTGATTTTCCTCAAAAAATTTACTCAACAACCACCTTCGTCACCATCACGCCTTCCTTCGTTGCTACTTTTACCAAGTAGAAACCTGCTGGAAGCTGACTAACATTGACTTGGAAATGGCCGTTGCCGAAAACGTTCACTTTTTTGTCCATCATCACCTTGCCGTCAATCGTCAAGAGGCTCAGGCTGACATCCTGTTGGCGCTCTGCCGTCAGTGCGATATTCAGCATGTCCTGAGCAGGGTTCGGGAACACCGTCATGGTCATATCCTCCAATGTTTCAACGGTGTTGGAGAAAAACTTGTGACTCAACGATGGTACCCTCCTCTGGGGCAATGGCGCACTCGTTGTCGCCCTGAGCAGTGGTCACGCAGGCCTCACCGTTGTAGTTCAAAAGGTCCATGAACTCGATGTCGTCCACTACCCATCCAACTGTACCACCGTTGCCGTCGTTCGTGCCGAATCGGAAACGGAAGACAACATCTTCCCCAGCCCATTCGCTCAGGTCAACGTAGGTGGGGATGAACTCGCCATTTGAGCTACCCGAGAAGCCTTGCAAATTAGGGAGTAATGAAGGCTTGACCATATTGTACCTGCCCCTGGATAGCCATTCCTCAACATTTTATCCGCAACTTGCTGGAAGGAGTTGTCGGTGGCTTTTTTGACTTCAATCAAACCGGCATCAACACCTGCCTCCGTGTCATACAGATGATAAAAACGGAGTACAGGTTGGTTGCCGACTGCGGTCCATGGCCGTAAGTTCGAGCGCAGTTCGGCTTTCAGTTTCGAGGTCGGGCGCCAACCATGCAAATTCCGGGCTGTTAAACACAGGTGTCGTCAATCTGGAAGAAGTTGGGTGTTGGGGCAGCTGTATCGAAATCGTACTCCCAGTTGTCCTCCGCATCAGCTGTTGGCACATCATCCAGCCAGAAACGAATGGAATATTTATCTGGATCGGTGGTCAAAGTGTAAGTAATGGTCACCGTTTCCTCAAAATCAATATCGCCCAATTGCAGCGAAAGAACATTGCCGGATACCGTGGCAGGCACACTGGCAGAGCCAGCCTTGAAACTGGTGCCATCTGGAATTTGGTCTGTAATCACCACATTGGTGCGAGTCTCCAACTTGCAGTTGGAAACGTTGACGGTTACATTGATGTCCTCACCAGCATTGATAAAATCAGTGACCGATTTGGTGATGGTCACTTCGTCACGGCATTCGCAAGGAATGTCAAACGCTTCCACCTGATCGCCGGCATTGTCTGAGGCACCTTGCACGGCACTCAGACCAGCACCCCTCCGGGCAAAAGTTTTCCAAATCATGCACTTGTTTACCCCATTGTTCAACACTGCGTCGGCAGCAATAATGGCATCCCGGCCATCGAGGAAGCCAGGGCTACAAGGTTGGTTTTTCATGCCCTCGTACACTAGTCGGATGGCCATGTTGTTGCCACCTGTTCCATGGTAGAGGTCAGGGTCCCAACCATATTCGTCCACAAAAGCCCAGTAGAGGTCCCAAGTCATTACTGTCCAAACTTCGCCGAGGGCGTGTACTTCCGTGTTGCCAGCTACGTCAGCGTAGGTCAACGGGTTCACGCTCATGTCAGTGGAGTAAGGGTAGCGGCGGATACCTTGTCCAATTGGATCCTCGGCAAAAGCATAGGTGCCGATGCCCCGCTTGTCCGTTCCGGAATCCCCAGCCTCTACTGTAGTAACAAGTGAGAACCAATCACTCCATCCCTCGCCCATTTGCTCTGCGTTGCCGAGGCAACCGGCCTGACTCGGGCCACCCGTGAGGCGGTTGGAGATGCCGTGCCCGTATTCATGGGCAATGATTCCATTGTCAAGGTCGCCATCAAGCTCTGCTGGGCCCATCGGAAGGTCTGGCAACTTGATGGTAGCTATTAGGCCACTGCCAGCGAACTGGCGAATGGTCTGACAATTGACTGAGGTAAGCATGACAACTGGGATGTTCACCTGAGCACCATAAGTGCCAGGAGCCATTCCTACCGTTGCATCTTCAAAATTGCAGATGATGACACCTATTGCTCCAGCATTTTGGGCTGCCAGTGCAGCGTTAAAGCCGAACTCACAACCGCCACGGTCTATCAATGCAATCTTGATCAACCAAATCTGCTGCATTGATAATTTCTTCACAAGCATCGCTAAAAAGGTCGTTGGCAAGGGCATCTTCCACGATGACCACATCTGCGGTCACCCCTGCCATGGTAGCATACGCACCAGTTCCCCATCCTGTAGCGGGTTGAGAAGATGGATATGGGCCAGCCACAGAGGCAGGTTCATCCACATTGAAAACCTCACCCGCGCTTCCTGCACTCCAGAGGTACATTTGCATCCTGCCATTGCCGCCATCTGGTGGTGTGGAAAAGTTGGCGTTGTTGGTGCCGCCGCCATCCTGGCCTTCAGCGTTCACGAAGTCGTTGCCAGCACCGCCGTTACCGTAGTTGTGGGCTTGAAATGCACCAGCAGATTCGGTCATACCATAAGAATAGGACAAATCATGCATGATGTTGTTCCAATAAAACAGGTTCACAATGGCTGCATTCGTGAAGGTCACAGGCTCCGCCAAAGCATCGTAGGGGAAATCGAAGACCAAGCTCGCTCCCCCGTCTGGCTCGTTGTCTATGGAAGCATCGGTATCGCCGCTGTCCTCGTAGGCATGTACGTTGTTGCCACGGGTGATGGTGTACTCTGGCCCTGCTGCGCCGTTCGTATCGTGCCAACCATAAGGTGAGGCAGTTAGGTCGTGCGGGTCAATGACCATGCTACGAGGGCCATGCTTGGGGCTTTCGATTGGCCAAGGCCACACATTGTAAGTGCCATCGGCAGCCATATTGAAGCTTGTCGTTACGGCCTCGTGGTTGTGGTTTGCTGTTGCTTCGCAATCCTTGTCCGTATGTGCAAAAGCACTGCCATCAACCTTGCAGTAAACCGTCCAGTTCACTTGGTCGAGGAGGTCGCCAGTCACGGCGTCCACACGTGCGCTCCACATGTCGGAAGAGTGTGTGGGCGCCAGCGAAATATCCCAGGACAACAGCACCACGCTACCATACTGCTGGTAGCTCAGTCGGGCCTTGATGTCTTGCTTCGCAATGTTTCCTTTTTCAAATACAAAATCACCCTGGTCGTTCTGGCCGATGGGGCGCAGCGGAGCATAAGGGATTTGGAGGTGCTGCATGAGTTTCACGACAGCGGCCTCTGCATCAAGCACCGGCACGGTAGTGTTCACTTTGCTTGCGAGGTTTGGCACAAACCTTCTGCCCACATGGAACACTTTGCCATCCTTTGAAATGCTGATGTTTTGGATTGCATTGTACACCGGGATGCCTTGGTGCCTTTGGATAAAGAACACCCTTGAAATGCCCGTGGTCGGGTCGGTGTACTGGTCGCTGACGGTCATGCCGTCAACGTCCTGGGCGGTGAGTCCCCATGCTGCGTATTGGGACTGTACATGCTCATTGGCTATTTCAACTGGTGTACGCAACTGGGCAAATGCGACCGCACTTGCCAGCAGGAACGCCAACGAAAGGACGAACTGCTTCGTAAATTTAAATTTCATACTGGAATGTTTTAGTTAGACAGTTAATATGATGTAAGGTGTGCTTACTGGGCAAAAATAGCGCAATGATTTTCTTAGGGCGAAGAAAATACCGAAAATAAAAGACGGGTGACAAATTTGGGGAAGACAAGAGACATTAGACGGGAGACTTTAGACAGTTGATGCTTGGACAAGACACCCATACCTCATGCCTCCAAACCTCATACCTCTTCTACTCCTCTTCGTTGGATTCATGCTGGGGTTCGTTGCGTCGGTAGGGCAACCTGCCATAAGGTTCTTCCCAGTTTTCACGCTGCCGCTCGCTGTCGCGTTCAAAGGCTTTGATGACCTCCTTCACCAATCGGTGGCGCACCACGTCATCCACTGTGAGGCGAATGACGGCGATGCCATCAATGTCCCGCAGGATTTCGATGGCCTTGCTGAGACCCGATTTGGTGTTCCTTGGCAGGTCAATCTGCGTGAGGTCGCCCGTGATGATGGCCTTGGCAGTGGGGCCGAGGCGCGTGAGGAACATTTTGATTTGGAGCGAAGAGGTGTTCTGCGCTTCATCCAGAATGATGAACGCATTGTCAAGGGTTCGGCCCCGCATGTAGGCCAGCGGGGCGATTTCGATGACCCTGGTTTCCATGAAATATTTCAGCTTGTCTGCCGGAATCATGTCGTCGAGGGCATCGTAGAGCGGGCGGAGGTAGGGGTCAATTTTCTCTTTGAGGTCGCCGGGCAGGTAGCCGAGGCTCTCGCCAGCCTCCACCGCCGGACGGGTGAGTATGATTTTCTTGACCAAACGATTTTTCAAAGCACGGACGGCCAAGGCTACGGCGGTGTAAGTCTTGCCCGTGCCCGCCGGGCCTACGGTAAACACCACGTCGTTTTGCTCGGAAGCCTCGACGAGTTTGCGTTGGTTGAGGGTTTTCACCCGGATGATTTTGCCGTCCACGCCATGCACGAGCACTTTGCCGGCGGCATCGTGGAGGTGGGTCTGGAATGGGGCGCTGCCGTCGAGCATCAGTTCCTCCACCATCTGCACGGGGAGGTTTTTGCGCTCCCTGAGCAGGCGAACCATCTGCTCAAACTTGCCCTTGGCGGATTGGGTGTACTTTTTTTCGCCGGAGAGCTTGAGGTTGCTGCCCCTGGCAGTGATGCTGATGTCGGGAAATGCTTTGCGGAGCAGGTTGAGTTTGACGTCGTTCTCGCCGTACAGCTCGACAGGGTCAACGTCTTCGATGGTCAGGATTATTTCGCTCAAATGTTAGGTTGTTGATGGATAAATGGTGAAACAACAAGGTTCAGGATTGCCGATTGGCCTTAGATTTGGCCTTACGGCTTTTAAAATTCAGCTACTTTTGTCGGTAAAAATAGGCTTTTGGAACAAATCCGTGTTTTATTTTTTCTCCGAAAAAATTTGAGCTGAACCTGCACGAAACCCAAGAAACTGCCAAACGGTTCGAAAAGTTTCGGTTAAAAAAATGTGCCAATCTGCTATGAGAATTTGTCCAGTAAATAGAACGACCATGCCATGCAAATAGTAACCTTGACAACCGACTTTGGGCTGAACGACTACTACGTCGCCCTGCTCAAAGGGGCGCTCCTCCAGCAAGCCGCCCAACTCCAGATTATTGATGTTTCGCACAATGTCAAGCCTTACGACATCGTACAGGGCGCTTTTGTTTTGAAAAACACCTACCCCAGCTTTCCGCCCGGCACCATCCACGTCATCACGGTGAACAACAGCGCCGAGGGCATGTCGCTCATCTGCCTACAACAGGCTGGACAGGTTTTTATCGGCCCGGACAATGGCATTTTTTCGCTTATTTTTCCAGAAATACCCGAAGCCTGGCGGCTCGACCACGACAAGGAAAGCCCCTTCCCCATTCAGCAAACGCTGGCCAAAGCAATTCAGCACCTCGCAAGTGGCAATCCCATCCGTGAAGTCGGCATCCCAGCCGGGGAAACGGTGCAGCGCATTGCCCTGCAGCCCGTGCTCAGCCACTCGCAGATTCGTGGCTCGGTCATCTATGTTGACCACTATGAAAATGTGGTGATCAACATCCCGAAGGATTTGTTTGAAAAGGTGCGCAACGGACGAAAGTTCGCCCTGTTTTTCAAGCGGAACGACCCCATCACCCTAGTCAGCCACCACTACACCGATGTGCCGGTTGGCGAAACGCTCTGCCTGTTCAACTCCGCCGGATTCCTCGAAATAGCGGTGAGCATGGGCAAGGCCAGCAGCCTGCTCGGCCTCAAGTTGGACGACATGGTGCAGGTGGATTTTCTTTAGAGAGTGAGCGGGTGAGAGAGTGAGCGGGTGAGAGACTCCCCGATCCGCTCACTCTCTCACTCTCTCTCATCCGCTCACTCTCTCACCCGCTTAATGAAACGGCCCATCCTGTGTACACAGGACGGGCCGAACAGCTATCTGTTAATATCTTCTTCGAATTAATCTTCGTAAGTCTCAAACTCTTCTTCCTCTTCTTCCATCAGGAGGCGGCGATCTTTGAACGATTTGTGCGACTCCATGCTGGTCACGAAAAGGTCGTCGAACTTGCGCATACCAGTACCGGCGGGTATTTTCTTGCCAACGATGACGTTCTCCTTCAAGCCGTACAGCAAATCTGGTTTGGCTTCGATGGCAGCGGTGCTGAGTACCTTGGTCGTCTCCTGGAACGAGGCAGCTGAAATCCAGCTTTCCGTACCCAATGACGACCGGGTGATACCTTGCAACATCGAGCTGGAAGTAGCAGCAACAGCGTCACGGTACACAACGAGCTTGCGGTCGTTGCGCTTCAGGTAGGAGTTTTCCTCCCTGATTTGGCGCAGGTTCACGAGCTGCCCTGCTTTCAGACGGTTGCTTTCACCAGGTTCCGTGATTACTTTTTTGTCGTAAATCCAGTCGTTTTGCTCCAAGAACTCCCATTTCTCGGCGGCTTCGCCTTCGAGGAAGGTCGTGTCCCCCGGATCTTGGATGGTTACCCGGCGCATCATCTGGCGAACGATGACCTCGATGTGCTTGTCGTTGATGGCAATACCCTGCGAGCGGTACACCTCCTGTACCCCGTTGACGAGGTAGGACTGCACAGCAAATGGGCCTTTGATTGCCAAAATGTCTTTTGGTGAAGTAGTACCGTCGGAAAGCGAAGTGCCTGCCCGCACGAAGTCGCCCTCCTGCACGAGTACGTGCTTGGAGAGGGGAATCAAGTAGCGGTGTATCTGGCCGTCTTTGGATTTCACCGTGACCTCTTGGTTGCCACGCTTGATTTTGCCAAAAAGCACCTCACCGTCAATCTCGGAAACTACGGCTGGGTTCGATGGGTTCCTTGCTTCGAAAAGCTCCGTTACCCTCGGAAGACCACCCGTGATGTCCTGGATTTTACCCAGTTTACGTGGAATCTTCACGACCTTCTGACCAGCGTTCACCTCTTGGTTGTCTTCAATGGAGATGTACGCACCCACAGGCAAGCTGTAGCGGCGAAGCTCTTCCCCACCCGGGCTTACGATAGAAATGGCCGGAATTTTCTTCTTGTTTTTGCTTTCAATGATAACCTTCTCGGCATAACCAGTCTGGTCGTCACGCTCCATACGGAAGGTAACGCCTTCTTCGATGCTTTCGAATTTGGCAATACCCTGGAATTCGGAGACAATCACGGCGTTGAACGGGTCCCACTCACAAATCAGGTCGCCTTTGGAAATTTGCTGGCCTTCTTTGACGTGAATGGTTGCACCGTAAGGAATGTGGTGGGCTGAGAATTGGCGCTTGCCCTCCTCATCCGTGATACGAATCTCTCCGGTACGGGAGAGAACCACGTTCAGCAAATCGCCATCGTTGTCCTTGAAGGTAGTTACACGAAGGGCGTCAAATTCGATTTTGCCATCGAACTTGGCGGTGATTTCACTTTCAGATTTGGTCACGGATGCGATACCACCCACGTGGAAAGTACGGAGCGTCAACTGCGTACCTGGCTCACCAATGGACTGCGCAGCGATGATGCCCACTGCGTCGCCACGCTCGGCGATGCGGCCCGAGGCGAGGTTTTTACCGTAGCACTTCGTGCAAACACCACGCTTGGTTTCGCAGGTAAGTACCGAACGGATGGTCACCTCTTCGATGCCTGCGTCCTCGATATATTTAGCTGCGCTCTCGGTAATGTACTCGCCTGCTTTGAGGATTTGCTCATCCGAAACAGGGTGGTGAATATCGTGCAAAGTGTACCGGCCCACAATCCTGTTGGACAGCGGGTCAATGACTTTTTCGTTGTCTTTGAGTGCCAAAGTCGCAATACCGCGCAGTGTGTCGCAGTCTTCTTCGATAATGACGACATCCTGCGAAACGTCCACCAAACGACGGGTGAGGTAACCTGCGTCAGCCGTTTTCAAGGCCGTATCCGCAAGACCCTTACGAGCACCGTGGGTAGAGATGAAGTATTCCAATACCGACAGGCCGTCCATGAAGTTTGCAAGGATTGGGTTTTCGATGATGGCGCCACTATTGTCACCGGATTTCTTCGGCTTGGCCATCAGACCCCGAAGGCCGCAAAGCTGCTTGATTTGCTGCTTGGAACCACGTGCGCCAGAGTCCAACATCATGAATACCGAGTTGAAGCCCTGTTTGTGCGTGGAAAGTTCCTTCATCAGTGCATCCGTGATGCGGTTGTCGGCATAAGTCCATTTGTCAATGATCTGGTTGTAACGCTCATTGAACGTGATAAGACCCATGTTGTAGTTCTCCCAAACCTCGTCCACCTCCGATTGCGCTTGCTCAAGGATGCGCTCCTTGACGCTTGGCGTAATCAAGTCGCCAAGGTTGAACGACAAGCCGCCTTTGAATGCCCAAGTAAACCCAAGTTCCTTCGCATTGTCGAGGAACTCGGCAGTGGCAGCAAAGTGGGTACGGCGCAGGATGTCGGAGATGATTTTCTTAAGGTTGCGCTTGGTGAGCAGTTCATTTACGAACGGTACGCCCACTGGTACAGCTTCATTGAAAAGCACACGTCCACAAGTCGTTTCAATGACCTTGAGCACCAGTTCGCCCTTCTCGTTCTCCACCAAACAGCGGCAGTGGATGCTGGCATGAAGGTCGAGCTTGCCTTCGTTGAAGGCTATCCGAACTTCTTCGGAAGAGTAGAATTTACTGCCTTCGCCTTTCACCACCAAGCCATCCATTGATTTTTTGGCCTTTGTAATATAGTACAAGCCCAACACCATGTCCTGCGATGGCAGCGTAACGGGCGAGCCGTCCTGCGGGTTGAGCATGTTGTGGGAAGACAGCATTAGCAACTGCGCCTCCAGGATAGAACCTTGGCTCAATGGCACGTGTACGGCCATTTGGTCACCGTCAAAGTCGGCGTTGAACGCACCGCACACAAGCGGGTGGAGCTGGATTGCCTTGCCTTCCACCAACCTCGGCTGGAATGCCTGGATGGACAAACGGTGAAGCGTTGGAGCACGGTTGAGCAGTACGGGGTGTCCTTTCAAGATGTTTTCGAGGATGTCCCAGATGACTGAATCCTTGCGGTCAACGAGTTTTTTTGCTGATTTCACCGTTTTTACCACCCCACGCTCGATGAGCTTGCGGATGATGAACGGCTTGAACAACTCAGCAGCCATACCCTTCGGCAAGCCGCACTCATGCAGTTTCAGGGTCGGGCCTACCACGATGACCGAACGGCCAGAATAGTCCACACGCTTACCCAAGAGGTTTTGGCGGAAACGGCCCTGCTTGCCCTTGAGGATATCGGAGAGCGATTTTAGCGCACGACCACCTTCGGCCTTTACGGCGTTGGACTTGCGGCTGTTGTCGAACAGCGAGTCAACGGCCTCCTGCAACATCCTTTTTTCGTTCCGCAAGATTACCTCCGGTGCCTTGATTTCCAAGAGACGCTTGAGGCGGTTGTTGCGGATGATAACCCGACGGTAGAGGTCGTTCAAGTCAGAGCTTGCGAAGCGGCCACCATCCAGCGGCACGAGCGGACGAAGTTCCGGTGGCACCACTGGCAGGTACTGGATGATCATCCATTCCGGGCGGTTTTCCATGCGGGTTTGTGCACTGCGGAATGCTTCAACGACACGGAGGCGCTTGAGTGCCTCGCTTTTGCGCTGCTGGCTGGTTTCGTTGGCAGCCTGGTGGCGCAGGTCGAAGGAAAGTTGGTCGAGGTCGAGGCGGTTGAGCAGGTCACGAACGGCCTCGGCGCCCATGCGGGCGATGAATTTGTTCGGGTCTGCGTCGTCCAGTTGCTGGTTCTCTGGTGGCAGTGCGTCCATGATGTCCATGTACTCCTCCTCGGAGAGCAGGGCTTTGTCATCGTCGGCATTGTCCGGGCGTTGCGCAGCACCCCAATTGATGACGACATAGCGCTCGTAATAAATAATGCTTTCCAATTTCTTGGAAGATAGCCCGAGCAGGTAACCTATCTTGTTGGGCAATGATTTGAAGAACCAAATATGCACAACAGGCACGACTAACTTGATGTGGCCCATGCGCTCCCGACGCACCTTTTTCTCTGTCACCTCCACACCGCATCGGTCGCAGACAATGCCTTTGTAGCGGATACGCTTGTATTTGCCACAGTAGCATTCGTAGTCTTTTACCGGACCAAAAATGCGCTCGCAAAACAAGCCGTCCCGCTCCGGTTTGTAGGAACGATAGTTAATAGTTTCCGGCTTCAACACCTCACCGTAGCTGCGCTCCAAGATGTCGTCAGGGGAGGTAAGGCTAATGGTGATTGAATCGAAATTTGAACCGGGAGCTGCAAAATTCTTTTTGAAAGACATATTTTAAGCAGAATTGGTTATTAGGAATTGGGGATTGGATATTCGTGAAATGAATACCCAATTCCCAATTCCCAATCACTAAAATTAATCAAACTTGATGTCCAAAGCCAAGCCACGCAACTCGTGGACGAGTACATTGAACGATTCCGGGATGTTCGGCTCCGGCAGTATGTCGCCCTTGACGATGGCCTCGTAGGCTTTCGCCCGTCCGACGATGTCGTCTGACTTGAGGGTGAGCAATTCCTGAAGGATGCAAGCCGCACCGAACGCTTCGAGTGCCCAAACCTCCATCTCACCAAAACGTTGACCACCGAACTGCGCCTTACCACCCAGCGGCTGCTGCGTGATGAGCGAGTATGGCCCGATGCTCCGGGCGTGCATCTTGTCGTCCACCATGTGGGAGAGTTTCAAGATGTAAATCACGCCCACTGTGGCTTGCTGGTGGAAGCGGTCACCCGTTTCACCGTCAGACAGCCAAGTTTGGCCCAAGGAAGGAAGCCCAGCTTGCTGGATATAGTACTCGATTTCGTCACGGTTTGCACCGTCAAAAATCGGCGTTGCGAAGCGCATACCAAGTTTTGACCTGCCCAGCCAAGCACTGTTTCGAGGATTTGGCCGAGGTTCATCCTGGAAGGTACTCCCAGCGGGTTCAGTACAACGTCCACCGCTTCACCGTCTTCGGTGAAGGGCATGTCCTCCATGCGCACGATACGGGAAACGATACCTTTGTTTCCGTGGCGGCCTGCGAGCTTGTCGCCCACTTTCAACTTGCGCTTTTTGGCGATGTAAACCTTGGCCAATTTCAACACGCCAGCAGGAAGCTCGTCACCGATGCTGATGTTGAATTTTTCCCGCTTGTAGCGTCCGACTTCCTCGTTCAGCTTGATGCTGTAGTTGTGCAACAGCCTGGCAATCAGCTCGTTGGTGGAGTCATCGTTCGTCCATCCGCTGTAATCCAACTGCGTGAACTCCATGGTGCGAAGCAGTTCTTGGGTGAACTTTGTTCCCTTCGGAATCATTGCCTCGTTGTAGATGGTCTTGACACCCTGAGCGGTCTTGTCACGCACCAACACAAGAAGTTTGTCTATCAAAATCGTCTTCAACTCGTTGGTGGCAATTGCGTGCTGGTCGTCGAGTTTTTTCAAAACCTCGGTTTCCTGCGTTTTCTGCACATTGCTCTTTTTGGCACGAGCAAAAAGTTGCTTGTTGATGACCACGCCGCTGATGGACGGTGGAACTTTGAGCGAAGCGTCCTTCACGTCACCTGCTTTGTCACCGAAGATGGCACGGAGCAATTTTTCCTCTGGTGTCGGATCGGTTTCACCTTTGGGCGTAATCTTGCCGATGAGGATGTCACCTTCTTTTACCCATGCACCAATACGGATGATACCGTGTTCATCGAGGTCTTTAGTGGCGTCTTCGCTAACGTTCGGGATATCATTGGTGAGTTCTTCCTCGCCAAGCTTGGTGTCACGAACGTCCATTTCGAATGACTCAATGTGGACGGAGGTGAAAACATCCTCCCGAACTACCCGCTCAGAAAGCACGATGGCATCCTCGAAGTTGTAACCTTTCCAGGGCATGAACGCTACCTTGAGGTTTTGGCCGAGGGCCAATTCGCCTTTATCTGTTGCATAGCCGTCGCAGAGAATCTGGCCCTTGTTCACCCGCTGTCCTTTGCGAACAATGGGCTTGAGGTTGACGCAAGTAGCTTGGTTGGTACGCAAGAACTTGGTCAATTTGTAGGTCTTGCGGTTGTCCTCGAAAGAAACCAACTGCTCGGATTCAGTGCGGTCGTAGCGGATGACAATTTCCGTGGCATCCACGTACTCCACCACCCCATCGCCCTCGGCGTTGATCAACATGCGGGAGTCACGTGCTACTTTGCCCTCCAAACCGGTGCCGACCACAGGGGCCGCCGGGCGGATGAGCGGAACTGCCTGACGTTGCATGTTTGAACCCATGAGCGCCCGGTTGGCGTCATCGTTCTCAAGGAACGGTATCATGGATGCGGAAACGCCCACAATCTGATTTGGTGCCACGTCCATGTATTCAATATCATCTGGCGAAAGCACAGGAAAATCACCGTGCTCCCTCGACTTTATCCTGTCGTTGAGAAACTTGCCTTCCGTGTCGAACGGTGCATTCGCTTGCGCAACCTTTATAAAATCCTCTGCCTCGGCAGAAAGGTATGTAGCAGCATTGTGGATGTCAACCACGCCGTTGTTCACTTTGCGGTATGGCGTTTCCAAGAAGCCCATTTTATTCACCTTGGCATGGACACAGAGGGTCGAAATAAGCCCGATGTTCGGGCCTTCCGGCGTCTCAATGGTACAAAGGCGACCGTAGTGCGAGTAGTGAACGTCCCGAACCTCAAAGCCTGCCCGTTCCCTCGACAAACCACCTGGGCCAAGTGCCGAGATACGTCGCTTGTGAGTGATTTCAGAAAGCGGGTTCGTCTGGTCGAGGAACTGGGAAAGCTGGCTGGTACCGAAAAACGAGTTGATAACCGAGGACAAAGTCCTTGCATTTATCAAGTCAATCGGGGTGAACACCTCGTTGTCACGAACGTTCATGCGCTCCCGGATGGTACGGGCCATCCTTGCCAAACCGACACCGAACTGGGCGTAAAGTTGCTCGCCAACGGTGCGTACACGGCGGTTGCTCAAGTGGTCAATATCGTCAATCTCCGCACGCTGGTTCATCAGGCGAACCAGGTATTTCACGATGGCGATGATGTCATCTTTGGTCAAAACCAAGGTTTCAAGCGAGGTTTCCATGCCCAGCTTGCGGTTGATTTTGTAACGGCCAACTTCGCCAAGGTTGTAGCGCTTGTCGGAGAAAAAGAGTTTGTCAATGATACCACGAGCCGTCTCGTCATCGGGTGGCTCGGCGCCACGAAGCTGGCGGTAGATGTAGTTCACCGCCTCCATCTCGGAGCTGGTCGGGTCTTTTTGGAGCGTATTATATATAATGGTGTAATCCTCCTCAATGTCCTCCCGCTGAAGGATGATGGTGGCAAGTCCAGAGCTGATTACCTGCTCGATATTGTCCTCATCCAGAATCACGTCACGCTCAAGGATGATTTCGTTGCGTTCGATGGTCACCACCTCGCCAGTATCTTCGTCCACAAAGTCTTCCGTCCAAGAACGGAGTACCCTTGCGGCAAGTTTGCGCCCTATGGCAGCTTCAATGTTTGCCCTGGTGTTTGCGATTTCGTCGGCAAGGTTGAAAAGGTCAAGAATGGATTTGTCGTTGTCAAAACCAATGGCCCGAAGCAGCGTCGTCACGGGGAATTTCTTCTTTCGGTCAATGTACGCATACATCACGTTGTTGATGTCGGTGGCAAATTCCATCCAAGCACCCTTGAAAGGAATTACCCTTGCGGAATAAATTGCTGTACCATTTGGGTGGTAGTTTTGGCCAAAGAACACGCCTGGTGAACGGTGGAGCTGCGAAACAACCACCCGTTCGGCACCGTTGATGACGAATGTACCCTTCGGTGTCATGTACGGGATGTTCCCAAGGAAAACATCCTGCACGATGGTCTCGAAATCAACGTGTTCAACGTCGTTGCAAGACAAACGGAGCTTCGCCTTCAGCGGCACACTATAGGTAAGGCCACGCTGCATACACTCTTCAATGGTGTATCGGGGTGGATCCACGTAGTAGTCGAGGAACTCCAGAACGAAAATGTTCCGGGCATCGGTTATGGGGAAATTCTCCTTGAAAACCTTGAATAATCCTTCGTTCCCCCTGTTCTCTGGCGTTGTTTCCAACTGAAAAAATTCTTGGAAGGATTTCAATTGGATTTCAAGCAGGTCAGGGTGCTCGGAGGGCAACTTGATTTTACCAAAACTTAACCTGCCTGTTTCGGTAACGCTGACATTTGGAATTGATGTCATATCTGGCGAAAGAATTTATTTGTGATTGTAATTGCGGTCAAGCCTGCTTCCTGAAGGATATTCGAGCGGATAGGATTTTGAAAAGAATGGCATATTTTTCGTTCTCTAAAGAACAACCAATCCTTCCTTTTCCGGCTCCGCAAATCTCAATAGAATAAACTCCAACTGACTGCTATTCAGGAAGAAACAAAGTATCACAACTTAAAAAACGACAATAGGCTTAACCAATCCGCAAGCGGATTAGTTAAGCCTCCTGTACTAAAAAGCGCTATGTAGCAAAAAAAGTTGTGACTAAGCATTGATTTAGATTAGTAAATAACTGCTTTTGCTAATAGTCCGGCGAGCCGGGTATCAGCTTACTTCAGTTCCACCTGAGCACCGGCATCTTCCAAAAGTTTCTTCAGCTTCTCAGCTTCGTCTTTGGAAACGCCCTGCTTCACTGGACCAGGAGCAGCATCTACCATTCCTTTGGCTTCTACGAGGCCCAAACCAAGGGCATCTTTAACGGCCTTTACTACCTGCAATTTGGCAGCACCGGCAGAAGTCAAAATCACATCAAACTCCGTCTTTTCTACAACGGCAGGTGCATCGCCACCACCAGCGGGACCGGCAGCAACAGCTACCGCAGCAGCAGCAGGCTTGATACCGTAATCACTTTCCATTATGCCAGTCAGTTCTGTCACCTCTTTGATGGTGAGGTTTACCAACTGTTCTGCAAGAGCTTTTAAATCAGCCATTTTTATTCGTTTTAAATTTTTAAAAAAACTATGTGCGTTGTCTTGGAAGCCAAGTTTAGGTAGGAGGGATGAGGAACGAGGGATGATGACGCTGGGGGATTTCATCCCTCATACCTCATCCCTCATACCTGAATCACCCTCTTTCTTCGAGTGTTTTCAACAAGCTCATGACGTTCTGTCCACCAGAACTGAGCTGTGAAAGTAGGCTCGACATTGGCGAATTGAGCAAGCCGATGAGTTCGCCCAGCAAGTCTTCTTTGGACTTGAGGTTGACCAGTGCATCGAGTTGATCGTCGCCGATATAAATTGCGGAGTCGATGTAGGCAGCTTTTATCTGCGGACGACCCACATCTGCTGACTTGCGAAATGCTTTGATGATTTTCGCAGGCGAACTGGCCACCTCTGTAAAGATGATAGCGGTCGGGCCATGCAATGAATCATACAAACCATCGTAGCTCGTACCTTCCGAGGAAGCTGCTTCGAGCGCCTTGCGGGCGATGGTGTTCTTTACCACCGTCATGTTCATACCCTGCTCGTGAAGTTTCCTCCTAAGAACGTTGATTTGTGCGACTGATAGCGCAGATGAGTCTGCGAGGTAGAAGAAAGAGGAACCAGAGAATTTTTCTTTCAGAACCTCAATCGCAGCCGTTTTTTCTTCCCTTGTCATTTTTATAACGATTTGGCGAAAAGCCGACTCGGTCAAACAGGCCAGTTCAGCTTATCACTTAAGGATTTAACGAATTGTTTTTGAGTCAACTTTGATGCCCGGGCTCATGGTGCTGGCCACCGTAATTGATTTGAGGTAGATGCCCTTGGATGATGATGGCTTCATTTTCACCAACGTGTTGATAAGTTCGTTGGCATTGTCCACCAACTTGTCTGGCGTAAATGATACCCGACCAATTGAGGAGTGGATGATGCCGTACTTGTCAACACGGAAGGCAACTTTGCCACCTTTCACATCGCTTACAGCGGTGGCAAGGTCCATGGTCACCGTGCCCGTTTTGGGGTTGGGCATGAGACCACGAGGGCCTAGCACCCTTGCGACTTTACCAACTTGAGCCATTACGGTAGGGGTTGCAACTGCAACATCAAAATCCGTCCAGCCACCCAAAATCTTTGTGAGCAATTCGTCGAGTCCGACATGGTCGGCACCGGCATCTTTGGCTTCCTGCTCTTTGTCTGGCGTGCAGAAAACAAGGACACGTTTGGTTTTACCGGTACCGTGAGGAAGGTTTGCAGTGCCTCTGATGGCCTGGTCGGCCTTACGAGGGTCAATGCCCAAGCGCACGTGCACGTCAACGGATGCGTCGAACTTTGCCGTGTTCACATCTTTGACCATGGCCATAGCCTCGTCCAAAGTGTGGAGCTTTGTGCTGTCAACTTTCTTGTCAACAGCCTTTCTTTTTTTAGGAACTTTTGCCATTGAATAAAAATTTGTGAGGTAAATAGCGCCCGGCAGACTTCACCGCCAAGGCTCCCTACTCAATTCTCTTGAGGCTTTGCCTCAATTTTGCGTCGTTTATCCGGGAATTTTGATTGCTTCCCCGAAGCACATTATCCTGTTACTGTGGTGCTTTACCGCCTTCAACTTTAAGGCCCATGCTGCGAGCTGTACCTGCCACCATCCGCATTGCGGAGTCAATAGTAAAGCAGTTCAGGTCGGACATTTTATCTTCGGCGATGTTGCGGACATGGTCCCAAGATACCTTGCCCACCTTGTTGCGGTTGGGTTCCGGTGAACCACTTTTCAGCTTGGCCACTTCCAGCAATTGGATAGCCGCAGGTGCGGTTTTAATGACGTATTCAAAGGTCTTGTCCTTGTAAACAGAAATCTGTACAGGAAGCACCTTGCCCATCCGGTCCTGCGTTTCAGCGTTGAAGCGCTTGCAGAACTCCATGATGTTTACGCCCTTGGAACCGAGTGCAGGGCCAATTGGAGGAGAAGGGTTGGCTTGGCCACCTTTCGCCTGTAATTTGATGAGAAATTCGACTTCTTTTGCCATTGCTATCTTAATGATGAATGAAGAATGATAAATGATGAATTGGTATTGTTCCCAAGATGAATTGCCCTTTCGGGTTACAATTCATCGTTCATAATTTATCATTCATCATTATATTACTGTGTTTTTTCTACTTGCATAAAATTCAGCTCGACTTCCGTTCCCCGGCCGAAGATTTTTACAATTACCTTCAGTTTCTTCTTTTCCTCGTTCAGCTCCTGAACGTCTCCAACGAATTCGGCGAACGGGCCGTCAATGATTTTCACCGTTTCTCCAACAATGAAAGGCTCCAACATTTGCTCTCCTGCATCTTTGGATTCATCCACCTTGCCAAGCAAACGGTTGGCTTCGGAGGTCTGCATTGGTATCGGCGTGTTTTTGCCCAAAAAATGGATGACGTTCGGAACGTTGGCAATCGCCTGTACTATTTCGCCTGAGAATTTAATTGGGTCGGCCTCAACCAAAATGTATCCAGGAAGAATGTTCCGTTCGGATATCACCTTCTTGCCGGTCCTTATTTTGTAGACCTTCTCGGTAGGTACAATGACTTGAGTTATGAAATTCTCCCAGCCATTGCGCTTTATTTCCAGCTCAATACGCTCTTTGATTTTCTTCTCCTTGCCACTGATAACCCGGAGGGAGTACCATTTTTTTTCTTCAGACATGAAGTGCTTGTTTGGCTAATTACCTCAATTTATAAATAACACCGTCCATAAGCCCCTTTGAAGCGGAGTCCATCAAGAAAACCAAAAGGGTGAACACGAACAATCCAATCAAAACCACAACGGTGGTACTCTGAAGGTTAGGCCAAGTAGGCCAAGTAACCTTGTTCACCAATTCATTGTAGCTTTCCTGAAAATAGAGCTTAATCTTGTCCATTATGAAACTATAAATGTTTTGCAGGTGTCAGGAAAACTGGTCAAAGCCGGTCAACCTTTCGCCAAACAAAGTGAACATGGCACGGGCGGAAGGACTCGAACCCTCAGCCTACGGTTTTGGAGACCGTCGCTCTACCACTTGAGCTACGCCCGTAAACGATGATTTCAAAATTGGCGAAGCATCAATTGTAATGAGCAAGCAAAACGCTCCTTCAAAAACCATTTTGCCACACCAACGCTATAAGTGCAGAAAAGTTAAGTGCTCCGGTACCGGGGCACTTAACTTCTTATTTTATCAAAAAGTGAATCGGAACCCGATTACTTGATAATCTCAGTTACTTGACCTGCACCCACTGTACGGCCACCTTCACGAATTGCGAAGCGAAGACCTTTTTCCATTGCAATTGGGTTGATAAGCTTTACTGACAGCGAAACGTTGTCGCCAGGCATTACCATTTCAACACCAGCTGGAAGTGTGCAGTCACCAGTTACGTCCGTTGTGCGGAAGTAGAACTGTGGGCGGTAGCCATTGAAGAATGGCGTGTGACGACCACCTTCGTCTTTGCCAAGTACGTAAACCTCGCACTTGAACTCCAAGTGGGGCTTCACGGAGCCTGGCTTGCAGATAACCATACCACGACGGATGGCTTCTTTGTCAATACCACGGAGGAGCAGACCAGCGTTGTCGCCTGCCTCACCACGGTCGAGCAGTTTGCGGAACATTTCCACACCTGTAACAGTAGAAGTGAGCGGCTTTTGGTCAGCGGCCATCATGCCAATGATTTCAACTGGGTCACCTACGTTGATGACGCCACGCTCAATACGGCCAGTGGCAACAGTACCACGACCAGTGATAGAGAATACATCTTCAACAGGCATGAGGAAATCCTTGTCAACAGCACGAACCGGGTCTGGAATCCAAGTGTCAACAGCCTCCATCAATGCATTGATGGATGCAACACCAGAAGCTTCGCCAGACAATGCGTTGATAGCAGAACCTTGGATTACTGGTGTATGGTCACCATCAAATTGGTATTGGCTCAACAAGTCGCGCATCTCCATTTCAACGAGTTCCAGCATTTCTGGGTCGTCAACAAGGTCAACTTTATTCATAAAGACAACCAACGAAGGAACACCTACCTGACGGGCGAGCAGGATGTGCTCACGGGTTTGTGGCATTGGACCGTCGGTAGCAGCCACAACGATAATGGCACCGTCCATCTGGGCAGCACCAGTTACCATGTTTTTCACATAGTCAGCGTGGCCTGGGCAGTCAACGTGAGCGTAGTGACGCTTTTTGGTTTCATACTCCACGTGAGCCGTGTTGATGGTGATACCACGCTCTTTTTCTTCGGGAGCGGCGTCAATTGAATCGTAATCTTTCTTTTGAGCAAGACCCTGATCCGCTAGTACATACGTGATGGCAGCGGTCAGCGTAGTCTTGCCGTGGTCAACGTGGCCGATCGTACCTATGTTTACGTGCGGCTTGGTTCTCTTAAATTGTTCTTTTGCCATCGGAATTGAATTTAAAAAATTATTTAGTAAAGGAGTTTTTGATTTTGCAACGGCAGCTTGTCTTCAGGGCTTGGCCTTCAACATGGTACACTTTGCATCGAGCCAATGAAGGGAATCGAACCCCCGACCCCTTCCTTACCATGGAAGTGCTCTACCCCTGAGCTACATTGGCTTAACCGGTATGGTTTTATGCTAAAATGGCTAAATGGTTTCAAAACAAGCTAGTTTTTTCACCAAGAAACCATTCAAACTTGCACCCAACCGGTTTTAGAGCGGGAGACGAGACTCGAACCCGCGACCCTCAGCTTGGAAGGCTGATGCTCTACCAACTGAGCTACTCCCGCATGATTTCAAAGGATTGAAGGATTGGAGGGCTTCAAGGATTGAAGGGCATGAGGGCGAACCTTCAATTCTTCAATCCTTGACACCTTCAATCCTTCAATTGGTGGGGGTGATAGGATTCGAACCTATTCAGCAGTAAAGCAACAGATTTACAGTCTGCCCCGTCTCTCCAACTTGGCGCACCCCTTTGATTTCGGATTTACGATTGCGAATTGCGGATTGAGACCCAGATAACATCCGACAACCCAATCATCATAAGCAGCTACCCCAATCCGTAATCCGCAATCCCAGAATCCGCAATCTAGTGAGCCAGTAGAGGGACTCGAACCCCCGACCAGCTGATTACAAATCAGCTGCTCTACCAACTGAGCTACACTGGCTTATAGATGGAAATTTATCAAGATAAATCCCTCTTCTTGCAATGAACTTTTTGGTCTTTCGACCCGCCTTTTTAAAAGCGCCCGCAAAGATAGCCGTTTTGACAAAAAAAGAAAATTTTGCCTTTCCTTTTTATTGATTTTTTTGGAGGCGCAAAAGTATGTGTTTCATCCGGTTTTGCAACCCTTGAAACAAAAGGTTTTTGAAAAAAAGTTCACTACCGGCAAAGGTGCTCATAAAAAAAACCGGGCTTGAGATTCAAGCCCGGTTTTTTCACCCTGTTTCTAACCGTTATGCCTCGGCATGAGGTTTGAGTTTTTCCTTGTACTTCGAAAGTTGTCTTCGGAGGTTGTCAATGGCGCTGTCAACTGACTGCTCAAAGGTCTTGGTGGTCTCCTTCGCAAAGAAATTCTGGCCAGGCACGTGCAGTTGTATTTCCGCCACTTTGTCCTTCACTTGGCCTGAGTTTTCAAGCCGCAGCTTCACCTCTACATTGATGATGCGGTCGAAGTGCGAAGTAAGTTTTTCCATTTTTTTCTCAATGAACTCGTGCAATTTTTGGTCAGCTTTAAACTGAACCGATTCCGTGTGAATTTTCATAGACGTAAAATTAAAAGGTTAGAAGTTATGGTTACACGAAGCTCGCCTGCAATGGCACAGGGTCGCACCTGCTCACGGCTCCGTCGTTGTTTCCGCTTTCGGATGTGCTTGCTGGTATATTTTTTTCAGCTTTTCAATGGAGTTGTGCGTGTACACCTGCGTGGATGCCAAACTCGAATGCCCCAGCAATTCCTTGATTGCATTCAAGTCGGCCCCTCCATTTGACAAATGTGTAGCAAAACTGTGCCGAAGCACGTGGGGCTGCGCTTCTCCACTGTGGTTACGATGGACAAGTACCGGTTCACTAATTTGTAAACGAACCCAGCGCTGAGAGGTTTTCCCTTATCGGTTAAAATCAGATTAGGAAAGTCAGTTCCCGGAAATACGGCCCTCCGCAACCCGATGTACCGTGCCATCAGTTCGGCCAAGTGCCGGGCTACCGGAATGAGACGTTCCTTGCCACCTTTGCCGTACACCTTTATATTATTGGAGGAAAAATCCACGTCCGCTGTTTTCAGCCCTATCAGCTCCGACTTCCGGACGCCCGTACAGTATAACACCTCCATCACCAGCCGGTTTCGCAGCCCGGCATGTCCCTCCCCAAATTCCACTTGGTCGAACAGCAGCGACATGGCTTTCTCCGGCACGAACACGGGCAGGCGCTTGCCCGTTTTGGGCGGTATCACCTTGAGCATGGGATTGGTGGTGATGTCTCCTTGCTTCCGCAAATATTTGAAAAATGATTTCAGGCAGGAAAGCTTTCGGTTGATGCTGCGGGGTACGTTGCCACGCTCCATCAGGTCAACCATCCACGAGCGGACGTGTGTACCGGATTTCGCCAGGGTCGCTGAGTTCGTAAGTCTTCTGTAAAAACTCAACAAATTGACCCATATCAGACTCGTAGGCCGTAAGGGTATGCGGTGAAAACCTTTTTTCGTATCGTAAGTAATCCAAATATTGCTCGTGTTTCATTCTCGTCAATCTGTGTCCTGTTTGGAGGAAGTATCAGCCGTCAAGGTAGGCGAAGGTGGGGAGAAAAGCAAGGTGACTGGAAATAAAGCCCCGAAGATTTTTTTCATCAAAAGTGATGGGTAAAGGTCATTGACGGTGGTTTTCTTGGTAGTTTCTGCTCGATAAGTATACCGATTGTCGCAGCAAAAAATATTAAGCGTTTGAGGAGTTTGATTTGTCATGGCAGCAAATCAAACCTCATCAAACCAACCTACCCCTTCATCTCACCCACCATATCTTCCGGCCTCACCCACAGGTCGAACTGCTCCGAAGTCAGCAACTCAAGTTCCAGCGCTGCGTGCTTGAGCGTCGTGCCTTCCTTGTGCGCTTTCTTCGCAATGGCGGCGGCGTTGTCGTAGCCGATGTGCGTGTTCAGCGCCGTGACGAGCATCAGCGAATTGTCCAAATTTTGCTTGATTTTCGGCAGGTTGGCCTCGATGCCCACCGCGCAGTTGTCGTTGAAGCTCACGCAGGCATCGCCAATGAGCCGGGCCGACATCAGGAAGTTGAAAATCATCACCGGCTTGAACACGTTCAGCTCGAAGTGGCCGTTCATGCCGCCAATATTGATGGCCACATCATTGCCGAGCACTTGTGCCATCGCCATCGTCATGGCCTCGTTCTGCGTCGGGTTCACCTTGCCGGGCATGATGCTGGAGCCAGGCTCATTGTCAGGGATGATGAGTTCGCCGATGCCGCAGCGTGGTCCGCTGGCCAGCAGTCGGATGTCGCTGGCGATTTTGAACAATGAAACCGCCACCGTTTTGAGCGCCCCGTGCGATTCCACGATGGCATCGTGCGCCGCCAGGGACTCAAACTTGTTGGGCGCTGTGACGAACGGCAGCCCCGTCAACTCCGAGATTTTCTGCGCAACGGCTTTGGCGTAGCCCGGAGGTGTGTTCAGCCCCGTACCGACCGCCGTGCCGCCAAGCGCCAGTTCGGAAAGGTGCGGCAGTGTATTTTTGATGGCACGAATGCCGTGGTCGAGCTGGGCAGCATAGCCCGAAAGCTCCTGCCCGACCGTCAGCGGTGTGGCGTCCATCAGGTGCGTGCGGCCAATTTTAACCACATTGGCAAAAGCTTCCGACTTTGCCTTCAGCGTGTCCCGCAACTTTTCGAGGCCGGGGATGGTCGTTCCACCAAAATCTTGTACGCGGCGATGTGCATGGCCGTCGGGAAGGTATCATTGCTCGACTGCGACTTGTTCACGTCGTCGTTGGGGTGCAGTACCTTCTTCTCATCCGTCAGCCTGCCGCCCTTGATGACATGGCACCGATTTGCCACCACCTCGTTCATGTTCATGTTCGACTGGGTACCACTGCCCGTCTGCCAGACCACGAGCGGAAACTGGTCAGCGAGCTGGCCCGCCAGAATTTCGTCGCAGACTTGCCCGATGAGGTCACATTTTTCCTTTGGCAAAACACCGAGGTCGAAATTGGTAAGCGCCGCCGCTTTTTTCAAAAAGGCAAATGCCTCGATGATTTCGGCGGGCATCCGGTGGCCACCAATCTTGAAGTTTTGGATGCTGCGCTGGGTCTGCGCTGCCCAGTAGGCGTCAATGGGCACTTCCACGATGCCGAGGGAATCTTTCTCTTTGCGGGTATTCATAAATTGGGAATTGGTTGAATTTGTAAATTGGTTGAACTGGCTGGGGGGTTAAGCGGCGCAAAAGTAAGCGGAATTCAAAATTGGAGAAGCAAGGAGTTGGGCTGAGAAAAGTCAATGCTGTCATTTTTACCTTAAATCATGAGCAATCGCTTATTTTTACCAACCTTTCATTTTTAAAATCAAACCAAATTTCAACAACATGAAAAAGCACATCTTCCTCTTTGCCATTTCCATTTTTTGCTTCGCAAAAATGTCCGCCCAAACCCAGCCGCTCACCACCCAAAGCATTTCCATCTTCAAAAATGGTCAAGCGTTTTACCTAAAAAGCGGATTGCTTAAGCCCACCAACGGCAAGTTCCTGCTGCCCGACCCTGCCCCGCAGGCGCTGTACGGCACGCTCTGGTTCAACTCGCCGGAGGGCAGCCTGACCCGTGTGGCCACTTACCCCGATACATTGCGGGAGCAAAAAACCGGAGATGCCGTTGCCATTTGGGATTTGATGCGCAACAACATTGGGAAAACTATGACCGGTGTTGTGGCTGAAAAATGGAAGTTGCTGGCACAATCATCAGTGTCAGCCCGGCTTACAAAAACAGCAAGGGCGAGCCACAATTTTCTCCCGAAAGCCTCGTGACCATCCAGGGCCAACAGGGGCTCTGGACGACCATCCCCGCTGGGAAAATCCAATACGTGCTGTTTGGGGGGAAACCAAACCTCGACGTTTCTATGCCAAAAGTGACGCCTCGCCACCTGTTCGAGCTGTCGTTCAACAACAAAAAAGGCGAGCAGCCCTTCGACATGATATACCTCGCCAACGGCCTCAACTGGGCGCCAGAATACCTCCTCGAACTCACGGGAGAGACAGCGGGAACCCTAACCTTGCAGGGCGAAGTGGCCAACGACGCCGAAGACATTGTGAACACCTCGGTAAACCTCGTGGTGGGCGTCCCGAATTTCGCCTACGCCAACCGGCTGGCGTATCTTGTTGATTTCTTGGAAGTATTAATGCCTTTTGAATACCAACAAAGAAGGGATTTTAGACAGACTTCAAATGCTCTAGCCTCATTCACAGCAGGTTCAGAATCCCCTATCGAGCCAGAATTACCAATGGGCAGCCGCAACGAAGACCTCTATTTTTTACAACCTCAAAACTTCTCGCTGCCCAAGGGCGGTCGTTCGATTCAGTCCATTTTCAGGGAAAAAGTGGACGTGGCGCATATTTACGAGTGCAAATTGACAGACTACAATGACAACAATCAGTATTATGAGCAGGAATTTTTGTTTATGCCGCAGGTAAATAAAGTCTTCCATACCCTGCGCTTAGAAAACAAGACCATGCAGCCCTGGACAACTGCGTCTATCCTCGTGGCACATGACATGGGTGCAAGCGAGCGCCGCCCCATTAGCCAAGACCTATTGAAATACACGCCCCCAAGTGGTACAACCTATGTCAAACTGACCGAAGCAGTCGATGTAAAAGTGGAACAGGCAGAGCGCGAAACAAGCCGCCAGCCCGGCGCTTTAACGGACAAACAAAGAAACAGCTTTGACCTCGTGCAGGTGGAGGGCAAAATCAAGGTGAAAAATTTCAAGGACAAGCAACTTGACCTGCGCATACAGCGAACCATCATCGGAAACCTGAAAAAGACCAGCATTGACTGGCAGAAAGAGGAGGTTATCAACCCGGACAACCCCCGTAACCGCAAAACGAACGTGTGCTGGGAGACGCCCATCAAAGCTAACAGCGAGTTGGAAATCACGTACACTTACGAGATTTATGTGCCGTCTTATTGAGCGCACCCGACCTTCTTATTTTTGCAGTTTTTTTCAGAAATGGCATCCTGAACGTTCAGGGTGCCATTTCTGATTTTGGAAAAATGCATAAATCTTCGGGTGCGGCCCTGTAAACTTTTACAATGGCATAACCGACGTCGGGTGCGCGTCGGGTGCGCCTAAACTTTCAATGGCATAACCGACGTCGGGTGCGGCCCTGTAAACTTTTTGCCCTAATGAAGGCTAACATGGCGGGAAGCCACCGCCTCACCGAAAAAAGCGGAGGCGTGGCCGTCAAAATCGGCGGTATCGCCGGTGGTGTGGAAGCTGCGCTGGCCATTTTTCGAGCATTTTTCGGCCATTTCTGGGTGGCGTCGCAGGTAGTCCAGGAGGCTCTTCCCCACGATTTCGCCCTGCGATATGACCTTTATTTCCTTCCCACGGGGATAAATCGGTAAAAACTTTTTGATGACCGGCTCCAGCAGCGGGTAATGCGTGCAGGCGAGCAGCACGGTGTCAATTTCGGGGCGGTGGCGAGCAGTGCGTCGAGGTATTTTTTTACAAAAAAATCAGTGCCGATGCCCGTCAGTTCTCCGTTTTCGACGAGCGGCACCCACATCGGACAGGCCTGCTGGAAAACCGTGACCTCAGGGAAGAACTTCCCAATTTCGATGACGTAACTCTCCGAGCGAACCGTGCCAGTCGTGCCAAGTACCCCCACTTTTTTGGTTTTGGTGAAATGCCCAATGACCTCTGCCGTGGGGCGGATGACGCCTAAGACCCGGCGCTCCGGAGCTATTTTTGGCAGGGCGAGTTGTTGGATGTGCGGAGCGCCTCAGCCGACGCGGTGTTGCAGGCAAGGATGACGAGCTGGCAGCCTTGCCCGAACAGGTACTGCACACACTCCAACGTGTAATGGTAAATGGTGTCAAAATCCCTCGGGCCGTAGGGTGAACGGGCGTTGTCGCCGAGGTACAGGTAGTCGTATTCGGGCAGCAGCTTGACGATTTCCCGCATGACGGTCAAGCCGCCGTAGCCGCTATCGAAGATGCCGATGGGGGAGTTTTTCATTGCGGGCAAAAGTAGGCGTATTATTAATAGTCAATTGCATTTGCATTCAATTGACTCTCCCAAAACAGCGGCAGTTAATACTTCATTCTTCCATTCTCTAATGCCGTTAAGATTGATTTTACCGATTTCTGATGCTTGACCACAGTTGAGACTTTCTCAGCCAATACTTGAATGTTAATTCCATCATTAATTGGACTTTCAATCATCTCAAGTATCAATCTTTTTTTTAACTTCTTTCTTTGTCAAACACTTCTAAATAATTCAGGTTCATTCTCAGAGCCTCAAAAATTGCTTCGTTTGCAACTTCAGAAAATTCAACATTTTCATCAATACAATCAGGCTGAATTGAACAGAATATATCTTCAAGTTCCTTTTTGTCTAAGCTTTCGCCAAGCTTAACCACAGCTTGAATATCGCATCCATTACAATTTGGTTTTCTTAATGAATTAGTACAGCATGGAGCGATAATAAACAGCGTGAGAACAAGGATAACTAAAATTGTATTCTTCAAAGTAAAGTTGATTTGGGTCTGTCGTTTTGGAGTGAAATCATTATCCAGTAATGTACACTACCCTATCAACGAGCTAACACCAACCGACGGGCAAGCGTGTTGCCGCCAACGGTCAGCTTGACCAAATAGACGCCCGAAGGCCGATTGGAAAGGTCGAAGCGGAACTCCCGGCCCGACGTGTTGTCGGCAGCCGATGCCACTACCCTACCCGTAACATCAAGGATGTTCACCTCCACGTTTTCGATGGAACTCAAGGCCATTTTAACTGAAAGCAGCCCGCTGGCCGGGTTGGGTGAAATGGAAAAAGCGTCCAACACCGCTATCTCTCCAATGCCGGAAACCACGCTCACCGAGGCCATCGCCGTGCAACCATTGGCATCGGTCACGACCACGGAGTAGTCGCCAGTGGGCAATGCCGTAGCAGTCGCCGTGGTTTGGCCATTTGACCACAAATAGGTGTGGGGCTGGTGCCGCCCGTGGCGGTGGCGGTGGCGCTGCTGTTGCCGTTGTCCACAACCGTCACGGTCGGCGGGGCGGTGGGTGAGAAGGAGACGATGAGCGAATCCGTAGAAGTGCTGCAAACCGTGCCAGAGGGGTTGCTCGCCAAGATATAGGTCACGCTTTTGATGACCCAAGTACCTGCCAGCAGTGGCAGCGAGTTTGTGCTCAGGACGCCGTTCAAGTCAGAGTCGAAGGTGCCCGAGGCCGGAACGCCAGTGAGCGTAAAGCCGCCCGCCAAGCCGCCAGTGCCGCCCAGTTCGTCATTGAAGAACCAGCCGTGGCCGCCGTTTGGGGGAATGACCTCTGTGCCGTCGGTGGCAATATCGAAAGTAGCTCCAGGGCCACAGACGGAAACTGGGGCCGTGGTGGTCAACTGGCCTGCTGCGCAGGGCGTCGTTGGGCAAACCGCACCGCTGATGCAAGTGAGTGCGGGGTAGCCATTGTTGGTGGAAGTATTTGGGCCTCCCCGGACAATTCCCAGCTTCGTTGATGACGATGGTGTAAGCACCGTTTTCCGTAGCTGTCCAGGTGATGGTACAACCGTCACCGTCGCCGGGACCGAAGGCATCAACAGCGCCACTGGGGGCGAGTATGGTAAACTCGGGCACCCAAGCGCCCGCCCCTGGGCCATTGCAGATGCTGAAAGCGTAGATGCCGCCAGCTTGAAATTGTTGCAGATGTATGCCTCGGAGGCATAAACCTCGAACGACGTAATTTCATTGAACGGACAGCCAGCGCCAGCATCGCAAGGCGCTCCTCCGAAAATGTTGTTGAAATCGTTGTAGGTGCTGGGCGGCGTTGGGGCAGACCAGGTGAGGCACTGGGCTTCCGCTTGGTTGGCAGCGAAAGAGAACATGAAAACCAAAGTGGCAAACAGGAGGTATGATTTTTTCATAAAATTGTTTTTTAAAAATTAAGTGCCAAGTTAGGCAGGTCTTGCTGACCTACCAATTGAATCGAGGTAATTATGCTTTCGAGCGCTAGGTTTTGGCCATTTACAATTTGCTTTTGGCCTTTGTCTATTTGCTGTTGGCCAACAGCAAATGGCAAAAAGCTAACAGCCAGAAGTATGAATCCCTCTCCTGACTTTAATCACCCAATACCTCCCGCACTGCCGCTATATTTGCCCAAAATAGGAGCTACAAACATGACAAACCTAAAGAATATCCAGACCGAGATTGACGCCAGCTTCCTCTACCAAGTGCTTGCCGACCACGAGGCAGATGCAAACGTTGCCAGTGTTTTCCGCCAGATGAGCGAGATAGAACACGGCCATGCACAGGCATTCATGCAGAAAAACAACCTGGACATCAGCAAGATGCCACCACCTTCCCGACGGGCGAGGGTACTAAAATCCATCGGCAAGGTGCTGGGCTACGACTACGTGCTGGGCGTACTGCTGGACACGGAAAAGAGCATTTCCAGCGCTGTTTCGAAAGCAAGGAGCAGAACCAAGTCCACAAGCTCCATCTCCGACACGGCGCACGTAACCATCCTCAAGAACATCTTGAACACCAGTTCAAAAGTCTCCGGCACCAACCTGGCGAGGTTCGAGAAGCGGCACCGCTCCGTCGGCGGCAATGCCCTGCGGGCAGCCGTGCTGGGCGGCAACGACGGGCTGGTCTCCAATTTCAGCTTGGTGATGGGCATCGCTGGCGCCACGAGCGGGCAGAGCGGGGTGCTGCTGGCGGGCATGGCGGGATTGTTAGCGGGCGCATTGTCCATGGCCCTGGGCGAGTGGATTTCCGTGAAAAGTTCGCAGGAACTCCACGAAAACCAGATGCAACTGGAGATGGAAGAACTAGAAGCCAACCCCGAAGGCGAGGAGAAGGAACTGGCCCTGATTTACCAGTCCAAGGGGATACCCGTGGAGCAGTCAAGACAAATGGCTATGGACGTTATTTCAGACAAGGAACACGCCCACGAGATTTTGATTAAAGAGGAATTGGGCATCAACCCCGAGGATTTGAAAGGCTCGGCGATGGAAGCGGCCATTACTTCGTTCGTCCTGTTTGCTGCTGGGGCCATCATTCCGGTGGTGCCGTTTTTCTTTACGGACGGCATGAAGGCGATTTTGATAAGCACGGCCATGAGCGGCGTTGGGCTGTTTTTGATTGGTTCGGCCATCACGTTGTTCACCGGCAAGAGCGTTTGGTTCTCAGGGTTCCGGCAAGTGGTTTTTGGACTGGCAGCGGCGGCCATCACGTTTGGGATTGGGAAACTCATCGGGGTATCGGTAGTTGGGTAATGAAAATCCAGCCTCGCCCACTATTCATCTAAAATCCATTGCCCTTGGCAAAAATTCTCCCCCAAAACCCTTACCATTGCACTAATTTTTAAAAACAAAAAACAGCTCAACCATGTCAAGACTAACTCCTTTTGCGAGGATTCTCATCGTGCTGGCCATCGTGGCAGCCTTGTTCTTTGGGGTGAAGAAGTTCTTCCCGAACCTGATCGGCGGCGGCGATACCACCACCGAGACCACTACTCCCACGGAAGAACCAACCACCACCACCGGCTCAGAAACCACCACACCCGCCGACAACAGCGGCGGCACGACCACGACTACAACACCGAGCTTCAACTACACCGCACCAGAGCCTGTGAACGGCAAGCTGCGGGGCGTGGTAGAGCTTGGCGCCACCGGCTTCAACTCGTTCATCATCAACGTGGATGCCCAGAAAAACTGGAAGCTGGCCAAGGCCGACTACGGCAGCAGTCTGCTCTACGAAAGCATGACCAACGACGCAGAAATTACGGCAGGCTTGAAGAACTACATCTCCAACATGCTGGCCTTCGGCGTGGGCGGTAAGGACATCCACTTTGTCATCAGCTCCGGGGCGCAGAAAGTGGAGATGACAAAGAAAATCATCGCAGCCCTGAAGAAGATGGGCTACTTCGTGAACACCGTGACACCGGAAAAGGAGGGCCAGCTTGCGCTGAAAAGCGTGATGCCCGCAGCCTTCAGCGACAAGTCGTTCGTGGTGGACATCGGCTCCGGCAACACCAAAATTTCGTGGATGCAAGGAGGCTCGGTCATTGGAAAAGAAGCTTACGGAGCCAAGTATTACCAGAACAACGTCTCCGACGAGGCAGCCTACCAGAACGCCGCCGCCATGGCCAAGGGCATTCCCTCCGGCCAGCGTGGCACCTGTTTCATCATCGGCGGTGTGCCTTTCGAGCTGGCCAAGCAGGGCCGCAACGGCAAGGAGCGCTTCACCGTGCTGAAAGCCCCAGGCGACTACAAAGCTGACGGCGAAAAACAAAAGGCCGGCCTCAACATCTACAAGGCCATCGCCGATGCCACTGGCTGCCAGACGTTTGTGTTCGACTGGGACGCCAATTTCACGATTGGTTTCTTGCTGACCCTTTAGAAAGTGAGAGAGGTGAGCGGGTGAGCGGGTGAGAAATCGCAGCTAACCCGCTCACCTCTCTCACCTCGCTCACTCTCTCACCCGCTTACCTCTCTCACCCGCTCACCCGCTCACTCTCTTTCTCGCTAAAGCCCACCTGCACGCCGTTGCTTTGTTTTACATTTGCGCAAACATTCGCCCAAAACTAGAATTGATGATGGCTAAACGGCATTCCCGGCTGCTCCACGCAGTCATTCGGCACGGCATCTGGCTGTTGCTTTTCACCGTTTTTTGCACTAACCAATCCGTTGCCCAGATATGGTCGGAGGACTTCAACTCCTACCCTGACGGCACTGACCAAGCACCACCGAAATGGACGACAAATGCCACTGATTGCGACGATGGTGGCAACCTCAACTTGGGCCCAGGCGCCAGCCAATGGGGGGCTTGGGGCGGCCAGTTCGCCATCAACGACATTGAGGGTGCGCCGTGCTGCGCTGCCTTCGGCGGTGGTGGAAACGACAACTCCTGGCTCTCGGAAATCATCAACATCGCCGGGTACTGCAACATTGGCATCTCGCTGGACGTGTCTGGAACTGGTGTTTTCGAATGCGATTCGGGCGGGTCACCGATTTTTGGCTGCCAAAACACTACGCCACCCGACAACAGCCACGACCAGATCGTGGCGCAGTACAGCCTGAACAGTGGGCCATGGACGCAATTTGGCTACGTCTGTGGGTTGCCCGGCGGCGCATTGTCCATTACAGGCTTGAACGGCAACACCCTCCAAATCAGGATTTATGCCGCCAACAAGTCCAATGCTGAGTTTTACTATTTCGAGAACGTGGTGGTTACTGGCACTGCAGCCGTTGTTCCCACCTTCACGCAAGTGGGGCCGCTCTGCGAGAACGAGGCACCGGTGGTACTTCCCACCACTTCCAACCAGGGCATCAACGGCACCTGGAACCCCGCCATTTTCAATCCTGCGGGGCTTGGTGGCACAACAACGACCGTAAATTTTACCCCAACCACTGGCCAGTGCGCCTTGCCCACTACGATGGACATTGTCGTGAACGAGCCAGTAACCCCAACCGCAAATCCTATCGGGCCGTTCTGTACCAACGACCCGCCGGTGGGCCTGCCCACCAACCTCGGCGGCATCAACGGCAACTGGTCGGGGCAAGGCGTTGCTGGCAACAGCTTCGACCCAATGGCCGCTGGGCCGGGCAACTTCAACCTAACTTTCACGCCGACGCCGGGCCAGTGCTCCAACACCGCAAGCCTGTCGGTCATGGTCACACAAGCGGCCACGCCCAACCTCGGCTCTACCACGCTCTGCTCCACCGACCCACTGTATGATCTCACGCTTTTGCAAGATCCACTATACCCCATTGGCACATGGTCAGGGCCGGGAGTCAACGGCACAAGCTTCAACCCGGTTGGGCAGAGTGGTGTCGTCAACCTCACCTTCACTTCGAGCGCCAATTGCATGATGCCAGCGAATACGACCATCACCGTAAACACCGCTACCACCCCGCCAATTACGGGCGTTCCAGCCTCCATTTGCGAGAATGCCCCGTCCATCAACCTGCCCACCCCGCAGGGCGGGTTCGCTGGCAACTGGTCGGGGCAGGGCGTGACCAACAACAATTTCGACCCAAGCGGACTGAGCGGCAGCATCACGCTCACGTTTACCCCAAATGCGGGGCAGTGCGCCAACCCGGCCACCACCAGCATCAGCGTCACCACGCCGACAACTCCAGCAATCACGGGCGTTCCGGCTTCCATTTGTGAAACGGAGGCGGCCATCCCGCTGCCCACCCCGCAGGGCGGGTTCGCTGGCAACTGGTCGGGGCAGGGCGTGACCAACAACAGCTTCGACCTAACGGATTGAGCGGCAGCATCACGCTCACGTTTACCCCAAATGCGGGTCAGTGCGCCAACCCGGCCACCACCAGCATCAGCGTCACCACGCCGACAACTCCAGCAATCACGGGCGTTCCGGCTTCGATTTGTGAAACGGAGGCGGCCATCCCGCTGCCAACCCCACAGGGCGGCTTCACGGGCAACTGGTCGGGGCAGGGCGTCACGAGCAATAATTTTGACCCAAGCGGACTGAGCGGCAGCATCACGCTGACGTTTACCCCGAATGCCGGGCAGTGTGCCAACCCGGCCACCACCACCATCAGCGTCACCACGCCGACGACGCCAGCAATCACGGGCGTTCCGGCTTCCATTTGTGAAACGGAGGCGGCCATCCCGCTGCCCACCCCGCAGGGCGGGTTCGCTGGCAACTGGTCGGGGCAGGGCGTGACCAACAACAGCTTCGACCCAAGCGGGCTGAACGGCAGCATCACGCTCACGTTCACTCCAAATGCGGGGCAGTGCGCCAACCCGGCCACGACGAGCATCACGGTGGTCTTGTCCGCAACGCCAATGCTCGGCACTGTCACGCTTTGCCAAGATGATGGGCCTTATGTCCTCAGCAACCTCAACGACCCCAACTTCCCGGCTGGCACCTGGAGCGGCCCCGGCGTGAGCGGCGGCAACTTCGACCCGGCTGGCCAGAACGGCAGTGTGACCCTGACTTTTTCGCCTTCGGCAAACTGCGTGAACACGGCCACGACCGTGGTCACGGTGAACCTGCCCGTAGCGCCAGCACTCGGCACGGCCACATTGTGCCAAAACGACAGCCCGTTGGCGCTGTCCACCCTCGCCAACCCAAGCTACCCGAACGGCACCTGGAGCGGCCCCGGCGTCAGTGGCGGCAACTTCGACCCGACTGGTCAAAACGGCATCGTGACCTTGACTTTTGCGCCTTCGGCAAACTGCACGATGCCCGCCACCACCACGGTCACGGTAAACGCAACGCCCAGCTTCACCGCCCTGATGGAGCCGTGCGACCCCGCCACCCAAACCTACACGGTCAGCTTTACCATCACGGGCGGCACGGTGCCATACACCGTGGACGGCACGGCGCTGGCCGGTTCGGCCTTCACCTCCCCGACAATACCGAGCGGCACGAGCTACAGCTTCGTCATTGACGACGCCAACGGTTGCGGCCCGGTGACGGTGAGCGGTACGCAGGATTGCAGCTGCACCACCGATGCTGGCACGATGAATTTTGCAAATGCACCGCTGACGTTTTGCTATCAATCCGGAGGGTTTTCCGTTCCATTCAACCAAGATTCATTACTGGACAACAATGATGTGCTGCAATTTGTGTTGCACGACAGCCCTGGGGCGATGCTTGGCAATATCATTGCCACCAGCAATGCCCCCGTGATTCCAACCCCACCGGGTCTGATTTTGGGACAAACGTACTACGTGTCGGCGATAGCGGGCAATGACGACGGGAGCGGAAACGTGGATTTTGCTGACCCTTGTTTCAGCGTATCGCAGGGCATTCCGGTGGTGTTCTATTTGCCAACGGTACAGGTTGGAAACGATACCTCGATTTGCGCCAGCGACTGTTACGACATACCGCTCCAGTTTACGGGAGCTGCACCATTTTACCTTGGATGGGACAGTTTAATTCAACAGTATTTTCGTTGGAAATGTATTTATTGCCAATCTTGTCATGGTTCAACTCTTCAATTCTGCCCAGCCGATTTCAACATTACGAGCGGTGTGGTGACGATAGAAATATGTGCGTCGGTAGATACAAATTTCTGGGGTGTCTCGATCGTTGCTGTCCCTCCCTTGACATCACCATCGGCTCCAGTGTGGTGAACAACCTCACACCCACCCTCTGCCCCGGCGAAGCGGTAGTGGTGAACGGCACACAATACGATGCCGCCAATCCCAGTGGTATGGAGGTCTTTCCCGGTGGCAGCGCTTCCGGCTGCGACTCCATCGTGAACATCAATTTGGCGTTTTACCCGCCTGCTTCGTTTACGCTTGCGCAAAGTTTTTGCGGCAGCGGAAGCATCACCGTGAACGGCACGGTGTATGACCAAAACAACCCAAGTGGCATTGAAATCCTTCAAAATGCTGCCGCAAATGGCTGTGACTCAACGGTTCTCATCAACCTGACCTTCAACCAGCCTTCTTCAACGAACCTCAACCAAACCCTCTGCACGGGCGGTAGCATCACAGTGAACGGCGTTGTTTACGACGAAGCCAATCCCAGCGGCACGGAGGTCATCATCGGTGGCGCTGCCAATGGCTGCGACTCCTCCATCGTGGTAAACCTCAGTTTCAACTCGGTGGTGACCTCCACCATCAACCCGACGCTCTGCTCCGGCGGAAGCGTGACGGTGAACGGCACGACCTACAACGCCGCCAACCCAAGCGGCACGGAAACAATGCCCGGTGCCAGCTACCTCGGCTGCGACTCGGTGGCGGTGGTCGGCTTGTCGTTTTTCCCACCCGCTGTGGGCAATTTCAGCCCGACGCTTTGTCCCGGCGGCAGCGTCACGGTGGGCGGGACGGTTTTCAACCAAGGCAACCCAGCGGCTCGGTGGTCATCCCCGCCAGCAGCGTGAACGGCTGCGACTCGACGGTGAACGTGAGCCTTCAATTCTACCCGCCAGCTATGGGGAACTACACCCCAGTGCTTTGCACAGGCGGCAGCGTCACGGTGGGCGGGACGGTTTTCAACCAAGGCAATCCAAGTGGCTCGGTGGTCATTCCCAACGGCAGCGTGAACGGCTGCGACTCGACGGTGCAGGTGAGCCTCCAGTTTGCGCCTCCGGCGCAAGGCAGTTTCAGCGCCACGCTTTGCCCCGGCGAAACTTTGAACATTGGCGGCACCATTTTTACCCAAACCAACCCAAGTGGCAGTGTCGTGCTGCCGCAATCGAGCTACCTCGGCTGCGATTCGACGGTGCAGGTGGCGCTGTCATTTTACCCAGCGGCCAGCAGTACCATTGACGACCAGTACTGTACCGGGGGCAGCATCACCGTGAACGGAACGGTGTACGACGAGGCCAATCCAAGTGGAACAGAAATCATACAGGGCAGCAGCGCAAACGGCTGCGATTCAACGGTTTTTGTCAACCTGACTTTCGGAAGCTCCGTCATCGTGAGCCTTGACCCGACGCTTTGCCCTGATGAGGTTTTGGTGGTGGACGGCACTACCTACTCGGCCAACAACCCCACAGGAAGCGTGACCTTCCCCAACGGCAGCTACCTCGGCTGCGACTCCACGGTGAACGTCAGCCTGTCGTTTTACCCGGATGCCGTTGGCAACATCACCGAAATCCTGCAATCCGGCGGTTCCATCGTGGTGAACGGCACGGTGTACAATGAGCAGAACCCTTCGGGAACGGAAATTTTCGTTGGGGGAAGCTACACGGGTTGCGACTCGACGGTGGTCGTAAACCTGATTTTTGAAGGGGAAGAAATGGTGGGCATCGTGGAGGTCAGCTCCCCGCTCTGCCATTTTGGAGGCGACGGGGTCATCACCTTGACGGGCGTACAAGGTGGCTCGCCCCCCTTCGTGGTGGCGCTGAACGGCGGCAATTCCGCCCCGGTCGTGACCTTCCCAGTGGTGTTCGACAACCTGACTTTTGGGTTCCACACCCTCACCATCATTGATGCGCTGGGCAACATCGTCACACAGGAAATCTTCATGCCCGACGCCCCGGAACTGCAACTGGACATGGGCAGCTCGCTCGCCGTGCCGCTTGGCAACAGCGTGGTGCTGAGTGCGGGCACTGCTTCGCAAATAGCCACCTGGGCTTGGTCGCCACCCGACTACCTCGACTGCACGGACTGCCCAACGCCACTTTGCACCCCACTCAACGACATCGTGTACACCCTGGCCGTGACGGACGAAAACGGCTGCACCGCCGAGGGCGAGCTTTCGGTTTTGGTCGAAAAACTGGTGCAGGTGTACGTGCCGAGTGCCTTCAGCCCCAACAACGACGGCATCAACGACGAGCTGACGGTGTTCGCTGGGCCGCAAGTGGACAAAATCAAGGTCTTCCAGATTTTCTCCCGCTGGGGCGAATTGGTCCATGAGCTTTACAACTTTTCTCCCAACGACCTGCAACTTGGCTGGAACGGCAACTTCAACGAAAAAGCACTCGACCCGGCAGTGTTCGCTTGGTTCGCCGAGGTGGTCTTTTTGGATGGGACGGTACACCTGTTCAAGGGGAACGTGACGTTGGTCAAGTAAAAAACCAATTCAGTGCAAACAGAAAACACCGACATTTTCAACATACAAAAAGCTGATGCCGCCGACATCCCACGGCTGGCCGAGATGATCAACCGCTGCTACCGGGGCGAGGCATCCAAGCAGGGCTGGACGACCGAGGCAGACTTGATTGCAGGTGAAATCCGCACTGACGAAGACAACCTTTCGGAAATCATGGCCAACGATGCCGCTACAATTTTGAAATGCAGCCATGCAACGGCAGGCATCGTGGGCTGTGTGTATCTGGAGAAAAAAGGTGACCGCTTGTACCTCGGCATGTTGTCAGTGGACATAGCTTGGCAAGCGTCCGGCATCGGGAAGCGGCTGCTCGTGGCCGCCGAGGTTCATGCCCGTTCGCTGGGCTGCGTGGCCATTTTCATGCGGGTAATCCCCGTCCGCTCCTCGCTGATGGACTGGTACGAACGATACGGCTACCTGCCCACGGGCGAGCGGATGCCCTTCGATGGCGACCCAAAATATGGCGTACCGAGGGTGCCGCTTGAGTTTGTGATTTTGGAAAAAAGATGGGCGGGAATTGAGAATTGAAAATTGAGAATTTAGATGGGGCGACTCGCTGATTTTTCCCTTCAGCTCCCAATTCACAAGCAATCTGGCTGAAACGAAAAGAGGCCGCCCGGAACTGTCCGGGCGGCCTCTTTTACCGAAAGCAACCAGCATTAATGCTTAAACGGGTCAGAGTAACGAGCTTGCCAGCAGGCTCTCCTTGTCGGTCAAAGTTCTCAGGAATGCGACCAGCGCTTGCTTATCGCTTTCGTTGAGGTTAAGCTGTTTTGGCGAGCTGCCGTCCTTCAGGTTTTCATGGAGGTTCGGGTGGTTTTTGATGCCGCTGCTGTAATGCTCAACAACCTGCTCCAACGTTGCGAAGCGGCCGTCGTGCATGTAGGGGGCCGTCAATTCGATATTGCGGAGCATCGGCACTTTGAACACGCCGTTATCTGACTGGGTATTGGAAATGGTGCCCACTCCCTCGTCCTGATAATCCAACTCGAGGCCGTTGTTGGCGGCAACGATGCCATGAGAAAAAGCTACTGCGCCGAGGTTGTGGCAACTGGCACAGTTGGTATTGTAAAGCGCTTTGCCCTGATTTTCCTGAGTGGTGAACTTGGTAAATTGGGCTGTCTCGTCGCCGTGGTTATCAATTAATTCCTGGTCGTACTTCGAATTGAAGCAGCCGATGGAGCTGACGAATGCTTGGAGGGCCGTGAGCATTTTCTCTTCGTTGGTGAGGTACGTCTGATAAGGAAATGCGTTCTTGAAAAGTATAAAATAATATTGTTCCTGCAAGAGCTTATCGGCAAGTTCGCCAAGGTCCACGTTGCCCATCTCCACAGGGTTTTTCATGGTTTCAGCGGATTGTTCCATCACGCTGGACGCACGGTTGTCCCAGAACATGCGGGTGCCGCCGAAGCCGTAGTAGGCATTGAAGCTGGGGAAAGTGCCCAACGCAAGTGTGTTGCGGGAAGTGCGCTCCGTGGTGACGCCGGGGCTGAATTGCTCCCCGTCGGTGAAGGCCAGTTCAGGCTTGTGGCAGGAGGCACAGTTGACCTCGTTGTTCACGGAGAGGCGCTTGTCGTAAAACAGCACCCTGCCTAGCGTTGCCTGCTTGTTGTCCGCAAAAACCTCGAACCCGCCCACGGTTTGGGGGAGATTCAGGGTGTAGTTGTCAACTTCGTCAGGTAGGTTTAGGTTCGCTGCGATTACTTTGTAATCTTCGGGGTCGTAGTTGTGCGTAATCGTGTCGATTTCGTCTTTCAAGCAAGAAGTAAAGGAGGCTACCATAACGGCGGCAAGGAGGAACAGCTTCGTTTTCATAAAAAGGAAAATTTTAGGTGAAAAATGCGGTGATTGATGGGCTTGCTCCGTAGAGTTTTTGCCCGATTGTAAAATAGTGGATAAATGTACTCACACTTCAACCGAAAATCTACTGCTCAAGTGTGCTTTAACGCTTCAATATTTCACTAAATGAAATCTTTTGCCAGAACGTTGCGCAAAAGGTGGCTTGTGGCCTAATTTGTTTAGGTTCACCATTCGATTTCGAACCGGTCATCTTTGAAACCGTCAATGTCCCGCCGCTCCCGCTTGGTGGGACGACCAGCACCTCGCTCCCGCACTTCCACGCCCATTTTCCCGACGTACCATTCTTTGTACTTGTTCATCTCCTCCTCGGGGGTCAGGTTGTCGTAACACTCCACGGCAACGATGGCGGCCACTCGCTTTTCTATCAGTTTTTTACCAAAAACTCCAGGTTGAAGCCCTCTTTTTTTACATAAACTACCTGTCCAACGGCCACGTTGTCTGACGGCTTTGTGTTGGCTTCGCCAATGCGCACCTTGCCCGATTTGATGGCGTCGGTTGCCAACGTCCTCGACTTGAAGATGCGGACGCTCCATAGCCATTTGTCAATTCTAACTTTTTCCATGATGGAGACGGGTTGCGGAAGAAAGAAGGTTGGTTATAAAAATATCACCAGTCAACAGCCAGCAGCACAAACAATGCTGCCCAAGAACCAACTTGGTACAGACCTTGGTTGACCCAGTACCCTGTTGAATATGGTGGCGTTTCGTGCAGGAAGGTGCGTTCCTTTTCTCCTTTGACCTCAAATTGGTTCGAAGCGTCCAACTTGCTTTTGAACTTTGAGTTTTCGCAGGTCATTCGGTAGGAGTGGTGTCCCATCGGGGATGTGATTGACCGTAATGCTTTTCACTACTTGGCTATCGTTTTCCACCAAGAGTTTGCCATCAACGATGAGCTTGGTACCAGACAGCGGCCTTGAGGGGACAATCTTCACGGTGCCTGTGGCGGTGGTATCATCTGAGTAGCTAACTACCAAAGCAATTGGCTTGCAGGCGACTATAAACATTGGCAAAAGAAAAAGAAGTACTTTCTGGTTTTTCATAACAGATTGACATTTAATGGTTTGTAAGTGAAATTAGCGGTGGATAGCTCAAATCCATCGCCTCCAACGCCTCGCAAACTTTCTTCGCAATCACATAGTCACGGTACCAGCGGTCGTCCACCGGAACGATGGTCCACGGTATGGTGCTGTGGTTGATGGCATCGGAATAGCAGCGCATGTAGTCGTCCCAATGATCCCGTTCCTTCCAGTCATTGTCATTGTGCTTCCAGTGCTTTTCTGGTTCGTCAATGCGTTGCTGCAGTTGCTTTCCCTGTTCCTCCTTCGAACTGTGGAGGCAAAACTTGAGGACCGTTGTATGGTTGTCAAATTGCAGCAGTTCCTCGAAGGCATTGATGGCGGCCATGCGATGCTTTACCCGTTTTTCGTCAATCCAGGCATGCACCCGCTGAATCAGCACGTCCTCGTAGTGGGAGCGGTTAAAAATCTTGATGTCGCCCCTGGACGGTACTTGCTGGTGTACACGCCAAAGGAAATCGTGCCCAACCTCGATTTCCGTCGGCTTCTTGAAGGCATACACGCTCAGGTTGAACGGTGTGCAGTCCTTGAAAACGTTTTTGGCGGCCCCGTCCTTCCCGCTGCAGTCCATGCCCTGGAAGATGATGAGCAGCGAGTACTTGCGCTGTGCCCGCAAGACTTCGTTCAGCTCGCCGATGCGCTTGCAATATTCCTCGGTGCGTTTTTTTATGTCGCCCTTGTCAGTGCCTTTTGGCGGGGCGGCTGAAATTTCTGCTAAGTTTATCATGGGTGGATTGTTGAATTACTGTATTGTTGGAATTGCTGTATTGTTACGTACTCGTCAAACGGGCAACAATTCAACAATTTCAACAATACAACAATCATCGTTTTTCAAACTCCTTCATCAGCTTTCGCACGATGCTTTTCACCTGAACACTGAACTCCTTGTTCAAAATCCAGTGGCCATAGTTGAACTCCTGTTCGAGCACTTTCATCACGGGTACGCCGGTGTACTTGCCAAAATTGAAGACAATTTCACCCTGTTCGTTGTACTTCAGGCGGTTGGTCACGTCAATGGCATTGGTATCCTGCGTAAAGTCGTGCAGCGCCTGCATGTCGTTGACGATGGGTGTGGGTGTCACGTTGCCGTCGTCGTCCCGGTGGTCAACACCGTCGTACCGCTGGAGTTGGCCTTTGAACACGTCAATTGTTGCCCGCACATCGGCCATGGCGTCGTGGGCGTCCTCCATTTCTTTGTCGCAGTAAAAACGCAGCGCCGCCTTGAGGTTGCGGGGCTCCATTTTGTAAAAAATGCGCTGCACGTCCACCAGTCGGCGCTTTTCAACGTCAAAATCGAGGCCGGCCCTGGCAAACTCCTCCATGATGAGCGGCACGTCGAAACGGCTGATGTTGTACCCGGCGAGGTCTGCATTGCCGATGAAGTCGAAAATCTGCTGCGCAACTTGTGCGAAAACAGGCTTGTTGGCCACGTCCTTCGGGGTGATGCCGTGTACCGCCATCGCCTCCGCCGAAATGGGGATTCCTGGATTGATGAGCATTTCCAGCTCCGCAGGTTCCCGCCCGTCCTTGAAGTATTTGATGATGCCAATCTGGAGGATGCGGTCACGGATGACGTTCAGCCCAGTTGATTCAAGGTCAAAGAAGCAGAGGTCGTTTTTAAGATTAAAATCCATTGGTGTGTGTTTGGCGAAGGTTTCAGGTTCAAGGAATTTAAATTAGGGGGGCAAGGTATCGAAAAAACTTTTTCAAAACCTCGTCCGTTGCAGCGAACCATCCCGCTGGTGCCGCTCGATGGCCAGCGTCAGCAACTGGTCAATCAGGTCGGGGTAGGTCAGCCCGGCGGCCATCCAGAGCTTGGGGTACATGCTGATGTTGGTGAAGCCCGGCAGCGTGTTCGGCTCATTGACGAATACCCGCCCATCGTCGAGCAGGAACACGTCCATGCGGCTAAGTCCCTCTAAACCAAGCACTTGGAATGCCCGAAGTGCCGTCTCCCGGATATTTTCCACATCCTTCGTACTGCCATTTTCGGCGGGTATGACCACCTTGGCGGCATCCGGTGAGATGTACTTGCTTTCATAGTCGTAGAAGCCTTTTTCCATCACAATTTCGCCGACGCCGCTGACTCGCAAGTCTTCGACGTTGCCGAGCACAGCAGTCTCAATTTCACGGCCTTTCAGTCCCTGTTCCACCAGCACTTTGGTGTCAAATTTGAATGCCGTCGCAATGGCTGAAATGAGTTCCTCCAATGTTTCTGCCTTGCTCACGCCCACACTGCTGCCCATGTTGGCGGGCTTCACGAACATGGGATAGCCCAATTGCTCTACAATGGCTTTATAATCAGGTGTTTCGTGGTTGCGCAACGTGACCCATGGCGCTACCAAAATCCCTGAATCCCGCAGTAGTCGCTTGGTGAAGTCCTTGTCCATGCCCACCGATGAGCCGAGCGAGTTTGGTCCAACGAAGGGCAATCCAAGGATGGCCAGCAGCCCCTGTAGCGTCCCATCTTCCCGAACGGGCCGTGGATGATGGGAAAACGACATCAATTTTGGAAATTGGGAAATTGGGAAATTGGGAAATTGGGGGTGCCGGGGCGGTATTGGATGACTCGTTCTTCGCCGGGAAGGAGCATCAGCGGGAAACCGACGTTGCCAGTTTCGATGCTGGTGAGCGACATGAACTCGTCTTCCGGCAAGTGCAACCACTGACCGCTGCGGCTCACGCCGATGACGACGACGTCGTACTTTGCTTTGTCAATGGCCTTGTAGATGTTGCGGGCCGAGTTCATGGAGACCTCGTGCTCCGGGGAAACGCCTCCGCAAAGGATGGCGGTGGTGAGTTTGGTTGGCATATAATCTGGCAAATTATTCTTTTAGAAAAGTTAGGGCTTTTGATGCAAATTGTTGATAATCATTCATTTAGAATTAGCACACAACCCTTCGAGTTGGTTGTTTATTCAGCCAAGATTGAATCATTTCATTGGCATCTTCTTCAGACAATAAGTTGTTTTTATCAAAGCTTTCAATAAACGCAGTTTGGAGTTTTAGCCTTTGAGCAGGCGTCAATCCCTTAAATATTCTTTGTGGACTTTTTTGAAAAAGTCTTTGCAAATAGGCGGTTTTCCTATCCTCTTTTTTCATGGTTAGGCAACTAATTCTGCGGCGTTTAATTCAAATTCAAGTAAAATTTCACGCAACTCTTTCAGTAATTTTTGCCTACGGTAAACATACTGTTCTTCCATAAGAGAACTCCCACCCTGCTGGTGTAAATCAATCAGATGCTTCAAATCCTTTATTTGCTCAAGGATATCTGCCATTCTGCCTACTTTCTCATTGACTTCTATTTCATTTTTCATGATGGAGTTGTTTGGTTTGAAAATTCAATTTCAACAAATCCTTTGGGGAAACTTTTTCTTGCCGTGTTCTCACGTGATCGACTGAACCAACTGTTCCAGTATGCCAAGTCAGATTTAGTAAACACAAAGTTCGAATGTTCGACTGGAAAAACCTCAACAAGATAAGCGTCCAAACCGAAGTAGCCAAATGCCGGAGTTTTCAAAAACTTGCTTCGCAACAAATCCCGTTTGTCATTTGCTTTTGAGAAAGTCCCGTCAAGCCATTGGGTGAATTCTGGACAAAGTTTTCGTTTTGGGGGGGGAAAACCCCCTTTTCCCCCCCCCGGGGGCGGGGGGGGGGAAAAACAGGAACCCCCCCCCCGGGGGGGGGGGGGGGGCGGGGGGGGGGGAAGGGCCGGGGGGGGGGGGGGGGGGGGGGGGGGTCCCCCCCCCGGGGGGGGGGGGGGCGGGGGGGGCCGCCCCCCGCCGGGGGGGGGGGGGGGGGGGGGGGGGCGCCGCGGGGGGGGGGGGGGGGGGGGGGGGGGGGGGGGGGCCGGGGGCCCGGGGAAAACCCCCCCCCCGGCCCCCCCGGGGAAGGGAAACCGCCCCCGGGGGGGGGGGGGGGGCCCCGGGGGCCCCCCCCCCCCCGGGGGCCGGGGGGGGCCCGGGGGGGGGGGGGCGGGGGGGGGGGGGGGCGAGGAAAGGGCCGGGGGCGGGGGGGGGGGGGAACCCCCCACGAAAGAGGGGGCGGGACGAACACAGGAGGCGGGGCGGGGGAAAAGGGCGGGGGCAACAAACCAAAAAACAAAAAAACAAGCAAACCACCCCAAAAAAAACAGCAAAAAAAAACCCCCCGAAACCGGGAGGGAGAGGAAAGAAAAAAAGGGGAACACGGCCGGCGCCCGGCCCGCCCAAAACACCCGCCGGGCCCGGGGGGGACAGGAATTTCTTTTGAAAATGCATCCAAATAAGCCTTATAGCTTTCAAAAATACTTCGACGTGATTCGTTGTTCTCAAAGGAATTTACAAAAAATGCCTCAAACTCAAGTAAGCTGAGTTTGCAACAATTATATGGCTTTAAGAAACCTCTTGAATCAAACTGAAGTGCCATTTTCCATAGTATGTTTTTGTAAAGCAAATTTAAAACACCTCCGGCCTCATCTGAGGAAAGAACAGCACCTCCTGAATGCTCGCCTGCCCCGTGAACAACATCGCCAACCTGTCAATCCCAAACCCAATCCCCGACATGGGCGGCATACCGTACTCCATTGCCCGCAGGAAGTCGTGGTCAATGTACATCGCCTCGTCGTCGCCCCGCTCCATCAGCTTCACCTGCTCCTCGAAGCGCTCCCGCTGTTCAATCGGGTCGTTCAGCTCCGTGTAGGCGTTGGCGATTTCCTTGCCGTTGCAGTACAGCTCGAAGCGCTCCACGAGGCCCGGCTTGCTGCGGTGCTTTTTCGTCAGCGGCGACATCTCCACTGGGTGGTCGGTGATGAACGTGGGCTGGATGAAGTGCTTCTCGGCCACTTCGCCGAAAATCTCGTCAATCAGCTTGCCCCTGCCCATGCTGGGGTCGAGTTCGATGTGCAGTTTTTTGCAGACCTCTCGCAGGGCGGCCTCGTCCATCTCGCTCACGTCAATGCCGCTGTGCTTTTCGATGGCCTGGTAAATGCTCATGCGATGGAACGGTGCCTTGAAGTTCAAAACTTTGTCGCCGAATGCCACATCGGTCGTGCCGCAAGTGTCGAGGGCGGCCTTTTCGAGCAGTTGCTCGGTGGTTTCCATCATCCAGAAGTAGTCCTTGTAGGCCACGTAAAATTCGAGGATGGTAAATTCTGGGTTGTGGGTGCGGTCCATGCCCTCGTTGCGGAAGTTGCGGCTGAACTCATAAACCCACTCGAAGCCGCCGACGATGAGGCGCTTGAGGTACAGCTCATTGGCCACCCGCATGAAAAACGGCACGTCGAGCGCATTGTGGTGCGTCTTGAAAGGACGGGCAGCCGCCCCGCCGGGGATGGGTTGCAGCACTGGCGTATCTACTTCCAGCCCGCCCCGCTCGTTGAGGAAGTTGCGGATGGAGTTGACCATTTTCGTCCTTTTCAGAAAAGTCTGCTTCACTTCCGGGTTCACGATGAGGTCCACGTAGCGCATCCGGTATCGCATTTCTGGGTCGGTGAAGGCGTCGTGGACGTTGCCTTCGGCGTCCCGCTTCACGATGGGGAGTGGGCGAAGGGCCTTGGCCAGCAGCGTTAGTTCCTGCACGTGGATGCTGGTTTCGCCCGTTTTTGTATTGAAAACAAAACCCTTGATGCCGACGAAGTCGCCGAGGTCGAGCAGTTTTTTCACCAAAACATCGAAGAACGTGAAGTCGTCACCATGCCCAAGCTCGTCCCGTTTCATATAAAGCTGGATGGTGCCGGTGCTGTCCATGATGTTCATGAACATGGCCTTGCCCGCTTCCCGCTGCGCCATGATGCGCCCTGCGATGACCACCTTCTGGTAGTTCAGGCGGTTTTTGGTGCCGTCTTCCAGCACTTCCTCTGCGTAGTTGGCCTTGATTTCAGCGGCAGTCACGTTCACGGGGAACAGCTCGGGCGGGTAGGGGTTGATGCCCAAGTCTTTGATTTTCTGCAAGTTGTCACGGCGGACGAGTTCTTGTTCGGACATGCTTTGAATTATGAGTTATGAGTTATGAGATTTGGTTTGGAGCATGGCATATCTCATAACTCAAAACTCATAACTAAAAAAAAGTGCGCAAAAATAGCTTAAATGCGAGGATTGGGCACAAAATCAAATGAAATTCAAATGGCAAGGGCAAAACAGCGACCGCCTTTAATTTTTACTACTTTTGCGACGCTTTTTTCGCTGCTGCGCTATTTTCCATCGCAGCCCCGAAAAATACTGCCGCCGTTTTGGTACAAAACCCGGCAATCGTGCTAAGCATTTTGATAACCAAAATACATCCTATCATGCTGAATCGTTTTTTGATTTTGCTCTTTGCCTTCGTTTCCGCTACCGCCCTTTTTGCCCAAAAAGATGACCCTGTGCTTTTCTCCGTTGGGGAAACGCCAGTCCACCTCTCGGAATTCAAGTACATTTACTCAAAAACAAACGGCGACAAGGCCGATTTTTCAAAGGCAAGCCTGCAAGAGTACCTCGACCTCTACACCAACTTCAAGCTGAAGGTGAAAAAGGCCAAGGACATGAAGCTCGATACCATATCTTCCCTCAAACAAGAACTCGATGGATACCGCCGCCAGCTCGCCGACTCGTACCTCATTGACCGGGAAGTGACCGAAAAACTGGTGGACGAAGCTTACGAACGCACCAAACAGGACGTGGATGTGAGCCATATCATGATAAACTTGGCACCGAACGCATCCCCAGCCGACACCCTGACAGCCTACAACAAGCTATTGGAGGCCAAGAAAAAACTGGAAGCCGGTGAGGACTTTGCCGCTACCGCAATGGTCTATTCCACCGACAAATCGGTGTCGAAAAACATGGGGCATATCGGTTTCGTAACCGCCCTTTTCCCCAATGGATTCTATGCACTGGAAACCGCTGCCTACAACAGCCCGATTGGGAAAATACAGGGGCCTATCCGTACCACTGGGGGCTACCACCTGTTCCTGGTGCATGGTCGGCGCCCAGCCCGGGGCGAGGTGGAGGTGGCACATATCATGGTGCGCCTCGACAAGTTCCCGGACGGCATCAAGGCCCGCCGAGCCGTTGACTCGCTTTACACCTTGCTCCAGGGTGGCGCCAATTTCGAGGATTTGGCCAAATCATCCTCAATGGACCAGGGCACTTCCGCCAAGGGCGGCTACATCGGCTTCTTCGGCATCAACCGCTACGAAAGGGTTTTCGAGGACGCCGCCTTTTCCCTCAAGAACGATGGCGATTTTTCAACGCCCGTGCAAACGACCATCGGTTGGCACATCATCAAGCGGATCAGCCTAAAAAGTAACGAGCCATTTGCGGTGGTGAAATCGAGGTTGCAAAACCAAATCAAGCAGGACGCCCGCTTCGAATTGTCCAGATTGAAAATGGTAGAGCGCATCAAGCGGGAGAGCAATTTTACGGAAGACCGTACAACGCTGTCCGATTTTATCGCCACCTTAGAAGCGGACACAACCAAAAGTTTTTTGACATACAAATGGAAAGCGCCGGAATCACCCTCCACGAAGCCGCTTTTTGCCTTCGGCAACACTGAAAAAATCACGTTGGGCGATTTTGCCGACTACTGCGGCAAGGCCTCCCGCAAGCGCCAGCAAATGGCTACGTCCGGCGTGGCTGAGGCGGTAAAAAGCTTGTACACCGACTACATCGGCGAGACGGCCCTCAAGCATGAGGAGCACCTGCTGGAGACCAAATACCCTGAATTCAAATCGCTGATGCGGGAGTACGAGGAGGGCGTGATGCTGTTTGAAGTGACGAAAATGGAGGTTTGGGACAAAGCCTCTGCCGACTCCGTTGGGCTGGAAGCATTTTTTGAAAAAAACAAAACCAACTTCAAATGGGAGGAGCGTGCGGTGGTGAGCCAATACGCTTTGGTGGAAAAATCAAAGGACAAAATCAACCAGATCCGGGAGTTTTCGAAGCACAACGACCCGGAGGCCGTGCTTGCCAAGTTCAACACCGAAGAGGAGAAAATCCTGAGCCGCATCGAGAAGCAGTACGAAAAAGGCCGCAACGAAGTGGTGGACAAAATGGAGTGGAAAATCGGTGCGCTTTCGGCCGTTGACATCAGCAAGCGGGACAAGTCCTACAACTTCTTCAAGTTGGAGCAGATGCTGCCCCCAGGCCAGAAGACCTTGCAAGAGGCCCGTGGCTACGTCGTGGCCGACTACCAGGACTACTTGGAGAAGCGCTGGTTGGAGGCGCTCCGCAAAGAATACAAGGTGAAGTTGAATGAAAAAGTGTTCAACAGCATGGTGAAAAAATAGTGGGTTGGGTGGTTGGCGTGTTGGCGTTTTAGGTAGCGCCTACCCAATACGCCAACTGCCCAACACGCCAACAACCCAACATGGGCGTTTCAAAAAAAACAAACACGGAAGTTAAACCAGGCGGGGCGTATAGCCCCGCCTGGTTTCTGCTTTTGTTAGTGCTGATTTTTGGGCAATTGTTGGGCTGCACCAAAGACGGGAAACGCTCGAAGGACGACCGAAAGCTTGGCCGCATTTACGACAAAACACTTTACCTCTCCGACATGGAGGGCATGTTGCCAGAGGGCATCACCGGAGAGGACAGCACCGTTATCATCAACACCTTCGTGCGGTACTGGATGCGGGAAATGGCCCTGCTAAACGAGGCAGAGAAGAACATCCCGAAAGACTTGAACCTGGAAAAACTGGTGGCCGACTATCGCGCTTCGCTCATCAAGAACAACTACGGCAATATCGTGATGAACCGACTGCTGGACTCGACCGTAACGACGGTGCAGTTGCAGGAGTTTTACGAAAAAAACAAGGAGCAGTACCAGCTCGAAACGCCCATCCTCCGATGCCGCTTCATAAAGGCACCCCGAAATGCCCCCGGCTCCGATAAGGCGCAGGACTGGTGGAACAGCAGCAAAGGCGAAGACTTTGCCGAACTGGCAAGGTGGTGCAGCCAACATGCCGCCGTTCACCATTTGCAGGACAGCACCTGGTACAACGTGGACGACATAGCCGCCTACATGCCCCAAGGCACGTTGACCGTTGACAACGTGGACAACCACAGGGACTTTATCCAGCGGGACGAAAACTTCGTGTACTATTTCAAAGTGCTCGAATTGGTGCGAAAAAAGGAAATTGCGCCACTTTCGTACATCGAGAGCCAAGCCAGAAAGGTTATTTTGCACAAAAGAAAAACAGCGCTACTCGAAGAACTGAAAGACAAACTCTACGAAGAGGCTATGCGCAAAAAAAACATGGAAGTGTACGAGTAGGGGCGGGTTGGCTGGTTAGTGTTTTGGCGTGTTAGGCAAGGACTACCTAAAACGCCAATTTGCTAATAAGCCAAAACGCCAATAAAAAATTACCAATGATAAAAAGAATTGCCCTCGGATTTTTGACCATCTTTTTCGCTTCGCAATTGGTGGCGCAACGTGAAGTGATTGACAAAGTGATAGCCAACGTGGGAAACGAGTACGTGCTGCTTTCCGAGTTGGAGGAGCAACTGGCGCTCATCGGCGAGCGGCAGGGCGGCAAGCTTCCACCGGACGCCCGCTGCCTGATGTTGGACAATTTGCTAACGCAAAAACTGCTCATCAACCAAGCAAAAATTGACAGCGTAGCTGTGACCGACGAGGAGGTAGAAGCCCAATTGGGCGCCCGCATCGAGCAAATCCTCGATTACATGGGCGGCGATGTCAACCAGTTTGAGGACTATTATGGCCAGTCCATTGGCGAGGTTAGGGAGACTTTTCGGGAAGATTTGCGGAACCAACTCCTGGCCGACCGGATGCGCAGCAAAGTGATGGAGGGCATCAGCGTGACACCCTCCGAAGTAAAAGCTTTTTTCAAAAAGATACCCCGTGACAGCCTGCCATACTTCAACTCCGAGGTAGAAATCGGCGAAATCGTGATGAAGCCCCAAATCAACGAAACCGAGCGCCGCAAGGCCATCGAAAAGCTGGAAGCCATCCGCAAGCGAATCGTGGAAGGCGGGGAGTCGTTTGAAGAACTCGCCAAAAAATACTCCGATGACTTCGCCAGCGCCCGCATCGGCGGCGACCTTGGCTGGACGAAGCGTGGCAAGTTCGTGGCGGCATTCGAGGCAGCCGCCTACAAGCTCGACGACAACGAAATCTCGGAAGTGGTGGAGTCGGAATTTGGCTTCCACCTCATCCAGTTGCTAGGCCGCCGGGGCAACAGCATCAGCACCCGGCACATCCTCGTGAAACCAGAAATTACCGACGCCGACCTCGAACTGACCATGCACAAACTGGACTCCGTGCGCCAACTATTGGTCACCGACAGCACTAGCTTTTCAAAAGCCGTGAAATATTACGGGTACAAAGAAGTGCAGAGCTACAACAACGACGGCAAGCTCGTGAACCAGGCCAGCGGCAACAACTTTTTGAAATCGGCGACCTCGAACCGTCCATTTATTTCACCATTGACACGATGAAATTGGGCGAGTTTTCAAAGCCGTTCAGCTACACCGACCCAAGGGGCGAGACTTTTTACCGGATTGTCCAACTCCAAAGCCGGTCGCAGCCACACGTCGCCAGCTTGGAAAAGGACTACGCCAAAATCCAAACTGCCGCCATCGAGCAAAAAAAATCCTCGCAAACCGCTGAATGGGTGGAGGAAAAAGTGCTTTCTACCTTCATACGAATTGACCAGAGTTTTCTCGGCTGCACCGGGATTCACAAGTGGCTCGAAGGGGCAAAGCCCTGAGTTATTGAGTTATTGGGTTATTCAAAGTACTCTGGACTAAAATAACCCAATAACTCAATTTTCAATTTCATGTTCGAGCAGCCATTTTTTCCGCCAAAGCCCACCGCCGTAGCCCGTCAGCGCACCATCCGACCCGATGACCCGGTGGCAGGGCACGATGATGGAGATGCGGTTGTCGCCATTGGCCTTGGCCACCGCCCGCACCGCCTTCGGGTTGCCAATGCCTTCCGCTTGCTCCTTGTACGAGCGGGTTTTTCCACTGGGAATCGTTTGCAGCTCCGCCCAAACCCGCTGCTGAAAATCCGTGCCGTTAGCACCAGCGGCAGGTCAAATTCCTTCAATTTTCCAGCAAAATAATCCTTCAACTGCTCGTCGAGCGCCCTGAAATGCGGATGCTCGCCTGACACCACTTCGGCTTTGAGGTGTTTTTTTAAGCGGGCAAGCTGCGTTTCCAGCATCCGTCGGTCGGTGAATTCGAGCAGGCAAATGCCCTCGTCCGTGGCCCCGGCCATCATCGGGCCGAGCGGGGTCAGCAGGCGGATGACCGTGATGATTTTCTTGTTGGGGCTTTCTGTTGGTGCAAACCCTGTGGTTTTTTTGAACGAATCGCCAAAGCCGCTCAACGACTCGTAACCGTTGCTGAACGCAGTGTCCGTCACACTTTCTCCGTACTTTATTTGCCCAAAAGCCTGGTTGATGCGCAGCATCCGAAGGTAGGCTTGGAAGGTGATGCCGTGCGTCTTTTTGAACCAACGGCTCACCCGCTCCGGCTGCAGTTCTCGGGCCTGTAGGTCGGCATTGCGGAGCCGGATGGAGGGGTCGGCGGCGATTTCTTTCAGCAGCCCTTTGAGCCAGGCGGGGGTGGCGTCCTTAAGCTCCATTGGGTGGCAAACCTTGCAGGGGCGATAGCCGTGGCGGATGGCCTCGCTAGCACTGGTGTAGTATTCCACGTTTTCGGGCTTGGGCTTGCGGGCGGTGCAGCTTGGTCGGCAAAAAATGCCCGTGGTCTTGATGCCGGCGAAAAAAATGCCCTCAAAATTGGTGTCTTTGTTCACCAGCGCTTGGTACATCGTCGTGTGGTCAGGTAGTTTCGTACTTGTCATTTCATTAAATTTTTTGATACGGGTCAAAGGTAGAACTGGGCAATTTTGACTGCAACCGAAAATTGAGCAAGCAATTTTTTGAAAAAACTTGAGTTTCGAGGATTAAACACTGAAAAATCACCTGCCGCAGGCGGAAAACGCAAGCCTTCATGTTGAGCCCAGCGATGCGTAATATTCTTGCCGCACCGCTGGTGCTCAATCCCGGTTTCAACACTATTCTCGCCGCTCTGCGGATGTCAAATTCTTTTCTGCTGCCAGCTTCCCAGCCAGTCACGGTGCAGCATTCCGCTGCCGCGGAATTGCAGTTCCGCCATCGTTGCGCCTTCAAGAGCTTGCCGCAGTATTCCACGAACTTTTTCATTTGCTGCTTCACCCGCTTGTCGAGGAAGTTTGTTGCGAAGCAAAAAATCCGGGTGGCTTCGAGGTACGAGTAGAGGATTTCGTCTTGCCCAGTTTCAAAATAAATCTTGATGAGCAGGCTGCGGACGCCCAAGTTGAGCAGGACGTCGGTGAATTCCACGTGCACCAGCTCCCGCTGCGCATTGTCAAAATCCTGTTGATGAAAATGGAATTGTGCGAGGTTGTACCGGAACAGGTTTTCGGAATAGGCAGGCAATAGCTTGCCCCTGTACCGATGGATAAAACCGTGCGTCCAGTCGGTTTGCCCAGTGCGCAGGCCGACCGTTACGAGGTTGGTGTAGCGCCAGGGCGGCAGGTATCCGTTCTCAAAAATTAGCCCATTTTCGAGCAGCAACTTGTTGATTTCCAGGTACTCGTGCCAAAAAATTTCGTCGTTGAAACGGTTGATGCGGCGGGTGCAATAGTTGAGGAGGAGGGTGTAAAGTTGCTTCAACTCGTGCGCCTCAAAGCGGTGGCCGTGCGTGGTCAGCAGTCTTTTTGCCTCCTCGAAATGCCGAGGTTCTTCGGTATTGTGCAGCATCAGAAATATTTGCCGATAAATTTGGATGGTTGGTTCCAGCGCTAAATTCCTCCCCTGCTGCCCAATCAACCCATTACTTGCCCATGAAAGGCAGCCGATATTGAGGTTTAGCGAATTGTTCAATGTTTTGCATTTCGCTGGCATGCGGAGTTTTCAATCAAAAAGTAAGTTCGAGCGCATCGGCAGCCATCTGCAGTTTTTCGTTGAAGCCCCGTTGGTTGGGGTTGGAATATTCGTACTGCAAACGCTTGAAAATCAATTGCTTTTGGAAAAATCGGCATTGCGGAGCGGCATTTTTTCCAAAGGCTTTTCGATGAAGTCTTCAGTTGGCTTCTGGTGGCGTTGCAAGCCGAGCTGGTGGTATTTTTTGAGCAAGGAAAGCGGCATTTCAAACCCGTCTTCCAGTAGGGTTTCGACCGCCAAAAAGGTTTCGAGTAGTTTGGTGAGTTGGCTCATCAGGTAGGTCAGCGACTTCTCATCGAGCGGTTTCTCGGTGGCGATTTTCTGAATGGCCGTTTCCTTTGCCAAATTTTTATGGTCAAAATCGGGCGCATGTTTTTGTAAGTAATTGAAAAACAGGATGTTGTCCCTGTTTTTGTTAAAATACGGCGAAGCCACGAAATCCCCGGCTCGTGACAATTGCTTTGGGCTTAACTTGCGAAGTAAATCGAGGAGTTTGCTTTGGTGCATCCCGCATTTTTTTGATTCAACAAAAATACCATGTGCCGATTCATTTTTTTGCTTTCTTTCCTGTGCAGCCTGCATTTGGCGGCGCAACCCATCATCCTTTTTCCCGGCGATGCCAACAACGACGGTGTGGCCAACCAGTACGACCTCCTGCCCATCGGCGTGGCCTACGGGCAGGAGGGGTTCCCGCGTCCGGGCGCCACGCTCGACTGGCTGCCACAGTTTCTACCGCAGCAGTGGCTGCAAGCATTGCCAGTGAGCGGCGTAAACCTTGGGTTTTGCGACAGCGACGGCAACGGCCTCATTGACTCGTTCGACATTGATGCCATCGCCCTGAACTTTGACAGCACCCAAACCGGAGCACAACCCCCGCCTATGCCCTACTTGCTGCCTGACACCTGTTTTTCATGTCCCAAAGCCCATTCTGCGCATTGATTTCGACCGGGATACGGCAATGGTGAGCGATACTTTTATGCCGAACTCTCGCTGTTTTATCCACCGAACGTGCCACCTTCTGCTGGGGCACTTGGGATTGCCTTCAACCTAACCTACGACCCCGACAACGTGAAAGATTCGTTCACGATGGTCTTTCCTGACACCCTGCCCGGCGACCTGATGTTCGTGACTGCGACGAACACGTTGGCCAAGTCGTGGCGGGCAGTGCCTTCGGGCAGCATCGGCTTTGGGGCCGCTGGCTTGGGGATGAACGCGTGTTTTTCCCCCGCCCACTGGGGGTGGTCGAAATGGTAGTTGACAGATTTTGCGCTCCACCGCTGTTGATTTCTGGATGGATGCGTCCGATTTCCTGATTGTCAATGAACTTGAACAGGTCGTTTGCCCAGGGCAGGTACTGGTGGATACCATCGTGCTGCTCGACCCCGTGGATGCGGTTGGGCCAAGCATTCCGTTGCAGCAAGAAATCGGCTTATCACCGAATCCAGCCACAGACTGGCTCACGGTGGAATCATCGAACTTGCACCTCGAAAAAATTGAATGCATCACCTTGGATGGCCACCCACTGTCATCTGGCTGGTCTGGTTACGCCAGTCAGGCATATTTGGACTTGCGGCCAGTGCCGAGCGGGGTTCTTTTGGTAAGAATCCAAACCCAAAATGGCGTTTTCATAAAAAAATTGATAAAAAAATAAGCGAGGACTTGACTTTTAACTTCTTTTCATCGTAATATTGCGATAAGTTTCAAAATCAACAAATGGGCCTCAGCAAAACAGCATCATTTTCCACAGAACAGAACCGCATCGCCGAACTGGCGAAGGCACTTGCCCACCCAGCGAGGGTGGCCATCGTGCAGCACCTGCTCAAGGCCGAAGCCTGCATCTGTGGCGACCTGGTGGATGCACTTGCCACTTTCGCAAAGCACGGTGTCGCAGCATTTGAAAGCGCTGAAAACGGCGGGCATCATTACCGGCAGCGTAGAGCCGCCGAAAGTTTGTTACTGCCTGAACACTGCTGTTTTGAAGGAATTCAACTCGGCATTTGGCGAGATGTTCAGCCGTTGTTGCTGAGTTTTTTTTTGGCTAAAATCATCGTGATATTGCGATGGAAAGCATATTTCTTCACCTTTTAACTATTTGTGCTATGCTAAATTCAATTGCAATTCAGAACAGCCCTGCCGAAGGCGGCTGCTGTGGCATCGGCTGCGGAACGGGCTGTTGCTAAAACCTGGTGGCGGCGCTTTCGTTGGAAAGTGCCGCCCCTTTTTTCCAAAAAATTAAAATTTATCAAACATGACAACCAATCAATTCCTGCAAACCCTTCGGGAAAATCCCGGCAAAGAACTCGTTTTTGAATACCGCCAAGACTTTTTCGTACCAATGGCCTATCACATCACCGAGGTCAAAAACCTGCACATCGAAGCCGTGGACTGCGGCGGTAGGCCCAGCGAAGACTTCCAGACCGTGGTGCAGCTTTGGGTCTCCGGCGATGAGCAGGTCGAGCGCCACATGGCCACCGAAAAGGCACTTAAAATCTTCGACATCGTGGATCGGATGAAGCCGATGCGGGGCGATGCCGACATCCTGTTCGAGTGGGGCAACGAGTACCTGCCCACCTCCAACTACCGCCCCTTGAACGCAGAAATATCTGACAATCAAGTTGTTGTGAAAATGTTTATACCACCTACCGCCTGCAAGCCCAAGCTCGAACTTGAACTGGCGGGACACTCCACCGCCGGCTGCTGCTCATGAGAAATGTGTTTGGGTGTTTAAGTGTTTGGGAGGTGTCAAAACCTGTTTTCATTGGTTTGCAAAACATAGATGTCCATGAAAATGACCATCGAACCACTGCTGAAAGCGCATTACCCTGCCGTCCGCCGCATTTACGAGGAGGGGTTGGCCACCGGCATTTCCACGTTTGAAACCAAATCCATTGACTGGCAGGTCTGGGACGAGAAATACCTCCCGGCCTGCCGGTGGGTGGCACTCCTCGACGGCGAGCTGGCTGGCTGGGCGGCGCTAACGCCCTACTCCAAGCGGGAGGTGTACCGTGGTGTGGGTGAGGTGGCGATTTATGTGGGTGAAAAATTCAGGAGCCAAGGCGTTGGCCAGGCATTGCTCAAGCACCTTGTCGAAGCATCAGAAAAGGCTGGCTTCTGGACTTTGCAGGCGGTTATTTTTGCTCAAAATACTGCCAGCATCCGGCTGCACGAGGGGGCGGGGTTCCGGGTGGTGGGCATCCGGGAGCGCATTGCGCAGCGTGATGGCGTTTGGCACGACAATGTTTTGATGGAGCGGCGATTGTGGTCGCCCAATTTATTGGGCTGACCGATAAATGTTCGGTCAGCCCAATAAATTGGGCGACCACAATTTTGACAAAACGTTTACGCAAGCTATCCCATCAAAAAGTAGCAAAACTGCTGTGGTGGCTATCTTTGCGAAAATTTTTATGATGAAAAGTATCACATTTCTCACCCTTGCCGTCATTGTTGCCTTTGCTTGCCACAGCTCGAAAACCGCTGTGAACCAACAACTCACGACTTACAACCCGGCAACCGATACCCTTCGACTTCCTGGCGAAAAGGCATTTCCGCAACGTCCGCCAATTGACCTTCGGCGGCGACAACGCAGAGGCGTACTGGAGCTTCGACAGCAAGTCGCTCCTTCCAGGCCACCAACGAAAAATGGGGCGCTTCTTGCGACCAGATTTTCACCATGCCCATCGAATCTGGGACAAATGGCGGTGCAAAACCAATTCAAAAAGTTCCGGCCTCGGCAAAACGACCTGCTCCTACTTCATGCCCGGCAACAAGACCATCCTCTTCGCAAGCACGCACGGCGAGCACAGCGGCGAGGCTGCCCGAGTGCGCCCCGAAGCGTGGGCGGCAAGTACGTCTGGGCAATTCACCAGGAATTCGATATGTATGTGGCTGATTGAAAAGGGAAAATCGGTAAAGAACTCACCAATTCGCCCGGCTATGACGCCGAGGGAACGGTATCGCCTGACGGCAAAAAAATCGTGTTCACCAGCACCCGCTCCGGCGACCTGGAGCTTTGGACGATGAACATTGACGGCTCCGACCAGCGCCAAGTGACCAAGGCACTAGGCTACGATGGTGGTGCATTTTTCACGCCTGACAGCAAAAAACTCGTCTTCCGGGCCAGCCGCCCTAAGACCGAAGAGGAGCAAAAAACATACAAGGAACTGCTCGCTCAGGGCCTCGTGCAGCCCACTGCCCTCGAAATCTTCACCTGCAACGTGGACGGCTCCGACCTGCGCCAAATCACTAACGTGGGCAAGGCCAACTGGGCACCGTTCATGCACCCGTCGGGCAAGAAAATCTTGTTTTGCAGCAACCACCACAGCCAAAGCGGTCGCCAATTCAACGTTTTTTCCGTGAACCTCGACGGCACGGGGCTGGAGCAAATCACCTTTGACACGGGCTTCGACTCCTTCCCGATGTTCTCGCCGGACGGCAAGTATATCGCCTTCTCCAGCAACCGCAACAATGGCGGCACTCGGGACACGAACGTGTTTGTGGCGGAGTGGGTGGATTGAAAGCGGGTGAGAAGAAGGTGAGAAGGTGAGAAGGTGAGAGGGCGAGACAGTGAGCAGGTTCAATCGATTTCTTTTCAACTGCCCTCGATATCAGCGGGATTTTGAACCAATTCGGTAGCAAGGCCATTAAAAAGCGGCTCATTTTATTGGTAAAACCTAGCACGATGGTGCCCCTGTTTTGAAACATTTGCCGCAGGGCAATGACTGCCACATCTTCCGGTGTGAGCAATCCAATATTCCCTTTAAATCCCTGGTTTTCAATGCGTTGCGTGACATCTTGATTCGTCTTCATCGGCCCGGGATAGACCACGCACACTGAAACGCCGCTTCCTTTCAACTCCTCCCGCAACCCCAGCGACCAGTGCCTGATGAATGCCTTGCTGGCCGGATAAACGGTCTTGAAGCCTATTGGACTGAAAGCAGCCATGCTGCTCACGTTCAGAATCCAAGCTTGGTTTTGCTGGCGCAAATTGGGCAGTAGCAGGTGGGTCAGCAGCGTCGTGGCCACGATGTTCAGTTGCAAAATGCCATCGAGGTAGTCTAATTCAACCTCCTCAAAACGTTTCGAGCCGCCCCGCCCTGCGTTGTTGATGAGGATGCTTACTTGATAGTTTTGATTGATGGTTTGCGACAGCGAAAGCACGTTTTCCCGAAGGGAAAGGTCGGTTTCAAAACAATGGACAAGTATTTGAAAATCAGCGAGTTGTGCGGCTAGCTGATGAAGGTTTTCATTGGGCAAGGCAACCAACAGCAAGTTTGTTTTTCGCTTCGCAAGCTCGAAGGCCATCGCTCGGCCAAGGCCCTGGGAGGCACCGGTGATGAGTGCGAAGGATGTTTCTTTTTTCATACTGAATCAACGATTGGACTTTCCGCTAAATTCTCTTCCCCATCCAACAGAAAATGCCAAACTGCTTCCTTTTAAAAAGTCATTAAACTTCATGTAGTTGTACCCTATCCTGAACCGCAACAGTGAAGTGTTGAACCTGCTTGGCCCTCGGTTTTTGTAGCGGTAAGGGAAGGGTGCCATCGCCCCCGTTGCGAAGGAGGTATTGTCAAGCTGGAAGCCTCCTTTTGGGTCGGATTTTTCCAGTTTTGAAGGTAAAAAACCACTTAAACTCAGGCCGCCATAAGGTACGATAGACCATTTGTTTTTCTTCCAAACCTCATAACCAACCAGTACATGAGGTGATAATATACCGACAGGCCGCCCCTTGCGCCAATGCCCTTTGGCTTCAAATTCTTGCTTGGTTTTTGTTTGCCCCGCTGAATTCCTGGCTGCCATTTAGGCATCAATTTTACAAGCCGCAACGCCTCGGCATCAAGTTCAGGGTCAATGCCCCTGACTATTGTAGGCTCAATTACGTTGCCTTCTTCATCAATGAAAAATTGGGTATAAACTGTGCCTTGAATGCCCTTTCGAGAAGCATTGTCTGGATAATCCAAATTAGCGGAAATGAACTGATAAAGTGCCATTTCGCCCCCAGGATATTCGGGTTTAACTTCCTCAAATGGAGGAAAGGGAGGGATAGTGTCATTTTGGCTAAACGCCAAAATTTGTGCAGTTAAGGAGAAAGCGAGTAGGAAAAAGCAGCGTTTCGAAAGCATGTTTTTGATTTTCGGTCAAACCTACCCCACTATCTGCAGCTTCGCAAACTTCAACATGATCCGCTTCTGCTTGTCCACCTCCAAATCTGGAAAAAGATGGTCGCCATGCGCTTGTCGCCGTTGCCGTCAATGGCCAAGACCTTACCCTCGCCAAATTTCAGGTGTACTACCTTCATGCCCCCCTGAATCTGCTCGCTGGGGCTGGGCTTGAAAGTGGCAGGGTCGGCTCGCATGATTTCATCCTGCTGCGGGCCCCGTGGTTTGAAGCTGCCCGTCACGCCGCTTTTTGAACTGGCTGGCGCTGCACCGGGGTGTGCCGTCGTCCGCTCGAAACGGCCTTGCGGAGCCCTGGACGAGCTGCCAATCGGCGACGCCGCATCGAGGTGCGCCATGTTGATTTCATCCAAAAACCGGCTCGGCGGGTTGCTGCGCTCCTGCCCAAAACGATAGCGGCTGGCAGCATAACTAAGCGTCAAAAACTGCTCTGCTCGCGTGATGGCCACGTAAAAAAGGCGACGCTCCTCGTCCAGCCCCTCCGGCGTGTCGAAGCTCATGAATGACGGGAACAACTGCTCCTCCAAGCCCGCAATGAACACGCTCTTGAACTCCAAGCCCTTGGCCGAGTGGACGCTCATCAGCGTGACATGGTCGCCATCAGCGTCACCTGAATCTTGGTCAGTCATCAGGGCAATGTTTTGCAAATAACTGACAACGATTTATCGAATGACGATTCGGGATTGACGATTGACGATTCGGGACTCTCGTCATTCGTCAATCGTAAATCGTCAATCGTGTCGTCTTCGACGAAAGTTTTGATACCGTCCAAAAGGCTGTTCACGTTGTCCAACCGCTGAATGCCCTCCACGGTCGTGTCCTGCTTGAGTTCGTCCATCAGCCCCGACTTGCGGGCGATGTATTCGGCCACCACGTGGGCATCGTGCGTCTTGGCTTTCTCCCCAAAATCCTGAATCATCATCACAAAATTCTCAATGGAATTACGGGTGCGGGGCGGGAAATCGGTGAGCGGCAGTGCCTCCCACATCGTGATGCCCCGCTGGTCGGCAAGGGCGCTGATTTTATCAATCGTAGTGCCGCCGATAGCCCGCTTGGGGTAGTTGATGACCCTGCGCAGCGCCTCGTCGTCCTGCTGGTTTATGGCAAGGCGGAGGTAGGCGATGAGGTCTTTCACCTCTTTTCGTTGGTAAAATGACATGCCACCGAACACCCGGTACTGGATATTGTAGTGCCGCATCCACTCCTCGAAGACCCTCGATTGGGCGTTGGTGCGGTACAGGATTGCGATTTCCTTGTTCGATAAATGCCAGCGATTTTTGCTCCAAAATGGCGTCCGCCACCCGTTTGCCCTCCCGCTGTCCGTTATCGCTCGAATGACCCGGATGCGCTGGCCTTCGCCCTTGTCGCTGAAAATCGTCTTTTGGATTTGCTTGCGATTGTACGAAATCACCTCGTTGGCCGCCTGCACGATGTGCTCGGTGGAGCGGTAGTTTTGCTCCAGCTTGAAGGTCTTGATGCCGAAGGGCTTGAAGTCCCGCTCGTAGTCGAGGATGTTCTGGATGGTGGCGCCCCGGAAGGCGTAAATGCTCTGTGCGTCGTCGCCCACCACGCAGATGTTGCGGGGGCTGCCCTCGTAGCTGATGAACTTCTTGACAATAGAATACTGCAGGTGGTTCGTGTCCTGGAACTCGTCCACCATCAGGTACTTGAAGCGCTGGCGGTATTTGTTGGTCACCTCCGGGTGGTTCTGGAACAGTTCGTAGAGGCGGAACAGCAGGTCGTCGAAGTCCATCGCCCCGCTGCGCTTGCAGCGGGCGACGTATTTTTCGTAAATCTGGTGGAAAAACGGGCGCTTGGCCAACTTGTCTTCCTCCATCATATCCGCCCGATTGACGTACATTTTCGGGGTGATGAGGTTGCTTTTGCACGAAGAAATCCTCGCCTTGATATTGTTCGAATTGTACTGCTCCTTGTTGAGGTTCATCTCATTGATGATGGACGTGATGACGCTCTTCGTGTCGTCGGAGTCGTAGATGGTGAAATTGCTGGGGTAGCCGATGTGCTGTGCCTCCACCCGCAGTATTTTGGCAAACAACGAGTGGAACGTGCCCGCCCAAACCCTGCCCGCCCGTGGCCCCACCACTTTTTCGATGCGGGCCTGCATCTCCCGTGCGGACTTGTTGGTGAAGGTCAGCGCCATGATTTCCCAAGGCGCAATGCCCGACTGAATCATGTGGGCGATGCGGTAGGTAAGCACCCTCGTCTTGCCGGAGCCAGGGCCTGCTATCACGAGCACGGGGCCATCAATCTGCGTCACGGCTTGGTGTTGCACAGGGTTGAGTTCGTCGAGATAAGAATGTTTTACGGGTGATTGCGTCATTTTTCAAGGAAAAAGGAAAAAGTACAAAGGAAAAAGTCGGGTGCAAGATTACGGCTTTGTTTTGAACATCACGGGCTAGCATGCAGTATATTTGCCATCAAGAAAATCAGCCACAATGGAAAAAATAACGAGCCTATCGCAATTGGACCTGGAAAAGACCTACACCTACGCCGACTACCTGACTTGGCAGTTCGAGCAAGCTGTGGAGTTGATAAAGGGTAGAATTGCAAAAATGGCGGCACCGAGCCGTCGGCACCAAAAGATTTCCTAAGAGTTAGTGGACATTCTATAGTATTTTAAGAAGCATCCTTGCGAGGCATACACTGCCCCTTCGATGTCCGCCTGTACAACAAAGCCAAATCGGTCAAGGCCAACAAGGACATATACACTGTCGTACAGCCTGATATTTGTGTCATTTGCGATGCCAGCAAGCTCGACGACGCCGGTTGTCTCGGCGCTCCCGACCTGATTGTGGAAATCCTCTCGCCCGGCAATTCCACCAAGGAAATGAAGACAAAAAAAGACCTCTATGGCGAAGTCGGCGTCCCTGAGTATTGGATTGTTGACCCTGAACGGGAGACCCTGACTCGCTTCCTGCTGCAAGCCGATGGAGAGTCGTATGGCCTTGCCCAGATTTTCACCAGCGGAGAGTCGGTGAGAGCGGATGTTTTCCCGGATTTGGAGGTGGCGTTGGGAGAGGTGTTCAGTGATGTACAGCGTTGAGACCACCCCCGCTCATCTGTCCCGCAATGATGCCATAACAAGCCGACCAAGCCTCCGCCGTTTCCTCGTTCCAGTCGGCACCAAGCCCTTTTTCAAGCGTCCAGAGCAGCGCCGCTCCGACCATTTCGTAGTGTTTGGGTTGCACGCCGTAGCCCACGTGGCGCTTGGCCATATCAATGATTTCCTGTTCCAAACTCTCCAAATTATCGAGCCTTGCCACCATCGCCGAGAGCATGTCAATCAGCTTCCGGTACTGGTCGTCCATTTGCTTGGGGAACATGCGCCGCAGTTCTGGGTGGTCGAGGAACAGCTTGCTGTAAAAGGCATCCGCCACCAATTCCGGCGGGAGGTTGCGCAGCAGCCGCCAGCTTTTTTTGACGAGGAGTATTTGCGAAGTGGTCATTGCTGTATTGTTGTATTGTTGTATTGCTGTATTGTTATATTGTTGGAAGACGAGCAAAAACAATTCAACAATATAACAATTCAACAATTTTCACCTGTCAAACCATTTTTTGAACGCTGGTGCCTTCTCCCGGCTCACGTCCACTTCCATTTTTGCGGGAGCTTTTAGGGTCAGCGTCAGTTTCTGGTTTTCATGGGGCTTCACGCTTTGAATGGCCTCGATGTTGACGATGCATTGGCGGCTGGCCCGGTAGAAAACCTTGGGGTCAAGCAGTTCTTCTACCTCTTCGAGGGTGTTGTAGTCAAGCATGTACTTGTCGCCGCCGAAGGTGTGGACGTAGTTCAGGTTGTCCCGTACGAAGCAGGCGATGTCTTTCGTGTTCACGGGAACCCAGGTATTGCGGACACTGACGATGAATTTTTCCTTGAACACTGACCGCTCGGCAAGCGGTGTCTGGATGGTCTTCAACAGCTCCTCGAAATTGCTTGGAGGCTTGGTGGGGCTTTCCGCTTGCCGACGGAATTTGCCGATGGCATTCGCAAGGTCTTCATTGTCAATGGGTTTGAGCAAATAGTCAATACCGTTGACCTTGAAGGCACGGATGGCGTACTCGTCGTAGGCCGTCGTGAAAATGACCGGGCAATGGAGGTCGAAATGCTCGAACAGCTCGAAACTCACCCCGTCGCTCAACTGGATGTCCATGAACAGCAGGTCGGGTTCGGCATTTTGCAAGAACCATTTTTTTGCAGACTTCAAGCTGGGCAGCACCTCCACGATTTTCACGTCGTCTGCCACGGCAGCGATTTTGACTTGCAGCTCACGGGCAATGAGCGATTCGTCTTCGATAATAACCGCTTTTATCATGACTTCAATTTTTTCAGTGATGGATTGGAAAGCCCGACCCAAAAGGAGGGATTTCTAAGCCTGAACGAGTTGATGCTAACCTGGCTTAGAAATCCCTCGTACCTCGGGCTTTCCAATCCGTTCAAACTTAAATCAACGGTATTTTTATCCTAAAAAACGCCCCATCCTCCTCCACCACAATCGGCTTGTCGGAGAGGTAGCGGTAGAAAGATTGTAAGTTCGTCAAGCCCCGCTTGTTGCTCGTTTCCACGAATTTTTTCCGCTGCAAATTATTTTGCACCACGAGGTAATCGCCCTCCACAAACACATCTATCACCAGTGGCTCGTCCTCGTCAATGATGTTGTGCTTGATGGCGTTTTCCAGCAGGTTTTGCAGGGTGACGGGCACTATTTTTCGGTGAAAATCCTCCTCGTCCACCTTGAAATTAACCTGCAAGCCCTCGCCGAACCTCGTTTTTTGGAGTTTCACGAACGACTCCCCGAACTTCAGTTCCTCGGTCAGCGGCACGGTTTCCCGTTCGCTGCTTTTGAGGATGTAGCGGTAGGTCTTGCTCAGGCTGTCGAGGAAGGTTACCGCAGCTTTGGGGTCCATCGAGATAAGGCTGCCGAGCGAGGTCAAGGAGTTGAAAAGAAAATGCGGGTTGAGCTGCTGTTTGAGGCTTTCGTACTGTACTACGGCTTTCTCTTTTCGAGCAGTTGCGCCTTGCTTTTCAGTTCCGTCACTTGCTGCCGTTGACGTTGGCGGTTGCGGAAATAGACGACCGCCGCACCAAGCAACGCCGCCGCTATCAGTGCCCAAAACCAGCCCCGTTTGTAAAATGCTTCCCGCACTACGAGCGGCACGGTGAGCGCCTCGGCATCGGGCCTGCCCTCCAATTTTACCCGAAAAGCATAGCGTCCGGCGGGCACGTTCGTGTAGTTTACCAAATGGCGTGTTCCAGCTTTAACCCACTGGTTGTCAAGCCCTTCCAACTGGTATTCGTAACGGCACAACTCAGGGTGCGTGAAGTCGAGGGCCGCAAATTCCAGGAGAAATAACGTCCGTCGGCGGTTACGACGAATGGTTCTGATTGGGCCAATTCGCTGCCGGGGTACTGCTCTTGGTCGTTCACCTTGAACGAGGTCAGCACGATGGGGGCTTGGGATTCGTAGGGTCGCAGCGAGTCGGCGTTGAACGTGTAGTAGCCGCCAAACCCACGTAGGTAGAAACTCCCGTTGGCAAATTTGCCGATACCAGCGTTCACGGGAGGGTACCCGTCCTGTTTGCCAAAAACAGTGAACCGCTCCGTGGCAAGGTTCATCCGGCAAAGGTTGCGCCCATTTATCAACCAAAGATTGCCACTGTCATCGCCAACTCCCCAAGTCACATAATCGTACAGAAGGCCATTCTCCACGGTGTATTTTTTGGCCAACCGTGGCTGCTCGGCGGCACAATCGAAAACGTAGATGCCCCGCTCCGTGAAGGCCCATGTGTTTCCTTTTTGGTCGGTGAAGTAGTTGTTTATCCGCATCGAGGCAAGATCGGAGGTCACCTTTCCATCTACATCGAGGTACACAAACCTGTTTTCTTCGGAATTGAAGTAGCCGTAGGCCGTTCTATCGCGGCTGGCGTACCACAATCGGCCCGTGCCATCGGCATGGACGACGCCTACCACATTGGTCGGAACGTCTCCCGTCTTTTTTTCGTCGGGCATGAAATGCGTCGCCTCGCCCGTGCGGGGGTTGTACCGAAACAGGCCGAACATCGCCGTGCCGAGCCAGATGTTCCCTTGACCGTCCTCCGCCATCATCGTGTAGTAATTGGTGCCAAATTCCTTCGAAAAAACTGGCGGCTGCGCTGGCACTTCGAGGCGCATCGTTTGCGGATTGAAACGGTACAGAATATGGCGGCCCAAGACCCAGATGGTGCCATCGGCAGTTTGCATCACCCCCCTAACCATCTGGCTGTTTTCGTCCGCCTTGGGCACATTGACAAATGCCGGAACAGTCGTTTTCCCCGTTTTTTTGTCTACCACCTGCAAGCCATCGCCAGAGGGCATCCCAATGAAACGGAAACGGCCTTCCCGGTCATCGAACAGGGTCAAGAGGTAGGCGTCATCGTTGATCAATAGTCGGGCAGACTTCACGGGATGAAAATGGAACTGCTTGTCTTTCAACCGGATACGCATCAATTGGCCGGGGACGCTCACCCATAAATTTCCCTGATTGTCGAGCAAGGGTGTTCCTACTGAAATTGGAAAATCGGGGTATTCGGCGGGATGTCGGTTGTAATAGTAAAACTGCTCCGTTTTTTTGTTGAAAACAGCCAGGCCCTGGTCTTGGGTTGATACCCATAGCTCATCCGCCCCTTTTTGCACAATGCCATTGACGATGTTGAAGGCATCGGGCGAGGTGGGGTTTTCCACCAGCAAATATTGTTTCCATTCGCCCGTCTTGCGGTTGTAGCGGCGCACCCTGCTCCCCATCCACCGACCCAGAGCCAATCGCCTTCCGGGCATATCACGAAAGTTTGGTTCTGCCGGAAACCATTGGGTGCCTTTTTTCCAAAACGATGTGGGGTAGCCTTCCCCGTTTTTGGGTCGAAGCGGTAGAGGTCGTCGGGGGTGGCGCACCAGATTTGGCCGTTCTCGTCCTGCCAAAAATTTTGGGCAATGTTGTAGTTCGGCAACTCTTGCGGAGTCAGGTGAGGTGCCGTTTCGGCAGTCACAAGGTCATAGTGCTTGAACGCTCCAGTTTTTTGGTTCAAATGCACGAGGCCAAACCCGCCCACTCCGACCCATAGTTCACCCGCCTTATCGAAGAAAACTTGATGAACCGTGGCCGTTTTTATTTTCAGTTTTTCCGTGAAATTGTAGTTCCTGAACTTCCCTGTTTTGCGGTCGTAGCGGCTCACTCCGCCCCTAATCAACCCCACCCAAATATTGCCCTCCTTGTCCTCGGTGATGCAATAAACATGGTTGCTGTAAAGTGAGGTACTGTCGCCCGGCACGTTGCGGAAGAGCCTGAACGAATGCCCGTCATAGCGCACCAGCCCCTCTTGCGTGGCCAGCCAGATATAGCCCACCTGGTCCTGATGGATGTTGTTCAGGCCGAGTGTGTTCAGCCCTTTTTCTTCGCCAATGAACTCCCATGAGAGGAGTTGCCCTTGCGCAAAACCAGCGGCGACCCACCCCAACAGGCAGCAGCAAAACGATACTATTTGACATAACTGGCGCATTAGGCGAAATTAGGTGTTGGGCGGGATGGAGTCGCTTTTTTCTGCTTGAAGCGTAGTGGATTTGAACTGAAGCATTCCAGAAAGGCATTTACCCGTTTTAATCGGAGGGAGGAGGGCTAAATCATTCGTTGCCGAAGGTTTCCTCGAAAACATACATGCCGCTCAATGCTTTTTTTCAGCCAATTGTCTAAGGTGGTTTTGGCCGTCGGTTTCGGTTTTTCAAAACTCGTCCGCTCGTCTAGCGCATTGCGGACTTCCTGCACCGCCGGGCGGTAGTCCACGCCCATACCCTGGAACTTGTCCACCGTGCGGAGCATCCGCTCCACCTCCCAACTGAACAGGCCGGGATACATGTCGTAATCGCCCCGGCATCGGCGGATGCTTTCCCGAATAAGTTTCGCCTGAATTAAAACACCCTGCCGCACCGCTTCTGGGAACATGGTTTTGTCGTCCACGTCGTTGGAGGCGAGGAAGGTGAAGGCTTCGGGTGCCCAGTCGTTTTGAAGGCGGCGAACCAGTTCCTCTTGCCAGTCGGGGCGGGTTTTTATCTTGGCCAACGCCTTTTCCCGCACGTCTTTGTCTTGGTTGGCATCGGTGAAAACGAACAGGAAGACCCCGTCCTTCATCACATCGGTGGTGTCAATTTGGTTGAGGTGGTCTTGGTGGATTTTATCGGTGAAATCAATGTCCGATTGAATTCGGGCAGCGGAGTTTCGGACACTTTCTGCCATGAGAAACCCAACGGCTAATATGCCGCTAATTAATCCGAAATATATGGGTAGTTTATAAGTAAATGCAGGTATTGCCGAGCGTTCTGCATTCAATAGTATAGCAGCGCATATTATCAGTATAGGCGGTAGTATAGCAGGTATGGCAGTAAATGTTTTTCTTATAAAATTGGGTAGTCCGCCAAAGCCTTCCCCGAACATAAAAAAGCCATTGCCTACCATTATCAATATAAAACCCACCAAAACCAGCATGACCCGTGAACCTCCGGGCGACCCGACCCACGAGAAACCGCCTTGTACACCAATGATGGCCGTTGCTATCGCCATGCAAATGGAAAAGACCAAAACGCCAATGATTAGTGCCCATGCATAGCCAACGCCTGCATCGCCACCGGGCATTTTGGTAAACAAGATATCTTTCACAAGCAGGAAGAAAACCAAAGTGGCTACGGCCAGCACAAAATTCCCAATTACTACCATTATGTTGGTTTTAAGGTTTAATCGAGGGTAAATGGCAGTTCATATTCCTTCGTGATTGGCGTTGCTTTGCTGCGCACTTTTACCGATACTTTTGCCTTTAATTTATCGCCAATGACGAGGCTGTTTTTGATGTACATATCCTCGTGGTTTATCCACGAATAATCAGTGAGGAGGTAGTCGGTTTCGTTGGCTTTTTGCGCTTGGTAGGCCCAGCGTTCCACATGGTTTGGTTCATAATTTACGATGGAAGTGCCGCCCGCCACCGTGTACCAAACCTGAATGCCGGGCACGCCTTGGTTGCCCATTTCGGTATTGTGTTCGACGTAGATTTTCAGTACGCCATTGTCCTCCAAGTCACGGACTTCCCATTCGTCAATCTTGGTCTTGATGTTTGACATTTGATGCTTTGTTTTTGATGAAATTCGTTGGTTTACAGTTGTATGGGTCAAATTTCGGAAATCTTGAAGATTTCCGAAATCTCAATTTTTGGTCGCATATTCAGTCAAATAAGCCATCAACTGAGCAGCCGAATTCAAGACTGGCCCAGCCATCGGGTCCTTGAAAAAGACATCCATCGGTGCTTGTCCGAAAAAAAGTTGGCCTGACACGAGGAAGCTCAGCCTGACCATGCCAGTTTGCGGTGGTTCGAGGCGGGGCTTGTCCCACGGGCCAATCTTGGTGACCACATTGATGCTGTGCTGCCACAGGGTGTCAATCAGGCTGTTGGTGGCTTCCGACGGAGCGTCGGAAATAATGGCCTTTTCGGCGTGGTTGAGGTATCGGGCCGTGCCGTCACCGAAGGCGGCCAGCACATCGAGACCACCCTCCATGCCCACTTCGACGATGACGCCGTGCAGTTCGGCCTTTGGCGCAGGGCCGCCGATGGAGCGGAGTTTCGTGGCAGCCAGTGCCCGAAGGCGGCTTTCCTGGTTGGTATCGTTGGCGAGTTGGAGCAGGGCCTCAGCATCTGGTGGGTCAGCAAATATGACCGGCCAGGGGTATGGGCCGCTGTTGCTGAATGCCGCTTCGTTGTCGCAGAAAAGGAGTTCATAAAGATGGTTGAGGCCATCGTTTTGGTAAGGGTGAAATTTTGGATTTTGCATGATATGAATTGCTTTAAAATGGAATTTTATAGCTGTTCGCATTGAAAATTAATGACGGGGTTTATGGAGCGGCTGTGGGTTAGCGTCAGTTAATTACTGGCCACCCGCTGAAACTGGCTCGCCCTTCCCACGGGGTAATACCCGCCAACGAGCTGCATCTGTGGCTTCCTTTGCAGGCTTTGCTGGCCTAAGCTGTCCGTCATGCAGCGCAGAAAGATATTGTTTTCCTCCGGCGTACCGATTGACACCCGAAAGGTATTGCGAAGCAATGGAAATGGCGAAGTATTCAGCACTTTAATCCCGCTTTTTTCAAGGTCGGCCATCAGTTTGCCGAAGGTGGCGTCGTCGAAAACACGCATCAACAAGAAGTTGCCCGACGACCGGAACACCTTCACGATGTTGCCATCGAACCTGCGGTTCAACAACCGGAACATCCTGTCCCGCTCTTCTATCATGGCGTTGACCCGTTGGCGGGAGTCTTCCAAAAACTCAGGGGTGAACAGCACCTCCCTTGCAAATACCTGCGTCAGGTGGTTGATGGAAAACTGGAGCATCAACTTGCGGATGACGGTCGCCGTCTGTGGCGCAGCGCAGAGGTAACCGAAGCGCAAACCCGCCATCGGGAAAGCTTTTGAGAATGACCGAAGCACCATCAGGTTGTCGTATTTGCGGACGAGCGGCGCCAAGTCCATCTCCGCAAATTCGGCGTACACTGCGTCCAAAATCACGAAAGATTCTGGGTTTGAGCGCAGGATATGCTCCAGTTTTTCCTGCTCGATGGTGTTGCCGACCGGGTTGTTCGGGGTCGTGATGATGAGCACTGAACCAGCACCCAAGGCCGGAATATTCTCGTAATCGTACTCTAATTCTGGGGTCAACATCCACGGCTCGTAGGGGATGTTGTAGGTCTTGCAGTGGTAGTCGAACAGCGTGTAGGAGGGCTGCGCAATCACGATGCGCTTGCCGTTCAGGGCAAAGTAGTTGAGCAGCGTGGTGATGATGCTCGCCGAACCTGGGCCGAGCACGATGTTCGCTGGGTCGAGGTCGCAGTAGTTGGCGACGAGGGCCTCGATGTCGCTGCAATCGGCGCTGGGGTAGCGGTTCCAGTTGGCGTTCATCAGGCTGTTCAGCACCTTTTCCTTGATGGAAAAATCCACGTCGTCGGACTGCTCGTTCTTGTCCAACAGCAGGTTGGAAGAGGTTTTGGTTGGGGTTATACGGCTTGGGGCATTTTGCAGAATATCGCTAAAAAACAGGTTAGTCATGGATGGTGGCTTTTAGATATTGAGTTATTGTGATATTGGGTTATTAGGATATTGGGTTATTGTAGAAAGGCTGGCTTTTAATAACCCAATACCTCAATATCCCAATATCATTTTCAATTGGCATAAATCACGGCGAGCACCGTTTCATCACCATGGGTGAAGCCGAGGAAACCCTCTTTGTGGTAGCTGATTTCCACGCCGCAGCCTGCCTCGACGGGCGATTTCAGGAAGTCGTTTTTGATGGAAAAGCTGCTTTCTTTCAGCCGCTCAATCCAGTGGGTGGCAGGCTCGTGCTTCTCGAAACGGTCCTTCTCCTCCTTGCCGATGATGTCCTCGATTTCCCTTCCGAAGAAGAGTTTCAGGGCATTCTTGTCATTGTTGCCAATGTTTTCGATGCGGTCAATGACCTGAAAAATATGGTAGAAATGCTTGTAGCAATTCTCGAACCGGGCGTGGAAATCAGGCTCGTAATGGTTGACATTTGGCTCGATGAAAATGAAAGCGCTGGGGTTCATGGCCTTCACCCTTGCGATAGTGTCCATACGGAGCAGGTCGGACTGGATATGGTGCAGGGCGAGGGAAGCGTTGACGATGATTTTGCCGCCGACGTTTTGGATGGTGGCGAAATCCACGTTCTCCACGGAGTCGTTGATGGCGGTGAAGCTGATTTCAAAAGGCACCTGCCCGTTGTAGCCGAGGATGTTTGCTTGCGCCATGTTCAGGGCGTCGCCGAATGGCTCGATGCCGACAACATGCAGCTTTTGGAGTTGGGGCAGGCTTTTGGACAGTTCGATGATGTTGACCACCTGTGTGCCTTGCCCGATGCCGATGTCCATGAGCGTCACCTCATTGCAGCCCTGCATTTCCTCCACGATGGCGCTGTTGGTGATGTGTTGGCTAAACTTGACGAAAGGGAATTTCTCAATCAGGATGTTGAACAACTGTATCTGTGAAATCTCGTACTTGCCGAGGTAGATGTTCTCGCCGATGGCTTCGGAATTGATTTTTTTGTTCAGGGCCTTGATGAGCAGGGTAGCCAGCAGCTTCTGTGAATCCGTGCCCATTCCTTCCATGCAGTAGGCGAAAAAGGACTCGATTTCTTGTTTGGTCTGCCCGTCGAAATGAGGGGCCATTTTCATGAAGTCGCTCAGGGATTGGTAGATGTCAACTTGGGTTGTCTGGCTCATGATTTTAGCTGATTAAAATTGTTTTTGATTGAATTTCCGAAGCGCTTGAAGCCCCGTTTTTTGTTTCGATGTGCCAAAGATGTGGGCAGGGGTAGGGCAGGAACTAATTTTTGAAAACGACCCGGCGCAGAATTCAATTAAGCGGGGGGAAATGGCAATTGAAGCGTGGAGGGGGAGCGCCTTTTTATTCGGACAGGCAGACCAGCGATTGGTTTGCGGGCTGTGTTCAGTGAAAAAAAACAGTTGTATTAAACAGTAACGTAGATTTGGAGTCTCACACGCAATTGACCAATCTAATCTAGCGTGAAACAACTTTTCACCATCCTTTTTTGCTTCGCAACCATCGCCCCCACGTTCGCCCAAACCGAAGGCGACCAGTTTTTGCCGAGGGCAATGTCCACGAAATCCGCCTCGACTTCTCGCAACTGGGCTACTGGGACAGCCTCGTGGCCAACAAGCCCGGCGAGACCTACATGAAATGCGACGTGACCGTTGACGGCATCCTCTACCCCGACGCCGGGGTGCGCTTCAAGGGCAACTCCTCGTACAACGGCCCCACCATGAAAAAGCCTTCAAGATTGACTTTGAAGAATTTGTGGACGACCCGACGCACGACGGCCTGAAGCAGCTTTCACTCAACAATGGCTTCAAAGATCCAACTTTCCTGCGGGAAAAACTGGCGCTCGACTTCATGAACCAGCACGACATCGCTGCACCAAGGGCGACATTTGCACGGCTGTACCTCAACGGTGAGTTTTGGGGGCTGTACTCTGTGGTGGAGGACATCGGAAAAATTTTTTGAAGCAGCGCTTCGACAACAACGACGGCAACCTCTTCAAGGGCGACCCACACGGCACACTCCAGTGGAAAGGCTCGCAGCAGAACAACTATATCGGGGACTACGAACTCAAAACCAACGAAGACCTCAACGACTGGAGCGACCTCATCGCCCTGCTCGATGCGCTGAACAATTCGTCCGCAGCCGACCTGCAAGCCGCTCTCACCGACCGCCTCAACCTTGACAGTTGGTACGGTTACTGGGCGACGCACAGCCTGTTCGTCAACCTCGATAGTTATGTCGGCTCCGGCCACAACTACTACCTGTACCACAACGAGGACACCGACAAATTCGAGTTCATCGCTTGGGATGAAAACGAGGCGTTCGGCAATTTCAAGATGGGCCTGAGCGAGCAGCAGTTGCTGAACCTGCCGTTCACGCACATCCCGCAGCCCTTTGACCAGCGGCCGCTGATGAACCGCTTGCTCCAAAACGCCGACATGAAGCAAGCTTACGCCGACCGTTACTGCGAACTGCTGCAAGATTTTAGCAACGAAGCACTCGATGCCCGCATTGACTCGCTCGCCGACCTAATCCGCACCCATGTTTACGAAGACACGAAGAAGTTCTATCCGAACAACGTTTTCGAGCAAAACCTTTCGCAGGAAGTATCCACGCCGGGCGGCCCACAAGGCCCGTATATCATTGCAGGACTGAAGCCGTTCATCAATGGGCGGCGGACAGCTTTGCTGTCGCAATTGGCCAATTTTGGTTGCGTGGCATCAGCTGTGGAAACAACAAATGTGGAGGATGAGCTACTGATTTTTCCCAACCCAACTTCAGGTCATTTTTTCATAAAAACTGGAAATCAGGCCATTTCCAAAGTCCAGATTGCTGACTTGAACGGGCGAACACTCCAAACTTGGCAAGGGAAAATAGCTGCCGGGCAAGTCGAATGGCCTATGCAGGAATTGGCATCGGGCATTTATTTGCTCAAAATCACAATGGCAAACGGTCGTGGTTTACTGGAAAAACTGGTGGTAATGAAAAACTGAACTTACTCCCCTTGCCTCGCCTTGAACAAAAACTCCGCAATCCGAAATTCAATCTCCACGTCAATGTCCTGCGCCTCTTCCTTCGAGATTTCGAGGAGGTAGGGTTGGTCGCCGATACAAGCTATAAATGGTTACAGGTTTGCGGGCTGATAAAGACGAATATTGGGGATGAATTTGAAATCCTTTAGGTTATAGGTGAAAAGCTCCAATTCAAGTTCAAGGGCTGTGGCAGCAATAAGCGCATCGGGAATGTTCAATCCGTGGCTGAGATGGTAAGTCTGAATCAAATCGGCTGCCCTGAGTGAAATATTTTCATCAATGTGAACGATGGTGTATTTTGAAATTCGTTTTTCAATGATAGTCTGCGCTTTACGGTCGGCACTTCCACGTATGATTTCCATCCAAGCAACCGACGATATCAAGATATTGCGCTCACCAATCCGTTGTATTTCAGCGGCTGTTGATTCATGCCCGATGAAAAAATGTCCGAAAATGTTCGTATCGCAGATAACGTAGTTCATGCCCGCCCCCCCCATGCTGTTTTTCTCAGCGTTTCTATTATTTCAGGTGTGTCCTTCCAAATCCCAAAAAGCTCGGAAGTGTCAACGGTTGGGTCGCCAAGTGTTACAAGAACTGTGCGACCGTTGGGTAGAACCAATTTCTCTATTTAGCCTTACCTACCTTGGCTGTTTTTGGCTTCGCAAAATACCTTGCTTTGCGATGTCAAAATCACATGAACGGCTTTCAGCAACCGCTCGTCGGTTGTCACCTCTATTAATTCGTGAAGCGCTTTCTTGATGGCGGTCATTTGAAAAAATTTATCACAAGATAGTGGTTTTTGTTCCAATCAACAGGGTTGGAGGAATGTCAGTTTCAAAAAAATGGCATTCTTTTCTATTCGCCTTGCCTCGCCTTGAACAGAAACTCCGCAATCCGAAATTCAATCTCCACATCAATGTCCTGCGCCTCCTCCTTGGAGATTTCGAGCAGGTAGGGACGGTCGCCAATGCGGTTGTGCTTGCGCATGAGGATTTCTTTGGAGAAGATGTACAGGCAGGAGTTCTCCTCGTAAATCGGCGGCAGGTCCTGGGTGCGCAGCAGGATGTTCGGATTGTGGTTCACGGCACGGGATAGCTCGTCCCAGAGGCGGGTTTGGAGTCTCGTCACACTGAACAATGAGTCGTAAATCGGATAGTTTTTCAGGAAAATATCCACGCCACTTTTGACGGATTCGGCGGTCAGCAGCGGGTTGGTGCTGTGCGTTTGCAGGAAAAAATCGGCGTCGAGTTGGTTGATGGTGTTCAGCAGCACGTCGTTCATCGGGATGTCGCCCGCCCGCAGGTGCGCTGGCCGTTCCAACAGCGTGACGGTCGGGAAGTGCTTGGCTGCATCCTCCAAAATCACTGGGCTGTCCGTGTCTATGACGACCTGACTGATGGCTGAACAGGCCAGCAAGCTCTCCACGACATGGTGGTAAAGCGGTTTGCCCGCAAAATCTCGGTAGTTTTTACCAACGACTCGCTCGCTGGAGTGCCGCATTGGGACAATGGCTGCTATTTTCATGAAATTGGGAAATTAGAAATTAGAAATGTGGTTCCCTTCGGGAATGACAACAGATTGAGTTACGAAAAATAGCTCTGGCCGTTGTGCAGCACAGAGCTATTTTATTGATAATCAATTTTATAGTTAAAAACTGGGAAGTGAAAATTATCAGTATCGTAAAATTCCCTAATTTCCAATTTCCCAATTTCCAACCTTATCCAGCTGACTGAATCTCCGGCCCAACAGCGCCACCGCCCAACATGAACGTCGTAAGCACACAGAGGATTATCAGCGCTGCCGCAAGGCCCCAAGTAAGTTTTTCAATCAGGTCGGCAGATTTTGCAACGCCGAACATCTGGTTGGCACCTGCGCCGAAAGTGGCATCAACGCCACCGCCTTTTGGGTTTTGAATCAAGACAGCAGCAATCAGGAGGAATGCCACGATTGCTATCAAAATAGTCATTGCTACCATTGTAATTATTTTTAGACTTTAGAATTTTAGACATTTGACATTAGATGAAAACCGACATGGTCTATGGTCTAATGTCTATTGTCTAACTTCTTAAATTAGATTTTCTTGTTCAATTCTTCAATTTTGGCCGCAAATAAACTGCTTTTTTCGGGATATAACAACTGTAAACGTTGATACATTGAAATTGCTTTGCCGTAGAGTTTCTGTTTTTCGAGCAACAGGGCCAGCGTCTCGCTTGCGATTTCTTTGTCCTCCTCTACGCTTTGTTCGGCAATCTGTTTCGCCGAGGTCTCCTTCTCTTCCTCCGGATGGTGCAACTGCTTGCTGTTCAACGAAATATCTTTCAAGTCGGTTTGCAAAATTCCGGCTTGTGGCGGATTGAGCTGGCGCAGCCAAGCGTTGAACGACGACCGAGGCATGGGCGCTGGTTGAATATCCGCTTCGTTGGTGATTTCAAGTGGAATATCGGCAGCATGAGGCTTCGGCTCATCGGCATTCTCAGGCTCTACTTCGACTTCAATTTCAGGCATGATTTCTTCGGCAGCAGTCTCGTCTGTCGGCATTTCAACCGTCGTTTCCGACGCTTGCTCCACCATCAAGTCTTCGAGCGTGAGCGAAGTATCTACCTCCTTGGGTCCCTCCGACACCCCCCCTGGTTGCGGTTCTGATGGAGCGGCAAGTTCTGGCTCACCGACATTGGTAGCCTCACCGCTGGCTCCTTCAAACAGCCCCTCCAGGAAGCTGAGGTCACTTTCCGCTTCAATCTCTTCGTCAAGGTCTTCGATAGTGGACACGATGGGCGATGGTGGCGCGGCAGCCCCGGCGATACCTGTCCCCTTTGGAGGAGCAGCTTCCTTGATTTCTGGTTCGTTGATCAAATCTTCCAGTACCGACAGGTCTTTCAGCTCCAGAAAATCCTCGTTCAACGTATAATTTTCCTGCATCTCTTTGAGGCGGGAATACTGTTTGATCAATTGCCTAAGCCTTTTTCGGTCGGGACTGGTCAACGAAGCCAACACTTGGTTTTTGTCGAAATCCTTGCTTTGGTCAAACAAGCTTTTGAGCAGCAGCAGGTAGCGCAGGTTGGGCGAATACGGGTACTGGAGCACAAGGCTCTTCAGTTCCTGATAGCTCACTTGGTGGAGCATCGAGGGGTTTTTGACGTATTCATGAAAATTCTCTGAATTCATTATCCTGGGCTGTTAAATCGGTGAAAAGCGCTGGAAAAGACAGCAAAAATAGTTTTTCTTGTTGATATTCAAGGATTTAGGCTTGTCAAAAAATCTATCAGCTTGCGCACTGCCTTGCCTCGGTGGCTGATGGCGTTCTTTTCCGCTTTCGTCAGTTCGGCAAAAGTAGCACCAAAACCGACCGGCTGGAAAATTGGGTCGTAGCCAAAGCCGTCCGTACCCGATTTCTCGTGCCGGATGGTGCCTTCGGCAATGCCCTCGAACAAGTGCTCCTGCCCGTCCAAAATCAAAGCAATGACGGTGTAAAAACGAGCCTTTCGGCTCTCCACGCCCGCCATTTTTTGCAGCACCAACTGCATGTTTGCCTCAGCCTCTCTCCCTTCTCCCGCGTAGCGGGCGGACAGCACGCCCGGCTCGCCGCCCAGCGCCTCGATTTCGAGTCCGGTATCCTCCGAAAAGCAGTTCACGCCGAAGTTTTCGTAAACGTACCGAGCTTTTTGCAAGGCGTTTTCGGGGATGGTCGGGCTGGTTTCGGGCAGGTCGAGCGGGCAGCCGATGTCGGCCAAACCTTGGACCTCAAGCAGCCCAGCGAGCAGGTCGTTCACTTCCCTGATTTTGTTGGGATTGCCAGTGGCGAAGACGATTGCGGATTGCGGATCGATTGCGGTGGTTGGAACCTGGTTTTGGCGGTTTTAAAATTCAAGGTGGCGGTTTTAGTTTTCTGCTTACGCCTCACGGCGGCCCCCCGGGGGGTGCGCGAAAAAGTGAAGGATTTTATCAATTTTGCGCAAAAATTAAAGCCTCCAACAAAAATCTATCTTCAAAATGACCGCTGCCCAAGCCCTCAAGCATATCGTACAACCGCTGCTCGACATCTACGACCCCGGCGAGTCCGTCAGCATTGCCTCCATCGTTTTGGAGGATGCTTTCGGCATCAAGCCGAGCCAAATTTCCGCTAAAATCAAGCTGACGAAAGAGCAGGAAATCCATCTCGATTCCATAATCCAACGACTCTTGGCCAACGAACCGGTGCAGTACGTGATGGGGCAGGCTGCATTTTACGGCTATCGGTTCAAGGTGACACCCGCCGTGCTGATACCCCGCCCCGAGACGGAGGAGTCCGTGCATTGGGTGCTGGAAACAGCGAGGCAGCACCCCGAAATCCGCAGCATCCTCGACATCGGAACGGGGAGTGGCTGCATCCCCATCAGCATCAAAAAACGCAGGCCCGACCTTGATGTTCATGCCCTAGACGTGAGCACCGCCGCCCTCGAAGTCGCCACCGAAAACGCCAGGAATCTCCATGCTGACGTGCATTTTTACGAAGTAAATATTTTGGATAAAAAAGCCTGGAAGGCACTGCCCAAGTTCGACCTCATCGTGAGTAATCCGCCTTACGTGACGCAGGACGAACGACCCATTTTGCCCAAAAAACGTGGTGGATTATGAGCCGCACCTCGCCTTGTTTGCAGGCGGCAACGATGCACAGCGTTTCGTCAAGAAAATCGGAGAGTTTGGCGTCAAGCACCTGAACCCTGGCGGTTGGCTGTTTTTGGAAACCAACGAGTTCTACGTGCCAATTTCAACAGAGATTTTGAAAAAGCTGGGCTATGTGGACATCGAGACCAAGCAGGATTTGAACAAAAGGGACAGGATGATTTGCGGCAGAAGAGTTGGGAGTTATGAGATATGAGCTATGAGTTTGGCGACGTACTCATAACTCATATCTCATAACTATCCCCCAGCTTTTTTCGCCTTCGAGTAGCCTTTTTCCAGCAGGTAGGCCAGCACCTTGTCTCGGTGGTCGCCTTGCAGCAGTATCTCGCCGTCCTTGGCAGCGCCGCCTACGCCGCACTTGGTTTTGAGCGCCTTGGCCAGCGCCTCCAGCGAATCTTCGCTACCAACGAAACCCGTGATGAGCGTCACTTCCTTGCCCTTTCGCTGCTTGCGGTCGAGCCAGATTTTTAGCAGTTGCTGGGTATTTGGCAGGTCAACAGCCTGCTCCGGTTCCTCCTGTTGAAAACCGAAATCGGGATTGGTGGAAAAGACGAAGCCGAACTGGTCGGGCTTTTTGTTCTTGCTCATGTGCTAATTAGTTGTGCCAGAGAATTTCTTCATTTTCAAAAACCAAGGTATCGAAACCAGCCATGCAGTCATACCCCCAACCGCCAATATTGCAGATTTGGTTGCAGGATGAATCAAGGTAGCGGGTTCCTCCATCAGCTATGCAATCACCGTGTGGAAAAACATAAATCTTGCCTATTTGGGTATCAAAGCTAGAAACTTGGAAGCCTTCACAAAAGGCTTCATATCTTTTAAAAGACTTTATCCCATCTCGAATACACGTTGGCGTGCCTTCCGGCAAATCAAGCTTGTCATCGTCTTTGCAAGCGAATAAAAAGAGGGCAATAAAAACTAAAAAGATTGATTTTTTCATGCGTATTTTTTCTTCAAAGACACCAAATTTTGCTGGATTCGCTGGTAGGCCGCTCACTTCGACAACAAATTTGTCACCCACCGCCGTACGCCCGTGCCTCCCTTTGCGTTCGCCCAGATGTTGAGCAGCACCCCAGCGATGACGAGCAGCATGGCCAGCACGTTGCCCAGCGTCAGGTGCTCCCTAAAAAAAAGGATGCCGAAAATGGTGGCAAAAATGGCCCCCAAAAAGTTGAGGCTCGACACCACGCCCACCTTTTCGCCCTGCAAGGCCAGCGTGAGATAGATTTGCCCAAAATGGGCGCAAGCCCCAGTTACCAGCAGCAGTAGCCAGTCCCAACCGTGCGGCATTTTGAAGTTGAACACCGTGAACGCACCGCCGACCACTGTGCCCACCAACTGGAAATAAAAAACCACCACCAGCGGGTGCTCCTTGCCCGTGAGGCTGCGCACCAGCACGTAGGCCACGCCGGACATTGCGGCAGCAAGCAAACCTACGCCCAAGTACAGCCACGATACCCGTTCATCGAAGCCCTTGAGCGCCACCACGCCGAGGAACGACACCCCGAAGAACAGCCATTGCACGGGCCGCATTTTTTCTTTCAGAAACAGCACTGCCAAGAGCGCCGTGAAGATGGGGGAGGTGTAGCCGATGGTCACCGCCGAGGCCAGCGGCATGTTTTGGATGGTAAGGAAAAAGAAGTACAGCGCCGTGGTGCCCGCCAGCCCCCTGCCCACCAATCGCAGCGTGTGCGTGCCCCGCCACGAAACTTTCACATGCCGCAGCCAGAAAACGCTGAAAAGGATGGAAATCACGCAGCGAAAAAAGACGATTTCCATCGTTGGCAAGCCCTCCACCCCTTTGATGGTGGCGTTCATGATGGAAAAGAACACCACCGCCCAAAACATGCGGATGACGCTAACGGAAAGAACTTGGATGGCTTGGATGGCTCGATGGTCGGTAGCTTTTGATTTGGTGTTAAGTGCGATGGCGATAGGATTGCCGGCAATCCTATCGCTTAACGAACTGCTGGCCAAACTTAATCCGAAATGACGACTTGCCGAAGAAAATGTCTTCGCACAAGACAACTCCCAAAAACACCAGTTTACCCAGTGGAAAAAATGTTGGTCTGAGAATTATTCAAGTTTAAGAAAACGGAGAGACTATTCTGATAAAACCTATATTGCACCGACAAAATAAAATCAAAAATCATGGCAAACAACACCATTAATTCTCAATCCCAAGCGCCAGCAATGAGACCTGAGTACGACCCCATTCAGATGCTGCGTGATTTTTTAAAGGACTATCACAATGCACCGAGTTACTTGAGCAATTACCTCATCAACCGGCTGGGCGACCAACTCATCTGGTACGACAAAAAGAGCAGTTATTTCAAAAGGAAATGGGAGAAATACCGGAAGATTGTCATCATCCTTTCAGCTTCTATTCCTTTTTTGGTTGGGCTTATCGGACTCAATATCAGCGCAACCCCGGCAACAAATGATGCCATAGATTTAGCGGTGAAAATATTGGTCGGTGCCGCCGGGGTAATCATCGCCGTGCTCGAAGGCTTCAACTCGCTGATGAAAAGCCAGGAACTTTATATTGACTACCGGGTAACAGCGGAACAGCTCAAGCAGGAGTTTTCCTATTTCCTTGGAAAAGGGGGCGACTATGCCGGCCTCGCAGGCGAAGCTGCCTTCTCAAAGCTGGTGGGCAACGTCGAAGTCCTCATGGCCAACCAGAACAACCGCTGGGCCGAAGTGACCCGCCAAAAGGAAAAAGCCGAGATGTCCGATGAAATCCAAAAAGCCATGCAGAGCTTTATGGACAAGTACAAAATAGGCCCCGTACAACCACCACCTCCGACCAAACCACCAACTGGCGGGGGCACACCTCCTCCAGCTAACCCGCCAAGTGGTGACAATCCACCGGCTGGCGGCGGCGAAACTCCGCCTGCCAACCCGCCAAGTGGTGAAAACCCGCCGCCAGCGGACGAGGATGCCAACAACACAGATTCCCCTCCTCCAACCAACGACACCGAGGAAGAAGCTGGCATGTGACCTCCAGCATGGTAACATGGCCGAACGACCTTCCTTCGGAATTGAAAAATGGATGGTTGAGGTTAACTTTTATTGCTAAACATAAACGACGACGGGATATGAATCCTGTCGTCGTTTTTCTTCCTCCTACACAAACCGCAATTGTTGCACATCGTGCAACTTTCCCTACCTTTCGCCCTCTTTTTCCACATCAAAATCAATCTTAAAAAATGAAAAAATCCAACTTCACCCTCGCATTCGTTTTTGCGACTGTTTTCGGGGCATTTGCCCAATCACCAGCCCTCTGGCTGCGCTACCCCGCCATCTCGCCCGATGGCAAAAACATCGTGTTCAGCTACCAGGGCGACCTGTACAAAGTGGCTGCCGACGGCGGCACGGCCACGCTGCTCACCACCAGCGACGCGTACGATGCCGCACCCATCTGGTCGCACGACGGCCAACAGATTGCCTTCGCCAGCGACCGCTACGGCAACCCCGATGTGTTCGTGATGCCAGCGACGGGCGGCACGGCTACCCGGCTCACTTTTCACTCCGCTGGTGAATTGCCAATGGACTTTACTATTGACAATCAATCCGTTATCTACGCCAGCAGCCAACTCGACGCTGCTTCCAACCAGATGTTCCCTAGCGGGCGCTGCCGGAACTTTACCAAATACCAGTGATCGGCGGCATGCCGAGGCAGCTTATCACGTCGCCAGCGGAAGATGCAAAATTCAATGCGGCGGGCAACCTGCTCGTTTTCCACGACCACAAAGGATACGAGGACGAGTTCCGAAAGCACCACACCTCCAGCGTGACCCGTGACGTGTGGAAATACGATTTGACCACGAAAAAATTTATCAAACTCACCACGTTCGAGGGAGAAGACCGCAACCCGATTGTGGCCCCGAACCAGCAGGACATCTATTATTTAAGTGAAAAAAGTGGTTCCTACAATGTCTGGAAAATGAGCCTCAACGGCGGCGCTGCCACGCAAATCAGCCGCCTCGACAAGCACCCCATCCGCTACCTCAGCATGAGCAACGACGGCACTTTGGCCTTCAGTTACAACGGCGAGCTTTACACGATGAAGGAGGGCGGCCAGCCAAAAAAACTGACCGTCAACATGGTCAACGACGGACGCTACAACCCCGTCAAAACCGTGTCCGTGGGCGGGGGCGCCAGCGAAATGGCCCTGTCGCCGAGCGGCAAGGAGGTGGCCTACGTTTTCCGGGGCGAGGTGTTCGTTTCGTCCGTGAAAGAAGGCACCACCAAACGCATCACCAACACGCCGGAGCAGGAGCGCAATATCAGTTTCAGCCCGGACGGGCGCAGCATCCTCTACGCCGGGGAGCGCAATGGCAGTTGGAACGTCTATGAAACCTCGCTGGCAAGGGAGTCCGAAAAACAGTTTTTCAACGCCACCATTTTGAAGGAAAAAGCCATACTCGAAACGCCGCTGGAGGAGTTCCAACCTGCCTACTCACCCGACGGCAAGGAGGTGGCCTACTTTGAGGAGCGCACTGCATTGAAAGTCATCAACCTCGCCACGAAGGCCGTGCGCACCATTTTGCCCGGCAACAAAAACTATTCGTACTCCGATGGCGACCAGTGGTACGAATGGTCGCCCGATGGGAAATGGTTCCTCGTGCAGTTCCTGCAAGACAACCAGTGGATTGGCCAGTGCGGCCTGGTGAGCGCCGAGGGCGGCAAGGAAGTCGTCAATTTGACCAAAAGCGGCTACTCCAACTGGGTGCCCCGCTGGGCAATGGGCGGCAAGGCCATGACCTGGTTCAGCGACCGTGACGGCATGAAAAACCATGCAAGCTGGGGCGGCGAGGGCGATGCCTACGCCATGTTCTTTACCCAGGAAGCATTTGACAATTTTAAGTTGAGCAAAGAGGATTGGGAACTAAAAAAAGAAGAAGAAAAAGAGAAAAAGGAGAAAGAAGAAAAAGAAAAGAAGGAAAAAGAAGAGAAAGAAGCCGAGAAAAAAGGCAACAAAAAGAAGAATGACGACAAGAAAAAGGACGAGAAAAAAGAAGAGAAAAAAAGTCGAACCCATCAAAATCGAGCTGGACGACATCGAGAAGCGCAAAGCCCGCCTCACGATGCACTCTACCCGATTGGCGGATGCCATTCTGTCAAAAGACGGCGAGAAAATCTTTTACCTCGCCCTGTTCGAGAAGGGTTTTGACCTCTGGCAAACGGAGCTGCGCACCAAGGAAACAAAGATTTTGGCCAAGCTTGGTGCCAAAGGCGTCAGTAGCATGGTGATGGACACCTCCGGTAAAACGCTTTTCCTCATCGTGGATGGCAGCATCACGAAAATCGCCGTGGAGGATGGCAAACGGGAGGGAGTCAACCTGAAAGGCGAGATGGTGCTGAACGAAAACGTGGAGCGGGCCTCCCTGTTTGAGCATATCTGGAGGCAGGTGGTCAAGAAGTTTTACACCAAAGACCTGCACGGCGTGGACTGGGATTTTTACAAAAAAGAGTACGCCCGCTTTTTGCCCTACGTCAACAACAACTACGATTTCGCTGATGTGTGCGGCGAGATGCTCGGAGAACTGAACGCCTCGCACACGGGCGCTTTTTTTGGCAAATCCATTGACAACCCCGACCGCACGGCGTCGCTCGGCTGTTTTTACGATGAAAACTACAAGGGCAACGGCCTGAAAATCAAGGAGATAATCAAGAAGGGGCCATTGTTCAAGGGCGGCACCAAAATCAAGGCAGGCACGGTCATCGAAAAAATTGACGGTGAGGAAATCACCACGACTACCAATTATCACAGCCTGCTGAACCGTAAGGACGGCAAAAACACCTTGCTTTCGCTGTACAACGAAGGCACCAAGGAACGCTGGGAAGAGGTCGTGAAACCCATCAACCTCGGCCAAGAGGGCGAGCTGCGCTACCAGCGTTGGGTGGATCGTTGCGGCTTCCTCGTGGACAGCCTGAGCGCTGGCCGAATCGGCTACGTACACGTACGTGGCATGGACGACCGCAGCTTCCGCACCGTTTACGAAGATGCTTTGGGTAAAAACGCCAACAAGGAGGCTCTCGTGGTGGACACCCGCTTCAACGGCGGCGGCTGGCTCCACGACGACCTAGCCACCTTCCTCAATGGCAAGGAGTACATGAGCTTCGAGCCACGGGGGCAGAACATTGGCGCAGAGCCGCAGTTCAAGTGGCACCGACCCAGCGCCGTGGTCATGTGCGAGAGCAACTACTCCGATGCGCACATGTTCCCTTACACCTACAAGGCGCTCGGCATCGGCAAATTGGTCGGCATGCCCGTGGCCGGCACTGGCACAGCAGTCTGGTGGGAGGGCCTCCAAAACGGCGTCGTGTTCGGCATCCCGCAGGTAGGCATGAAGGGCAACGACGGCAGGTTCCTCGAAAACCAGCAACTGGAGCCGGACATCATGGCCCCGAACGAGCCGGGCGAGGTGAGCAAGGGAAGAGACCAGCAGTTGGAAGCGGCGGTGAAGGAGTTGCTTGGGGAGTTGAAGAAGTAAAAAGGGTGTTCTGACCGCCTGCGGCGGTCAGAACCTTTGCTTTTTCCCGGCTTCGCCGAGCCGGAAAACATTCTCCTAAAACGCAGGCAGGCGACGAAAGATGGCAAGCAACTACATCGCATCGCTCAACAACCCTTTGCTTCCCGCATTTCTGCCCGAACAAAACAAAAATGGGGAGGTAAATTCGTCAGAATTAACCTCCCAAAAAAAAGATGGCAAGCAACTACATCGCATCGCTCAACAACCTACCCTTGCTGCGTTTCCGCCCTGGGGGGGTTTGGCCGGAGCTGGTCGTGTAGCGCTTGCCGGGGGCAAAGGTAGAAAAAAACTCTATCCGTTTTTGATGGTGATAAAAATTGAAATACAAATTTTGAAACGGCCTGTGGTCCCAACGCTTTTGCTTAAAATAAAAAAAATCAGCATCGAAAAAAATCTTCACTTACTTTTGCCTTGCGATGTAAGTTCGCTTGTTGGCAAACCTTGATTCTGGAGGCATTTTGAACCATTTCATCAAAACGGACTTGTTTGGAACGGCTTGCTTTACAAACTGTTATCGGATTTTCTAAACCACTTTTTATTCATTTAATTTTTTTAAAAGTAACTTCTTGTTATGAACATTTTTGTAGCAAAGCTGGATTTCAACACGACCAGCGAAGATTTGCAAGCCGTCTTTGAAAAGTTCGGCGAAGTTTCTTCAGCCAAGGTTATTACAGACCATTTTACTGGTAAGTCAAAAGGATTTGCCTTCGTCGAAATGACAAACGACGAAGAGGCGAAAGCAGCCATTGATGCGCTCAACGACAGCAACATGGACGGTAGGCAGATTTTTGTCAAGGAGGCTACTCCTAAAGAAGACCGCCCACAACAACGCAGTGCTTATGGTGACGGCAGCGGCAACAGCGGTGGTTATCGCCCACGCACGAGCAGCGGCTACAGCGGCGGTGGAAACCGTGGCGGCGGTGGCGGTGGCTACGGCGGCGACAGGAACAGCGGTGGCGGCGGCGGTTATCGTGGCGGCGGCGGCGGTGGAGACCGTTACAGTGGCGGCGGTGGCGGTGGCTACGGCGGCGACAGGAACAGCGGTGGCGGCGGCGGTTATCGTGGCGGCGGTGGCGGTGGAGACCGTTACAGTGGCGGCGGTGGCGGTGGCTACGGCGGCGACAGGAACAGCGGTGGCGGCGGCGGTTATCGTGGCGGCGGTGGCGGTGGAGACCGTTACAGCGGTGGCGGTGGCGGCGATCGCTACAACAGCGGCGGTGGAGACCGAGACCGCAACAATGGCGGCGGAGACCGCAACGATCGCTACAACGACCGCAGCGACCGTTACAAAGACGACGAATATTAGTCGAAAGGCTAACCAAATAGAAAAGCCCGCCGGAGTTGCTCCGAGCGGGCTTTTTTTTGGTTTAAGGTTTCAAAAAGGTTTCAGGTTTCACGACAGGCTTCACCTGAAACCTGAAATCAATGAAACCTGAAACCTGTCTTTCTTCTACTGCTTCACGAACTTGCTCGTCCAAACCCCACCCGCTGCACGGAAGCTGATGAGATAAAGTCCCGCCTCTAATTGGCTGACGTCAAGCTTGCTGCTCGGCGATTTCACCTGCATCATCTGCTGGCCATGTGCATTTGCCACAATCACATCATCAATGATGATGTCCGTTTTGAGGAAAAGCTGGTCGCTCACCGGGTTAGGGTAGAAGCTGATTTTTCCTTCCAGCCACGACTCCTCCGTGGCATCGCCCAGCGGGATGATGTCGGCGGCATAGCGGGGTAAGAACTGGTAGCCGCCATCGCATGGTGCTGTGTCGAACTGGCCGCCGAGGCCCCTGGCGTGGAATGGCCCTAATGGTGCTGGCCACGATGAAAGCTCACAGTCGTTGTCAATCCGCATGGTGTTGGTGAACGTGCCATTGGTCACCTCCACGTTGAAGCTGCTGCCGTCGCCGAGCCACTGGCCTGGGTCCACCATTGTCAGGTTGGTCAGCTCCACCAACTCGGATTCGAAAGACTCATCGAGGAAAGTGGTAACAGCAGGACTGATGAGTGCATTGCCCGTTGAAAGTACGATGATGGTGTCCACATTTGAAATCTGCGCTAGGCAATTGAACTGCGCTATTTCGCCCCGGATGGCCAACTCATCGCCCTCCTGTACCGTGTAGCCAAATTGGTCGGCGCTGAAAACGCTGATACCTCCATTGTTTATCAGGTAAAACTGCAAGGCGTTCAGCGGCTGCCCCATCGCATTAACCCCTTGATAATCAATACCGTAAACAATGCCCCGCAACTCGCAGGTAACACCCAACGAATCAGGCTGGCCATTGGCATCCACCGTGGTTACGTCGGCGATGTCATAAACCGGGTAGTTCGCAGGGCAGTCAATCGTGATGTTGACGGTGGCAAAATCGCAACCGTTGGCGTCGCAAATTTGATATTCAAACTGGTCTGTCCCACAGAAGTTGGCATCGGGCGTGTAGGTCAAGTTGTCCAGGCCATTGACGCTTACCGTACCATTGGCTGGGGGATTGGTAACAGTTAGGGTGGCCAACGTGATTGGCAGCACATCATTTGCCAGAATATTGATGGTCACGGGCGCATTGTAGTTGCCCGTCACGTTGTCGTCGTTGGCAACGGCGGTGCTTGGCGGTATCGGTGAGTAGGTGCAATCCGGGAACGGCACAAGTGCCGTGGCATTGGAAGTTTGCAGGTCGAACACGTTTTGGCCGCTGTAATTCCAGTTGTCCACATTGAAAAGAGCACCATCAGGTCCTGTGCCGCTCTTGCGGTACACCCAACCGTCGAGGTAGTTCCAGGCAAGGGTGCTGCCAACTGGGTAGGTAATATCCCCAAAAACATCAATCACTTGGCTGTTTTCAAACAACTCGATGGCATCGTCGCCATTGATGCCCGCATCCGAGTCGGCAATGGTTGGCGGATAGCCGAAGAAATTGTGGAACAAAATACTGTCGTTGGCCACGGTTATGCACTCGCCAGCCAACACTGAAATCGCTGGCAAGGTCACCTCCGGCCCGTCCGTTCCGCCCCCATTGTTGGCGAAGCCAACCGCAAAAATGCTCAGGTCTGGGATGTCGGTCAAAGCTCTCAGCTCACAGCCCTTGGCCCAAGTGCCGCCAGCTTCCACCTGTGTATCAAACACCCCCGAAATCAACAGCGCACCCGTCAGCGGCGTGTCGTTGTCGGTGATGTTGATGGTAAACCCACTCCCCAAGATTGTTGCGCCGTTGGTGGGGTCGGTCAGTTCCAGCATCAGTACTTCGTTCGGCTCTATGTCTGTATCGTCAAGGATGGAGATGCTCACCGTTTGTGTATTGTCGCTCATTCCACCTGGGAAGGTGATGGTCAGGGGAAATGTCGTCGAATAATCACCGGGGAAAGTGGCCGTGGAGGCGATACTTGCATTGAGCGTAACAGTGGTTGGGTTTGCATTGCCGTTGGCCAAAACCACCGTGACGGACACGTTGCCCGCATTTTCCTGAATATTGACATTCGAGTTCATAAAGCTTACGAGCGGCCCCGTCAGGCAGTTGGAGGGGTCGCCGGGGTTCGCCAACATTTCGATATTGTTCACCACGATGCCCGTTGCGGTGAGTGCTGGGGCCCAATTGGCAGGGTCGCTGTTGTCAGTGTTCACGTCGCAGAGTACGAGCGAAGGGCCAAAGCCATTGGCCAGCGAAGGCCATGGGGCGGTATTGGAATAATGCACGGAGTCAACAAAAACACCGGCGGCATCCTTCACCACAATATTTTCCCCAACATTGTTGAGGGCATTGCCGGCAGGGTCCCACTCCAGGGCCTGGAAGCCAAAGCCCGCCTCAAAACTCATCAAGTTGTTGCAAACGACCACATATTCGCCAGGGTCGAGGGAGTATATCGGGAAAGTGTAGTTGATGGCGCTCGAAATCGTCCATCCTTCCAATTCAACGACCGAGGCACCGTTGTTGTACAACTCGACGAACTCGTAATTGTCCACCCCAGGTGGGTTGTAGTTGATTTCCGTGATGACCACGTTTTGGGTAAAACCGTTGGCAAACAAGCCGACCAGCGCCAGGAGGGTAAAAATTGTTCTTTTCATGAAGTGAGCTTTTGTTTTTTAAATATTTCTTGGAAAATGTAAAGGTATGGCTTCGTAATGGAGAATTGAAAATTGAGAATTGAGAATTAGGCTTGTTAAGTAACATGTAAAAAATAAGTTGTGCACTTGGTTTTCCAAACTATTGAAAATCAATGCTTTAGGAATCGAAACTCACAAGTGTTTTTTACACGTTACTAAGAGAAATTTGACCTGTCAGCATTTCCGCAAAAACATCCCCCTACCCCCTCTCAATTTTCAATTTCCAATTTCTCAATTCTCATGCCCCCGCCCCAACTGCTTCCCGTCTTGCACCGCTTTTTTCAACTCAAGTTCCGTAGAATCAGGTAAGGTGGCCGTTTCATCGCCGAGGCGGGAGAGGTCGGGCTGGCCCGCCAGCACCCAGGCGGTGAACCAAGCACTGCCCACGGCTGCGATGGACGCCGACATTCGGGCCTCCACCATGCCGCCCATGCGCTCGTGGTAGGCAGCGGCAAAGTCCTCGCATTGGGTTTTCACGAAAACGTTGTTGCGGTACTCGTTGCAGAGCTGGCGGTCGGGCGGGAACTCGCTCCGCAATGCCCGCTCGATGCCTATCACGCTGTCCACCAGCGAGTTGCTCGTCAGCACGATGTTCCAGAAGTACTCCTTCGGCTTCGCAATGAACTCGGCCTGTGTGTGCAGCGGCACGTGCGCATCGGCGATGTAGTGCCCGATGTCGGCGGAGTGCCGGAGTATTTTCCGGGCATCCCGTTCCACGAAGGCATCGGTCAGGCGCTTGAGCATCTGCTCCAGGTTGTAGGGCAGTACGCCGTGCTGCGAGAACGTGTCCACCACGAACACCGCCTGACAGTTGAGGCGGGCGCCGCCGAGCAGGTTGGCGATGGAGTCGCAGGGAACCTCCCAAGCGCCGTCCCCGTAGTAGAGCGGCAGTATGTTTTGGTTGAAAAAGTACCGGAAATCCTTGCGGGTTATCCCCGTGGAATTTAGCCCATTTGAGCCTTTGAAAAGCTGAGCGTTCAAGGTTAAGGAATCGGTCTTTTCGGTGATGGGTTCGGTCACGAGGCGCAGGGTATCGCCCCTTTCATTCACATAAAAATACTGGAAATACTGCATCAGTGCATCAGTCCAGGTGCGGGGCAGGTTGTCGAAGGGCGGCTCGCCGTAGCGGTCGAGGTCGAGGAAGTGGCGGGGCGCCTCGTGCTTGGAGGCATAGCGGCGCATGTCGGGGTCCACGGCATGTTCCGTAACGTAGTCAATGTTTTTTTTGTAAAAAACCAGCATCTCCGGCGGCAAGGTGAACACGGCCTGGCGATTGATTTTGCGGTGGCCGAAAAAGCCCCAAGTGGTGGTGGGGGCAGGACTAAGGGCCAGCCAAACAGCGGCCAGCGGAAGGATGGCAAGCGACACGGCCGCAAGGAGGATGGGCTTGTATTTTTTTGGAAACATCGGCGACGATTGCGGTTTGTGGTTGGCAACAATGGGCTGTACAAAGGTAGCCTGACAATTTAGACCGTAGGCGGGTTAACGAAAAAATAAAGTAGTTGCTGCACACTAAAAGGGCTTTCTTATAAAAGTCGTGTATCGCTGCGCTCCGCAAAACGGAACCTTGATTTTTACTGGCTGCGATGCTCCTGAAATGCTTCAGGGCACATGGGCAGCGATGACCACCAACATAAAGGTGATTTCCGGGGTAGCAACCGAAACGACAGCGGCAGTCCATTTTTTAAAAAGGATGGTGGAAGAAGGCAAACTGAAAGCAGTTATTGATAAAAAATACCCGATGGAACAAATTGCAGCAGCGCATGGATATGTGGACAAAGGGCATAAAAAGGGTAATGTTGTTATAAGCGTGGTTTGATGCTCCGTATCCACCACCAGTAACAAGTTCTAAGTGGCTTTGCTTTAGGATGACTGGTGACTCTGGAGCTATAAGACCTGTCAGCACTTGATGTGCTGGCAGGTCTTTTCAATTAAATATTTTTGGGAATAGTTTGAGGGATTGTTTGCTGGGTTGCTGGGGTTTTTACCTTGTGGTGCTGTTTAGCATACAGTGCCCGGCGAGAGGAGAAAGTGGCTGGGATTTTCTATGCATACTTTGGGAGAACTTGAGAAATAATGGGCTGAATACATTGTGCTTTTGGTTTGAGAAATGGTAGTGCTAAACAGGAAAGGATACTTTAGGCAACAACAAATCCAGTAACTTTTATAAAGCGCAATAAAATGGCAGATAAATCAACCAAACCCAGGATTGCAGTCCTTGAGTTCAAGAACAAAGCAGATAACCAATGGTGGTATCACGGCGGAGCCGAAGCTGTCCAGGATGTTTTTGTGACGGAGTTGGTCAAATCAGGCAAATTCACGGTCATAGAACGTGAACAATTAGCGGCACTCCTACAGGAGAAGAATCTGACACTTAGTGGCGATGTGAACCCCACGACTGCGGTCAATATGGGTAAAATCCTGGGCGTCAATTACTTCTTGACCGGTGCGATTACGGAATACGGTCAGGAAGAAGTCGGGGGAAGGGGACCCGGCATAGGAGGAATGCCCGCCTTTTCAGTTGGCAAGAAGAAATTTGTTGCGGCAATGAATGCCCGGCTGATTGATACGTCCACCGGTGAGATTGTGTGGGCGGATGAGGCGAGGGGCGGAGAATCTTCCGTCAAAGTTTCGGTAGGCGGGTTTAGCGGCGGAGTAGATGATATGAGGATGTTTGACAAGGTCATGAAGCCTGTCATCCAACAACTCACGGCCAGTTTGAAAGCGGCAGACTTGTAGCACCTGGTGCTTTCAAGCGCATATAGTAAGCCCTGCCGGGCTTGGCGGTCGCAGACCGCCTAAACTATGCTTTCAAGTCACGCTGTGCTAGACTTGAAAGAACTTGACATCTACATTGCCCAATCATTGATGCTATGATGCAATCCTTTTGTCCCAAGTAGGCCCAACCTAATTAAAAAAGGAAATATTCTGGAAATGTTTGCAGGGTTGCCAGGGTTTTTTACCTTGCGGCGAGTTTAACACACACTGCCCGGCGGGAGGGAAAAGAGGCCGGGAATACTGAGGATACTTTGGGAGAACTTGAAAACAATGGTATAAAAGCAAGTTGCTTTTTGCTTGAAACATGGTAGCTATTCGTAGAAAAGAATTCTGCTTGTGGCTGCTGCCGGTACTTGGAAGTTACTAACTTGCGGGAACTGGGTATTTTTGAAACACATTGGGATGATAGACAGTGTAATTTTAATAAAGATGAATACTTTAGCCGAAAAGAAAAACAAATTAGAGTCACTTTACAATCAGCTAAAATTGATGCGTGAAAGCCATAAAGAGCAATTGAATAAGGTTTCAGGTATTGAATTTCAAGAACTGGAATTTAAGTTGCTCAAAACTGAAGAAATACCTCTTGCAGAAGAGTTACAAAATCTCCAAAAAGAGATTTGGAATGAAGAAAACAAAAAAATGGATTGACTTATGACTATGCAGATTGGTGACATAATTACCTATGAGGATGAAAATTTCTATTTTTATCCATTTCCATTGAGATGTATTTTCATATTTTTGGAAGAGTTGAATTCGATTTGCATAGCACGGCTTTTAGACGTGGTTACCAAGCGTATTGGGAAATAATAAATAAAACCCTTTTCATTAAAGAGATAAAAAGTGTTAACAAAACCATTCTGGATGTATTTGGTCAATTGGAACCAGTCGAAGCATATTGGTTCACTGGGGATTTATACCTAATGGTTGAAGATACTAATTCACATCAGTTAGAATATCTGAAAAAAATAAAAATAAAAGTTGATAAGGGAGTAGTGGTAATTATTTGATGAATATTCTTTCAGCAGAGTTTTACCCACAAGGCAGCTTATTAACTTACTATCCTTCCAAATCAGATGGCAAAAGAGTTTTAGCTTCTTCTCTTGCGATTAGTCCAGACCATAGATACATCACTTGGGCTATCAATACAGTAAATAATTTTACAATTAAGCCTCATAAATTTTGCAAAAACTTTGTATGTGAAGCCTTAAAGACTTTTAAGGTCAAACTAATAACGCCAGAAATAATCGAATATCAGCCAATTTTTAAAAAAATCGATTATAGATTTGCTGACACTGTTATTGAAAAAAATTTACAAAAATTCGTTGATACATTTGGAATGAATTACGATATTAAAGAGGATTATTATGTAGAAGTTTTCAATAATAATAAAAACGAACCTCAAGAAAGTTGGAATAGAACATCGGATGAAAATGATTGGAATGAAACATGGGATGACGACGAACTCCACTCAGCAGATTGGGATTACGACCATAATAATCCAGCGCACAACCCTGCTGAAAATCCTTGGATTGATATTTTGGACCGGGAGATGAAGCGGAAACAGCATATTGGAATACAGACTAAATATTAAAACTTTCCCCCGCTGGCGCACCCGTTGGCGCAAGTATTTCATCTCGCAAATGAAACAGCCCCAGTTGTTACAAGTATGTCTAAACTATAAAAGCGGAAGCTGTGACAAGTTTAGCGAAAGCGTAACTTGTCACTGGTACATTAGACGGTTTGCAACCGCCAAGCCCAGCGGGCTAAGTGCATTGGCACAAAGAAGCATTGAAATAATAACTTTGTGGCGCTAGACTTGAAAGAACAGGAAAAACTGGGTTTAAAATAACAGCAATGACATTAGTAAGTGATGGTAAGATAAATGCCGATGGCATAATTTCCAGTAGTGTGATGATTACTGAAAAAGAGGGGTACGAAGCAATGCTGTATATGCTTAAAGCATTTTGGATGTTACTGGGTCGAATGATTTGACAGATATTTTAAGTGGTGGAGAATATTGGCCTGTTCCAGATAGACCAGCCGATAGTGCATTTTGGGAATATTGGTTAGAAGCAATAGAAAAGGTTAGAAAGGAAGGTCCACCGCCTTTAAAGGAATTACATTAAACCAACATCACAACAAATAAATAACCAGTTGTCGCAAGTATGTTTTAGCAGACCTAAAGTCTCTTAGTTCTAGCAAGTTTGAAACTTGCTAGGCTCGGCACTTCCCTAAAAGCAGTCCTTTCTTCTGCCAAAAGTCTGCGCTAGCAAGTTGCAAACTTGCTAGAACTGAGTATCTTGTCCATGATTTAATTTACACAAACAAAACCACCACCATGTCCCCCACCCCCACCCTCTGGTTCGAAATCGCCATCGTCAGCATCATCTATGCCGTCGGGAACATGACCTTCGGGCATTTTGAGGAGCAGACCCCGAAGTGGCGCAGGGTTGGCAAGTATGTGCTCACGTTGGTGCTCATCTGTTCGTTATCTTATTTTTTCAGCAGGACGGTCTCCATGACGGTGCTGGGGCTGTTCATTTTCCCTTTCGGGTACATCCACGGCTACTACCTGCCCCGCAAGAAAGGCATCAATGGCTGGACCGGGGAACCCAAGCGCAGGTACTATGAATTTCGGGGCTGGGACACGGATGTGTTCAAGGAGCAGTGACGGTTGGGACGGGTTTAAAAGTCATTAGTCATCAATAGGAACACGGATGACACGGGTGCGGCGGATTGAGACGGATGCGAATCTGTGATAATCCGTAAAGTCAGTGTCATCCGTGTTCCTATTGATGTCTCATAGCATATCCTCAATTTTCCACCACAATGCCATACTTTCACCCCATGAAGCGAACCGTATTATACTATGGCATAGCGCTGGCCCTGTTGCTGGGGTTTCTGAAGTACATCGAGTACCGGTACATGGTCAGGGACTTGTCCATTGAGTTTTACCTGGGCATCGTTGCGCTGTTTTTTTCGGGCCTGGGCGTTTGGGCGGGGCTTCGGTGGGCCAACAAGCATGCATCTGCTGCGCCAAAGGATACTGCAAAGTCCATTGTCTTTCTCTCCCCTACTCCCGATTTGGAGGCAACACTGGCGAAATTGGGCATCAGCAAGCGGGAGCACGAGGTGCTTTGCCTCATCGCCGAGGGCCATTCCAACCAGGAGATTGCCGACCAGCTTTTTCTCTCCCTCAACACCGTGAAGAGCCATTCTTCCAACCTATTTTCAAAACTGGACGTGAAACGCCGGACGCAGGCCATCCAACGGGCGAAAGACCTCGGTCTTTTGTCCAGTTCCGCTGGTACTTTCGGGTGATTTTACCGGGCGGCTGAGTGATTCATACTTTCGGGTGAGGTTTTCGGGCTGCGTTTGTACTTGATTTGCGGCATTGTTTCACCATCTAAAATTTCAATCATGAAAAAAATCGTTTGGACTTACGGACTTATTGCTGGCGGCATTACCGCCGTGGCATTGATAGCAGGCATGGTGCTCATGGCCGGCCCCGACGGGAAGATGGACATGGATAGCAACATGGTGTTTGGCTACACGGCCATGATTGTGGCGCTGTCGCTCATTTTCTTTGGCATCCGGTCATATCGGGACAAGTACCTGGATGGCAACATCAGTTTTGGCAAAGCCTTTAAAATCGGGCTGCTGATAACGGTGGTGGCTTCTGTGATGTACGTGCTCACCTGGATGGCGTACTACCATACTACTGACATTGGGGAACAGTTCGGGCCGCAATACGCCGAGCATTTGGCGGAAAAGATGCGGGCCAGCGGCACGCCGGAGCAGGAAATAATCGCCAAAATGAAAGAACAGGAAGATTTCATGAAGCTGTACGACAGCAATCCCCTCGTCATGTTCGGGGTCACGCTGATGGAGATTTTTCCGGTGGGATTGGTGATTTCGCTAATCAGCAGCTTTTTCCTGAGGCATAAGGCGGTGAGGGAATGACCGGCTTGCGCAATTAAAAAGCAAACGGGCGTGGTTCATGTGAACCATGATCGTTTGTATTTTATGGTATTGCCGAAGTCCTCATTGACTGCGTATTGAGCCAAAGAGGACTTTCGCTACCCTTCAAATCCTCAAATCCTCAAATCCTCATTTTTTTTTTGAAAGCGCCCCCAGCTCCCCAAACGTAATGGTAAACGCTGATTCTCCAATGGCATAAGGCCCGACTTCATAAGCCAGGTAATGACAGTAGATGCCATCTTTCGTCAGTCCATAATTATCGGGGAGCTTGAATTGGAAAATATCGTCGAACTTAAAAGGCTCGGAACCATCTGTTGGGTTGAAAATGTCCGTCCTTACCTCCTTGAATTTTTTTTCTGCAACTACTTTCAAAGCGGTTGTGTCGGTCACGAGGTCATCCCATGTGAGTGGTTTTCCGGTGTTGGTTTCAAAAGTTAAGACCGCAGCCGTAGGGCTTCCATGTGCGCCGCCCTCGAAGGTGTAGCCCAAGATTTCCAAGGTGAGGTGTTGGCCATCGTTCAGCAATACGGTATCCGTGCTTTCTGCTGTCCAACTCCCTGCCGGAGAACCCTCGGCATCCATCGCAAAGTCCTTGCGGGTTTGAAAAAATGACGCTGCCGCAGCTTCAAGGCTACTTGAAGGGATTGAATTGCCCAAAGAATCATAGCCTTCCAAAATGCCCAACAGGTATTTCTCTGCCCAGGCGGCCACGCTTTTTTTCAAAGGTTCGCTTCCTTGCTCCATTTGGGATAGCTGAGGTTGATGGTTGCGCAATCAATCCGCATCGTGTCCGGTTTGTCGCAGTCTGCCCCATCCGACTTGTTGAAGTTAATGGTTGTGACGACAACATTGGCGGCATCTGGTGTTTTCGTCCCGCTATTGCAGGAGAACAGCGCAACAAGGCTGCAAAATGTCAAGCAGGCGAGCAATTGTTTTTTCATAAGTTGGTCTGTTTTGTAAATTGTTGGTGATAATGGGTGCAATATTATCTAAAAGCAATGACTGCCCAATGAAAATAAATAACCCATGCTGCTATAATTTTCAGCGCACACGGAAGGAACCCATCTTCATTTCTGATAGCCCTCGTAACTTGGATTAAGTTTTGCCATATTTGTGTGACGTTACCCTGTTTCTTGAACAAAACTTATGTACACCATCCAACATCTGCTACGGATACTCACCTGCTGGGCATTGTCCCTGACTTTGTGCCATCCTATGTTGGTCGCTCAAACTCCCCGCACCGAATCCCTCACCATCGCCGACGGCCTCTCGCAGGGCATGATTTACGACATCGAACAGACGGACGACGGCTTCCTCTGGTTCGCCACGAAGGACGGGCTAAACCGCTACGATGGCTACAATTTTAAGGTGTTCACCAATGACCCGTTCAATCCATTTTCTATTGCCGGCAACGACGTCGAACTCATGTTCGAGGATAGTCGGGGCAACCTCTGGCTTGGCATCACTGGAATAGGCGTGGACGTGCTGGAAAAAACCTCGGGCAAATTCCTCCACCTGCCCTTTGCCCACTGGGGCATTGAAGGAAAAAACTACTGGATTGACGAAACCCCGGACGGTGCCATTTCCCTTTCAACGCCGGACAAATCCCTGAAAATTCGCTGGAAAGAACCCCTCATGCTGGCAGAAAACAGCGCCGACCTACAAGCCTACACGAACAGCGAACCAGGCCCAGCGCTCCTTCGCAAACCCAACTCCGCAGCAGTTTTGAAGGATAACAAAGGGCGCAAGTACCGAGTCGAGCAGGACAGCACCAGCTTCAGGATTATTGCCGATTCGCAAAACGGGGGAAACGAAAAATCTGCCCTCATTTACGACACCGATGCCCGTATTTCCTGCCTAAATATTGACCCGGCGGACAACCTTTGGGTCGGCACCGCTGGCTACGGTTTGCGAAAAATCAAACTTGCCCGACAGCCCTTCCGCCATTTTCTGCAAGGAACATCCGTCGGCAGGATTTGTGCCACGGACGGCGTTTACCTTTCCTTCCACGGCGACGCCCGTTTCAATGGCAAATTGGATGAAGCCGCCGACCGACTCCTCCCGGTTTCCGAATTGCCACCCAATATTTCACAAATGTTTCGGGCAAAAAATGGCGCACTTTACGTCGTGGGCGATGATTTTTACCACAACTATTTGCTGGTTATCAAAAATGGCAAGGTCGAAAAACGGCAAATTGACCGCATACTTTCCTATGCGTTTACCAGCATCGTGGAGGACTTGTCCGGCAATATTTTCGCAACGGGCGGCGGCGGCGGCTTGATGCGCTACGAAGCGGCCACCGGGAATATCGGTTTCGCAGACCTGTCGAAGCCCTTCGGAAAAAACGTGTCCATTTTTGCCCTTCAACTCGATGCCCAACAGAACTTGTGGCTCGGTACCTCCCACGGCTTGGCCCGGATTCAACTGACCGATTTGAAATTCGGTGAAAACCTAATCGAAATCGCCACCGACAAATTCCAAATCTACCAGAACGACCCGGCAAACCCGAACAGCCTTCGCTACAATACGGTTACCAGTTTTGCCCCGACCCATTCGAACCTGAACACTGGCTCTGGGTCGCCACCAAAGGCGGCGGCTTGAATTTGTTCGACAAAACCAGTGGCGAATTTCAACATTTCACCAGCCAAAACAGCGACCTGCCCAACGATGTCGTGTACGGAATCCTCCCCGATTCCACCCCTTCCAGGGGGCAGGGGGGTGGAAACATCTGGGGCAGCACCAACCGGGGACTTTTTCGCCTGACAATTTCCAACGAAGTGGGCAAAGCCGCCACCCGCATTTACCGATTCCGAACTTTCAGGGCGTCCGATGGCTTGCAGGACGACGAATTCAACACCGCTGCTTTTGCACGCACCCCAGACGGGCGACTGTTTTTCGGCGGTGTGAACGGGCTGACGGCGTTCTACCCTTCGGAAATCGAAGACCGGCAAACAGATGCCCCAGTTCGCCTCACTGGCTTGAAAATCAACAACTTGCCTGTTGATTATTTTCAAAAAAGTAGCCCGCTCGACCGCCCTTTGCACCGCACCGAAAGCATCCGACTCGAACACGACCAGAACCTCGTGACGCTCGAATTTGCCCTCCTGGATTTTCAAAACCCGAAGGAAAACCGTTTCCGCTATCGCCTCGAAGGCGTTGACCCGGATTGGGTGGAGGCGGGCATCAGCCATTTCGCCAATTATGCCCACCTGCGTCCCGGCCACTACCGGTTCGAGGTGCAGGGCAGTGTGAGCGGCGGCACCTGGAGCGACCCTGCCTCGCTGCGCATCACCGTGCTGCCGCCCTGGTGGGCCACTTGGTTGGCTTATTCCGTTTATTTTTTGATGGTAATGGGGACGACTTTTGGTATTTTTTATTTTTTCAGAAAACGTTTGCTGCTCCAAAACGCCTTGAAACTGGAGCACGAAGAAGCCAATCGCCTGAAGGAACTGGACAGTTTCAAAAGCCGACTTTTCACCAACCTCACCCATGAATTCCGCACGCCGTTGACGGTCATCCTTGGCATGGCACAACAGTTGGGCGCTGGGGACAAGGACAAAGCAAAACTTGCCAGCGGGTTGAAATTGATTGAGAACAATGGCAAAAGCCTGCTGCGGCTCATCAACCAATTGCTCGACCTCTCCAAACTGGAAAACAATGCGTTCCAACTCCACCTGCAACTCGCCGACATCGTGCCGTACCTCCGCTACGTGACCGAATCTTTTCAGACTTACGCCAACAGCAAAAACCTTTCGCTCCGGTTTTTTACCACCCTCGAAAAACTGGAGATGGATTTTGACCCCGAACAAATCAAACAGGTGTTGACCAACTTGATTTCAAATGCGGTGAAGTTCACGCCGCCAAGTGGGGAGGTAAAGGTGTCAGTAGGGAGGAGGGAGGAGGGAGGAGGGGTGAAAGCAGCCCTGATATTGACAGTGGCAGATACAGGAATCGGCATCGCCGAAAAGGATTTGCCCCATGTGTTCGCCCGTTTTTTTTCAAGCGGACAACACCAACACCCGGCCCGGAGAAGGGACTGGCATCGGGCGGGCGCATACGCAAGAATTGGAGAAAATCATGGGCGGCAGTATCTCGGTGGAAAGTAAAGTGGGCGTAGGGACAAGTTTTAGGGTCGAGCTGCCAATTTCTCAAAATTCGCCCAAAACAGAAGTGGCGACTGACATCCAACCATTTTTTACGGAACAGGTGGTGGAAAAAAATGGAACCGCTGGAAAAGCTGGCAGTTTCAAGCGACGCACCCACCATCCTCATCGTCGAAGATAACCCCGACGTGGTGCTCTACCTCAAATCTTGTCTTGGAAAACCGCTACCAACTGGAAGTGGCCTACAACGGAAAAATCGGCATCGAAAAAGCCCTGGAACTTATCCCTGACCTCGTCATCAGCGATGTGATGATGCCCGAAAAAGATGGCTACCAAGTTTGCGACGCGTTGAAAAACGACTTGCGCACGAGCCATATCCCCATTATCCTGCTCACAGCCAAAGCCGATGCCGCTTCAAGGATGGCGGGCCTGCGCCGAGGTGCCGATGCCTACCTTTCCAAGCCATTCGATGTGGAGGAACTGCTGGTGCAGTTGGAAGTACTGATGGAAAAGCAGCGGCGCATTGCCGCTTGGCTTTCCATAAAAGCACAAAATGAAAACCCGCAACAACTGCCCGAAGCCATTGCCGAAGAAGACCTCCAGATAGAGGACGCTTTCATCCAAAAACTGCGGAACATCGTGGCGGAAAACTACACCGACGAAGGCTTTGGACTACCGCAGTTGTGCCAGAAGATAGGCATGAGCCGCTCCCAATTGTTCCGCAAAATGACGGCGCTGATAGCCACCTCACCATCCGATTTCATCCGTTCCTACCGACTGAACGAAGCCAAAAAGCTGCTGGAAACCACCGACCTGAACGTGTCGGAAGTTGCTTGGCAATGCGGCTTCGTCAATCTCGCCCATTTTTCAAAAGTCTATCAAGAGGAATTCGGCATTGCACCGAGCGCAACCAACAAGTAGTTGATTATCAATCATTTAGATTTCTATCCTTCTTACCTCATGCAACGAATAGCGTAAAGATTTTTTCGCCCTGCAACGAATAGCGTAAAGCTTGAACCCGATAGAGAAGGGCTTGCGGCAACTTGGCGCCCATCTTTGTGCCATTCGATTGATAACACTGTAAAATTTAAAATCATGAAAAATCCTTACCGCTTGGCTTTCGCCGACTGGCATCCCCTTGCTTGCCCTTTGGCAAAGATGGTACTGCTACCTTCCTCCGATTTTTTTCAAAGAATATGCAGGAGCTGTCTCATTATGTTGGCTGTGGTGCTTTGCACAACGACCGCCCTGTTTTCTCAAAAAAACTGGACAGGCGCCACCAGCACCGACTGGAATACCGCCTCGAACTGGTCGCCAGCCGGAGTACCTTCCGCCCCTACCGTTGTAATCATCCCCAACGTGGCGAACGACCCGATAATCAGCGCAGCAGGGGCAGCGGCATCTACCCTCACGGTGCAGTCCGGTGGCGTGTTGACCATTGCTTCCGGCGGGTACGCTCACCATCAAAACCCTCACGGTGCAGTCCGGTGGCGTGTTGACCATTGCTTCGGCGGGTACGCTCACCATCGACGATTCCCCTTACCCCGGTATCGTTAATCAGGGAACTTTGACAAACAGTGGAATTATCAACATCGGCCAGAATGCTTTCGTGGGTACTTTCGGTATTGAAAACGCTGGCGTTTTCAACAACAACATGGGCGGGCAAATCAAGATTGACCGCTCCTGGAATGTTCCACTTTTTAACAACGGAGGCACCTTCACCAATGCAGCAACCATTACCATCGGCTCACTGGCTACTGCGGGCGATTGGTGTATTCACAATACAGGCACCTTCCACAACAATGCGGGTGGAGTCATCCACGCCAACAAATCAATCCAATTCGGTATAAAAGAACAACAACACGGGTGGGCAAATCAATACTGACCGCTCTACGTTCTCCGGGGTTTGGAACGAAGCAGGCACCTTTACCAATGCGGCAACCATTACCATCGGCTCGCTGGCTGGGGTGGGCAATAAATGTATTTTCAATAAAGCCACCTTCCACAACAATACGGGTGGGGTGATAAACGCCAACAATTCAACCCAATACGGGATAGAAAACAATACCGGCAGCACCTTTAATAATTCGGCAACCATCAATATTGGGTCAACGTCCGCAGTCGGGACACATGGACTGGTCCAAAGAGGCGCTTTCAGCAACAATACGGGCGGGCTAATCAAGATTGACCGTTCTTCGGAAATTGCTCTTTGGTCCGCCAACGGCACTTTCACCAATGCGGCAACCATTACCATAGGCTCGCTGGCCGGGGTGGGCGCACAATGCATCCGTAATCATATCACCTTCAACAACAATGCGGGCGGGGTGATAAATGCCAACAATTCAACCCAATACGGGATAGAAAACGTTTACGGCAGCACCTTCAACAATTCGGCTACCATCAATATTGGGTCAACGTCCACAGTCGGGACGGACGGACTGTTCAACGAGGGCGATGTCAACAACAACACGGGCGGGCAAATCAACATTGACCGCTCCACGTCTGCCGGGTTTAGGAACAATAATGGCGTTTACGCCCCGGGCACTATTACCAATGCGGCAACCATCAATATCGGGTCAATGGCCGCAGTCGGGATGTATGGGCTGTACAATCAAGGCCCTTTCAACAACAACACGGGCGGACAAATCAAGATTGACCGGGCCACAGGTACAGGGTTGGTGAACTCATGGGGCAGTTTCACCAATGCGGCGACCATCACCATCGGCAACAACGCAGCCAGCGCCATGCAGCACGGCATCGAAAACTATGGTGCCACTGGTGCTTTTAATAATAATGCAGGCGGGCAAATCAAGATTGACCGTTGCTCATCGGTCGGGATTTCCAACACCGCAGGCACTTTCACCAACAATGCTACCGTTAAAATAGGTGAAATCACTGCCATTCCTACCTTGGTGAATGGCAGTTTTACCAACAGCACAGGTGGGATACTAAAGGGTACTGGGTCTATTGTTGCCGCCAGTTTCACGAATGCAGGCGGAACGCTTTCGCCGGGCTATTCTCCCGGTAAAATGACTTTTACGGCTTCCGAGGATTTTAGCAACAACACTTTGTTCATGGAAGTGAACGGCACGGGAACGGCAGGTGTAAATTTTGACCAGGTGGTGGTGAATGGCACTGCTACGCTTGGCGGCACGCTCAACTTGTCCGTCAATTTTACCCCTAACGGTGGCGACTATGTGGTTCTCCTAACCGCCAGCCAAGTATCCGGCACTTTTAGCACTGTGACGGGCGTTCCGGCTAATTGCAATATTGTTTATTCTTCCACGGAGGTCCGTTTAATGGTACCTGAAACCATTTGTGGCAGCATTGGTACATTGACCTGTGGCACGGCTGCCACCCAAACCCTGTCTGGCAGTGGTGAATGGAACGTCACCACTTGCGGATACAATACTCCGGGGAAAGAGAAGGTGTACAGCTTCACGCCGACCACGACGGGTGAGTACGCCTTGCAAGTCACCTCTGCAACTGGAACGGGCTGGATAGACTATATGTACAAAACGGCATCGGGTGGGTGTGCTTCGGATGGTTGGACGTGCATCGGACATACCAATTCCAGCACCACATTCCCCACTGTTACGCTGACGGCTGGCACCGAATACTACCTCTTGCTTGATGGGGAAAACATAGCATCTTCCACCCAGACCTTCCAAATCAATTGCCCGGTAGTGCTGACCTGCCCTACGAACACGACCACTACTGCCTGCCAGACCCAAGCTGCGGTGAACACGGCCTTTGCTACCTGGTTGGCGACGGCCAGCGGCATGGGTGGTTGCAATGGCGTCTTGACGAACAACAACGTGGCTCAAGGCGGTGCTCCCCCGGCTTGCGGCGGCTCCAGAACGGTGACCTTCACCTACACCAGCACCTGCGCCCCCTTGACCACGACCTGCCAAGCGACCTTCACAGTAACAGCACCACCGAACGTTGTGCTGACCTGCCCGACGAACACGACCATTACTGCCTGCCAGACGCAGGCTGCAGTGAACACGGCCTTTGCTACCTGGTTGGCGACGGCCAGCGGCACGGGTGGTTGCAATGGCGTTTTGACGAACAACAACGTGGCTCAAGGCGGTGCGCCCCCGGCTTGCGGCGGTTCCAGAACGGTGACATTCACCTACACCAGTACCTGCGCCCCCTTGACCACGACCTGCCAGGCCACCTTCACAGTGACGGCACCACCGAACCTTGTGCTGACCTGTCCGACGAACGCCACGCAGGTAGCAGGCCAAACGCAGGTAGCTATCAATGCAGCGTTTAACACTTGGCTGGCAACTGTCAGTGCCAGTGGCGGCTGCAATGGCATATTGACGAACAACAACACGGGTGCCCCTCCAGCAACGGGCGGCACGACGACAGTGACATTCACGTACACCAGCTCTTGTGCACCGTTGACGACAACCTGCCAGGCGACGTTCACTGTGGCGGTGGCTGAGCCAATTGTGCTGACCTGCCCGACGAACACGACCACTAACGCTTGCCAGGCACAGGCGGCAGTCAACACAGCCTTTGCCGCATGGCTGGCGACGGCGAGCGGCACGGGCGGCTGCAACGGCGTGCTGACGAACAACAACACGGGCGCACCCCCTGCCTGCGGCGGCTCTACAACCGTAACCTTTACCTACACGAGCAGTTGCCTCGCACCGACCACCACTTGTCAGGCCACCTTCACAGTTCCACCGGCGCCGACTGTGGTTCTGACCTGCCCACAGAACACGACAACAGCGGCCTGTCAGACACAGGCTGCGGTGAACACCGCTTTTGTCACTTGGTTAGCCACGGCCAGTGCCAGCGGAGGCTGCAACGGTGTCCTGACGAACAACAACACGGGAGCGCCCAATGCCTGCGGCGGCTCTACGACGGTGACTTTCACGTACACCAGCACCTGCGCCCCGCTCACGACGACCTGCCAGGCCACTTTCACGGTGACAGCACCGCCGACTGTTGTGTTGACGTGCCCGGTAAACACGACGACGGCATCCTGTCAGGCACAGGCGGCAGTCAACACGGCCTTCGCCGCATGGCTGGCGACGGTCAGCGCCAGCGGCGGTTGCAACGGCGTTTTGACGAACAATAACACGGGCGCACCATTGGCCTGCGGCGGCTCCACAACGGTGACTTTCACCTACACGAACGGTTGCACCCCAACGCCGACGACCTGCGAGGCGACCTTCACCGTTGCGACTCCGCCAAACGTGGTGCTGACCTGCATGCAAAACACGACAACAGCGGCGTGCCAAACACAGGCGGTAGTGAACACGGCCTTTAGCGAATGGCTGGCGACGGCTTCGGCGAGCGGCGGTTGCAACAGCGTTTTGACGAACAACAACACGGGAGCGCCCTCTGCCTGCGGAGGCTCTACGACCGTTACCTTTACCTACACCAGTTCTTGTGCGCCAACCATCACGACCTGCCAAGCCACCTTCACGGTGGCGGCACCGCCGACGGTGACGCTGACCTGCCCGGTGAATACAACCACTGCGGCCTGCCAGACACAGGATGCCATCAACGCTCAATTCGCCGCATGGCTGGCCACGGCGAGCGGTAGCGGCGGCTGCGGCGGTGCTTTGACCAACAACAGCGTGAACCAAGGCGGTGCACCGTCCGCCTGTGGCGGCTCCAGGACCGTGACATTCACTTACGCCAGCGATTGTGCGTCCACGACGACCTGCCAGGCGACGTTCACGGTGGCGGCACCGCCGACGGTGGTCTTGACCTGCCCAGCGAACATGGCGGTCAGCGCCTGCCTAACCCAAGCAGCGCTCGATGCGCAGTACAATGCCTGGCTGGCCACGGCCAGCGCTGCTGGCGGATGCGGCGGAACCTTGACGAACAACAGCCCCGGCGCTCCGTCCATCTGCTCCGCAACGGCGGTTACCCGTACGGTCGTGTTCACCTATACCAGCGGTTGTGCGCCGTTGACGACGACTTGCACTGCCACCTTCACGGTACCTGCCTACCCGAACTTCACGTTGCCAGCCAACGGAGCCGCCACAGTGGCCTGCCCCGCCTTGGCCACGCAGCCGACACCTCCTACCGTCGTGGACGCTTGTGGCAAAACGCTGACGCCAACTGGCCCGACTATCACCAATGCTCCGAATCCTGTAAGCTGTGAGGGCACCCGCACTTATGCTTGGACCTATACCGACTGCTCAGGGCATGTGAATACCTGGAGCTATGTCTATACGATAGAGCGGGAGCCGTTCACGGTGCCTGCAAATGGTGCTTCGCAAGTAGCCTGTCCGTCGCTGATAACTTCGCCGACACCGCCCACCGTCTTCAGCAACTGCGGGGAGGTGCTCACGCCCACCGGGCCGATTATCGGGAACAACCCTAATCCAATCACCTGCGAAGGCACAAGGACTTTCACGTTTACCTACACCGACTGCGAAGGAAACACGGCGCAATGGAGCCATGTGACGACGGTGGAGCGGCAGCCATTTGCCATCGCCACGCCGAACGGCAATGCCACGGTGGCCTGCCCCGACCAGACGGATGCAACACCCACGCCGCCCATCGTTACGAGCAACTGTGGTGAGGTACTCATCCAAGTCATTTCCGTTTCAGCGAAACCCGGCTGCGAAGGCGACCGTGCCTACATCTTCCATTACACCGATTGCGAAGGGAACACCGCCGACTGGCAGTTTACCTACCATGTTGTTTACCAAAATTTCATGGTGCCGGCCAATGAAGTAGTGACGGTCAATTGCCCGCTGCAAGCCGTTCAGCCGCTGCCGCCAACCATACTTGACAACTGCGGCAAGCCTGTGAACATGAGCGGCCCGGTTGTTTCACACACCCAAAATGCAAACAGTTGCGAAGCGAGCCGAAAGTACGAGTGGACGTTTCAAGACTGTGCGGGACATTTGCGCACTTGGAGCAAGACCTTCCATTTCGAGTACGATGCCGATTTCTATGTTAACCCCGACCAAACGGACTATGTGTCCTGCCTAAGCTATGCGCAGCCGCCCATTCCCCCCACGATTTATGATTTCTGTGGAAATGAAATCGTGGTCACAGGTCCCGTCGTGGAGGAGTTCATTGAGAATGGATGCGCTGGCTGGCGCAAGTTCACGTTCACTTACACCGACTGCGGCGGCAACTCGCACCCATGGGTGTTCACGACCTTCGCCAACGACGACCAGCCGCCCTTGGGCAATTGCGTGAGCGGAACCGTGGACGTGACGAACCTCTCCTGCATCGAGGAAGTGCCTTGCCCCGACGATTTTGATTTCGGGGGGAAAGTGGCGGAGATGATTGCCGCAGGCAATATCCACGACGAGTGCAGCGGCAACGACTTGGTGGTGGAACTGGACAGTTGGTCATCGCTCTGGCAATGCACTGACCTCGATGGTGATGGCGTGAACACGTTTGGGCGTACTTTCTACTTCCGCATCGCTGACCAATGCGGCAACGAAATGCCCTCACTGTGCAGCGTGACCTACTCCGGCGTTTGCCTGCCCATCGAGACCTTCCCACAAGATGCTTGGGGGGTGATGGGCGGCGAGCCGGGCACCGGGGCACTTGGTAATGCCACTACCGACCTTCAGGTTATCACTGGCCTGCTCGGCCAAGGGCCGCTGTTCATCGGTGGCAGCCACCGTTCCATCAGCCTTACCAATGCCCAGTGCGTGATGGACCTGCTGCCAAGCAATGGCTACCCGAACATCCTCGCCAATTGCCAGCAGGTGAACTGTGGCGGCTGCAATCCGGCGGGCGCCAACGGTATAAAGAACAAGCTGGCGGCCAACACCATTGCCCTCACGCTCAACCTGCGCTACAACGTGCAGTACAACGGCCTGACAATGAACGCCCTTCGGGCGCAAGGCCTGAACTGCATCGAAATAGATGCCGATATTACCGCTTGTAAGGAAAATGGCGGGTGCAAACTCTTGATTTGGGAGACCAATGGGACGCCGCATGAGTTTCCGTACACGATCGGGGGACTCCTCGACCTTGCCAACCTTTACTTGGACGGCAACCTGGCCTTGGCAGTGGGAAACAGCTTGGTCATTGCGGCAGGATTGAACCTGTCCATCGAAAATGTGAACACGTATTGGCACCAGGGCAGTTTTGTCGCAAGCTGCGATACGGGGGCTGGCATTGCGCAGCCAATCATCGTGCAAGGAGAAAAAGCATTGCCGAGGCAAAACGGCAGCCTAGCGGAGATGCGCCTCGTGCCGAACCCTGCAAATCGGGAAGTGCGCATCGAATTGGCGAAGCTTGCGGAAAAGCAGGAGGTGGTGGTAGTGTTTTACAACCTGTATGGCCAAGCGGTGCTGCACCGGGAGTTGGGGAAAGTGGCCAGTGTGAGCGAGCGGATAATGCTTGATGGCCTTGGCACGGGCGTCTATTTCGTTCGGGTAAAAGCGGGCGACGAGTATTACCAGCAAAAACTTTTCATTACCAAGGATTGACGGCAGCGATTCTCCGCCAACGCTTCTGCTGCCGACAATGCCGTCAAGACGTCCGTGCTGGCCATGCAAACGGCGCAGACCAATGCCGCCGAATCGGGCTGGGCACCGGGTGCCAAGTTCATCATCGTGAAGAACCTCGGCACGGTGACGGCAGAGTTCGAACTGGCGGTGACGGAGGCGGTGGAGGGGTGAGCGGAGTGAGAGAGTGAGCGGTGAGAAAAGCAAACGGGCGTGGTTCATGTGAACCCGCCCGTTTGCTTTTACCAAGAAAATGTATTCCTGATTATTCCTCGTCCTTTGCAGGAGCTTCAGTATCGTTTTCAGTAGTTTCGGCAACATTGCTTTCTGCTGCCTCAGCAGCCTCTTCAGCGATTTCACCGACGGCAATCATGTCTTCCTCCGCAACTTCAGCAATAACTGGTGCAGCAGCAACTGCGGCAGTTGTAGCAGCTTTTGCAGTACCACCACCACGACGGGTACGGCGCTTCTTGCCTTTGCTAGTGTCACCAGCTTTCGCTTGGCCGTTGTAATCTGGGTTGAAGTCCACCAATTCTATCAACGCCATTTCAGCGGCATCACCATGACGGAAACCTGTGCGGATAATGCGTACATAACCACCTGGGCGGTCGCCAACGGCTTCTGCGATTGGACCAAAAAGTTCCTTGATGGCTTCCTTGCTCTGCAAGTGGCCAAACACAATCCTACGGGAGTGCGTCGTATTCTCCCTTGCCCTTGTGACTAACGGCTCGAAGTACTTGCGCAATGCTTTTGCTTTCTGGAGGGTGGTTTCGATTCGCTTGTGCTCTATCAGTGAATTGGACATGTTCGCAAACATCGCTTGACGGTGCTCCATCGTTCTGCCGAGATGCTTGTTCTTGTTGCCGTGTCTCATGGCTTAATTAATTTTAGAATTTGGTGATCTTCGCAACACCGGATTTTAGAAGGATTGAAGGATTGAATGTTTAAAGGATTGAAGCCTCGCCAGCATTTCAAAATTCAATCAAACCAAATCAACAGTCATTGCAGTTATGATTAAGGGTCTCGGAAATCCGCAATCGGAATTCCGCAATCCGCAATCGTTTTATTCTTCGTCAAGTTTGTACTTCGACAAGTCCATGCCGAAAGTCAACCCTTTGTCTTGCAGCAGTTCCTCGATTTCGACGAGCGATTTTTTGCCAAAGTTCCTGAACTTCAGCAACTCGTGTGTGTCGTAGCGTACCAACTCGGCCAAGGTGTTGATCTTGGCAGCCTTGAGGCAGTTGTATGCACGAACGGACAAGTCGAGGTCTTCGAGGCTGGTTTTGAACAGCTTGCGCATGTGTAGTACATGCTCGTCCACCACATCGTCACGGCGACCAGAGTCGTCGGGGATGCTGATGTACTCATCAGTAATGAGCATCAGGTGGTGAATCATGATGCGGGAAGCTTCTTTTACGGCATCTTCCGGGTGGATGGTACCATCGGTTTTTACTTCCAAGGTCAGTTGCTCGTAGTCAGTGCGCTGACCCACACGGGTATTTTCAATCTTGTAAGCTACGTTCTTTATTGGCGTGTAAATAGCATCTAGCGGAATTACGCCAATCGGTGAATCTTTAGGCAAATTTTCACCAGCAGGCACGTACCCACGGCCTTTAGTGACCGTGAACTCCATCTCCAAGTTCACGAATGGCTCCATTTTGCAAATGAGCATGTCAGGATTCATCACCTTGAAAACATTGGTGTGCTCCTCCAAGTCACCAGCACGGAACTCTTCTTTACCACTGATGGTGAGGTAGATTTTCTCGGAAGCAAGGTCTTCACCTTGAATCAACTGCTTGAGACGAACCTGCTTAAGGTTCAGAATTATGTCAAGAACGTCTTCTACGACGCCTTTGATGGTAGCGAACTCGTGGTCAACACCAGCGATGCGCACAGCGGAAATAGCAAAGCCTTCCAATGAGGAAAGCAGGATTCTTCTGAGTGAGTTGCCGATGGTTTGGCCAAAACCAGGCTCCAACGGCCTGAATTCAAAAATGCCCTCAAAATCATTAGCTTTCTGCATCATGATTTTGTCAGGCTTTTGGAAATTTAAGATGCTCATATAATGAAGAAATCTTTGAAAGGATGAAGGATATAGGCCGTCTGTTCAGATTTTCAACACATTTTGCTGAATAAATTCAACAAGATGGGCGCAATGTATGCGCTAAATAAAACAGGTTTGGCAGGCAACCCAAGTAGGTGCCTGCCAAACCGATTAAACCTTATTTAGAGTAAAGTTCAACGATTAATTGCTCGTTCAACTTCTCTGGTATTTGTTCACGTTCTGGATAAGACAGGAACGTGCCACGCATTTTGTCAGGATTGAATTCCAACCAACCAAATTTCTTCACGTCGGTTTTCTTACCTACTTGTTCCCTAATCAGGTCAAGCTCTTTGGACTGGCCACGCACCTCAACAACGTCGCCTGGGCGAAGGTGGTAAGACGGCACGTTCGTCAGTACTCCGTTCACAACAACGTGACGGTGGGAAACTAGCTGACGTGCAGCACGGCGGGTAGGAGCGATGCCAAGGCGGAATACGGTGTTGTCGAGGCGGGACTCCAGCAGTTGAAGTAGTACTGTACCTGTGACACCGTGCTTATGGCTGGCAACTTCGAACATGTTGCGGAACTGGCGCTCCAATACACCGTAAGTGTACTTCGCTTTTTGCTTCTCCATCAACTGGATAGCATAGTTGGAACGCTGCTTACGCTTGCGGGTTTGGCCATGCATCCCCGGTGCGTATTTTTTCTTTTCAAAAGCCTTGCTAAAACCATAAATAGGCTCGCCAAAGGAGCGGGCTTTCTTCTGTTTTGGACCGTTATACCTTGCCATTATAAATGTTTTCTTTTTTCGATTAAAAAAGACTTGGATTGCATGCGCAGTGGTTATACCCTCCTGCGCTTGGGTGGCCTGCAGCCGTTGTGCGGAACCGGTGTGAGGTCCAAAATCCGGGAAACCTTCACGCCAGTCTGGTCAAGCGCCCTAATGGCCGCCTCCCTGCCTGAACCCGGGCCTTTCACATAGACCTCAACGGTGCGCAACCCAGCCTCAAATGCTACCTTTGCAGCATCGCCAGCGGCCATCTGTGCGGCATAAGGTGTGTTCTTTTTAGAACCCCTGAAACCAGCTTTACCAGCCGAACCCCAGCTAATCACTTCACCTTTTTTGTTGGTCAACGATACAATTATATTGTTGAACGTTGCCTGAATATAAGCGAAGCCTTCCGGCTCAACTTTTACTTTTCTTTTTGCCTTGACTTTGGATCTAACCTTTGCCATCTTGATATTAATTGAAACCCGGCTATGCTGCACTTTTTATTGCCATGCAGAAAAAACAGAGCCTAGGTAAATTACTTCTTAGCCAGTTTTTTGTTTGCGACTGTTTTACGCTTGCCCTTGCGGGTACGTGCGTTGGTCTTGGTGCGCTGACCCCGAAGCGGAAGGCCTTTCCTGTGGCGGAGGCCACGGTAGCAGGCAACGTCCATCAAGCGCTTGATACTCATCTGCACTTCTGAACGGAGCTCGCCCTCAACTTTGTAGTCCTTCTGGATGAGCTGAGTAATGGTACGAACGTTGTCATCCGTCCATTCATTTACCTTGACGTTTTCATCAATACCTGCTCCTTCCAAGATTTCCTTTGCCCTGGAGGCACCAATACCGAAGATATAAGTGAGGCCTATAACGCCGCGCTTGTTTCTTGGTAAGTCAACACCTGCAATACGTGCCATATTCTAATGATTTACGAATTTCAGTAAATTACATTCATTCAAAGCTGGTCGGATTAACCTTGACGTTGTTTGAATTTCGGGTTTTTCTTGTTGATGACATAGATCTTACCCTTTCTCCTCACAATCTTACAATCCGTTGACCGCTTTTTGACAGAAGCCCTGACTTTCATAACGCTTTGATTTTCAATGTATTAAAAATTCGCCGCAATTTTACTTGTAGCGATAGATTATTCTTCCTCTCGATAGGTCGTAGGGAGACATTTCAACTGCAACCCGGTCACCTGGTAGAATTCGGATGTAGTTCATCCGCATCTTTCCCGAAATGGTGGCCGTTATGATGTGATTGTTCTCCAGACGTACCCTGAACATGGCATTTGAAAGTGCCTCATCAATAGTTCCGTCTTGCTTTATTAAATCTTGTTTAGCCATGCTTTCAAAATTCGGAGCGCAAAGATACGAATATCAACCAAAGTTTTACTGCCGATTAAAAAAAAATCAACTTATCCAACTTTGTCCAAAATCTGGTGTGTGCCTGCTTATTTTTTATGCTAACAACGCACCTATTTCTTCCTTTGCTTCCACAGTTTTTAGTTCGGGGTTCATGGCGATAGCGGCTTCGATGGGGTCGTGATCAGAGAGGATATCGGCGTGGTTCTTTCGCACTGCAACCGTATGCTCGTAATGTGCAGAAGGTTTTCTATCGGAGGCCATGATAGTCCAACCATCCTTACCTTGCATGATATCCTTCTTACCCATATTTATCATGGGTTCGATGGCAATGACCAAGCCTTCTTTCATCAAAACACCATTTCCACGCTTGCCGTAGTTTGGCACCTCTGGGTCTTCGTGGAGCGACTTACCCACGCCATGACCAACCAACTCCCGAACCACCGAATAACCAAACACGCGCTCCGTGTAAGTTTGAATGGCATAACCAATATCACCAATTCGCTTCCCATGCATCGCTTGCTCAATCCCTTTGTAAAGGGAGGTCTTGGTTACCCGCAGCAACTCCATGGTATTGTCATCAACATCGCCGATTGCAAAAGTGTATGCCGCATCGCCGTAGTAGCCATTCAACAATACTCCGCAATCCACTGAAACGACATCACCATCCTTGAATTCTATTTCATCGGAAGGAATGCCATGCACCACCACCTCATTCATCGAAATGCAAAGCGTGGATGGGAATTCCGTATCTGAACCTGCCCCGACATATCCTTTGAATGCCGGTATTGCGCCATGGTCTCGTATTAGCTCTTCAGCTTCACGGTCCAGTTTGCTGCCTTTCATGCCTGGTTTGATATTGGCGCCAACATGTGTCAGCACTTTGCAAACCAAAAGGCAAGCTTCACGAATCAGCTCAATTTCTTCATCCGTTTTATAGAATATCAAATTCGTCTTCGGCTGATTCAGCAAGCTTCTCATCGTCATCTCAAAAGGCTTTATAATGACAACGTGCTACTAAGCAAAGTGGGCTTTAACCGGAAGTTTGTAACCGCTATTTGCCTAGTAGCACGATTGAAGTATTCAGTTTGTTCTATCAGAATCATCCCCAATAGTAGGGGACAAATTAATTACATGTTGGAACCAATCCCCTGCAATCTCGTCCTACCCTGAATTTTACCTGATTTCACGAGACCATCGTAGCGGCGCATGAGCAGGTGGCTTTCTATTTGTTGGAGTGTATCCAAAATAACACCTACCCCGATGAGAATTGATGTGCCCCCGAAGAATGCAGCGAAAGCCATGTTATCGGTGAACAGCCGAGCAAATGCTGGCATGATAGCTATCAATCCAAGAAATATCGAGCCTGGGAGGGTAATTCGAGTAGTAATCGCATCAATGAAATCAGCCGTGGGTTTTCCAGGCTTGATGCCAGGGATAAATGCATTCTGACGCTTCAAATACTCTGCGTATTGTGTAGGGTTTACAATCAGTGCGGTATAGATATACGTAAAACCAACCACCAGCAGAAAAACAAAGACGGACGAAGAAACAGAATAAGGATCGGTCAACTGACCTAGTATTCCTGTAGTAGCACCAGTCTGTCCACTGCTGCTCGAAAATTGAGCGATAGTGGCAGGAACAAACATCAATGCCTGAGCAAAAATGATTGGCATAACACCAGCTGAATTCACTTTGATGGGAATATAGTCCCTCGCACCTGCGGCAGGGATGCTAGTATTTCCCCGCTGAACCATGTGCTTCGCAAACTGGATAGGAACTTTGCGCACACCTTGGATGATGAGTATTATAGCCATAACCACAGCAAACAAGAGTGCAAACTCGAATATCAACTTGAACCAAGCATTCTGGCTAATCTGCATTCCAATCTCGCTCGCAAATGCCTGAGGAATCCTTGAAATAATGCCAATCATAATCAACAAGGAGGCACCGTTGCCCAAGCCCTTGTCCGTGATTTTTTCACCGAGCCACATGGCAAACATGGTTCCGGCAGAAAGGATAATTGTGCTCGAAATCCAGAACAAGCCGGGAGGCATTGCCGCATCAACTGCGTTCATCGAGTTGATATAGGTAAGGTACCCTCCACCCTGCACCAGCGTAATGGCAACAGTCAGCATCCGCGTGATTTGGGTCAGTTTCTTGCGGCCACTTTCGCCTTCTTTTTGTTGAAGCCGCTGGAAATAAGGCATAGCAAATCCCAACAACTGCACAATGATAGAGGCAGTGATGTAAGGCATGATACCCAATGCCATCAGGGATGCATTCTCGAATGCCCCACCCGTGAACATGTTAATTATACCGAGGATATCTTGGGAAGACCCGTTTTGTCTTGCTCTTGTGATTGCATCAGGATTAACGCCTGGCAGAACCACAAAGGAGCAAAGCCGAAACACAAAAAGCATCAACAACGTCCAACCAATTCGTTCCCTGAGCTCTTTGATTTTCCAGATGTTCTGGATAGTCGTAATGAATTTTTTCATCGGAATTTCTTATACCATCCAACTTGGTACGCTGGATTTGATGTTTGACACTCGAAACTTCACACTGAAAGGCCTCCTCCCGCTTTCCGTGCGGCAAGCTTCATCCTTCAAACCAGATTAACGCTTCCGCCTTTTTCCTCAATAGCTTGTTTAGCAGTAGCTGACACGGCATGTGCTGTCACTTTCACCGAGCTGTTCAGTTCGCCTCTGCCCAATATTTTTATCCTATCGTTCTTACCGATGATGCCATTGGCATGGAGCGCCTCAAGCGTAATATCAGTCATTTTGTATTTCTCAACAATTTCCTGAAGGCGATCCAAATTCACCGCAGTATATTCGATACGGTTGGGATTCTTGAAGCCACGCTTTGGCAAACGGCGCTGCATAGGTGTTTGACCACCTTCAAAGCCACGCTTTTCATTATGGCCAGTACGCGCTTTTGCGCCATTGTGACCTTTCCCAGCTGTACCGCCACTGCCTGAGCCTTGACCCCTGCCTATCCGCTTTTCTTTATGAGTAGCGCCCTTTGCCGGTTTTAGATTATGAAGTTCCATTTTATCAAGTCAATTGAAAATGAACGATAGTTATTTTTGATTAAGCGTTCTCCACAACTACCAAGTGTTGAACTTTGGCAATCATCCCCAAAATCTGGGGCGTTGCTTCGTGCACGACCGTCTGATGCATCTTGCGAATGCCCAACGATTCCATCGTCAGCTTTTGTCGCTTAGGACGATCTATTGTGCTTTTTACCTGCGTTATTTTGACCTTACCCATTTTATTAAATTTCCGGTTTAGGCTTCTGTTTAAAAAGTTGGACTTTCAATCTGTGATTGAATTATCCGTTAAAAACTTTTTCCAAAGTCAGGCTCCGCTGCTTAGAAATATCAATTGGACTGCGCAACTTGGAAAGTGCATCGAGTGTCGCTTTGACCACGTTGTGTGGGTTGGAAGAACCCATGGACTTGGCCAATACGTTGTGTACCCCGGCAATCTCCAACACTGCACGCATGGAACCTCCAGCAATTACACCTGTACCTGCGGCTGCTGGGCGTATAAGTACCCGGCCTGCACCGAACTTCCCTTTCTGTTCGTGTGGGATTGTACCTTTAAAAACTGGTACTTTTATCATGTTCTTCTTGGCATCTGAGGCCGCTTTGGTGATGGCTTCCGTGACATCACGAGCCTTACCCAAACCTTGGCCAACTGAGCCATTACCGTCCCCAACCACTACAATCGCAGCGAAACTAAACGTACGGCCACCTTTGGTTACCTTGGCAACCCGGTTGAGGCTCACTAGTTTCTCTTTGATTTCAGATTCTACGGTTCTTACTTTCTGAACGTTGCTATTTGACATTGAAAAATTATTTGAACTCTTTAAAAAAGAGATTTTTCACAATGATTAGAATTTCAATCCGCCTTCTCTTGCTCCTTCGGCCAAAGCTTTTATCCTGCCGTGGTAGAGGTAACCGCTACGATCGAACACAACCGCCTCGATTTTGGAACCGACTGCTTTTTCGGCAATCAACTTACCTACTTGCTTGGCCTGTTCTACTTTGGTAGCCTTTGCGACACTTTTGTCCATTGAAGAAGCGGCCAATATCGTGTGGCCTGCACGGTCGTCTATCAATTGGCAGTAGATGGCGAGATTGCTGCGATAAACGCTAAGGCGTGGACGCTCCGCTGTGCCTACTACTGCTTTGCGGATGCGCAGGTGAATGCGTCGTCTGCGCTGTTCTTTCTTGAATTTCATTTTCTGAATATTGTTTTTGACTTAGTGTAAGGCGCACTTGGTCCTAACCCAAGACATTTTTAATACGGACTCAAACAAACTCTGTACAAAACCCGCCCAACTAATTGGCTGCGGTTGATTATTTCTTGGCAGCTGCCTTGCCAGCTTTCCGGCGCAGAATCTCACCTTGAAACTTGATACCTTTTCCTTTGTAGGGCTCTGACTTACGGAAAGACTTAATCTTGGCAGCAATCTGCCCGATAAGCTCCTTGTCAGCGCTTTCCAACTTAATCATTGGGTTTTTACCTTTTTCCTGCGAGGTAGATACTTTTACCTCATCAGGGATGTAAAACATAACCGGGTGGGAATATCCCAAGGTTAGCTCCAACAATTGGCCTGTATTGGCTGCACGGTAACCCACGCCCACCACTTCGAGGTCTTTCACATACCCGTTCGATACGCCTTCAACCATGTTGTTCAGTAGTGAACGGTAAAGACCATGTAGTGAACGATGGCGCTTTTGGTCAGTTGGACGGTTAACCGAAATAGCTCCATCTTCCATTGAAACCTGAATATCAGGGTCAATTTGTTGTGTAAGCTGCCCTTTCGGCCCTTTCACTGATACCAAATTCTTATCGTTGATTTTTACTTCAACGCCACTTGGTATGGTTATCGGCATTTTTCCTATCCGGGACATTTTCTTCTAATTTTTAGTAAAAAATCAATAAATGAAGCAAAGAACCTCACCTCCTACATTTTCCTCTCTGGCTTGCTTGTCAGTCATGATACCCTTCGAGGTGGACACGATGGCAATACCCAAACCGTTGATTACCTTAGGAATTTCGCTGACTCTGCGATACTGTCGCAAGCCTGGACGGCTAAACCGTTCCAGTTTGCGGATAATCGGCTGCCGAGAAACCACGTCATACTTGAGCGCAATTTTGATGATACCGTTGATGCCAACTTCATCGTCAAATTTGTACTTGAGAATATAGCCGCTGTTGTAGAGAATTTCGGTAATGGCCTTTTTCTCATTGGAAGAAGGAATTTCCACCACCTTGTGGCCTGCCTGTTGTGCATTGCGAATGCGGGTCAGGAAATCTGCTATTGGATCAGTTACTATCATTTTATTTTATTTGCTATTCAAAGCTTTTGAATCGAAACCAGCCACAATCGAGGCTGAAAATGCAAAACTTCGTTTACCAGCTTGCCTTGGTTATCCCTGGGATTTTGCCATCCAAGGCCATCTCCCGGAATTTGTTGCGGCAAAGTCCAAATTTGCGCATGTAACCCTTCGGACGTCCCGTCAGCTTGCACCGATTGTGCAGACGGACAGGGAGTGCGTTGCGAGGCAACTTATCAAGTGCCTCGTAGTCGCCAGCTTCCTTGAGTTTTTTGCGGAGGCCGGCATATTTGGCGACCATCTTTGTCCGCTTAACTTCTCGTGCTATGATTGATTTCTTTGCCATTTTTATGTTGTTTGCTTGCTAAGCAATTTGGTATTTAACGTTGGATTACTGCTGCTGAACGTTTTTGCTTTTGAATGGAAGGCCAAGTTGCTTCAGCAAAGCATAAGCTTCATTGTCAGTTTTGGCAGTTGTTACGAACGTGACATCCATGCCCGTGATCTTCGTAACCTTGTCCAAATCAATTTCCGGGAAGATGATATGCTCGGTGACACCCATAGAATAGTTGCCACGGCCATCGAAGCTCTTGTCGTTGATACCCCTAAAGTCACGTACACGGGGAAGCGAAACGGAGATAAGCCTGTCCATAAATTCCCACATGCGGGTGCTTCGGAGGGTCACCCGAACGCCAATTGGCATGCCTTCACGAAGCTTGAAGTTCGAAACCGATTTCTTGGCTTTCGTAATTACTGCCCTTTGGCCAGCTATTTGGCTCATTTCTTCAATGGCCACATCAACCAGCTTTTTGTCTTGGGTGGCCTGACCCACACCTTGGTTGAGGCAAATTTTTACCAATTTGGGTACTTCCATTGGGTTGCTGTACTGGAACTGCTCCTGCAATGCCGGTACGGCTTCCTTTTCGTATTTTGCCCTTAACCTTGAAACGTATTTCATTGCTTGAAAAATTAGTCAGAATAATTAGTTAAACAATTCGCCAGACTTTTTGGCATAGCGAACCAATTTGCCATCCACCAGCTTCCTGCCTATGCGGGTCGCTTCGCCCGTTTTCGGGTCTACCAACATCAAGTTGGAGAGGTGAATCGGTGCAGCGATATCAACAATACCACCGGGTTTGTCCTGAGTAGGCTTGCGGTGCTTTTTCTTCATGTTGACGTTGTCAACAATCGCACGGTTCTTGTCCGGGAACACTTCCAAGACTTCGCCAGTTACACCTTTGTAGTTGCCGGCAATGACCTTCACCTTATCGCCCTTCTTGACGTGGAACTTGGGTGCAAACCTTGTCTTTTTTTCTTTATGTGCCATGATAATCAGCGACTTATCTGATGCAACCTGTTTGAGGTTGTCTCAATTTCAATGAATATTTTAGAGTACCTCGGGGGCTAGCGAAACAATTCGCATGTAGTCCTTCTCCCGAAGTTCACGGGCCACCGGCCCGAAGATACGGGAGCCCCTCGGCTCGTCCTGGTTGTTCAACAAAACGCATGCGTTGTCGTCGAAACGGATGTAGGAGCCATCTTTGCGGCGTACTTCTTTCTTGGTACGCACAACCACTGCTTTTGATACTGTACCTTTCTTCACGCCACCTGGTGAAGCGTCTTTGACAGCTACAACGATCTTATCGCCTACCGAAGCATAACGACGGTGCGAGCCGCCAAGAACACGAATGCAAAGCACTTCCTTCGCACCACTGTTATCCGCTACTTTGAGCCTCGATTCCTGCTGAATCATATCTGCCTATTTTTAGTTAGTAGTTGTTTAATGCCTGCCAAAATCAGATTGGTCTCAGCACTAGCGTCAACGACTGGTTATTTCGCTCTTTCAAGAACTTCAATCAAACGCCAGCGCTTGTTTTTGCTCAAGGGGCGGGTTTCGGAGATGCGCACCTTGTCGCCGATTTTGCAATCGTTGTTTTCATCGTGCGCCATGAACTTCTTGGAAAGTTTCACGGATTTGCCATAAAGCGGGTGCTGTAGGCGCCGCTCAACCTTCACGCTAATGGTCTTCATCATTTTGTTGCTGACAACGACCCCAACTCTGGATTTTCTTAATTTTCTGCTTTCCATTTTTATATGGTTTGTAGTTGAAAGTTGGCAGTTAATACTGAACACCATCAACTATCATCTACTACTTCCTTCTCCTTCTTTCCCTGATTTTTGACCGCTTGGCAATTTCATCAGGTGTCATCTGAGCAAGCTCACGCTTGCGAACTTCTGTCTGAATCCTCGCAATGTCCCGACGCATATCCCTAAGCTCGAGTGGATTGTCCAAACCCTTCACGGAGTGGTCGAATCTTGCCTTTTCATAAGACGCTTCAGAGCCTTCCAATTCTGCTATCAAATCGGCATCGGAGAATTCCTGAAGTTCCAAATATTTCTTGGTTGCCATTTTCTTAGATAATGTTTATTGCTGAAATGATGGTTATGGTCACATCAATTCATCAGAATTTTACCATATCAGGGCGCACAGTCAACTTGGTCAACACTGGCAGCTTTTGAGCTGCCAAGCGAAGTGCTTCTTGAGCTATCTCCAAGCTTACGCCATCAACCTCAAACATGATGCGACCGGGTGCTACCATTGCCACGTAATGGTCCAATGAACCCTTACCTTTACCCATCCTCACCTCTTGCGGTTTGCGGGTAATCGGCTTGTCCGGGAAAATGCGTATCCAGACCTGACCCTCTCTTTTCATGTAGCGGGTCATTGCGATACGTGCAGATTCAATCTGACGGCTCGTTATCCTTCCACCTGTGATAGCCTTAAGGCCATAGATGCCGAAAGACACGATGCTCCCTCTTACGTCAATGCTTTTCTGAACTGGCTTCTGCTGTTTGCGATATTTCGTGCGTTTAGGCTGTAACATCTTTCTTCGTTTAGATAATCCGGCTTTTTGGTTATTGAGCCGAGTTAAAAATCTGGTTGAAATGCCTCGATATACCCGTTTTTGCTACCCTGCGGAAAAATCGGCTGCAAAAGTACATCGAATTATTTGAATCTTAATTCACATTTTGAATGAAAAATCACTTCCGACGGCCACCGCCGCCACCGGCCCCACCGCCGCCTTCTCTCCTTCCGCCACCGCCGCCACCTTCACGGCGTCCGCCGCCATCGCGGCGATCCCCGCCGCGTCCACCGCCTTCACGACGATCTCCGCCTCGGCGGTCTCCGCCCTCACGGCGATCTCCACCGCCTTCGCCTCCTACGCGTTCTTTCTTCTGAAGGCCTGCATTCGGGGAAAGGTCACGTTTGCCGTAAACCTCACCTTTGCATATCCATACTTTGATGCCTATTTTTCCATATACTGTCTGAGCTTCGCTCAAGATATAGTCAATATCGGTGCGGAAAGTGTGCAGTGGCGTACGGCCATCTTTGTACTCCTCAGTACGTGCCATCTCCGAACCGGCCAATCGGCCCGAGATACGGACTTTGATGCCTTCGGCACCAGCACGTATAGTTGATTGGATGGCCATTTTTATAGCACGACGGTAATTGATACGCGCTTCAATTTGCTTCGCAATGGATTCGCCCACGATGGAAGCGTCAAGTTCGGGCTTGCGGATTTCAACGATATTTATCTGAACTTCCTTGTTGGTCAGCTTGCGAAGCTCTTCCCGAATTTTATCTACTTCCTGGCCGCCTTTTCCGATGACGATGCCTGGACGTGAGGTGTGAATAGTAACCGTGATGCGCTTGAGTGCACGCTCGATAATCACTCGTGCGATACCGCCTTTGGCAATACGGGCTTTGAGGTAAATGCGGATTCTTTCATCTTCCACTACCTTCTCGCCGTAGTCTTTATCGGCATACCAGTTGGAGTCCCAACCTCTAATGATACCTAAGCGATTCCCAATCGGATTAGTCTTCTGACCCATTATATTAGATATTAGTGATTGCTAATTTAATTAACCTTCGGCTTCAACTTTAGCGGGTGCAAGGTCACGCTCAAGCGGAACTTTGTTTTCAACTATCAGCGTAACGTGGTTGCGGCGCTTGTGAATCCGGGCGGCACGACCGTGCGTAGCCGGGCGGAAACGTTTCAGCATTGCAGCCTCGTCGCAGAAAATCGTCTTAACGATAAGGTTGTAATCGTCTGCACTTTCAGCACCATCTAGTTTGTATTCCCAGTTGGCGATTGCTGAAAGCAGGAGTTTTTCGAGCCAAGAGCCAGCCTCGTTCTTTGTGAAACGAAGTATGCTCAAGGCATCGCCTACCTTCTTACCTCGGATGTTGTTGACTACCAACCGCATCTTGCGGGGCGACATCGGGCAATTTTTTATTTTGGCTACTGCTTCCATTTTCTATTATTGTACTGTTATCAGTCTCAAAAATTAATGGCCAAAGAATCAACCATTGCGTTCATTAACCCTTACGGTGACCAGCGTGGCCACGGAAGTTACGGGTCGGAGAAAATTCCCCCAGCTTGTGTCCAACCATTGGCTCGGTAACAAATACCGGGATGAAGTTTTTGCCATTGTGCACAGCGATCGTTTCACCCACCATGTCAGGAACTATCATCGAAGCACGTGACCAAGTCTTGATTACCTGCTTGCGGGTTGCACCCTTTGCCGTTTCTACTTTTTTCATCAGCTTGTGATGAACGTAAGGTCCTTTTTTAATAGAACGAGGCATTTTTCTATATTTTTAAAGTACTGGTGCTCAAGGAATTTGTTGGATTACGCTTCCCTTCTAGCTCCCCTACCTTATTTAGTTAGTTGTTTTTCTTCTTGAAATAATCAATTGAGTCGAATGCTTCTTCTTATCGCGGGTCTTGGCACCTTTAGCAAATTTGCCCGTGCGTGACCGTGGATGTCCACCTGATGCACGACCCTCGCCACCACCCATCGGGTGATCTACGGGGTTCATTGCTACACCCCTGACCCTTGGTCGCCTACCTGCCCAACGTTTTGCACCTGCCTTGCCCAAAGTAATAAGGCCGTGGTCAGGATTGGAGCAAGTACCCATAGTGGCCCTGCAAGTAAGTAAGATACGGCGTGTTTCGCCGGAAGGCAATTTGACGACAGCGTAGCGGTCTTCACGACCCATCATCGTGGCGGAAGTACCTGCCGACCTTACCAATGCTGCACCTCTGCCGGGTGTCAATTCTACGGCGTGGATAGAAGTACCAAGCGGGATGTCCTTCAGGAAGAGGCAGTTGCCAGTGTTCGGCGCTGCTTTTGAGCCTGACATTACCTGCTCACCAACTTTAAGACCGTGGGGAGCAAGAATGTAACGCTTCTCACCATCGGCATACGCAATCAATGCGATATAAGCCGAACGGTTCGGGTCATATTCGATGGTCTTCACTGTGCCAGGAACGCCGTCCTTGTCACGCTTGAAATCAATGATTCGGTAGCGGCGCTTGTGTCCACCGCCAATCTGGCGCATGGTCATTTTACCGGTACGGTTCCGTCCACCTGACCTGCTCATTGGTGCCAACAGGCTGCGTTCTGGAGTGTCAGTCGTGATTTCCGTCTTTGCAACGCCAAGTTTGAACCTGGTACCAGGCGTTATCGGATTGTATTTTTTCAGTGCCATTTTTCTAATGCTGTTGGTAACTCGTTGCTGTCGCAGTGCTCTTGTTTAAGCCGGCCACATTCAACCAATCACTTTTTATACTTCACCGAAGAAATTAATTGTTTCGCCTTCTGCCAATGTCACCACAGCTTTTTTGTAGCTTGATACCCGGCCCTTGATTGCGTTCCGGCGGGAGTTGCGGCTTTTTGCCTTTGACGGCATAATCAAAGTGTTCACGGCATCAACTTCTACGTTGTAAAGGTCGGCTACCGCTTTTTTGATTTCAATTTTATTGGCATCCTTGTTCACCACAAAGGAGTACTGACCCCGTTTCTCCGAAAGGGTGTCCGCTTTTTCCGTGATGATGGGCTTAATTAAAATTCGCTTTGCCATTTCTTTTAGATTCTATGTTGAATGATAGCTGCCGAATCGCCCCGGCATTATCAAATCAAAGGCTTTGGACAATTTTTCCTATTGAACCTTCCGACAAAATCAAGGTATTGCTGTGAAGGATTTCGTAAGTGTTGAGGTCTTGCGCCCTTGATACAGCTGCCTTCTGGATGTTGCGGCTCGACAGGTACACGTTTTTTTCGTAATCGTTGGTCACAAGCAAGGATTTCTTGTCATCCAAGTTGAACGCTTTGAGAAAACCGAGGTAAGCTTGGGTCTTTGGTGCATCGAAAGAGAAGTCTTCCAGCACAATGATTTGACCGTTGTTCGCTTTTGAAGAAAGCGCAGACAATCGTGCGAGTCGCTTCACCTTTTTGTTCAACTTTTGGCTGTAGTCACGTGGTTTAGGGCCGAAAACACGTCCACCACCTTTCAACAGCGGGCTGTTAATGTCACCTTTACGAGCGCCACCAGTGCCTTTCTGCTTGTGCAACTTACGGGTAGAACCAGAGATTTCGCTCCTTTCTTTAGACTTGTGTGTCCCCTGACGCTGGTTGGCCAAGTAGGCTTTAACTGCCAGCCAAACTGCGTGCTCGTTTGGTTGTGCACCAAACACTGCATCCGGAAGTTCAACTGACTTCCCTGTCTTTTCGCCTTTGATATTGAAAACTTCGAGTTTCATAACTAGGAAGTCATTAATTACTTTGAATAATAAGCCTTCTCAGGCGTGATTACTGCTGCTTCTTCTCAATGATGACGAAGGAGCCGTTGTGGCCTGGAATTGCACCTTTAATAAGTATGAGGTTACGTTCCGCAAAGACCTTCACAACCTTCAAGTTTTTAACTTTCACGTTGTCAGTTCCCATGCGTCCGGCCATCCTCATGCCTTTGAATACCCTCGACGGGAATGAAGACGCCCCAATTGAACCTGGAGCACGAAGCCTGTTGTGCTGGCCGTGTGTACTGCCACCAACACCACTAAATCCGTGACGACGAACAACGCCTTGAAAGCCTTTACCTTTCGTCACGCCAGAAGCGTTCACGGAGTCGCCTTCGTTGAAAAGCTCTTCAACCCTGATAATGTCGCCAAGACCCTTGGATATCGCATCGAAATCCCGGAACTCAACCACCTTTTGTTTGGGTGCAGTCTTCGCTTTGTCGAAGTGACCCATCATAGGTTTCGGTGTGTTCTTGACCTTGGCTTCGCCAAAGCCTAACTGCAACGCAGTGTAGCCGTCGGAGTCTTCGTTTTTGACCTGTGTTACCACACAAGGGCCAGCTTCGACTACTGTACAGGCGATGTTTTTACCAGCTGCATCAAAAATGCTGGTCATGCCTATTTTCTTTCCGATTATGCCATTCATCGGGCAGAAGTTTTTATGATTTGTTGGCTGACTATTTGAGCTAATTCGTTGAGAATCAACACAAAACAGGCAACAAACAAGTTATTGACAAAAAATTATTCGACAAATAATACCCATAGCCCGTAAGGGCTATCGAGAAAATGTTGGCCGAAAAACGTTACGATGGCACCATCTGGATGCCCAAACTAATTTTGGCGGAATTACGTCAACTTTACCTGAATATCCACTCCACTCGGAAGCTCCAGTTTGGATAACGCATCGACTGTCTTCTGGGTAGGCGTATAAATTTCTATCAGTCGCTTGTGGGTGCGTAGCTGGAACTGCTCACGAGATTTCTTGTTGACGTGCGGCGAGCGCAGGACTGTAAAAATCTCTTTCTTCGTGGGCAGCGGAATCGGACCAGTTACAACAGCGCCGCTTGAGCGAACCGTTTTCACGATCTTCTCCGTTGATTTGTCCACCAAATTGTGGTCGTAGGAACGGAGCTTGATTCTAATTTTTTGATTCATGCCTTGTTAAAAATTGATAAACGCTGAGAAAAAATTTGCCCGCTCTAAGGGCTTTTTTCTAAGAGCGGGCAAAGATAAGAACATTTATGCTTTTACCAAGCCTTTTGCTTTTTCTATTACATCTTGTGCAATATTTTTTGGCGCATCCTGGTAATGCGAGAATTCCATCGTAGAACTTGCACGGCCAGAAGTGATGGTACGCAATTGCGTAACGTAGCCGAACATCTCTGAAAGCGGCACTTCGGCCTGAATGGCGATAGCACCACCTGTGCGTTGCTCTTGCCCTTTCGGCAAACCACGACGACGGTTCAAGTCACCAATCACTGGGCCAGTGTACTCTTCGGGGGTGATCACTTCGAGCTTCATGATAGGCTCTTGGATAACAGGCAAGCACCTTGGCGCAGCCTCACGGAAACCTTCTTTTGCGCAGAGTTCGAATGCGATTGGCTTCGAGTCCACGGCGTGCATGGAACCATCGGTAACCTTCACTTTCATGCTCTCGATATTGTACCCAGCCAATATCCCATTTTCCATCATGGCGTTGAAGCCATCACGGATTGGCTTCTGGTAGTTCTTGTCGATGGCACCACCAACGATGCCCCATTCGAACTGTAGCCTTGTTTTGCCGCTTTTAAAATCTTCTGTTTCCAAGAATTCTTCATCGGCAGGGCCGAGTGTGAATTCCATGTCGGCAAAGAGACCTGAACCACCCGTTTGCTTCTTCAAGCGCTCCCGGTGTTGAACGGTCTTGGTCAGGCATTCTTTGTAGTTCACTTGTGGCTGGCCTTGGTTGCACTCCACCTTGAACTCCCTGCGGAGGCGGTCAACAATGATTTCAAGGTGAAGTTCACCCATGCCGCTGATGATGGTCTGGTTGGTGTCTTTGTCATACCGAACCTTGAAGGTTGGGTCTTCCTCGGCCAGTTTCGCCAATGCGAGGCCAAGTTTGTCCATGTCTTTTTGAGACTTAGGTTCAACGGCGATACCGATTACAGGGTCTGGGAACTTCATGCTCTCCAGTACAATCGGGTGCTTCTCATCGCAAAGCGTGTCGCCCGTGCGCAGGTCTTTGAAACCTACGGCTGCTGCGATGTCGCCAGCCTCCACCCGGTCAATCGGGTTTTGCTTATTGGCATGCATCTGATACAGCCTTGAAATACGCTCTTTCTTATCGGAACGGGTGTTGAGCACTGAATCACCAGCGTTCAACGCACCTGAGTAAACACGGATAAAACAAAGACGGCCAACATAAGGGTCGGTGGCAATCTTGAACGCAAGGGCTGTGAACGGCTCGGAAGATATTGGCTTGCGGCTTTCTTCTTGCTCCGTATCTGGGTTAACGCCTATGATGGCATCAACGTCGGACGGAGAAGGAAGGTAGGTGCAAACGGAGTCTAGCATGGCCTGAACACCCTTGTTTTTGAAAGCAGAACCACAGAGAATCGGCGTGATGCTCATATTTACCACTGCTTTGCGAAGTGCTGCACGGATTTCATCTGGGCTGATGGAATTTGGATCATCGAAATATTTTTCCATCAGGTTGTCATCGTACTCGGCAGCAGCTTCTATCATCTTTTCACGGTACTCTGCTACTACCTCCACCAGATCAGCTGGCATTGGAATGATTTTATAGGTCATGCCTTGGTCATCATCGTTCCAAATACGGGCTTCGTTGGTGATGAGGTCAACAACGCCTTTGAATGTCTCCTCTGCTCCAATTGGAACTTGAAGTGGCACGGCACGTGCGCCAAGCTTGGTCTTAACGTCGTTAACGACGTTGAAGAAATCGGCACCACTGCGGTCCATTTTGTTCACAAAGCCAATACGGGGCACTTTGTAGCGGTCCATTTGACGCCAAACAGTCTCGGACTGTGGCTCCACACCAGATACTGCGCAGAAAAGTGCGACGGCACCATCGAGGACACGAAGCGAACGCTCAACCTCTACGGTGAAGTCCACGTGACCAGGTGTGTCAATAATATTAATGGTGTAGGTGTCACCTGCCCATTTCCATTCGGTTTTGGTAGCTGCCGAAGTGATGGTGATGCCACGCTCTTGCTCCTGCTCCATCCAGTCCATGGTGGCAGCGCCATCGTGTACCTCACCAATCTTGTGGGTCATACCAGTGTAATAGAGGACGCGCTCGGTGGTCGTCGTCTTACCGGCATCAATGTGGGCGGCAATCCCGATGTTTCGGGTAAATTTAAGATCTCTTGACATGACTAATTTCCCGGTTAAGGGTTTTGAAAAAATGAAGGGTAAAACTTGTTGCGAAAGGAAATTCCCAAGCACATGGAATATCAGTGCGGGAAGTTCTCATTGGTTCGCAGTGACGAGTTCTACGCCTAAGCTATTCAATGGGTTGCAAAAATTACGTGCGGAAGTGTGCGAATGCGCGGTTGGCTTCAGCCATCCGGTGCATGTCTTCCTTACGTTTTACGGCAGCGCCTTCGCCTTTGCTTGCTGCGATGATTTCTGCTGCAAGTTTCTCGGCGAAGCCCTTGCCGCTGCGCTCACGTGCGAAGCGTATCAACCACTTCATTCCAATGGAAACCTTGCGCTTGGCACGGATCTCCTGCGGAATTTGGAAAGTGGCACCACCCACCCGGCGAGCCTTAACTTCCACCTGTGGCATGGCATTGTTCAATGCTTTCTTAAATGTTTGATGCTCATCTTGCTTCAGACGATCAGCAACCAAGTCCATCGCATTGTAAAACAAGCTGAAGGCAGTTGATTTCTTGCCTGAAAGCATCATATTGTTCACGAATTGCGTGACCACCACATCGCTGTAACGTGGGTCTGGCAACAATAATCTAGGCTTCGGTTTATGCTTCCTCATGGTGAGTAAACTATTATATTTTGAAAAAAACCTTTTTTTGATTCCTTCATCCAGCTTTGACCCCTTGCGAATTTAGGCTGCGTACTTTAATCCAAACGACACCCTAACTGCAAACTGCCAACTGCCGAACTGCTTACTTCTTCTTGCCGCCTTTAGCTGGTGCTGCTGCTGCTTGACCTGGCTTCGGACGCTTGGTACCATACTGGCTGCGGCTCTTCTTCCGGTTGTTCACACCGGCGGTGTCGAGTGCGCCACGCACGATGGTGTAACGTACACCGGGAAGGTCTTTCACCCTGCCGCCACGCACTAGCACGATGGAGTGCTCCTGGAGGTTGTGGCCTTCACCTGGGATGTAGGCAATGATTTCAATCTGGTTGGTCAGACGAACCTTGGCAACTTTGCGAAGCGCTGAGTTGGGCTTCTTTGGCGTGGTCGTGTAAACCCGGGTGCAAACACCACGGCGCTGTGGGCAAGCGCCCAATGCACGTGACTTGCTTGCGACCACAACTTTCTCTCTTCCTTTACGGATTAATTGATTGATGGTTGGCATAAAACTGCTGTATTTTCTAAGCTTTTCTCAGCTTCAACTGGTGAAAAATCGCATTGTTCCAAGCGTTTTTGACCAATTTACTCCCACTCAAAAGGAGGGTTCCCGAAAAGCGAGCGCAAATGTAGCGCTTTTAACCTATTTACTGGCATCTTTTACCAAAAATAATTTTGTTTCCATTCGAGGCTGAATTAGGTTGCACTGGACTATATTCGCAAGCCTTATTTTGGCTGAAATTTTTCACAACCATTCCCTCCAACTCGCCCGTTTTGATTTGGTTTCAAAATGCCTTGCCACAATTTTAAAATTTATCCAACCCAGCAACTATGTTCGCAGTACGTTTGGCCCACCAATTCGAACAACTTCAACCAAATATTATCATGCAAAAGCCTTTGATTTTCCTCATCCTGCTCTCCCTCTTCTCTTGCCAAAACAACAAACAGGAAGCAGACACCATCCTGCTCAACGGCAATATCTACACCGTGGACGAGGCCATGCCAACCGCCCAAGCGCTCGCCATCAAAGATGGGCTGATACTCCAAGTTGGCACAACCGAGGAAATCGAAAAACTAAAAGGTGAAAAAACCGAGGTCATTGACCTGAAAGGCCAATTTACGATGCCCGGCTTCATCGAGGGGCACGGCCACTTCTCCGGCATGGGCTACAGCCTCATTGACCTCAATTTTTTGAAATCAAAAAACTGGGACGAAATCGTGCAGGCCGTTGGCGAAGCCGCCAAAAAGGCCAAGCCGGGCGAGTGGATTGTCGGCAGGGGCTGGCACCAGGAGAAGTGGGACGAGGCGCTCGAACAGCACGTGCAGGGCTACCCCTACCACGACCACCTGAGCGAGGTGTCGCCCAACAACCCCGTGGTGCTGCGCCACGCCAGTGGCCATGCCCTCATCGCCAACAAGGTCGCCATGGACGCAGCCGGCATCTCAAAGGAAACCCCCGACCCGTCGGGCGGGCATATCGTGCGCAGCCCATCCGGCGAAGCCATCGGCGTGTTCGAGGAGCGGGCAATGTCGGCCATTACCAAAGTACACGAAGAGTACCTCGCAACGCTCTCCCCAGAAGCACAGTTTGAACGCTGGCAGCAGGGCATCGAACTGGCGCAGGAGGAATGCCTGAGGCAGGGTGTGACCTCCTTCCAGGATGCAGGCGCTAATTTTGAAACAATTGAGGATTTCAAAAAAATGGCCGAGGCGGGCAAGCTGCGCCTGCGCTTGTGGGCGATGCTGCGCCGCTCCTCCGAGGAACTTACCGGCCACCTTGACGGCTTCCCCATTATTGACGCTGGCAACCGGCACTTCACCTGCCGGGCCATCAAGACCGAACTGGATGGGGCGCTTGGCTCCTACGGCGCTTGGCTGCTCGCACCGTACAATGACAAGCCCGGCTTTGAAGGACAACACACAACGACCATCGAGGAGATGAAGGCCATTGCGAAGCTGGCTTTTGATAAAAAAATGCAGCTCTGCGTACACACCATCGGCGACCGGGCCAACCGGGAACTGCTGAACTTGATGGAAGAAATCACAAAGTCCGGCGGCAAGCCCCTCAACGATTTGCGTTGGCGCAGCGAACATGCCCAACACATTGACCCACAGGACATTCCACGCTTCGCAAAGCTCGGGGTCATTGCCGCCATGCAGGGTATCCATTGCACCAGCGACGCGCCATTTGTGGTAAAAAGGCTGGGCGAGGAACGGTCGAGAACGGGAGCTTACCCCTGGCAGAGCCTGCTCAAAGCAGGGGCCATCGTTACCAACGGCACGGACGTGCCCGTGGAGGATGTGTCGCCAATCGAGTGCTTTTACGCCAGCGTGACCCGCAAGCGGCACCAATCTAGCAACACTGGCCTCGAACTTTTCCCCGAACAAAAAATGACACGGGCGCAGGCCATCCACAGCTCCCCGGCGGCCAATGCCTACGCTGCTTTTGAGGAGGAATGGAAGGGGAACGCTCACGCCCGGCAAGGTGGCGGACATCGTGGTTTGTCCAACGACCTGCTCAACTGCACGGACGAGGAGATTTTGAAGACGAAGGTGGTGATGACGATGGTGGGAGGGAAGGTGCAATAGAAGCACAATAGTTTGTAGAAACCTACTCAAAATCTCCATCGCCGCCAGTCCCCCCCCTTTTCCTTTCTTCTTTCCCTCCCTCCCCCCACATCACCGACGCCTCCATCGTCTTGCTCGAATCCGCCACCATCTTTTCAATGGCTGCCATCTCTGACTCGGTCAGGTAGCGCCATTTCCCGACGGGAATATTGTCCAAATTCACGTTCATGATGCGGGTGCGCTTGAGCTTGGTCACCTCGTAGCCGAAGTGCTCGCACATGCGCCGTATCTGGCGGTTTAGGCCCTGGGTGAGTATGATTCTGAAGCCGAACTTGTCCGTTTTTTCGATGAAACATTTCTTGGTCACCGTGTCCAAAATCGGCACGCCGCTGCCCATTTTTCGGATAAAATCGTCGGTGATGGGCTTGTCCACTTTCACCCAATATTCCTTTTCGTGGTTGTTGCCAGCCCGCAGTATTTTGTTGACGATGTCGCCGTCGTTGGTAAGGAAAATCAGGCCCTCGGAGGGCTTGTCCAAGCGCCCGATGGGAAAAATCCGCTTCGGGTGGTTGATGTAGCTGATGATGTTGCCCTTGACGTGCGTCTCCGTGGTGCAGGTGATGCCGACGGGCTTGTGGAAGGCGATATAGATGGGCGCTTCTTTGCCGTTCAACGGTTTTTGGTCAACCAACACCGTGTCATTCTCCCCCACCCGATTACCCAAAATGGCCACCGTTCCGTTGATGGTCACCCGTCCGTCCTTGATGAGTTTGTCGGCTTCCCGTCGGGAGCAGTAGCCCGTGTCGCTGATGTACTTGTTGAGGCTGGTGGTTTCCGTATGAATTTGAGACATGTGGCGAATGACGATTGATTTACATTTACGATTGCGAATGGCCAAGTCGTTGATTTTCACAGTTCAGTCTATGAACTTGAATTCCATCGCATTAGGTTCGTTTTTGGCGATTAGGATGGCAATTTTGTAGTAATTCGGCTCCAGCCACGTACCAAGCGGTGCCGATGCTGTGCCGCAGATGCCCTGACAGGCTGCCCCGGTGAAATGTTTTTTTCCGTTAATGGTGCCGACAGCTTCCACGAGCGCAAAGCCAAGCTGTTGGCCAAGCGTTTCGTAGCGATGGTATTCATCGGTGGTTTTGCCCTTTTTCAAATCGCCTACCGCCACTCGGCTCACAGTCAGACCTTCAATGTCGGCGCCGGTTTGGTTCACGAACTTGACCATGACGGCGTCAGACGTAGGCAATGTTTCCTCTTTTTTGCAAGCAGAAAAAGCCAACAAAACGGCAAATACCAGGTAAAATTGAAATGATTTCATCGCAGTTTTTATTTACAAACTTGAACGCCGCAAGCACAGTTTTAGTCGAATGCTCCCCGTTTTTAACCAAAAAACCCCGCCAGCGCCTTCAAGTCAACGTTTCCGCCAGAGAGGATGATGCCAACCCGCTTGCCTGCCAGCACCATTTTTTCCTTTAAAACCGCCGCCAGCGCAACCGCCCCACTCGGCTCCACCACGATTTTCATGCGCTCCATGAGCAGCCGGAGCAGGCGATGATTTCGTCCTCCTCCACCAGCACCACCCGCTCCACGTGGTCACGGATAATGGGCCAAGTCTTGTCGCCGAGCGAGGTGCGTAGGCCGTCGGCGATGGTCTGCGGGTTGTTTTGCGGGATGATTTTTCCGGCCTGTTTCGACTGCCATGCATCGTTTGCGCCAGCAGGCTCACCCGCCCACACTTTTGTTTTTGGTGAAAAATGGTGCGCCGCCAGTGCCGTGCCAGCCAGCAACCCTCCCCCACCCACGGGCGATATGATAATGTCCAGATTCTCAACGTCTTGCAGCAGTTCCAGTGCCGCCGTCCCCTGCCCCATTATCACGTTGTCGTCGTTGAACGGGTGGATGAATGCAGCGCCGGTTCGCTCCACCACTTTTGCCAGCGTCTCCTCACGAGCGGCTAAATTAGGTTCGCACTCGATGATTTCGCCACCGTAGCCCCGCACCGCCGCCTTCTTCACCTCCGGCGAATTGGAGGGCATGACGATGTAAGCCGGGATACCCAACATTTGCGCCGAGAGCGCCATTGCTTGCGCAAAATTGCCGGAGGAATGCGTGGCCACGCCCCGTTGCCGCTCCTCCTCCGTCAGTTGCAGGATGGCATTGGCAGCGCCCCGCATCTTGAAGGCGCCCATTTTCTGGAAGTTTTCGCACTTGAAAAAAAGGGAAGCGCCCGCCATCTTGTCGAGCGTCTGGCAGGTCAGCACCGGGGTGCGGTGGATGTAGGGTTGGATGCGGGAGTGGGCGGCGAGCATTTTCTTAGGGATGAGGGATGAGGGATGAGGGATGAGGGGTGCGAGGGACTGTTTCATCCCTCACCCCTCATTCCTCATCCCTATTTTGTTAGTTCCAAAATCTTGTCCAAGTTCGGCGAAAGTATGATTTCCGTGCGGCGGTTTTTCGCCTTGTTGGCTGCGGAGTCGTTGGGCACAACGGGGTGGTGCATGCCCCGGCCAGAGGCAATCATACGGTGCGGCGCAACGCCGTTGATGGCCAGGATTTTGACGACGCTGGTGGCACGATTGACGCTTAGGTTCCAGTTGTAGTCAACGCCCCCGGCATTGTCGGTGTGGCCTTCCACGATGACCTCGATGTCGGGGTTGTCGTTGAGCGCCTTGGCGAGGTTGGCCAAAGCTGCTGTTCCATTGGCCTCCACTTTGTCACTGCCAGCTTTGAACAGAAGGTTCTGGCTCATGGAAACATATATTCTGCCGTTGCGCTCTTCCACGCTGAGGTCGGCAGCGTTGAAGCCACGAAGGGCAGCATTCAGGCTGGTGCGCAGGTTGTCCATTTGGGCTTGTTTTTCGGCAACGAGACGCTCCAGTTCAGCTACTCGCTGCTCACGGGTCATGAGGTCAACCCGCATGTTTTCGAGGCTGGCGTTTTGGTCGCCAATGGCACCTTCGAGTCCTTCCAGTTGTCGTTGCCGACGGCGCAGCTCTTCCAAGCTTTTGGCCACCTCCTCCTCGTAGGCCGTCTTGTCGGTGGAATATTGGGACAGCAATTTGGAATTTTCCTTGGCTGCTATTTCGTAGCGGGTGGAAAGCTCCTCGTTGTAGTTTTTGAGGATGCCAAGTTCTGTTTTTTGCTGTTCGAGGCTATTTTTGGCCAGTTGCACTTGGGTCTCGGCCATGCGCAGCTTGTTTTTTAGCTCCTCGTTTTCCTGGCTGGTCACCCGGAGGTTCTCCGATTCGGCCTTGTAGTGGTCACGGGCCGTCTGCATGTCGTTGTATTTCTGGGTGGAAACGCAGCTTGTCGCAGACATTGCGGCGATGGCCGCAAACAAAACTAAGTTGTTGATTTTCATAGGAAAATGATTTTGTGAAACGGAGCAAAGATAGTTTGGATTGTTGAATTGCTATATTGTTGTATTGTTGGGGAACTTCAAACAACAATATAACAATCACAACAATTCAACAATCCATTTTTCACCAAAACAACAGCAACACCGTGGCAAGGGTCATGCCGATGATGAACTTTCGGTACAGCGCCTCGCTCAGGTAGCGGGTGATGACGATGCCGAGCAGTGCCCCTGCGGCGATGACGGGGAACACGGCGAGGTCGAGCTTGAAGCTTTCCCAGGTGACGGTTTTCCAGGAAAAAATGTGAAAAGGCAGCTTGAACACATTGATGGCTAGGTAAAACCAGGCGCCCGTGCCGATGAAATTGTTCTTAGGTAGCCGCATGGAAAGCAGGTAGAGCGCTGTGACTGCCCCGGCAAGGTTGCCCACCATCGTGGTGTACCCAGCGGCCAGCCCCATCAGCGCAGCGAAGGCCCAATGGCTGGGAATGAGGTATTCGGTCCGGGTTTCTTGCCAAATCATGACGGCCACGCTAACCACGATGATGACGCCCATGATTTGCTTAAACACCTCATCGTCAATCTGTTGGCTGGTGAACGTGCCGATGACAATACCCACGAACGCCCACGGCAGCAGCTTCATCAGCACGGGCCAGTCGGCGTGTCGGCGATAATAAACCACGGCGAAAACGTCGGCCATGACGAGCATGGGCAGCACAATGCCGGACGAGGCTTTACCCCCGAAAACATGCGCCATGATGGGCACGAACATGGTGCCGAGGCCGGAAAGCCCCGTCTTCGACAGGCCGATGGCAAGGGCGGAGCCGACAACCATCGCCCATTCAAACCCAGTTAGGTTAAACTGTTGGAAAAAGTCCATTTCGGGGCAAAGAAAGGGAAAGGGCTCGGTGTTTTCAGTGTTCTTTTTGCGAAGAAAAAAAGAGGCCATACCTCACAGTATGGCCTTTGATACCCCAGCGGGCACTTTTATTTGGTTAGAAAACTTTCCAAAAAAACTCCTTGCCAGCCGAAGCATTGGTAAGCATTGCTAAGTACAGTGGAAATTTAATTTCCTGACATTTTGCCCCTTCTCGTCGCCTTCGGCGGCTCGTCGGGGGAGAGCGACTTTGGGGGCGTTTCGCCCCCAAGCCCCCCTGAATAAAGTGTCAAGAAACTTAGTTTACGCTGTACAAAGCCAAAAAACAGATTGGGTATTGCGATTATGCCACCATTTCCAGCGCAGGGGCCTTAGCCGGTTCATTGAACATCTCTTCCAAAAACTCCACCTCGCCCGTTTCCACGCTGTACATAGCACCTACAATTCCTATTTTTCCTTGTTTGTACAGGTTGCGCAGGATGGAGCTTCGGTGAAGTACATCATGCATTTGGTAAAGCACGTTTTCAGTGGCAACTTCCTGCTCAAAATCTGCATTGCTCAGCCCCAATTCTTTGCCTTCGACTATCTCCACCGACGGCTGTATTTTCTCGAGCAGGGCTGTCAGGTGTCCCATTTCAACATGCGAACAGGCCCCTTTGACCGCACCGCAACTGGAGTGGCCGAGCACCACCACGAGTTTTGAGCCAGCCACATGGCAGGCAAACTCCATGCTGCCCAAGATGTCGTCGTTTAGCACGTTGCCCGCAATCCTGACGCTGAAGATGTCTCCCAGGCCTTGGTCAAAAATGAGTTCTGACGACGTTCGGCTGTCTATGCAGCTCAACACGATGGCGAATGGAAACTGCCCGGCAGAGGTCTCGTTGACCATTTGCAGCAGGTTGCGGTTGTAGCTGAGGTTGTTGACAAACCGCTGGTTGCCTTCCTTTAGAAATTCCAGCGCCTTGCGAGGCGTCATACTTTGTTGAGTTTCTTTGGTGTGAGTACGCATGACTTTTGATATGTTTTTGTGTCAAGTGGTTCAACCATTTTCCGTGTCGGATAATTGGTGCAACCCATTGTGGTTAACGATGGGGCAAAGTTGCAGTCAGCGATTAAAGCGATTTTAGAAGCAGATTAGAAGCCAATTAGAAAAATAAGGATGGGTCAAACGGTTGATTTTGGCAAGCCGCTGGTGTTTGTCGAAGCAGCGAGCGGAAGAAACACCGTAGCGGTCGTTCCCGAGTCTTCCTCCGATTGGACTTCCAGATTGCCGCCGTGAATCTCGATGACTTTTTTTGCCAACGGCAAGCCGAAACCCGTTCCCCGGAAGCGCCGGGCATTGCGGGCACGGTAGAGCGGCTGGTAAATATTCCCCAATTCGGCGGCGGGAATGCCGATGCCAGTGTCCGAAACTTTGATAATGCAGCCATTGGGGACTTGGGCCATTTCTACGGTAACTGGTTGATTGCCACTGAATTTGAAGGCATTTTCCACAAGATTCCGCAAGGCCGAGGCGAGCAGGCTTCGGCTGGCCAGTATCATAGGGACACTATCAAAATCAGGGATTTTCAACAATTGCCGTTCGGCTGGAAACTTGTCCAAAACTTCAAGCAGGAGGCCGTCGAGGGCAAGCAGCTCGGGCGAAGGCAGCTTGCCCATCGAATCTGAACTGGCCAGCCCCAACAGGTCGTTGGTCAGTTGTTCAAGGCGCTCCGCCTCGGTCTGGATGATTTGCAGGGCCGCTCGATATTCTTTGGGGCTTCTTTCTTTCGCAAGCAGCACTTCGGTCTCGCCGATGATGGCAGTCATGGGGTTGCGCAACTCGTGGCTGGCGTTGCTGATGAAGCGGCGCTGCGCCTCGAAAGCCGCCTGGAGACGGTCGAGCGTCGAATTGAAGGCGATGGCAAGCTGGCCGATTTCATCGTCGGGGTTGTCAACCTCAAGGCGCAAGTCGAGCTTTTGGGCGCTAATCTGGCTGGCTTTCAGAATCTTGGTTTCGAGCGGGCGAAGCGCCCTGCCCGCAGCCCAATAACCGACACTTATCAAAACAAGGCTGCCCAAAAATGTACCGACTATCAGGATTTTATGCAAATTATCCAACTTGGATTGCCCAAAAATATCCACCGCCGTGACCACCACGACATAGTCGCCGCCCGACAACTTGTATCGCTTGCAGACGCCCTGCCGCTCCTGCTGCCAAAAAAAAACGGCCTTGCCTTGCTGGATTTCTTGGCCCAGACCCTGCTTGAATATCCCATCCAGTGAATCCAATCCGCTTTTTTGCAGGGTCAAAACGTACTCGATTTCCTCGTCGAGGGTATGCAAAAACTTTTCCCGCACGGCCTGCGTGACGGTTTCGTTTTTCTCCAAGAAAATCTGTTCGGTCACATCCACCCGCTCTTCCAGCCGCCTAAAAAACTCCTGATGGTGAAACCTCGCACTGAACCAATAAATAAAAACTCCGCCCGCAGCCAACGTCAGGAAGGCGGTCAAAGCATACGTAATCGTCAGGCGGTTGCGGATTTTCATGAAAGAAAAAAATAATGGATTTTGGACAAAATGGCCTTAATCCCGGATAACATATCCCATGCCGACCACGGTTTGAATTAGCTTTTGGTCGAAGGGTTTGTCAATTTTGTTTCGGAGGTAATTCATGTACACGTCCACCACGTTGGTGCCAGTGTCGAAGTGGATGTCCCAGACCTTTTCCAGTAAATCGAGGCGACTGAGCACCCGTTTTTTGTTGCGTATCAGGCATTCCAGCAGCAGGAACTCCTTCTGCGTCAGTTGGATTTCCTGGCCAGCCCGGTTGACTGTTTTTTGGTCCAAATCCATGACCAGGTCGGAAATACGCAACAAATTGGCTTGCTCCGTTAGGGTTCCCTTCCTTCGCCCAAGCGCTCGCACCCTTGCGAGGAGTTCCTGAAACTTGAAGGGTTTGCCGATGTAATCGTCTGCGCCATTGTCCAACCCCTCCACCACGTCCTGCGTGGTGTTGAGGGCCGTGAGCATAAGGATTGGGGTCTGTATTTGGTATTCTTCCCGCAGCTTGCGGCAGACTTCCAGCCCGTTGATGCCCGGCAGAATCAGGTCGAGAACGATGACGTCGAAGTCGCCGTTTCGTGCAAGCCGCAAGCCCATCTCACCGTCAAAAGCCTGCATGACTTCAAAGCCGTTTTCCTCCAATCCCTTTTTGATAAAACCGTTGATGGAGACTTCGTCGTCAATGATCAATACCTTCATGTTCAATTTTTTTCGTCATTCTTCAACTTCAAAACAGAAAAAAAGTTGATTTGCAGGCGGTCGTACTCCACGCTGTTCTTCAAAAAATGGCGCAAGTAGGCAAGTTCAAGTTTTGCATTATTGCCTAATTGGTAGCCAAAGCCAAGGTGCAGGCGCCCCTGGTCAAATTTCCAATCGGACAAGGTCCAAAAATGCTCATAAGAGCCGAAACTGTAAAGTTTGCCAGCGATGGGATGGGAAACGTACAACCGATATCGTGGCCGCCAAATCGTCTTCTTGGCCGGGGTCTGTATCAGCCGTTCTTCAAGCCGCAGGCGATGGTTTATCGAGAATTTCTTGAGCTTGTGCTTCGCAAAAACCTGCTGGTGCAGCCGGTGTTCCGTGGAGTTGGCCTTCAAGGCATCATCGCCGCCGTAGGGATAAAACTCAAAATACCCGTACCCAGCCTGAAACTCCAGCCAAGGATTGGCGACATACGTCGGGCCGCCCCGAAGAATTAGGGTATTGGGGTCGGCACCAAACTGCCAGGTGCGGAAGTGGAAATCGGTATCGAGCTTCCATTTTGGGTCGAAAACAAGGCTGTTGATCCAGGCATTCCAGTTGCCAAATTCATCTTGAGGGTTGTTGATTTGAGCAAAAATGGCCGAAAAAGGGAGGAACAAGAAAAGCCAAAAAAGGTGTTTACGCATGATTTGTTCATTGAAAATTGAGGTCAAAAGTATCAAAATCAAAGCGTTGGAAAAAACAACTCGCACCAAGCCCATTTCACCCCCCCCAAAAAAAAGTGGCCGTACCTTGCAGCACGGCCCTGGCTCCCCGAAGGGAGAATTCTTAATTAGAAAACTCGCCAAAAGTATCCGGTCGGTGCTAAGGCCATGCTAACGCAAGGTTAAGTTTCTGTAAACCCCAAAATTTAACACAGACTTAATATTGGTTTCATCTTGCCTTCACAACCCTGTTCGACTTTTGCCCTCGATTTGAACGATATTCTTAATTCTTAATTAGAAACAAATACATGGCTACGACCAATCGTCGCTGGCTGCGCAAGCAGTTCGTGGCAAAATTATTTACCTGCCTTTTTATGGCTTTAGCTGCGCAAACACTGGCTCAACAACCCACCGACAACGCAGCACCCAAGCCAGAACCAGAAAAAATGGTATGATTCCTTCGGCATCCGAGGCTATGCACAGGTTCGGTACAACCGCCTACTGGAAACCAATCCCGACCTCAAATGTGAACAGTGCGACAAGAGCTGGGGCGACAATGGCGGCTTTTTCATCCGCCGGGCACGTTTGGTTTTCTCAGGACAAGTTGGCAAACGGGTGTATTTCTACTTCCAACCAGATTTCGCCACCAACGCCTCTTCCACCAACCTGCATTTTGGACAAATCCGGGATGCCTACTTCGACCTTGGGCTGGACGACAAAAACGAGTTCCGATTCCGAATAGGCCAGAGCAAAGTGCCTTTTGGATTCGAGAACCTTCAGTCGAGCCAGAACCGCTTGCCCCTTGACCGCAATGACGGCCTCAACAGTGGCGTGGCAAATGAGCGTGACCTCGGCGTGTTTTTCATGTGGGCACCGGAGGCCAAGCGAAAACTCTTCTCCAGCCTCGTTAAGGATGGCCTGAAAGGCACTGGAGACTACGGTGTTTTCGCCTTTGGCGCCTACAACGGCCAGACCGCCAACAAGCCGGAACTGAACGACGAACCGCATATCGTGAGCCGCATCACTTGGCCTTTTGAGTTGAAAAACGGCCAAATCATAGAAACGAGCTTGCAAGGCTACACTGGCAAATGGGTCATGCCCACCGACCAACTAACCAAAGATGTGAAGTACATCTCTGACCGCAACTATACCGACCAGCGCATGGCCGCATCGTTCGTTTTGTACCCAAAACCCTTTGGCATACAGGCAGAGTACAACGTGGGCAAAGGCCCTCAGTTCAACACCGCCACTGACTCCATCGAGACCCGTGACCTCCAAGGCGGCTACGTGACGCTTTCTTATTTGATGAAAAAAGGCAAGCAGGTTATCATCCCGTTTGCACGCTACCAGCACTACGAGGGCGGCAAAAAGCACGAACTGGACGCCCGCAGCTACGACGTGACAGAGACCGAAATCGGCGTGGAATGGCAGCCTTCCAAGAACTTTGAGCTGGTGGCCATGTACACCATTTCCAAGCGCCGCTTTGAGGATTTTGCGAAGCAAGACAACCTGCAAGAAGGGCGGCTGCTGCGTTTGCAAGCGCAATTGAACTTTTAGGTTGATAAAAGTTTATGGAAGTTGATAAGGGGTGATAACGACCCAGCCAATCCAGCAGTCTATTATCAACCACATCAACTTTCATCAACCCTTATCAACCACAAAATTTTAAAATGAAAAATTACCATTTCCTTTTCCTCGCATTCTCCTTTTTATTTGCCTCCTGCGGCGGTGACGCTTCGCAAACAGAAGGCACCGAAACAGCAGCAACTGCGGCTACAACCACCATCTCCGTCAAAGGCTCGGACACTGTTTTGCCCCTCACCCAAAAGGAGGCCGAGGAGTTCATGAAAGCCAACGCTGGTGCAGCCATCACGGTCGTGGGCGGTGGCTCTGGCACTGGCATTACAGCCTTGATGGACAATTCGACGGACATCTGCATGTCGTCCCGTGACCTGAAAATGGACGAGAAGCTGAAGTTTACCGAAAAAGGCATTGATGTAAAAGAGTACACCGTCGGCTTCGATGCGCTGTCTATCATTGTTCACCCCGAGAACAAAGTGAGCCAGCTAACCCGTGAGCAAATCGAGAAGATATTCACGGGCGAAATCAAGAATTGGAAAGAGGTAGGCGGTGCGGATGCACAAATCGTCGCCTACAGCCGGGAGAGTTCTTCAGGCACCTACGAGTTCTTCAAGGAGCACGTAATGGACAAGAAAAACTACGCTTCTTCGGTACTGAACATGCCCGCAACGGGCGCCATCGTGCAGTCCATCAGCCAAACGAAGGGCGCAATCGGCTACGTGGGCTTGGCCTACATGACCGAGGGCGTAAAAGCGGTTTCAGTTTCTTATGACAGCGGCAAAACCTTCGTCCCACCGTCCGTTCAAGGCGCAAAGGACAAGACCTACCCGGTAGCCCGCCCGCTGTACTATTTTTACGATGTAAAAAACGAAGGCAAAGTGAAAGCCTTCGTTGACTACGTGCTATCTGACGCCGGACAGAAGAATGTGGCTGATGCGGGGTATGTTCCGATAAAGTAAACTATTAAAGAACTTTAGGTAAATAGTCGCAAAGCCCAAACTTAGGCTTTGCGGCTATTGCTGTTTTTTAGACTTTTGCGCTTGCTGGGGAGAAATGACATTTTTTTGAAAAATGTCATTTCTATGCCCCGAACCACTCATCCATGCGACTACGACGATTCACAGAGCCGGTATTTGAGAGTTTGATTAAAATCAGTGGCTACTCCACGGGATTTATCGTGCTGCTCATCGTCATTTTCTTGTTCAAGGAAGGCATTTCCTTTTTCAACATGACGCCCGTCGAAGAAGGCACTACCCTACTCGTCCACAAAAGCAATCCCGTCAAGGAACTCACTGCCCCGCAAATCAAGGATATTTTTGACCAAAAAACCACCAACTGGAAAGCCCTTGGCGGCAACGACCTGCCCATCACGCTTTTCACGCTCGACGAACTTGGCAAGGCATTCACAGAAGAACAACTTGGCGCAAAATTCGAGCGGCTGCCCAACTGCATAGACAGTTATATGGACAGCTTGCCAGGCACCATCGGTTTTTTTCCTGAAAAACAAGTTGGCAGCGCCCTGCAATTCGCCGTGCCCGTGCAAGTGGACAAGGTGGCCCTCAGCAAGTTCGTCTCAGGCACCGAGTGGTTCCCGACCAGCCGACCAGCGGCCAGCATGGGCGTCATGCCACTGCTGCTAGGCACCCTGCTGGTCTCGTTTTTGCCATCATCTTCGCATTGCCACTTGGCCTCGCTGCCGCCATTTACCTCGCCGAAATCGCTGATGAACGGGTGCGCCGCATCCTGAAGCCCATCATCGAACTGCTGGCGGGCATACCATCGGTGGTGTACGGTTTCTTCGGCCTAGTGGTCATCGTACCGCTAGTACAAAGCACCTTCAACCTGCCCGTGGGCGAAACGGCGCTGGCGGGCAGCATTGTGCTGGCCATCATGGCCCTGCCGACCATCATCACCGTGTCGGAAGATGCGCTGCGCACCACGCCCCGTGCCATGAAAGAAGCCAGCCTGGCATTGGGTGCTTCGCAATGGCAAACCATCCGCAAGGTGATCGTGCCATACGCCGCTTCCGGTATCACGGCAGCGGCCATCCTCGGCATCGGCAGGGCCATCGGCGAGACGATGGCTGCGCTCATGGTTACCGGCAACTCGGCCATCATGCCGCACTCGCTCTTGCAGCCCGTGCGCACCATCCCAGCCACCATCGCCGCCGAGTTGGGCGAGGCACCGTTTGGCGGCCTACACTTCAAGGCGCTGTTTGCCTTGGGCTGCATTTTGTTCATTATCACGTTGATTATCAACTTTTTAGTAGAGCGGGTTTCCGCAAAGCGGGGATAAAATTGTTGAATTGTTACATTGTTGAATTGTTACCCACGTGACACCAACAATCAAACAATTCAACAATACAACAATGAAAAATGACCTTTCCAGAAAGCAACGAAAGACGAAAAAAGCTCGGCCAAGCGGTCATGTTTGGCGTATCGAGGGTCATCAGCTATGGCATCGTGGCGCTCTTGTTCCTCATCCTGTTTTTCATTGTTAAACAAGGCATCGGGGTTGTCAACTGGGAATTCCTGACCGCCATGCCAACCGACGGAATGACCAAAGGCGGCATCTACCCGGCCATCATGGGCACCCTTTACCTAGTGGCGGGCAGCATGTTGTTTGCCTTCCCGGTGGGTGTGATGGCGGGCATTTACGTCAACGAATTCGCCAAGGCAGGCCCCATGAAGCGCTTTGTGAAAATGATGACGAACAACCTGGCGGGCGTTCCGAGCATCATTTTTGGCTTGTTCGGCATGGCGCTTTTTGTGAACCAAATGGGCTTTGGGGCGAGCATCCTTGCAGGTTCGCTGACGCTGGGGCTGCTGGCATTGCCCATAGTCATCCGCACCACGGAGGAGGCGCTCAAGTCGGTGGACGACACCTTCCGGCAAGCAAGCTATGCACTCGGCGGCTCGAAGCTGTACACCATCCGCAAGGTGGTGCTGCCCATCGCCCTACCCAATATCTTGACTGGCCTCATCCTCGCCGTCGGGCGGGTCTCAGGAGAGACGGCGCCGATACTTTTCACCGTGGCCGCCTACTTTTTACCCAAACTGCCTGGCAGTATCATGGACCAGTGCATGGCGCTGCCGTATCACCTGTATGTGATTTCAACGAGCGGTACGCAGATAGAAGCCAGCCGACCCATGGCATACGGAACGGCCTTTGTGCTGGTTGTTATCGTGTTGATTGTCAACTTGTTAGCGACTTTGCTCCGCAATTATTTCGGCAATAAAGTGAAGATGAATTGATTGTTAAATTGTTAAATTGTTTGATTGCTGTTGAGATTCTGGCAACAATTGGACACCCCAACAATTCAACAATAAAGCAATTCCAACAATTATAAATGGCAAACAAACTCGAAACCATAGACGTACACCTGCACTACGGCGATTTTCATGCGCTGAAGGGCATCACCATGGCCATACCGGAGAACTCGGTGACGGCGCTGATTGGGCCATCGGGATGCGGGAAGAGCACGTACCTGCGGCTGTTCAACCGGATGAACGACCTCATCCCGTTCACCCGCATCACGGGCCAAGTGCTGTTGGACGGCGAAGATATTTACCAGATAAAATCCTCGAAAATTGACGCCTTGCGGCGCAATGTGGGCATGGTTTTTCAGAAGCCAAACCCGTTCCCGAAGAGCATTTTCGAGAACGTGGCCTACGGCCTGCGGGTGAATGGCATCACGGACAACAGCTTCATCGAAAACCAAGTGGAAAAGACGCTGCACCAGGCGGCGCTTTGGGACGAGGTGAAGGACAAGCTGAAAAAATCGGCCTTCGAACTGTCCGGCGGTCAGCAGCAGCGGCTTTGCATCGCCAGGGCGTTGGCCATCGAACCTTCGATTATCCTGATGGACGAACCTGCCTCGGCGCTTGACCCCCTCTCAACAGGCAAAATCGAGGACCTGATTTTTGAGCTGAAAAGCAAGTACACCATCATCATCGTGACCCACAACATGCAGCAAGCGGGGCGGGTGAGCGATCACACGGGTTTTTTCTACCTGGGCGAACTCATTGAATTTGACAAAACGAAAAAGATATTTACCAATCCTGCGAAGCAGGAGACGGAAAACTATATCACGGGACGCTTCGGTTAATGATGAATGATGAATGATGAATCGCTGGTGGGCATTCATCATTCACCATTCATAATTCATCATTGAATTATGACTCACTTAGATTCCGAATTAAAAATGCTCAAAGCCGACATCATCGAGATGTGGCGGCTGGTCATCAACCAACTGGACAAGGCGAAGGACGCCCTGACCAATTTCGACCGTGACCTCGCAGAGGAGGTGGTGGAAAATGAAAAGCGTGTCAATTCTTATGAATTGAAGATTGACCGGGACTGTGAGAATATTTTCGCACTGTTCCAACCAGTGGCCACGGACCTGCGGCTGGTGCTGGCCACCATGAAAATTTGCAACAACTTGGAGCGCATCGGCGACATCGCTGCCAGCGTGGCGGATTTTGTGCTGGATGCCGACACGGATTTCAACAAGTCCATTCTGGAACATACCAAAATCCTGGAGATGTACGCCATTGCCAACGAGATGATAGCCGACACGCTTGAAGCGTTTGACAAAGAAGACACCCGCCTGGCCCGCACGATGTTCAAGCGGGACAAAATTCTCGACAAGATCGACGAAGCCGCCCTCGACCGGGTGATGGAGTGCATCCAAAACTACCCCGAACAGGTCCGAAACTCCCTGCTGGTGATGTCCATGATTCGCAAACTGGAGCGGGTCGGCGACCAGTCGAAGAACATAGCGGAGGAAATCATTTTCTACTTCGAGGCCAAAGTGCTGAAGCACAAGAAGAAAAAACAGAAGGAAGGGGATGAGTAGGTATGAGGTATGAGGTATGAAAAGATGCAGAAAGACGTCAAAAAAAAATAGCCCACGAGTTTTAACATGGTATGGAGCATACTCTCCGCTGATTGTACAGCCCGCAGACAGCCCAATACATCGCCAAGCTGGCAGCGATGAAACTGCTACCCTTGAAGGGGGGGCGAGGTAACTCCAGTTTCAGGTCTCATGTTTTCAGGTTTAAGGTCGTATTTGCCCGAAATCCGAATCCCCGATTAAACCCGAAAACCACTCTACTCTGGCACTAAACTTGCCTTTTCTTCCCAGTTATTTCCATTTTTCAACCTCCCCCCTCGAATTTTTCAAAAACGCATAACCATGGTTTCCACAAAATCACTTGCCAGTGGGGTACTTGTGGCCTTTTGCCTTGCCGCCACCCCTGCTTTTTCACAAATCCAATTCAAACTTCAATGGCTACAGGACAGCCTCGCATGGGGCGTTTTCGCCACGCCGGAAGATGGCATCGAACCATCCGACTACCTCATCATCGGCTCAGGCCAGGTGACGTTGGTGACGCCTCCTGGTTCGCAGTTTAACAACCTGAAATCGTTCAGCGGCACTTGGGAGCAAAATGCCTACGTGCCAACGCCAAAGGAAAACCCGGAAAAGGATTATGTCTCCTTCGGGCTAGTGACTGCCGACCCGCCGATGTTTTTTCATGCCGGAGAGGAGACGCTGCTGTTCACTTTCTCCAACAAATCGCCCGACTGCCCAGAGTCGTTGTACCTGATGGCCAACGAGGACCCATTCAACCATTTGCCCAACTCGCTGAACTCGAACCCTGGCAACGATATCAGCGTACTAGATCCCGGCAACGAGAAAACGGTCTATTTTTTCTCCAAAGTGTACGCCCCAGAAGCTTGGGATTGCCATCCTGGCAAGACCGTTGAGCAAGGCCCATTCATCCACGGCTACGAAAAGCGCCGCAACCGCAGGATTAACAGGCCATGAGTTCAGTTCGGCAGTTCGACAGTTGGCAGTTGGCAGTCAGGCCGCAGCAGTAGGGTTCTGACTGCCCACTGGCGAACTGCCGAACTCCGAAACTGACTGCCCTGCCAACTGTCGAACTGCAAACTAAAAGCCCCTGCCAAAACGTCCCACCTTTTTTCCAAAAACCTGCCAGCCCGTCATATTTTTCCTTCCGGTACGAATTGTGTAAAACTTTCCCACCCGACAGAACCTAAGCTTGTTCTATCTTTGCACACTTTTTTTTGATTTCGGATTTCGGATTTGGGATTTCGGATTACCCGTGCCCCAATCCGAAATCCGAAATCCCAAATCCGAAATTCACCTCATGCTTGGTATTTTCAAATCGCTTTTCAAATCAAAACACGAGCGGGACTACGACAAGTACGCTCCCATCGTGGACGCCACAAACGAGGAATGGGAAAAACTCCAGGACCTCAGCCACGACCAACTCCGCAACAAAACCCTCGAATTTCGCCAGCGCATAGCCGACCACCTCGCTGGCATTGACCAGGACATCGAGAGCATACTCGTGCAGGCCAAGGAAACCGAGGACATCCACCAAAAAGAAGACCTTTTCAAGGAACTGGACGAACTAAAAAAAGAGCGGGACAAGCACCTCGAAGACATCCTGCGCGAACTGATGCCCGAGGCATTTGCCGTGGTGAAGGAAGTTTCCCGCCGTTTCAAAGAGAACCCCACCATCGCCGTGATGGCCACTCACCACGACCGTGAGCTGGCCGCCAACCAGTCGAAGAGCTACGTGAAAATAGAGGGCGACATGGCCATTTGGAAAAACTCCTGGGTGGCCGCCGGTGGCGAAATCACCTGGAACATGGTCCACTACGACGTGCAGCTCATCGGTGGCTCGGTGTTGCACGAAGGCAAAATCGCCGAGATGGCAACGGGTGAGGGCAAGACCCTCGTGGCCACGCTGCCCGCCTACCTCAACGGCCTCAGCGGCCAGGGCGTTCACGTGGTGACGGTGAACGACTACCTCGCCCGACGTGACAGCGAGTGGATTGGGCCAATAATGGAGTTCCTGCTCCTCACGATTGATTGCATCGACAAGCACAAGCCGCACTCGGAAGCCCGTCGCAAGGCGTACATGTGCGACATCACCTACGGTACCAACAACGAGTTCGGCTTCGATTACCTGCGCGACAACATGGTGCGCTCCCTCGATGAAATGGTGCAGCGCAAGCACCACTTTGCCATGGTGGACGAGGTGGACTCCGTGCTCATTGACGATGCCCGTACACCGCTCATCATCTCCGGCCCCGTGGGCGAGGGCGAAGAGGAACAGGAGTACAAAAACCTGAAACCAGAAGTAGAAAAACTGTTGGCAGCCCAGCAAAAACTGGCCGGCCAATATTTGGCCGAGGCCAAAAAAATGTTTGCCGAAGGCCAAACAGGCAACGAGGAAGGCGAAGCCGGACTCGCCCTGCTGCGGGCGCACAGGGCATTGCCCAAGTACCGACCGCTCATCAAGTTCCTCAGCGAAGAAGGCGTGAAGGTCATGCTGCAAAAGGCCGAGAACCAGTATATGCAGGAGAACTCGAAGCACATGCACCTCGTGGACGAGCCGCTGCTTTTCACCATTGACGAGAAAAACCGTGGCGTGGAACTCACCGACGGCGGGGCCGAATGGCTCGCCCGTGGCAAGGACGACCCCAGCTTTTTCATCATGCCCGACCTCGCCGCCCGCATGGTCGAGATTGACAACAGCGAACTGGACAAGACCGAAAAGGAAGAGGTAAAGGTGAAGCTGTCGCAGGAGTTTGCGGTGAAATCGAGCCGCCTCCACGCCATGCACCAGTTGCTGAAGGCATACACCCTTTTCGAAAAAGACGAGGAATACATCGTCATGGAAGGCGAGGTGAAAATCGTGGACGAGCAGACCGGCCGTATGATGGAAGGCCGCCGCTACTCCGATGGCCTCCACCAGGCATTGGAAGCCAAGGAAAACGTAAAAGTTGGCGAAGCCACCCAGACCTACGCTACCATCACCCTCCAGAACTACTTCCGCATGTACCACAAGCTCTGTGGCATGACCGGTACGGCAGAAACAGAGGCCAAGGAACTTTGGGACATCTACAAGCTTGACGTATCCGTCATCCCGACCAACGTGTCTGTCCAGCGATTGGACAGTGAGGACGAAGTGTATAAAACCGCACGTGAAAAATACAATGCTGTCGTGGACAAAATCGTGCATTTGAGCAAGGCCGGGCGTCCCATTTTAGTTGGTACGACCTCGGTGGACATTTCCGAAAAACTCAGCCGGTTCCTCAGCCTCAGGGGCGTTAAACACGAAGTGCTCAATGCCAAACAGCACCAGCGGGAGGCGGCCATCGTGGCAAAAGCAGGCCAACAGGACGAAAACGGCCACGGAAACGTGACCATCGCCACCAACATGGCTGGTCGGGGCACGGACATCAAGCTCGCCCCTCCCACCCTTTTTGACGTGGTGAAAGTGGGAAGCGGCAAGGGCGGCTTCCCGTACACCCTCAAACAGCGTGGCACTGGCAAGGAGCTAATAATAGACGAAAAGCACGAACTGGTCTCGGCCTTCCAGCTTAAGCCTGATGCGAAAACCGTTGGCGGCCTCGCCATCGTCGGCACCGAGCGGCACGACAGTCGCCGGGTGGACCGCCAGCTCAGGGGCCGTGCAGGCCGCCAGGGCGACCCGGGTTCTTCGCAATTCTACGTGTCTCTGGAAGACAACCTCATGCGCCTTTTCCAGAGCGAGCGCATTGCAGGGTTGATGGACAAAATGGGCCACCAAGAGGGCGACGTCATCCAGCACTCGATGGTGACGAAGAGCATCGAGCGGGCGCAGCAGAAGGTAGAGGAGAACAACTTCGGCATCCGCAAGCGATTGCTCGAATACGACGACGTGATGAACATCCAGCGGGAGGCCATTTATCGCAAACGCTACAACGCCCTCAGCGGCGAGCGCCTGCAAGTGGACCTTGACATGATGTTCAGGGGCATGTCCGAGAGCCTGGTCTCCTCCCACAAAGACAACGGCAACTTTGAGGCTTTCCGTCGGGACTGCATCAGCACTTTGGGCGTTGACCCCAACTTCACGGAGCAGGAGTACAACGCTGGCAAAGTGGAAGACCTGACCGACCGCTTCCAGGAGCAGTTCTACGATTTTTACCACCGGAAGGAGCAGCTCATCAACCAACTGCTGCCCACCATCCAGCAGGTACACGAGCGGGAAGGGCAACGTTACCGCCGCATTGCCGTGCCGTACACTGATGGCCGCAGCCGCATGTTGCCCATCGCTGCCGAGCTGGAGGACGCCGTGAAATCAAAGGGCAAAAGCATCATGCGGGATGTGGAGAAGGCCGTGACACTGGCCATTTTGGATGAAAAATGGAAAGAGCATTTGCGCAGCATGGACGAACTGAAGGAATCCGTGCAGTCGGCCAGCTTTGAGCAAAAAGACCCCTTGGTCATCTATAAAATGGAGGCCTACAAGCTCTTTGAGGAGCTGGTTTATGTGATAAACGAGGAGGTTTCCTCGTACCTCTCGCATGGTACGCTTGCCATGCCCGCCAACCAACAAGTGCAGCAGGCCCGTGAGCCACAGCGGGTGGACATGAGCAAAATGCGCATCAGCCGCGATGGCGGCGGCGCACCGGTGACCGAGGATGCTGCCCGGGCACGTGCAGGCCGGCAGAGGCTGTTTCACATCCCGTGCGACAGGAGACCGTCAAACACAGCGAGCCGCGTGTGGGCCGCAACGATCCCTTGTCCCTGCGGGAGTGGGAAAAAGTACAAGCAGTGCCATGGGAAGTGAGAAATTGAAAAAAATTGACTTCTAAAGTTTTAGGTCGTTAGAGGTCTTAGGCGCCATTAAATTGGTATTAATTGTTGTTCCGGTTGCTCTTTTATTTTGTAAGTTTTTACAAACAAAATTTTTCAATCTAACTGAAAATAAAAGGAGGTAAACATGGAAACAACATTTACAAAACCGAATCTTCCATTGATAGCATTTACATTAAGTGAATTTATCTGGGCAATCGGAACGGAATTAATAGCCAATTGCCTAACAACCTAAAACTAATCTCCTTTTATAAATGGCAGCAAAAGACAAATACCACGACCTTGTGAAAGATGCCTTGATAAAGGACGGCTGGAAAATCACGCATGACCCGCTCAGATTCAAAACAGGCGAGGTAGAGTTCAAAATTGACCTAGGGGCGGAGGAGGTAATTGGTGCCGAAAAGGGAGACTCGAAGATGGCTGTCGAGATAAAAGTTTCCTCAGCCCTTCGGCATTGCATGATTTTTGAGGCATTAGGTCAGTTCAACAGCTACGTTGTGGGCTTGGAGACTTACGAGCCTGATAGGGTGCTGTTTCTCGCCATTCCAAAAAGGGTCTATGATTTCTTTTTTCAAAAGCCTGGCATTCAGTTGATAGTGAAGCGAAACAACCTTAAAATTGTAGTTTACAACATAGGCCAGAAAAAAATCGAGCAATGGATAAAGTAAAAACCTACGAGTCTTTTATTCTCAAAATCCTTCGTGAATACGCCGCCACGCCTTATGCCAATATGCCTGATGCAGAGATACAGGTGGTCGCCGACCGAGAAAACCATCACTACCAATTGGTGACCATTGGCTGGAATGGTGATGAGTTTGTGCATCACTGTCCGCTTCATTTTGACATAAAAAATGATAAAATCTGGCTGCAAGTCAACTGGACGGACGCTGACCCGGTGGGTGAACTAGAAAGAATGGGCGTCCCGAAATCAGACATTGTGCTGGGCTGGATACCTACCGAAGAGCGGGAGTTTACGGATTTTGCTGTCGGGTAACCGCTGCCGATTTCCAGATTGAAAAATCCTTAGCTTTGTCGCCACTAAAAACATAAAACAGCATTATGAAAAACCTGTCCCTTATCCTCAATATCGTCCTGCTAGTTGCGGTCGCATATTTGTTTATTGACAAATTCTCGGGGCCGAAAAAGGCAAAGACCGTTATGGAGGGCATTTCCAGCGACTCCACAGCTATTGAAAAACCACTGAGAATCGTACACGTGAACATTGACACGCTGCACGAAAAAGCACCGCCTACCAAGCTATCAAAAAACAACTTGAAAAAAACCGCAGACACGGAGGCATCTCTGAGGTCAAAGCAGAGCGCATTTGAAAAGGAATACAAAGAATACATGACCAAGGCGCAGTCCGGCACCATCACGCCAAACGAATCGCAGAAGTACGAAGAAAGCCTCGGCAAAAAGCAACAGGCCATTGCCAACCAAGAAGAAAAGGCGAGCCAGGAACTGAAGGAGCAAACCAACAATTTTGACGAAAAATTTGTCGGTGACATCAAGCACTTCGCCGACTCGCTCCAGCAGGCAAATGGCTACGACTACGTCCTCATCCACGGCGGAATCGTAAGCCCCATGCTCACTGCCAACGAAAAACACGACATCACCCAAATGTTGGTTGACCTCCTCAACGCAAAGAAATAGTGCTTTCGATTGTTTGATTGCAGGTATTGCTGGAAGTGTTGTGCAATTCCCTCAACAGTCATAACTATCGCAAGTCCGAAAGACAAAGGTCATCCCCTCAGGCTTAATCCTTGGGATGAAAAAAGTACTTGATTCCAGCGGCAACACGCCGATGATTGGCGAGGAAAACGTGAAATACCATCTCCGGGAAGCCAACAAGTGGATACAGGAATTGTACTGATTTTTTATTTTTTGAAAAAACAGTTTGGTAGAGCGGAAGTTAACTGTATATTTGCGCCCACATTCAAACAGCAGTGTTTGAAAAAACTAAATCGCGGATGGAGCAGTTGGTAGCTCGTCGGGCTCATAACCCGAAGGCCGCAGGTTCAAGTCCTGCTCCCGCCACTAAATAAACGTCACCCGCTGCTACGAACTCCGCATCTACACCGCCGCAAAGGGCAAGCTGAACGAACTGAACAAGCGCTTCCGCAACCACACGACCAAGCTTTTTGAAAAGCACGGCATGACCAACGTAGGCTACTGGACGCCGCTGGACAACCCAGACGAGAAGCTCTACTACGTGCTCTCCTACCCCAACCGGGCCGCACGGGAGGCAGCTTGGGCTGGCTTCATGGCTGACACGACCTGGCAGCGGGTCTGGAAAGAAAGCGAGGTGGAAGGAGCTATCATTTCAAAAATAGAAAGCATTTTCCTGAAAACCACCGATTTCTCTCCCAATAATTTCACGGCCAACCCAGGGAGTGGCGTCTGGGAATTTCGCATCTACCACTGCACCCCGAACAACCTGGAAAACCTGCTGGCTCGTTTCCGTGGGTTCACCGTGCAACGCTTTGAGCGGTACGGCATGACCAACAAAATATACTGGACGCCCACTGATGCCGACCAAGGTGCTGACAATATGCTCTACTATTTCCTAACCCACCCCTCTCCAGAAGCAGCCAAGGCCGCCTTCGACCTTTTCCGAAACGACCCCGAATGGATTGCTAACCGCAAAGCCTCGGAAGTGAAGGGCGGCGGCTCGCTAACTACTTCTGTGGAGTCCATTTTCATGTGGCCAACAGATTATTCCCCAGCAAGGTAGGTGGTGCATTTCTCGTAAAACCAGCCCCTAACTTCGTGACAATTATCACTCCGCCGAATTGATGAAAATCATCCACGGCACTAAATTCCACTTCTACTTTTGGGCGGTTAATTTCCTTTTTAAAAAAATCCGCCATGCCCTACTATCACCACCTTGGTAAAATCCCACGCAAGCGTCACGTCCAGTTCCGGCAGAAAAACGGCAATTTGTACGCCGAGGAACTGGTCGGGACGCAAGGTTTTTCGGGCGTTTCGTCGCTCGTTTACCACCTCCACCCGCCCACCATCGTCAGCAAAAAAGGCCACCCCTACTCGGTGGAGCCAGAAATTGCCATTGACAAAAACCTCACAGCACTCAGCTTCAAGGGGTTTTCCGTGGAGCCTTGCGGCAACTACCTAGATAGCCGGAAAACGCTCTTCGTGAACAACGACCTGCATATCGGCCTCGCAGCGCCGGAGGAGAGCATGAGCGACTATTTTTTCAAAAATGCCGATGCGGACGAGGTGTTGTTCGTACACAAGGGCAGCGGAACTTTGAAAACGATGTACGGCCAAGTGGCCTTCGAGTACGGCGACTACGTGGTCATTCCCCGTGGCACGGTTTATCAATTGGAGTTCGACGACGCCGACAACCGCTTACTGTTCATCGAGTCGTACAGCCCGGTGCGTACGCCTCGCCGCTACCGCAACGACCTTGGCCAGTTGCTGGAGCACTCGCCGTTTTGCGAGCGGGATTTCCGTGCACCGCAGGACCTGGAGACCCACGACCAGCGGGGCGAGTTCCCCATTTTCATCAAAAAACAAGGCCTGATTTACCCCTACACCTACGCTACACACCCGTTTGACGTGGTAGGCTGGGATGGGTTCCATTATCCATACGCAACATCCATCTTCGATTTCGAGCCGCTGACCGGGCGCATCCACATGCCGCCGCCCATCCACCAGCAGTTCGAGGCGGATGGCTTCGTCGTTTGTTCGTTTGTGCCAAGGCTCTACGACTATCATCCTGAGGCTATTCCCGCACCTTACCACCACAGCAACATTGACAGCGACGAAATCCTGTACTACGTGGACGGCGACTTCATGAGCCGCAACAACATCGAAAAAGGACAGCTTACCCTGCACCCCGCTGGCATCCCGCACGGCCCGCACCCAGGTGCCATCGAGCGCAGCATCGGCAAGGTGGGCACCGAGGAATTTGCGGTGATGATTGACCCGTTCCGCCCCGTGAAAATCACCAAGGCTGCGATGGAACTGGAAGTGGAGGACTATTATAAATCTTGGATGGAGGAGGAAGTTATGAGTTATGAGCGATGAATTATGAGCTATTTGCTCGTATCACATTGACTTTAATTCAAAACTTAAAAGCCCATAATTGATGAATTAAAAATGCTTGTAGCTATGGTGTTTGCAAGCATTGTTTAACTCATAACTCATCGCTTATAACTCATAACTATTTATATGGCAACTTTAACCGGCATATCAAACTACAATTATTCCCTCGATAAAATTTTCCCAGAAGCGGACGACTTCCTGCCGTTGCTCGGCACCGACTACGTGGAGCTTTACGTGGGCAATGCAAAACAAGCGGCGCATTATTACAAGACCGCATTCGGCTTCCAGTCCTTGGCCTACGCTGGCCTCGAAACGGGCGTTCGGGACAGGGTCTCCTACGTGTTGCAACAAGGCAAAATCCGCCTCGTGCTCACTACCCCGCTCCACTCCGACAGCCCATTGAACGAGCATTTGCGCAAGCACGGCGATGGCGTGAAGGTCATCGCCCTCTGGGTGGAAGATGCTACGGACGCATTTGAACAAACGGTAAAACGGGGCGCAAAGCCTTTCATGGAACCAGCCATCGAGTTCGACGAAGACGGCAAAGTGGTGCGCTCGGGCATCCACACCTACGGCGAAACGGTGCACATCTTCGTGGAGCGCAAGGACTACCACGGCCTCTTCCTGCCCGGGTACGAAAAATGGGAAAGCGAGTACAACCCGACCTGGACGGGCCTCAAGTTCATTGACCACATGGTGGGCAACGTGGACTGGGGGCAAATGAACGATTGGGCCAAGTTCTACAACGAGGTCATGGGCTTCGCCAACCTCGTTTCCTTCGACGACAAGGACATCTCCACCGAGTACTCGGCGCTAATGAGCAAAGTGATGACCAATGGCAACGGCCGCATCAAGTTCCCCATCAACGAGCCTGCACACGGCAAGAAGAAGTCGCAAATCGAGGAATACGTTGACTTCTACGAAGGTCCCGGCTGCCAGCATATCGCCGTGGCTACGGATGACATCGTGTTCACCGTGAGCGAGATGCGCAAGCGGGGCGTGGAGTTCCTGCACGTGCCCGGCGAGTACTACGACACGGTGGCAGAGCGGGTGGGCGAGATTGACGAAAACCTGCGCCGCCTCAAGGAACTCGGCATCATGGTGGACCGTGACGAGGAGGGCTACCTCCTCCAAATCTTCACCAAGCCCGTCGAGGATCGCCCGACGCTTTTCTTCGAAATCATTCAGCGCAAAGGGGCGAAGTCCTTCGGCAAGGGCAATTTCCGGGCACTGTTCGAGAGCATCGAGGACGAGCAGCGCAGGCGGGGGACTTTGTAATCAAGGGTTTCAATCCTTTTCATAAAAAAACATAGCCGAAACCCGCAACGATGCTGGGTTTCGGCTTTTTTATGGCAAAAACACCCTCCTCAAACCGGGCATCTACAAGGTATTTGCATGTAGCTAGGAGACTGTGCTGCCTGCTTTAAGGCGATTCTTGAAAATGTGGGAGGAGTGAGGATTCATGTTGGTAAATTGGTTCGGGCTACCAACGAACAACCCCAGCAAATTGCCGTTTATTTGCCTTGATGAAAAAACCGATTCTGCTGCTCTGCCTACTACTTGGCCTTGCGCTGGCATCCAAGGCACAATCCCCCGCCGACAGCCTCGCTGCACTGCTCCCCGGCATGGACGAGCGGCGGCAGGCCGACTTCATCAACGAGCATTTCTACACCTTTTACTCCAACAACTACGACCAGGCGGTGGCACTCGGCGAGCAGGCTTTGAGCATTGCAGAGCGACAAAACATGCCCTCCGTGAAGGCGCTGACACTGAAAAACATTGGCGTTGTGCATTACCTGAAAGGCGATTACGAGAAGGCGCTGACTCACTATCAACGATCGCTCGACCTGTACGAATCGCTGAAAGACCTCGTGGGCGAGGGCAACGTGCTGCGGGAAATGGCCAACTATTTCAAGAAGACGGGGCAGCACGACAAAGCACTGGTGAACCTCGAAAAAGCTATCCAACTCTGTACTGAAGCACGGGACACTGCCTGCATCACGGCATCGCTCGACATCCGGGGGGTAGTGTTCCTGGAGCTGGGGAAACTGGACGAGGCGGAAGCCAATTTCACCAAAGAACTTGCGCTGCTGGAGCGAACCGGCGACCAAAACGGACTCAGTTACACCTTCGACAACCTTGCCGCCGTGGCCACGGAGCGTGGCCGTTTCGAGCAGGCCATCCAATTGCTGGAGCAGTCCCAGACCATCCGGCAGCGGCTCGGCGACGAGCACGGGGTGGCCATCAACATCAACAACATGGGCGAGGCGCTGTTGCGGGCGGGCCAACCGGCCAAGGCGCTACCCTACTTTCAGGAGGCGCTCCGCAAATCGGAGGCCATCGGCTTCAGCGACCTGCGCCGCCACGTGATGCAGATGCTCTCCGATACCTACTCCGGCATGGGCAGCGACGCACTGGCCATGGATTGGCTGCAAAAAAGCTACGCCCTGAAGGACAGCATGTTCAACGAGGAGCGCAGCCGACAACTGGCCGAAATGGCGACCAAGTATGAGACCGAAAAAAAGGAAAAAGAACTGGCCCGACAGGAGGCCATTTTGCAACGCAGGAACGCTTACCTGCTGCTGGCGGTAGTGCTGTTGTCGGCAGCCTTCGCCATTTTCGGGTTCGTTTTGCGCCAGCAAAAACAAAAGCGCCGGGAGGCCGAACTGCAAGCCGAACTGACCACTTCGGAGGCCGCCAACCGCTTGCAGGAGGAGCGACTGCGCATCAGCCGTGACCTCCACGACAACCTCGGGGCGGAGTTGACCATCATCGGCAGCACACTGTCACGCAAGGCTTTTCAGGCGGGGTCGGAGATGGAAAAACAGGAGCTGGAGGTCATCGGCGGCAATGCCCGTCAGGCGATGGGGCTGTTGCGGGAGACGATTTGGGCCATCCGCCACGAACAGTTTTCGGTGAAACAATTGGCGGAGAAAATCGGCGACTTTGCGGTGCGGGCTACGTCGTTGCCCGTTGAAGTACAAGCATCGGAATCGGGCATCATGCTCTCACCGTCGCAAACGCTGAACCTCTACCGAATTGCGCAGGAAGCCATCACAAATGCGGTGAAATATGCGGGCGCAACGGCCATCAAAGTCGTCTTTGAAAATGCGGCTGGCAATCATTTGAAGCTCACCGTTTCTGACGACGGAATGGGGTTTGATACTGCGAATAAATTTAGCGGAAACGGGTTGGTCAATATGCAGTCAAGAGCGGCAGAAATGGGCGGTAGACTTGAATTGTCGAGCAGTGAAGCAGGAACAAAAGTAGTGGTCGAGTTTATGGGCGTGGAGTCGAAAAATCATTCATAAATTACTGACACCGAGAGGCTTGTGCCAAGGGTGCCCAATGGAACCACCTCATTTTTTGAAGTAAATGTCTCGGATTCCCATTCTTTCCCGTCTTTGGTGGAGAAGCATTCTACCAAAGGCTTTTCGGTATCTACAATGAGGTAATGACGGAGGGAAGGGATTTTCCGATAATCCAAGAACTTGTCGGTTTTGTCATAGACTTTGGTGGAAGGCGAAGCGACTTCGATGATGACGGAAGGGTATTTTTTGATGTAACGGTTTTCAGTGTCCCGCTCGTCGCAGGTCACGAAAATATCGGGGTAGGTATAGTGCTTATCGCTGGTGATTTGGACTTTGACGTTTTCAATGAACACCTTGCAGTTGGTGTTTTTGAGCAATTGCCGTAGGGCAATGAGGATGTTTTGGCAAATCAAATTGTGGAGGTCGGTAGTTCCTGGCATAGGTGTGAGTTGTCCATCAAAGTATTCGTGGCGAACGTCTGCCGTTTCCTCGAAAGCGATATATGCTTCGACGCTCATTTTCTTCAAACTTGTGGCATTGCCGTTGCGCATAAAAACCCTTTTTTTTACAAATATAGCAGCTTTCCCGTAACGCAATTTGAATATTTTCTCAATGAGCAAAGCCATTGAACAGCCTTAAATTCCCACGAATACGCAATTCATCGTATTGCCCTACCTTGCAAATCAACCCATCTTGCGCCCATATTTCAAGCCTCCCAAAAGGTACTCTGTATAACCTCGTACCAAATATCGTGGATTCAGGCCGGGGACTGGCGAGAGCTGGTTTCCGGCAAACTTTGACCTACTCCAAAGTCCACCATTAAGCAAGAAACAAGCAACATTTATACGCACTTCATCGTATTGCCCACCTATCTGAACGCACCCCATATTGCACCATATTTTCACTTAGGATTAAGCACCTAAAACCCATTTTCAAACATCACTTCCAACATGTCCAAAACCCGTTTTTTCCAGACCATTTTCCTGCTCCTCTTGGCGTTCAGCAGCATCTCAGCTCAGAAAAAAGGTACTGGTTTTGTCTTCGACCTACCCTCTCTGCGGGGTACACCCTACAAGGCGAAACTGACGTTGAAAAGCTACAAGAGCATGCCCACTTCGGCCTCGCTCGAAAAGTATTGCCCGACGCCCGGCGACCAAGGGCAGTACGGCACTTGCGTGGCATTTGCAACCGGCTACCACTTGCGTACCATCATGTGGGCCAAACAAAACGGCATCACCGACCGCAGCGAAATTGACGGTAAAATCTTTTCCCCAACGTACATCTACGAGCAAATCAAGGACGAGGGCGACAACGACTGCCTTGGCGGCAGCAACCCCGTGAATGCATTTGAGCTAATGAAAACGATGGGCGTTTCCAGCATCCAGACCACGCCCTACACCTGCGGTGGCGAGGTTGGCTTCAACGCCATGCTGGAGGGCATGGACTTCCGCATTAGCGATTACCAGATACTTTTTTACCCAGAAGAGCCGGAAAACCAAGTGAAAATCAATTCGGTCAAAAAGGCACTTTCGGAAGGATACCCCGTGATGCTCGGTTTCACCGTTCCAGAGAGTTTCTATACTTCGGGTCCGCTTTGGGAGCCTCAATCCACGGACGGCGGGCCTTCCGGTCAGCACGGGCTTCATGCGATGTGCATCGTCGGGTACGACGATGACAAGTACGATGGGGCGTTCCGCATCCTCAACTCATGGGGCAGCGGCTGGGCCGATAGCGGCTTTTTTTGGGTGAAATATGAGGACTTTGCTAACTGGGCACTCGTGGCGCTGCAAGCCTACCCGCCTGCTGTGGAGCCAGAACCGGAACCGGAACCTGTGGTTAACAACGAACCCGAACCAGCGCCTACACCTGAACCAGCGCCAGCACCTACACCTGAACCATTGCCCACGCCGGAACCCGAAGACGTGGTGCTGAAGGGCAGCGTGGAATTTACTCAAAACACTGGAACAGCCATGCCTGCCTACCGGGTGCTCACCCGCAACCTTGTGGTCGAAGAGGAAAATGAGGAGAAAAACGTAGAGCCAACCTACAAGGAAAACCTCGTGGCCTACCGCATGGAAAACGCTTATCCGAGCGGCACCAAGTTCCGGTTTTTCATCACAACCAACACAGAATCATACATTTACGCTTTCGCCACCGACCTCTCAGGCAAGGTGAACAAGATACTCCCCTTCGACGACAACATGTCGCCGCACATCGGCCCAAGCTCGACGGTGGCTTTTCCTTCGGAAACGAAAATCGTGAAAATGGACGCCAATCCCGGCACGGATTATATGCTCATCCTGTACAGCCCAGCGCCGCTGGACGCCATGCAGATGCTCCTCCAAATGAACAACACGTCGGGCGGGTTGAGCGCCAAAATCCATGCGGCATTGGGCAACAAGCTGATGCTCCCAAGCGACGTGAAATACAGCCTGAACGAAATCGGATTTGAAGTAAACGGAGCGAAAACGGGGACGGTAGTGCCGCTGATGGTGGAGATTACACACGAGTAGGAAGTAGGGAACTCATTGCAATTGAAATGATGACGGGTTAGTTGCCTTGAAAAGTCTCGGCATAAATAGCCTCAATTGGCAAGTTTATTTTCAACGCAGTCAATTCCAATGTCTCGATAATATTGGTAAAACTCTCAGAAGTCCATTCGTTGCCAACTCGGGTATAAACCTCAATGTCCACTTTTTCCGAGTTGACGACGACATAATGCTCCAAGGAAGCGATTTTCCTGAAACGAATGAATTTGTCGGTTTTGTCATACACTTTCGTGGAAGGGGATGACACCTCAAAAATAACGGAAGGGTGTTCGATGATGTATCTCTTATCGAAGTCACGTTCGTCACAGGTGACAAGAACATCGGGGTACGTGTAGTCCTTCTTGCTGGCAATCTGGACTTTGACGTTTTCCATGAACACTTTGCAAAAAGTGTTTTTGAGTAGGCTGCGCAAGACAATATAAATATTGCCGCAGATGACATTGTGGTAAGTGGTAGTTCCTGGCATAGGTATGAGTTGCCCGTCCACATACTCATGGCGAACCTCGGCTCGCTCCTCGGAGGCGATATAGGTTTCGACGGTCATTCGGCGGCGGGTCTTTGTGGCAGTGCCATTTTTCATTGAAATCTGATTTTGGACAAAGATAGCCGCTTTCCGATAAAAATAAAAACCTGTACTCTCATAAAATTAATTCTCTGACAATCAACATTTTATGAAAAATACCATCTGCTCGCTCCTACTTTTTATTGCAATCTTGCCCCAGTTTTTATATGCCCAAACAGCCCCACAAGAACACCCTGCCGCCCAACGTTTCGCCGAAGCGCTGAATGGCGCACAGCTTGGCATGACCATGGCCGCCTTTCGGGAAGCAAGGCCACAACTCAAGCCCGAGGCGGGCAGTTTCCGCACGGAATTTGAGCAGTTCTACAACCAAGATGGACTGGGGTCGGTCATATTTTATTTCGACAACGAAGGCGACAAACCGCTTTACGAAATCATCGTCAAGTTCGACGATTTGGAGACCCGTGAGGCTGTCATCAATCCGGGAATGGGCGAGCCGAATTATCCCGGCAAGAACGACCACTGGGTCATTTACAACGGTGGGGCGGGCAATACGGTAATTGCTTGGGCCTTTGGTCCCAACTTCGTGCTGGCGGGGGACATGGCAAAGTCCGAGTGGGATGGCGACCCGCTCTTCGTGCTGCCCGATGACTTCCCGAAGGGCGACCCAAATGCCCCAGCACAACAGGACGAACCCGTCGTTAACGAGGACGATCTGCTACCTTCAACCGAAAGTTCCATCGAACTCGTTTTCCCGGAAACGCACTACGCCGAAGCGGTGGCCTACACCCCCGACGAGCAGCTTTTGCTTTCAGTCGGTTACGGTGAAATCAAGTTTTGGGAGACCGGCGGTGGCAGGTTGCTCAAGACTTTGCCATTCGTGTTGGAGCAACAAACGGGCTTCCGCAACACCAACAACCTTGTTGTTAGTCCCGATGGCAGCCGGGCCGCCCTTTGCGAACGGGAGCAGATTTCCCTGTTTGACATTGACAAACTGGATTTGGTGGACATCTTCCTGCAAGGCACGGGCGCTTGGTTGGAGCAGGCGGTTTTCTCGCCCGACAACCGCTACCTGTACGTGGCGGCCCGGGACGAGGAGAAGTTTGACAATTATTTCATCAAAAAAATTGAAGTTGCCACAGGCAACGTCACGACGGTACACGAGTGGAAGGAACCCTACGCTGGCACCCACGACGTGGGCCACCTCGCCGTCAGCACCGATGGTTCACAGTTGATTGTTTACGATGCATTGGCGGGCAGCCGACTCATCAACCTGAAAACCAACAAGTTGGTAAAATCCTTCAAGGAAACGCCCTGCCTCTACTCCCTTTTTACCAAATGGGAACCTGCTCGCCATGACGGGTGCAGCGAGCAAGAAATTCAACCTCGAAGAAATCAGTTCGGCAACCTGGAAATCCGTTGGTCAACCCAAAACGCTGTTCATCGAAGAAGAAGTAGAACCGCAGTGGAGCACCTACATCGCCTCGAACGAGAAGGGCAAAATGCTGATTTACACGGAATCGGAGTTTTACCGTTTCGACCTGAACACGTTCAAACTTTCAGCAAAAATGGACTTGCCGGACTCCGACATCGGCATGATGAATGAGGCGAACCTCTGCATTTCCCCTAGCGGAAAAAGCTTCGTGCAGGGACTGAACATGAGCCGCTACGACTACGAAACGGGCAAGCTCCGCCAGAAATTCGGGGTGATGCCCTACCGCTCCAGCGACCTGACCCGACTGCCCAACGGCAGCGGAATCATGCTCAACGACCGCCTGATGGGTTTTGACAAAAACGGCTTTTCGGTGCGCCGGTTCACGCCTCCTGGCACCGACCCGGAGGCCTACCGTTGCTGGCGTTTTAACGAAAAAGGCACGGGCGGCTTCGTGTTCGTGGACGGCGATGGGCTGTACAGTTTTACCTACGACCGGGTGCCGAAGAACTTCGAGCAGATAGACCTTGGCGGCAAAACCGACTTCCGTGGCATGAGGTATTTTGACAAAAAAGGCATGTTGGGCATCGTGTTTTCCAACGGTGCAATCTTGGTAGATGTCAAAAAAATGGAGCTGGTGCAGGCGTTCCCCGTCGAAAGCGAAACGACCTTTGACATTTTTGAAACAGACGAAGACTACTACTGCGACCTTTCTCCCGATGGCTCGACCTTCGCTTTCATTGGCTCCGCAATGTCCTGGAACGACATCATTTGCTACGACGTGAAAAGCGGGCAGCAAAAATGGGTGCGCCCCGGCGGGGAAGAAACCATCGAGAATCTGCGCTTTTTACCCGATGGAAAATCTATCGCATTCACGCTCCAGGGCGATGAGTTGCACATGGTAAACATCAAGGACGGCGAGGATATCGAAATGCTCAACATGGAGCCAGAAACTGAGTGGTACACAACCATTTCACCCTCCGGCATGGTTGCTGCGACCCGCCCCGGCAGCGACGAAGGCGGCGCATTGGGTCGCATCGTGGTGCTGTACTACCTGAACAGCGAAGAGGTTTACAGTTCACTGGAAGGCCACAAGGAAATGGTCTGGAACGTGCTGTTCCTCAATGACCAAAGCCGGGTGATGACCCAAGCCGAGAACTTCAAAATCTGGACGACCGAGGAGTTCCCCAACGACATGGAATACCACGAGCGCTGCCTCGCCACCATCACACTTTTCAACGACACAGACGACTGGCTCGTGACCACCACCGATGGCCGTTTCGATGCCTCGCCAGGTGCGATGGAGAAGATGTACTACGTGAAGGATGGGGTGCAAATCATCCCGCTCGAAGCGCTGTACGAGGGTTTTTACACCCCGAATTTGCTGACACAAATCATGAACGGGGAACAAGGAGCGACGCCCGTTGACATCAACAAAATCAAGTCGCCACCGACGGTTAAGATACAATACAACGGCACTTCACAGCGAAACTTAGAGGTTGAGGACGAAACCAATGCACCTAGTTTCAACGTGACGACGGCAACCGCAAAGGTACAAGTGCAAGCACTTTGCGAGGACGCCGCCATTGCCGAAATCCGGTTGTTTCACAATGGAAAACTGATTGAAAACTCGACCCGAAACCTGTCCGTGGAAGACGACACGCCAAGCGGTGACGCACTAACCAAGTCGTTCACTATCAACCTGATAGCGGGTGAAAACAACCTGCGGGCGGTGGCCATCAACAGCCAGCGTACAGAGAGCCAGCCCGCCGATTTGGTGCTTAACTACAAACCTGCGACGCCTGCGCCTAGTGGGTCTGGTGGCGTGACATTACACCTCGTGGTGGTGGGCATCAACACCTACAAAAACTCGAAATACAACCTCAATTATGCATTGGCAGATGCCACTGGATTCAAGGATGCGATGGTGAAGAATTGCGGCAAAATCGTCAGCAGTTGCCAAGAGCATTTCATCACCAACGAAAATGCCTTGAAGAGCAACATCGTGGCGGAGCTGAACAAAGTCGCCGCAGCAGCCAAGCCTCAAGATGTGTTCGTGATGTACTACGCAGGTCACGGCGTGGTAGCCGAGGATGCAGGCAAGGAATTTTACCTCGTTCCTCACGATGTGACGCAACTTTATGGAAACGACGGTGCGCTGGCGCAAAAAGGCTTGAGTGCCAGTGAGTTACGGGCATTTTCACAAAAAATAAAAGCGCAAAAACAGCTCTTCATACTCGATGCCTGTCAGTCTAGCGGGGCGTTGGGCACAGTCGCTGCACGGGGCGCTGCCGAAGAAAAAGCCATCGCACAACTTGCCCGCAGCACGGGTACGCACTGGCTGACGGCGGCGGGTTCGGAGCAGTTTGCAAGCGAGTTCACGCAATTGGGCCACGGCGTTTTCACCTACGTCCTGCTAAAAGGGTTGGGCGGCGCTGCCGATACCGGCGACGGCAAGGTGACGGTGAAGGAACTGGATGCTTATTTGCAAGAGCAGGTACCAGAACTGACGCAGCAGTACAAGGGGACGCCACAGTACCCTTCGAGCTACGGGTTCGGGCAGGATTTCCCGGTAGGGGTGAAGTGATGGCAGATTTGGCACTGATTTTCGATGAACGAATAAAAACTGGATCGCATGGATGAAAAAACTGTAGCCAAGACTTCGAGGTACTCGCTGCTGGCGCAAATCATCGTTTTCAACACCATCCCGCTGATTGGGGTCGTCTTCTATCATTGGAACGCGGGGCTGCTGATTTTGGCCTATTTCATGGAAACCATCGTCGCCTTGCTGTTCCATGCGGTGCGGCTTTGGTACGTACACTTCCGCTGGGGAAGCCACCCCGAGACGAAAAGCCGTGCCGCCAACATGGCAAAAGCAAATGGCGGCAACAGCATGCCTGGTGTTTTTCTACCCGTGTTCATGTTGGCAGTGTTCGGGTTCTTCTGTTTTGTGCAACTGATGGTGATGGGCGGTTTCGCCGAAAAGGCATTTCCCGGGGGCATATTTCACAACATGTACAAGGCCGCAACCGGGGAATTGGCGTGGGTGCTGGCATCGTTTACCTTCCTGCAATTGTCACGCTTTTTCATGGAAGTAATTCGGGAAGAATATAGATATACGCCTTCGGAAGCCCTGTTTTTTCAGCCATTTCGGCGCATATTGGTGCAGCAGTTGACAGTGATATTGGGCGGCTTTTTTATCGTATTTGGTGGCACTACGCCTTATGTGTTCGTGCTGGTCTTGGTCACCCTCTCCATTGATTTGTTCTTCTTTTTTATCAACAATAAAAAGCTAAAGGCTTTTGTCACCAAAAGCGACCCCGAGGCGGAGAAACATTATGAGGAGATGAAAAAGATGATGTGAACATGGCAGCGGCTGCCTCTGTTATTGTTTCAAAACAGCACGAACTTCACCAAATACGCACTTCATCGTATTGCCCGCTGCCGGTTCCGGCAACAACTTGCACCAAAATGTTGAAGGCCAGACATGATAAAAAAATAGGGCTTGATTGTTGATTCAAAAAACTACGATACCTTGCCATTTATCTTAACGCAACAATTTTTATTAAAATGAAAATCTCATTCCATCCGATTTTACTTCTGACCTCCATTTTCGCCATCGCTCTTTTCACGACCGGCTGCCCCGTGGGCATCGCCTACCCACTCTGCGAGGAAAGCCAAGTTCAAAAAATGACAAAAACCTGCTCGGCACGTGGAAGTCCGTTTCCGATTCTGCCGAAATCCTGGAAGTGAAAATCTCGAAAGAAGATGATGTCACTTATGCCGTGGAAGTCCTTAGTCAAGGAGAAAGTTATATGGTGGACGATACTGAATTTTTCAGTTGGACTACCAAACTCGATGGCCATACCTTCATTTTTTCGCAGGGTACCGACTCCGAAAGCAATGACTACTTTCTTTACGAGTATGCATTTGAAGGCAAAAAACTGGTCATCCAAGATGTTAGCTTGCTCGTCGGCGGTATGGATGCCGTGACCAGCACGGAAGCGTTCCGGGAGGAGTTGTCCGCTTCTTTGAAAAAACCAGATTGCCTGACCTCCAGGCTCGAGTACGTAAAACAATAAAAGCCAGTTGGTCAAAAATTGGCAGGCTGCTCACTACTCCTGCTCGCATTTCCGTCAGGCCCAAACCCCTACCGAAAACCTCCAATCGGCCGTAGAAATCTACAACGCCCTGCGGGAATACCAAGGCGGGTTCGACTCCAAGACCATTACCCAGTCGAATATTGACGACGTGAAAACCCGCATGGACAAAGGAGTGGCACTGCTTGACAAGGTCATACGGGAAGGCAATGCCGACCAGATAAAGGCTTCCCGATATTTCAAGAACAACTTTAAATATGAATATGGCTTTGTGCTTGGCATGAAGGGCCAAAACGCCAAATCTTATGAAGTAATGAAGGAAATTGAGAAAGATATAACTGCATTTATTTCCGCTGATTTTCCATTGCGATATGAGTATTTTGGGAAAAATTATGTCATTAATTGGGACAATTTTGCGCCCACGCAAGCAGAGTTTTTGACAGGGTTTGCTGAAATATCCTATAACCTGGGAAAATATGAGGAAGCCGTTCCATCAACCGTTTGGCATTGGCACATTCATATACGAGTGAATGGCTCAAATATATTTTGGTCAATAAAATGCTTGATATTAATACCCAAACAGCAACCTGCTGACCAAGGGCGAATACTGAATTATGCACTGCAACCATCAAACAATACGATGCCCTTCCGAAGACAGTAAAAACGGTGAAGGAATACGACTACCCGACCGTGAAGCGGGGCGTGGATGTTTTGGTAAAAGATGCACAGGCCAACCCCACAACGGTGGCCATTGCTCGCTGCGCAGAAGCCGCACCCATCGCTGTCAAGTACGACCAAGACAATCCAAAATCATTGACACTGTTTGAACTTTGCTATAAGAACAACTACCAGGGTCAGTCAACTTGGGACCGTGTCGCCACCGATTACGCCATGGCCGCTCACACCAAATCACAGATGACACAGCCCGTTGATTTTGGAACCTCAAAGCAGGCCAGGTACGTTGGTTTGGCAGCCACCGATCGTATCGCCGCCGCCACCTACAGCACCGATTGCCAGGCGATGAAAGACATCGCCGCCATGTACAAATACTGGAACCAGTCGGACAAGGAAACCGAGTACTTGAAAAAATCGAACACCTGTTTTGCCGATAGCGAAAAAGCCGCTGCGAAAGCAGCAAAAGCCGCTCGCCGCTCCAACGGCAACTTCAACCTCTACATCGGTGCTGATATCCTACCCCTGTTGAACACCAATCCAAAACGGGACTTAGGCGGGGTCGTGGACTTCGTTTTCAGAAAATCCGCCATCGAGTTTGGTTACAAAAAAATCAACCGGAACAAGGAGAATATCTTTGACCTCTGGATTGCCGAAGCGCCCGATGCTGCACAGGACAACATCTCCCGGTGGGACGGATTCAAGGCGCATTTCCAGCCCAAGTTTTTTACTAAAAACAGCGATCACGGTTATGTGGGCATCCTGCTCGGCTACAACGAGAAGAACTTTGATGCCATGTCCGTCAATGCGACACAAGACGTCGATGGGGCTTTTTCAACACAAACATTCGACCCAAGCGTGAAGCAATATGTCGGAATGCTCAACTTTGGCGGGATGCTGCTGGCCAAGGGCTTCGGACTGGACATGAACTTCGGCATCGGCGCCAACTACAGTAGCTTCGACCCCGGCAACCCGCTCGACCGTAGCCTGTACACCATTGACAACCCCCTGCTCGAATACCGGAAGGACCATTACTGGGGCGTTGTACTTGGCATGACGATGGGGATTAACTTTGGGCCGGGGAATGATTGATTGACGAAACACGATTGACGATTGACGATTTGAGGGCACAAGTCTAAAATTTTACCGTCTATATTTGGGGGACATCCCCGAACCCAATCGTCAATCGTCAGTCGTAAATCGTAAATTTACCATATGCGACCACACCACGTCCATATCACCGAAGACCTCGCACGACTAGCGAAGATGCTGCGGGAAAACCTCGAACTGTCGCCCGACTTCAAGGTGACGGGCGTTGCCGTGAACGGCCAGGATTTGCTGTTGCAGCTCGCTACCCTGCCCAGCCTCCCCGACATCGTGCTGATGGACATCCAGATGCCCGTGATGGACGGCATCGCCGCCACGGCAGCCGTGAAGGCCAGGCACCCGCAAATCAAAATCGTGATGGCTACCGTCTTCGATGACGAGGAGAATATTTTCAATGCCATACTCGCCGGGGCCGACGGCTACCTACTCAAGGACGAGCCGCCCCAGGTGCTGCACCGGGCGCTGCTGGAAGTGATGGAAGGCGGTGCGCCCATGTCGCCGGCCATTGCCCGCAAGGCACTTTCTTTGCTCCGCAAAAACCCGGTTCAGCCCGTCCCAAGCGAGGCTACCCACGACCTTTCTGACCGGGAAATCGAAATCCTGGAGCAACTGAGCAAGGGCCTCCGCTACGAACAGGTCGGTCAAAACCTCCACATCAGCACGGGCACGGTGCGCAAGCACATCGAGAACATTTACCGGAAACTCCAAGTACACAACAAGCTGGAAGCCGTGGAGGCAGCAAGGAAAAAGGGCGTGATTTGAGCCAAACCAACAATGCAACAATTAAACAATACAGCAATTCACACTACCTTTCGCCCTCACCAATTTCTCTTCCATGCAGCTCAAGATTTTTTCCGATTACCAAGCCCTGTCAAATTACGCCGCCGAGGTCATGCTGGCGCAAGTGCAGCGCAAACCAGACAGCCTCATCGGGCTGGTTTCGGGAGACTCACCGAGGCTGGCCTACGACCTTTTTGTGGAAATGGCATTGGCAAAAGGCGAGGATACCAGCCGACTGTGCTTCGTTGGCTTCGATGAATGGGTGGGCATTCCGCCCGAAAACGAGGGAAGCTGCCACCGCTTCCTGCACCGCCATGTTTTCGACCCACTGCATTTGCCGAAGGCGAACTACCATGTCTTCGATGCGCTCTCCACCGACCTCGACGGCGAGTGCCAGGCCATGAACGACTTCATTGCCCTGCGGGGCGGCCTCGACCTGCTCCTCGTTGGCGTTGGGATGAACGGCCATATCGGCTTCAACGAGCCGGGCGTTGACTTCGGCAACTACGCCCATGTGCAGTTGCTGGAGGAAATCACGCTCAACGTCGGCCAAAAATACTTTCAGGAAGCCACGGAATTGAAGTACGGCATCACGCTCGGCCTGCGCCACCTCACCGAGGCAGCGCATGTGCTGATGTTGGCCAACGGCCAAAAAAAGGCGGCCATCATGCAGCAAGCATTGGAAGGTGTTGTCGGAAAAGAATTGCCCGCCAGCATCATCCGCACCCACCCCAACAGCGAGGTGCTGCTCGATGAAGCGGCTACAGCGTGGTTGAGGGTTTGAGGGATTGGGAGTTTGAGAGGGGTCAGCTTTCTGCGTTTCTGCAAGTCAGCATTCACCAATCACTCATCCTAATCAATTCATCGAAAAAATGGGAGCCTCGGCGTTCACGCCGGAGTAGAAAGTGAGCAGGTTGATTTTATACTGCATGAAACGGGTGAGGGGCAACTGCGAAATCAGTTGCAGTACATCCAGTTCGGAGTTGGCGTTGATGGTGGCCCAAATCTTGGAATTGTCGAGGGAGAGGGCATAATTGACCAGCTTCCCATCCCGGAAAAGCTTGTTGACTTTGGCCCGCTGGTGCGGTATCTGGCGCAAGAATTCTTCTGACAGCACTTTGGGAAGCGAAAAATCCACCATGAATTGGTATTCCTGTTGCATTCAAATGACAGTTAGGAAGTTAGGAAATCTAGTAGTCCATAATGTGTGTTCGTGACTTTCTGTCTAACTTCTCAAAAGGGGTCTCCTTTTTCGAGGGCGCAAATGTATAAGAAAAATTTGTCCAGTGCTTATTTGCAATATTTATTTTATCCACAATTTGTCGGACAGAATACAATGCGCCCTTCCCCCTCCTCAAACCTTCAAACTCTCAATCCCTCAATCTCGCCCTACGCCATCTCCCGCTCGTAAAGCGCCTCCCGTTGCACTCGAATCTTCTCCGACTTGATGTACTCGTCGAACGTCATCAAGCTGTCAATATAACCCGTCGGGCCGATTTCGATGATGCGGTTGGCGACGGATGAAAGCAAGGCGTGGTCATGCGAAGTCATGATGAGGTTCCCTTTGAACTCCACCAAGGCATTGTTCAGCGCCGTGATGGATTCCAGGTCGAGGTGGTTCGTCGGTTCGTCGAGGAGCAGGAAATTGGGGCCACCCAGCATCGCCTTCGACAACATGCAACGCACTTTTTCACCGCCTGACAGCACGCTCGACTGCTTGTAAACCTCCTCGCCGCTGAACAGCATCCGACCGAGGAAGCCCCGGATGAACTGCTCATCCTTTTCCTTGGAATATTGGCGCAGCCAGTCCACAAGGTTCACGTCGTTTTTATCCGTAAAAAACTGCGTGTTCTCGTTCGGCATGTACTCCACCGTGATGGTTTGGCCAAATTCGATGGTGCCAGTGTCCGCAGGCGTCACGCCCGCCAGCACATCGTACAGCGTGTTCACGGCGGTGGTGTTGCGGCCCAGCAGCGCAATCTTCTCGCCCTTGTTCATCGTGAAACTGAGCTTGCTGAACAGCAGGTCGCCGTTCTGGTCGTGCTTGCTCAGGTTGTTCACCCGAAGTATCTGGTCGCCGGGTTCCCGGTCTGGCCGGAAATGGATGAAGGGGTACTTGCGGCTCGACGGCTGCATCTCGTCAATGTTCAGCTTTTCCAGCGCCTTCTTGCGGCTGGTGGCCTGGCGTGACTTGGAGGCATTGGCACTAAACCGGGCGATGAACTCAATCAACTCCGCCCGCTTGGCCTCGGTCTTCTTGTTCTTGTTCGCCATCTGCGAAATCATGAGCTGGCTGGTCTCGTACCAGAAGGTATAGTTGCCCGTGAAAATGCGGATTTTCTTGAAGTCAATGTCCACCATGTGCGTACACACCATGTCCAAGAAGTAGCGGTCGTGCGATACCACGATGACCGTGTTCTGATAGTCCGCCAGGAAGTCGGCGAGCCAGGTGGCGGTTTCCGCATCGAGGTCGTTGGTAGGCTCATCGAGGAGTAGCAGGTCGGGGCTGCCGAACAGCGCTTGTGCCAGCAAAACCTTCACCTTTTCGGGGCCGGTCAGCTCCTTCATCAGCTTGTAGTGCAGGTCTTCCTTGATGCCCATGTTGCTCAACAACTCGGCGGCATCGCTCTCTGCCGTCCAGCCGCCCATGTGGCCGTACTCGTTTTCCAGTTCGGCGGCTCGAAGCCCATCGGCCTCGCTAGCATCGGGGTTCATGTAGATGGCATCCTTCTCCTCGTGGATGCGATACATTTCCTTGTGCCCCATGAGCACGGTGTTCAGCACCGTCTCCTCCTCGAACGCAAAGTGGTTCTGCGTGAGCACCGCCATGCGGTTGCCGGGGTCAATGCTGATGCTGCCCCGGTTCGGCTCTATCTCGCCGCTGAGAATCTTCAGGAAGGTGGACTTGCCCGCTCCATTGGCACCGATGACGCCGTAGCAGTTGCCACGGGTGAACTTCAAGTTCACTTCATCGAACAATACCTGGCGTCCAAATTGAAGGCCTACGTTATCTACTGTGATCATGTTTGCGTCTGTGTTTGTGATGGTGGTTTGGGGAAAAGGCTGCAAAGATAGGAATTTGTGTGGGAAAAATTGGGTGCGGAAGAATGCCATTTTGTTGTGCGGAAACGTTGTCCTCAACTTGCTCAAAAGGGCTTTGAATTGTCAATACTACGTTGCTTTTTCCACCCGCTTTGATGATGAATACAGTCGGATGATAAGCTACCAGCATACTGATTGAGAAAACTGCATGAAACGAAGGGATGGCTCTGCTCCAGACTTTCCAGGTTTAGACTTGTAAGTTTTTGCCCCAAAAGCCCTCGAACGCATCGCCGAAAACAAGCGCACCCGCTCGCCTACCTCTATCTCGGAAACCTCCAAGTGTCGAAGATGCCGGAAGAAGATGTTTTCAACAGGAAACTTTGTATTTTTAGGTCTCGTTTGAAAACAAATCAGATGTCATGGTTACAATAAGTTCGAATTTGCTCAAAAACATCCATTTAACAGAGCAGGAGTTTCGCTGCCAAGAAAATCTCGTTTGGCATGGCAAGAAAGATGGCAAGCATGGATGTTTTTCAATTCCAATGATTTATTGGATGAGCGGGGCATTCCCATCCCATCCACTACGACGTAGAAGAATACCTTACCGACTTAAAAAACCTGCAAATCCTGAAATGACATGGTCGTCGTCAGTGGTACTTCCCCGATTAGCAATCTTTTTAGGATTGGAAAAGTGGAAAAGAATCGCATTGGAATATTTGGGTTTGGGAAAACACTTAAATTTGTAGAAAATTAATCAGCATGGAAAAAGCAATCGTCATCCGCAAAATCAATCAAATGCCCGACAACCTGATGGGCATTGTCTCCGAATTTTTGGACAAATTGGTGCAAGGATATGAGCTTGGCTTCAAGCAAGGGAACGAACTTTCCGAGGCAGAAAAGGAGGAAATCTTGGAGGCATTAGCAGAATACGAAGTCCAACCTGAAACAGGGGTCAGATGGGAGAACCTAAAAACCGAACTGACCACCAACCATGCCCTTTAGTGTAATTTTCACCAAACGAGCCAACCAAGACCTACAGGAAATCTTGGATTATTACAACAGGGAAGCCACACACGCTACCCAAGCCTTCCTTCGTGAATTTATTGCCGCTGTTGATTTTGTGGCCGAAAACCCAAAAGCCAACCCAATTGCTTTCTCCAAAGTTCGCAAGAAAGTCTTGCCAAAATTCCCTTTCAACATCTTCTACTCCGTAAAAGAAAAGAAGATGGAAGTAGTGATAGCCAGAATCTGGCACCATAAACGCAACCCAAAGAAAATTATCGGTTAACCCCATTCATCCCTCATTCCTAATCCCTCATCCCTATGACAGACGGACACAAAAAAGCCCTCGAACTCATCGCCGAAAACAAGCGCACCCGGTCGCCTTTCCTCGACCTTGGAAACCTCGGACTGACGGAGGTGCCGGAGGAGGTGTTTGAGTGTGTGTGGTTGGAGTATTTGAGTTTGGGGCATATTCAACTGACAATTAATCCATTAATTATCAAGAAATGAGAATTGTATTAAGAACTAGTGGTGGAAGAGGTGAGTATGAGATGGCTGGAAGCCAAGGTAACATCTCATTATCGGATGTTTTCAACAAGCGTATTATTTTGGAAATTATTCCAAACATCTTCATTGATACTGGAACACAATTGGAGAAAAAAGATGGTAAACCAAGGGTAAGGATAGTTGAAAAAAGTTGGGGCGAGCATTCTTACTTAACCCTATCATCACTATTGCTACTTCCCAAGCCAATTAGAGAACTTGGAAAAACTGTCGGAGGTGGAAGGCTTCAAATACGAGACAGTACCTATTCAAACACTATTATTAATTTTGTGATTATAAAATTGAATTCTGACAGCATCTACATACGACCAATTGATTTGATTTTGCAGAACTATGAAAAATCTTTCAGCAAAAATTGATTTTGCCGAAAGACTTCAACTTGTTTTTCAACTTTGGGACAAAGTAAACAATACCTCAATCGTAATTAAAGACTTAAATGAGATTGTTTTTAGGCACGAAACTGCTGCACTTTCCGGAGATTTAAAAGAACTTGAGAAAAGTACAAACCAAATTAGAAAATATACCCATAGTGAAAACGACCCGTTGAGACAATTATTACATGACTTCGGAATAAGTGGTGATGACTCCTATACTGTTGGCATCCACTCAGAATTTGTGGAAACCTCTGAAAATGACGAAAGAAGCTATGAAGAAATAAAATCAGAAATTGTAAAAAAATGGCGATTACTGGCAGTTAGAGGTGTTGAAGGTGAAAAGTTTAAAAAGAATGTTCGTGAGGTATACGGTTCAAAGTGTGTTTTTACAGGGTTGTATCTTCCCTCAACTTCATTAAATCCTTTACCGGGGGTTGATGCAGCCCATATATTACCTTGGTCAATTCATAACAATAATTCAGTTCAAAATGGTATTTGTTTAAATAAACTTTGTCATTGGGCTTTTGACAGTGGAGTGTTAAGGATGAATTTCGATTCAAAATCTAACAAATATACAATCCATGTCCCAAGCGATTATTTGAGGTTACACGAAAAACAACAAATTGACTTGTCATATTTTATTCAAATCCAAGGTGTTATCCCTATGGAAAACTTGCCGGGAAATCAAAATTTATGGCCTAATCCAGAATTTATCAAAAAATTTAATGAGAGTTGGTGAACTCATTTTAATCATATTGACTAAGATATATGGCAATTCTCTTTGCAAGCCACTCAGCGACAGGAGGAGTTACAGCATTTCCTAAAGCATGATACCGGGCGGAGTCAAGTTCATTTGTTGACATTTTAGAGCCTTCAGGTATTGTCCATCCATTCGGAAATGCCATCACTCCCTCGCATTCGTTAGGTGTAAGGCGGCGAACACGGCCTAACTTTGGATAACATACATAATTCCTGCTCCAATCCGTGCCTGTATGTCGAGCAGAGGTGGCATACAAACAATATGCAATTGATTGAATTACTGGTCCATCGCTAGTATCTCCAACGATTTTTTGAAATGGGGACGAAGATTTCTCCCGCTCTGGCTCTCCTCAAAATCCCTCTCGCTGCATTGGGGCTCAAAAGTATCGCTCCTGGACCTCTCCAGTCTCCATAACTTCCAACAATGTAGACTCTTTGCCTTGATTGGGGGACTCCGAAGTGTTTGCTGTTAAGAGTACGCCATCCAACAGCATACCCGAGTTCGGCCAACGTTTGAATGAGGGTTCCAAAATCTTTTCCTTCGTGGGAGCTGAGTAAACCTGCGACGTTTTCAAGGACAACAACTCTGGGCTTTGCCTCTCCAACCAATCGAGCAAACTCATGAAAGAGTCTAGACTTTGAGCCTCTAAGCCCTTCTCTTTTACCCATTCTTGCAAGAGAAAGGTCTTGGGACGGGAAACCTCCGACCCAGACGTCGGAAACAGGGATGTCTGCATGATTTAGGTTTGTTATGTCGCTCCAAAGTGGTAATTTAGGCCAGTGTTTCTTTAATATCCCTTGACAAAATGGCTCAATTTCACATTGAAATGTTACATCGAAACCTGATTTTTCAAACCCAAATCGAATCCACCTATTCCGGCAAAAAAAGAAGCAACTTTAAAGCGGCTATTGTAATTTGAGTCAACTTTACCTGAGTTGGCGTACGAACGAATCCTTTCTATGTCGGCTTGCGAGAAGACTCGCCACCCATTCCTATCTTTGGTCACTTCAGGAATTTTTCCGTCTAAGAACCAACGTTTCAAGGTTATTGGGGCAACCCCAATTTCCCTAGCAGCTTCATTTATCAAAATTCGTTTCATACCCGTATCAAGTCGTATATTTTGACGCAAATGTAAAACGTTTACCAAGATTAAAAACTATTTGTTTTGTTTTTTTGTTCTCCTGGCAAAAAAATTTCGCCCGTGCTGGTGGTGTTGAACAAGATAGACGAGAACCCCAGCTTCGATGTGAACCGGGCGTTTTTGCAAAACAAATACCCGAATATCGTGGGCTTCGTGCGGGTGTCCTGCAAGACGGGCGATGGCATTGACCATTTGGTGCAGGAACTCGAAAAACAAATCCATGCCCTCGAGGCCCAGGACGCCTTCGCAAATCCTGGTTCGAGGTGAAGAGAGGCTTGGACGATGGGCGAGGATTATATCAGCTGACCGCTACTACGCCCTCTGCCGGGAGAAGGAGGTGACGGAAGAGACGGCGCAGAACGTGCTGAGGGGGCGGTGGTACGGGAAAGAAGAGGGCATTAAACTTCATCAATAAAAACAAAGCATCATGCCATTCAGCTACACCAATCGCTGCGGTGCGCAGCATTTTTTCAAAAAAACAGCCACGAAAAAGGGCGGCTACCGCTACTACATCACCAAAAAGGCGGACGATACCGATTTGATTGATGAAGTTCCAGAAGGTTTCGAAGTGAAGGAAATGCCTTATGACGGGAAGGTGATTATTCGCAAGATAATCCCATCCCAAATCCTGTCCGATGAGGCGGCAATTGTCCAGCAAGCTATGGAGCGCCAATCGCCCGTCAAGGATTTTATGGTCCGAGTGGAAGGGGACGCCATCGAGATTCATATTTCACAGTTTAGTCATTATCATGATGAATGGTACCCCACTGCAGCGGAGGTTGAGAAATCCTTCGGCAAAAACGTAGCCTTATGGAAGCGATATGATTGGATATTGAGCTTTGTTTTAGCAGATGAGAATCTCCGAATATGGTCAGTTATAAGAAAAGCCGATGTCATATACGATGCAGTAGAAATAGAGCGTTCCACCAACTTAAATATTCTGTCAGAGAAATACTGCTACCACGTGGGTAGGGCATCGCTAATTAACTTCTGGATTCCGGGAGAAGATTGGTAGAATAACCTCGATGAGGAACAAGTGTGAAGTGCAGCAGACGAAGTCCGGCGCTAGCGGAGTACTGCGAGCTTGGTGCTGCAAAACCCCTAACTTTGCGGCTTATCCCCAGACAGTAAACATGTTTGGAGAAAAAACAAAGAAAACCCACAGCTATTATTCTCCTAATTATGCGCACAAAATCCACATTCCCCATTCTCTTATTCCTTTTGGTTCTCAACGTAGGCTGTTCGGAGCAGCCACCATTGTCAGGCACTGTATCTATGGGCGACGAAGGTGAATGGAAACCGATGGTTTATCTCCTAGACCCCGGAAGTTGGGGCGGCATTGGTGGCAGTTTTGCCGGAACGGTGCTTGATTCAGCCATCATCCGGGAGGATGGTCAGTTTGCTTTCGCTACCATGCCGGATGCACCCGAGCCAATGCTGCTTGAATTGGCCGTCCAGCGGAAAGAAGGGGCTTTTTTCGCCAACAGGCTGGACAATGAAAGCCCAACTACTGCCAATTATTTCCCCATCGTCTGGAAGAACGGGGAAGCCATTTCCATCTCGGCAGCGGCAGCACATTTTCAAAAGACTTTTTCCATGAAAAAACCCTTCCCCGGAGAACGCTGCCATGTTGCAGTTGCGTGACATCCGGCAGGCTGCTTTCGACCAGTTCCTAGCCGGTAAAGCGGCCGGGGCGCACGATGAATCCGCCTTGCTGGACGAAGAAAAAGCCCTGCACTCCTTTCAAAAGCCCATGATGCAATTTGCGGAAGAAACCACGTACCTGTTGCCCGCCCTGACGGCCATCCGATGGGTGAGCATCGAGCAGGATTACGAGCGGGTGCCTGAGTTCATGGTGTCGCAGGCCGAAAAATGGAAGGCGGCAGCGCCCGGTCATCCGTGGGTGGCGCAGTTGGCCGTTGTCGGCGACCGCAAGTCTCTGCCCGTTTTGGTTGGGGACGAGATTCCCGATTATCCCATGCCGATGCTGTCGGGCGATACCATCCCGCTGCGGCAATTGTTGGGCAAACGGCTGACCGTGCTCGACCTCTGGGCTTCTTGGTGCGCCCCTTGCCGCAAGCAAAACCGCAATTATCTGGTGCCGCTTTGGGATAAATACCATGCCGCAGGGTTCCAGGTTGTCGGCTATGCCCTCGATGCGGACCGTGGGACCTGGGCCTCTGCCATCGAAAAAGACGGTGCCGACCGCTGGCCCCATGCCTCCGACCTCCGTGGGGATGATGCCCCCTTGTTCAAGGAATTGCGGCTGACCACCATCCCCGCCAATTTTGTGCTGGATGCAGCCGGTAAGGTGGTGGCCAAAAACCTGCATGGGGAAGAATTGGCGGCGTTTGTGGAGCATTATTTTCAATGAAACCGCTGGCGCAGGGTTTGCGAATCAAAAACGAAAATGCCGGTTCAAGGCTCCTCGTCTTGAACTGGATATCAGCAAGTTTTTAACGTGCGTAGGCACGGCTTCCAGATTGCTTTTGTCAATAAAGGGAACAAGTCAGGAGACTGCTCCAGCGGAAATACAAAAACGGGCTTACAGCATGTGCGCTATAAACCCATTTTGAAAGAGAGAGAGAAACGTGTCCTTGCTATACAGACTTCGCTATATCTATGGCAAAATTCCAATTACCTGGACGGAGATGGAAATGCTTGCGTTCGCATCCACATTCAGGTTGTTCAAGTTAAGGCCGAGATTGGTCAGTAGCTCCAGTTGAAGTTCGCCTTTGACGTCCAATTTTCCGTCGTTGTCAGTGTCCTCGTACCCGATGAAGTGCAGCTCATAATCGCCCTCTTCGAGGAAGGCCAGCGTGTATTCGCCCTGCCCGTTCACGGTCGCACTGGTCACTGCGTTCTTGAACTGCAACTGGCTCTCGCCCTGGGCCTGCATTTCAGTTGACTTGTTGAATGAGCCTTTTTCGTAGGCATACACAATGATTTTCTCGCCGCCGAAGTCCAGATTGTCGGCACAGGTACCGTCCACTTTCCCCGTATTGGCCTTGGCTACGAACCTCACGGCGCTGCGCAATTCGGCTTCACTCACGAAGTCGTACTGGTCGCCAGCTTGCGGGGCATCCTCGTAGCGGACAGCTTTCGGAGGTCGAAGTCGAGCACGACGTTGGTAGTGCCATCTTCCTGCACCGCAAAACTACCTGTGTTGATTTTGATTTCGTTGGATGCGCTTGCAGCGGCTTGCAGGTTGTGCTTCACGTTGTCGGTACTAAGCACGTAGCAGCCGGGGTGTTACCGTCTGCGTCAGCTTGGTAGTCAAGCACCAATGTCACATCGGTGTAAGTACCTGCATCGAGCTTGGTGGTGCCGAGCAGCTTGGTGGTGCCCTGTTGGTAGGCCATCAGGTCAATGGTCTGCTTCGAAAAGCCGCTTATTTCATTGCCGTCAACTTTCACGGCTGTAACGGTTACGAATGTGCCCTTTACATTGGCATCATCCACTGGACCGTCTGTAATTTCGAACTGCGCCGTCCCGGTCAGGTTCGAATTGTCGTCGTCTTTCGTGCAATTCGTAAAAAGGACAGTAGTTCCGAGTAGCAATGCTACTGCCAAAAAATGATTCATGGTCTTCATAAACACGTAGTTTTTGATGATGAAATATGCTGCCAGTGGAGGGTAGTGTGCAATTTGCCCACCGCCTGACAGCATTAGTAATACGAAACAATAAAGGGTAGTAATACGCGCTTATAAGCTGTTTATTTTGGTAAAAATCCCTCTCCTTCAGTGCTCGGTTTGGCACTTAAGAAGGAGAGGGACGAACTATTATTGACTAAACACAAAAACTTAAATTTGGGTAAATACCCAAATTTGGCTGAATACACCTACAATCCATCAGGTATTTTTCGCCCTATAATATATTGAATCCTTATGCCTTTTACATAAGGAACACTTTCTTTACTGAACGCATAATATCATAGATAGGCTAAATGCCATTTTTGTTCAATTTTATACTTATTTATTATCAAAATAATATCGCAAATCGTTCATTTTCAATACTTTAAAAAATCCATATTATTGAACAAAGGGCTAAAGAAGCCGGAGCGGACGTTTCAGCTCCGGCATTCTTAATCATACCAATCTATACGAACTATATTGTTTAGTTATGCGCAAAATGGAAGACAGTTAGGGGTGTAAATGATATGGCATTGAGCCATACATTCACATTAATAAATACTTCAACACCTAAATGTCTTATAAGCTATTTAAGCTCAAAACTGCCTGTGCCAGAAAGAAAGCCCTTGTTGTACACTTCAACTTGGTACTTGCCCGCCTGAAAGGCCAACACAGGAGCCCAGAGCAGGCATAGTTCCTGCTCGTCATTCATGTACTCTGTTTCCGAAAACTGTGTGTAGCGGATTTCTTCGCCTGTTTTGGTTAAACTGATGGCACCAGAGCCAAGGCTTTCAATGGCCAGCGTTTCGCCACCCGGATTGACCACTCGAACAAAAAACTGCTCAACGCCCGGTTTCACTACATCGTTGGGCATGGTCGTGAAGCAGATTTTCAATTCATCCACTTTCTTGGCCGACTTTTTCTCTGGCGTCTTGCCGTTCGGCCTGATTTTCAGTCCTTCTACTTTGATGTTTTTCACCTTGATTACCGAGCCAATTTCCACCGACTTGGAGTATTCCAGGTTCTGGCTGACGAGCATTGCCTTGGCCTCGTTGAGTTGTGCATTCTCCATGATGCGGCCTTGAAGGTCAGTGTACAAGGCATTCTTGTCTGCTGCAAGCCGGATGATGTTTTCTGTCAGTTCGCTGTTCTGCGCCAGCAATTGCTCGATTTCCGAACGGGCCTCACCCATTTGGGCTTGCAGGTTTTCCAATTCCTTGCGGACTTGCTTCAGCTTTTTGCTATCCACAAGCAAGTCCTCGATTTTCACTTTCCGGGCATCCAGTTCCGTTTTTTGAGCCTCTATGAGCTCGCTCATTTCGGCGTTGATGCCTTTGTAGCTTTCAAGTTCTGCCATTGCCTCGGCGTATTCGTCGTCAAGTGCTGCCTGGAGGGTGTGCGCCTCGTTTATTTCGTTGTACGCCTGCTCCAACTCCTTATTTTTATTGACGTTGGAGTAGGTAAGAAATCCAGCGGTAATGACCATCAGTACACATAATGAACACAATGCGATGAAAAAGTGCTGATTAGGCGACGGCGTCGCCGGTTGGGATGACGGTTGGTTGGTCATGGCTAGTATTTTTTTGGTTAGAAAATAATGCCTTGTAAGCGTCCTGTCAGCGGCTATGTATTTTGGAATGAGGATTCTTAGTGTTCCAAAATGCCTCGGGCATCGAGGCTAGAAAGTTGTTTTCGACAAGGTTAGTTAAAACGATAAGGCAAGTTTTAGCTTAAATGTTCACTGCTTTGTAAATTTTAATTGCGAAAAAAAATCGCACACCCCAACTTTTAGTGCTGCATTGGCGGAAAATAAAGGATAAATACCTGTTTTTTACACACAATCAGGCAGGAGACCTTTCGTTCGTCAATGAGGGCTAGATTGGACTTGGATTCCGTTCCTACAAGACTTTTCACTTAGTTCACAGCACTACCTCCTCCAAAAATGCAGGTACAACGCATAATTCATTAGCTTTAGTGGCCCAATTGATTGAGGCATCCTGTTAGTGTTCACTAAAACTTATCGGGATGACAGCCAGGTAGCCGTCTTGGAAAGTGGCGCTTCCTCTCCAATTTTACGGGTCACCATCCCTTCCAGCAACCAGATAGGAATTGAGCTTAAATCAGGTTGGAGGCTGGACTATGGAAAACAGGCTTGCACCGCCGGAAGGGATTGAACGCAGTTGGTGTTTTGCCAACAAAAACCGACTGAAAGTCAACTAGGCGAAAGTACATAGTGCTGTGTTTTTTTGACAAAAATCACCCAATAACGCTGTCAAACACCATTGTTGCCTTGCTGTCAATAAAGGCAACTTGCGCCGAATGAACATCTTCCCACTTTGGAATATGGGCATTTTTAAAACTTAAAAACAATGCGATGATAAGCGTATCCATTTTTTATCCAAATACCAAAGAAAGCCTGTTTAATCTGGAGTATTATGTCACGCAGCACATACCGATGGTAGAAAGGCTGTTAAAGCCAATGGGGATGGAGGAGGTGTTGATAGACGAGGCGATAGGTACGCCAATGCCAGAAGTGCCTGCCCCCTATTCGGTCATAGCACATTTGGTTTTCAAAAATTATGAGGAGATGGAAATGTGCATGGGGCATTATGGAGAGGACTTGATGAAGGACGTTCCAAACTTCACCAACGTGAAACCCTTGGTGCAAATAAGCAGAAGGGTGTAATGCCAGCGCAGGGGTCCGATATGCCTAACGTGTCGCCGAATCAACACGAGCATCAACTTTGATTTGCACTCAATAAGATGTCCACAATTAAGCGTCGTGGAGCATTTTGTTTATTAAATTTGCCTGACTTTTAATCCTATGCCTGTTCAGGCAAACAAACATACATGGCCTTTCTCGAAAAGAATTTTCCCATTGAAAATCCCGATACGGTGCTGCTGTTCGAGGAGCTTTCCCTGTGGTCGTCGTATTTTGGCAAGCTGCTGCTCGACCACGTCCCGCTGCGCAAAGGCATGTCCGTGCTCGATGTGGGCTGCGGTGCTGGATTCCCACTTTTCGAGTTGGCCAACCGCCTCGACGCCAATTCCAAGCTCATCGGCCTCGACCCGTGGGAAGCTGGCATACAGCGGGCCAAATGGAAGTTGCAACACCACAAGCTCCTTCCCAGCGTCGAAATCGTCCTCGGCGACGCCGCCAAAATGCCCTTCCCCGACAAATCCTTCGACCTGATTACCTGCAACCTTGGCATCAACAACTTCGATGACCCTGCAGCCGTCGTTCGAGAGTGTCATCGGGTGCTCAAGCGGGATGGCCGCCTTTGCCTGACCACCAACCTGGAGGGACATTTCTTGGAGTTTTACACCGCCTTTGAGGCCACGTTGCGAGAGCTGGGGATGGATGAATATCTGCCAAAACTGAAAGCCCAGGAGCAGCACCGTGGCACCGACGAGACCGTGCGTGACCTCCTCGAAGACGCCCGCTTTTCGGTACTGAAAATCGTACGCGACAAATTCCAACTGCGCTACGTGAACGGCACGGCACTTTTCAACCATTTTCTAACCATCATTGGGTTCTTGCCGGGCTGGCGCAGCGTAGTGCCCTCCGAGGTGGAAGCGAAGGTTTTTGCCTATCTTGAAAAAAAGCTGAACGAGCAGGCCGACTGGGACGGAGAACTAAAAATGACCGTGCCGGTGCTGTATGTGGAGGCGGTGAGGTAGCGTCGGATTTCAGGTTGGAGTTCGGGTTTCAATTAGCTGGCTTGGGCGGCTTTGCGAATACTTCGCTTACTTTCATTGTAAAATCAGGTAGGACTGGAGTAGCTGAAACGACTTCGTCACCGCGATAAACCCTGCTCTTGGAACCATGATAGACTTGGATTTCTTCCAATTCAGGAAATATCAACCAAACTACTTTCACCCCAGCATCTTCGTAATTTTTAAGCTTCTTAACCACTTTATAGATTCGGTCTGTGCTGGAAATTATCTCCACTACAAAGTTGGGCACTTGGTTTTCACCATAAGCCATACGTGCCGATTGTTCATCCGAGAACCACATCATATCGGGCCGACGGTGAACGTTTGACAGAAAAAAAGTATCCACCTCTTTTGTCAGTCTTCCTGAAATTTTGTCTTGAAATTTGAGTTTGTAAAAAAATTGGATAAGGTTGTCCGCAAGGAAATCTTGGTATTGGTTCATAGGGCGTTCAGTTTTTTCGATAAAACCATCTACCCATTCGTACTTGTACTTATCCTCTCGACGAAGGTAAATGCGCTCAAATTGCTCCCACGAAATCCGTTTCGGCTGAACTGGCTTCAGCACTACCTTTGACGCCGTCTTTTTTTCAGGAAATGCAATCGCTTCAGTCATTGCTTTGAGTTTTTTACAAAAATAATCTTTTTTACTGTTTCACAAAGTCCTCTTTTAGGCTCCGTTGGCCGTCATTGGCCAGCGCCTCCAACTATACGAAAATACGGCTAGCCCTCGCCGTACCGCAATGTTTGCGGGAATGTGCGGTTTCTTTTTTCAAATGGTTGTCTCAGCCTCCGGCATTTCAAAAAAACTGAAAATGGTGCCACCATAATTCCGTTGCTGCACGTACTGTGGGTGCATCTCGAACTGGTGGAGGTAGTTGTGCTCCAGCACGAACCAGCCGCCGGGGGCAAGCATGTTTTTTTCAAAAACCAAGTTGGGCAGCGTGTCAATGGTGGGCATTTGGAAGGGCGGGTCGGCGAGGATGAAGTCGTACTGCACCCCTGAACGCTCGATGAACTTAAAAACATCGGCGTTCACGATTTTTATAAACTGCTGAATATCAAGCACTTTCGCCGTTTGTTCCACAAATTTTGCGCAGCCTGGAAACTTGTCCACGTAGGTCACGTCCTGGCAGCCACGGGAGATGAACTCGTAGCTATGGCTGCCAGTGCCGCCGAAGAGGTCAAGCACTTTCAGTTCCTCAAAATCCAAGGCATGCTGCAGGATGTTGAACAAGCCCTCCTTGGCAACGTCGGTAGTGGGCCTGGTGGGCCACTTGTCGGCTGGCGGATTGAAGCGCCTACCCTTGAATTTGCCAGAAATGATGCGCATTAGGAAGGGTTTGAGAGATTGAGTGATTTAGGGTTTGAGGGGGAGGTCATTTGCAGAGGGCCAACGAGAACAAGTCAAAATAGAAATGCGCTGGCAAGTCGTTGAACTTCCGGCTGAAGTTCAGGAAACTGGGGAACGGCAAGAATTTCAACTCGCCGATGTAGCGGTACAGTGTTTTGAAAATCTCTGCATTGCTCAATATTTGGCCAGAAAGGTTCAAAGGCTGCTGCGCCGGGTCGAGGTTGTGTTGGTTGTAGGTCAGTAGGATGTAGTAAAGGACATCGCCTGCCGTTTGGTACCTGAAGGAATTGGAAAACAACAGGTTCTTCTTTTCGAACAGCGAGATATAGACATTTTTTTGGGTGAAATGGGCGTAGAGGTTGTGCGTCTGCGCTTCATTGAGCGACTTGCGGCAGCCCAGCAGGTATGGTGTGGTGTTGTTGTAAAACTTGGCGGTGGGGAACTGCTTTTTGAGCACGGCCATCAAGGCCGGGTCGGTTGGGTAGAGGATTTGCAGGGCAAGCTCCTCCACTTCGTCGTTTTGGATGGCATCGGCTCGGCCTTGGCCCATCAGTTCGGAGAAGTAGGTGGTTTTTTCGTACTCGTTGTAGAGCCGTGCTGGCACCAGTACCGGCTGGATGTCCGGCATTGTTATCTTCACCCGCCTGAACAGGTAGCCGAGCAGGTCTTCCCTTGCAAAAATCTTTTTGAGTTCGTCGGTGAGGCTGAAAGCATCGGAACCGGGCGCCTGGGCGTAAGGTATCGCCCGCAACAACAGGGCATTGTTGTTATTGGTATCAAATGCGAAATAAACCAAACTGTCCATCCCAATCAGGATGGACAGTTGGTAAGCAGTTGATAATTTCTTGTTGAAGTCAGATTCAAGGATGTCGTAGCTCACTCCCAGCTTCCGGTTAATAAGGGTTTGCCAAGGTCGCCAAATTTGATTTTCTTTTTCGGGTCGTACTTTTCATCGTACTTCTTGAATTTGGCAGCCTTGAAATCGCCCATAAATGTTTCATAAGCAGTGCCTACCTGAACCACATCAACCAAAGCCGATTGATAGGTAACGGTATCGGCATGGATGTCGAACTTAGCACCTTCACCGTAGGGCACCATATCAAGGCCTTCCAGTTCGATGCCCATTGACTTTATCGAATCAATGGCGGGCATGTAGGTAGTATCGTAGCGGATATCCTTTTGGGTGACGTCGTCTGCGTCGCCATACACCTGAATACGCATGAACCTCCCATTCTTCAGGGTTTCCGTCAGAGCATCGAAGGAAGGCGCAAACTTGCCCGTGACGCCACGGTATGCCTCTTGAGCTTTTCGGATTTTTACAAGCTTGTCAATTACAGCTTGCTCCCGCACATTTTTTGTTTGCTGAAAAGCAATCGGCTCCTGAATTTGCTTGTAAAGTATGAACCCGAGCACAAGGATGAGCAGGAACATCAGCGCATTGAAAATCGTTCTCTTTTTCATTCCGGTTTGTTTTGATGCAATGTTAGAAGTTTTTTTTAGTTGTACGACATTTCAAGTCGCAATTTTAAGGATCCATCCGGTTTTGAACAGGAGTGAAGTTTGGTTTTTAAAAGAAAGACAAACCTTTTCTTCATTTCCATGCAAAATCACAGGGCATCCCGGTTTTGTTAGATGCTATTCCACAAAATCACGGCGCGTGGCCCACCCTTTTTTCCAAAAATTGATTTTCTGCCTTTGTTCATCCAATCTTGCACTCACCCGAGTAGCGTGCTCCTTCATCCACTATCAAGTTCTTGGCAGTGATGGTTCCTCGGATGACGGCAGTGTTTTTCAGGTGCAACAACCCTTCTGCTGTCACTTCGCCCTCCACTGTGCCCATGATGATGGCATCTTTTGTGCGAAAGTTGCCTTCAATCCGGCCCGTTTCGCCCATCACCAACCGCTGGGAACATTTCACTTCCCCCTTGATTTGGCCATCAAGCCGCACATTTTCAGTTGCGGAAAACTTGCCTTCGATAGTCGTTCCAGCAGCCACCACGCAGGTGTCTTGTGATTCTTTGGAGGCATTTGCGACCACCGTCAGGGTCTTCTCGTTTGTCTGTTTTGATTTTGCGCCGAGCATTTTTGTGTCGTTTTGGATAAAGTTATTGAATGGTTTGACGCAGCATCACCTTGGTAGAAATGTTGATAAAATCCTGGCTATCAGGTATTTAAACTTACATGTTCCCAAAAGCAAAAGCCACGGTCTGAATCTCTTTTTTGTTCCTGAGTGTGGTTAGGTATTTTTGCGGCAATATCCGGCTGTCCCTACGGTCATGTTCTGGGCATAAAAGTAGAATAAACAAATAATAAATCTGAAAGGTGAGCATAATTATTTTGGCCATCGAGTCCTCCTGTGATGACACAGCTGCCGCAGTACTGCGCGACGGTATTATCTTGAGCAACGTGGTGGCCAGCCAAGAAGTACATCGCAAGTACGGTGGCGTGGTGCCCGAAGTGGCCTCCCGTGCCCACCAGGAAAACATTGTTCCGGTGGTGGATTTGGCGCTTCGCAATGCAGGCGTCGGCAAGCACGAACTCACGGCCATCGCCTTCACCAAGGGGCCAGGGCTTATTGGTTCGCTCATCGTCGGGGCGTCGTTTGCCAAGGCAATGGCACTCAGCCTCGACATTCCCCTGCTGGAGGTACACCACATGCAAGCGCACGTATTGGCCCACTTCGCCGAAGACCCCAAGCCTGCCCTACCCTTCCTCTGCCTGACCGTTTCCGGCGGCCACACGCAAATTGTTTTGGTGAAAAACCACCTCGAAATGGAGGTGCTCGGCCAGACCATTGACGACGCAGCTGGCGAAGCCTTCGACAAAACGGGCAAGATGCTCGGCCTCAACTACCCTGCCGGGCCGCTCATTGACAAGCTCGCACAGACCGGCAAGCCCGTTTTCAGCTTCCCGGAGCCGCAGGTGCCTGGCCTCAATTTCAGCTTCAGCGGCCTGAAAACTTCCATACTTTATTTTATTAGGGATAAAACAAAAGAGAACCCAGATTTCGTCGGCAACAACCTGCCCGACATCTGCGCCTCCATCCAAGACCGAATCGTGAAAATTCTACTGAAAAAACTGCGGCAGGCTGCCGAGCAAACGGGCATTCGGGAAATCGCCATCGCAGGAGGCGTCTCCGCCAACTCAGGTCTCCGTGCTGGCCTTGAAGCAATGGGAAAAAAAGAAGGCTGGAACACCTACATCCCCAGCTTCGAATTCTGCACCGACAACGCCGCCATGATTGCCGTCACTGGGTACTACAAATTTCTTAAAGGTGATTTTGCTGGGCAAGATGCTGCGCCGATGGCAAGGATGGAATATTGAGTTATTGGGCGATTGGGTTATTGGGCGATTACGCAAGCCATTGATATTCAATGCTTTAATAACCCAATTGCCCAATAACTCAATTATCTACTCCATTATCCGCTTTTTCATCTTATCAAACTCCTCTTCTGTGATGATACCGCCCGCCTTGAGTTCACCAAGTTCCTTCAGGCGGGTAATGACGTCGGCATCAGCCGAGGACTTTTGGGCAGCAGGGTCTGGCACGTACTCGTCGCTAGTCGGCTCAGGGGCATTAGCCGCTGCCGCCTCCGCTTTTCGCTTAGCTTCCTGTTGTTTGCGAAGCTCCTCGGCCACAGTTTTGCCCTTTTCAAACTGCTCTTTGTAGAGCTTTTTCAGGCGTGCCGCATCGAAGTCGAGGATGGTTCCACCCGTGTCGAAATGCGTTTTGAACACCTGGCCGAGCGCATAAGTGGAGGCACCCGCCATGATGGCATTAGCCACGCTGCCCACTATGGTCCCCACTACCGGAATCAGCTTTGCCAAGCTCGCCGCTCCAATCCTGCCCAAGGTGGAAGCCGTCAGCGAACTGACGATGGCCTTGCCCTGGGTCTCACTGAAGTCCATGTCGTACACCTTGCAGAGTTGGCGAATCATGTCCAACTGGGAGGCGCTCACGGCCAGCACATCGGCCACTGGCACAGGGATGGCCCCGGCGCCCATGCTGAACAGCACGTGGTTGCGGACGATGGTTTCGGCGTGTTTTTCACGCTCTTTTTTCACGTCTTTGAAATCGTTCATAACTTTTGATTTGAGCCCTTCGGCTGCTGATTTGATTAAATCTTCCATTTTTTAAAAAGTTGAATTTCGTAAAAAGTCTCCAAGTCTAAGCATGTAATTTTACCGATGCTGATTTTCTTCGACGGGACGGTGCGTTTTACCGACTTTGGCTAAAACAGCCTTTCTGTAACTTCACTCGCCTGAATGCTCGTCTTTTGGCCTTTTTGATTTCCTTCTTTGTTGCTCCGCAATGAAAGCCAGGTGCTCCTCCTCAGTGACTGGCGCAAAGCGCTCCATGGCCAAAGTAGCTACCACCGCACCGAGCATCGTGGCAGCGAAGGCACCGATAAGCGGCACGTGCATCAGTAGCTGGGCCACCAATCCTATTGCAATTGCTACCCCAACGGCTGCTTTTCGGGTGCGTTTTTCGCTTTGCGAAACCTTCATCCCAAAACAACCATGGTAGTTGTCAATCATTGCGAAGCCCAAAAAATAGCACTGGATGACGAACCCAGTTGGCTGTTTCAACCAGTGGAAGCCAAGGATGCCGAGGGCGAGATTGACCACCAAAAACCGGGTGATGGTTTCGAGCACCCATGCAAGTATGGTTGAAGAAATAATGCGGAACTGGGCATCAATAAATGCCTTGGTGGTCAGTGCCGGTTTGCGACCGATGCGTATTTCAAGGGTTTTCTGGATGGTATAAAAAACCACAAGTTGCAGCACAATCATGATGAGGTACTTGCGGCTGCCCTGCGCTATCCAAGCTATTTTTTCAAAGGAAAATGTACTGGCCAAACCCGCCGAAATGGGAAGTTGGTTGTCTCGTACTTCTTTAATAGTGTGGAACATCTCCTGGAAGAACTGGAAACTGATCAGCGCTGCCGAAATGGCCATCACCCAAAGTACCCAACCGAGCCTATCCATGCCCTGCCACGGCTTTTGCTCTCGGATGAATTCAACGGCTTTTTTGTGGAGGATAATGGTAGCCACGAACTGATGGATGATGTCCATCCCTTTATCGAGGTATCCGGGTTGGTTGGTGGTGGGTGGTTGTGACATCGTTGCCATTCTTTGGATGAGGTTTTGAGCAACAAAGTTCGAAAAAAGCATTTATCCAAAAACAAAAAAGGCGCTCCGAAATCGGAGCACCAGATTTTCCCGTTATCCGGGATTTTTTGTGTGCGGGCCTAGTTGCCAGGGTTTTCGTTTGTTTGTATCCAGCCAGTGTCCTCCTCTGCGATGGTTTCCACCATTTTTTCAAGGTTTTTCAATGCTTCTGGTGAGCCGTAGTAGTCTTTGATAGTCTTGTTGATGATACCGTTATTGAAAGTCACCCAAGTAGTGGGAAGGTCGGTCACCTGCGCCGTGTACTCGTCCTGAAACTGGGCGAAATTGCTTTGCTCAAAGGCTTTGAAAAGCGAATTGGTGGCTTCGGGCGCTAGTTTCCTGGTCCAGTTGCCCTGCTTCGGCACGTTGCGAGTGCCCGTGAAGCTGGCGTTGCCCTTGCCGTCGAGCTTAAAGCTGTACACGGGACAGACGCCGAAACAGGGGTCTTTTTTCAACTCAATGAAAGTGGTTTCTCCATAATGGTAAGGGTCACATGCCGCAAACAACACGGCAAACACCAGTAGGTAAAAGATTTTTTTCATGACATCAATGTTTAGTGGTTGAAAATCAATGACTTAAATTGCAGGTGTGGACTGGGTGGGACAAAGCTGGGGCCGAAAGGTAGTGCAATCCTGAAAATTTGTGTCAGGTTACAAGCTTTTTTTTAACCTTTGGCGATAAATCAAAGCTTAAAAAAATGGAAGAATATCGTGAACTGCTCATCCGGGAAGTGCGCCGCCGATTGATGGACGAAAATGTGCCGCGCATCAAAAAATGCCTTGCCGAGTTAAATACAGAGGAAATCTGGTACCGCCCCAACGAAAACAGCAACAGCGTCGGGAACCTCGTGCTGCACCTCTGTGGCAATGTGCGGCAGTGGCTTTTGAGCGGCTTGGGTGGCTACACCGACAACCGCCGCAGGCAGCAGGAGTTTGATGAGCGGGGCCCTTTCCCAACTTCCATTTTGATACGGCACCTGGACGAACTGATGGAGGAAGTAAACAAGGTGCTGAACAACTTGACGGCTGAAAAAATCTTGCAACCCGTTGAAGTACAAGGATTCACGGAGAATGGCGTCAGCGTATTGATGCACGTGGTGGAGCATTTCTCCTACCATACGGGGCAGATTACCTATTACGTGAAATGGCGGAAAAATATCAATACCGCCTACTACGGCAGCCTTAACCTTGATGCAGTTGGAAGAAGTGGATTTGATTAAGTCGGTTGAAAAATGAGCGGTTCGCAGTCAGTTGAAACGGCAAAATACCGATTTTGAATTTTCTTGCCACCGAGTTTCAACAACTGGCCTCAGTTGTTTCTTGACTTGGGAATGGTAAAAACAAAGGTGGTACCATCCTGCTTTTCAGGCTCCACCCAGATGGAGCCGCCCAGGTTGTTCACGATTTTCTTGCAAGTGGCAAGCCCTATCCCGCTACCCTCGTAGTCCTGAATGGAATGGAGGCGTTCAAAAAATATTGAAGACGCTTTGCCTGCTTTTTCTGGTATCCCAATCCCGTTGTCCATAAACATGAACCGGTGGCGGTCAGGCTCCTCGTGGTAGGTTATTCCAATAACAGGGGGCATGCCGGGCTTTCGGAATTTGATGGAATTTGAGATTAGGTTTTGGAAAAGCTGAATCATCTCGACGGACGAAGAACGGATTACCGGCAAATTGTTGGCATAAATGGCAGTATCGGTGCGCTCCATTGAGGACATCAAGTTCTGCATGACGACCAACAAGGTATCGTTGAGGTCGTAATCCTTTAGTTGCACATCGTTTCGACCCAATCTGGAATAGAGCAACAGGTCATTTAGCATTTTTTCCATCCGATTCACGCCGTCGGTGATGAACCGCATGTATTCCACGGTGTTGCTGTCGAGGTCGGTGCCGAGTTTCCGTTTGACAAGGTTAACGTAGCTTCCTATCATGCGAAGCGGTTCTTTCAAGTCGTGCGATGCAGAATAGGCAAATTGTTCCAGCTCCGTGTTGATGGACTTTAGTTTTTCTTCAGCCTCGATGAGCGCCTGAGTTTGGCGGGAGAGTTCAGCTTTTTGTTTGGTAAGCTCCTTTTGTTTTTCGTCCAATGCCCTAATAATCATGGATTGCCCGGTGGCAAAAATCAGGACAGTGCCCACCAACATGATAAACAGGCCGCAGTAAGTAATCAAGTAGTACATCCCGTCCAATTCCGCCGTCTGTTCCCGATAGACCCCTGGCGATTGGAGGTCAAGAACAAACATGTAGCAAGTTGTACCAATCAATAGTACTAGCCAAACTATGCCGGACCTGGAGCTTGCGAATAATAGCCCGAGAAGTGGCGCTGCCATCATCCAGAGCAGGTTGTCTGAGTAGAGGCCGCCGGTAGAAAAAACCGAATCCAATAAAATAATGAAAAATATTAACGCTATCAGGTTGCCGGAAATCAAAAAATTACCAAATCTTTTGAAGATGATTACCAGTATTATCACTAACAGAATACCAAAAAGAGTTGCTGGGCTATCAAGACCAGGATAAAGACGGTTGGTAATTTCAAAAGCTACACCAATAGAAATAGTAAAAAGATGAATGAAAACTAGTACACGTGCTTTTCGGAGGTCTAATGGTGAAGTCATTAAACCTTTCGCAATAAAGTAATCATCATATTTCTCACCAATGAATTGGAAAAATCTTTTTATGTTACGCATCGATTGAGTTGAGTAATATAAGCTCAACTCAGGGTATTACAATATTTCTGCCAATTACCCAGCTTCCACACTTTTGACTGCTGCGGAGTCTTTGCTAAATGCTTTCCAAATTTGCTCCATAGAAAAGTTCTCTGAAACTAAGATGTCGGGCAACAAAGCTGCAACAGTTTCCAAAAGGTTATCGAAGTCAGATTCGGTATGGTTCAGCGTTACCATAAATCTAACGCCCGTGTTGTTATAGGGAACACTCGGATAACAAGCCATTCCGGCAAAAAAACCGGCATCCAAAAGCGCCTTAACCAGCTTACATGCAACTTCGAAGCGGCTTACGCCAAGGAAAAAAATCGGAGTGTTGTCTTTGCTGATGATTGGCAATTGCAATGATTTCGCCTTTTCTTCGAAATAGTCAATCTTGCTTTTCAGTCGGTTTTGCAAATCCAAAATTTCATCGCTAAGATGAATTTTTGCCGACGCCACAGCTGCTCCCAAAGTGGCAGGTTGTAGCGGCCCTGTAAATATCAGTGGGCTGCCTGTGTTCATCACCAGATCCTTGGTAGCTTGGTCATGGAAAACCGCAACGCCACCTGAAGCACCAAATGCTTTCCCCAACGATGTGACAAGCACCAAGTGTGGATGAAAGGGCATTCCGTCCAACACGGTTCCTGAACCATGTTTGCCAGTCCAACTCATACCGTGCGAGTCATCAATGTATAGATGGAACTGTTCGTAACGTTGCATGAGCTGGTACAAATCACCCATCGGCGCAATGTTGCCGTACATCGAGTAAACGCCATCGGCCAAGTACCAGATTTTTTTGTATTCGTTTCTCAATTTGAGGATGCGGCTCTCCAGGTAGTCCATCCTGTTGTGCCGTATCATTTCGGTATGAACGCCATTTGACTTCAAAATCTTAACAGTCATTTGTACGCTGGTGTGTACCTGGTGGTCTAAAATAACGGCATCTTCACTACCTACCAAGGATGGCAAACATGATAGATGCCCTAGCATCGTCGTTGGCATCACCACCGCTGGAAATCCGAAGATTTGCTTCATCTGGTGTTCCAACTCTTGGTAATAATTCAAGGAGGTGTAAGCTCTTACGCAGTAATACTGGGTGCCATACCGTTCAATGGCTTCAATCGCAGCCCGCTTTAGGCGCTCGTCAGCTTCCAAGCCGACATAATTGCAGGATGAAAAATTAAGAAGCTCCTTACCTTCATTATGGATTGTCCTTCTGTTCGACATTGGAACATCATCCAATTTCAAATGGGCAATGCCCTGTTCCCGCAATTTGAAAACAATCCTGTTGACAATTTCTACTTGGCTACTGTTTTGTGCTGTCATCTGTTTGAATTAATCCTTGGTTAACAAATAAAATACTTCCGTAATCGAATTTCGAGAACAAGCGGCAACATAGACCCTCACTACGGTCTAAGCTCACATGGACGTGATTTTTCAAATTGCAAATACAGGCTACAACGTAGCTGCACTTTAATTTGACGCTAAAAATGTTTTACAATTTGGCTGAATAAGTAGGTAAGCAAGGAAAAATTACAAGCATCTAACACGTAAAAATCTGTTGGGTATAAATCTAACAGCCTTCATTTAAACTTAAAAACACGAAACTACTCAAGAATGTTTGGTAGTCAAGGCAAATATAAGTACAACTTTTTACTGTCAAAAATAATCTTTAGCAACGGGAAAAATAACACGGCTTTTTCGACCTGTCTATGCCCAAAAGGAGAAACGCTTGGCAAAAGCCACATGGCCTAAAACCAAGAATCTAAATACGCAATTAACAAGATTCTCAATCAAAATTTAAATTTTCCCGAACACTTGTTCGCCCTTCTAGCCAAAAAGACATTATCTTTGTCCACGAAAATTGTATTTTTCTACTTCAGCCTTACCAAATTATGACTAGCTTGAATTTTGAAACAATTTTCCAGTCCAAGATTGACGACGAAACCAAAATAGAACCAAAGGACTGGATGCCGGACGCCTACCGGAAAACCTTGATTCGCCAAATTTCCCAACACGCACATTCAGAAATCGTGGGGATGTTGCCCGAAGGTAACTGGATTACCAGGGCACCATCCCTCCGCCGCAAGCTCATCCTGCTCGCCAAAGTACAGGACGAAGCTGGCCACGGTTTGTACCTCTATTCCGCCGCCGAAACCCTCGGAGCCGATCGGGACGACCTCGTACAGCAACTGCTGACAGGAAAAGCCAAATACTCCAGCATCTTCAACTACCCCACCCTCAACTGGGCCGACATCGGTGCCATCGGGTGGCTAGTGGACGGGGCCGCCATCATGAACCAAGTCATGCTCACCCGCACCTCTTACGGCCCCTACGCTCGTGCGATGGTGCGCATTTGCAAGGAAGAAAGCTTCCACCAACGCCAAGGATACGAAATCATGATAGCAATGGCCAAAGGCTCGCCCGAACAAAAAGCCATGGCGCAGGACTCCCTCAACCGCTGGTGGTGGCCCTCATTGATGATGTTCGGCCCAAGCGACAGCGAATCAACCCACTCCGACCAAGCCTTGAAGTGGAAAATCAAGCGCAAATCCAACGACGAACTGCGGCAACAGTTCGTGGACGTGACCGTGCCACAGGCTGAGTACCTCGGCCTCACCGTACCCGATCCCGCCCTCCATTGGAATGAAGCCCGTGACCACTACGATTTTGGTGAAATCAACTGGGACGAGTTCTGGAGCGTGGTGAAAGGCAACGGTCCCTGCAACCGCCAGCGCTTGCAGGCCCGGGTGAAAGCTTACGAAGACGGTGCTTGGGTGCGGGATGCCGCCATCGCCTACGCCGAGAAAAAGGAGCAGCGCAAGCTCGCACCCGAAGCAGCAGTGAAAGCAGCTTAACCCTTGGTGCTTTGTTGAAACACGCACCCCCAACAATTCAACAATAAACAATTCAACAATCGCAGCACATGAAAAATACATGGCCACTCTGGGAGGTATTCATCCGCAGCAAAAGCGGCCTCAGCCACAAGCACGTGGGCAGCCTCCACGCCTCCGACGCCGAAATGGCGGTCGAAAATGCTCGTGACCTCTACACCCGACGCAACGAAGGCGTGAGCATCTGGGTTGTCGAATCGAAGCACATCACCGCTTCCGACCCCGACGACTCCGACCCATTGTTCGAGCCAGCAAAGGACAAAATCTACCGTCATCCGACGTTTTACAGTGTGCCGGATGAGGTGACGCACATGTAACTAATTGAAAATTGAAAATCCGGCACTTGCCCATTTTCAATTCTCCGTTCTCCATTACTTGCGTGAATCTTCGATTTCTCAATCCATGAAAGACTACCTACTTCAACTCGCCGACAACGCCCTCATCCTCGGCCATCGGCTCGGCGAATGGTGCGGCCATGCTCCTGAAATGGAGCTGGACATAGCACTGACCAACATCGCCCTCGACCTCACCGGACAGGCTCGCAGCCTATACCAACGCATAGCCGAACTGGAAGGGCTGGGCCCCAATGGAGCAAGCAAGGATGAGGACGACTACGCTTACCTGCGTGATGCTTGGGAGTTTCGGAATTCCTTGCTGGTGGAGCAGCCAAACGGCGACTTTGCCCACACCATCGTGCGGCAGTTCATTTTTGACAGCTACCATTATTATATGTGCCAAGCATTGACCCAAAGCACCGATGAATGGCTGGCCGGCTACGCCGCAAAATCCCTGAAGGAAATCACCTACCACCTCCGTTTCAGCTCTGAGTGGATGCTGCGCCTCGGTGACGGCACTGAAGTCAGCCATGCCAAGATGCAAGCCGCCATCGAAGACCTCTGGACCTTTTCCGGTGAACTCTCCACGCCCAACGAAGTTGAAAAAAACATGGCCAGCCAAGGCATTGGGGTTGATTTGACCAAAATAAAACCAGCAATCGAGGCAAAATGGCCGAAGTGCTCACCGCCGCAAACCTCACGGCCCCCGTTGGTGCATGGATGCAATCGGGCGGAAAGGACGGCAACCACTCTGAACACTTGGGTTTCATCCTCGCAGAAATGCAGTTCTTGCAGCGGGCCTACCCAGGACAGGAGTGGTGAGCACTGAAAAATCAAACCTAAACCATTGCCGCAAAAACTTGTTTTGAGGTGAATTTTCGCAAAGGGCCAGAGTGAACGGAACGACACTTTTTACTTTCGCCCTGCACTTATTCCTTCAAAACAGCATGATCACCGTCATTTCAGGCACCAATCGGCTCAACAGCGAAGCACTGCATTTTGCCAACTATTATTTCAACCTACTCAGCGCAAAGTCTGATGAGCCAGTGAAACTGCTGGCGCTTGAGAACATCCCTCACGATTGGTTCCACCCGGACATGTACGAAAAAGGTGCGCAGTCGCCCAGCCTCGCTGCTCTACAAGACGAGTATATATTGCCTGCCAAGAAGTTTGTTTTTGTAATACCCGAATACAACGGCGGATTACCTGGCGTCCTCAAGCTCTTCCTCGATGCCTGTTCCATCCGGGAGTACAAGGCCAGTTTTTTTGGCAAAAAAGCAGCGCTCGTCGGCGTAGCCAGCGGCCGAGCTGGCAACCTCCGGGGAATCGAGCACCTAATCGGCATCCTCCACCACGTGGGCACGGTGGTACTTCCCAAAATCCTCCCCATCTCCAGCATCGAAAAACTGCTGGACGAAAACGGCACCATCACTGACATCGGCACACTCAAGGCCATCGAAAAACAGGCAGATGCATTCCTCGCTTTCTGATTTTTGAAAAAAACAGCTAAAACTGACTTTACTCACTTGCTTAGCACAACATCTGGGCTATTTTTGCTTTTAAATGGTTGACAACCAATTAGTTTTGAACCATCCGCCCCAACAATCCTTCGATCCTTCATTCCCTTAATCCTTAAATCCTTCAAAAAATGGACGCTAAAAAAGGCTTGCTAATCCTCGTCATCCTCCTACTCCTTGGCCTCATCGGCCTCGGCTACTGGGGCTACAACACCAACAACGAAAAAAAGGAACTCACTTCGCAAAACGAGACCCTCAATGGCCAGGTCGGCGACCTGACCAGCCTCCGTGACAACCTCCAGCACCAAGTGGACAGCCTTGAAACGGCTTACACGGTGCTCACCGAGGAGAACAAAAACCTGAAAGGTTCCGTGGTGACGGCGGAGAAGACCATCGCCTCGCAATCCGCTGCCATCACCAAAATCAAAAAACAGAACGCCAACGAGACGGTCAACCTGAAATCGCAAATCGAGCAACTGCTCAAGGCAAAGGCCAACCTCGAAGGCAACATCAAGAACCTACAAGCAGAAAATGATAGCTTGCGAGTGGTCACCGGGCAGCTAACCACCGACCTCGCCAGTTCAAAATCTGAGAACGATGCGCTTGCCAACCTCAACAAAACCATCCAAGATGAGATGAAAAAACTTACGCTGTCCAATTTCAAGGCCAGCGCCTTCCGGGTGGAGGTTGAGCGCAAGCGGCCAAAAGCCACTGCCAAGGCAGGCCGTGCCCGCCGCATCCTCGTCAGCTTCGACCTGACGGAGGTGAAGCCCGAGTTCCGGGGGCTGCGACCGCTGTACCTCGTCATCACCGACGACAAGGGCACGCCCATCAAAATGTCTAACCCAATTCCGGCGAAGGTGAACGTCAATGGCCAACAAATGGACTTGCTGGCCGTGCAGAAAAAAGACACAGATGTGGTTGAAAATCAGCGGCTTACATTTACCCACGACCTAGAAGACAAGCTCAAGGCAGGGTTCTACCGGGTATCGGTTTACACCGACATCGGCATGTTGGGAGCGGCCAGTTTCAGGCTGCAATAAACCACAACCCACATTTTCCAAAAAAGCAAACCTGCCAGTGATGATACGCTGGCAGGTTTGTTTTTTAATTTTGATGCTCAAACAAACACGATGAAAAATAACGCTTACCTGCTTTCCCTTCCAGTTATGTTGCTGGCCATTTGCTCGCTAAACTCCGCTTGCGTCAGCAAAAAAAAATTCCTCACAGAAATAGAAAACCGGGACAGCCTCTCGCACTTCCTCAATGTGCGCAACCTCGAACTCAGCCGTGAAATTGGCCACCTGAAACTCGACCTCGCCGAAAAAACGGGCGAAGGAAACGCCCTGCGGGAGATTTTCGACAAGCATGTTTTTGAGATAAAAAAGCTGGAAAAAGAAATCGAAAGGCTCGGCAACCAGTCGTCGTCCACGCAGCAGTCGCTGAACGAGGAGGTGCGGCTGCGTGACGCACAACTCGCTGAAAAAGAGCAGGTTATCAACAACTTCGGTACGACCTTGCAAAAACAAGAGGATGGGATTGACATTATTTTGAACGAATTCAAGGCTGCCTTTCTCGACTTTCCCCCAAAGGATTTTGGTTACGAGCACAAAGACTACCGGGGATACCTCGTTGTTTCAGAAAAGCAGCTTTTCAAGCCGGGCACCGACCTGTTTACGAAGGGAACCAATTCCGTGCTGGATAAAATCGCACGGGTACTCAACAACCACCCGGAGCTGCAAATCCAGGTCGTTGGGCACTCGGACAGCCAGTCCGGCATTAAGGGATTCAAGAACCGCCTCGACTTCAGCACCAGTCGGGCGGTGGCCGTGACGGAGTCGCTGACCCGTGATTTTTACATGAACGGCGTCCAGCTCACCGCCGCTGGCCGGGGCGATTTTGAACCAAAAACTTCCAACGAAACGGAGGAGGGCCGCTCGATGAACCGCCGCATCGAAATCGTCTTTCACCAGCGGGTGGACGAGGTGCGCAAAATGGCGAAAGCAGTGAAGGGAAACTGATTCAGGCTTTTCGAATCAACACAACCGCCGTCAAGATGCCTACGATGCTGAGGGCATGCACCCAGTTGAATAGCTCCCCGTCCAGTAGGCCCCACATCACCGCCACGATGGGCATGACGAAGGTGGTCGAACTGGCAAAAAGCGCAGAGGTGATTTTGATGAGTTTGTAATAAAGCACCGTGGCAAGTCCCGTGTTCAGAATACCCAGTGTAACCAAGGCAGCCAATGGCCACCACTTGTCCTCGGTCATGGCGTAGTGTTCATGGCGGGGCAGAAAGACGAACAAAAAGGCCATCAAACCGCCCATGGAAACCGAAACGGCAGACAATGAAATGGCTGGAACATCGTGGAGGTGGTGCTTTATCAAGTTGATGTTCAAGCCATAAAAAATCGTGGCGAGAACTATCAAACCAGCATAAATATTTAAGGTGAACGCAGCATCGGAGCGCTCAAGAATGAGCATCACGGCAGATGCCAAGCCGAGCAACAAGCCCAAAACATGACTGATTTTGTAGGTTTTTTTGAACAAGAAAATGGAAAAAACGAAGGTGAAAACCGACGTCAGCGCATTTAAAATTCCCGCCACCGAACTCTGCACGTGCTGCTGCGCCAAGCAAAAAAGAAAGGCCGGGATGAACATCCCAATCAGGGTAATCAGGAACAAATAAGGCCATTTTTCACGGGGAATCTTATTGAAGTGCCACATGCCTAGGGGCAGGAACGCCGCACCTGCCGCCATCAACCGGATGCTGGCCGCCTCCACGAAGCCGAAGCCGACCAACCCTTTCTTTATCAGGATAAAACTGCTGCCCCAGGTGAGCGAGAGCGAGATGAGAATAAGCCATTTGACAAATGCCGGGTTTTTTGGTCATCGTTGAAGGATTGAGGTTGGGTTGAAGGGTTTTGGGTGTTTGGTTTCGGTGGTCAGCCATCCTAACGTTGATAATTTTTCACATAATCCGGTGCTTCGATGCCCCCCACTCCAGCCTCGTCTTGCTCTGGTGCCTGCGGTACGAGCTTCAGCGGTAGCACCCCTGCCCAAACCTCCATGCCCATGTCCTCTTCGTCGTCCACGACGCCGTGCGCCCGGAACTTGACAGACGCCTCCTCCATCTCCACGGCAATGAACATGGTCTTTTTTAGTTCGCTTTTGTTGGGTGGGCGGGCATCGGCCCAGCGGCCCGGGATGACGTGTTCCGTGAATTTTTCAGCCGCCAGCCAGCGTTCCTCCTCCGTTTCCACGAGGCGGGTTTTGCCGAAGGCGACCACCGAGCGGTAGTTCATCGAGTGGTGAAAAACGGAGCGGGCAAGTACCAGCCCATCCACGTGCGTGACTGCCACGCAGACGGGGATGCCCTTGGCCATTTGCATGAAAAAATGGCTGCCCACCGAGCCGTGCAGGTAAATCGTATCGTCCACCCGGCAATAGCTGGTGGGGATGATAAACGGTTGATTGTCAAGGACAAACGAGACATGGCAGACCAGCCCTTCGTCCAAAATGGCGTTGCGGGTGTTGGGGTCGAAGTCGTAGCGCTTCGGGTAGTAGCGGCTTCCTTCGGTGCGGGTATTTTTCGTTTTCATGGTGGAAAATTATGCGTTGAGCAACGGCAAATACCGCTCCTTCAGAATGCCAAAATGGTGGATTTGGTGGCCAACAATCGTGTAGCCAAATGCGAGGACGGGCAGTTCCGAATTGAACATGACGCCCGTGCGGCGCAGGGCAGCATCGTCGAAAGTATCGAACAGGGCAGTCGTGCTTTTTCGGACCAGTTTGAGTTCTTCCAGCACCTGCTCCAGCGGACGGGTGTTGGCCCCGGAATACTCGGCGTACAAGTTTTCGTCGAAGCCTGGCAACGCCGTCTTGTCGTTGCGGGCGAAGCGCAGGGCACGGTAGGCGAAGACGCGCTCGCAGTCGCTGAGGTGCTGGATGAGGTCACGCACCGTCCATTTGCCAGGAGCGTACACCTGGTCGCCGAGCGCTCGGAGGGCGCTGACGTCGAGTTGGTTGAGGTCGACGAGGCTCTGGGCGAAGGCTTCGGAAAGTTCGATGTCCGCTACCTTGTTGATGTAAGTGTCGAAGTAGGTTGGATTCCAGCTTACGTCTGATTTTTTCATGAAAATGGATTTTGATGGGGCAAATGTACCGTTTGGCGGACTACTGCAAGCATCCGGTTTGTGAAAAATGGGGTAGTCCACCATTAATCAGATGGCTCCACATGCTTGCCTTCGATTTCAACCTAAAGCGGTGTTTTAGAAAAAATAATGTCCGCCCCGTAAGGCAAGGGGTTTAGAATCTTGTGGTAAGGGAAAAACTTCCTCGCTTTCTCCAGCAAATCCAGCGATGTCCGTTCAATGAGCACCACCTCCAACAGCAAGCAATCGGTGATGGCGAGTACCTCGTCGGCGTGTTCGAGGATGGCAAATTCGAGGCCCTGAACATCCAGTTTCAGCACAGCGATTCGCTCAATATCTTGTTGCTTCACAAATGATTTCAACGAAATGGCAGGCACCCGGCTTTCGACGATGGCGGCACCTTTGGCCGTGAACTCCTCCACGTTGTCTTTGATGACCGAGCCTACTTGGTCGGAGGATGGTGCGGTGTAAAAAACGACCTCCCCGTCTTCGGCAGCCAAGGCTTTTTCGACAATTTCGACTTGGGTGCCAGCCACGTTTTTCTTCAAAACAGGCAGCATTTTGTGGTAGGGTTCGATGGCGAAGATTTTAGACTGCGGGAATTTTTGCGAAGCCAACAATGAAAAAATACCGTGGTTGGCCCCGCCGTCAATGATGGCGCCTTTGAGTCCCAGAGGAACGGCGTCCACCAACGCCATGACCTTGTCGGTGGAATGGATGAGGTGGTAGTAGGTGGCCGAATCGAAGTTGAGCCAGACCCTGCGACCGTTGAGCAGAATCCAAATTGCTCGACCCAATAACGGGTTGATTATCAGGTGAAAAGCATGAAATCCGAATATTCTGAAGAGGCTGGCAAGCCTCGATATTTTACCAAACATGGTTGATAGAGTGTTTTATTTTAACTATTCAGCTGGACAGTGTGCGTCTCGTTTGTCATTGCCGAAGGCAACCTGCGACGTCTCGCGAGACGTCGCAGGTTGCCTTCGGCAATGACAAAGCGGCTTGTACAATACGTGCTGAATGGTTACGAGTTATTTTACCTTTCTCCACGCTTTTTCAATCAATTGGTTGATGTCGGGCGAGAGCTTGAAATACCATACCAAACCGCCGAAAACCATTGTGGTTATTGAAGATTTTAAAAGCAGCCACAGCAACGGGTTGCTGTCTTCTGGCTGGGGCAGCATAGCCGCCGCAAGGTAAGCCAATATTCCGATGGCAAGCACCCAGAACACCGGCCAAGTGAACGGCTGCAATTGGAATTTCACCCATAAAAGGATGAATTTCAGCAAGTTGTAAATCGTGAGCGACACGAGCGTCGCCAGTGCTGCACCGTTGATGGTGTAAATCGGGATGAACCAATGGCTGAACCCGATGCTACACAGCGCCAGCAAGATGACGAGGTAAAAATTGTACTTGTACAACTTGGAGTAGCTGATGATTTCGGTGTTGACGCCCGTGAGCATGTCGAAAACCCTGGCCAGGCCGAGAATCAAGATGACGTACTTGCCTTCCCGGAACACCTCTCCATTGGGCATGAGCGTAAATATTTCGTCCACGCTGACCCATACAGCCAGCAGCAGCCCAAGCCCAACGATAAGCTGGTTGAGTGCTGATTTTTGGTAAATCTCCTGAATCTCGTCGAGCTTGCCAGCGTTCCATTTGTCGGAAATCAACGGCGAACTGATGCGTGAAATGGCCCGACGGGGCGCATCAATGGCATCGCTGAGGAAGAACGCCACCGTGTAAACACCGGTGTCGCCCAGCGTAGCGATGGTGCCGAGCATGATGGTGTTGATGCGCTCCCCGATGCGGCTGCCAAGCGTCCCGACCAGCCCGTAGAGTCCGAAATTTGTCACTTCCTTGAGCAACGGTTTTTTCAAAAAAGCAAAGTCGGGGCGCAGGTGAAGCTGGCCGAGGGAAGCCACGTACCAGATTTGGCCGATGAGGATGAGCAGGTAAAAAACAAGTTGGCCCCAGAAAATGCCCTCGAAGCCCATCCAACCTTGCAGCAGGCAAAGCACGAGAACACCCATGCCGAGCTTGGGCACCAGTTCGTTGAAAATGGACGGTACGACTATGCGCTGGAAATTGGAGGCGTAGCTGGTGAAGATGGCCGCAGCAGTGAGCAAAAAAGCAAGCGGCAGCACGAACGGGAGGTAGTCCTCAAAAAGGGCTGATTTTTCGGAGTAAAAGCCAAGCAGTTGGTCCTTGAAAAGAAAACTCAGCACCAGCAGTGTCACTGCACCGACCCCGAAGATGAGGTGCAAGAAAAACAGGTAACCTCGGTGCCCATTTTGCTCGTCCTTGAATTTTGGAAAAAAACGCACTATCAACTCTGCACCACCCCAAAACAGGAACGGCGAGGCCAGCACAGCCGTATCCAAAACGAACTTGCTGATGCCAATCTGCTCCTTCGTGAGGGCAAGCGGGTACAGTACCAGTAGGTTGACCGCCCCAATGAGCATGCCCACATACGTGACCACGCTTTGCTTGATGCCTTGCCGTTTGATGACGCCCATTTCTTGGTTACCGAGAAAATCCTTGCTAAAAAACTGGTTATCAGCAATTTAGCATTCCATTGAATTCGTGCTATTTTTGTGCCTGCACGTGCTCGGCTGGCAAAATTCATAAAAGAATCTATTTGAACAGCAATTACTTCTAAAACCGACCATCAAATGAACCGCAACCTAATTTTTACATGCCTCTTTCTCCAACTCATTTGGCCCTGCGCTTCGCTTTTGGGACAAACTAGCCCCGTTGATTGCCTGACCGCTTTCACCCGCCATTTCGGCAACCAGAACAGCAATGAAGAAGCATTTTGCATGATTCCTTTTCAGGGTGGCAATTTCCTGATGGGCGGCAGGGAAGGCGACCATTCCATCTTGTTGTTGGTTGACCCGGCTGGCAACATCCTCCTCCAACAAGCTTTTGATTTCACGGCAGGCGATGATTTTATCGCCAATATGATGGTGGACTCGGATGGCTACCTGGTTGGTTCCGCCCGTGACCAGCTGAACAGCGAAACCGTCAACGTCCTTTTCAAGTACGACCTTCAGAACAACAGCTTTCTGTGGACAAGGCGGTTTGCACCCTTTGGTTTCTCTCGTTTGGATGGCCTGTACGAAAATCCTACCAACGGCAATTTTTGTTTTCACGGCGGGATAATCAGCGTCATTGACGACTACCTGATGGAAATTGACCGGAACACGGGGGCAACACCTGGATTTCCCGATGGGATTTCGGCGGCAATGCAATTTCGTGGACAACACCGGGGTCTATTTTGCCGGAGAGGGCCGACTTGGCGCAGGCCTCGACGAGCTTCGACCTACCCTGATGAAGTTCGACCATGCTGGAAACCTGCTCTGGTCACGAATCCATTTGCGCTCGCCCAGCTCCTCTGCCCGGCTTTACAACATGGCACTTTTCATCGAAAACGATACCATCGTCAACATCGCCAGGGGCAGCTTGACTGGCGATGATTTGACTTACTCCAAGATGTTTTTTTACAAAACGAACATTGACGGTCAATTGCTTTGGGCAAAAAGTTATTCCATTCCCGGCGGCACTAACGTAGCAGGCATTCAGGTAAACCCAATTCCTGAAGGCTACATCGCCCAGGGCACTTACAACGAGGGCGGCAACAACGAAAGGATGTTCATTGCCCGCCTCACAAAAAACGGCGATGTAGTATGGGCGAAACACGTAAACACGGCAGTCGAGTCGCCCGGACTTGCCAAGCCGTTGTCTGTTGTGAATGATAGTTTTGTGGTTTTCGCTTCGCAAACCACGCAGTTCGACAACAGTGGAAACTACGATATTCTTTTTGGCAAAATACCGCTCAACACCGTGTCAGATTCAACCACCTGCGATTTGATCGAAAACATAGACCTCGTCGCCGAAACCCTCGGCTCGCCAAACACTTACGACGGGAGCTACTTACCAAATCAGGTGTTTGAAGGGTATGTGGTGGATTTCGCCAATGTTGGTGCGTTACCCGTAAGCCTAACCGTCTCCGAAATCCCTGGCTGCAATTGCCAAATTGTGGTTCAAGATTCCTGCGACCTCCAACTCAGCTTCCTCACCGACCTCGTCTGTCCATTCGCCTTCGATGGAGCAGTCACGGTGAACCCAAGCGGCGGTGTTGCGCCGTACATTTACACCTGGGAAAACGACACCGTTTTCACCAACCAACTGACCGGCCTCGATGTGGGAACCTACCTTGTCACCGTCACTGACGCAACAGGCTGCGTGGTGGTGGACTCCATCGAACTTGGCGCAGCCATCCGCCCCGAGGTGAGTAGCGAGGTGCAGGATGCAAGCTGCTTTGGCGTGAACGACGGCGTACTGACCATCGTCGCCGACGACCCAAGCCTCCAGTTCACCTACCAAGACTCGCCCGTCAGTTCCCAAACCGTTTACGACAGCCTGTGGCCGGGCGGCGACCAGTACTTCGTAGTGGATACTTTTGGTTGTAGGTGGGTACAGTTTTTCCTGATAGATTCACCCGATAAAATTCAACTCAGCCTCCCCAACAGCATCGAAGTACCAACCTGCGATTCCGTGCAAGTTCCGTTCACGCCCCCAACCCAGCATGGGCATTGGAATGGAGTCCCGCCAATTTGGTCAGTTGCACGGATTGCCCAGACCCTTTCGTGTTGCCACTTTCCGACACGACGCTGCTCCTCACCGTCACGGACAGCCTCGGCTGCAAAGCCACGGACAGCATGCGGGTCAGGGTCAATTTTCGGCCACGGGCCGACCTGCCCAACGCCTTCAGTCCCAACGGCGATAGCAAGAATGACGTGTTTTATGTGATTGGGAAATGCGCCGGGGAAGTGCGGGTGCTGCGGGTGTTTGACCGCTGGGGCGAATTGGTTTTTGAAAAAAGCAACACCCCACCCAACGACTCGTTGTACGGTTGGGACGGCAAGTTCAAGGGGGAAGATGCGAACTCCGATGTCTATGTTTACTTCGCCATCGTGAAAATGCCCGATGGTTCGGAGGTCGAATTGAAAGGCGATTTGACGCTGTTGCGATAACTTTGCCCCCGTTTCAAACAACTCGAATGAAAAAGACTTTAAAAAAAATACTCAACAAGTTCCGATACCCCTACACCTGCTCGCACACAGGGCTGGTGGCAGGCAAGACCATCCGCTTCCATGTGAACAACCCCGTGGAGATGTTCCGGCTACAAAAATTTGGCGGTGAAAAAGACCAACTCGAAGCCCTACTCGCGCTGCTAAAACCCGACGATGTGCTGTACGACATCGGCTCATCGGTGGGCGCCTGGAGCATCCCGGCAGCAGCGAAAGCCAGCAGCGGCAAGGTCATCAGCTTCGAGCCAGACCCCGAAAACCGCCAGCGCCTGCTCGCCAACTACGAGCTGAACGGCCTGGCCAATTTCCAAATCATGCCCATCGCCCTCGGCGACAAGCCCGGCGAACTGGAGCTTTTCACCGCAGGGGCCTACGCCGCCTCGCCGAGCCTCAAGCCGGTGAACAAGATTTCGACCAGCATCAAAGTGAAAATCGAGACGGTGGACGACCTCATCGCCCGGAAGGAAATCCCGCTGCCTACCGTGGTTAAAATTGACATCGAGGGCGCCGAAATGATGGCCTTGCAAGGCATGTCCGACTTGTTGCGGAGCAACCACAAACCCCGTGCGCTGGTACTCGAACTGCACCCGCTCTACCTGCCCGCTTTCGACACGAACCTGACGGCCATTTTCAAGTTTTTGATTGAAAGCAATTACCAAATCGCCGAACTCGCCAGCCGGGGCCTTGCACGGCGTAATTGGTAAACGCCGAAGACCCATTATTGGGGGTGCGCGCGTGGGTGCGAAAAATGAATGGTTGTCCGTCATTGGCGCATTCGATATTGATTATGCTCGATTGGTTTTCGCGACCTGGCCCTCCAAAGACGATACAATCAATCCCAACAATTCAACAATCCCAACAATGCGAACAATGAAAATTTCCCTCATCATCCGCTGTTTCAACGAAGAAAAGCACATCGGGCGACTGCTCGCCGGGGTGATGGAACAGACCGTGAAAGACGTGGAAATCATCGTGGTGGACAGCGGCTCGACGGATGCCACGGTGAGCATTGCCTCCAATTTTCCCACCAAAATCATCAACCTCCGCCCGCAGGACTTTTCCTTTGGCCATGCGCTGAACGTCGGCTGCGCCGCAGCCACGGGCGACATCCTGCTCTTCGCCAGCGCCCATGTGTACCCGGTTTACAACGACTGGCTGGAGCTGATGATGAAGCCATTTGAGGAGGAGAAAATCGGCCTCGTGTACGGCAAACAGCGGGGCTGCGAGCTGAACAAGTACAGCGAGCACCAAATCTTCGCCAAGTGGTTCCCGGAGGAGAGCACCATGAACCAGCTCCACCCGTTCTGCAACAACGCCAACTGCGCCATCCGCCGGAGCCTGTGGCTGGAGCAGCCCTACGACGAGACGCTGACCGGGCTGGAAGAGCTCGATTGGGCGAAGAAACTGCAAGCCAAAGGCTACCGCATCGCCTACCAAGCTGGGGCGACCATCATCCACGTACACGAGGAGACCTGGAAAAACGTCTTCAACCGCTACCGCCGAGAGGCCATCGCACTGCGACTGATTCAAAAAAACGAGACGTTCAACTTCCTGACCTTCCTGACTTTGCTCTGGAAAAACGCCCGTCACGACTGGCAGCAGGCACTGCACGACGGGGTGTTCCTGCGGGAATTTTTAAGCATACTCCTGTTCCGCTCCAACCAGTTTTGGGGCACCTACCGAGGCTACAAGCAGTCGTACCTGATGGACAACCAAGTGCGGGAGCGGTTTTATTATCCAAAGGGGTTCGTCAGCAAAAAAGGAAGTCCAGAGGAGGAGCGGCGGCGGATTGATTACTCGAAAATGCACAAGTAACACGGACTGCGAGGCCGTGTCGTTTTGCCAGTTCGATTTTTCCACCTAAATTGGCATTCTAAATTTATCAGGACATGAATGACGTAGATGAAGACGATGTAATGGTTTTGGCATTGGAGAACCCATTGGGGCAATTGGTCCGAAGTGGCCCACTGACCTTCCGGCCCCGCATGGGCAAGGAGGAGTTCCACCGTTTTTTGCTCCGCAACGCCGACTACAAAATCGAGCGTGACAAGAATGGCTATGTGACAATCTACCCTCCAATGACATACGATTCAGGCTTTACGAAGGTGTCGCCTTCACCTATTTGAGCGTTTGGTCGCTCAAGCACCACAAACTTGGCTTGGCTTTAAGCCCTTCAACGACCTTTGACCTCCCCGACGGTTCCACCCACAAGGCCGACGGGGCGTGGGTCTCCATGAAAAACACAACCAACTTTCGGAGGACGAACGCAAACGCATCCCTGCCATCGTGCCAGATTTCATCATGGAAGTGCGCTCACAGACCGACAGCCTTGCCAAGCTCAAGCGCAAAATGGCCGACGTTTGGATGGAAAATGGCGTGGAGGTAGCTTGCCTGATTGACCCGATTCGTGAAAAAGCCTGGGTGTACAGGCAAGGCGGCGTGATGGAGGAATACGCCAACTTCGATGCGACGCTAGTGGTCGGCGACCTGATGCCAGGGTTTGAGCTGGATTTAAAAGATTTGAAAACCGCCTGATTACTCCCCAAGCGATAGGACTGCTTCGAGCGATTCCATCACTATCACCCCAATAACTTAATAACCCAATCACTCAATCCCCCACTCAAATGCAACTCATAGACATCTCCGTCCCCCTTGCACCCGAACCTGCCCGTATGGCCCGGCGGGCCGCAGCCCAACATCATCCACAAGATGCGAATGGGCGACGGCGACGAGGCCAACGTCACCCACCTCGACATCGGCAGCCATACAGGCACGCATATTGACGCACCGCTGCACTTCGTGGACGGGGGAAAAACCACCATTGAAATCCCGCTGGAGAAGCTCGTCGGGCCATGCCAAGTGGTGGACTTCCGTGGCAAGACTAGCATCGCTGCCGCCGACCTCGCAGCCCTCCACTTGCCGCCCGGCACCGAAAAGCTGCTGTTCAAAACCGACAATTCCCGCCTGTGGGAAGATATATCACATCCGTTCAATGAGGACTTCTGCGCCCTCACCGCCGATGCCGCACAGTGGGTCGTGGACCACGGCATTCACCTCGTCGGCATTGACTACCTGTCCATCCAGCTTTACCACGACTCCTTCGAGACGCACGTGATTTTGCTCTCCAAAGAAACGGTCATCGTGGAGGGGCTTGACCTGCGGTTTGTGGAGCCGGGGGCTTACCGCCTCATCTGTTTGCCACTGAAAATAGCTGGGGTGGAGGGGACGCTGGCGAGGGCGGTGCTGGAACCCAATGATTAGTTTGAACCCAAACATTGAAAACAATGCGAAAACCTATTTCTTCAGCAACAAAAAAATGGCTTGCATCAAAAGACTATCAAGCTTTTGCCGACTATTTCATTGGTATTTGTCTTGATGAAAAAGACAAGCTAAGGAGGGAAAGCTCCATTGAAATCGCTGCAATCTGGTGTCAGTTAGGAGAAAAAGACGAAGATGGAAAGGAAATACACCCTTCGTTAGAAAAACGGATTTTAGCATTACAGCCACCTATAAGTACGGAAGATATAGAACCCATCCAAAACGTTTGGTTGACATGTGTGCCAGCTTGGCTGCATACCGATTTGCAAAAATTGATGAATTCATGTTCACCGCAGCGCTTTATGGTGCTTACCGACAGTTCTTGCCAGATTCGAGGGGATAGACCCTTTTGATTCACAGATACTTGAAGCAGTAATGAAAGCCAAGGGGGTAGAGGTAATCAGTAAGGAAGGTTTTGGGTATGCAGTTAAGTCCAATGGATTGAAGTCCGAAGTTGTAATTGTCCCGGCTGGTGCAAACGGTTGGTCTGAATACGGAGACCAATTTATTATAGTGATAGCCGTTGATACGGTTTCATAATTTTAGGAAAGTTCACAGAAACTAAACCGGAAATATCAGGTGTAACCAACAACAAAGCTTTTAAAAATTAATCGATGAAAACAATTTTAACGCTTACCTTGCTTTCACTGCTTTTTAACAAATTGCACAACAAGCAATTATCTCGAAACAAGCATCTTCAATGTTCCAAATTCAAGAATGGGACATTTGAACAATATTCTGATTCCATCAGAATAGAAACAGTGAGTTCGACAGCATTCAAATTGAGAAGCTGCACCTGGGCGAAATAATGTACAAGGTAAAATGGACTTCTGAATGTGAATACAATTTGGAACTTCTATCAAGCACGATAGGGGCTTTCAACAACAAAGTAGGAAGGAAATATTTCATCACTATTTTATCAACTGATAAAAATGAATACACTTATGAGATATTGATTGGAGGAACGGATTTCAAAATGATAGCAACATTGAAAAAGATAAAATAGCTTTAGCTTCCAGCGTATTTCTCCAAATATTTCTGCCGATAACAATTATTAAGCGACCTTAAAACAACTCATAAAAAAGCCCGGCCATCATTCAAATGATAGCCGGGCTTTTACTTTTCAAAGCATTTTCTATTTCGGCGCCAAATTCGGGTTCAACAGGTCGTAAAACTGGTCCAGTTTCGGCATGATGATAATCCGGGTGCGACGGTTGGTGGAGCGGCCATCGGCGGTACTGTTGGTGGTGAGGGTGTTCCACTCGCCACGACCAGCAGCTATCAACCTATTCGGGTCCACTTTGTGGGTCGTCTGCAAGGCCCGCACGACGGAGGTGGCCCGCTTCACGCTGAGGTCCCAGTTGTCGTCCATGCAATCGGTTTTGATGGGCACGTTGTCGGTGTAGCCTTCCACCATCACCTCCAGGTCGGGCCTCGATGCGATGATTTGAGCTATCTTGCCCAGCACGGCGTCAGCCTTTGTGGTTATTTTGGCGCTGCCACTTTGGTAGAGCATCTTGTCCGAAAGGTTGATGAAGACGACGGTCTTGTCCACTTTTATCTCCACGTCCTTGTCTTCGATGCCATCTTTCAGCACGGTTTTCAGGTTGACGGATAGTGCGAGGTTGATGGAATCGGCTTTGTTCTTGGCAGCTAGCAGCAGTCGGATGTACTTGTCCTTGCCCTCCAACTGGCGGAGCGTTTCATTGATGTTGTCGTTGGCGGATTTTGACAGCACGGTGAGGTCGCCCACTTGGTTCAGTTGTTTGTCACGCAGTGCCTTGCAATCGGCGAGCTGGTCTTTCAAGTCCTGCATTTGCTCTGAGCGGGCTTGGCTGGTGCGGAGTTCCTGTTCGCAAAGGGAAAGCCGGGCCATATAACCGTTCAGGTTTTCACCGCAAGCGCCAAGGTCTTTGTTGGCGACTGCAAGCTCGTTTTGCAACGAAGTAAATTTCTTTTTGCTGACACAGGAAGTCATAGACATTCCAGCGATTAGAAGGATGAAAAGAAAAGCGAATGATTTCATGATGATATTATTTAGCGGTGATGAATCTGGGCAATTTGAAGCAATGGACTTGCCGCTTGTCCAGTAAGAATCTTAATGGTAGAATGGACTCAGCCCCTATATGTTCAATGTTGTAATCAGAAAAACAGGGTTTGAGGATTTGGATTTAGGGGGATTATACTTTGCATCGCCAAGTTTTGGGCATGGGGGTTGGGGCGGCGCAGCCGCCCAACCCCCATGCCCAAAACTTGGCGGCGTGAGCTATAGTAGTAACTGCTACCTTTACAAATGAATCCCCCATTCGTAAATCGTCATTCGTAAATCGTGAATCCATTCCAAGACCTCCGAGTCATCGAACTGTCCAGCGTACTGGCAGGCCCAGCGGTCGGCATGTTCTTCGCAGAGCTGGGTGCCGACGTGCTGAAGGTGGAGAACCTGACCACTGGCGGCGACACCACCCGCCACTGGAAGATGCCCTCGGAAGACCCCGCCGACCCCGCCTCTGCCTACTTCTATTCCGTGAACTGGGGCAAGCGGCACGTCTTCCTCGACCTCACCCAGGCCGCTGACCGCCAACGACTGATGGATTGGATGAAGGATGCCGATGTGGTCATTTCCAATTTCAAAAAAGGCGGCGCCGAGAGGCTGGGGCTTGAGGGTGCCTCGCTGGCAAAACTCAACCCCCGGCTCATCTACGCCAGCATCAGCGCCTACGGCGAAGACGACCTGCGTCCCGGCTTCGACGTGGCCATACAAGCCGAGACCGGCTGGATGCACATGAACGGCGAGGCGGACGGCCCCCCGGTCAAGATGCCCGTGGCGCTGATGGACTTGCTGGCAGCGCACCAATTGAAGGAAGGTATTTTGGTGGCACTGCTGCAACGGGAGCGCACCGGACTCGGTGGCGAGGTCACGGTCTCGCTCTTCGACACAGGGGTGGCATCGCTGGCCAACCAAGCCGCCAATTGGCTCAACCTCGCCCACCTGCCGCAGCGCATGGGCAGCCGCCACCCGAACATTGCGCCGTATGGCGAAATCTTTTACGCCAAAGACGCCAAACCGCTGATCGTCTCTACGGGAACGGAGCAGCAGTTTCGGGCGCTGTGCCAATTGCTCGCTGTTCCGCAACTCGCTGATGATGAGCGTTTTGCCACCAACGCCCTCCGCCTCGAACACCGGGATGCCCTGGCGGAATTGCTTCAAGCAGCTTTTAAAAACTTTGAATCCACAGCTATTTTGGAGAAATGCCACGCTGCGCAAGTGCCTGTGGCGCCCATTCGCAACCTGGCCGAGGTGTTCGAGCTGCCAGCCGCCCGTGACTTGATTTTGGAGGAAAAAACACCCACTGGGAAGGTGAGCAAACGGGTGCGTACGGCGGTGTTTAAGCTGAAGGGTTAGCGGGTTTCGGAGGTTTAGCTGGGGTTAGTTTAGGCCTGTTATAAACTTTCTAAACCACCTAAACCCGCTGAACTCTTTAATTTACTTACCTTTATCGCTCACAAAATTCAATTAAATGAAATTTCTAACCTTCCTGACTGTGTTTGCACTCTGTGCTACCACCCTGCTTTTTTCCTGTAAGAACGACGGCGATGCTGCCCGCGACGCTGCCGTTGAAAGCCTCAAGGCACAGCAACCTGCTGCCGCCGATGGCACCACAGCCACCACGCCCCCGACCACCACACCGGAGCCTGCCCAGAATGCAACCGGCGTTTGGCACTACACCTGTCCGAAGGGCTGTGCGGGCGGCGGCGGCTCGGCTACGGCCTGTGCGACTTGCGGTACTACGCTCGTCCACAACACAGCGTACCACCCCACTCCAAACCCAGCGGCTGCCCAGCCAGCGACCAATGCCACCACACTCCCTGAAGGCGTAACACAGGTCCCCAACCCGACCAAAACGCCCGAACCTGCGCAAAACGCAAAGGGCGTTTGGCACTACACCTGTTCGGCAGGCTGTGCTGGCGGGGCTGGCTCGGCCATCGCCTGCGCAAAATGCGGCAAGACGCTGGCGCACAACCAGACGTACCACCAATAATTGACCAATTGATGCAGTGGCGGGGTTTCCAGTACTACTCACCCCGCCACTGAACATCGTTCAACCTTGACGGGCAGAGCTAATATTCTGCGCAAACAGGGGTTGGGGGCAGCCCCACTGCCACCCAACTGATTTTCACTAATTTGCACGAGATAGGCACCGCCGCTGTGAGGAAGGTAGCACAGCAAATTCCCGCTGGGAAGCGGTTGACCATCTTGCGATAGACCGTCCCATAGGAGGCACACATCCTCCATCCACCTACCTGAATTTCTTCTGCTGACTGAACAATCTCGCCGTCATCACTGGGTATTTCCCAACAGGCCATTTCTTGAGGAATCGCAATGCTTTTAGACCTTTCGAGGGTTGATTTTTATCTTGCTGCTAGGGTGACATAAATCGCTTTAAGAAAAAGTGAAATGCCGTAAATCGCAGTAGCAAATATCATCGCCATGGAGCATTTTGATAGTTTACTTTTCTCAGCTTGACGACATCCAATAGTATCCCAGCGGCTGTCAGGTTTGCGTTTGGTCAAGTTGAGGAGACCTTTAAAAAAGGCGTAAATAGCTTTAGCAAGCTATCACCCTAAATCGAAGTCAAACCATGTCAAAGCTATCAAAGCCTTCAATCTTTAGGTTTTTTTACCTGTCATTCCTGTTTTTCGCAGCCCTTCAAGTCTGTGTGGGCCAAACTTTGCCCGTTCCTGTATTATCAACATCTTATAAAAAACCGACGGTACGGATTTCTATGCAGAACGGCAACATCTTGAAAAATAGAACCCCCTTTTTTTCAAGCATAGATGAAGCGGGCAACCCTATCAAAGCGACGAGGGCTTTTTCGATAGAATATGGTTGGCAGATGTTGGGTGGGAAAGAATGGCACCAGACCTGCAAGTACCCCCGCATGGGAATTGGAACTCAATACTTGCATGTGATGAGAAGGGATGATTTGGGCCACCCCTTTTCAGTCTATGGTTTTTACGATGGCATTTATTGGGGAACAAAAAACTTTCAATTTACCAATAGAATGGCGGTAGGTCTTGCTTATGGCTTGAATACCTACAACCCAAATGACAAATTGTCTAACGATGTCATCAGTACCAAGTTAAATGGTTTTGTGGAATTAGGAATCGGGATGGCTTTGCGGCTAAGTGATATCGTTTTTATCGAGCCGGGATTCCGGTTCAGTCATATCTCCAACGGCAATATCCGAAAACCCCAGCGAGGAATCAATATCGCTTCCTATTCGATAGGTCTAAGGTCTGTTTTCGGTAGCACACCCACCGAACCGATACGCATACCGATAAGTGAGTGCCTGCACAGGCACGAAGTGCTTGGTTTTATTGGAATGGCATCTCGACAATTGGAATTCAAAGATTCAACCAACGATTTGACCCATAAGACTTATGGGCTGAATTACCTCATGGCCAACCTGCACTTGGGTTATAATTATGAAATCAGCCATCGCTTCAAATTGGGGGGTGGAGTGGACTTCGTTTATGATGGCACCAATGGCGCTCAGGAATCCATGAAATCAGATTTTCCTCAAAAAAGTGATGTTGCTTTGCAGGATAAAATCGGCTTATCCGTTTTCATTGGTGGTGAAGCTGCCATAGAAAAGTTATCAGTCGTCACCACATTGGGTTACATGGTTGCCCAAACTCGTTTTGAATATTCCACCCCAGCTTTTGAGCAGCGCTTAGGCTTTAAATACCACTTCTATCGGAACGTTTTTGCGGGCGTAAATATCAGGGCGTACAACTTCCGTGCAGCTAAGGCCATTGAATTTAACATCGGCATGAGAAAGTTTCTGAAATAGCGCAAGCCGCCCCGGTCACTATGCTTCAATCAGAATCACCTCCCCAGCGAACTCCACCCGGTCGCCCGCCCGCAGCTTTTTTCTGACCTGTGTTTCCACCTCGCCGTTCACGGTGGCCTCGCCCTCTTCCCGTATGCGCACCTTGGCCTCCCCGCCGGAGCCGACGAGGCTGTGGATTTTCAGGAGCTTGTTGAGTTCAATGTATTCTTTGCCGGAAAGGGAGAAGGTTGTCATGGTAAATGGATATAGATGAACAATTTGAAGCAAGGATAGGCAAAAAAGCAAAGTTGCAAACACATTATTCGTTGGCGGTGCATCAAATGTAATGCTGGCGTCATTGTGCCTCTAATGTCATCAACCTAGAAGTGCATTGTGTTTGGAGGGCGGAATTTATTCCGCCAAAACCTGTAAATCAATAGGCAAAAGCGGAATAAATTCCGCCCTCCAAACATACTACGCCCGTTAAGTTGACGACATTACATTGCGTCCCGCTGGGAGAAGAGAGAAGAAAAACCAGCCTTACATTTGACGCGCCGCCAAGGAAAGATATGGATTGGCTTGTCGGGCGGGTTTTTCCGGTTGGATGGGGAGGTGGTGAGGAATGTGCGGCGGGGCGGGCCGTGGGAGTGAATGCGGTTTTTTCTGCTGTGCAAAATCAGTTTCAAAGCCTATTTTTGTGAAAAATACATTTATATTTTTGGCCCATACCCATTCGGAAACAATCAAAAACACTCCACCAATGAACAAGCTCCCCGACATCAAAATATTCGAAGAGAAAAAAGTGCGTACCATCTGGGATGCCGAACAGGAAAAATGGTACTTGTCTATTGTGGATGTGATTGCCGTGCTGACGGACAGCCCGAATCCGAGAAACTACTGGAAAGTTCTAAAACATAGGCTGCTGAAGGAGGGGAATGAGTCGGTTACAAATTGTAACCAACTGAAAATGCAATCCGCCGATGGCAAATACTACCTAACCGACGTGGCCGATACCGAGCAGTTGTTCCGGTTGGTGCAGTCCATCCCAAGTCCGAAGGCCGAACCATTCAAGCTGTGGCTGGCAAAGTTAGCCGCCGAAAGACTGGATGAAATGCAAGACCCCGAACTGACCATTGACAGGGCGATGGAGCAGTACCTGCAACTTGGCTATTCGGAAAACTGGATAAACCAGCGCCTCAAAAGCATTGAAATCCGCAAGGAACTGACCGACGAATGGAAAAGCAGGGGGTTAAAGGAAGGCCAACAGTTCGCAACCTTGACCGACATTATCACCAAAGCTTGGGCGGGCAAAACCACCAAGGAATACAAGGTCTTGAAAGGCTTGAAAAAGGAAAACTTGCGTGACAACATGACCAACACAGAACTGATTTTGAACATGCTCGCCGAGGCTTCCACCAAGGATATTTCCCAAGCCGTGAACCCGAAGGATTTTGAAGAAAGTAAAAAAGTGGCGAAGCAAGGCGGCAATGTAGCCAAGGTTGCTCGCATGGAACTGGAAGCTAAAACAGGGAAAAAAGTAGTTTCTGCCCTGAACGCAAAATCTGCACTGGAAGAAAAGAAGACGGGAGAAATTGGGGGTAAAAAATAAGGTTGATTTTTAATCGCCCACCACCACCGTACCCATCCAATTCACGCCATCCGCCAGCAAGGTCAGCCGATAAACACCCGGCGCCAACCCCCTCAAATCCATCGGAAACCCATCCCCCCGCAGCACCTCCCGCCCCAGCACATCCCAAACGACGACTGGCCCATCCAATTCAACACCGTCGGGCAGTTCCACCCAAACCACCCCACTCGTCGGGTTCGGGTAAACCACCAATTGCGAAGCAGTCAAACGCTGCTGCGGCTCGTCCACCGCATCCGTCGTTTCCACACAAATATTGTCCAGCAAAGCCTGGTACTTCGGCGCCGTTTCGAGGTAGGGCGGCTGTATGTCAATGTCGTTCAACACGCCCCACGAGCCATAGACGCTCTCCTGCGGGCTGGCGAGGCTAAAATTGCCGAACAGGCGACTGCCCCAAGTGCGGATAGTATCGAGCATCTCGTCGTAAAGCGCATAAATTTCGGGGCTGTACTGCGCATCCCACATGGCCTGCTGATAGGGGTACGGGATGCCGAACACATTGCCGACGAAGTGCTGCCCGCCCTCGTAGTTCACGATTTTCTTTCCGAAAAGCTTGACGTTGTTGTAGTCCTGCCAGAGTATGGGTCGAAAGCCCGCCCAACTGTTCCGGGCGTTCTCGATGATGTCTGCCGGAGTGCTGGCGGCGTTTAAGATGGGCTGGCCGCTGTCCGAGTGGTCGAGGCCGAGGTAGCTGGTCGGTGAGCCGTAGTCCCAGTCGTTGGGGTCGAGCTGCGAGAGGATTTGTTCGTTGAGGTAGTTGTAGCCGCCTTGCAGGCCGAGCACCCGTTTCACCCTCGCTTTTTCAGCGCCGAAGACCTCGTGCCAGATGCGGAAAGTGCTGCCAGCCCGCATGGCCATCGCCCGACCGTAGTTGAGGTTGCTGGGGGCATTATCGGCGTTGTAGTGCGACTGCTCGAAAATCCAGTTCCAGACCTCGTTGCTGTATTCGAGGTAAATGGTGAGGCCAGGGTCGAGTTGGTCACGGAACAGGGCGGCCATCTGCGCCACGTAGTTGCTGTCGGCGGCGTGGGGGACGCAGAGCCACACATCCTTTTCCAACTGATTGGCCAGTTTCACCATCATCTCGTAAGGTACACCCGTCGGCGTGGCAAAAGTGAAATGGGTGAGCGAGCTGCGGTCATCCCAATGCACTGCCGGGTTGCCGTTCGTATGCCCCCAATCCATGAAGCGCAGGGCCTTGAACGGCCTTATTTTATCCAAAAAACCTTCGTAAAACGGCTCGGCGTCCAGGTCGGCGAACTCGTCGGCGAGGCGCAGGATGCGAACGTTGCGCACAGGGTCGGCCATTTGCGAAGCGTGAATCATGAAAAACAGGTTGCCCGCATCGTTCACGTCGAACTGGATTCGACCAGGCGCATTGCTCGTCTCTGTCACGCCGCCACCCACGGTCAGGTCGCCCTCGCCGTCGTATAGGAGCACGTAGGTTTCGCCGGGCGGCAAATTGGCACCGTTGGAGGAAATGACATACCGGAGCTTGTTCGGCACACCGTTGGCTTGCTGCGGTATTTGCGTCGGGTAGCCGTCGTCGTCAAATTGAATCAATGCCAGGTTACCATTGTCCCAACAAAAACAATCGTCGTTGAAGGCAATCGGCTCCGGGCGGACGTGCTTCATCAGGTTCTTCAATGGGCGCTCCGGCACCCAGTCGGCGAAGCCGCTCAGGTTCGTGCCGATGGCGAGGTCACAGGGTTGCGGCTGCCAGCCGGGGCAGGTGTTGCTGTCAATGGGCACGATGAACTTGTAATAGTCGCTGCAACCAGCATTGCTCGAAACCAAATAGAAATAAACGCCGTTGTCGAGGTTGTGAAACTCGCTGCCGTTAGTGGGCGTCAGCGGCGTTCCCGCCGTATTTTTAAGGGTAAAATTTTCGGGGTGGTCGTTGATGCGAATGATGCCGCCCGTGCCGTCGCAGTCCGCCTGTTTTACCAAAGAGAAACTGCTGAGGCAGGGATACGTGCCTTCTGCGTTGCGAATGGTGATTGGGTAAATGGCGGTGTGTTCCAGCCCGGCCATGTCTGTGACGGTGAGGCGCACTGTGAGGTTGCCGAGGGCGGTGTAGGTGTGGTTTTGGGAGACGCCCGTGGCCGTTGGCGAGCCGTCGCCAAAGTTCCAAAGATAGGTGAGAGGGCCACCTTCGGGGTCGTAGCTGTTACTGCCGTCAAAGTCAATCACCAGCGGGGCCTGGCCGTCGTTGGTGCTGGCTGTGATGACGGCGACGGGCGGCAGGTCAACCGTCACCGTGCCGTCCGGGGCAGCGCAGGCGTAGGTGCTGGCGAGGCGGATTTCGTCCACCGAGCCATTGCCGGGGTCGTTGCCGAGATAGGTCACGACACTTCGCAAAATCAGCGGCGAAGAACTGTTTTGGGACAAAACGGGCACCGGGCTGCCATTGCCGAGTTCTGCTGGATTGATGTAGAGGTCAATGCCCGTGCCGTTGGGGTTGAACGTGAGTTTCACCACAAAAAAAGTGGACGCACTAATGTCGACTTGCACCGAAGTCGGGAAGTAGCTGTCACCGATGCGCAGCGTCCAGCGACGCTGTCCGGCCACGTCGCTCTGCCCCTCAAAGTAGCCGAATTCGACCTTTTCGCCTGTGCAGTTGTCGCACCAGGGCAGTCCACTACCGTGCAGCCCGGCAAACACCGACTGTCCGTTGTTCTGGTCTTTGCGGAGCAGGGCGCTCATCCACAGCGTACCGCCGTTGGCGTCCGTGCCGATGCCCTCGTTGAACTCGCTGACGAACTCGGCAAAGGCCCATCGTTGTTGGTGTTGAGGCGGCGGCCAGCAGTGAGGTATGCTTTCCCGCCCGTTGCGAAGCGGCCCAAAGTCTGCAAATTGCCAAAGGCCAGGATAGCCTGCGCCTGTGCTGGTTTGGTAGCCGGGCAGGGTTTGGTCGTCGTTTTGGGTGAGCCAAGGCTCGGCCCAGCCTGCGCCGCCGTTCTGATCGTCGAGCGGGGCGGTGGCGGGGTAGTCGAAGCCGTCGTAGGCCAGGTAGGTGCAGGGTTGGGCAATGGCGAAAAATGGGAAAAGCAGGAGGAGTATGGTGCGCATGTGGTTCGGTTTTGAGCGACAAATCTAATGGATTAATGTCACGCAAATTAGATTTTACTACCTTTGACGACACCACCTTTTCATTGAAATAAAATGACCATTGCCATGCAGAAATTCTCCGTACACCTTTTCGCTCTCCTCGGTTTTATTGGCTTCGCCAACGCACAGGACACCTTCTCCATCGTCGCCGTGGACAGCCTCACGGGCGAGGTGGGCAGCGCCGGGGCCTCCTGCATCAGCGCCGACAACCTGGAACTTTACTTCCCCTTCGACGACCCCGACTTCCTCGGCGACCTGCTGCCTGGGCTGGGCGCCATCAACTCCCAAGCATCGTACCTGGCTGGCAATCAGGACAATGCGAACGAGCAATTGGCCAACGGCAGCACCCCACAGCAAGTGGTGGATTGGCTCGCCGCCAACGATGTCCAGGGCAATCCGGCAGTGCGCCAGTATGGCGTGGCAGCCCTCATCAACGGCCAACCGATGGCAGCGGGCTTCACCGGGGCCAATTGTTTTGACTACAAAAACCACCGGGTCGGGCCCAACTATTCCATCCAAGGCAACATCCTGCTCGGCGTCCAAATCCTCGACTCGATGGAAGCTCGATTCCTCGCTGCCGAGGCGGCTGGCAAGTGCCTTTCTGAACGAATCATGGAGGCAATGCAGGGTGCCAAAGTACCTGGTGCGGACACCCGCTGCCTGAGCAACGGCACTTCGGCCATGTTCGCCTTCATCAAAGTGGCAAAGCCCGGCGACGATGTGGCCAATCCCACGCTTCGGCTTTTCGTGTCCTACAACCCCGTCGGCATCGAGCCGATTGATTCCTTGCAGGCGCTGTTCGACCTAGCTGCGCCTTGCTTTGTCAGTTTTGCGAAGGATGACCACCGTGACTTCCGCTTTGGCATTTCCCCAAACCCAACGAACGGCACATTCGAGTTGCAGTTTGCTGGCGCAATGCCCGCCGGGCTTCGTTTGGAGGTTTTCGATGCAATGGGCAGGTCGCATTTGCAGCAATCCGATGTTTCATCCGGCCAACCATTTTTCATCAAAAACCCCGGCGTTTATTTTGCTCGTCTGACGGCGAATGATGGGAAGACGGGGTGGGAGAAATTGGTGGTAACCGAATAATTGCAAGGCTCTCCAGGTTATTTAAACTTTGGAAGCTTGAGCCATGCCCCTCACTTTTTCCTTTGAACTTTAACCTTTTTCCTTAAAAAATGGAAGAAAACGCGTACATCCTCGGCACCGAGCAGGCCGAATTGCACCGCCTCGGCTTGCAACACCAAGTCTGGTCAAGTGAAGCCCGGCGGGGCTGGGAACTTGGCGGCTTCGGCCCCGGCCAAACCATCCTCGACCTCGGTTGCGGCCCCGGTTTTTGCACCGTGGAACTGGCCTACATAGTCGGTCACAGCGGCAAGGTGATCGGCGTTGACCTGTCGCCCAACTACGTCGCTGCGCTGAAACAACAAGCCGAACTGCACTCGCTGCCCATCGAGCTTCGCACCTGTTCCTTCGATGAAATGGAGCTTGCGCCAAACAGCCTCGACGGCATGTTCTGCCGCTGGGCACTGGCCTGGGTGCCCAATCCCGAGGAGGTGCTGACAAAGGTGCGTGACGCCCTCAAGCCCGGTGGCCGAATGGTCATCCACGAGTATTTCGACTGGACGACCTTGCAGACCGAGCCGCCATTGCCACACCTGAAAAAAGGGATCGCCGCCGCTTACCGCTCCATGAAGACGGAACAGACGGGCGACATTGACGTGGGCAGGCGGGTGCCCGTCATGGCAGAGGCGATTGGGCTGCAAGTGCTGCACACCCGTCCCATGTCCAAGCTGGCCCGGCCAAGCGACCTGACCTGGGAGTGGCCACGGTCTTTCTTCACGATCTACTTGCCAAAACTCGTCGAGCGGGGTCTGATCACCGAAGGCGAAGTGGCACTGGCCCTGTCCGATTTGAGAAAATTGACGACCATGCCAAATGCAATGGTTTTTTGCCCGATGATGGTTGAGGTGGTGCTTGGGAAAGTGTGAACACCCGGCGCATTTGCCACCAAATAATGCCCTCAGCCGCCAGCAAATTTCCAACCCAGGCTGCCCAAGATATCAGCACGTACTGCGTGACGGGATCCAATGCGAAAAAACTGCCAAGCAGCAATTGGTACACCCGGAGGCTCACCGCCGACAAAGTCAGGGCGTAGCTGCGCAACATCCAGTTTTTGTGCGCTGTAAACTGCCGCTTCCGGGCGGTGTCCAAGCCCTTCCACGTGAACCACCACCACAGTGGCGTGAGCAGCAGAAAACTGGCCTGAGCCGCCCACCCGCCATTGGCATGGAATGCCATCACGAAACCGCTCGGCGCGCTCACCAACAGCAGCGTCCGGACATATATCCGGCCAGCGTAGCGGTGCAGTTTTGGCCATTTTTGGAGTATGTATTTGGGGAATAAAAAAGCCCCGCTTGCCAGCACGAATATGCTGCTGAATATATGCGCATAAAACGCTACCCGGTAATAATCCAAATGGATGATATGCTGCTTGGTGAGCAGGAAATCAACGTCACGCTGCCAAGTTGCATATGGCGCTATTATTTGAATAAATTGGAAAGAGAAAAGCAGGATGGCAAGCAGCCATATTATGGACAATATTTGTTTACTGGAAATGGCCATTTTGATGTGAAAGGCTTTTATTTATTGGATAAATAGTTCGCCCTAATAGATTTTGTGCAAATCGCACCATGCCCCTCCTCGCCGCCTTCGGCGGCTCGTCGGGGGAGAGTGTTTTTGGGGCGTTCCGCCCCAAACCCCTGCTTGCACAAAACCAATTAGAGCGAAGTATATACCTTAAGGTGTTGCTCTCGAAGCAATTGTCGCATGTTTTGCTTCGCCAATATTCCCCTTTTCATCCAACTTGAAATCCGTTGTTTTTTCCAATTTAAAATCAACGAGTTTATTACCATCATATCCATGATTTGCCACGTCCTTTTTCCATTGGTTTTTGTACGTGCTTTGCGAGATTTTCCCTGCGGCGTCAATGGTGCATGTCATGGAATTTTCCACGCCGGAATAGGCAAGCGTAAATGCCCCATCTCGCCCTTTTTTATCCTGCGCTTTGGTGAGCAGGTTGCCCTTCAAGTCATACACAAGCATCTGGTAATTCAGGTACAAATCATCGCCAAACGGCTGTTTGGAACTGTAAACCACGGCCACCGTCTGGCAGCTGGGGTAAAACCGGGCAACCGCCACCATTTCCGGCGGCCCCATCCGGCTGAACTTGTAATGCTCGGAGCCGGGGATGAAACGGGTTGCCTTCAGCGGTGTTGTGTGCTTGCTTTTTGCAGCGGGCTTGGCCTTTGTGTCACGGTAAGCCTGATAGCCCTCCAAATCGTTAAGCCCGATGCTGAAGGGCAGTTCCACTTTTTGAAATTGGCTCAAAAACTCCAGGAAAGACTCCTTTTCAGCAGCGTTTTCAAGGGTCTTGGACGGATTTGGCTTTTGTACAAATGCCGTGGAAAATAGGGCCGACCCCAACAGGCCAGCCAGTGCGATGATGGTTTTGATTTTCATAATTTCAAGTTTTATGGCGCTCACACGCCGGTTAATTGCTCACTCGCTCACGCTCTCACCCGCTCACAGCTTCTCAATCTCAAACCCCTTCTCTGCCGCCTGTTTCCGCAGCGACTGCAGGATGGAATTTTCCAAATCACCCCCAGCAGATTTAGTGGGTTGCTGCTCAATATACGAACGGCGTTTGGCGTCCAAATCCTGCATTTGCTGCTGGATGGTTCCCCGTTGAGCAGTAATGGCCTGGATTTTCGCTTCCATTTCTTCGATGCTCAGGTTTTGCAACGAGTCGGGTAGTTCCGCACGGTTATCCACCACTTTTTTGTCCTTTTTGTAGGCATCCACGAGGTCCCAATCTTCGGCCTTGTAGTTCTTGGAACTCTTGAAGGCAGACCGCTCGGCGGCATTGGCCTTGTCGTAGCTCTGCGCATTGGCGTCTTGGCGGGTTTGGTTGAATTTTTTCTCCTCACCCCGTCGCCCCATTGGGATGTAGGTGTCGTTGAGCTGGGCGTTCAGGGCGTTGATTTGGTCGTCGTAGGGCGTCTGAATGTAAACCGTGCGCTGGTCTTGGTTGATGCAAAGGTACTCGCCCTTGCCAGCCCGTGCGCCCGCCTGCCATGAACCACGCACACCTTCCTCGCAGTCGCCGCAGTGGATGGTGTTCACGATGATGCCCTTCTCCACGGCATCGGCGCAGGCACCTGCAAAGCCAACCGGGCCTTGCGTAAACGGCTCATTTCCAGCAATGTAGATGATGCGCATGCCGTCGCCACGCTTCCATGTCAGTTCGTCGAGGGAGGCTTTGATGACAGCGCCACAAAACTCGTCACCGCCGTTGGTGGTGAGCGAAAACAGCTTTTCGGAAATCAAGTCCATGTCCGTGGTGAAGCCCGAAAGCTGGTTAATTTCAAATTGGCGGGACGACCTCCGGCCTTCGTTGCCGTATTCGTACAAGTGCCACTTCGAGGTCGGGCACTTCGCCATTCTTGCGCATGCGGTTCAGTTCGTTGAGTATTTTCCAGAGCTGCGACTTGGCCTGTTCGATAAGGCCGTCCATCGAGCCGCTGGTATCGAGCAGCAGGGCAACCTGGATGGAAGTGGGGCTGGCAGCTACTGGGTTGGGCACAGCGGATTGGTGGGTGAAAAGAGGCACGAGATGGAGCAGGCTCTTGCCGTGGGTAGTGCCGAGCCAGATGGTCAGGCCAGCGGCGACGGCGATGGTGAACTGTTTTGCGTTGAGCATAATTCGTAAGATTTGAGGGTGGAAAAATTTTGATGACCAGCCAAAAGTCCATTGAAAAAAAATAAAAAAAAGCTAGAATGGGTGAACACGCCGTTTCAGTTGGTGAAACTACCGATTGGATTTGCGAAGCTATTTTTCAACAACCACGGGCATTTCAACGGAAAAATACAAGAAAAAACTGTCGTATCTTTAGCCCGAAATGAAATACATCCGCCACATATTCCTGCTGCTGTTGCTGCTGTTTTCGACTGCCGCATTTTCCCAAAAAACCGAAAAGGTGAGGAAGGAAGATGAGCAGGTCGAAGAAAAAAAGGCAAGCAAGTCGAAAAGGCAAGTACGCCGAAACTACCTCGGAGAGGCCAGTGCCCTGCGGGAAAAGTCGCCGACCGAGGCCATCAAGCTGCTGGAAGAAGCGCTGCTCTACGCCCGCAAGGATGGCAACCAGGCCGACCAAGCCGAGGCGTACACAATGCTCGGAAACATCTACGAAGACATCGGCCAGCACGAACTTGCCCTGCAACGCTACCAGCAGGCGCTCGACGCCATCTCTCGCTCAAAAGAAGGCGGCAACCCTGCCCCCATCCACCAGCGGATGGGGCAGCTCCACCTCGAACTGAAATCGGACAAGGCTGCCGAACTGAGCTTCAAGCGATGCATCGAATTTGGCGGCAGGGACCAAGCTGTGCAGCAACGCTGCGAGGAAGGCCTGGCTGACGTGGCGCTGTTGCGGGGCAATGCCAACGCCTCCATTTCTCAACTGGACAACGTGGAGAAAAATTATAAAATGGATAGCGCTAGCACCGCCCGCTTAGAAGCCAAGCGCTCCAATGTTTATATCCAGCAAAACGACTTTCCACGGGCTTCAGAATCTTACTTGGACGCCATCAACTCGCTGCCGGAGGGCGCACCTGTTTGTAAGGAAGATTACCAAGCCATCGAACAAGCGCAGACGCAACTGTTGGCCTATGAGGGGTCGGACGTGGAATCCAAGGTGGAAATTGCGAAGAAAAGTCCGGCGGCAAACGATCCCGTCACTTCCAACGACGAGGTGATTTCGGGAAACCTAAAAGTGGCAACCGTTTACGAAGCAGAAAAAAAATGGACGGAGGCCGAGCGATTCATTGCCCGCTCGAAAGCATTGCTCAACGACCGAACGGATGCCGCCCTTGCCGCCGAGGTGTTCGGGAAATCAGCGGAAATCAACCGCCGGAAAGGTAACCTGACCTCCGCACTCGACGACATGCAGCGCTACGTGACCGAGCGGGAGAAAGCCATCGCCGAGGCACAGGCCGAACTGGAACAACAGGTGGAAATCGTGAAGGGCCAGCAACGGATTGACGTGCAGGAGAAGGACTACGACATCGAGGTGAAGGAGCGGGCGCTGCTCCAGTCGCAACTCAGCCGCCAGCGAATCATCATCGGGCTGCTGTCGTTGCTGCTGCTGGCCTCGCTCGTTTTTCTATTTTCTTGAGGAAAACATCCGGGAAAAACAGCGGGCGCACCAGAAGCTGCTACTCAAGTCGCTGCGCACGCAGATGAACCCGCACTTTATCTTCAACGCCCTGAACTCCGTGAACAATTTCATCGCCAACCAGGACGAGAAGGCGGCGAACAAGTACCTCGCCGAGTTCAGCCGCCTGATGCGCAAGGTGCTCGACCACTCGCAGAAGGACTTCATCCCCTTCGAGGAGGAGATGGAACTGAACGAACTGTACCTGCGGCTGGAGCATTTCCGCTTCCGTGACCAGTTCGAGTTCACCTACGAGAACGAGGTACACGCCCCCGACCTCGAAGTACCGCCGATGCTCATCCAGCCCTTCATCGAGAATGCCGTGTGGCACGGGCTGCGCTACAAGGAGGGCAAGGGCCACCTCGCCGTGCGGGTCGGGCAGGATGCCACGCACGTCACCGTCACCATCGAGGACGACGGCATCGGGCGGGAGCGCTCGAAGGCCATCAAGACCGAAAGCCAGCGCCGACAAAAAAGCGCCGGATTGGACAACGTGGCGAAGCGGATGGCGCTTATTAATGAACTGTATGGGAAGCAGTATGAGATAACGGTGAGTGATTTGGATGCGGAGGCAGGGGATGTGGGGACGAGGGTGAGGGTGCGGGTGCCGGTGTAGGTGCTGCTTGCTTTTTTCGGCTTTTGGCTTTTTCCCTTGTAGATATTGGAGGAACAGAAGGCGCTTACTACATTCGCATTTGTAAGTTTATACCACCCAACAAGAGAGTTGGGATGTTTAAACAGACTTTCGGAAAACTCAAAAACGTTGGCCATAAATTATCAACAGACATCAATGAATACCAAGTTAATCTTTAAAACAGTTTTATGGGTAGTTATAATTTCATTTTTATTGTCTCTAATTCCAATTGGTGTATACTGGTGTAATTTCAAAGGTTTTACCTTTCGGATAATCCTAGCGATTGGGGAACGTTTGGCGACTATGTAGGTGGCGTATCAGGTCATTTTTTAACATTTCTTGCAGTATTGTTTTCGTTGACAGCTTATACTTTACTGCTAAGATTTCAAAGCAAATTCAAGACAATGAGTTTATGTTCAATAAAGAGCAATCAGAAAAGCAGTTAGAAACCTTAAACATCAACAAAATAAGCCATATCCATTTTAAATCTTTCAAAATTCAACAATCTTACTGCAGGACAATCCAGAATATGGACTTGGTCCACTCATCATAAAAAATTGGAAAGTCAGATACGAAGGGAAAGACGATTTCAACAGTTTCAGGCATTTACTTGAGAAAAAATTTCTGAATCTTAATGAACTGGTGATAGTTAAGTATAACAGCTCCCAGCATTACAGCCTAATACCCAGAAAAAGCTATTGCATGCATCCTAAAAAAACCAAAAATTTTGAGAAGAATCGGCACAATTCGGGCACTTAAGAGACTGAAGTATTTGAATACGAGGAATTTTGGAACAAGTTTGAGTTAAGAAAGAAATTGGACTTTTTTCATTAACCCAGTTGTAACAAGTATATTCAGTTGTGCCAAGTGTTCTAACATTCCGGCTTTCCAGCCTAAGCATTTCCAAATAAGCCCAGCAATGTTGAGAAGCGCACTAGCGAACCAGTTGTCCCAAGTATACCCAACCCAGCATCTAAGCCTTAAACTTCTCCCAACTTCCCAACTATACCCTACAACGCCAGAAGGGCCATGAAACCCTTCCGACGTTACCGTAAAAAACCACTGCACCTTCCTCAAAACAATTAAGTTTCTGAGTGGTGCAAGCAATTATGCGGGCCAGAAATTCGGTAGTTTTGCCCTGCTAAGTAATCAGCAACAAATGCCTTATTGACCAATGACCACCATCTCCGCCCTCATCATTGACGACGAACTGGATAGCCGCTCCACGCTTCGCAGCTACGTGGGCAAATATTGCCCGCAGGTGTCGCTCGTGGGCGAGTGCGCCAACATCATCGAGGCACGGTCGGCCATCATCAAGCACAAGCCGCAACTCATCTTTCTCGACATCGAAATGCCGCACGGAACGGCCTTCGACCTGTTGGAGCAGTTCGGTGAAAACCTTGATTTTGAAATCATTTTCATCACCGCCTTCAGCCAGTATGCCGTGCAGGCGTTCAACCTCAGCGCTGCGCATTATTTGCTCAAGCCCGTGGACATCGAGGAACTGGAAAAGGCGGTGGCGCACGTTGCCCTGCTGCTTTCGCAAAAGGAGCAACTCGTGCGGGCGAGGATTTTACTCGAAAACATGGCCGCCCAAAACACCCAAAGCCGCAAGCTCGTGCTGCCGCTGATGGAGGGCTTCGACGTGGTAAAAATGTCGGACATGCTGTATTGCGAAGCGGAGGACAATTTCACCTGCTTCTATTTTATTGACGGTCGCAAGTCATTGATTTGTAGGCATTTGAAATATTACGAGCCGCTGCTGGAGCCGTTCGGCTTCTGCCGGGTTCACCGTTCGCACATCGTCAATTTGGAGTACGTGAAGCGCTACATCAAAGGCAAGGGCGGCTCGGTCATCATGGAAAACGGGCGGGAAATCATGGTGTCAAACCAGAAGAAAGAAGAGTTGTTGCAGCGGATAATGCAGGGATAAAACAAAAAAGCCGGACACCTCTCGATGCCCGGCTTTGCTATTTCATTGGGATAATACTTTCTGTTTAACCGAGATTTTTTGCAATTCCAACCCGCTCCATCGGAGCGGAATCTTTGTAGAATCGAGCATTTACAATGGTTCTCCACTCCGTAGGAGTGTATTAGGATAGCGTTCCTACGGAACGCCAAAGCGCATCTTCAATGTTTCTACAAAGATGCAAGTCCTACGGACTTGATTATCAGGCATTTATCGCAACAACTCAAGTTATTTCACCACCAACTTCCCAGTAGAAACGCCCTTTCCAGCATTTTCCACCTTGAAGAAATACACCCCGCTCGCCAGCCCCGTGCCATCAAATCGGCAATTCGAACCTGTGAACGGCGTGGCGCTGACCGGGCGGCCCTGCTGGTCGAAGACGGTCAGCAGGCCATCGCTCATTTCGATGCCTTTGAATCGGAAATTGGTTGTAGCCTCGAATGGATTTGGGAACACCTCCATCTCCACGCCCTTTAACAATGTTTTTGTCGAAGACACTTCAATCAAGAAATCCTCGCCGATGGTGTGCAACGTACGGTTGGTGATGACCGGAGCATTGAAGTCGAAGTAGATGCCAGCCTCGTTTTCGATGGTCGTGCCGATGGCCAGGTTCGGCTTTTGAGCGATGTTGAATTTCACAAAACCGTGCGAAGCAGCCTCGTTCACATTGCTGTCGGGCAGCATGATGTTCGGGAAAAAGAACTTGGCCACACCGTGCCCGCTCAGTTCGAACTCGAATGGGTGGCTGCTGCCAAGCAGTCGGATGGAGGCCGGGTCAAACGATTCGGGCAGCGAGTCAATCACCACGATGTTGAAGGCCGTGTCGGTGCCCGTATTTTGGAAGCGGATATGGTAGTTGATGTCCTGCCCACGTTCGATGAAGTGGCTTCCTTCTACGCCTAGCGGATAGCCAGTCTTGTCGTTGGGGTCGAAGGAGCCAATATTCGGCAGGCAGTCGAGGTCTTCCCAGGGCTTCCCGTCCGGCATCGGGAACTGGTTGACAAAGCCTAAGCTGACCGGGCCGCTGCCATTGGTGCAGCCCTCAACCGTCGCACTGGCAAAGGTTTCAAACGGATGGTATGCCGCTTCATCTGTTTCCAAGCGCCAAGTCGAGCCGTTTGCTGGCACAGTTACGGTCGTTGATTGGCCCTGCTGGAGCAGCAGGTTGTCCGCCGACATTTGAATCATGACGTCTTCAATGACTACGTATTCGGCTGGCTCGGTCATGTCCTCGCCTTGGTTGGTGATGGGAAAAAGTACCTCGTCGCCAACACATTCGCCCGTCACCACCAAGTCGGCACCGCTCCAAAGTGGGCTTGCCGGCAGGCAGTCATCGTCTGGGTAAATATGGGCGTAGGTGCAGTGCGTCTGGCCCAGTTCCGCATCGCAGCTCACCTCGAAAGTGATGGAAAAGCTGCCACATTCGCCCACAGGCACATCGCCCAAGTCGAAGGTGTAGGTATTTCCATTGACGGAAGTCCACGGCAGCGAACTGCTCACGTTGAGGAAGTAGGGGTCGAGGGTGACCTCCACGCTGGCATCGGTGGCTGTGATGGTGCCTTGGTTGCAGTAGTTTACGTAGTAGGTACTCTCGAAGCAGCGGCGCAAAAACCAAGTGGAAAGCTCCACCTCCATCAACGGGCAATCAGCGACGGCTTGCTCCGCAAAGTCCACGTTGGTCGTGCTTTGGAAGCCGACCGTAACGCCGGGCACCGTGGCTACACATGCTGCCCAAAGCCCGTTTGCCTGCACCACCTGCACATCGTAGGTGCCAGGCGGCAAGAAGACAGTGTAATCACCATTGGTGTTCGTGTTGCCGTAAAAGTTGCCGCCCGTACCAGACGCCACCACCTTCCAGTTTTTGAGGGGCGTATCGCCCGTGGTTTCGGTGCAGCTTTCGTCTTGGTCAAAATAGACGTTGCCTGTGATTTTGGACAAATAAGTCGTATCGGGGTGAGCGTCAGGAATGCGGTGCTGTTCACGTCGCCAACTTTGATGGCCACGAAATCAAGGTCGGTGACATCGCCACTGAGGTTGTTGATATTGATGGTTTCCGGGAAGGCAGTTGCGAACGGGTCGGCGGGGTTGGGGAAGGCAAAGCTGGCATCCACGAACCGCCAGGAGGTGTTGTTCGGGAATGTTGGAACGATGCCAAGCATTAGTTGTCGCATTCCGCTAGTGTCTGATGCAGTAACAGCAGCGTCGTTGTTGACATCTGCAGCAATAATTTTGTAGGGCGAGTCGAGCAGTTGGACGCCGGTGAAATGATTCCAAGTAATGAGAATGTCAAAAGTGGAGACACCGTTCAGGTGGTCCATGTTATTGAATGGAGCAATGACGGCATCGCTCCCCGCAGGTAGCACTACCTGATAGTAACCGTTGTTGTCGGTGAGAGCAATGATGCCGTTTTGGAGGTCAACGGCCACGAGGACACCGCTCACGGGTTCGCCTTCTTCGGTGGTGATGGTGCCGGAAACAGTGAACTGTGACCAACCAAGTTGGGTCGTGAAAATTGCGAGCAAAAGAGCGAGGTGCAGCTTTTTCATGGTGGAAGTAAGTAAAGTCGGACACATGGGATAATATTTTTTGTGATTGAAAAATTTGATGGTACAAAAGTCAGGGAACAGTGTTGGGTAAGCAAAAACATTTTTAAGGTTTTGTCTTTAAAATTCTAAAATTGAATTTTTAAAAAAAGCCTAATTTTGCTGCACGTTATGATGTCAATTTGTCTTTGATTTTTTACGAATTTAAGCCTGTTTTTTCATCAAATTTTCTTACCATCGCATAAAAATGGAAAAATCACGCCTCATACAGCTACTTCGGAGCTTCTCCCGGCAAGAACAGCGGGATTTTCGGCGGTTTTTGCAGTCGCCGTTTTTCAGCCGCCGGGCCGAAACTGCCCTGCTTTACGACTTGCTGGAAAAGTACCTGAAAAGCGGCAAGCCTGTTCCCGAAAAAGAAGCCGCCTACGCCCTCGTATTCCCCGACGAGCCTTTCGACGACCACCGCTTGCGGATGCTGATGAGCCAGTTGTTCCAGTTGGCCAGCCAGTTCTTGACCGTGCAGGATTTCCTGGCCGATGACACCCAGGTACTGCTTCGGCAGGGGCAGGTTTTCCGCAAGCGGAGACTGATCGCCCACTTCGCCCAAGCCGCCGCCGACCTCGCCCAGAAGTTGGACGCCCAGCCCTACCGCAACCCCGATTTTTACCAAAACAAATACTTCGCTTCGCTGGAAAAATACCGCAATACATACGATCTACGAGAGGTGGAAAGCGAGCAATTACAGGCACTTTCAGATGAACTGGACACCGCCTACCTCGCACGAAAACTTTGGCAAGCCTGTCTCTTGCTCTCACACGAGGCTGTGTCGAATACCAGCTACGACTTCGGATTGCTGGACGAGGCACTGCGCTTTGCCGAGCGCAGCGGGTCGCTCGAAACGCCTGCTATCGCCATTTATTACCACTGCTACCGGGCGCTGACGAACCCGGATTCACCCGATTTTTTTCAAAACTTCAAGTCGCTGGTGCTGCGGCACGGCGGGTTGTTCCCGGCGGAGGAGATGCGGGATTTGTACATCCTTGCCATCAATTTCTGTATCCGACGCTACAATGCGGGAAGCCAGCAGTACCTGCGTGACCAGTTCGATTTCTACAAGGACGGCCTACGGCAGGGCTACTTCCTCACCGACGGCGAACTGAGCCGCTACACTTACCAAAACGCCGTGACCAGTGGCCTGGTGATGCGGGAGTTCGACTGGGTGGAACAGTTCATCCACGACTACCGTGACAAACTGGCAGAAGCTTATCAAGAAAGCGTCTTCAGCTTCAACCTCGCCCGGCTGTGCTACGAGAAAAAGCAGTTCGACCAGGCACTGCCCTTGCTGCAACTCGCTGAGTACAAGGACCTGCTGCTCAACCTCGCCGCCAAAACCCTGCAACTGAAAATCTATTTCGAGTTGGATGAAATTGATCTCTTGGAAGCGCATTTGTCCGCCTTCAAGACCTTTCTGCGCCGCAAAAAAGAACTCGGCTACCACCGAGAGAACTACCTTAACACCATCCAATTCACTCGAAAGCTGCTGGAAACCAACCCGTTCGACAAGGAGGCACGTGCGGTGTTGCGGGAGGAGATTGCAGCGGCAAAAAATGTGGGGGAAAAGGAGTGGTTGTTGGGGCAGGTGTGAGGGGATATGGAGTCTTTTCAATAATAATAACTGAGGCCGAACTGTAGTCTGAATTTTTCGAAATATGCTCGGCCCGTATTCTGGAACAATAAAATCGATGAAGGTTTGCTTCGTAAATTAAAAAACACTTCGGGATTAATGGCTAAATTGTTATTTAAGAATATTTCAGATGCAATCAAATCAGCTGACATCTAAAGATTCTCCTTCTTTAAACTAACCGAAACTGCTGAGCGCAAACCAGCCTCTAATTTTCATTGACTTCGTAAATGAGTAACTATGCTTGCTTGGGCAAGTCCCGTCCATCCAACTGTGAGAAGAATTTTGTTTCCTATTACTGTGATAATAAAGGGCCAATTCCGTATTTTGGAAAAAATAAAGCTTTTCATTAATCGAATAATAATGCTCAATTTGTGACTGATAGCCTATCGTGCCTTCTTTGCCTAATCTTTTCCAAAATCCAAAGACCAATAAAGAATGGTTCAGCCTCAAAGTATGAGAGGAATTTGGATTTCTTTAAGCCATCCTTATAAGAATATATCGGATGATATATAGCCAAATACCTTTAATTTGTAAATTCCGATTACCTTCTTTCAAATAACGATCAGATAAGACAAAGATAAGAGGCTCCTTTCGCCTAGTATTAAATTTAGCAAAAACTTTACTCCCAAATCTATCTGGAATAAATTTGGGAATTCTATTATCAAAAGGATTGAACCGGCTTTTTGGTATATGAAAGTGTTTTGCTTAAAATATAATAATCAACTTGGCTTCAATAGCTATATTCTTAGACAGAA
>JADJYH010000002.1 GCA_016719855.1 Saprospiraceae bacterium | reverse complement strand
GTGGTTGCATTTCTGGTGCAATCGCAACGGTTGGCGTGGTTGGGCAACTTGAATTGGGCATCACGATAAGCCCCATCTCCTGCCACGATAGCGCCGATGGCACTGCAACCGTGCAGCCCTTGAACGCTACAGCGCCCTACGCTTGGCTTTGGGCAGATGGGCAAACCAGTTCGCAAATCACGGGCCTCGGCAGCGGCAGCTACACCGTCACTGTCACGGACGCCAATGGCTGCTCGAAGGACCTCAACTTCAGCATCGCCGCCCCCGCCGCCCTATCACTAAGCATTAGCGCTACCGATGTGAATTGCTTTGAGGAAATGGACGGCACGGCCAGCGTGGTTGCCAGCGGTGGCACGCCCGGCTACGAGTATTTTTGGAGCAACATGCAGACGTCCGCTACTGCCACGCAGCTTTCCCCAGACTGGCAGACGGTCACCGTCACGGATGAAAACGGCTGCTCAGACACGACGGGTATCCTGATTTCGCAGCCGCCCATGCTTTTCGTCACGGCCATGCCCGAAAACGAGGTACTTTGCCCCGGCCAGACTACTTCCATTTTGGCAAATTCCCAAGGTGGCGTGCCGCCCTATGCCTATCTGTGGAGCGACGGCTCGACGGGCAACCCGCTCACGGGGGCCGAGGTGACGCCGGGCACGAATGCCATTTTCATCGTCACTGTCACAGATGCCAACGGCTGCTCTGCCACGAACGCCCTCAGCCTTTCCGGCCAGCCGACTTATTCCATCGAAATGGATACGGTATTGGCCGCCAGCAATCCGACGGCATCTGACGGTGGGATTTTGGTGAGCATTGTTGGCGGCATTAGTCCGTTCGCCTATTCGTGGAGCAATGGCACCAGTGCTCAGGACCTTGCCAATGTTCTGCCCGGCAACTATACCCTCACAGTTACCGACGGGGAAGGCTGCGATCAAACAGCGACTTTCACGGTTGATTTTTTAATGCCGCTTCGCAAAATGCAGGCACTGCCTGGTCGGCCTATTTGGAGCCAAACCCAGTGGTCAGCAGTGGTTCGGCCAATCTGGTCATTGAGTCGCCTTCACCGCATTTACTGGGTTTGCGCGTACTGGATGTCACTGGTAAATTGGTGCAGGAAGTGCAACTGAACTTGCCGATCGGGCAATCGCTAATGCCTATTTTAGCACCCGACGTGTCAGGGATGTACCTGCTGGTTTTGTCCAATGAGCAAGGGGTGGTTTGCTTGAAATGGCTGGTTTTCAATTGAATTTCATGGACAAAGCATAGGGATTTGTCAAATCTGTACCACTTGGTGAGCACGGCTTACGTATGCCGGGCTGTACCCGGCACTTAAGCCCGTGTGATAGCAAAGCTATCAACCGAGCAGGGCGTGGGGGATTGGCAGGGTGTGCGCCAGCAGGGTTCCAAAGCTTCGAAATGTTCACCATCATCATCCGACTTCAGCAAAAAATACGTGATGAATATCGTTAGGGAAATTTGGCAATAGCAAGTGGGTACTACAGTATGAGCTTGCTCTAAACTTCTCAAAAACGACTCGCTTACTAGTTTCTCATTCGAAGTAACAAACGCTTCATTGACAGATGGGACTATGGGCATGCAGAGTAACGGTCGAAAAATTTCTCTGCCACGTCCATTCCAATTTTGACGAACTGAAATCCATCCTTTGTAATAAGTGAATTGATGAGTAGAATTGATTCATCAATAGCCCTAATGATTCCAAAATTTCCATTCATATTCAATGTTTGGTAGTGGGTAAAGGAGATTAATTTTTTTTTCCAAAAAAAAACCCACCCCCCCCCCCCCCCCCCCGGCGCCCCCCCCCCCCCGCGCCCCCCCCCCCCCCCACCCCCCCCCCCCCCCCCCTCCCCCGGGGGCCCCCCCCCCATCCCCACCCACCGGGCGCCCCCCCCCTCGACCCCCCCCGCCCCCCCGCCCTCCCCCCCCCCCCCCCCCCCCCCCCCCCCCCCGGAAAGGCCCCCCCCCCCCCCCCCCAAAAAAACGCGCCCCCCCCCGCCCCCCCCAAAAAAAAAACCCCCCCCCCCCACCCCCCCCCCACGCCGAAGGGGAGGGCGCCCCCCCCCCCCCCCCCCCCGGGCTTTCCCCCCCCCCCGCCCCCCGGGGCCCCCCGCCCCCCCGGCCCCCCCCCCCCCCCCCCCCCCGCCCCCGGGCCCCCCCCCCCCCCCCCCCCCCCCCCCCCCCCCCCCCCCCCCCCGGCCGCCGGCCCCCCAAACCCCCCGGGGGCCCCCCCGGGGCCCCCCCCCCCCCCCCCCCCAAGGGGCCCCCCCCCGCGGGGGGGGGGGGCCCCGGGAGCCCCCCCCCCCCCGCGAACCCCCCCACCCCCCCGCGGGAACCCCCCCCGGGGAAAAGAACAAAAAACCCCCCCTCCGGGGCCCCCCCCGGGGAACCCCGCCCCCCCCCCCCCCTTCTTAAAAAGGGACCCCCCCCCCCCAGACCCCCAGGGGGGTTCCACCCCCCCCCCTTTTTTCCCCAGCCGGGAAATTTGGGAGAAGCCCCCGCCCCTTAACCCCCTTTACCCCCCCCCCCAATGTTTATGCCTCTCGCTACCGGGAAACCGCTCGTGCCGGTTTCCGACTGGCACCCCAGGCTGTCGAATAAGATGCGAACGTTAGAGGATTTGATGGGTTCGACTAACCCATCATTTTTTGATTCGCCAAGCATATCCTATGCTGGTAATGAAGCCCCGGTTTCGTATATCCCCAAAAGTTCCTCCATCGCTGTCGTTGAGTCGGAAAATCCCCATATTGTAGCGGAGGTCAATGATGAAACTCCCCTTTCCCAAAGGGATATTTGTGCCCTCCCCCTATCAACACCCCAAAATCAGCCTGAGAATAATTGTCAAAGTCAAAATCTTTGGTATATCCGTCATGTTTTCTTCTTGTTTTCCCAGATAAAGCAATGCCCACATAAGGGCCTATGAGTCCATAAACACCAAATCTTTTCCCTTTGCATTGTATTTAATATCGTGTCGGTATTTCCATAAAACAGCCACATCAAAAGTAGTTGACTCTTTTCTGTAATCTTGTGTAGAGTTAATATATCGCTTGTGACCCTTCTGCACAAAGTTGTTATCCCATTGGATGCTCATTTTCTTGTTAATGCTGAAATCGAAGAACAGTGCGGCATTGATGCCGATGATTCTATCGGATGAAAGGGAGCGCTTGACGCATTTGAGAAACTCGACCCTACCCGTAAACCGGAAGTATGTCTGGGCCTGTAGTTGTACGGTGAAGCAGAGAAGGGATAACAATAAGGTTGTTTTAGGAAAGGTGTGGACATGGTGTTTTGTTGTTGAATAGTGAGTTAATAAAAAGATGATTTAGAACAATTAAATTACGACAGCTTCAACTTTGCCCCCGCTTGCACCACCCCTGCTGCTCGTTACGGCCTATGGCCGTACACGCACCAAGGTGCCGGGCTGCGCCCGTCGTGTTTAAGTCAAAGATACAACCCAGCATTCACAAGGCTCGCTATTTTACCGCTCGTGCCGATCCCTGCTGGCACAAACCTAGCTAAACCCCTGCTGGTGCCCGGTCTCCAGACCGGCATCCTCACTGTGGCCCATGCCAATGGTTTTGGTGGATGTCCGAATTCCCCTTTGGATTCGACATGTACTTCCTGAAATAGTATCGTTTGTTGGGGTCCAGCTTCTTGGTTGTCAGCTTGGGCAGTCGGGTGGTAGCCAATGTGAACCAATTCTCGTTGTCTTCTGAAGCCTGCCAATGGAAGAATAGGAGCACGGCAGGTTCCTTGCGGCAGCTCATGGTGGTAAGGCCCGTCGGGTTGCGGTTCCGGCTCACCCTATAAGTGGCACTAGCCGTGGGTCTTCGCAGCCTGTCCATATCCAGGGAAGGAAAACCGGTATCAAAATGATATACCTTTTTTGCCTCGACGAGTTGTACCATGTAATCGCCCCATTGCAGTATGATGGGCTGCAGTTGCTTGAATAGCGCCAGTTTGCGCTTTCCCCGTTCGCCGCCCTGCCCAAAATGGGTTTTTACATGCCATACATTATTTAGTTCCTCAATCAGGAGCAGGACCTCCTCCACGGGCGGCTGCATGTCTGGCATATCAGGCTTGCGGTGTTCCTGGGTACTTTTTCACAACTTGCTTGAGGCGGTAAGTCAAATACATCCCCTCCATCTGGCGGATGTCGGTTTCGATATAAGCACTTTTGTTGAGCACCCAGGGCATAATGCTTTGGTTTTGCGATGGAAGAAACTAGTGTAAGCAATTGATGCTTCCTAAAAACTACGATAAATTGCACAGGAGGTTTCACCACGGCGGCGATTCCCGGTAAAAACTGACATCATTGGCTTACCTTCATCAAAGTGATGGCTCCACTCTCCATTTTCACCAACAGCACCGTTTTGCACTATTTTGATGACAAAAAGGCCAGTTTTTCGGCCCCTTCACTGCACCCATTCGCAAGATGCGTATTTCCCGAAGCAGCGCCCCCTTCTTCCCAAAAGTTCGCCTTTTTCGCACTACCCCTTCGTTTCTTCCCGAAACGGGTTCGTTTTTCCGCACTAGCCGTTCGTTCTTTCTCGGCATCCGTTCGTCTTTTCCCGAAGCAAGTTCGGTCTGCCGCAGTGCCTGTTCGTTCGCTCGGGAAGGCAGCTCGTTGGTGCTGATTGCCACAAGGCAAGGTTTTATCAGCAGAATTCCCCATTTTTGCCCCTTTCATTCACTCCCATTCACCATTCATCATTCACCATTCACCATTAAATAAAGCCATGACGTCAACAGCCACCACACCCGAAGCCTATCTGGCTTCTCTCCCCGACGACCGCCGCCCCATCCTTACCGCCATGCGGGAGGCCATTTTGAAAAACCTTCCTGCTGGGTTTCAGGAGGAGATGAGCTACGGCATGTTGGGCTATGTGGTACCACATTCCCGCTACCCTGCTGGCTACCATTGCGACCCGAAACTGCCGCTGCCGTTTATATGCCTGGGTTCACAAAAGAACTATATCTCGCTCCACCACATGGGCCTGTACGAGGGCGAGCTGCTGGATTGGTTCCGCAAGGAATGGCAACAAGCTTCGAGCAAGAAGCTGGACATGGGCAAGTGCTGCATCCGCTTCAAAAAACCGGAAGATGTGCCGCTGGAGCTGATTGGCGAGTTGGTGGGCAAGGTCACCCCACAGGAATGGATTGCGTATTACGAGCAAAACTTCAAGCGGGCAAAATGACCCAATCCTTGATTTTTTGCACAAAAAACACCACCTCTTCCGGTGTTTGGAAGGTGCCAAAATAGTTCGCTTGCTGGACGTCGTAAAAATGGATTGGCTTTAAATGGTCCACTGCATCCGGCTTCATGGTGGGCACGATGTTGTTTCCTTCAAAGGCTTGGTATCCCTTCTTCCAAAGGTTCCAATAAATAAAAAGCAGGATTTTGCCACCCTTGTCAATACTGGCTGGCACGATGAGGCACAGGCTACTGGCGGTCAAGGCTGGCTTGCCCGATGCTCGGTGAAAACAGTGGTTGAAGCCGTCGGTAACTGCAATTTTCGCTTCCTGAAGCGCCAATTTCAGCGCCCGATGCCGTTCCGCCAGTTCGTCCAGCTTCCAGTCATTGGCGGAGAGTTGTTCCAAAGGCAGCCACTCGGCGCTTTCCACCCGGAAGAACTCCAGGTTGCCGGGGCGGAGCTTGTAGTCGAACATCGGGTCGCCCTTCGGGAAGAAACCGGGGTAATAAAAATCAAGGCGATGCTCGATGCAATGCTCGATTTCGAGCAGCATGGTGTAAACGCCAAGGCTGTGCTTATTGAACGCAGTGTCGTAGGCCGCTTCCAGGGAGGTGATGCCACGCTCGCCCCGGTCGAAGACGCTGATTGCAACGAGTTTCGATTCAAAAAAAACGCAAAGCTCCCAGGTGTTGAAGCTGGTGGCAGGTTGGCCTCGCAGCAGGTGCATCTCCAGTTTTGGCACATTGGCCCAGCCGTGCACGTCCCGCTTGAACTGCTGCCAAAGCACCTCCTTCTCCGCCGTCGGCTCAAATGGCTGGAATTGAAAACTGAACTTTTCGCCATTGCTGCGGAGCAGTTTGCGAAGTCTTTTCTTCCAAACAAAATCGGATAGGCGCACCCGCAGCATGACAGCGGACACCCAAGCATTGCCCATGAACCGCACGGAATTTGCGCAAGCATCCAACCCATTGCGGTAGTAGCCGTTGGCCAGCAGCGAGTCCATCTCCTGCGGGGTCAGTTGCTGAACTGGAACCCGTGCGTAGAAGGAGGGCTTAAATTCCGTGCTGTTGTTGTCTGTCATCAATGGGCTGGGCGATTTTGCTTTGCTTGGGACGTTATTGGGAAAAAATTGAATCATCTCTAGTTTTAAGTCCCGGCAAAGATAAGCCAAGCTGCCGTTTGTGGCGGCGCTGGATTTAGCGTCAAACCATTCTACGCTGTCGTTCCACGGGCAATTTTTCTGGGCAATTGTCGGCGCAGGTCTATTTTATCAGGACGGGTTGTGAAAACGGTGGGGAAAAAACATCTAAGTTTGTCGTAAAATAGGCCACGCCACCCAACCATTGCGGAGCGAAATCCGTGACTAAGGGTAGCAATGTTTTCAAAAAAAATACTGATGAAAAAAGTTCTCTACTTGTTAGCGGTGTTGGCGTTCCTGCCAGCCATTTCCAACGCCCAAATCACCATCCAAGCCAGCGATGTCAAGCCGCTAGGCGTTTTTGCTACCCAATGCAAGGACACAACGCTGGATGTTTCCATCACCCCCGGTGGCACTGGGTTGCAGACCTGGGACTTCTCGGCGCTGAAAATACAGGCGACGGACTCGTTGGCATTCTACACACCCGACCAGACTGACTATGCTGCACTGTTCCCAAATGCCAACCTTGCCGCCACGGTAGATTCCTTTGCCGTGATTTATTTGGAAAAAAACGACGACCATATCGCCACGCTTGGCACTTATGGTACCCTCACCATCGACCCAGTTACCGTTACTACTTCTTTTCGCTACACGCCTTCACAAACGATAATCAAATTCCCAATGGAGTTGAACCAGACTTTCACTGAGGATTTGATTGGGCAGGCCAAAGTCACTGGTGCAGAAGTGGGTTATCCGGGTATTTTTGATAGTGTCTTGTACAAAACTTTCATCAACCGCAATGTTACCGTTGATGCATACGGGCAATTAACTACCCCAATAGGTGTTTTTGAGGTACTTCGCTCTACTGAAGTGGAAGTTTCTCATGACAGCGTGCTAGCCAAGAGCAACGGCGTATGGTTCCCGTACCTTGCAACGCAGCCCAAAACGTTGACATTCCATAACTGGTGGACCAACCAAAACGGCATCGGGTTTCCTGTCGTGCAGATAAAGGACAGCCCCGACACGGGCATCTCCGCCCTCTGGCTCAACGATTTCGTGAGCAGCACGCACGATTCCAAATCGTTTTTGCAGGTAAACATTTCGCCGAACCCAACCAGCAGCTACCTCAACATCGAGCTTCCAGCGGGCTTCATTGGCCAAATGGAGGTTTTTGACCTAAACGGCAGGCAACTGATGGCTCAAAGTGCTGTGTCAAGCCAAGAAACACTGAACCTTCAAGCCCTTCCGGTTGGCAGTTTCGTGCTGATGTTGAAGGACAACAAAGGGAAAGTGGCTGGGTTTGAGCGTTTTGAGGTGGTGCGATAAATTGCTTTTTGCACACGGATTACGCGAAGATTGGACACGGATTTTAATTAGGGATGAAACGGGATTAAATCCGTGTCCAATCCGTCTAATCCGTGTTCCATCTCAAGTGATGTCATCTCACATCCATCCGAATCCGCCAGCCCATTGGCAGGTAGTTGTTCGAGCGGTTGTCCAGCACCTTCATCCAGCCGAGCGGCAAGTTTTCGAATGCCGCCAGCGTCCAGCCACGTTCCCAATCCGCTTCCCAGAGGTTTTCTTTTTTCAAAAAAAGCAGCGCTTGTTCCTTGGTCAGGTTCGCCTTCGGCAAATGGGGGGTGCAGGAAATTGGCAAGTGCGAGGGTGTGCGACGGGATGAAGTCCTTGTTCTTCAGCTCGCCGATTTCCACGCCCACGGAGCGCTTTTTCAGCACCGAACCGATGGCAAAAAACTCCTCGGTGAGTTGTCTCGGCACGGCCACCACCATGCCTTCTGGTTTTGTAAAAAATTCATAATCAGCAGGTTGAGAAACCCATTTCTCAAAAACGCCCAGTTGCTTCTCCACGATTCGTTGCCATTCTTTCGGCACATAATATTTGATAAATGGGGTCTTGTTTCCGCCGTTTTCGAAGGGCCGCAAAATAAAACCCTCGCCACGCACCCGGTGCGGGTAGCACTGGTAGCCCCGTTCTTTTTCGACAACGCCCCAGTCGGGGTTCAGCGCCAGTGAGCAATGCTCGAAGCCACCCGTCTCGGCCAACCATTTTACATTGTTCTCATTTTCGGCGGCATTGAAGGTGCAGGTGGAGTAAATCAGCACCCCACCCTGCCCCACCAAGTCGGCAGCCGCCGTCAGAATCCGGCGCTGGCGAGCAGCGCAAAGCTCCACGCTCGCCTCCGACCAGTGCCCGGCGGCATCTTCGTCCTTGCGGAAAAGGCCTTCTCCCGAACAGGGCGCATCCACCAGCACCACATCGAAGTAGCCTGCCAATCGCTCGAAATCTTCCGAGTCGTGGTTCGTGACAGCGACATTGGCATGGCCCCATTTTTCGAGGTTCATTTTCAGGGGAGCCACCCGGTTTTGTATCACCTCGTTCGACACCAAAAAACTGTCCCGGCTGATGGCTGAAAGCAGCAGCGTAGACTTGCCGCCTGGCGCAGCGCACAGGTCGAGTACCCGCTGTTTCTGCCCCAAGTCCACCGTCTGCCGCAGCGCTTCGAAGATGAGCATGGACGATGCCTCTTGTACGTAGTACGCTCCTGCATGAAAACTTGGGTCAAGGGTGAAACTGGGCCTTTCGGCAAGGTAGCGCCCATCGGGATGCCACGGAATTGGCTCGGCATTGCCGAAGGCGTCCACTTTTTCGACGGGTTCAGGCGAATGCTCACCGGAGCGGGCTGTTCCAAAGCGGCCAAGAAATCGGAGGAACTCGCTACCGAGGTCGGATTTCATGCGGTCGAGGAAGGCAAGTGGAAAAGGCATTTTACAAGGAAAAAGGCTAAAGTGAAAAGGCAAAAGTACATAGAGGCGGGTCAATCTCACGTCAAATAAAACCAGCTGTCACTTTCTGCGTTTTCATTTCTTTGCAGTAATATCCGCAAGCCAATCTTTATGTCAACAAGAAATACATCTACGACGCCCGACACCCCAGTCGTAAAGAAACCATCCCTCGACCAAATACGCAAGGCCCTCAAAATCTTCAAGTACGTGCGGCCATACCGCTGGAAATTAGTGGTGGGTTTGGTGCTGCTCTTTGTGTCGAGCATGGTTTTTATGATTTTCCCGTTCCTGTCGGGCGAACTGATAAACATTGCGCAGGGCAAGTCGAATTACTCGTTCACATTGCCAGAAGTTGGGTATTTTTTGATCATCGTGTTGGTGGCGCAGGGCTTCGTCTCCTACTCACGGGTGAAGCTTTTTGCGGAGGTGAGCGAGCGGGGCATTGCTGATGTGCGCAAGGCGTTGTACTCCAAAATCATCACGCTGCCCATCGTTTTCTTCGAAAAAAACCGGGTAGGCGACCTCGTCAGCCGACTCACCGCCGATGTTGAAAAGCTGTACAGTGCGTTTTCGGTGACAATTGCGGAGTTCATTCGGCAAATCATCGTGCTGGTTTCTGGCATCATCATCCTGGCGGTGATGGCTTGGAAGCTCTCGCTCATCATGCTCGCTACGTTCCCAGTGATCGTGCTTGGTGCAATGTATTTTGGAAAAAAAATCCGCAAACTCTCCAAGCTTCGGCAGGACGAACTCGCCAATTCCAACACCGTTTTGAGCGAAACCATGTCCACCATCCAAGTGGTGAAAGCATTTACCAACGAGCTGTTTGAGTACCTGCGCTACGGTAAATCCGTGGACGAAACCGTGGCCGTCTCCTTGAAATACGCCAAAGGGCGGGCACTTTTTACCGTTTTCATTGTGTCAGTGCTGTTCGGCGGGCTGTTCTTCGTGATTTGGATGGGCGCATGGTTGTTGAGCAAGGGGCAAATGGACGCAGGGGAATTAGTATCCTTCGTGGTGTACACGGCGGTCATCGGCGGGGCGATTGCGGGCCTCGGCAATTTCTACACGGAACTGGTCGGTGCCATCGGTGCCACGGAGCGCATCCGGGAGATTTTGGAGGAAATGGGCGAGGTGAAAATCGAGCCAGACAACAAAAACGCCAAGCGCTTGTACGGCAATATTGAGTTCAAAAATGTGCATTTCACCTACCCCACCCGTGAGGACGTGCGGGTGCTGAAGGGCATCAACCTGACCGTTCCGGCTGGTGAAAAGGTGGCGCTCGTGGGGCCGAGCGGCGCTGGAAAGTCAACCATTGTGCAACTTTTGCTCAAGGTTTATGAGATAAAAGAAGGCGACATTACGGTGGACGGGCAAAGCATCTACGGCATGAACACGACCGATTACCGCCAAAACATCGCTATTGTGCCGCAAGAGGTATTGCTTTTCGGCGGCACGATTCGGGAAAATATTTTGTACGGCAAACCGGACGCCACGGACGCCGAAATCAACGAGGCAGCTCGCCAGGCCAATGCGTTGGAGTTCATCGAGCGTTTCCCGGAAAGGCTTCAAACCATTGTTGGGGAGCGGGGCATCAAACTCTCCGGCGGGCAGCGGCAGCGCATCGCCATCGCACGGGCCATCCTGAAAAACCCGGCCATCCTGTTGCTCGATGAGGCCACTTCCTCGCTCGATGCCGAATCAGAAAAGGTGGTGCAAGAAGCGCTGGACAAACTGATGGAGGGCCGTACGAGCATCATCATCGCCCACCGCCTGGCCACAGTGCGCAACGTGGACAAAATCTGCGTGATTGACGGCGGCAGCATCGTGGAGGAAGGCACCCACGAGGAGCTTTCGGCCATGTCCGATGGGCTTTACAACAGCCTTGCAAAACTTCAATTCCACTATGCATGAAGCTTAAATCGAAGTTGTTGGCATTCGCTGCGGTTGTGGTGCTGTTCGGCGTCATCGTGCTTTATGTCCAAGAGTTTCAGTGGTTCCAAAACTACCTCTCCCCAAAAAAAATGGTGCTTGGCTCCATGCTATTTGGGTTGCTGATTGGGCTGCTGCTCGGCTTTCGATTTCAAAAATTTGGCGAGGAATTGATAGACAAGATTCAAATCTGGTCAGTTTGCCTCATCGTTTCTGTGCTGCCAATGCCGCTGCTGGCAAGCTTGACCAACCGCTTGTTGGCGGAGCGGTCAACACACGAAACACAGGTGGAATTTTGGGAAGAGAAAGCAAATCTGTCTAATATTTATGGGTACATTAAAGGTGAACCAAAGGCCAATCTTGGCTATTACATCTTTGTAATTCTTGATGGAGAAATCGTGCGGCTGAAAAGCATGAAGCCTCGGTTTCCAAATGCCGCTCAAGGTGACCAGGTTGCGATTCCGGTTAGGCGGGGATTACTTGGGGCTAATTTTGTGGATTGGCAAGCATCGGAACCAGGTTCAAACTAGTCCCTCGTTCACTGCAAAAAGTACCAACTCGGAGGTGGTGCCGAGCTTCAGTTTTTTCATGATGTTTTTTCGGTGGGTATAAACGGTGTGGGTGCTCAGGTGGAGCTTCCCCCCTATTTCCTTGGCGATGAGGCCGCTGGCCACGAGACGCACAACCTCAATTTCCCTGGCAGAAAGTGGCGTTGGCGAGCAGTCGGCTTCCTTCGGGAACGACTTTTCGAGCAGGTGGTTCAGGACGTTGGTGCAGTAGAACTTTTCGTTGTTGGCGGTAGCCTCCACGGCGTCCACGATTTCTTTTTCGCCACAATGTTTTGACAAAAAGCTGTTCACGCCGCTTTCAAGTACTTGGTAAATTGTCTTCTTGTCCTCGTCGCCGCTGATGATGAGGATATTTGACTGCGGTGAGCTTTGCCTTATTTTTTCAACGGTTTCCGTGGAGAAGCGCCCAGGTTGATTGTAGTCGAGTACAACAATTTCAGGCTTGGTAGTGGTCAGTTTGCCCAACAATTGCGCCTCAGATGATGCCTCGCCGACCACTTCGCAGTTCGGTATTTCAGCCAAAATCTGGCGCAGTCCAACCCTGGTGAGGTAGTGGGCATCTGCGATTATAACGGCTGTTTTTTTCATTGCTATTTGCAGTTTCAAGGTGTGTTGAACATTGCGTATCTTAAAATAATGGTTAAAAGTAAAATCCAGCCGATGGTAGCTGGGCAACCGTCTGTCGTTCAGGCCTTTCACAAATTTTTGATAATCTTTATTTCTGTTGGGGCACTGCCATTTGCCTGCTGCACGATGTCAAATTGCTGTGTTGCCAGCGTGTACGCCGAGCCAGAAGCAAAAACGAACGCCGCAGAGAAGTCCCATTTTGGGTTGAATTTATACAAAAATTGAAGGTTGAAATTATGCCTTCGGTCAAGCCTGAGTGGGTACTTTTTGCCATTGTTTACCTCCTCACCAAACTGCCTGTCCGAGTGTGCGTAGGTGTAGCCGCCCCAACCACCAATCTTGCCACGCTGCATTTTCAGCAGGAGTTCGGCACCGTAGGCCCAGCCTTTTCCAACACCTATCTGGTCTTGCCAGTTTGTCGAGTTGATGTTCTCCAATCCGCCGCCCTGAAAGTAGATGATGTTCCTGAGCGTCTTATAGTAACCCAGCACATCGAGCGAAAGCCAACGATGGAACTGGTAGGTCGTGCCCACTGAATAATGCCAGGACTGCTGCGGCTTTGCCTTTTGGGTGGCGCTGACCCAGAGGTCTTTGGGCAGGCCGATGTTGGTGGGACTGAGCAGGTGAAGAAACTGCGTATTTTTTGTGGCTGCCAAACTAAACGACATCCGCTGCTCCTCCCAAAACCGGAAAAGCAACCTTGGCTGCGCCGAAAAAAAATCACTGCCGTTGACCAAGAGCGCCGATGCCCGAAGGCCGATGTTTGCCGTAATGCTGCTTCCTATCTTCAGTTCGTCCTGCACGTAGGCGTCAAATTCCGTTGATTCCAATGGGTTTTTCAGGTAGGCACCTATCGTGTCCCTTGTTTCTGTGTTGAAAACGGTCAGTTCCTCGAAGCTGATAACGCCAGGCTGAAACCTGTGCTTGGTAAAACTAGTGCCAAACCGAAAACGGTGGTTTCGGAAGGTTGTGTAGTCGAAGTCTGTCTTCAGTCCTAAGTCTTTCACGCTCGATTTGTACTTTAAAAAAAGTGCGTCCCGTAAAATCCGTTCCTCGTTCGTCAACAAATCGAGGTCAATTAACTCTTCCGAATTGTAGAAATATTGGCTGTAGGTGGCGGTGACATTGGCAAAAATCTTCTCGGAAATCACGTGGTTCCAGCGAAAGGCCGCCACATTGTTCCCCCAGTTTACTACCTCCTCATTCGACACGACGGACAACGTATCCTGAAACCAACGGTACTGGTCGTAGTTGTCCACGAAGTTGTCCTTGCCCCGATAAAAACTGAGGTAAACCCGGTCGTCCGGCGTGATTTTGTAATTTATTTTGGCATTCAAGTCGTAAAAAAAGTACTTCAAGAAGCCAGCACTGTTGTCCGTTTCCCGAATTTTCTTGGTGATGGGAACGCTGAAAAAATCGAACAAAGCCCGTCTGCCCGAAAGAAACCACGACCCTTTTTGCTTGCCAAGCGGCCCCTCAATCGCAGTCTGGAGCGAGCTTGGCCCCATTTCCATTTCGCCTTGAAGCTTGTTCAGGTTGCCCTCCTTCGTCTGAATGTCCCAAATGGAAGATATGCGCCCCCCATATTGCGCCGGAAAGTCACCCTTGAGGATTTTTGCGCTCCTGACCGCCGCTGTGTTGTAAATGGAATAAATGCCGAGGCCGTGCGTGGCATTGTACACGGGCACCCCATCGAGGAGGAAAAGGTTTTGGTCAATATCACCGCCCCGCACCGACATTCCGCCGAAGCCGTCCGCACCGGTTTGGATACCCGGCAAGGTGTAGGCCAGACGCAGTACGTCCGTTTCCCCGCCGAGCGAGGGCATTCTCCCGGCCTGGTCGAGGTTTATTTCGAAGGTGTTGAACTCCGATTCGAGGTAGGATGAATCGTTGAAATAATTGACCACCACCTCGGCCAGCACTTGCGGCCGCAAACGAATTTCAAGACGCTGGTTGGAAATAAGCGTCAGGCCCAAGGTGTCGTTTTCATAGCCCAAACTTGAAACCTGCAATTGGGTTGGCCCTTCGGCCAGCGTAATACTGAAATAGCCAAACTCGTTGGTGTAGGTGCCTACCTTCCGTTTCACGTCGAACACTGCGGCGTTGATGATGCGCTCCCCTGTGTCCGCATCGGTGATGAAGCCGCTCAACGTGAACATTTTTTTGCTGACTGGGATAGGTTTTTTGATGATGACAATTTGCGACCCGACAACCTCGTAGGTTAAATCAGTTTCAGCCAACATAAGTGGCAAGACTTTGCCCACCGGCAGGTTCTCTACCCGGAAGGTTAGGCGTTTTTCGTTGGGTAAAATATTGTTGTTGAAAGTAAGGCGCACACCAGAGTCAATCATTGCGTACAGTGCGTCCTTGATTGGTAAGTCCTTGATATCCAAGCTAATGCGTGCGTCTAGCGGCGATTGGCCGATGGCTGAAAATGTTGCAAAGGCCGAAAGCAGAAGCATTAACCAGTTTCTCATCATACAGGTTAGGGTTCGTTTGGTTCAAAATTAATCTATTCAACCAAACAGACACGCACTTGCTCCCCGAAAGTTGGGGGAAGCAATAAAAAATGGCTCAGGTGTGACATTTCACCTGAGCCATTTTTTATTGCCCGAACGCTAATGAGACAAGATTATTCGCAGCAAACGCCAGTCACGACATACTTGCCGCCATCGGTTTTGGTAAATTTCAGCTTTGGGCAGGAAGTTTTCAACGCTTCGATAGCCTCTTCCAATTTGCCTTTTTCAACGGTCAAGGTTTGGAGGCAGTCTGTCCGTTGGTTATTTTGGAGTTCCATTTTTACCCCAAAAAGTCGCTCCATACCTGAAAGCACAGCTGGAATGGTTTGTCCCTTGAAGCTGATTACGCCAGTGCGCCATGCGTTCGGAGCACCTGACTTGTCCAGCCCCTTCTCCGTTTTATTGCTTGATTTGTCGAATCGCATGAACTCGCCAGCGGTTAGTTCGATGTTTTTGCCGTCGTTTTTCAACTGCACACTTACCTTGCCGGTCTCAACGTAAACTTCAAAAATATCATCGTTGGGATAGGACCGGACATTGAAGGTGGTGCCAAGCACCTCGACCAAGGCCGTTTCGGTATTGATGACAAACGGCTTATTTTCATCACGGCTTACTTTGAAAAAAGCCTCGCCTGTTAGCTCTACCCTTCTTTCCGTCTTTGAAAATTCCGATTTATAAACGAGCTGGCTGGATTGGTTCAGGGTAACGACGCTGCCGTCGGAGAGCGCAAGTTCCTTGGTTTCGTTATTCGGTGTTACAACTGCGCTGCTATTAACAACTCCGCCAAATTGATTCCTGAAAACTAGGGTGGCCACCAACAGGAGCGCCAAGCCAGCGGCAATGCGCAAGGCTATTTTTGTTGGGGAAAGGCGAACCACCTTGGCAGATTGGTGTTGGTTCATGCGGCTTTTGAGGGCTGTAAAGCCCGTTTCCTCGTTGGGGTGATAGTCATTTTTGTAACTGCCGCTTGCCTCCATAGTTTTTGGTAGGCTGGCAGATTCATGAGGGTGTTGCTCACGCCAATGTTGCCAGCCTTTATTTTCTTTTAAATCCATTTTCTTCGAGCTTTCTAAACCACCCAAATTGTTGGTTTCAATCCAAGACAGTTTTACTTTTCTCATTTATCGTTGTAAGAGACACGGTTTCTATCCAGTCCCCATTTCAGTTGCTAAATTCGTTGCGTTTTTTGAGTCTAAATGCAAGCTAAATGACCAAAGAGGATTAGTTATCCCTCAAAATGGACCAACCGCCTCTTTTAACATTTTCAGCGCTTGGTCATTTGGTTTTCGACGGTCTTGACGGAGATGCTCAGTTCGCTTGCAATTTGTTGGTGGCTCAATCTTCAAAACCTGCTCAACGTGAACACCAACCTGCACCGCTCCGGCAACAAGTCAATGGCCGAATGAATCAAACGCTCAAGGTCCTGGCCTTCCAAATCAAGGGCAATGCTGGGGGAATTACTGGCTGATGAAGCCAGTTTGCCCTCATCGTCCCACTTGATTTTTCGGTCACGGATAAAGTTCAGGGTCTTGTTCACTGCTGAACGACGCAAGTAGGCCCGGAGCGAGGTGTTCACGTTGATGTCGGCCCGTTTTCGCCAAATATCAAAGAACACTTCCTGCGCCAAGTCCTCAGCGGTATGCTCGTCGTTCAGTACCCGCACAATTGTTTGACACAAGAATGCATAGTACTTGCGAAACATGAACTCCATGGCCACTCTGTCGTTGGTCGGGAGCAAACCCAAGATGTATTCGTCGGAGTGTTCGTTTTCGTAGGCCACTAATTCAAATTCTATCGAGTAAAAGGGCTACAATCAGGCTGCCAAAGTATGACATTTGGCTCAAAAACCCGTCTTAACCATAAAATTGTGATAAAGTGACAGCCTATTTCGGATTTTCGCTAAATTTGGCGTTCTATTTTCATAGGTAAAAAAATTGTCGCTTATCAACACCAGCGGCATTTCAATCAAAACGACCAACCACAAGTCCGTTACAAACAACGTAAAGTCAACTTTGAAACGGTTCAAGATACATTTTTTTGGTTAGAAACTCGGAGCCTGTCCGCTACAAGGCGGATGGGCCTTCGAGATTCACAAATTCAATTTTCATGTTTAAATTTTTCATCCCATTGACATTGCTGGCACTTTTCATCCTCCCATCTTCCATCACTGCTCAGGAAAACTTGACAGAAAAAGGTGGCTTTGCGATGAACGCCAGTGAAGAACACTCCTTCCTGTTCGTACTTTCCAACCAAGCAAAAGATTTGCAGGAACTCCGCACCGGCATCACCAAGTACATGTGGAAGTACTACCCGAACGACAAGCTGAAAATCACCCAGATTCAGGTGGACGGTGAGTTGAAAGATGTGCCGCTCATCTTGATTTCGGGTTTTTCCGACAAGTCAAAAGCCATGGAATTCTATAACGGACTGAAGACCAACCGCCCGGATTTCATGCAAATGGGCATGACCAAGGACTACTTCCCGCTTTCGAAATCGAACTACGAGAAGATTGTGCGGGCGAAGTCGCTGACTGGCTACAAGCCGTTTTTTCAACAGAATTATCTCTAATGTGGTCGCCAAATTTATTTGGCAGACTGAACCTAGTCTGGTCTGCCAAATAAATTTTGCGACCACAATTGGACAACCGAACAAACACACCAAGCCTTGACCTACCAGCAAATTTTAGGCGACCTAAAGAAGAAGAAATTTCAGCCTATCTACTTCCTGCACGGCAGTGAACCCTATTTCATAGATGCTATTTCAGATTATATCGAGGCAAATGCACTGACGGAGAGCGAGCGCTCCTTCAACCAAGTGGTGCTGTATGGGCGTGACGTGGACCACCTAGCCATCGTTGACAATGCCCGCCGCTACCCGATGATGTCGAAACATTCGGTCGTCATCGTGAAAGAGGCGCAGGATATGAAAGACCTAAAAGACCTTGAAAAATATGTGACCAACCCACTCGACTCGACCATTTTGGTGCTGTGCCACAAGCACAAATCCTTTAATACCAACACCAAGTTCGGCAAGCTGCTACAAGAAAAAGGTGTGGTATTCGACAGCAAAAAGCTCTACGACAACCAGGTGCCCGACTGGATCCACGACTACCTTCAGCACCAGCGCCTAAAAATCACGCCCGGCGCTGCCGACCTGCTGGCCGAGTACCTCGGCACCGACCTCTCCCTCATTACCCACGAGCTGGACAAGCTGGCGCTGCACCTTCAAGTTGGCACCGAAATCACCGCAGAGCATGTAGAGGAACATGTGGGCATCAGCCGGGAGTACAATATTTTTGAATTGCAGAAAGCCTTGAGCACCAAGGACTTAGGCAAGATAGCCCGCATCACCAACAACTTCATCGCCAACCCGAAGCGCAATCCTTTAATCATGGTCGTGGCATCGCTGGCCAGTTATTTCACAAAGGTGTACATGCTGCACTTCCTCAAGAATGCACCCGATGCAGAGGTGCAAAAAAAGCTCGGGCTGCGCTCCCCCTACGCCTTGAAGGAGTACCGCGCTGCGCTCCGCCACTTCCCGCTCGCCAAAACGGAACAAATCATCGCTGACCTGAAAACCTACGACCTGATGGCCAAAGGAGTTGATTTTATCACCACCGGAAAGGAGGATGGGGAGTTGTTGAAAGAGATGATTTGGAAGGTGGTGAATTGAAATCGTTAAAAACGTCGGAAGGGTTTCGACCCCTTCCGACGTTGTGGCACGTGCGCATCGCAATCGGGTTTTCCGTGATCCCCTCACCTCACCACCACCAGCCTCGCACTGGCTCTCTCCCGCCCCTTGTCCAGCAGCACGAGATTGTACAGCCCCGGTGCCCAGTCCCGCACGTCGAGGGTGTGCAGGTAGGCATAAGGCGGGAAGCGGTGGCGGTGCAGCACCCGCCCCAGCATGTCCACCACCTGTATTTCAGTGGTATTGTTGCCATAGCTGGGCAGGGTGATGCCCACCTCCACCTGCCAGGATGCGACGGACGGCGATGCCTCCACCCCATAGCCACTGCCAGTGAGTGGCGGCTCTGTGCTGCTCAGTATGGTGTCGCAGCCGCTGCCCGTGAGGGGGCCGAGGCGATAGTGCGGGTGGGGCGTGGAAAAGAGGTAGTACGGCACGCCGGGGCCGAGGCAGGAAACCGGGGCATTATCAGCAGCGATGCAGAAGCCACTGGCATCTCCCGGCTCATCGGGGTGCTCGATGACGCTGTGCATGGTCTCCCATAAGTTATACAGCTTGCCGTCGGGGCCTAGGCTGAAAGTGCCGAATCCTCCAACTCCACCACCACCATCCTCTACCTGCTGGAAGTCGTCCATATACCAAGGCACCCCGCCCAGCTTCACCTTGCTGGCTGTTACGTCCGGTGCCCACAGGTCGAATTGGGCGTACTCAGCGTAGCCCACCCCGTACAGGTAGCGGCCCGATGGCGAGAATGCGAACCCATCGATTGCACAAGCGGCGCAAAGCTCGTTTCCCATGTACTCCAACTGGGATGTGCCCGTGCTGAAGGTGTCCATCAGTGAGACGCCCCCGCTGCAGCGGTCGAAGGCCATCAGCTTCGCATAACCTGAGCCATAGTTGTCGAGCAGCATGTCCCCGTCCGGGGAAACGTGGATGAGATTATGAGCTGAGGCCCACAAATCCTCGCAGTCGAACCAATCAGCGCTTAATCCGGGCATGGTGCTCTCCACGGTGAGCACTGCCGTGTCCCTGTGCAGCAGGGTGGAGCGGAAGTACAGCCCGTCGGGGCTGCGCCGCACCACCCACCAGTCCCGCCCGTTGCCGTGCCGCACCACGCCAAATGCTGCCCCCATCGTTTCCTCGTCGAAGTAGCGGTTCTTATAGGTCACCTCCCCCAGCCCACCGTTGGCCTTCATGTCTATCTTGCTGATCTGCATCTTGGGCGCCGCAACGATGGAACAGGGCTCCCAATCCTCCGCCGTGATGAAGGAGTGCAGCAGGTAGTAGTTGCCCTCCTCATGGCCGTCTGGTATTATCTGGTACGTGTAGTTGAAATACGAAAAGTTCTCTACGGTGTCCGGAAACCACTTGCAGAAGTCGCCGCCAGGGGCCCTCGTTGAAGCCCTTGCCGCCCTCTCATGATATGGCGGTCCCAGGAGACCACCACGTTGCCGTTGGTATAGAACTGCGCAGCTCTCCTGACGCATCGCTCATGGCGACTGACTCATTTATGGTCACCACCTCGGAGGGAGGAGAGTGAACCTGGTAACTGATGGTGTCGGCATCGAAGCCCATGAAGACGGGGCTGTTGTTCGGTTGGCCCAAGAAGTACATGCCCATCCAGTGCCGGTCGTGCTGTTGGGCAAAAGCACCCTGTGCAACTACCAGATTGGCAGCAAGTGTGAACAACAGGTGTAAAGTCCGTTTCATATAAATCTAGTTTACTTAAAAGAAGAGGAGGAGGCCATTTATAAGGCCAGACCCCGCTGATTTTCAACTATTTCCAACCATTCCTCAAATATCTCGCAGCAAGGATGCCCGGGTATGCACCAACTCGCCGAGTCGAGGTGCATCCCTCCTTTTAGCGTAGCGAAATGAAGATTCTTTGTGCCCAAGCTCCGCAGTTTTTCATCGAACACCACCGAGTTTTGATACTCCGCTATCCCGTCCCTGTCCCCGTGAATGAGCAGGGTGGGAATTTGCACCTCGGATTCGAGGTAGTGAATCGGATTGGCAAGGTTGAACACTTCGGGATTTTTCATGCGAGTCAACATCAGCAACGGAGGGGAAGGCCACATGACTCGCAAGTCAAGTGGAGTGGCAAATAGCGCCAGCGCCGAGAAGATATCCGGCGAAAGCCCAACCTCCGCCAACAGCCTGCGGTCGAACATGGCCAGCGCACAAAGGTTGCCTCCTGCGGAATTGCCGCAGAGCAGAATTTTTTTGTGCGACAAGCCTTGTTCCGAAAGGGTATTCACCACCGTTTTTATTGCCAAGCCGGTGTCCGTCCTCAACTCCCGAATGTCGCACTGCGGGATGCGCCGATGGGACACAAAAAAAGCATGGTAGCCCTGCCCGGTGAGCCATTGGGCATTTGCTACGAACATCTCAGGCCGACCGTGCTGCCACCCACTGCCGTGGATGTAGATGACGACATGTTGCTTCGAAGGGCTATTGTCCAAGGGCTGAAAATGGAGCAGGTATTGCCGGAAGTGGATGCCGTATTTGATTTTGCGTGGGGCTGGCTGTGGCTTGACCATTTTCCGCAATTTCAGTAACCAAAATGGCAGCCGAAGGCCTTCATAAACGAAGTTGCCAGGCGGAACGATGAGGTACAGTGCCAGATAACCAACTGCAATGCCCACCAGTATTTTCATCAAAAAAAGCATGTTGCAAGGTATTAAGGTTTGGCAAAAGCTGACCCATCAAGAACTGCGTTTACGTTATACACTGCACTAATAGGTTTTGTGCAAATCAAAAATTATGCACCGCTGCCCCTCCTCGCCGCCTTCGGCGGCTCGTCGGGGGAGGTCTTTTGGGGCGTTCCGCCCCAAACCCCTATTTGCACAAAACCTATTAGCGTGAAGTATAATTGCCAAGCAGCGCTTATCTTCGGGCGCTAAATCCATCACCAATCAAGGGTTTTTTCATGTCAAACAAAAGGAAAAACATTCATCTTCGCTACCATTCTGTTTGCAAATGGAGCGTTTTATTTGCTGGAATGGCACTTGCAGTGCTGCTTTTTCAGGGCTGCATGATTCGTGGCAACGGCTACTCTTTCCAAGGCATCTGCATACCGCCGGATGTAAACACCTATTACATCGAGCTGTTCGAGAACCAAGCACCAAGTTCAACCCCCACCCTGCCCCGGGACCTCACGGAAAGGCTGAAAGACAAAATCAGAACTGAATCGAGGCTGAAATACAACGATGAGGAGCCGGACGTTGAGTTCACGGGCGCCATCACCGACTTCCGGGTAAGCGCCGAAGCGCCCAAGGCGGGCGAACAGATTGGCTTCAACAAGCTCACGATTTCCGTGCAAGTAAATTTTGTCAACAACAAGGACGAGAAGGCCAACTGGAAGCAGCAGTTTTCCTTCGAGGATTTTTTTGGGGCAAACGACAACCTGCTCGACGTGCAGGAGACGCTTATCGAAAACATCAGCAAAGAACTCGTGGACCGAATTTTCAACCGGGCATTCACCAATTGGTGAGTGGGTGAGAGGTGAGCATTGAGGGTTTGTGTGGCCCAAGAGGGTGAGGCGGTGAGAGTGGTGAGCATTTGAGGGTTTGTGGGGGATACACTACATTTGGCTTTCGCTTTGGTATTTTCATTTTAATCAAAACAAACAAGAAACAACTAGATGGATTTAATCACCAATATTTTTCGGGGATTACTCGGCTGCGCCGTCATGCTGGGCATACTCTACCTGATGAGCAGCAGCAGGAAAACTATCAACTGGCGAATCGTTGTTGGAGGAATGTTGCTTCAATTGACACTTGGCCTTTTGGTACTGAAGGTGGAAATCGTTACGATGATTTTTGACTGGGTGGCCAGTTTTTTTGTCAGCGTGCTTTCCTACACGAATGCTGGCATTGAGTTTCTGCTAACCCCATTCGGAATGCAGGAAGTGGACGGTGCGCTGAACAATTTCGTTTTCAAAGTGCTCCCAACCATCGTTTTCTTTTCGGCCCTGTCTTCCCTTTTTTACTACCTCGGCATCCTCCAAATCATCACAAAAGGCATCGCATGGGTGATGAGCAAAACCATGAAACTCACAGGCGCAGAAAGCCTCGCCGCTGCTGCCAACGTTTTTATTGGTCAAACAGAGGCCCCGCTTGTGATTCGACCTTACCTCGCAGGCATGTCCCGATCGGAAATCATGTGCCTGATGGTGGGTGGTTTTGCGACTATTGCTGGTAGCGTTTTTGCGGCCTACGTGGGCTTCCTTGGCGGTGACGACCCCGCCGCCCAGCAGTTGTTCGCACGTCACCTGCTCACAGCGTCCATCATGTCGGCACCAGCGGCCATCGTTGCAGCGAAGATGATATTGCCCGAAACCAAAGAAATCACCTTGGAAGACCAAAAGCTGGATGTGCCGAATGAGCAGTCTGGTTCCAACATTCTCGATGCCATCACGCTTGGCGCCACAGACGGATTTCGGTTGGCTGTGAATGTGGGCATCATGCTCCTAGTTTTCACAGCACTGATTGCCATGATAAACTCCTTGTTGATTGGGATTGGCGGCGCTACCAACTTGAACCCAGTAATATCCGATGCCACCAGTGGCAGGTTCTCCGGTCTCACGTTGGAGTACTTGTTGGGGTTGATGTTCGCTCCTTTGGCGTGGGTCATGGGCGTCTCGACCCAAGATTCCATGATGGTAGGCCAATTGCTGGGCATGAAAACGGCCATCAACGAGTTTTATGCTTATGCAAAAATGCCGGAACTCAAAAGCATGATGTCCGAGAAATCAGTGATTATCGCCACCTATGCACTTTGTGGCTTCGCAAATTTCGCCTCCATTGGCATCCAAATAGGTGGTATCAGCGCACTGGCCCCATCCCAACGCAAAAACCTGACTGAACTGGGCATGAAAGCAATGATTGGCGGCACCATTGCCAGTTTTCTGACGGCTTGTATTGCAGGGATGTTTGTTTGAGACAGGGTTTGAGAGTTTGAGAGGGCTGGGCGTAGTGTCGGCGTGACTTGAAATCACGCCGACACTTTCAACCCTTTTGGCCCACCATCCTGGAAAAGATTTCCAGGCTACTAAAAAAGCCGCAACCATCCCTGGCTGCGGCTTTTTTTTATGCTTTGCTGAACGCTACCGTTTCGACATGGTAGCTCTAATTAGTTGCGTTTCTTGTCCTTTCTGTCCGATTCAACCTTCATATCACTGACTTGGCGAGTCTTGAAGTCAATGCCAGGTTCCTGATGGCGTTCTGCACTGACATCCGTCCTACGGTTGAGCTGGTGGTCAGTTTCTGGGCAGTAAACCTCGTCCGTACAGTTGTTGATGGGTTTCTGTTCACCATATTGCTCGGTGTAGATGCGCTCCTTGGCAATCCCTTTCTTAATCAGGTAATTTTTTGCCGAGTTCGCCCGGTTGGTGGACAACCTGTCGTTGTATTTGTCGGTGCCCCTTGAGTCGGTGTTGCCACCGAGGCGAACCTGGAGCGATGGGTATTTATTCATAGTAACCACCAGGTTGTCAAGTGTGGGCTGTGCATCCCGCTTACGGATGTAGTACTTGTCGAAATCAAAGAATATCGGCTCCAATATGACGATGTTGGGCATTTTTAGCCCCACTTTCACCCGAACCTCACCATCTATGCAATCTATCCTGTAATTTTTTAAAACGACTGTGTTGTCATAGTAAGGATTCTTGCTCGCCGTGATTTCGTAATCATGGTCACAGTCTATCTGCGTGGTAGCTTCCCCATTTCCATCGCCCGTCAGTGTGATGACCTTATTGGTGGTTTTATCCAAAATCTTGATGTCGGCCAATGGAATCTTTTTGCCGGATGGGTCTTCCACCACTTCAACTATCAGCTTGGAGTAGTACTTGTCCTTTTCCAGCGGAATGACATAAGGTGATTTTGCAGTGATTTCGGAGGCAGCCACTTCACGTTTATCCGTCTTGTAGTTGCCTTTAGTGGTGACTATCGTATACTTCGTGCCGGTACGCACCTGAACCGTGACCTGCCCTTGCCTGTCGGTCATAAGGCTGTTTTTCTGCGCAACGGGGTCTCCATAAATCTTGTCCAGCATGTTGCCGTACTCGGTTGGCGTCATATCTACTGAAGCACCGGTGAGGTGTTCGTTGGTTTCCTTGTCCACCACCACGATGATGGCGTCAACGATGGGAGGTGTATATTTCCAATAGTAGATATCATCAGCTCCCTGTGCGTCCGAGTGTCCCCTATCGCTGGCGATATAGCCTTCTGTTCCACCGTTCATGGAAACGAAATTGACATCGTCGCCACTTTGGTTGAACGGAGCACCAAGGTTGCCAACCATTTCCCACTGTCCGCCACCGTTCATACCAGCAACCCAAATGTCGAGGCCGCCAGTGCCACCTGCCCTGTCGGAAGAAAAGAACAAGTTGTTGCTTTCATCCAGATAGGGAAACAGTTCATTGGCGGTGGTATTTACGCCAGCGCCAAGGTTGGTAGGGATGCTCCAAACACCATTCTCCAATTTTGACCAGTACAGGTCCATGCTGTTCTCAGTGGAGCCTGGACGGTTGGAAGCGAACACCAACAGGTTCCCATCCTTGGACAGCGCCGGGTGGCAAGTTGACCAATCGTCGCTATTGAATGGGAGTTCCGCCACGTTTACCCATTTGCCACCATCAAGGTCGGCTGAGTAAAGTTTTAGGTCTATTACATCCGCCGCATTCTTGCCATCCGTGTTGTTGCGGGTGAAAATCATTTTGTTGCCAGCCGGGTTGAATGCTGCACATCCATCGTTGTACTTGCCATTCACATTGCCAGTAACCGAAACCGGTTCACCGAATGTGCCGTCTGCCTTTTTTTCGGCATATTTCAAATCGGTGTAATCACCAGCATTTTGAGAAGGACACTTCAGGAAGCGGTTGCTTTTGGAAGATGTGAAAATCACCCCATTACCAAATGGAACCGGGCTGAAATCGAGCTGAGTGGTGTTGATTTCCTTGATGTTTTTCAACTCAAATCCCTGCTGAGCCACGAGTTGAAAACCCATGGCAAGGGCTAAAAGGAGAAACAAGGGTTTTATATTTTTCATCGTTATTCTATTTTGAAAATTGATTTTTCCAGTAAAACCATTTGTACCAATTCCAAACGGTTGCACTGTTTTCAGGCAATTGGCTGCATTTGCAGAAGCACCTCCCAGCCAATGCGCTGCGGTTTCTCATTAAAAATAGCGCAAGCTTTTGATTTTGCAATCTTCGCAAGGGAAGGTGTAGCCAGCCATGAGTTCAAAGCTGCCAGTGGTAGCCTCCTTCAACGCCGACGTTGTGAAGTCAATCGCTGCGCCAAGGCGGAACCCGTTCTTGAACTGGTAAACCAATAGGCCACTAATCGCATCCTCATAGCGGTACATGGCGCCCACCATAAGAGCATCATAGAACATGACGTTCAGGTTTGCATCGAAGTCAAACGGTGAGTTTGGGTTGTAGCGCACCTGCACGTTGGGCAGCAGCTCCACGTTTTGACTGAGTGGAAGTGTCAAGCCACCCTGAAAGAACCAAGTGTTCACTTTTTGGCTGAATTCATCCTTTTCGTTGTACAATGAATTGGCGAGCATACGTGGCAACGATGCACCGAGGTAGAACTTTCTATTGTTGAAATAGACACCCGGGCCTACGTTAAACGTGGATTTGGATTCGGTACCGTCGCCAATTCTTGGGTCATTTCCAGCTACCGCTGCATTGACTTCGTCCCAATCAGCGCGGGCGTTCTCGATGCGGGCCCCAATTCCAAGGGCAAGCACATTATTGCTGTTGAAACGGATGCGATAGGCGTAGTCGGCACCAACAGTCAGTACTTTATCCAAGCCGATTTTATCCGTCAAGATGTTCAAACCGATGCCACTGGTGAGTTTTGCAAAGGGCATGTGGCCGTAGAGATTGATGTTTTTTGGCGAACCGTCAATGCCCGACCACCATTGGTTGCGGTAGATAAGTCCCGCATCTAAAACCTCTTTCGAACCTGCGTAAGCAGGGTTGAAGTTTAGCTGGTTGAACAGGTTGAAGGTGTAAATCGCCTCACTCTGCGCCCATGCGGAGGCTGTGATGAAAGTGATTAGGAGGGTATACATTAGCTTTTTCATGTTCACTATTTTAAAGGTTGTTGTTGGATGGTGGATGGCGGGTGGTAGTTGATTTTGTTCAACCGCCACCCGCTAAAAACCTTGACTATCGGACTACTTTTATGTAACCTGAAAGCACGTCATCGCCACTATTTTTATCAAATTCAAACAGATAGAAATAAGTAGCCGCAGGCACAGGTTTCTTATCACTTCCGAAAGTTCCATCCCAGCCTTCTTCGTTCAGGTAAGGTTCAAATGCCGCAATTTCATCGCCCCAACGATTGAATATCCGCAAGCGGCTATTGTTCGGAAAATTGGGGTTAGGTGGCGGAATGCAGTCAATTTGCAAAACATCGTTGATTTCATCACCATCAGGTGTGAGCACGTTCGGCACTTCACAATCAACCTGGTAGGTTATCGTAACGGTGGCTTGGTCACATGCACCCGGGCATTCCACAAGGCATATTTCGTATACAAACGTTACTGTCGGAGCTGCCGGTGTACTTGGTGTATAAGTAAAAGTACCATCTTGGTTCAATATCACACTACCTATCGAAGGCTCTGTAACCACTGTATGCGTCACTGCGCCACCTGTGTCATTGTCAGAAACATTGCCGGAAACTGCTGTCTGTGTCGTGCTGGAATACTCGTCGTCAATAGCATCAGGTGCGGCGGGTACAGTGACTGCAACTCCAGTGGACCCAGCCGAACAACCATCAACAGTCACTTCAACGCTGTAGACACCTGACATCGGTGGAGTGACCACAAAGTTGGGGTCATTGGTCGTGCCGATTGACACACCATCCTTGAACCACTCGTAGCTAACGGTACCAGTGTAAAGCGTTGTGGCCAGCACCAGGTCGTCGCCTACGCAAATCACAAGTGAAGACGGCGTAAGCACCGGTGGGTCTATTTCTTGGACCGTGATGTTGATTTGCTGCGGCTCTGCCTCGCATCCGTCGCTCGATTCGGCGGTGATGGTGGCTGATGTTGTGCTGTTGGCCACAATCGTGAAAGTAATTGTGGTGGCAGTCGTCACCGTACCGCTGGTATCGAAGTCGGGACTGTCATAGTTCCAGTCAACGCTCGAAGCTCCGTTCGGGTCAACTTCAAATGAAACCACCACATTTGAACCAGCGCACACGGTTTCGTTTCCACTGATGACGGTGATGATTGGTTTCGGATTTACCTCAACTACCACGTTGGCTGTGTCAGCACAATCGCCAAGTTCTACGATTAAGGTATAAATGCCCGCACCAAGTTGGCTAATGTCATTCACCGTTGCCGGGAATGGACCTTGACTTGGAGCAGTGCCGCTGAAAACAGGATTGCCGTTCGGGTCCGACCAAGTATAGTTTACAGTGCCGAGGCCGGGCGTACCAGATCCATTCAACGCTACGTCCACGCCCTCGCAGTAGGTGCCGCCGCCTGTCACCGTCAGGATTGCTGGCAATGGGTTGACTGTAACCTGAATACAAGTTGGCGGAATATTGACACATCCATTGGTGGATTCCAATTTTAGGCAATATTCGCCACCCTCATTTGTTGCTACTTGCCCCAAATCCAAGGTGACTGTGCTGCCGCTGGCTACTGTACCCGTTTGGCCAGGGATTGGCACGTTGTTTTGGCACCAAGTATAGGTGATGTTTGAGTTGTCGGAAATGGATACTTGAGCAATCAAAACCACCTCCTCTCCTGCGCAGAATGTTCCACCACCAGTGATGGAGTTGTTGACAACAATTGGAACTGGATTAACCGTAACTGTGATGCAAGCCGTGTCTGGGCAGTTGCTATTCAAAGGAGCAATGAGGCAGTACTCACCTGAAACCGGGTTCGGAACTTCCGCGGGAAAAGGCCCGGCACACGGAGCTGTACCAACGAAGGTAAAGCCGTTGGGGCCGTTCCAGGCGTAGGTTATTGTTCCAGTGCAAGGAAGCGAGTTTGTTCCACTCAGCATCAGGGTTTCGTTTGCACAAACCGGGGTGTTTGCCGTTACCGACAAATCGGCGCTAGGCTCGAACGTGACCGTAACACATGCCTGACTGGATACGCAACCATCGAATGATTCAAGGGAACAGCAAATGGTACCAGACTGGGTGACTGGTAAGCAAATGATATCATTTGTACTGGTTTGGCCGGTGACCTGAGTGCCGTTCGGCAGAGTACAGGTGTAGAAGAACCCAACGACATCTGGATTGGTGTTGGTGAAACAAACATCCGCCGTCTCGCCCGCACAATAGGTTCCACCACCCGAGACAATCGAAATCACAGGATTTGGATTCAATGATACATTGAAAGTATCAGGCACTGAGGTACATCCATCGGCAGATATCCTCAAAATATAAGGGCCTGCGCCGTAGTCCTGCATTGGTAGAATGATGTCGCAGAATGGGGCGTTGCCACTGGCACTGCCTGTAATAATTTCGCCGGTTGGCGTAGACCAAATGTAGGAAAATGAACCAATATTAATTGTGGTCGCTTGCCCACAAATTTCAAGCGTATCAAGTCCACAAAGCGTGGTGTCGTTGTTCAACACCATCACTTCTGGAAGTGGTATGATTTCAACGGTAACTGTTTCGCTATCGGAGCAGCCACTTGAGTCCGCAACAACTTCCAGGACATAGATACCAGGCAAATTGGAAGAACTGCTTCCTGGGAATGGCCCTGCTGGCACTGTTGTTCCAGCGCCAACCGGGATACCGTTCGGGTCAGTCCAAGTATAGCTGACAGAATCGGCAGAACCTTCGCCTGAGCCATTTAGTGTCACAGGAGCATCAAAACAATATGGACCTCCGCCCACGACGGCCGTTATTCTCACTCCTGCAAGGACAGTCACTTCTACCTGAATACTGGAACTGCAACCACTGGTTGAATTGACATCCAGTGTCCATGTGCCATCGTGCATCAGGTTTGCTTCGCTGATAATGGCAGTCAACGGCTCGAAGCTACCAACGGTGAATGGCCCAAGAACGATGCCGTTCGGCCCGCTCCAAGTATAGGTCAAATCGCCTGCATCCACGGTGTTTGTTGCAGTAAGCACCACGCTGTTGAATTCGCAGTAGGTGCTGTCAGGCGTTGGGGCAATGAGGTTCAAGCCTGGAAGCACATTCAACGATACAGTTGCGGTTGCTGTGCAACCATTTGCGTCAATCGTTTCGAAAATGGTATAAGTGCCCGAGTTGGCAGCAGTAACGTTGTTGATAGTCACCGTACTTGCTGTAGCATCGGGAGTAACACCCTGCGACAAGATGTTGCCATTAGGGTCAGTCCAAATAAAGATGATTGGGCCAACACCGAGCGTACTGTTTGTGGCCGTCAAGGTCACGTCCTGTCCGACGCATACATCACCGCCACCGGTGACCGTGAGATTGGGGGCTGGTAACACGCTGATGGTCACAGATTGTGGAGCTGAAGGGCAACCACCCAATGTAAGCGTATAGATACCGGCATCTGCTGGTGTAAGGTTCGGAATTGTAAAATCATAAGGTCCACTCAGTAGTGCGGGGCCAGTGAATGGCAGTGATGCATTCGGGCCAGTCCAAGTATAAGTGACCGGACCAGAGCCAAGGTTAGCGTTTTGGGCGGTAAACGTTACCGATGTGCCTTCGCAAAATGAACCATTCGGACTGATTGCACTGATCAGCGGTGGGGTATTTATCACAAGGTCAAATTCAACCGAAACGCTAGCGCAAGTACCAACAGCACAAACAAGGGTGTAAATCCCCTCAAATGAGTTGTTGATATTGTTCAGGTTCAATGTAATTGGATCAGTTCCATTGACGTTTTGCGAAACGTTGAAGCCATTCGGCCCGGTCCATGTGCAAATCATGGTAGAAAAACCAGTAGCTGAGTTTGTAGCTGTCAGCGTCACGTCATCACCTTCGCAATAGCTGTTGTTGCCGGTAATCGACGAAACTACTGGAGTAACATTGACATCTAACTGTGGTAGAAATAGTAACGGACACGCATCCTTCAACGGAGGTTAGTACCAAACTGTAGCCTCCAGCATCAGCGACTTGTACGTTCTGAAGTACGAGTGTAACTATGCCGCCACCGGCTACAGTTCCTGTTGCCTGGTTTGCCGGAACTCCTGGGCCGCTCCATGCATAGTCAAGCGTAGTAAATCCTGAAATGGTTTGAACTTCCAAGGTTACGGGTTCCCCAGCACAATAAGTGCCGCCTCCAGTTATGCTAAGTGCGACAGGATTTGGGTTGACAGTGACATTGTACGTCAAGGTGTCTCTGCAACCTCCGGGTGACGTGGCAGCTATAACTTGGAAAGTACCTGTATTGGTCGTAGTGGCAGCGCCAATGGTGACTGTGCTCGTTGCCGTTGAATCTATTGTTTCCACAAAATTGAAACTGGGTGGACCCGACCATGTATAAGTCAAGTCTCCGGTTCCCAGAACCGAATTGGTGGCAGTCATGGTCAATTCCTGCCCTTCGCAAAAAACACCGCCACCTGTACCCGTTAAAACTGGAGTGTTGATTGTGTCACAAACGCAACTCGAGTCAATTTTGACGATGAACGTAGTATCGATTGGATACTCAACGAAAGTCCATTCATCAATATATTTTTCATTTCCTTCATTAAAATCATACACGTAAGGAATGTTTGTTTCCTTAGGGTGGCCAGGTGTACCGTTACCACTTATCGCAGCAGGATCATTAGGAAAGATATCTGAGTGGTCGAAATAAAACAAGTCGTCAGGTTGGTTGGGGATAGGAGTTAGCCGCTTGAAAGTAACCCCACCAATGTTACCTTCCACATCCGTTAGCGCGATGTGTACTTGGCCATATTGAATATTTCCAGTAACACCAAACTGAAAAGCAGGGTTGACAGGGACTGCCGCTCCGTTCAACCAACCATTCCAATAGATGGAATCCAAACCAGGGTTCAAAACACCTTGTAATACCGTGTCCATTGGGTCAAACTCAGAATATCCATTGTTGTTCAAGTCGAGTTCCAACGTTACACTGCCACCAATATTTGTATTGAAAACAAAAAAACCGCCTTTCCCAAACTGGATGGAACCGGGACTGCAGTTTAAGCCATTTGCGTTTACCCCGATAAAAATTATCGGTGCGTCCAGAGAAAAATCCTGAATTGGTGTATTAAGCCAAGTGGTATGAGAAACCGGAGGACTTGGTGGGGTTGTAGGCGGATACGGGGGGCCAGAAGGATTAGGGGGGTGGTTGTAGAAAATATCGGACACCAAAGCTGTACTGTCCATAGCAGGGTCCGGTATATTGAAGAATATCTTGTTGTTTATCAACCTAAAAGGAGGGTTTATGTAGTCAGCAGCTTGTGGCTCAAAGAGATATAAGTTGTTGGGGGACCAAGTTCCTGGTTGATGGTTCCTTTGGAACGCACTTTCAAGTTTTGATTTGTAGGCAGGTTGGCCTAGCCCATTAACCAATCCCAAGGAGTTGGAGGATATTGGGAAGCGGTAGGGGTCGGCATCTTTTACATCAACTTGATACTGGTACCCGTCGTTCGTCAGTACGTAAAAAGTGGGAGAAGTAAGTTGGCCATTGCCACGGATAAGGGTAATATATTCGTTGGAGTAAACCCGACCTTCGTGCATAATGGCGTTTGGTTGGTTACCTGCGGCGCCTTCGGTAATCGTAATGTCCCAAGCCAAAATGGCCCTTTTATAGGCTTGTGCTTGATTCGCCGGAGTCCAAGGGAAATTGTTGGCTATATTCGTGAAATTTGCGGACAAGGCATTGGTAGTGGTGTAGCCAAAAACTACCGTCCAAATACCTTTTTGACCAGTTGGTACTTGGACAACAGCAGGTACGTAGCCAGTCCCTCCACCTGTGGGACCTGCCAACTCCTGAGTAAGGCTTTCAATCATTCCAACCTTGGAACTAAGTGGGAACGGGTTCGTGAAGGTGGTGTGGAGCGTTCCATCTGGCCGATAGACCCTGATGTAACCAACCCCCTCTGGAAAACCAAGGTGGCTGGCACCAAGGTTGATGAACTCGCCTTCGCGGGCGAAAACTTTCATCTGTTGGGGGTCTCTGGTGTCAAGGAACATCCTAGTGCCAGGGTACCCAACAAAGTCTTTTGAGCCTTCGGCCCAAATCAGGGTAGTCGCCGAAACAGCCAATGCCAAAACCATTAGCGCTCGAATGGAAAGCTGTCGGAAGAAGCTTGTAAGTTGCATAGGTGTTTGATTAAGTAGCGAAACTTTCATGTTTCAGAAGTTTAATGAGAAGAAACTTGAGTAATGACGTGCTAGAAAATTCGCTTTGGAGCGAAATTTCAGTTGTTAAAAGTTGAACGGAAGTAATGCAGGATTGTTTCTTCCTGACAATGTTCCAGCCGTACAACCCCTTGGATTCGAAATTCTTTTTGTGTGTATTTTCCCGTAGATTGGATGATTTTTGGTTTCAATGTGGGATGGGTTCCCTTGGTAAGTTTGTCTGCCAGATTTAGGAGCAGGGCTACTGGCAAATGATTTCTTGTGAAAAGTGTTGGTTGTTTTTGTTTCGTCATCTGAATAGGGAATCAATTGATTATCGGCCAAAAGTATTCAACAAGATTAATATTCTACAATTTTTTCTTGTTTTTTTGTCGCTCGGTATTGATTTCCAATTGTTTAGGTTGATTTTGGAGGAATCAAGCTTCAATCTCCCTTTTCACGAGTTCGAGAATGGACAGCGACAGTACGATTTCTTCTTCTTCCTTGTCCAATTTAACCAAATGCTGAAAAGCCCTCACATTCCCCTTTTGTTTCCTTTGTGGGTTCGACATGCTCCCAACCAGCTTGTTGTTCACTAAAACAGGCAACACTAAGTTGTCCTCATTCTTGCTGATTTGAGCCAATTGCTTGTTTCCTTTCTGGCCGACCAAACAGCCTTGCTGGTTCAAAACGCCAACCAAATGCTCCCCCACCACCATTTCCACCTCACCGTTCTTGATTCGGTAGATGAACTCTTGATTGCTAGTCCGCGCATAGAGCAGCCCATTTTCTTTTCTGCTCACGTATTTTTTGTAGGCCCAGGCAATCACTGGCTCGTGGTAAATTGTGGTCAGCACGCCTTTTGAGGTTTTGACCAACCCGTTTTTGATTGATTTTTTGATTTGGTTGAAAGACAATTGTTCCATCTCCTCTGCCGTCCAAGGCACCAAATCAGCTACCAATGGAGCCAACTCGGCTCTAATTTTATTCAGATCGGCCTGGATTTTAGTCCTTCCCGGCCTGTAGTTCTGAAGGGTCTTCATCAGCACTGTAATGCCAATCATGCCCAAAGCCAAAATCAAGAACAACGATAATGCGATACCTGCCATTTTCTTTTTTTGAGGTCAATTCTAAGACTTATTCGGTTTTCAGCCAACCCATTTCGACGTAAATGAAAAAAGCCCTGCCGAAAATGGCAAGGCTTCCTATTTTTTGCGTGAATTTTAACCCAAATAGGACTTCAAGGCATTTCGATTGTAAGACTTTCGAAGCCGCCTGATCGCCCTCTCTTTGATTTGCCTGACCCGCTCACGGGTCAAGCAATATAAATCGCCAATTTCCTCCAAAGTCAGCGCCTTGTGGCCGTTCAGGCCATAGTAAGCCGAAAGCACCTCAATTTCACGTGGTGCCAAAATGGACAAACCAGCCTGCACTTCATCCTTCAGCGACTGGTCCATGAGTGCGTCGTCTGGACGCTCGCCGTCGTTGTCAGCGATGAGATCGAGCATGGTAGAGTCGCTGTCTTCTCCGCCTATCGGAGCATCTACCGACACGTGGCGGATACTGCCCTTGAGCATGTTCGACACCTCCTTGGTGGTCAATTCCAGAATCTCGGCAAGTTCCTCGTCCGAAGGTTCCCGCTCATATTCCTGTACGAACGAAATGAACGCTTCGTTAACCTTGTTATACGAGCCGACCTTGTTCAGCGGTAGCCGAACTATGCGTGAGTACTCCACGATTGCCTGGAGAATGGACTGTCGAATCCACCAAACGGCGTAAGATATGAACTTGAACCCCTTGGTCTCATCGAAGCGCCGTGCTGCTTTCATCAAGCCTACGTTTCCCTCATTGATGAGGTCGCTAAGCGACAGGCCTTGGTTTTGGTATTGCTTTGCTACGGAAACCACAAAGCGCAAGTTTGCCTCTGTAAGCCGTTCGAGTGCGGCTTGGTCACCTGTGCGGATTCTGCGGGCGAGGTCAGCCTCTTCCTCTGCATTGAGCAAGTCTATCTTGCCAATATCGTTCAGATACTTGTCAAGGGCAAGACTTTCTCTGGTCGTAATCTTATTTGTAATCTTTAATTGGCGCATAACCAGTTGTTTTTTGGTTTGAGGTCAATGGATGTGTAGTCTATTTTTATTTGCATTGGGAGCGATTCTTTTTTGTGAAAACGTAACTTCTTGCGTTTGTGATATTAAAAATTACGCCAAACTAAACAAAAAAGTTGCCACATCTGTGAAAGATTGTCTTGACTTTTCAAAAAAAAGAAATTAATAGTCCACGGAATGTTCAACAACCAATCGTCTTGCCTAGTTCGCCTTTTTTGACTCTACTTTTGAAATATCCAACCATTTAGGTTTCTGTTACAAAAATAGCAAAACTCAAAAATTTATTTCGCCTTAATGCATCCTGTCGCCACGAAGTTCCAGTTGTCCAATGATTTCTGCCTCACGCTCAAGGTACGCTTGCCAACGAGATTTGACCATTTCCTCCGGAAAATAAGCCTTGGCAAGGTCAATGAACAGTCGGTAATGGCTTGCTTCCGACACCATGAACTTGTGGTAGAACTCCCTCAAATCTTCCTCGTTCAGGTTTAAGGAAAGCAACCTGAAGCGCTCACAACTACGTGCTTCGATAAGCGCACAAATCAACAACCGCTCCAAAAGCCGGTCTTCCCGGCTGCCACCTTTTTTCTCAAATTTCATCAATTCGTTCACATACTCGTCCTTGCGTTGGTAGCCCAATTTAAGCTTGCGGCGTTCCAATTCAAGCAGCACCAACCTGAAATGCCCCCACTCCTCCGTAACAATTGGAGCAATGCTTTTTACCAACTCCTCCTTGTCAGGATACATTTGAATCAGCGAAATGCAGGACGTTGCAGCCTTTTGCTCACAGTAAGCGTGGTCGGTTAGAATCTCCGCAAGGTCCATCTCCGCAAGGTCAACCCATCGAGGGTCTGTCGGTAACTTCAAGCCTAGCATCTGCTTCTTGTTTATTTTTCTTTTGACAACATGGCAGCCAAACAGTTGAAATGCCGGATGAAAAAATCAGTTTCAAAAACTTCGAACAGCTCCTGCACTAAGCTCCACCTGACAAGCACCTTGTCCACCTCACTGCTCCGAAGCAGCCTTTCTTCTCGAATGCCCAGCGTGTACCTGCCGTTGAAAACAAAAGTACCTTGAGCGGCGAGCCACTCCCCATTGCTGGGCAAGGTGTTGAACAACCTAACCGTTTCCCCACTCAACAATTGCACTTCCAAAAGCTCATTGTGGAGCAAGGTTCCGAATATCTGGGGCGCTTTGTCGGAGGCCACTGCAATCTCCAAATTCAGTTGCTTCACTCCACCCTCGAAAGCAGCCAAGTAGGCTGTGCTTTCAATGAAATCACGCTTTCCGAACTGCTGCTCGACCGCCAAATCGGTATGGGTGAAAAATCTCGTAGGCGCCGTTTCCCAACGAAATTTTTTGGCCAGCGGGTCTTCGCCCTGAAAGCCCATCTGACATGGCAGCTTAGGAGGCAAAAGTAGGATGCCGTTTGCAATATCGTTAGCGAGATGGCCATCCGTTGATGTTAATTTTCCGAATTAAGTATCGCCGGGGTTGTTTTGAAGGGGTGTTCGTGTTCCCATTTCTTGAGCTTTCGAGCATAGCTTGGTTGGGGCAGGTTGCCTATTTTTTGTAGAAAAGCGGTCCGAAGTTTTGTCTCCTCCAACTGGGTTTCCAGTTGCCGGATTTTATATGCCGTCCCTTCGAGTTGCTCCTTCAATCGTATGACAGAATTGCTTGAATTGTCTCCCAAAGCGATTTGAAGGTCTATCATTTCCACCCGGTTTTTGATGAGCAGCAGGGCCAGCTCCCGCTCCAATTGCTTGGATTCCGCTATCCGATGTTCATTTTCATCGGCATCCTTTTGGGCACCTGAAATTTGGCATCGCCCGAATTTACTGTGATTGAATCCACCTGAAAGTACCGCCAATTTCCATTCGCATCCACCACAATCTTTCGCCCTGACTCATTGGTAATCACCTCTTGAGCGACCACCCAACAAGGCGTTAAGACAATAATAAGTACAATTACAAACAGCTTATTTTTCAAGTTAAATTGTATTTTTTTCAAAAAATGCGTGTTCGGTAGCTCAAAAATAAGACATCTTTACCGGATGGTTTGAGTGATTATGTGATTGGGTTATTGGATTATTGAAGGGTAGGCTTTATCAACTTTGAATATGATATGCCCTAATTCCTACCCAATAACCCAATATCCCAATCACCCAATACCCGCATTTCCAGCATGAATTTTCTTTTCGAAATCGGTTTTCTGCCCATCAGCCTTTGGGACGTGCTCGACGTGGCCATCGTTGGGTACCTGATTTATCGGGTTTACCTGCTGCTTCGGGGCAGCATTGCGTTCAACATTTTCATCGGCATCGTCATCATTTACCTGCTGTGGTGGCTAGTGGGCATGTTGAAAATGGACATGCTCTCCATGATTCTCAGCCAGTTCGTCAACGTCGGTTTTATCATCATCATCATCATTTTTCAGCCAGAAGTGCGACGCTTTTTGCTCATGCTCGGCAACACCACGCTGGGTCGCCGTTCTGAGGTCATGCTGCGTTGGTTCACCCGCAATTTGGGCAAAAACATCGTGAACGAAGCCGCCAATTTCGAGATAAAACAAGCGCTCATGCGCATGGCCAAGGACAAAACTGGGGCACTTTTGGTCTTTTCAAACAGCTTCGAAATGGAGGGCATCGGCCACGCTGGCGTGCAACTCGATGCAAAAATCAGCCAGTCCTTGCTCCTGAGCATTTTCCAAAAAGAAAGCCCGCTTCACGACGGCGCCGTACTGATTGGCAAAGGGAAAATTCAAGCAGCCAGTTGCATTTTGCCCGTGTCTGACAGCTCCGCATTGCCAGAACATACTGGCCTTCGGCACCGTGCCGCACTCGGTATCACGGAGCGCAGCAATGCAACAGCGTTCGTCGTTTCGGAGGAAACGGGCAACATCAGTTATGCCGCCAACGGCAAAATCGAGTTCAAACTCAATGAGGGCCGATTGTCGGAATTGCTCGTTTCCTTACAAATCTAGCAGGCAGTTTTTTCTTGTGAAACAGGCATGCCGCACTATCTTTGGCGACGTAATTTCGCTTTTCAACCAGGCTTTTCCTCAAAAAGCAATTCAACAATTTCAACAATCAAACAATCATCTAAAATGAAGTCCACCCAGGAATACATCGAAAAGAACAAGCAGCGCTTCCTCGACGAACTGCTCGCACTGCTCCGCATCCCGTCCATCAGCGCCGACCCGAAGTACAAGGACGATGTGCTGCGCACTGCTGAGTTTGTGGCGCAAAGCCTGCGTGACGCTGGCTGCGACCTCGTGGAAATCTGCCCGACCTCGCACAAAAAGGACGGCAAGGCCAAGGAAGGCTACCCCGTCATTTACGCTGAAAAAATCATTGACAAAAAACTGCCGACCGTGCTCGTTTACGGCCACTACGACGTGCAGCCCCCCGACCCGCTCGACCTGTGGACTTCGCCACCGTTCGAGCCGGTCATCAAAAAGACGAAAGTACACCCACAGGGCGCCATCTTCGCCCGTGGGTCTTGCGACGACAAGGGCCAAACCTACATGCACGTCAAGGCTTTTGAGGCGATGGTAAAAACGGGCAACCTGCCTTGCAACATCAAGTTCTGCGTGGAGGGCGAAGAGGAGGTCGGCTCGCCGAGCTTCCGCCCGTTTGTCGAAAAAAACAAGAAGAAACTGGCCTGCGACGTGGTGCTCTGCTCCGACACCTCCATCATCGCCAACGACGTGCCGAGCGTCACTACCGGGGTGCGTGGCCTCGCCTACTTGGAGGTGGAAGTGACCGGACCAAGCCGTGACCTCCACTCCGGTGTGTACGGCGGCGGCGTGGCCAATCCCATCAACGTGCTGGCTGGCATGATTGACAAACTGATTGATAAAAACGGCAAAATCACTATCCCCGGCTTTTACGACAGTGTGCTTAACGAAAGCAAAAAGGACCGGGTGGCGATGAACAAAGCACCGTTTAGTCTGGACGACTACAAATCCGACCTTGGCATCGCCGAAGTGGCGGGTGAGAAGGGCTACACGACCATCGAGCGCACCAGCATACGCCCTGCGCTTGATTGCAATGGCATCTGGGGCGGCTACACGGGCGAGGGTTCGAAGACGGTCTTGCCTTCAAAAGCATTTGCCAAAATCTCCATGCGCCTCGTGCCGCACCAGCGCTGCGAGCAAGTGTACGACCAGTTTGAGGCTCATTTCAAGTCACTTGCACCGCCAACTGTGCAGGTAAAAGTGACCCGAATGCACGGCGGCGAACCAGGTGTTACGCCAACGGACACGCCAGAATACAAGGCTGCTCACATGGCCATGGCCAAGACCTTCGGCAAGGAGCCAATCCCGAAACGGGAGGGCGGCTACATCCCCATCGTGTCGTTGTTCAAGGATGTGCTGAACGTGGACAGCGTGCTGATGGGCTTCGGCCTCAACAGCGACGCCATCCACTCACCCAATGAGCATTACGGGCTGTTCAACTTCTACAAGGGCATTGAAACGATACCTTATTATTATGCTTTTTACCGGGAGTTGAAGGCTTAGCCCATTGTGGTCGCCCAATTTATTGGGCTGACCGTGTATCGAAATTGAAGAAAACGGTCAGCCCAATAAATTGGGCGACCACAACATTCATGGTTGTCCAGTTCCACAAATACATCGCTTCGCAAAACCTGCTTCCCACTGGCGCAAAAACGCTCGTGGCCACCAGCGGCGGCGTGGACTCGGTTGTACTTTGCCACCTGTTCAGCCGGGCTGGGCTTCCATTTGCGGTGGCACATTGCAACTTTCAGTTACGAGGGGAGGAGGCGAACGAGGATGAGTTTTTTGTAAAAAAACTGGCTGAGGAATTCCGGGTAGAATATTTTTCCATTCGTTTTGACACCCAAATTTTTGCAGAGCAAAACAAGCTTTCCATCCAAGTGGCAGCCCGCCAGCTTCGTTACGAATGGCTGGAACAAACCCGCCAACAAGCTGGTTGTCAGCATATTGCGACAGCGCACCACCTGGACGATTCCATCGAAACATTGCTGTACAATTTCGCCAAAGGCTGTGGCCTGCGGGGGCTTCATGGCATTTTGCCGAGGAACGGCAACGTCGTCCGGCCACTGCTGTTTGCCACCAAAAGGAAATCCTCGAATTCGCATCGGAGGAGGAAATCGAGTACCGGGAGGACGCCTCCAACCTCACCGACAAGTACAATCGCAACTTGGTGCGCCACCACGTCGTGCCGGTTTTTGAGCAAATAAACCCCGCTTTCCAAAAAGTGGCCGGTGAGAACATTGAACGGCTGGGGGAAGCCGAGCAACTTTACGATTTTGCCCTGCAAAAAATCACGGACGATGTGGTAGAAAAAGGCTCCCATGAGTGGCGCATTGACCTTCGAAAACTGCGCTCCTGTCCTGCCCCAATTACAGTGCTGTTTGAGCTACTCAAGCCGCACGGATTCAACAACGACCAGGTCAAAAACATTTTGCAAAGCGCTGAAAGCCAACCCGGTAGCATTTTCGATGCCCCCCCCGCCCGGTTATTGGTTGACCGCTTTTTTTTGATTTTATCGCTGTGGGAAAACGTTGGCGGAGAAGTGGAAATCAGCGTCATTTCAGCGGAACCCATCGAATTGCCGGGTGGAGCAAGGCTGACCATCTCCTACCCTGCCGAGCCACCCCCAACTCTCGCTGTTGGAGCCAACACAGCTTGGCTGGACGGCGACAAGTTGCAATTCCCGCTCAAACTGCGCCACTGGCAAGCTGGCGATTGGTTTTGCCCGCTTGGGATGGGTGGCAAGCGCCAAAAACTGCAGGATTTCTTCTCCAACAACAAGCTGTCAAGGTTTGAAAAGGACAAGGTCTGGCTGCTGGAAACTGGCGGGAATATTGCTTGGGTGGTGGGCATGAGGTTGGACGAGCGGTTCAAAGTCATGGCGGCAACAAAATCCTTTCTACGTTTGGATTTTCAGGCTGCCCAATCGGTACCCAACAACCTTTGACTTCACTTTTTGTTCTAAAATCTTTACCACCGGCGGGTCTCTCGCCTTCAACAAAACCCAAGTTAGCATGAAAAAGAATTACTTAGTACTACTAGTCGCCTGCTTGTTCCTCGTGAAGGGCATTGCCCAGCAAGTCGAACAAAAACAACGTATCCTTGTGACCAAGCGTACCGCCGACTGGTGCCCATACTGTGGCACTTGGGGCTGGACCTATTTCGAAAATGCCATTGAGCAGAATGGAGAAAATGCTGTTTTCATGGCTGCTCATTACGATGGTGGCCTCTATGACCCGGCTGCAAAGGAAATCACCGACAATTGGGGCGGCTTTTACCAACCCAAATTTTTTGCAAATGAAATGGAGCAGGGCGTTACTGCAAGCAACGTAACTGCCAAGCTAGCCCAGCTCAAATTCCAACTGGATATACTAGGCACTATAGCTCCCATTGCCAACTGCGGCTTTGAACCAGTTTATGAAAATGGTGATATCAAAGTGGCGGCTAAAGTCAAGTTTTTTGGGCCATTGCAGGCCCAGGGTGAATTCTACTTGGGTATTTACTTGCTCGAAGACCATGTGACGGCTTTCCAAGCCAGTATCGACTCCAATGCTGTGCATCGTCACTTGTTCAGAGAGTCCTTTACGACGGAGACTTTCGGAAAATTAATAGTCAATGGCAATGTAGATGCCGGGCAGGAATTCAGTTTAGATTTTGCTTTGCCAGTCAGCGAAATTACAGGACATGAATATGAGGTGGTGGGCATTATTTGGTTAAAAAATGGCGATAAATTCATACCCGTGAATGTCTGGAGCACGGACGATATTTCCCTGGTTTCAGGAGTGAGCGTCATTGAGCCTACCAACGAAGTCTTGGTTGTGCCTACCGTTACCATCAATGCTGCCCGCATCATCGTACAATCCATCGAAGACCAACCCGTGGCAACGGTGGACGTACTGGACGTGAATGGCCGCATTGTGGCCACGTTGCACGATGGTTTTCTGAAAAAAAGGTACTCGGACTTTGACTTGGACTGGAATCTGGTCGGGCAATCCGGCTTGTATTTCGTTCGGGTGACGACGCCTACCTTCGTGTTGGTGGAGAAGGTGATTTTTCAGTAAACAATTGATTTTGGAAGAAAAAAGCCCGTTCAACACTGAACGGGCTTTTTCATTTTATGGAATGTTCAACAACTTGTGCGTCTGGATGCTCAATCGCCACTTGGGGTTTTTCAGGCAAAAATCAATGGCGGCACGGGTGTTCTCCTGCACCGCTGGACCATCCATCGGCTGGATGTAAAAATTCGCAAAGTCCATTTCTTCAAACAAAGCTGGCATGGCTGCGGGCTGTGGGAACACGAGTTTTAGCTCGTCGCCCTTGGTGAGCACGAGCGGAGCGCCAGCTTTTGGGCTGACGCAAATCCAGTCTAGGCCAGCGGGTGCAGCCTGCGTTCCATTGGTCTCCACGCCCACCTCAAAGCCCGCCCGGTGGAATGCTTCAATCAAAATTTCGTCCAATTGCAGCAGCGGCTCGCCTCCCGTGCAGACCACGTAGGGGCGTCCCTGACTGGTATCGCCCCAAAGCGAAATGGCCTTTTCCACCAACGCTTCGGCGGTGTATTGACCACCATTCACGCCGTCCATTCCCCAGAAGTCGGTGTCGCAAAACTGGCAGATGGCCTTGTGGCGGTCTTCCTCACGGCCCGTCCAGAGGTTGCAGCCCGTGAAACGGCAGAACACGGCAGGCCGCCCGGTGTGCGCCCCCTCTCCTTGGAGGGTGTAGTAGAGTTCTTTTATTTTGTAGGACATGCGGAATAATGGAGAATTGAAAAAAGAGAATTTGCGGCTACCACATTCCCAATTCTTCCTTTTTCACTTCTCAAATTAAGTGCTAACAGGTCAGTGTGAGAACGTGGTAATTGAAAAAAAACTCCTTTTTGAGGGTCTTGGTTGCCAGGATTTGAAGTCCATTTGCCTCCAGCATCAGGCGATAGTCGTCGAGGTCAAACTGGTGCGGGTGCAGGATATCGCCGGGCAACAATTGGAACAAGTGCTTGAAAAACAACCAGTTGTGTGCATCCACGGAGAGTACCAACTTTCCACCGGGGCGGGTGGACTGTCGCAATTTTTTCAAACAAAGCTCCAAGTCTGCCACGTGGTTGATGGCGTTGAGGCAAAACACGACGTCAAACTTTTGCGTAGCCTCCAGCTGCTCCAACGGTGTCTCGACAAAACGGGCATTGCGGAGCGAACCATCCGAAAAATGCGGAAAAATCGGTCGGTACTTGCCCAGCAACGGGTCAATGGCCGTCAACTGGTTTTCAGGAAAAACTAGGAAGATGCCCGCTGGGCCGCAGCCCGCATCGAGGATGTTGGCCTCGTTGGGCACTTCCATTTCAATTTTTCGCAAGAAATCCTTCCAGTAATTGCGCTTCCAATCGAGATAGTCGGGCAGTGATTTGCCCTTCAGGTAATAGCGCCACCACCTTGCCTCAAAGTATTGGGCTATTTTCCATCGAATTTTCATGGGGCAAAGTTAGAAGAATGATGAATGATGAACGATGAATGATGAACATTGGATGCGAAGCCGCCAGATTCCAATATATTTGCAACCGTCCAAAAGCCAATTCATCGTTCATCGTTCATCATTAAAAAAATCCATGCTTTTCGCAATCGGCACAAAAGTAAAATTCCTGCACACAGACGACGAAGGCGAGGTGAAGTCCTTGCTCGAAGGGGGCATGGTCAATGTTTACCTGCCTAAATACGACATGGAAATCCCGGCGCACACCGATGACCTGATGCGGGCCGAGATGTTCTCGAAGCACCCGGTGAAGGCGAAGGTGGTAGAAGGCAAAAAGGTGGTGCAAGCGCCTGCCCCACCTCCCCAAATTGCGGTGGAATCGCAGTACACCGTGCTGAAAAGCCTGGGCATCCAATTGGCGTTCGAGCCGATGGAGACCAAACAGGAAGTGCCCGAAAAATACGCCCTGTACCTGCTGAACGACACCCGCTACGATGTGGTGTTCGAACTGCGGTTGCTGCTGAACAGCCGGGGGCCGCAGACGTGGAGCAGCAACTTGAAGTCGGTGAGCTACCAGCTCCTCGGCGATTTCCTCTATGACGACTTGAACGAAGCACCTGAGTTTGAGATAAAATGCCAGTGGGTGACCACGGAAGGGCTATCGGAACCTGTACACAAATCACTGAGAATCAAGCCTAAATCGTTTTTTGGCAACCTCAGAACGGCCCCGTTCATCAACAAGCCCGTGCATTGGTACCGCCTGTTTGAAAAGCTAGAGGAGGCAAATGAGCCAAGCAGCGAAGACCTGGAAAGCTACACCAAGCGCCACGCAAAGCCAGTTGCGAAGCAAAATACTTTCACGAGCAGGTATTACCACATGCAGGACACGAACGAGTTGGCAGCCTTCAACCCAGAGATTGACCTGCACATCGAGAAGCTGACAGACAACTGGCGCAAGCTGACCAACAGTGACATCGTGAAGATTCAACTCTCTCATTTTGAGGCGTTTATCTCCAAGGCCGCCCGATTGGGCGTGGAGCGGGTCTTTGTGATTCATGGCGTTGGAGAGGGCAAGTTGCGGGACGCCATTGCCACCAGCCTGATGCAAAACCCGGACATCAACACCTTTAAAAATGAGTTCCACCCCCGCTACGGTTGGGGCGCCACGGAGGTGATTTTTTGAAAAACAAGCCAGTGTTCCAAACCCGCCCAAGCGTACTTGCCGTCTTTACAATTCGTAAGTTATCTGGCATTTTGCTGATTTCACAAGGAGTTTTAGGTGAAATTCCCTTAGAGAACTTACTTTTAGCTGTCAATTAACAAATTCACCCTTTCGCATTTTGGTTTTCAGGCTAAAACCGGAAACAAACAAAACCTTTTCACCTGCTCAATATGAAGCTTTTTATCTTTGAAAAAATGAAACGCTGCCTGCTTTTCGGGCTATTCCTGTTGTTGTTTGCTGACAAAATGGTTGCGCAGGTCATGGAAATCACCGACGCCACCACGCCGCCCATCACCCCGGCAAACCTGATTTCCAACATCTTTCTTGGCGACGGCGTGGAAGTGACCAACGTGACCTTCGAGGGCGACCCGCTGGCGGTGGGCTATTTCAAAACGGCAACAGTGCCGTGGGCATTGACCGGGGCATCTTGATGACCAGTGGCCGTGCCGCCTCGGTCAACTGCAGCAGTGGCCCATTGGGCGCCGACTGCAACGGCACGCAGTTCAGTTCCACCGACAACGCCAGTTCAGCCAACGACCCCGACCTGAGCGCCATCGCCGCTGGTGGATTGAGCGTTTTTGATGTGGCAAAATTCACCATCACCTTTATCCCGACCAGCGACACCCTGCGGTTCAAATATGTGTTCGCTTCCGAAGAGTACCCGGAATATGCTTGCAGCCCCTTCAACGACGTGTTCGGCTTCTTCATCAGTGGCCCCGGCATCACTGGGCCGTTCCAGAACAACGGCATCAACATCGCCCAAATACCCGGCACCAATATCGCCGTCACCATCAACAACGTTCACCCTGCAAACGGGGCGGGCTGCCCGCCAACCTATGCCCAATATTACAACGACAACACCAGCAACAACGGGCAACCCGTGTACGATGGCTACCTCAGCGTTTTCATTGCCGAAGTGGTGGTGATACCCTGCGAAACCTACACCATCAAGCTCTCCGTCTCCGACGTTGGCGACCCGGTGTTCGACACGGGCGTTTTTTTGGAAGCAAAATCCTTCGGGACAGGCTCCCTTAAAGTGGAAACTGCTACCGTCAGCCTCGATGGAACCATCACCGAAGATTGCGCCAGCGGCTCCATCAGTTTCACTTACCCAGGCCCCGTGGAAAGCGATTTCCTGCTCGACTACACCATCATCGGCACTGCGCAAAACGGCGTGGACTACCTGCTCATCCCCCCCGACCTGTTCATACCAACTGGAGATAGCACCCTCACCATCCCCATCGTGGCGCTCGAAGACGGCATCACCGAGGGCATGGAAACCATCGGCATTGACATCCAACGGGACATTTGCAACCGGGACACATTCTGGATTTTTATCCGGGACAATGAAATTGTGCCGCCCGACTTGGGGCCAGATTCCACGATTTGCCTTGGCGATTCAATTCATTTGGACGGCACATTGCCCATCCCGCTGCCAATTCCGCCTTCGTTTACAAACAGCCAGGACTACGCCGTAACCAGCGCAGGCCCGACGTATTCTTCAATACAAGTAGCTGGCGTTCAACCAATTACGCTCGGCCCCGGTGTCATCCAGTCGGTTTGCATCAACGTGGACCACAACTGGGTGGACGACGTTGACCTCTTCCTGCTTTCGCCCGGCGGGCAATTCATCGAACTCAGCTCCGACAACGGCTCCAACTGCGACGACTACACCAACGTCTGCTTCACGCCAAGTGCCACCAACAACATTGGGGCGGGCTTCCCGTGGACGCCCTGCACGTCGGGTGGTCAGCCCTCTTTTGCCAACGGCACCTTTGCCCCAGAAGGCGTCTGGTCCGACCTCTGGGACGGCGACTACCCCACCAACGGCACTTGGCAATTGCTGGCAGTTGACGACCAATTGGGCTTCAACGGGACCATCCTCGATTGGACGATCACCTTCGAACCGCTCTACCAAATCTACTACGAGTGGACGCCGACCACTGGCCTGAGCTGCACCGACTGCCCGAACCCCATCGCCACTCCGACGCAAACCACCACCTACCACCTCACCGCCTCCGACACCTACGGTTGCACGGTGCAGGACAGCATCACCATCACCGTCAACGACGTGCTGCCCGCCCCGAACATCAACTGCACCGACGTGACCAACAACAGCATCTCCTTCACTTGGGACACATTGGCTGGCGCAATGGGCTACATGGTGAGCATCAACGGCGGGCCATTCATGCCCACCGCCAGCACCACTGAAATCGTGAACGGGCTAACCCTGAGCACCGACGTGACCATTCAAGTTTATGGCATCGGCGAATGCGACGGGCAGACTGGCACGGCCATGTGCTCCACACCCGATTGCACGGCTCCGTCACTAACAGTGGCCAGCCAAACCAACGTCACCTGCAATGGCGACACCGACGGCACCGTGACATTGCAAGCGTCCGGCGGTGCTGGCGATTATGTTTACACCTTCAATGGCGTCAACAACACCACGGGCATCTACACGGGCATTGCCGCAGGCACCTACACCGCCACGGTTTTGGACTCCTGGGCTTGCCCGAACAATATCCAAGTCACGGTTTTTGCGCCGCAAGCGCTTGATGTACAGCCGATTATCGTCAACACCGTCAGTTGCAATGGCATCGGGGATGCCGTGGTCGCTGCCACGGTCACGGGTGGAACAGCGCCTTTCGATTTTGTTTGGAACAATGGGCAAACGGACTCCGTGGCCATCAACCTCGGCGCTGGCCCCCAAACCGTCAACGTGACGGACGCCAACGGCTGCGGCTTCAGCGCTTCCATTAGCCTCATCGAGCCACCGTTGCTCACCCTCACCACGGCCAGCGACAGCGCCGACTGTTTTGGCACGGCCACAGGCGGGGCCCTCGTGCTCATTGCCGGAGGCACCAGCCCGCATGACATCCAGTGGGACGGCGCAGCCGGAAACGCCACCACGGCCCTCGTCAACAACCTTGCGATGGGCAACTACGATGTCACCGTGACGGATTTTAATGGTTGCTCCGCAACGGCAACGGCCACCGTGCAACAGCCAGCGGCCATTTTGCCAAGCATCACACCAACAGACCCACTTTGCAACGGCGGTTCGTCAGGCACCGCAACTGCTACCGCAACGGGCGGCGCTGGGGGCTACCAGTTCTTCTGGAGTAACGGCGACTTTGGAACCTTGGCCGACACCCTGAGCGCTACGATGTACACCGTCACCGTGTCGGACGTCAACAGTTGTACCGCCACGCAGACTTTCACGCTGACTGACCCGCCGGGCATCAACCTGCAATTCACACCCATCAATGTGCTTTGTTTTGGGGGAAGCAATGGTAGCATCACCACCACAGCCAGTGGTGGCACCGCGCCACTCAGCTACCTGTGGAGCAACGGCAGCACCAGTCCCAACCTCCCCAACCTCACTGTCAACAACTACTGCCTGACCGTGACCGACGGCATGGGCTGCACGACGACTGCCTGCACTCCCATCACGCAGCCAGCAGCGCTCCAACTCTCCACCGTGCCGACCAATGCAGGCTGCAACGGCGGTAGTGCCGGAGCGATTGACCTGATGGTGACGGGCGGCACGGGGCAGTTGCAGTATATTTGGAACAGTGGCCAAACCAGCCAAGACCTCACGGGATTGGCCGCAGGCCCCTACGCCGTCACCGTGACGGATGCCAACGGCTGCACGGCCACCATTTCTCAAAACATCTCGGAGACGGACGCCGTGGTGGTTCAGTTGGCACAAACGGCGGTGACCTGCTTTGGTGGCGACAACGGCAGTATAACCACTACGGTGTCAGGCGGGACAGGCAATTTCACGTTCAACTGGACGGGGCCGAACGGCTTCACCTCATCCCTGCAAAACCCGACCGGCCTCGTGGCTGGCAACTACACCGTGACGGCGCAAGACCCGAACGGCTGCTCCGCCGTGCAGAGCATCATGGTCGGGCAACCCGCTTCAGCAGTAGCGGTGGCCATTGGCCAGCCTGCCGTGATATGTTTTGGGGCAAACAATGGCACAGCCACGGCAACAGCCAGCGGCGGCAGCGGTTCGTACACTTATAGTTGGAGCAATGCTCAAACCAGCGCCACTGCAAACAATTTGACAGCCGGAGCATACACCGTCACTGCCACGGATGCCAGCGGATGCACGGCCACGGCCAGCGTCAACATTGCGCAGCAACCCCAACTGCTCGTGAACCTGACGCAGACGGCTCCCAACTGTTTCAACGGAACCAACGGAACGGCCACCGTCGGCAGCGTGACGCAAGCTGGTACGAGCGTTCCGCTCAATACACTGACTTTCAATTGGGGAAATGGGCAAAGCAGCACTACGGCCAGCAACCTCACCGGCGGGCAAACCTACACGGTGACGGTCAGCAATACACTGGGCTGCACCGGCACTGCCACCATCACGGTGGACAACCCTGCGGCAGTGGTCGCCACGATTGTTTCTACCCAAAACGTGAAATGTGCGGCGGGTCGTGACGGCGAGGCGACGGTGACGGCGACGGGCGGCATTTCGCCGTTCAGCTACCTGTGGAGCTTAAACGCTGAATCGCAGACCACTGCGACGGCGATTGACCTGCCGTCCGGCACGTTCAGCGTGACGGTGACGGATGCGAACGGCTGCACGGCCATTGCGCAAGCGACCCTCGACGAGCCAGCGGTGCTGATCGTCAATTTTGAAAACGATAGAATCAAATGCCACGGCGAAGCGAACGGTGCCACAGAGGCCACGCCGGAGGGTGGCACTGCGCCGTTCAGTTTTGTCTGGTCAAACGGCCAAACCACCCCTAAAATCAGCGACTTGACCGCTGGCACTTACGCCCTGACGCTCACCGATGCCAACGGCTGTTCGGTGGAGGAGCAGACCGAAATTTTGCAGCCTAGCGACTCACTGGACGCCAGCCTTGAAATAGATTACGTGACCTGCTTCGGCTTCAAGGACGGGCGGATTGCAGCCACACCGACGGGCGGGACGCCACCCTACCGCTTCAGTTTGGACGGGGAAAACTTCGTGGGCAATTCGGTTTTCATCGCACTTCAGTTCGGTCTGTATGACCTCACGGTGCAGGATGCCAACGGTTGCGAATGGCTCCAGGAGCAGATTTACGTCGGGCAGCCCGACGAACTGACGGTGAGCCTTGGTCCTGACACACTGGTACTTTACAATTCGACGCTGGTGCTCGACCCGGTCATCGAGAACCTGGCCAATCCCGGCACGGCGCTTTACGAGTGGGCGTCGAACAACCCGCAGTTGCAGCCGACAGACCCGACGAGCCGCATTGGGGAGTTCGTGGTGGTAAGCCCGGCCAGCGTGACCTTCACTGTCACGGACGAGAACGGCTGCACGGCGGAGGACCGTATCAACATCTTCGTGCAAGAGCTACGTGACATCCAAGTGCCGACGGGCTTTGCGCCCGGCACGGGTGGCCACAGCCTGAACGACCTGCTGCACGTACACGGCAGCTCGGAAATGGTGACTGAAATCTACCTGTTCCGGGTCTTCGACCGCTGGGGCGAGCTGCTGTACGAGGCCGCCAACTTCCCCATCAACGATCCCGTGACGGGTTGGGACGGGACTTTCAAGGGCAAGGACATGCCTGCTGGCGTGTACGTCTGGTACCTGGAAGTGGATTTTGTGGATGGGGTAAGGGAGGTTTATAAAGGGGAGACGACGCTGGTGCGGTAGTTATCATCAACAGACAAAAAGGCAGAGCGGCGGTGCCGCTCTGCCTTTTTGTTTATTGGAACAATCCTTCCCTCACCTTTCCCCCATGAAAACCCTTTTGTTGGGAAATGGTCGGATGTGTATTTCTTTAAGTAGTTGTTATTCAAGGGCGCCGGGGGCCCGCCCCGCCGGGGGGGCCCGCCCCGGCCGGCCGCCGCGGGGGCGCGCCGGCGGGCGGGCGGCCGGGCCCGGCCCCGCGCCCCCGGCCCCCGGGCCGCCCGCCCCCCCCCCGCCCCCGCGGGGGGGGGCCGGCCCCCCCGGCGCGCCCCCCGCCCGCGGCGCGGCCGGCCGGGCCCCCCCCCCCCGCCCCCCCCCCCCCCCCCCCCCCCGGCGGCGGCGGGGCGGGGGCGCCCCGGGGCGGCGCGGGGGGCCCCCCCCCCCCGGGCCCGGCCGGGGCCCCAGCCCGCCGAGCCCATTCATCAAAAAACATTGAATACTACTTAGTTTCTTCACAAATTGCCCCATCATTTTATTTCATCAAAAAAAAACGATTCCAAATGTCATTAACAAGTCGCCTTTCAAACGGATGGGAAATGGGCATGACCAGCCTCCACGTCCTCCGCAACAATCCGAAACTGTTGCTCTTCCCCGTATTCTCCACCTTATCGCTGCTCATGGTACTCGCCACCTTCTTTGGAGGCATCGCCATCGTATGGGGTTTGGACTTCGGCGAATGGACCACCAACGCCGATGGCAGCCCCCTGCAATACCTCCTGCTGTTCGGCTACTACCTCGTCAATTATTTCGTCATCGTATTCTTCAACGTCGGCCTCGTCTATAGCGCCAAGCGCATCTTCGAGGGGCACGAAGTCACACTGACTGAGGGCCTCAATTTCAGCTACAGCCGCATCGGGGTCATCCTGCAATGGGCCGTGCTGGCCGCCACCGTCGGCGTCGTGCTCAAAACCTTGCAGGAAAACCTGGGCTGGATTGGCAAAATCATTGTCGGCCTCATCGGCATGGTATGGAGCATCGCCACCTATTTCGTGGTGCCCGTGCTGGCCTTCGAGAACCTGCCGCCCATCGAAGCCGTCAAGCGTTCCGGCGCCATCATCAAGGAGAAATGGGGCGAGTCCCTGTCCGCCAATATCGGCTTCGGCGTGTTCTTCCTGGTAGGCTACCTGGTCATCATCGCCGGCGGATTCCTCATCGGCTATCTCGTACATCCGCTCGTGGGCGTCGCTATCGGGATGCTGGCCGCACTGGTGCTGCACACCGTTGTTTCCGCTGCGCAAACGGTGTTCCTCGCCGCTGCCTACCAGCATGTGAACAACGACCCTTATGGGGATTTTAGTGGGGAAGTGTTGGATGGGATGTTTGTGCGGAAGTGAGGGAGGTGGTGACTAGGATAGTTAATACCTCAATGTCAATTTCATTTAACTACAAATTGAAAACAAAATATTATGGAATCTTATATTGCTCCAAAGCATAGACTAAACGGGTTTAATTGCCCACTTTGCAATGCTTATTCAGACCAGATATGGTCATTGAACATATTAGTTTACCATGAAAACATAAAAACAAACGGCCAAAAAGAAACGGTTAGTTATAATTACCCTGAAAACTTTTCAACTGCAAAATGTTCTAGATGCCAGGGCAGTCTATTTGGCTATACCAAAGATGATTTATCCGTTGACAGGCAATGCTCCAATGCCAAATCCAGACATGCCCGATGATGTCAAGAATGATTATGAAGAGGCAAGAAGTATAATAAACCTTTCCCCTAAAGGTGCAGCTGCACTCTTGAGATTAGCTGTTCAAAGATTATGTGTGCACTTGGGCGAAAAAGGTAAAAATATTAATGACGATATTAAAAGCCTCGTTAAAAAAGGTTTGCCAGAAGCTATGCAGCAAGCATTAGATAGTGTGAGAGTAATTGGCAATAACGCTGTTCACCCAGGTCAAATTGAATTAGAAGATGACCCTGAAATTGCACATAAACTGTTTGGATTTATAAACATCATAGTTGATATGTTGATAACTCAGCCAAAAAAAATTAGAGAATTTTATGATTTCAAACTACCTGATGATGTTAGAGAAAATATTGCAAAAAGAGATGGAAAATCTAGTTAAAGTTCCATAGCTACCAGTTGTCGCAAGTCTTCCACAGCATGTTCAAACTATCCTCTCAGCATCTTGAAAAAGCAGTAGCCCCAGCAAGTATTCAGCGAAGCGGCACTTGCGATGATGGAAGCAGTGAACTTGTTTCAAGTGATGCGGGCTTATCAAATCAGACTACTTGTTTACATTCCTTAAGAAAAATTCGCTAACATGATTAACAAAACTTCCTTTACAATTTTCACAATAATGTCCTTAGCCTCATGTTCACCCAAGGACAAACTTTATCTCAAAAGAGATTGGTTCCCAGACAAAAGCATAGGGAACATAATTGTCTCCATTGAAGATGACAAAAATGCTTTGGTAGCCATCCTAAAAAGAACTAACTCGGGTGTTATAAAAACTGAAGAATTATTGGTGAAAAAATCCAAGAATAATTATGTTTCAGAAAAGATGAGCCTTTTAATAAATTCAGATAACGCAAAACTGAGTTGGGAAAACCAAGAAATATTAGTTACTAAAGTAAAAAAGAAAAGCAAAAAAACCACGTTTAATTCAATTAAAAAATTAGTTCAGGAAAACTATGTTATTTGGGAAAACGTACACCAAATAACTGAATTCGATATAAGGGAAGATTCTATTTGCTATTTTTATAGAAGACCCGAAAAAGTGCCATTCAAGACTGAAAAATGGTTTTTATTTACGATAGCAGACGAATATTTCTTAACACACTGCAGCAATAGCAATAGCATTCCAAGAATACAGATTAAAGGCGGCAAGATGGTCGAGACACAATGTAATGGAAATGAATGTAAAGAATATGTGACTGAATTGGTAAAAAAAGAAAAAGACCGCCAATAAAGCAGCAAACAAATTGTCGCAAGTTTCCCATTGCATCTTCAAACGACCATCTCAGTATCTTGAAAAAAGCAGTAGCCCCAGTAAGTGTTCAGCGAAGCGGCACTTGCGGCGGTGGAAGCAGCAAGCAGTTTTACCACTTCCTACCCTACCGTCTATAATGAAATACGGCCCCCAATTGGTATTGGGAGCCATATTTGGTTTGACTAGCAATAGGACGTTAAATAGAAAATCAACTCAACCAGCTCAGTAATTTTTAGGCAAGAACAAGGATGAGAATCAAGATAATAAGCAGTGCAGAGGCTGAGATATAGACCCCTCCACTAAGTTGTTTCATCTCTTTTTTTATGCTGCGGACCTCTTTCCGCAGTGTTTTCTTTTCTTCCCGGCTCATGTTTGACTTATCCATACCCTTGATTTCGTTCAAACGAAGGGTCAATGAATTGACTTCAGCCACAGCCGCTGTCCTAGTGGAATCCAAGGGTATTGGATGGGGAGTTGTTACTGACATTAAGGGGGTGGTTATGCCTGCGAACAACATCAAGGTTGCCATTGCGCACATTATCAGCTTTTTCATAGTTTCGATTTTTTAGTGAATAAAGGTTTTGAAAAAGGTTAAGGAGCAATGGTTCGTGAGGTTATTGGTTTCAAAAGGGCTTTCTTATAGAAATTGTGAATCCGGTTTTTGGCCAGATAAGTCGCTTTTGTCATGGCCGAAGGCCACCTCTGCATCACGACGGGTGCCTCGCAGCGCATCAAACTTGACTCAGAGGTGGCCTTCGGCCATGACAAAAGCGACAAAATGGGACGTCGCAGTCACGAACCATTGAGGGAGATTTAGGGAGTTAATTACTAAACTCCCTAAACCTTCTCTAAACCTCTTTCAATCATAGTACTTTGAACCTGACGGGCAGCGTTACGACCACGTTGACGGGATTGCCGCCAAGCATGGCAGGTTGCCAGTCCGGCATATCGAGCACCGCATCCAATACGGCTTTGGAGCAACCTTCACAGGCTTCTTGCTTGGTTTCCACCCGATTGATGGCTGTAACCTCTCCTCGCTTGTTGATGACGAAGGTCACGTATTCCAAGCCGTCACTGCCCTCGGCGAGGTCGGCTTCAGGGTATTTCACTGACTTTTCCGCCCATGCTGCCAAGGCATTATTGGAGCAACGCTGCGGGTTTTTCGCCGTCAGGCATTCGGCAGAAAACAAAGGCGGGCGTTCCGTTTGCGATATGGTATATATCACGGGCGTGTCCTTCACCTTTAGCTTTGGGGGGGTGCTTGCCTTTTTGGCATCGGCAGCCTTGGCTTTTTCAAATGCCACGTCGTCCTCCACATAATTGTAGGAGAAGTCATAATGGTCGTCTTCTGCGGGCATGTCGGTAGCCATATGGCTGGTAGTATCAACGGCGTTTTCCATGGCAGTACCATCGGCGTCGGGTTTCTTATCAGAATTGCAGGCACCAAATATCCATACACTTAGCAGGGAAATTAACAGTACCAATTTAAACGATTGCTTTTTCATGATTTTTCATTTTTAAAGTTGAAGAATAATAGAAGTGTTTTTTCATTATGACAACGGGTGTAGGCGGCACATGTTCAATTTCCAAATAAAATACAATGTATTTGGGTGAAACCACCATTTCCTCCCGCTTTCACCCGCTCAATTACTTGCATGAATCTTTGATTTCCCGATTCTCGATTCTCCATTAAAACCCTACCTTTCGCCCATGAAAATCCTCCACACCTCCGACTGGCACCTCGGCCAAAAGTTCATCTCCCGTGACCGGGAGGAGGAGCATCGCCTCGCCTTGGACTGGCTGGCGCTAGTCATTGAAAACGAGGGCGTTGAGCTGCTCATCGTGGCAGGGGATGTGTTCGACATCGGCAACCCACCCAACTATGCGAGGGCGCTGTACTATGGTTTTTTGAAGAAAATCATCCGCACCCAGTGCCGCCACGTGGTGGTGACGGGCGGCAACCACGACTCCCCACAGATGCTGGATGCCCCCAGGGAACTGCTCCAACTCCTCGACGTGCATGTGGTCGGTGCTGCTACGGAGAACTGCGAAGACGAAATCATCGTCTTGAAAACCAACAGGGCGAGCCAGAGGCGGTAGTTGCCGCCGTGCCGTTCCTGCGTGACCAAGACCTGCGCCGTTCGGCCTCTGGCGAAGGCGGACAGGAGCGGATTGAACGGATTAAGGAAGGGATTTTGGCACATTACGAGGCGGTGGGCAAGGCGGCGGAACCATTTGCGAAGCTGAAAATACCGATGATTGTCACCGCTCACCTCTGTGTGACCGGGGCGGAGTCCAGCGACAAACAGGACAATATCTACCTCGGCAACCTCGAAAACATCCGGGCGGACCAGTTTCCGTCGGTGTTCGGATACGTGGCGCTGGGGCATATCCATCGGCCACAGGCGATTAGCGGGATGAAGCAGGTGCGGTACTGTGGGTCGCTGATTCCGCTGAGTTTCAGTGAGACGAAGGACGAGAAATCGGTGACGCTGGTGGAGTTCAACAAAGATAAATTGCAGAACATCAGCCTGTTGACCGTGCCTGTTGGGCGGCGGCTCAAGTCGGTGGAGGGCAGTTTCGAGGAGGTGCAGGAGAAGCTGGAGGCGCTGAACGAGCGCTACAAAGACCAGCTCGCCCCGTGGGTGGAGGTGCTGGTGGAAACGGATACCGTCATCCCGAACCTGAACGGGCTGCTCCATGATTTCACGAAGGACATGCACCTGGAAATCTTGAAGCTAAAGGTCAAGAACCAGCACCTGCCGCTGGACATGCAGGTGGAAAACGAGGAACTGGAGGACTTTCGCCCAGTGGATGTTTTTCGCAAAAAGTGCGAAAGCGCTGGCCGGGTACCGGAAGACGTGGAGGAGTTGGTGGCGACGTTTCGGGAACTGGAGACTTGGATGAGCGAGAGAAGTGAGCGGGTGAGCGGGTGAGCAGCGGCCTTGTCATTGCCGTAGGCAAACTGCGATGTCATGCGGGATAACATATTTGACGTCGCAGGTGGCCTGCCGCCATGACAAAAAACATTAAAATCATGCAACAACAATTCAATACCAAAAACAACGACATTTTCATCTGGGTAAAGGACAAACTGGTGCCACGGGCGGAGGCGAAAGTCTCCGTTTTCGACAGTGCGGTGCAGGGTGGTGATGCAGTTTGGGAGGGAATCCGGGTCTATGATGGCCGCATTTTCTGCCTTGACAGGCACTTGGAGCGGATGCAAAATTCGGCCCATGCGCTGGCTTTTGCCAATGTGCCAACCAACGAGTTCATCACGGATGCCATCATGCAGACGCTGGCAGCCAACGGAATGCGGGACGGTGCGCACATCCGGTTGACGCTGACGAGGGGCGAGAAAAACAACCTCCGGCATGGATCCCCGACTGAACCAGTTCGGTTGCACGCTCATCGTGCTGGCGGAGTGGAAGCCGCCCGTTTACCCACCAGAAATCAAACTCATTACCTCCTCCATCCGCCGGAACAACCCGATGTTCTTGGACTCGAAAATCCACCACAACAACCTGCTGAACAATATTTTGGCGAAGATAGAAGCCAACTACGCTGGAGCCGACGAGGCCATCATGCTCGACTCAAACGGCTTCGTGGCGGAGACAAATAGCGTCAACATCTTCTGCATCCGAAACGGACAGGTGCTTTCCCCCACCCCCGATGCTTGCCTGCCGGGCATCACGAGGGGGCTGGTCATTGAAATTTGCCGGGAAAATGGGATTCCAGTGCAGGAGCGGAACCTTTCGCTCACGGAGTTTTACACTGCCGACGAGGTGTTTTGCACGGGCACGATGGGTGAACTAACGAGGGTTTCGGAGATTGACGGCAGGTTAATCATCAACAAGTCCCACTTGGAGGTTTTGGCCGAAATACAGGGATATTTCAGGAAACTGACCCAGGAATGGGGAGTGATGATTGACCCCTGACCCCTGAAGGGGAACCTAAATTGGGAAGTTCCCAGTGAAATCAAATTATCGAAGCCCGATGCCTTGAAATCAAAAGCCTTAGGCAGGGCTATTCCCCCTTGAAGGTTGGTTTCCTTTTCTCCAAAAAAGCGGCGACGCCCTCCCGGTAGTCGGCTGTATTCCCTGCGATAGTTTGGTATTTGTCCTCGGCCTCCAATTGCTCGGAGAGGATATTTTCAAAGGTCATGTTGAGCAGGCGCTTGGTGTAGCCGAGGCCCTTGGTGGGCATTTGGGCGAGGTGCTGCGCAATGGCGAGGGCTGCCTCGTCGAAGCCTTCGTCTGGTAAAGTCTTGTAAATCATGCCCATCGCTTCGGCGTCCTTGGCCGATACTTTTTCCCCCAACATCATCAGCGCTGTGGCTTTTTGAATTCCAATGAGTCGGGGCAAGAAGTAGGTGCCGCCGCTATCCGGTATCAGCCCAATCTTGCTGAATGCCTGGATGAACGAGGCGGATTCCTTGGCGACCGTGATGTCGCAGGCGAGGGCGATGTTTGCGCCAGCACCAGCAGCGACGCCGTTCACGCCGCACACGATGGGCTTCTCGATGCCCCGCAGCCGTTCGATGATGGGGTTGTAATGTTCGCCCAAAATGGTCTTGAAGCTGGGGGCACTGGTTGGGTCGCTCACTTCCTGGAGGTCTTGGCCAGCACAGAACGCCTTGCCCTCCCCTGTCAGGTAGATAGCCCGGACGCTGTGGTCATGGGCACATTCGTCGAGGGCTGCCTGCAATTCGAGGGCCATCGCCCGGTTGAAGGAATTGAAGACGGTGGGGCGGTTGAGGCGGATGATGCCGACGCTGTCGAGGATGCTGAAAAGGATATTCGTCATGGATGCCTAGTGGACTCTAAAATGAAAAAATGAGGTAAGTATTTCTTGCCATTGCAATTTTATACCTGCCTCAAAACTAAGAAATCTTGAATTGTTGGTGGCAAAATTGGCAGGGAAAGTAGTTAGTTTTCGAGGCTGCGTTAAAGTCGTTGCAATGGAATTAAAAAAAAGGTGACCCTTTTATTCAAAGAGTCACCTTTAACTTGAAGTAGGAGTTCACGCCTATTCATTACCACCCAGGTAGGCTTGTACGCCGATTCCAAGGCCGATGTTGCTACTACCGTCAAGATCGCCAAAACCCTTGTCGTAGGCGAGCAATGCTTCGATAGCCACGTGGTCGTTGAGGAAGAATGCCAAACCGGGTCCAATGGTAAGTTGTGAACCTTTTGATTCTAATTCGAACCCACCGTCATCAAACTTGAAACTTGCATAACCAAACTGGGCATGAACGAACAACTTGATGCCGCCTGGGCCAATGTAGTACCTTCCGAAGGGAGCAATGCCAAAGCCTGTGTTCTTATGGTCTCCCTGCTTGGCGGAACTCACTTGTAGAGTCGCACCCACAGCAAGGTTATCAATAATGAAGAAACCAAGCATCGGATTAAGCTCAATAGTGACTAAGTTGTCGTCGCTTCCATCAATCATTTCGACGTCAAATCCGGCAGTTCCGCCGAGCATCAGGTTTCCAGCTCCTGTTTGAGCAAAGGTGAATGTGGCGCAAAGCAACATTGTAATGGTTAGGACAAAATTTTTTGATTTCATGACTTAATAAATTAGTGAAGAATAAGGTTATCGAGACTAAGGTATAGCGTTTACTTCTTAGATTGTCTATCATTGATGAAAATCACTCCCAATTTATAGAAGTCGAAAACCTTGAGACAAGGGTAGGACGATTTCAATTGTCTGACAATCAAGCGATTAACAACTAAAAATATCAATCGGATGGGCAATGCTAAACCCCATTTTCTACAATTATTGTAGGTACTAAGCAATCTTGTTTCAATAAATTTTCCTTCACGTTTCAATCGCACCAAGTTTTCAATCCTGCTCCGTTTTCCGAAGGAAAACATCCACTGGCTCCAACCCGATATGCTCCAATGGGTTGTCAATATGCACGATAGGCACTTGCCGCCGTGCCAGTTCCATGCCGAAGAGCGTGTCCTCGTGGCCATATTGCCGCAGCGTTTCATCGAATTGGATTTCGAGGAACAACTGCCTGGGAATCAGGAAGTTATTGGTCATAAAACTGTGATAAGGCGAACGGCTTCGCTCGGCGGCGGTGCGCTTTTCCCGTTCCCGACCATAGTGCCAATGGAAATAAAGCCTTGCATCCGTCGGTGGCTGGTTGGCGTAGCTGCGGCCACCATACGAGGAATCAGTTTGTCGGGCGCACATTTTTGGAGGTAGTTCTCAATAAAATCTCCACCGGTCACCCGGCTATCGCAGTCCATGAACAGCAGGTACTCAAAGCGGGCTGCCTTGCCAAGGGCGTTGCGGATGGCCGAGCGGCCAAGATTTTGCGGCAATTCCTTGTAAATCAGGTTGCTGTATTTCCATAGTTCCTGGTTCTTTTGCCTAAATTCGGGCGTTGAACCATCATCGAAACAGATGATTTCATAAGCTACTCCAGCAACCTCGCACTGGCGGTGCAGGTCACTGACCAATGGCCTGACATCGAAATTGAAGATGGGGAGGAGAATGGATAGCATTTTTAGAGATTTCAGACTTTGGACAAAAGACTTTAGACAGCAGGAAAGAAAGTGAAAATTTCAGTAAATCCTCAAGAATCTAACAGCTTATTCAAAATGGCGCAATGAAAATCAGACCCGCCTATTGTCTAATGTCTATTGTCTAAATTCCAAAAAAGACCTTTCAAAGAAAACTGAAAGTAGCAATAACTGTTACCTTTACGCCCGCAAAAATGCACAAATCAATGACGTCAACCGTAAAAATAGAATTCCTCCTCAACGACCCAACGCTGAAGCCAGCACTACGCAACATCGCAGAGAAAGTTTTCAATGGGGAGCGCATCACCCCTGACGAAGGGTTGTTGCTATACCAAGAAGGCAGCCTTGGGTTTGTTGGCGCACTTGCCAACCATATCCGGGAGCGCAAGCATGGCGGCAACACCTATTTCAATCGCAACTTCCATATCGAGCCGACCAACATTTGTGTTTACGACTGCAAGTTCTGCTCGTACTCCCGCATGATAAAGAAGCGGGAAGAAGGGTGGGAATACACGATGGACGACATGATGGACATCGTGAAAAAATACGATGACCAGCCAGTGACGGAGGTGCATATCGTGGGGGGTGTGCTGCCGCAATACGACGTGCAGTTTTACGCCGATTTTTTCAGGAAAATAAAAGAACACCGCCCAGACCTACACGTGAAAGCATTGACTCCCGTCGAGTACCACTACATTTTCAAAAAAGCCAAAATCGGCTACGCCGAGGGCATGAAACTGATGATGGAAGCAGGGTTTGACTCCATTCCTGGCGGCGGTGCGGAGATTTTTCACCCGGACATCCGCCAGCAGATAGCCGCCGATAAATGCACGGGCGAGCAATGGCTGGCCATTCACGAGGAGTGGCACAAGCTCGGTGGGCGCTCAAACGCTACCATGCTCTACGGCCATATCGAGGGATTTGAGCACCGGATCCACCACATGGAGGAGCTTCGCAAATTGCAGGACAGGACAGGTGGATTCCAGACTTTCATACCGCTTAAGTTCCGCAACCAGGACAACCAGCTATCGCACCTCGAAGAGGTGAACGTCGTAGAAGACCTGCGCAACTACGCCATCGCCCGCATCTACCTCGACAACTTTGACCACCTAAAAGCCTACTGGCCAATGATCAGCCGCAACATCGCCCAACTCTCGCTATCCTACGGCGTGGACGATATTGACGGCACCATTGACGACACCACCAAGATTTACTCGATGGCTGGCTCTGAGGAGCAAAACCCGGCCATGAGCACTCGTGATTTGGTGCAGCTCATCAAGGCCGTTGGCAAAAAGCCGATTGAACGGGACACCTTGTATAATGTGGTGAAGGACTACACGAACGAGGTGTTTGAGGAGGATACGGCGTTCAAAGGGTATGTCGCATTGCCCGTTTTGAATTGAAGAAGAAGCCTATTGTAGCCGCCAAACTTGTTTGGCTGGCTCAAAACCACAACTTAAACAGCCGGCCAAACAAGTTTGGCGGCTACAATCCATGAAAAAATTAAAAGTCACCGCAGTCAGCTACCTAAACACCAAGCCGTTGCTGTACGGTCTGGTAAAAAGCGGCCTCAGCGAAGAACTCGACCTGCATCTCGATATCCCATCCGACTGTGCCCGCAAGCTGGCCAGCGGTGAGGCTGATTTTGGATTAATTCCCGTGGCGGCCATCCCCGAAATCGCCACACCGCACATCATCTCCGACTACTGCATCGGCACGGTGGGTGAGGTGAAAACAGTCTGCATATTCAGTGAAGTGCCCCTGGAAGCGGTGGCTACGCTGTACCTCGACTTCCATTCCCGAACTTCGGTGGAGTTGGTGAAAATCCTTTTGAAAGAACATTGGCAACTCTCTCCTACCCTGCTGCCCGCCACGCCAGGTTTTGAGGATAAAATCAGTGGCGATACCGCTGCACTCATCATCGGTGACCGGGCGATGGACCACTTGGGAAAACATGCCTACACCTACGACCTCGGAGAGGCTTGGTTGGCACATACCGGGCTACCGTTCGTTTTCGCAGCTTGGGTGAGCAACCGACCCTTACCAGTCGAGTTCGTTGCGAGGTTTAATGAGGCGATGAAAATCGGCATAGAGCAGATACCTCAGTTGATGTTCATCCTACCACAGCAGCACCCCGGCTTTGATCTGGAAAAATATTTCACCGAAAACATCAGCTACCAATTGGATGCTGCCAAGCGGAAGGCATTAGCGCTCTTCCTCCAACAATTGCCGGATGCCAAGCAGCCCGTTTTTGAAGCAGAAACCGCCATGCAAGGCTGATTTGGGCATTTTCCTGTCGGCTTTGGGGTAAAAAATCCGACGACCCAGGCACTTGGTGTCTTTTTCACACTACATTTGCCGCTCAAAACAAAACGCAATGCTAATCATCGCAGACGGAGGAGCTACAAAAGCCGATTGGGTCGTCGTTAAGGACACAGGCGAACAGCAAGCCATCACCACCACCGGCTTCAACCCCAACTACGTTTCTGGCGAACGCATCTCCGAAATAATACGGCACGAACTGGCGGAAAAACTACCTATTGAAATCACCGGAAAAGTATTCTACTATGGCACTGGATGCTGGGACCCCGGTCGCAAGCAAATCGTGGTGGACGCCATCAAACGGGAATTGCCGAAGGCAGAAATCTTTGGCAGTCACGACATTCTGGCGGCTGCCCGTGCCACCTGTGGCCACCAGCCTGGCATCGCCTGCATCCTCGGCACTGGCTCCAATTCTGTGCTTTACGATGGCGAGCAAGTGGTGGACAACGTGACCAACCTCGGCTTCCTGCTCGGCGATGAAGGCAGCGGGGCGCAAATTGGCAAGATGTTCCTGCAAGCATTTTTTTACCGGGAAATGCCCGTTGAATTGCAGCCCATCATCGAACATGAATGCCCAAATGGTCGTAAAGACATCCTCGACAAAGTGTATGCAGGCGGTATTCCGGCGGCATATCTTGCATCTTTCACCCAGCTTTTCACGGGGTATCAGGAGCATCCGTTCGTCAGGGCTTTGGTGAAAAAAAGTTTCAATGAGTTCCTGACCCGGCATGTTTGCAAGTACAATGGCCATGAGACGCTGCCGGTTAGCTTTGTGGGTTCGGTCAGCTACCATTTTCAAGACATCTTGAAGGAGGCGCTGGAAGAACTCGGGCTACGCCCTGGCGTTTTCGTAAAAAAACCGATTGGAAACTTGGTGAAATACCACTTGGAAGCAAAGTAATCCAGAAAAGATTTCTGGGATACAACCAAAACGCAATGAGTAAAAACATAAAAAGAATCGCAGTTTACACCTCCGGTGGCGACGCACCCGGCATGAACGCTGGCGTACGGGCAGTGGTACGCACCTGTGCCTACCATGACATCGAGGTTTACGGTATCATTGGCGGCTACGAGGGCATGATGGACGGCAACATGAACAAGCTCGAAACCCGTGACGTGGGCAACATCATCCAACGGGGCGGCACTTTCCTCAAGACGGCCCGCAGCGAGCGCTTCATGACCGCCGAGGGCAGAAAACTGGCGGCGGCAGCGCTCAAGAAGCATAAAATCGAGGGGCTGGTCGCACTTGGCGGCAATGGCACCTTCACGGGGGCTGAGATTTTTCACAAAGAACACGGCATCCCCATTGTCGGTGTGCCGTGTACCATTGACAACGACCTCTACGGTACAGACTACACCATCGGCTTCGACACGGCGCTGAACACAGCAGTGGAAGCAGTGGACAAGATACGGGACACGGCAGAGTCGCACGACCGCTTGTTTTTTATCGAGGTGATGGGCCGCAATTCTGGGTTCCTTGCCCTGCACACCGCCATTGCATCAGGAGCCACGTTTGTGCTGCTGCCAGAGCAAGAAACGACCTACGACGAGCTTGCCAACACCCTCCGCTCCTCCATCAAGCGCAAAAAACTGTTCAGTCTCGTCATCGTTGCCGAAGGCAACACCTTGGGAAAAACGGAAGAAATCGCAGAGGAACTAAAAGCCAGGGTCGGTGCTTACGACACCCGAGTGGCGGTCATCGGGCATTTGCAGCGGGGCGGCTCACCCTCCGGGGCCGACCGATTGCTGGCCAGCCGCCTTGGCTCCAATGCGGTTGAAGCCTTGATGGATGGCCACAAAAGCGTGATGGTGGGCATTGACAACAACCTCATCAAATACACCCCGCTGGGCATCGCCGTGCGCAACCAAAAGGAGATAAACATGGATATGTTGCGGTTAGCGGAGATACTTGCTTTGTAGTCATTGAGGTTCAATGGTCACTGGATAAAATAACTTCAATGACCGATGGCTAATGAAAAACAATACCAACGGAATCAAGCCATGTGGCAAACGGTAAACCATTTGGTACGCCCATTCGTGGAGGCTGCCAAGTGGAAAGTCCCAGAAGAAATTGCCGGTTATCCTTGCGAAAGAAGTTAGAAGCCCCCAGATGGCGGCGTATAGTAGCACCCATTTCGACCATCTTGGGGGCAAAAAAATGCCGATGGCAACGGCAAAATCCAACCAACCCGCCACTGTCAGCAAATTCATGGCAAATGCCTCGGAGCATCTGAGTGTTTGCATGGTCATGCTGGTGAAAATGCCGGGGCGTGGATAATAACCAACAGCGTACAAACCGTGGCAAATAAAGGTAAGCGCAGTGGCCCATTTCATGGCCCTGACCAATTGGGGCGAAAACGCTCCCTTTTTAAAATAGAGAATCAAGAAGGCCGGTGTGCAGAATTGCAGCGTATATTCGAAGAACTGCCCAGCGTGAAAGAAAAACTCTTTCATGTACATTAGCGCCAAAAGCACCTGCCCGGCCATACCCAACCAAATTGGCCAGCGCACCCACCTCGGCATTCTTTCATAGAAAAGACAAGCCACGGCGCACAGCGCATAAAAAATGCCGATGCCAACCATCCATTGCTGAATCGTTTCGTCAACGGCAAGGTTGGTGACGTACTCGTGCCAAGTCCAAGGCGAGATTGATTCAATGATCGGCTGCATGAGTTGGTCGTCCCAGAGTAGTTCCCGATAAGGTGCATCCCAGAAGATGTGCTGGTAGGCTCGGCCAGCGAAGACGCTGGCAGCAGCAATTTTTAATAAAAAAAAGGCTTGTTTTGTGGTGGCTTCTGTCATGTGGCAAAAGTAGTTTTGTTTCAATGAACCTTTTTGCTTCTCGATTGATTTAGTGCCTGAAAAGAAAAACTGGACACCCACTTTTTACTTTTTACTTTTACCTTTTTACTTTCAAAAGCCATGAATCTAGAACAATTAAAACAGGAAATCACGTTCAAGACCGCCCGCAGCTCCGGCCCCGGCGGCCAGAACGTGAACAAGGTGGAAACGAAGGTGGAACTCCGTTTCGACGTGGCAAACTCCCGCTTCTTGGACGATGCGGAAAAGCAAATGGTGCTTACCAACCTCGCCAACCGCATCAATTCCGATGGCATCCTGCTCCTCACCAACCAAACCTCTCGGTCGCAGTTGGGCAATAAAGAGTCGGCCATATCCGATTTCGAGAAGCTGATGGTGCAAGCGACCATTCCACCCAGGAAGCGCAAAAAAGTAAAGCCACTCACTGCCGACCGGGAGAAGCGGCTTTCCACAAAAAAACGGGATTCCGAAAAAAAATCCCTCCGTTCAAAGGTCTCTTTTCAAAAGGAAAGAGACCTTTGCTTTTTTAACGAGGCAGCCGACAGAACCTTCCGTTCCCCGCTTTGTTCTTTTGGCTAAAAACACAGAAGCATGTTTTCGACAGCAGCAGCAACCTTTATGACAGAACCTTCCACCTCCAATCATTCCAAATTCAAACTGAACACCATTGAAGAAGCCGTCGAGGACATTCGCAACGGCAAAGTCATCATCGTAGTGGACGACGAAGACCGGGAGAACGAGGGTGATTTCATCTGCGCCGCTGAGTGCATCACCCCGGAAATCATCAACTTCATGGCCACGCATGGCCGGGGACTCATTTGTACCCCCATCGAGGAGGGACGTGCCGAGGAGCTTGGCCTAAAGATGATGGTGCCAGAAAACACGGCACTCCACGAGACTGCTTTCACCGTCTCCATTGACCTCATTGGCCAAGGCTGCACGACGGGCATCAGCGCCTACGACCGTGCCACGGGCATCCGAGCGCTCGTGAATCCCGCCTCCAAACCAGAAGACTTCGCCCGTCCGGGCCATATTTTTCCCCTTCGAGCAAAATCTGGAGGCGTACTGCGCCGCACGGGCCACACGGAAACCAGCATTGACCTTGCCCGCATGGCGGGCTTTCGGCCAGTCGGTGTTTTGGTGGAAATCCTAAACGAGGACGGCACCATGGCCCGCTTGCCCGAACTGGTGAAAATCGCCGAGCGTTTCAGCTTGAAAATAATCAGCATCAAGGACCTCGTAGCCTATCGGATGGAGACCGAGCGGCTCATCAAGCGAGAGTTTTCGATGCCATTCAAAAACCGTTTTGGAGAGTTTCAGCTCATCACCTACTCACAGGTGCCGGGCGGCGACACGCACCTCGCCATCATCAAGGGCATCTGGCAACCGGACGAGCCGGTAATGGTGCGGGTACATTCCAGCATGGAAGGCAACGACCTCCTGAGCATCCTCCTCGACGACTCCGGCTATCGCATGGACAAGTCGCTGGAAGCCATCGCCAAGGAAGGCAAAGGTGCCCTCGTCATCATGCGACATGGTGAAAAAGACCTGCCGCTAATGGCTTGCCTTCAGCAAATGCTCAACAACTCCGACAAATCGCCGAAGCCCTACCGTGGCCGCCGCAACCAAGAAGTGGAGCAACGGGACTACGGCATTGGGGCACAGATACTCCGGGACCTCGGTATCTCGAAAATCCGTTTGCTAACCAACAACACCACTCGCCGGGTCGGTATGATTGGGTTTGGGTTGGAGATTGTGGAGGTAGTTGGCTGGACGAATTGAGGTATGAGGGATGAGGGAGGTATGAGGTTTGGAGGTCGAAACTAGCGGGTTTGGTAACCCGCCCCCTCGTTACTGACCGTCGTTTGGGTTTTGTTTTAACCCGAATTAGCGTATTTTTGAGAAAAAAATTGATGTATGAGTACAGCCGTGCTTGAAAAAAATCCAGAGAAGAAAATCGCTGAAAATGAGGTGCCAGAGTACCTCATTTACGAAATGTACATGGGGCAGCCGATATATTATCGGGGGTATCGTGATGTATTGGCTGGCACAAAAACATTTGAACAAATTATGGGAGACAGCTCACTACAAGCATGGTTGAAAACCAGACTCAGCTATTTCATGTTGCCACTTTTGGAAGAACGTGGTTTTGAAATTTTTGCAGGGGAACTCGGCATTAGCTACGAAAAAGAAGGGTGGCGGGCAGCCGACATCGCCATCTACAAGGCAGGCATGGAGCTTACGGCCCATTATGCCCAAACTTCCCCTGACATCGCCATCGAAATTGACGTACAGGCCGATACAAAAGACCTTGGCGGCGACATGAAATATATCAAAACCAAAACCAACCAATACCTTTCCCACGGCACCAAAAAAGTCATTTGGATATTCACCAATGCTGGCGCCGTCATGGAGGCCACGAAGCAGAACAAGTTTCAAATCAACAGTTGGGACCAAGATGTGCAAGTCATTGATGGCATCTCCTTCAACATCGCACAAATGATTGAAAACCGAAGAAAAACCACTGTCGGGTAGCCATCAACCGTCCATCGTCAACTGTCAAACAATCAATGCATCTCAGCGAAATCCTCACCCACCTCGGCGAAGACCGCCAGAAATACTTCAACGCCGTTTCACCACCCATCATCCAGAGCAGCAACTTTGCTTTCGACGACTTGGAGCAGTTCCGCCGGGACATTTCGGACGAGTTGAACAACCATATCTACACCCGTGGCAACAACCCGACGGTGGAAATCCTGCGAAAAAAGCTGGCCGCCCTGGAAGGTGCAGAGGATGCACTCGTGGTGTCGAGCGGGGCGGGCGCTACGGCGATGGCCATGTTGGCCAACCTAAAGTCGGGAGACCACGTCATCTGCGTGAAGAACCCGTACTCATGGACGAAGAACCTGCTGCTCAACTTCCTGCCCCGTTTTGGCGTCAGCCACACTTTTGTAGATGCAACGCAGGTTGCGAACATTGAGGCGGCCATCCAACCGAACACGACCTTCCTGTACCTGGAAAGCCCGAACACGATGACTTTTGAGTTGCAGGATTTGCGGGCTTGTGCGGCGCTGGCGAAGCGCCACAGCATTGTCACGATGATAGACAACAGCAACTGCACCCCGCTCTTCCAGCGGCCCATCGAATATGGGATTGACATCGTGATGCACACCGGTACCAAGTACCTCAACGGCCACAGCGACGTGGTGAACGGCGTGATTTGCGGCACCTCGGAAATGATTCGGAAGATTTTTCAGACGGAGATAATGACCCTCGGCAACATCGTCAGCCCGCACGATGCTTGGCTGATTATCAGGGGGTTGCGCACGTTGGAGCTGCGGGTGAAGCGCAGCTACGAGAGCGCCACGAAGATTGCCCATTGGTTGGAAAGCCACCCGAAAGTGGAACGGGTGCTATTTCCGTTTTTGCCATCTTTCCCACAGTTTGAGCTGGCGCAAAAACAGATGACGGGCTGCGGCGGCCTCATCACCATTTTCCTGAAAACGGATTCGATGGAACAGGTCGAGGCGTTTTTCAACCGCCTGAATCGCTTCCTGTTTGCCGTTTCATGGGGCGGCCACGAGTCGCTGCTGGTGCCGATGGCGGCATTTTACAACGTTCCGGGTCGGGACAATCCGCCCTACCCTTTCACACTTGTGCGGCTGTACATCGGACTGGAAGACCCAGACTGGTTGATGGAGGATTTGGCGCAGGCGCTGGAAGTGGTGTGAATTTTTTGCCCAAAATTATTTGAGCCGGAACAGCTTGACTACTCGCAATTTACCTTCGTCATTCATTTTAAGAAAAAGGGAATCGGTGGTGAGGTTGAGTATCTGCACCGATTTTTCAGTGGAAGCCTCGTTGATGGTATCCATGGTGTAAAGCAAACCGCCACTGACAGAAAAGATGCCAGCTTCCCGGTAGTTGAGGGTACTTCGGAAGTGGTAGTAGCCTTTTTCAAAAAACTCAAACCCAATCTCGGATGGGGGCACCGGTATCGGCATACCATCCTCCATGAGGGAAGCCGCCTGCCATTTGCCAAGCAACTTTTTCTCTTGAATATTCGCACATGCACCCAGCAAAAGGGGCAACAACAATATCAAACTCAATCCTTTCATGTTTGCCAATTTTCGCCACAACACTAACCGTGGAACACCGGGTACAGGGCCAAGAATGAAAAAGACCCCGCCAAAAAGCCAAGCAACGCCAGCCAGGCAATATTCTTCATGTACCAAATAAAGTCAATGCGCTCCATGCCCATGGCGGCAACACCGGCTGCCGAACCGATGATGAGCATACTGCCACCGGTTCCTGCGGTGAAAGCTATCAACTGCCAAAGCTTGTCATCAATCGGAAATTGGTCCATTGGGTACATGCCCATGACGGCAGCCACGAGGGGCACGTTGTCAATGATGGCTGAAAGCACACCGAGCAGGATAACCACGATATCCGTGTTCGGTACGGCATGTTGCAAGCTCTCTGCCATCGTCATGAGCAAGCCAACAGGGTGGCCATCGGCGTGTGTTGACGCAATCACAGACTCCAAGGCCGCCACTGCCAACAATATACCGAGGAAGAACAAGATGCTCGACATTTCAATCTTGGTAAGTGCATGGCGAGCACTGTACAAGTGCTTCCTCTCCTCATAAAATTCGTCGCCGGGATGGATGAACTCGGATGCGAACCAAACAACAGCCAGCGAAATCATCATGCCCATGTAAGGTGGCAAATGGGTTATTTGCTTAAAAATTGGCACAAAAATCAGCCCACCGATGCCCAAAATCAGCATGATTTTGCTGCTCAAAAGCTGCTGCCGTTCCTCGCTTGCGGCAACGTCTCCACTGCCAGGTTGCACATTCCCTCGGAATTGCGGCATGAACGTGGCAATGAGGAGCGGTAGGCAGATGCATAAAATAGACGGGATAAAAACATCTTCAATCAAGCCGGGTGTAGTGATTTTTTTACCAATCCAGAGCATGGTGGTAGTTACGTCCCCAATGGGTGACCATGCCCCGCCAGCATTGGCGGCTATGACAACAAAGCTCACAAACCAAACCCGCTCCATGCGGTCGGGCACCAGTTTGCGGAGCAACGAAATCATCACGATGGTGGTCGTCAGGTTATCGAGCACCGAAGACAAGAAAAATGCGATGATGCTGATCAACCAAAGCAGTTTGGTCTTTTTGGTTGTGCGGATTCGGTTTGTAATAACCGAAAAGCCACGGTGAAGGTCAATCAATTCAACAATTACCATGGCGCCGATGAGGAAAAACAGGATTTCGGCGATTTTGCCAACATGGTGGAGCAGCACACCCTCCATCTCTCCGGCTTGGTGCTCGGCGTTGACCACGCCGAGGCCACTCAACGAAACGATTGCCCAAAGCAAAGCACCGGTCAAAATAGCCGGTATGGTTTTGTCCAACTTCAGTGGATGCTCCAATACGATGGCTGTGTAGCCGATTATAAAAATGACGATGATGGTGGCAATCATGGCTGCAAAAATTGAAATTTCAAAGGTTCAACGAGTGGTTTGCTTCCTCAAATCGCTTTGTTGGAAGCGAATAACCGAGGCGAATTTAGGCTAATCTGCAATCCCTCCAATTTTATTATGTATTTTTTTGCGTAGGCTTAATGCTTGCTCAAAATTGAAGCCTGAAAACCGCCTTGCCAGATTGGATGAAAAGTAAAGCTCGGTCAGAGCATTTGGTTTTTGGGCGTATAACGCTGGCTGGCAAAAGCCAAAATTGACGGTTACTTGCCCTAAAAATACCCAGCAGCGTGGCATTTTAGGGTTACATTTGCCAAAAAACAAACACAAACGTACTTCCCAATCGCTATGTCAAACAGTTACTCCCGCCCAATTTTCGCCGCCATTATACTTGCCCTAGCAGTTTTGGTTACCGCTATTTTCACCAAAAAAACTGGAACCCAAAGAAGCTGGCATCTCCGGTGCATACGAGGCGCTCAATTTCCTGGGCAGCGCCCGCATTTATCCTTTTGAAAAAATGCCCGGCACCGCTTTCTTCCAGGCTTGGCGTTTTTTGGGACAAATGGAGCCTGCCGAATCCGGAGCGCAGCACCGACCCGTGGCAGACACTTGGCCCGCACAACCGTGCAGGACGTACCCTCAAGCTCGCCTTCAACCCCCAAAACCCGAACACGATGTACGCTGGCTCGGCAAGTGGCGGCCTCTGGCGCAGCTACACTGGAGGGCTTGGCAATACGGCTTGGCACCAAGTGCCCACGGGCCTTCCGGCTCCGGCGGTCGGTGCCATCGCCTTCCCTCCGAATGATTCCATGACCATCTACATCGGCACGGGCGAGGTGTACAACCATCAAGCTGCTGGCACGGGCGGTGCCTACCGCAACACCCGTGGCAGCTATGGCATTGGCATCCTGCGGAGCAAGGACGGAGGCATCACATGGTCGAAGAGTCTCGATTTTACCCAAGACCAGAACAAGGGCGTGTGGGACGTGGAGGTAGCGCCCTCCAATGCCGATGTCGTGTATGCCGCCACCTCTGATGGGGTGTACAAAAGCACAAACGGCGGCGACTCCTGGACGCTGGTACACACGGTCGTGCTGGCCAACGACCTCGTCGTTCACCCCACCAACCCCGATGTGGTGGTGGTCGGCTGCGGCAACCAAAGTTCGCCCGGCTACGGCATTTACCGCACCAGCAATGGCGGTGCAAATTGGACGAAAATCACCGCAGGGTTGCCCAATGTTTTCAACGGAAAAATCATGCTCGACCGCTCGCCAAGCGCGCCAGAGGTGGTTTACGCCAGCATTGGCAATGGCCTCAGCTCGTCAGAAGGTGCCAGTTGGCTTTGCCGTTCGAATGATTTTGGGGCAACTTGGACCACTCAGACAACTACTGATTACTCGCAATGGCAAGGCTGGTATTCGCACGACGTGGCCGTCAGCCCGACCAACCCGAACGAACTGGTCATCGTCGGCATTGACGTTTGGCGGTCGAGCGATGGTGGACAGACCATTGTCCAAAAAAGCCAAAGCTCAAACGGGGGCATCGGCTTCGTGAATGCGCCCATCGAGGGGCCGGACGGAGGGCCAGAGTTTGTTCACTCCGACGTCCACGATGCCATTTGGCACCCTACCCAGCCCGGCGTTTTCTATGTGGCGGACGACGGTGGCGTACACCGCTCCACCAACGGTGGCGAAACCTTTCAAAGTGCCAGCGGGCGGATGCAAACGGCGCAGTTTTACAACGGTTTTTCCAACTCAGCCACCGACGAGTTCTTCTGCATGGGCGGTTTGCAGGACAACGGCACCATACGACTGAACCCCGACGTTGACCCCTTGACGGGAAGCACCGTCACTTGGCGAAGGTTGTTCGGTGGCGACGGCAGTTGGAGCGCCATCAACCAGCAGGACGACCAGAACAGCTACCTCTCCTGGCAGACGCTGAACATGCTGAAATCGTACGATGGCGGCAACAGCTACTTCTACCTCGACCCGCCTGCGCAAAACCCGATTGCCTTCGTTGCGCCCTTTGCTTTGGCACCTTCTGACGGTGACGTGATTTACGCTGGCTCAGCCCTCGTGGCCAAGTCAACTGATGGCGGGGCTACTTGGACGACGACCAACAACGGCCAACCACTCGACGGCCACCCGATGTTGAGCATCGCCATTTCCAACCAAAATCCCGATGTGGCATACATTGCGTCAGCTCCTTACAACGGCAACCCAGGCCATGTTTTCGTTACGCAAAACGGTGGAGACAGTTGGCAAAACGTGAGCGCCGGGCTGCCCAACCGCTTTGTGCTCGACCTTGAAGTGGACCCGACGGACGATGCAATCGCCTTCGCAGCGATTGGCGGCTACGGCTCCGGCCATTTGTACCGCACCATCAACCACGGCGCCACTTGGGAGGACATCAGTAGCGGGCTGCCCGACCTGCCGACCAGCGCCATTGCGGTTGACCCGCTTTTCCCCAACAACCTCTACGTTGGCAACGACCTCGGCGTGTTTTCGTCCGTGGATTTTGGGGCCACTTGGCAAACTTATCTGGATGGGCTGCCAGAGGCGGTGATGGTTTTTGACTTGAAAATTTCGCCCGCCAACCGCAAGCTACGAGCCGCCACGCACGGGAGTGGCGTGTACCAGCGTGCTTTGCTCGAAACGCCCTTCGTGAGCGTTGGCGAGGAGGTTTTTGGTAAAAAATCGAATTGGATGTTTACCCAAACCCAGCTTCCAACAAGGCAACGCTACAATATCAACTACTTGATAAACAATTGGTTACTATCGAAATTTTGGACAATTCGGGCAGGCTTTTCAAGACGGTTTTGTGGGAATCGCAGTTGGATGGCGAGCACAAGGTCGGGCTGCCGATTGGAGAGCTTTCATCGGGGATTTATTACTGCCGCTTGAAAACGGAAGGCGATTTTGCGGTGAAAAAATTGGTGGTAAAAAAATAATCAAACTACAAGCCGCTGATTCAACCTGGCAAAATCAGCGAAAAAATTACCTGTTGGCGATAGGCTGAACTTGACACAAGTTGGCTTGAATTTGGAGTTTTGGGAGCGTTTAGGATAATTTTACACGCTGATTTCAAAACTCGCTTATCCAATTAAAATATGACCCGGCTTTTGACACTTCTGCTACTGATACTGCTGGTTGGAGCGCACCACCCACCTGCCGAGCTGGAATTTTACCAAACCAAGGCACTGCCAGGCGATGGCGTTTACTCCTTGCTGCGCCGCTATAACCTCGACCGGAACTCCTGCAATATTTCCAAGTTTTACGCCATTAACGACCTCAAGAACGGTGCAATCCTAAAGGTGGGGACGGCTTATTGGTTGCCCATTTTCATTTATGCTTTTGATGGCAAAACCATCCGCACCTCTGTTGGAATCAAGGACTGGCAGACGGCCAAAACCATCGAAACGTTCAATGATTCCATGTTGAAAGACGGCTACCGAAAAGAGTCGTTCAAGAAAGACAAGCAGCTCTGGGTGCCCTATCACTTGCTCAACTGCCCTGCCGTGGATGTAAAAAAAGGGACGCTCAACGACACCGCCTCCAACGGGGAGGTCAACCTCGCCATCGAACCATCTGGCAACCGCCGCTATCCCATTTTTGGAAAAAAATACGAGCATGTTCCGCTGAAGGACAACGCATTGGCTGGCAAGGTTTTTTTTATCGAAAGCGGCCATGGCGGCCCCGACCCAGGTGCGATGGCCAAGGTGGGAAAGCACATGGTCTGCGAAGATGAGTACGCTTACGATGTGGCGCTGCGGGTCGTGCGAAAACTTACCGAACACGGTGCCACGGCATACATGATTACCCGGGACCGCAACGACGGCATACGGGACGACGAGTACTTGGTTTGTGACAAAGATGAAGTGGTGTGGGGAAATGAAGCCATCTTCCGGGGACAACGAACCCGCCTTTTTCAGCGATCGGACGTGATCAACCAACTTTACGAAAAACACAAGAAGCAAGGCGTGAAAGATGTGGACCAAAAGCTAATCGTTATCCACGTGGACTCCCGGGGCAAAGGGCAACAAACCGACTTGTTTTTTTATTACCACCCAGACGATAAGCAGGGTAAAAGTTTGGCAACAACCATGCACGACAGCATGGAAAAAAACTACAAAAAAGTCAACAAAAAAAGGGGCTACAAAGGCACCGTGACCGCCCGTGACCTTCACATGCTGCGAGAAACCAAGGTGCCGGCGGCATATATCGAACTGGGAAACATTAAACATGCTACCGACCAAAAACGGCTGTTCCTCGCCTCCAACCGACAGCTTATTGCCGACTGGCTGTTTGATGGAATGAAGTGAATTGAATTGAAAATTGAAAATTGAAAATGCGGGCCTCCGAATTCTCCATTTTCAATTTTCAATTCTCCATTCTTTCCTCTTGCTTCGCAAAATTTGGATCGAAATCCTTCAAGCGGGCAATCATGGCCAACATGAGGTAGAACACGACGGAGGTGGGCAACAAGGTGATGGCCTCCTGCGGGTAGCTTGCCAGTGCGAGCAGGAACACCGTGATGGTCAGGCCGAGGTACAGCGTCTTGATGGTTGGGTCTTTCACCCTAAAATAATATCGGATACTGGTGCGCATGGCAGTGAAGAGAAGTCCCATGTAAATCAAAAGCCCCACCCAGCCCGTTTCAACGGCCAGTCGGACGTAGAGGCTATCGTGCGCAAAACCGGCCAGCCAACTGTCCGGCGTGAAGCGCTTGCCCCAGTACCCAGTGCTTCCGAGGCCGGCCCCCACCGGGTGCGACAGGATGTACGGCTGAATCTTCGCCTGATTTTTCATCCTGACCTCGATGGTGTCATTGCTCTCCCCCCGGAAGGCCGACTGTATCCGCCAGATGACGGCGCTGTTGGTTGATTTCATGATGAAGCCAGCGCCAATCATGAAGAAAATAAGTGCGGCTAAAATGGTCTGCCGTTTGAAAGTAAGCACCATGTACAGGATGACCCCCATTGGCAGCATCACAAATGGAGTCCGAGAACCTGCATAGGCCATGCCCAGCAACATGGAAACAGCCGCTACCAAAAGTGCAATCCGTCGCCAGATTTTGAATGGGCCTGCGGCCAAAACAAGGCACAACATGCTCATGTATCCCATCAAAATTCCAAAAGTGGTGGGGTCGGAAAAGAAAGAGAAGACCCGCATCCTATCCCACTGAAATATCAGCATAAAACGCTCTTCGTCTGCATTGAGCCAGGTGATTTCAGCTTGACTGAACCCTATCCATTCTTGTTTCAGGGAATACAAAGCGGAAACAAACCCAAGGAAAAGTATCACTTTCAGCGTGTTGACAATGCGACGGTAGGTGCTGAAAGCATAACAGGCGATGAAATAGAGCGCTAAAAGCAAGGCGACCGTCCGCACCGTGTACACCCAAGCGAGCCTAGACCCTGCCCATGGGTTGAGCACCTCCAGCAGGTTGTAGTAAATCCAAGCAAAAATGAAGATGCTGATAGGGTTTTTTGCGAAGCTAAAATCCCTTTCCTTGATGAGGCGAGCCAGCATTCCAACGAGCATTAGCACCAACATGCCATCAAGGGCGGTGCCAATTGGGGCGTCCGTAAACTTGGCTACCAGGCCCAAAAAAAAGGCAGCAAAGAGCATGACGATAATCCCAAAATTCAGGTCAACGAACACACCTACCACCACCGGAATGGCCAAAATAGCTGCCACGAACAGTACGGCGAGTTTGAGCGGCAACATGGACAAAACAAAAGCCAACCCTACCGCAAAGAGCGCCAACAGCGCATAACCAAACGGGTTGTTCAACTTCTGGTACATCACCTGCCGTACCATCCAGTCTTTGATTCCAGAAAATATAGATATGGTGTAATTCATTTTCTCAATAGTCCGAGGGGACGATACTGTTTCAAGATTAGCACAAAATCATTGATAATTAGCGCTTTGCAATAGTCGGAGGGGATGTCCAATAGCCTAAAGTGGGGGAAAAGTAGCCTGGCTGGAAAGAGCCGAAAGGAAGATGGGAAAAAAGAATGGGAACTGGTTCCACCCTTGCGGGCTTAGCCAAGCTCCCGATTCCTAACCCATTCAAATATTTTTTGAAATTCAGAAAAACAGCACTTTCAGCAAGCAAGCCATTAAGAGCAGGAAGCACATGGTCGTTGCCACAAATTCCAGCATTTTTTCTTTCCCGGAAAGAACTATATCTGGTTCCTGATTAACTTGTTTAGCGTTGTTCTCCATGAATCGTTAAGTTCTTATTTTAAGATTTTTTTGCCCAACTTCACAAAGATAGGTGGTATCAAATCCTTAACAAAATCTTTGGTGGATTGTAGTGCATTAAATTTCCTCATGCCTGCATCCACGGTTAATCCTTTCCTGTCCCTGAAAAGTGTGGTATGGTCTTCCAGCCCTTGGTTTATCTCGCTTGATGGCCGCCCGTTGGTGTAGTAGTAAAGCGCCAAAGACTTTCTGCTACGGTCTGGTGGGCACGTCAGCGGGTTGGGCAGGCCGTGGTAAGAAAAGTCGGTTGTTGTGAACATTGCCATGGTGTTGAACCTTGGCGGGATCTTGCTCACGCAACGGGTCATGTCCCTGTTCCACAGCTCAAAGTGGCCGCCGTATTCGTCTTCCCAATCTTTGTTGAGGTAAACCAGCACGTTCAGTCGGCGATCCAGTCCGGTTTGGCGGTGCTTGTTGAAGTCGGCATGTATCTTCAGGAAGCCGCCGGGCTTGGTTTGGTGGAACCCGCCACCTTCAAAGTAGGGGTCAGGCGTCAGGTCTCTTCGATGCTCGTCAGTTCCTGCAAGAACAGCAGGAACGGCTCTGAATTGAGAAAATGGGCAAATGCCTTTGACACAGGCCCAAATCGGCGTTCGCCACGGGAGGCCAGCTTGATTTCGTTCGGAGTTTGGAATTTGATGTCGTCCTTGCCTTCGAGGTTTGGAAACTCTTCCAGTATGGCATCAAGCACATCGGGATTGAAAAAATCTTCGAAATGAATGTTGGGGAATGGGTCACCGCTTGCGTACTTGGCCTTGAAATCCGCTGCAACGGCCTGCAGGTCTTGGTATTTTTCACTTAGGAAATCCTTCGTGTCAGGCACGAAGAATTTTTCCGTAAATGCATTGAGTGTCTGAGTCATAATGTTGTTCTTTATTCAATGGAATTAATAAAATGCCAATACCTGAACGCCGGAGAATCAATTAATTTATTGACAATCAAATCGTTGCGGTAATTTGTAGCGTATTAATATGCTAGGTTAATACACTTTTTCCGCTCCGACAAGATGCTGGTCAACAATCTCCCAAAATTGCTTTACCCGCTCGGTCCAGGTGTTTTGCTTTGCGGTCAAAACTCTTTGTTCAATTAACTCCGAAGAGTTCTCAGCAATAGCCCTGTCAATAGCCTGCACAAAGTCTTCATCCTTCTCCACAATGTAAACAACGTCAGCAAAACTACGAATATCTTCAGAAAAATTAGTGGCTATCACTGGTTTTCCAGCCGCTAGGTACTCGTTGATTTTCAGGGGGTAGATGCTTGCCGTGAGCTTGTTTTTCAAGAATGGGATAATCGTCACGTCAAAATGCTGCAAGAAAGCTGGCAACTCACTTATGTGTTTGCCGCCGGTTAAGATGACGTTTGGCATTTTGTCAAGTCCATGCGTTTTGTAGCAATCCGAGTTTATAGGCCCCACCAACACCAGCGTTTTGTCAGGGTGCTGCTCCGCAATTTGCCTGAAAAGCGGATAGTCCAACCTGTATTCGTTGATATTCCCGGTAAACCCAATGGTTTTCCCTTGTACCCCTTCCAGTTCCTTGGGCCTGGGCAACGGGTTTCCCAGCGCCTTTTCAAACATCGTGATATCCACCGCATTGTGAAGCACGTAGGTGTTGGGGTTCAAGTGCCTTTTCAGGCGCTGTAGGTGTTTCGAGGTCACGAATGCAATGTCCGAATTGCGAATGGCCTCCTCCTCTACCCTAGCGCCATGCCTTGCGGTGTATTCTTCCTCGGTCATGTCGTCAATGCACTGGTACATGCTCAGCTTGGCACCAAGTTCCTTCGGCAACGCCCCGGCGTAGTAGGGGTTGAAGCAATTCAGGTACACAAAATTCTGGATGTTATAATCTTTGATTACCTGGCGTATCGTGTTGACAATGATTCGGTTGTTGTACTCGAACCATTTGTCGTAGCTCTTTCCCGGGTTCATCCAGTTGATTGGCACGGTGAGCGGCGGTTGCACGGCAATGACCTCTGGCAGCTCTGGGATGGTTTCGTAGCGCATCCTGTTCAGGAGCATGTCATGCCGCCTGGCCTTCACCATCGGCTGGTTCCATCCTTTGACAAAATCCTTGACCGTGTAGGGGTGATTGATGTAGAAAACACGATTGTGCTTTGCAAATTCCCTCGTAAAAGAAAGCGAAACCGATGAGTACGCATTGTCCCATGGGAAAAGGGTGAAATAGATGATGTCGAGGTCAGAGTGCATATTCCATCGCCATTTGTAGGGGGGCGAACTATTTTAAGATTGAACAATTGAGCAATTTGAAAAGGCTGTTAAGCCGCCTTTTCCAACAGCACAAACTCCTTTGTCACCAAAAAATCGAGCGGAAAAAACCGCAGGTTTGCATTTTTGAAGGGCTCGAATTTGTTGACGAAGCTATGGCTTTTTCGGTAAACGGGCTTCAAGCCTGAGCCTTCCAGGGCATTCATCAACTTGCTGTTTGTCAGGTGGTTAAGTCCTTTGTACGCTTGCAGCAAATCGCTCTCTTCCTCACCAACTATCTGCCGGTTGTTCTTTTCAATCATTTTCAGCAACACGCCTTCCGGTAAAAACTGGCACCACGGAATGCCCACTACGTGCTGCACGTGCGAGGCATAAGGACTGCGCCAAGGCGGGTAGGAGACGTAAATGCCGCCGTTGTTCGCCAGGTTTTTGCTCAGCGCCTGAAATATCCTCTTCAAAATGGGCAAATGGATATGTTCCGCCACGTCATTCAGCACGATAAAGTCGTACTTTTCATCGAGCGGTTGGTCGAGTACGTTCCGCACCTCAAAGTTGACGTTGTGTACCTTGTGACGGTCCTTCAGGTCATTGGCTATCTTGACGTGGTGGCGGTCAATATCTATGCCCAGCACCTGGCACTTGAAATTCGTGGCATACCACAAGCTCATGCCTCCCATACCGCACCCAAAGTCGAGCACCTTTTTGCCGTCCATGTTGAATTTTTCACGAATGAGCTTTTTGTCTACATGCAAATGAGCAGCATGTTCATCCTTAAAATTTGATTCGGCATAGGCCAAACCCTCTTCGTACATTGCTTGAGTCATCATAATTTGTCTTTGGCTTTCAATCAATTTTATTGGACAAACAATCGTTGTCCTTTTGAATCGAGGGGGCAAATTTATTTCAACTGGGTCTTAATTGAGTCTGTTAGTCTTCATCCGATATTCTCCACCTCTTGCTCTAGAAGTTCAATTGAAGCTACTGGTTCCTTAGGCCCTTGCATTTGTTGCTTCGTAAAATTTAAGATTTTTCCATAAAAGTCAACCATGTGGAAAAACGGTTTTAAAGGATTGATTTTCAAAGTTTTATGCAAATAAGCCTGCATGAATAAAAAGGTGACAGCGTAAGCTGCCAAAGTGCCTATCGCCGCTCCTTTCACGCCCATTTGGGGTATCAGCAGCCAATTGAGCAGGGCTGTGAGCAGCAAGCTGAACAGGGTGTAAATGAAGTTGACCTTCGGTTTTCCAATGGAATCCAACACGGTACCGAACTGAACGGCATAAGGAAGAAACAAGCCAAATAGAATGGTAATCCTGAGCAGGTTTGCCGCTTCGGCGTAGGCTTTCCCTGCGGTCAGGAAAATCAACCAGTCGGCCAGTAGCAGGACAAGGATGATGCACGGAACCATGAAGGCCAGTATGGCGCCAACGGCTTTTTCGTACAATTGCTTAACCGCCCCGTTGCCCTCCTGCACCCTGCGGGAACTTTGCGGAAACACCATGGAAGCCATGCTGGCAGTTGGCACATCCGTCAGGTTGGTGATGCGGATGGCTGCGTCGTAGATGGCCACCGCTGCCATGCCCCCGCCAGGCATCATGCCCAGTAGCAGCTTGTCAACCGTTTTGTAAAGCTGGGTGCTGATGTTGGTACCGAAAACAAACTTGCCGTAGGCAAAAAGCTTCTTCACCCACTCCCAATCTATCTTCCGGCTGAACCGTGCGTATTTTCTGGCAAAAAGCCAAGCAACCCCAGCAGAAACCAAGGCTGCCACCACTTGCACGAGTGCTAGGTCAATAAGGTGGACCTGTTTTTTCCAATGAACAGATAAAGGATAAACCCAAAAAGTACCCCGCCTTTTGAGAAGTTGCTCCAAAAAATCCCCTTGAAGTCAAGATTTGCCTGTTGGATATAATTGCATTGGTAAAACGGTATCAGCGCAACGGTGGTCAAGCAGTATATCTTGAACAAGATGGAAAGCTCCTGTGCTTCAAAAATCTTCGCTGCCAATGGCGACAATGCCATGCAGATGAGCACAATCAGCAAAGTTAGCATCCCATTCAGCACGAAGGAGGCAGTGGTAATTCTTCCGGCCTCGTCACCTTCCCCCACGGAAAGGTGCTTGACCAATGCGTTTTGAAGCAACCCAATCCGCCCTACTTCTATGACTGAAACAATGGACAAAAACAGCACCCAAACGCCGAAAACTCCCTGTTCAGGTATCGCCCTGTACAGCAGTACAGCACCGCCGAAACCGAAAAGCATGGAGGTTGCTTTTTCCGACAGGGTGTAAAAACCTGATTTTAGCCAGTATGAATTCTCCATTGAATGGGCTATGAAAGACAATAGACCTTAGACAATAGACTTTAGACAATAGACATTTAGATGTTGAAAACCAGCACTTTGTGATGACCGATGCCTCTTCTAAAGTCTATCGTCTAATGTCTATCGTCTCTAGATATTCTTCAAATCAACCATGTTGAGGATACCGCCGAGCAGTTTGCCATTCAAGCCGCGCAAGAACTCAAGCGTGTCCTTGTCTTCGTTGCCAATGGGCGAATCAGCGGACATCACCGTGATAACCTTGTCAGCAAAAGGCATCAGCTCCCTTGCATCGGAAAACTTGTTCATGGCGGCTGCCTCCATGAAGATGAAGTCGTACTTTTTGCTGTACTGTTCAATCACCTTTTTGAAGTTCTTTCCAGCAAGCACCTCGGCTGGGCTTTGGCTGCCTCCTTGTTGGCAACGATGTCAATGCTTTTCAGGGTGGCATCGTTTGCAGCAGCCGTTTCTGGCGATGAAAGCTGGCCATAGCCGTTTTCAATGCCCAAGCCTGTTTTCTGCTGCGGCCCATCCGTGCTTATCTCGAAGAACGACTTGGTCTTGTATCCAGACAGCGTGTTGTTCTTGAAATTGGTGTCAATTATCAATATCTTCTTGTCGTTCAAGCTGAGCGCGTATGCCAGCAAGACAACGAGAAATGACTTTCCTTCTTGCGGCTTTGGGCTGGTAAATAAGATACATTTGGCCCCTGAACCTTCTATTGCGGTCCTTATTTTTCGGATATTTTCTTTGAAAACTTCCAGTTCCGGCTTGTTGTGCATGGACAGGAAGAGGTTGTGCAGGTTCATGTTCCTGACTTTCACTTTGTTCACGTGGCCCACCAATGGCAGTTTTGTAATCCGTTGGAATTGTGACGGTGACTGGAGGCTGGAGTCAATGAACGCCAGCAAAAATAGGATGATACTGGCAATAGAGCCACCTGCAACACCTGCAAATGCTGAGAAAACCGCCCGGTGCTTGGATTCTGGCTCAAACGGGTATTCCGCATTTTCAATAACGCTCAGTGGGTTTTCGGAACCTTCCTTGTAGTTTTTGGCGGCTTCGTATTTGTCACGTGCGGAGGTATATTCTTTGTCAATGCGTTCCTTTTCCGCTTCGAGCGATGCTAGCTTGTTGTCATTGATGGTTAGCGAGGTTGCTTTACCGTTTAGCCTATTTATTTCTCTTTGATAGGAAGTGAAAGACTGTTTGGCAAGTTCAAGGTCAAGCTCTTTTTGGATTTTATCTTTTAGCAATTGAATGGCTTGGTCACCAAGTTTGGCTTTGAGATCTTTGTCCACCGGAATGTCTTTTTGAATCAAGTCCGATTGTTTTTTTCGAAGCCCCTCAATTCGTTTGTCCAATGCAGCGGTATTGCGGCCATCTGCGAACTCCTCTACCCGTTTATCCTGGAGTTTCTTGATTTCATTGTCAAGTTCATTGATGTCACTTCTGTACAAAATATTGTTGGAATAGTCGGGACCCAATTCCTTGCGATAGCGCATAACCTGTTTTTCGAGCGAAGCAATGTTCAGCTCCAAAGCAGGAATTTGCAGCCTGGCCTCCTCCAGCTTTATTTCAAGGTCTTGAATATGAGATACCACCCCTTCCCGCTGGCTAGTCACGTCCACCAAACCATTGGCGTTTTTATAGTTGTCAATTTTTATGGTAATCGTGTCAAGCTCTGACTTGCGAACCTTGAATTGCTCCTCAGCAAATTTTAGCGCCTTATTTTCTTTGTAGGAAAGGTCGCCCTCATGCATCGCAAAAAACTTTTTGATGAACGTGGAAACCACAAAAAAGGAAAGCTCCGGGCTTTCGGACTCAAACTCCACGCTAAGGTAGTCGGTCTCCCCTATCCGCTTGATTTCGAGCTTTTTCCACAGCGCTTCGAAGTCGTAACCGTATGCTTCAGCCAGGCGGTTGTTGCTGAGTTCCGTTTGCGGTTTAGTGTTCAATATCGTATCTGTGAAGCTGGCTTTCAACTTCATTACAACATTGTTCAACTCAGCTTCCGTCAAGCTAACTTCCTCGGCATCAGGCTCTCGGAAGGCCCGCTCGTTGGTCTTGTTGGCTTGCAGGTCATGCAACAGCAAAGTGTCCGTCAGCAGCTTGATGCTGGTACGGCTCTTCATCTTCTCAATGAGGCTGTTGAAGCTGCTCTCGATTTGGAACTGCTGGATGAACGGGTTCTCCAACTGCAGGCTGACGCCCTTGTAGTCAATGATGCCAGTGGAAATCACGGCCTTGGACTTGTAAGCAGAAGGAAGTTTTCCGATGAAGAACCAAGTGGCTGTGGAAGCGAGTAAAATGACGGAAAGAAGAAGCCATTTTCTCTTTAATAGTATGTTAATGAGATACCCTAAGTCCATAGTGGTTGTTGTGTAAGTTTTCTCTAAAAAATACCAGGGGATGTAGCTTAGAATATTGGCTGTTCAAAGCTTTTCTAAATACAAAAATAAGTCACATAGTGAACAAGCCTAAGGGAAATAGTATGGAAGTTAGTCGATTGGTCTATTCGATTGTTTTCTCATTTTTTGCGAATAGCAGTGCAAAGATAGGGCGATTGTGCAACAATGTAAAGCACATACGGCCAAGCGGTTTTATTTTTTTTTTGGTCATGCGTTAAAAACACAAAAAAGCGGCAACCCTCATGATTGCCGCTCAATGACAGAGATTATCTTAGTCGAAACCAAAAGTCTTCTCTGTTCTCCCTCTCATTTTCTTTGGTTAAATGGGTCTTTTCTTTGGTTGGGTAGTTGAGCTTTTTTCTGGCAAATAAAATTGGTATTTCTTAAGATTGGTTGCCGGGCATTCGCAGTCATTTGCAGTCGGGGCAATACCCCACCTACACCTGCCTGCGAATGCCCGGCAAACAATCCTGAAATTAGTGCTTGGAGAAACGGTCAAGGCCAATCTTCCAGTCGCTACCGGCGAGGTACACCAAGTAACTTCCCGGCACCAAGTCGGATACCTGCAGTTTCTGGGTGTTTTTGCCAGTGGCCAAGTTCATTTGCGAAGCCATTACCTGCTTGCCAGTGGCATCCACGATTTGGATGGTGGCGTCGCCTGCCTCACCTGCCCAGTCAACTTTTACGTTGACAAAATCACTGGCAGGGTTCGGGAAGATGCTGTAGCTCGTAAGCCCAACTTCTTCTTTTGCAGACAGCACAGCGTTCGGGTCGCAGTTGCAGACCGGGCTGCCATAGATGCCGCCGTAAGCCTCGCCACCTGCACCGAGTATCGTCAGGGCGTTGCCGATGTTGGCGTTCTGGCTGTTGGGTGGCATGAACTCGTCGGCGAAATTGTCCACCAAGGTAATAGCGCCATTGCAGCCATAAGCATTCTGGAAACTGAAAAGTGGCATTTCGACTCCGGCTACGTAATCCGGGAATGCTATTCCCTGGATAAGCAGGCCAAAGGAGATGTAGTCGAAATCAGGCGACTCGGATGGCGAATTGTTGCGGGCATTCGCTTCCCAGTGCATGCCTGTCAGGTGGTCTTCGATGTCAACCGGGTCGAAGTTGTTGGTTGGCACCTTGATGGTGACTTGGCCTGTACCCGTGATGTTCTGAGGATTTGTGTAGGTTGCTACCGGGATGATGGAAACCGTGTAGCGCTCAGTTTCTTGGTCAAAGGCAAGCTTGAACTGAACTTGTGCGATGGAAGTGGAAGAAAGGAACAGCAGGACTGCTGCACACAGAGTGTTTACTTTGTTCATTGTTCTAGTTTTTATGTTCTTTTTAAAAAATGGTTTTATCAACCTAATTATGCTTGCGGGAGGAGAAAAGCCAGTCTGTGGGGGATATTTTGTTGCCTTTTTGGCGGAGGGAATCTTCTAAATAAGTGTTCAAAATTAGTGCTTTATTTTCACTTGTGCAAACTTCTTTTGAACATTTATATTAGTCGAAAACCGTGCCGGTTTATGGCTTTTAAAGAAAAGAAACCTAATTTTTAATTGCTAATATTTATTAATTATCAACAATAAAAAATTGATTTTCAGTGGGTATATTTAGCATTTATCACTTATCCCTACTCTTGTGTTTCTTAAGAAAAGCAGACGATTTGCCTACGGTAAACACCAATGGAATCAACCGTAATGCCAAAAATAAATTGCTTTATCCCTGGGTTTTCAGCAAACCGTCCACTTTCGTCTTAAACCATTTTTCACCATTAAATGCAAGGAAACTCAGCATTACCATAATAACCCCGATATTTCCTTGCAATTAACGTGAACTTATCGTGCCTACCAACCAGCTTATGGAAGCTGCTCGTAGATGATGTAATTGATAACATTGGAGGTATTGCCTGGGTGGAGCAGCACGTTGAAGAATATCATATTGTCAACGTCGTTGCCAGAACCCTGGTAAATATACCTTCCGTCGAGGTCAGTGTCACTTGTCTTGTAGCCATGACCGATGAAGTTGAAGCTACTGCTCGTGTTGTCCGGGTCAAGGAAAACATCGAAGAAGATGAAGTCCCTGTCAGCCCCACTGCCTTGGTACACGATCCTTCTGTCCATGTTGGCATTGCCAGCCCAAAGCGCCTTGTAGTTGCCCATCGTCTTCTGGGCATGAGTACCATAAGTCGCTGTGTTCGGGCTAGTGAAGTCAATGAACGGAGCAGTGTCCTTGTCCCTTGTCATGGTAATTGTTTGTCCCGACATTACGCCAAGGTGGTTGCGGTGGCGCACTGCAATGTAGTAGTCGTCTGTTTTCGCTTTGAACACAACCGGGCTTACTCCATCGAGGTCAACTATGTCGCCATCCCTTTGAATCAAGGCGGCACGGGTCAACAACCTGCTTGATGGAGTTGATTTGCTCCGCAATTCCAAGAACACCCAGTCAACGATTGCATCCGAGCCAGTCACGTCGAGGACGCTCGCTTGGATTTGCTCGCCACCACTGCCAAGGTGGATGAACGGTTTGGTGCCGTTGGGCATCGTCAAGTCCGTGTAAGGCTCTGTCAGCGGGATGTACCTGTTGCCATCATCATCCAGCGTGGTGCGCAGTTTGTCGTTCATCAAGCCAGTTGAAGAAACGAACGAACCTTGCAAGAACGCCTTCAAGCGGACGAAAGAAAATGGGTCTGGATCCATGAAGTCTGGTGTACCATCCAAGTCCGTATCGTCGTCCAGCACGTCGCCGTTGCCGTTCGTGTCTTCGTCAATGGTCAGAATGCCGTCGTTGTCATCGTCAGGGTTGGTCGGGTCAGCCTCACCTAGGTCAACCTGGCCGTTGAGGTTTGCATCCTCTTGGTTGTCGGTCAAACTATCCTCGTCCGTATCGTTGCTGACAGGGTCGGTTTCGCCTTCATCAACCAGGCCGTTTTGGTTTGCATCTTCAAGGCCATCGGCCAAGCCATCATCGTCCGTGTCAGTGTCTAGCGGATCGGAATCAATGTCAGCGTTGTATTCTCCGTCCCCACCAGTTTCCACGTTGTCGGTAATTCCGTCACCGTCGCTGTCGCTGTTCGGGTCGAAGTCGGCAACATCGTGGTCGTCACCCACACCGTCGTTGTCATCGTCGGCATCCACGCTGTTAATCATGCCGTCTTCGTCAAAGTCGCATACGCCAACTTCGTGGTTTGGCAAACACGGGTCGTTGTCGTCCACATCAAAGAGCGGGTTGTCTTGCGGAGCATTTGCGATATAGCCGTCACCGTCCGCATCAGTGCCAGTGCAGGCAAGGCTGTTCGGGTCAGGGTCACATGAGTTGAGCGGGTCGGAGCCGGCGGTGGTTTCGTCAATATTTGATAGCCCGTCATTGTCTGAGTCGTTGCTTGGGTTGCAGTCGTCCAAGTCGGTGACGTCAGCCACACCGTCATTGTCATCATCCGTGTCGGTGGAATTGACAATTCCGTCTCCATCGCAGTCACAGGTTCCGAAGGTACTGTTCGGGTCGCACTTGTCAAGTGGGTTGCTGCCGTCCTGGCATTCCGTCAGGTCAGCAATTCCATCGCTGTCGCTGTCGCTGCTCGTATCATAATCGTTGGTGTCCTGGTCGTCATTGACGCAGTCGTTGTCGTCGTCAGGGTCTACGCTGTTCACGAGGCCGTCCTGGTCAAAATCGCAAACGCCAACCGCATTGCTCGGTACGCACGGATTGTTGTCATCCGGGTCATCCGCACCTGAGAAACCGTCACCATCGTCGTCCGGGTGCAAGCAAGAAGCACCATTCGGGTTCGGGTCACAGGCATCGAGCGGATCGCTGCCAGCCGTCGTTTCGTCAATATTTGTGATGCCGTCGTTGTCGGTGTCGTTGTCCGGGTTGCAATCAGCCGCATCTGCCGTGTCGGCCACACCGTCGTTGTCGTCGTCGGTGTCCGTTCCGTTGGCAACGCCGTCACTATCGCAATCGCAGTCAGCCGTGTCGTCGTGCGGGTCACATGCGTTCAATGGGTCGGTGCCGCTTTGGCATTCCGCAAGGTCGGCATCGCCGTCGCCGTCGGTATCGCTCTGTGGGTCGTAGTCGGCCACGTCTTCCGTGTCGTTGACGCAGTCAGCATCATCGTCGGCATCCTGGCTGTTGACCTGACCGTCCTGGTCGAAGTCGCACACACCAACCGTATGGTCCGGCACGCAAGCATCATTGTCGTTTGGATCAAAAAGCGGGTCGTTTGCCCCATAATCTGGGCTGTAACCATCGCCGTCCAAGTCGGCAACTATGCAATCGGGTCCAGAAGGCGTTGGGTCGCAATGGTCGAGTGGGTCGGTGCCGTCCTGACATTCCGTTAAGTCAGCAATTCCGTCACTGTCGCTATCGGTGCTCGAATCATAATCGTTGATGTCCTGGTCGTCGTTGACGCAGTCGTTGTCGTCGTCAGGGTCCACGTTGTTCACGAGGCCGTCCTGGTCAAAGTCGCAGACGCCAACCGTGTTGTCCGGTACGCAGGGGTCGTTGTCATCCGGGTCGTCCCCACCTGAGAAGCCGTCTCCGTCGTCGTCCGGGTTCAAGCAGGCCTGTGAGCTCGGGTTCGGGTCGCAGGCATCGAGCGGATCGCTGCCAGCCGTCGTTTCGTCAATATTTGTGATGCCGTCGTTGTCGGTGTCGTTGTCCGGGTTACAATCATCCGCATCTGCCGTGTCGGCCACGCCGTCGTTGTCGTCGTCGGTATCCGTGCCGTTGGCAATGGCGTCTCCATCGCAATCGCAGTCAGGCGTGCCGTTGTGCGGGTCACATGCGTTCAATGGGTCGGTGCCGCTTTGGCATTCCACAAGGTCGGCATCGCCGTCGCCGTCGGTATCGCTCTGTGGGTCATAGTTGGCCACGTCTTCCGTGTCATTTACGCAGTCAGCATCATCGTCGGCATCCTGACTGTTGACCTGACCGTCCTGGTCAAAGTCGCACACACCAACCGTATGGTTCGGCACACAGGCATCGTTGTCGTTCGGGTCAAAAAGCGGGTCGTTTGCACCCAAATCTGGGCTGTAACCATCGCCGTCCACGTCGGCATCAATGCAATCAGGAGCAGAGGGCGTTGGGTCGCAATGGTCAAGCGGGTCGCTGCCTTGCTGGCATTCCGCCAAGTCGGCATAGCCGTCGTTGTCGCTGTCGCTTTGTGTGTTGTAGTCGTCAACGTCATCGGCGTCATTTACGCAGTCAGCGTCATCGTCAGCATCAATGCTGTTAACCTGGCCATCGTTGTCGAAGTCGCAGACACCCACCGTAACGCTCGGCACACATGGGTTTGCGTCATCTGGGTCAAAGGTTGGGTTGCCATTCGTGACATCGGCAAAGTATCCGTCACCGTCCACATCTACTTGGCCGTTGCAAAGCGGGCCAACAGGTGATGGGTCGCAAGGATTGAGTGCGTCTGAGCCACCTTGACATTCGGCCAGGTCTGAAAGACCGTCCTGGTCTGTGTCGCTGGCAGGGTCAAATTGGTCGGCATCAACATCGTCGTCGAGGCAGTCGTTGTCATCGTCGGGGTCAATGTCGTTGATTTGACCATCACCGTCGAAGTCGCAGGATGCAAACGTGGCGTTCGGGTCGCAGACGTTGAGCGGATCGCTTTCACCTGCTTCTAATGTACCGTTCTTGTTGGCATCTTCCTCGCCATCTTCGTAACCGTCGTTGTCCGTGTCCATGTCAACCGGGCTGGTTTCGTTCACGTTCACATAACCATCTTGGTTTTTGTCTTCCACGCCATCATTGATGCCGTCGCCGTCCGTGTCGGGGTTGAGCGGGTTGGAATCATCGCCTGCATTGTAGGCACCGTCTCCTTTGGTTTCCTTAATGTCGGTAATACCGTCACCATCAGAATCACTGTCCGGGTTGTAGGGCCAAACATCGTCTCCATCCGCCACACCGTCCCCGTCATCGTCGGTGTCAGTACCGTTGACTGTGCCATCTTCATCAAAATCACAGGCATCGGCGCCTACACTTGGCACACATGGGTCTTGGTCATCCGTGTCAAAAACTGGGTCGTTTGCTGGGTAATTTTCGTAGTACCAGTCGCCATCCGAGTCATCAGGCTGGCAAGCTACCGCACTTGTATTTGGGTCGCAGGCGTTCAGCGGGTCGCTGTCGCCATTGGTTTCGTCAAAATCAGCGATAGTGTCATCGTCGGAGTCGCTGTTCGGGTCGTATGCATCCGCATCGTCACCATCAGCCACGCCATCGTTGTCATCGTCCTGGTCAACATCGTTGGCAGCGCCATCACCATCAAAATCACAGGCAGCGAGCGTGTTGTTCGGGTCGCAATGATCGAGCGGATCGGAGCCATCCGTTACCTCGTTGCTGTCGCTCAGGCCGTCATCGTCGGTATCGGAAAGAATAGCGCTTGTTTCTGCACCATCCTGCGTACCGTTGTGGTTGGCATCTTCTGTGCCATCGGCCAGGCCGTCGTCATCGGTATCGGGATCCAGCGGATTGCTGTCAACACCAGCGTTGTAGCTCGCATCGCCTTGTGTTTCCACGTTGTCGGCAATGCCGTCGCTGTCCGAGTCGCTGTTTGGATTGCAATCATCCACGTCCGTTGCGTCAGCCACACCATCGTTGTCGTCATCGGTATCAATGGTGTTTGTGTTGCCATCCTGGTCAAAGTCACAAGCACCTACGCACATATCCGGTACGCATGGATCACTATCGTCCGGGTCGTAAAATTCATCATTAGGTGGCAAGTTCGATGCGTAACCATCACCGTCGTTATCTATCGCATTGCAGTTTGGAGCCGAGTTGCTTGGGTCGCAGGCGTTGAGGGGGTTGGAGCCCAGGGTTTGTTCGGCACCATCGCCAAGGCCGTCGCCGTCGGAGTCGCTGTTGACGTTGAAATCGTCCTCGTCGTCAGCGTCATTTACTCCATCGCCGTCGTCGTCCAGGTCAACGTTGTTTGCTTGGCCATCACCGTCGAAATCGCAAGTGGGGCTAGTGGCAACCGGGTCACAGCGGTCGAGCGGGTCACTTTCGCCATTGTCCAAAACACCATTTTTGTTGATATCCTCCGCACCGTCGGTGAGGCCGTCGTCGTCGGAGTCGGCATCGAGCGGATTGGTTTCACCTGGGTCTTGGTCGCCGTTGTGGTTGGTATCTTCTATCCCATCTTCTACGTCGTCGTTGTCGGAGTCTATGCTGAGTGGGTTGGTGTCAATGCCAGCGTTGTAGAGTCCATCGCCGCCAGTTTCCACGTTATCGGTGATGCCGTCGCTGTCGCTGTCGCTGTCTATGTTACAGTCATCAACGTCGTTGATGTCTTTGACACCGTCGTTGTCGTCGTCATTGTCGGTGCTATTTATATTGGTGTCGCCATCGAAATCGCAAAGTCCAATTGCACAATTTGGCAAACAAGGATTGGCATCGTCCGGGTCGAATTGCGGGTTGTCCGGCGTAAAATTGGCATAGTAACCGTCGTTGTCGTCGTCAGTACCACTGCATGCAACGTTGTTGATGTTCGGGCTGCATGGGTCGAGCGGGTCGCTATCACCTTCACTTGGGTCGTACACACCGTTACCACCGGTTTCGTCGTTGTCGGTCAGGCCGTCATCGTCCGAGTCGGAATTAGGGTCGTAGGCATCCTCATCGTCCGGATCGGCCACACCGTCGTTGTCGTCGTCGAAATCCTGGCCGTTCACAACGCCGTCCTGGTCAAAATCACATAGGGCGCTGGTGTAGTCAGGTACACATGAATTGAAATCGTCAGGGTCAAAATCCGGATGGGTTGGCGGATAATCTCCAATGTAGCCATCCGCATCGTTGTCGGCTCCTACACAGGGAGGAAGGTGTGTGTACGGGCTGCACTTGTCCTTTGGGTCAGATTCGCCCTGGTTCACGATGCCGTTTTTGTTGCTGTCCTCAATGCCATCATCAATTCCGTCACCGTCCGTGTCTTTTACCAGCGGGTTGGTCTCCGTTGCAGGGTCATAGTCTCCGTTTTTGTTTTTGTCCTCTGTTCCGTCTTTTATACCATCAGCATCGGTGTCCGGGTTGAGCGGATGGGTATCAACGCCATTGTTGTAAACGCCATCACCACCGGTCTCGATTACATTGGTGAGGCCGTCGTTGTCACTGTCGTTGTTTGGGTTGTAGTCGTCAGTATCCTGAGCATCTGCGACGCCGTCGTTGTCGTCGTCGAGGTCATTCTGGTTTGGACTGCCATCACCATCAAAATCGCAGGTTGGTGATGCCACTGACGGTACGCAAGCGTTGTTGTCGTTGGAGTCATAAGTTGGATCACCTTGTGCCACATCGGAGAAGTATCCGTCGTTGTCGAGGTCAACGTTGTCGCAGTTGCCACCATTGGAGAATGGCGAGCATGGGTCGAGCGGGTCGCTCTCACCAGCATCCACAATACCATTGTGGTTGATATCCTCATCACCGTCCGCCAAAGTATCTCCGTCTGTGTTCGGGTTGTTTGGGTCGGTCTCGTTGAGGTCTTGATTGCCATCGTGGTCAAGGTCCTCTGTGCCGTCCCTGATGCCGTCATCGTCCGTGTCATCGTCGAGCGGATTGGTGTCAATGCCTACATTGAATTCTCCATCGCTCCCCGTCTCCACATCGTCCGTAATGCCGTCATCGTCGCTATCGCTGTTTGGGTCGAATGGGCCCACGTCGCTTAAGTCGTCAACGCCGTCACCGTCGTCGTCAAGGTCATTGATATTGGTGATGCCATCAAGGTCAAAATCACAGTTGGCCAATGTGTTGCTCGGACTGCAATATTCAAGCGGGTTGCTCTCACCATTGTCGAGCACACAATTGTGGTTGGCATCTTCGACACCGTCTTTGAGTCCATCACCGTCCGTATCCGACTGCAATGGACTTGTTTCGTCGGCTTCTTTTTGGCCGTTGTGGTTCTTATCCTCGCAGCCATCCTTTAGGCTGTCGTTGTCGGTGTCGTCGTTCAATGGGTCGGTATCCACGCCAGCATTGTAAACGCCATTTGCACCTACCTCTACGGTATTTGACAACCCATCACCGTCACTGTCGTTGTTTGGGTTGTAGTCTTCCGCATCGTACAGATCAGTAACGCCGTCGTTGTCATCGTCGGGGTCAACATTATTCTTCAAGCCGTCGTTGTCGAAGTCACAGGTCAACGCCGCCGCACTGGGCACGCAAGCATTTGCGTCGTTCGGGTCAAACTTGGGGTGATTCGGTGGATAGTTTTCAAAGAACAAGTCGCCATCCGTATCATCCGGCACACAGGCCGTGACGCTTGGGTTAGGGTCGCAGGCGTTCAATGCGTTTGAGCCACCAGCAGTTTCTGCTGAATCGGTCAGGCCATCCCCGTCACTGTCGCTGCTGGGGTTGTGGTCATTTACATCGTCTGGGTCAAGCACACCATCGTTGTCGTCATCGGGGTCAACATCATTGGTAAGGCCATCACCGTCATAATCGCAAAGTGGGCCTACCGCTACAGGGTCACAGTCATCGAGCGGGTCGCTTTCGTTCACGTTGATAACGCCGTTGAAGTTGGTATCTTCTTCGCCATCTTCAAGTCCATCCCCATCCGTATCCGAATTGAGTGCGTCGGTTTCTACACCAACGTCATGCGAACCATCTTTGTCAGTATCTTCAGTGCCGTCACTGATGCCGTCGTTATCGGTATCGGCCTCAAGCGGGTTGGTGTCCGCACCTTGGTTATAACTGCCGTCACCGCTAGTTTCTACAATATCGGTCAATCCGTCAGCGTCACTATCGCTGTTTGGATTAAATGGATTTACGTCATAAACATCCAAAACACCATCGCCGTCGTCATCCAGGTCATTACCATTTGGAAAGCTGTCGCTATCGAAATCACATGGTCCAGCCGCCGGGTTGGGCACGCAGGGAAGGTTGTCATCTGGGTCGAAATTGTTACCGGTGCCATCGGCAAAAAAGCCATCTCCATCAGCATCCGTGCTTGTGCAAGCCATTGCACCTGGGTTCGGATCGCATGGATCAAGTGGGTCGCTGTCCGGGGCTGGGTTGTAAACGCCATCACCACCAGTCTCGTCATCATCACTGATGCCGTCACTGTCGCTATCGCTGTCTGCATTGTAGTTTTGTACGTCATCCGTGTCAGCCACGCCATCCTTGTCATCGTCTGGATCAACAGAATTCACAAGGCCATCCCCGTCAAAATCACAGGTCGGAAAGCTTGCATTTGGGCTACACTTGTTGGTTGGGTCAGATTCACCAACATCCACGACGCCATTTTGGTTGGCATCCTCAGCACCATCCCCTAGGTTATCACCATCCGAATCTGGGTTATTTGGATTGGTCTCACCGGCATCCACTTGGCTGTTGCCGTTTTTGTCCTCAATGAAATCGTAAAGGCCGTCCGAATCTGTGTCAACACAGCCAGGAGCAAAGCCATAGTTTTCCGACCAAGTATAAAAGGGAAAACCAGGCTTACCAATATCAATTACCCCAATATCATTACCGGGGTTTGAGCCAACCGAGTTGGGGGCATAAAACGGGTCATCCAATTCAATCAAGGTAACTTCCCCAACACAAGCGGAAGTCCTGACAAATTTGAAAAGCGCCGTCTCTTGACCAACAACGTACTGGATGTTGTTTGGGAAGCCACCATCAGATAACAACCCTATTGAAATATAATCGAAACTAGGGTTTTCCACGGGTGCTTTTACGGTAGGGGTTGCACTCCATTGTCCCTTTAAACTCGTAAAAGTGTTGAAGGTAAACCCATTTGGCACCACCAACGTCGCCTGACCTGTTCCGGTCAAGGTGTTTGTAGAAGGGCTTATGGTTGACTTAGGTTTGGCATAGACCGTGTACGTCTTGCCATCGGTACCCAAACCAACCCGGAAGTCTATCTGAGCTTTGGTAGATGTTGCCGCAATCAAAACCAGGGCAGCAATCAGGACATGCTTGGCGTGGTAAAGGATGGTGGATTTCATAGTTCTTATTGAATTAATTGTCTAATGAGAAGGTATCATACCGGGGGATGAATATGTTTTCTGTTTTGCCGCAAGGCCATTTTTTGAAATCCGCACTGATTCAGTTCAATACGGGGTCTTGAAATTTCGAATGGGAAACCGTTGGGTATGAATTGCTAACTAGCTGGGAAGCACTGCTCTCTGAAACGGGAGTGGTAAAAAAGATGCACAGGCAGGTGTAGCGAAAGTTCATGCTCAATAGTTTTTGCCGATTAATACAAAATGGAAATTTCAGTCAAAACTGATAGGGGGGAGAATCTTGAAAATATAGCGAGGGGAAGGCATACGAGGGGAATCTGACTCAGGTTTTCAAATACCGTACCAATTCAATTAAATGTTCCAGCTTGACAAAGCTGCTGAAAATCGCCGCATCTGGGTTGGACAACAAAAAAAGCCCCAACGTCAAAACGTCGAGGCTTTAGTGATTCGGCTGGGATTCGAACCCAGGACCACTTGATTAAAAGTCAAGTGCTCTACCACCTGAGCTACCGAATCTTATTTGGTTGCGCTATTCTTTAAAAGCGGCGGCAAAGATAGGTTCTCTTAAAGCAAAACCAAGTGTGAAGACAAATTTTTAAAAAAAATTTGTCGGGGTTCAAGAACAGTTGGCTGTAAAACAGCGGCTTTGCTCACTAAAGTTTCAACAAGCAATTTTATTTCAAATCCTTTTTGGAGGCTCCGCCTCAAAAACGGCCCTCAAAAAAAGGTCGTAATCACGATAATCCTGCAACACAACAGAAGTGCCCTCATTTCTCAGCAGGTCAAAATCCCCGTTCTTGCGAATGCCCACAAAGTTCATGTTCATCCTTCGGGTCGTGTTCACATCCCAGATGGCATCGCCGACGTAAACCGTGCGGCTCACCTCATGCGACCGAGCAACGGTATCCACCACTTGTCCAATGATGCCTTCCCGCTGCTCGTGTCCATCTGCCCCAGCTACGACGATGTAGTCAATCGGGATTTCAACATGCCTCAATTTCACATGTGCCGGCCTGAGCCAACCACCCGTACCAATGCCAACCACAAACCGCTCGTCTCCCAGAAGTCGCTCGACAGTGCGGCGGGCATGGGGCACTTCCAGAAACGCTTCCGGCTGAACCCGCCGCCGCTCCTCTAGCAACGCCACGAATTGGTGCTGGAACTCGACCAATTCAGTTGCTTCCGCCTCCCGGTCAAAATGTTGGCGAATAACCGTCTTGAAAATCGTCGTGTCCGTCACGTGCGGGTACTTCGTCCAGTCTATCGTGGGGAACTCCAATCCGTAAATAGCTCGGTAGGTCTGTGCAAAGCATTGGCTGTCAATTTTGTTGCTATATACTAATGTGCCGTCAATGTCGAAAATCACGAGGGTCTTTGCCATGCGCTGCTCTCATTTTTGATAAAATCGGACACCGCCTGAACCCACCGTGGGTGGTCGTTCAAACTGGGCACTAGGTCGAGGCGCTCGCCTCCTTCCTTCAAAAACTCCTCCCGGTACTCCACCGAAACCTCGATGGTCGTCTCCAGGCAGTCAGCAACGAAGGCGGGACAGAAAACGAGCAAACTTTTGTCGCCCTGCCGCCGCCGTTCAGCCAGCACATCGCTGGTGTAAGGCTTCACCCAAGGGTCTCTGCCGAGGCGGGACTGGAAGCAGGTCGTGTATTCGCCCGTTTTCAGCCCCAATTTTTTCACCAAAGCTTCCGTGGTTGCGTGGCACTGGGCGGAGTAGCAAAACTGGTTTTTCTCCGAAATGGACTGGCAGCAGTCGGCGGACTGGAGGCAGTGGTTGCTGGTGTCGGCCTTGCGGAGTTGGCGCTGTGGCAGGCCGTGGTAGCTAAACAGCACGTGGTCGTAGTTTTCGACGCCGAATTGCCGACCATTTTCCGCAAAAACATCAATCATCGGCTCCAGGTCGTGGTAGGAGTTGACAAATCGAAGGTCAGGGATGGCCTGTTTTTGCGCAAGCACCCGCATCACTTCCTCATGCACCGAACCAGTGCTGGCGCTGGCGTAATGCGGGAACAGCGGAAAAATGACGAGCTGCCGCACCTGCCGCTGAAGCAGCCGTTCAATCGCAGATTCGATGGACGGGTTTTGATAGCGCATGGCCAATTCGACCACGTAGCCACTGCCAAGCTGTGCCTGAACCCCGACAGCAAGGCGCTCGCCGTACACCTTCAGTGGCGAGCCTTCCGGCGTCCAAAGTTGCTTGTAAAGTTTGGTGGAGTTGCCCGTCCGGGTGGGCAGGATTATGCCCCTGACCAACAGGTTGCGGGACAACCACGGGATGTCAATCACCCTCGCATCGAGCAAAAACTGGCGGAGGTAACGCCAAACGGCACTTTTGGTCGGTGCATCCGGTGTGCCGAGGTTAACGAGAAGTACGCCTGTTTTCTGCATTATTTTATCAAAAATTGGCTGCTCGCCACTTGTTTTTTCTTTGAAAGAACCTGGAGCACGTAGCTGCCTGCTGCAAGTTTGCTCACATCGAGTGACTGTCCAGCCTCCAGCTTGCCTTTTTTTATCAATCGTCCGCCGGTGGCGAAAATCTGGTACGTCAATTTTGGCAAATTGGGCAGGTTGTCCACAAAAAGCACCGTATCCGCCGGGTTCGGGTAAAGCCTCAACTTAGAATTGGCGGCTTCGTTGGCTGCGGAAATATTGAGGTCGCCAAAAAGCCACAGGTAGGCCGCCTCAAACTCCCTTGCCCAAAACCACTCACTGTGCTCGCCGTCCTGGTGCAGTGACTTGTAAAGTTCACCGCTCCCAAAGCCGTTGTTCAACAAAACAGTTTCCATGTGGTTCACGTCGTCCACCACTGAACCGTTGCCTTCTGGGTAGCCCGCCAATTGGTAAATTTTCATCGCCGCCGTCTTCGGCGTATTGGCGCTGTGGTCGAAAATCTCGGGGTCGTTGAACCAGAAAGCCGGGGAGAAAATGCCCGCCTTGCTGAACACATCCTGGTGTTCCATGATGCCGTACTGCGAAACCAGCGCCCCGAGCGAACTGCCCATGATGCCTGTGTAATCACGGCTTGGCAGGGTGCGGTAGTTTTGGTCAACAAACGGCTTGAGGGTTTCCACGATAAAATCAATGTACTGGTCGCCTTCGCCTCCCTCGTTGTAATCGGCGTTCACCCACGGTGCCAGCTCGTCAATGCGCAGCGCCTCCCCGTTGTCAATGCCGATTACGATACAGCCATAGTCACCTTGGGCATGTAGTTGATTCAACGACTCGTCCACTTCCCACTCGCCAGAGAAGCTGGTGGCGACATCGAAAAGGTTTTGGCCGTCGTGCATATACAGCACAGGGTAACGTTTTTGGGTGGTTTCATAGTCTGGTGGCAGGTAAATCAGGATGCGGCGGCTGCGGTTGAGTTGCGGTATGAAGAAATCGGCATCGAGCAAGTGGACGTTGGCCGCAGCCGTGCTGTTTTCCACGTCTTCCCAGCCAGCAATCGTGACGTTTTCCGTTACCACCCCGCCCGTATAATTGTACTCCCGGTCAGGCAAGAAACCACCGTTGGCAGTCCCTTCCACGGTTGCCCAACTACCCCGTGTAAACTTGTACTTCACCAGCCCAATCGGTGGATTGATGATGATTTGAAACTGTCCGTTGCCGAGGTCCGTCAGGATGGAGTTCGGGTCGGCGGGGTCCCAGCCTTGAAAGCTACCGGCGATGTGGATCGGCGCACCGGCAGGTGTGCTGGCAGGTATGGCCGTGACTTTGATGGTTAGCTGTGCAAAAAGATTTGCCGACAGGCACAAGGCGAGCAGCAGCAGTAATCTGGTTTTCATGATAAAAGGATTGGAGGATTGAAGGATTGAAGGATTGAAGATGAGTTCGGGGCAGTTTTTCCCTTCTCTCCTTCAATCCTTCAATCCCTCAATCCTTATAATCGCCATTTTATTTCTCAAAAAATGGTCCGCCAGCACCAGCGCCGCCATGGCCTCCACGATGGGAACAGCCCTTGGCAAGACGCAGGGGTCGTGGCGGCCCTTGCCTTCCACCTGCACGGATTCGCCCGCTTCGTTCACCGACTCCTGCGCCTGAACGATGGTCGCCACTGGCTTGAACGCCACCCGAAAAGTGATGTCCATGCCGTTGGAGATGCCGCCCTGCACACCACCTGAGTGGTTGGTTCGGGTGCGCACGACACCGTTTTCATCGGTAAAAAAAGGGTCGTTGTGCTGCGAACCTCGCATCGTGACACCAGCGAAACCAGAGCCGATTTCGAAGCCCTTGCAGGCGTTGATGCTTAGTATCGCCTTGCCCAAATCGGCATGGAGGCGGTCGAAAACCGGCTCACCAAGACCCGGCGGACAGCCCTGCACCACGCAGCTCACGATGCCGCCGATGGTGTCGCCTTCCTTCCGCACCTGGCGGATGAGCGCCTCCATTTGCTCCGCAACAGCGAGGTCGGGGCATCGCACTGGCGTAGCTTCGATTTGCGAGAAGTCAAGCTGCTCGTGGGTTTTGTCGAGCGTGACGTCCCCCACCCTGCTGACCCAGGCCGTCACGCTGATACCGTTTTTTTTCAAAAATAGCTTCGCAATAGCGCCTGCCGCTACCCTCGCTGCCGTCTCACGGGCGCTGGAGCGGCCTCCGCCTCGGTAATCACGGTGGCCGTACTTCGCTTGGTAGGTGAAATCGGCGTGGCTGGGCCGGTACTTGTCGGCGATGTGGGAGTAGTCATTTGACTTGGCGTCCTCGTTGCGGATGAGCAGTGCCAGCGGCATCCCGGTCGTTTTGCCCTCAAAAACACCTGACAGCAATTCCACTCGGTCAGTCTCCTGTCGCTGTGTCACGATAGCCGACTGGCCGGGGCGTCGGCGGTCAAGTTCGTGCTGCACAAAGTCAAGGTCGAACTCCAGCCCTGCTGGGCAGCCATCAATGACGACACCGATGGCCGTGCCGTGCGATTCGCCGAAAGTGGTGATGCGAAAAGTATGTCCGAAGGAGTTGCCGGGCATTTTTTAAGTTTGTCAGTTAGGCAGTTGGCAGTTGGCAGTCGGATTCTGGGAAAATGAACCGGACAAGCTGGAAAGCTACTGGCGAATAGGTGAAATCGGCTGCAAAGTAAGGGAAGTTGGTTGTGCAAAGACGAAGCATCGGCTTTTTTACAAAAAAATAAAAGACATGGGTCAAATGACGCAGCACTGCACAAGTTGCTCATAATCAGGCCGCTCGGAGGCAAGGCGGTGGACAAACTTGTCCCGAATAAGCCCATTTTGAATCACAAAAACGCCGGGCATCTGCGTGGAGTCGCCGAGGCGCTTGGCCAATTCTATTTCATAGCCAAGCTCCTGCTTGACTTTGTAGCCACGAATCCAAGTTTGAAGGCCGTAGAGTTGGGTGAACGAGCCACGATGGAGGCCAAATGCCCGATAGTACTGCTGGGCTGGGTCGCAAACATAGGTCACGCCCTCCAAGTTGAAGTTTTGGAAATACTCAAGGGCCGTTTCGTCGTTGGCCATGTGGACGAAGACGATTCTGATGCCGTTTCGCTCGATAGCCTTGCGCCTTGCAGAGATGTCATGGAGGGCTTCCTTGCAAAAAACGCATCCAAAATGTCGCAGGAAAACCAGCATGACCGGGCTTTTATAGGTAAGTGATAGTAGGCTCGCCCCTTCGTTGGTCTGCATTTCTTCCAAAATCTCCAGTTCTTCTTCTGAGTCTATCGGCAGCATAAGTCCGCTTATTTTAGCCTTAAAACAGTCTTCTTGCCAAAGAGTTCACAAGTAAAATGGGAGCCGAAAATAATTCAGCTCCCATTCTGGAATCACGAGTCACGTATGTTATTTCTTTACGATGGTTTTCACAAACCGCTGATTATCAACCGTCAAGATGACCGAATAAGCCCCAACTGAAAGGTCTCGCAGGTCAAAATGCTCGGTGAAATCACCCGTTACAGATTTCTTTGCAGGCTTGGCAGCCACCAGTTTGCCCTCCTGTCCAAAGATTTCCAACTGGACATTGGCTACATTCGTGAGGCGAAACATTACGTTCAGGAAGTTGTCCACGGGGTTTGGGTAGGTGACGAAGCGGAGGTCAGCGAGTGTTGGGTTTTTCGTTCCGGAAACAGGTTCCGTACCTAGCAAGAGCAGGTCGTCTATCATGAATAAGTTATCATCAGAGGAGTCGTGGTGCCAAGCAACGTAGATTGTTTGGCCAGCAAAATCGCAAGACTGATGCTGTGGGGTTCAGTTTTCCAATATGAATGTCATCGCCTGCCGCTGTGTCAGCCGCAATGAAATAATCAGTTAGTGTGTAACCATCCGCATGGATATACCCAGAGGAGAACTCAAAACTGTCCAAGTCTACGGTCGCCCCGCTAGCGCTAAGGATTGCTGTCATCTCAGCTGCTTTGAATACGGTTTCAGATGTTGTGGTAGATTCGCCAACGTCTTGTGAACCAACCAAAATTTTGACGGAATAGCCATCCAAGTAACGAGGCCCTTGATAAGTGGAGGATTTCCAGTGCAGGGTGGCCAAGTCATCCGTGATTTGCATGGCCGGGCTTATGAGCCAATTGCTTGAGGAAGTGTCAAAACCTTCCAGCCAAGAGCGGCTCACAAAAACAAAGTTTGAATCAGCCACAGCAATGGTGTCGGGTGAGGCCCAGTCCAAGTCAAAAAAATAATTGCTGGGATAGCTCGATGCGGCAGTAACCCGTCCTCGTCATAGTTTACCCAAATGGTGTCTGTTTCTCCAGATTCAGGAAAAATGGCCATCTCCGCACTTGGGTCAACTTGGAAGTCCATGAAAAATAGGGTGTCATTTTGCCCGTACGCCCCAAATGAAACAAACAGGGAAACAGCTAGCATTGTGATTTTGTACAAAATTTTCATACTGATATTTTTTTTGATGATGGTTGAAAATGTCGTGTGCTAAGGTATTTAAAAAATACATTTACGCTCATCCACAACTACATTTGCTTTTAAACCAACCATAAAAATTAAGTTGTCGAATTTCTCATTCACATTCAAATATCAAACATAATGGCAGCAAACGGCATTTTCAGCGTGAGTTCCAGCGGCTTTAAATATGGCCGAACCACTTTTCGCAAACCGCAGCAAGGGACGGGCCAGTGTCGCCCAAATCACCCATGACGGCGACACGGTCAGTGTGAGCACCGATGCCAACTTGGGCATCCGGTTCCTCGGCATTGACACCCCTGAAATCAGCTTCGACTACCCCGGTGCAAGGGGCTTCCTCGGCCTCAACAACCCCGCCTGGGACGAGTTTTTCACCGGGCCTGGGCTTGAAAAAATATTGAAAAAACTGAGCCCTGGCCTTCAAGCCCATCTGAGGTCGGTACTCGGAGATGGCACCGGCATTGCTGCAAACCACTACCATTTTGCAGCCAAGGGAAAGGAAAACTTGAAAACGGAAATCGAGGACGACCTGCGGCAGTCCGGAAAGACCAAGGAAGATTTCGCCTTTTTTCAAGCATACGCCTACGAGTTTTTGGACACCTACGGGCGACTGCTTTGCTACTTGCGGCCGCACCGTGACAATTTTGAGGGGGAAACGCCCGCCACCTCTGCCATTGACTACAATATCCGGCAGTTGGCTGGAGGCTTCGCAACGCCTTATTTTATCTTTCCAAATGTTGACCCGTTCCTGCGCATCTCCAACCCGTTGGACAAAAAAATCATTGCCCCGGATGGTTTTTGGAAGTTCATGACCAAAGCCACCAGGCTCTCTGGCGCCAGGGCTGCGGTAAACGGCGCCCGCAACCGTAATGCTGGAGTCTTCAACCTGGCCGACCCGCTCCGCTTACTCCCGATGGAACTTCGCTCATTGGCCAGGGGCAGCAAACCCAACCGTTTTGTCATTGACTTGGGGCAACCAGGTGTTAACAAACTCCTCGACCCGGAACTGTACTATACCATCCAAAATGTGGAGGACAGATTTTACCTCCCCGATATGTTTGTTGATTATTTTGTAATGGCAGGCTGGGAAATCGTGAAGGTCTAATGGCTTGTGGTCGCCCAATTTATTGGGAAGACCGTTAATATCTGGTCATAAAATCAAGATTTCATGCCATTCTTGCTTTTCGGTCAGCCCAATAAATAGGGCGACCACAATACCAAAAAAGGCGGCAACTCCTCCCGGAGTGCCGCCTTTTTAAAGCTATTTTCAACTAAAATTACTTCGCCAACCTCTTCAAACTCCACGTCGGTCACATCTTCCTTGCTGTCGGAGCTTCCGTCCTGACCAGCATCGTGGCCATTGGTGTCAGCACCTGGCTGTTGCTGCTGCGAAGCCTGGTACATGTCCTGGCTGGCAGCTTGCCATGCGGCGTTGAGGTTGTTGCTTGCCGTGTCAATGCCTTCCAGGTTCTCGCCTTTATGAGCCTCTTTCAGTTCATTCAAAGCGGTTTCGATGGCGGCAATTTTGTCAGCAGGAATCTTGTCTTTGTACTCCTTCAACTGTTTTTCCGTTTGGAAAATCAGCGAATCGGCTTGGTTCAGCTTGTCCACTTTCTCACGAGCCTGGCGGTCGGTGTCGGCGTTGGCTTGTGCCTCGGCTTTCATGCGAGCAACCTCCTCCTTGCTCAGGCCAGTAGTGGCCTCGATGCGGATGTTCTGTTGCTTGCCAGTGCCCTTGTCCACAGCGCTCACACTGAGTATGCCGTTGGCGTCAATGTCGAAGCTGACCTCCACCTGTGGCAAGCCCCTCGGTGCTGGCGGGATGCCGTCAAGGATGAAACGACCAACGCTGCGGTTGTCACGGGCCATCGGGCGCTCGCCTTGCAGGATGTGGATTTCCACGCTCGGCTGGTTGTCGGCAGCCGTAGAGTAGGTTTTCGATTTTTTCGTCGGAATGGTCGTATTCGACTCGATGACCACGTCGTACACACCGCCCATCGTCTCGATGCCCAGCGAAAGCGGGGTCACGTCGAGCAGCAGCACGTCCTTGGTTTCGCCAGTGAGCACACCGCCTTGGATAGCTGCGCCTACGGCAACTACTTCGTCGGGGTTCACGCCCTTGTTTGGCTTTTTGCCAAAAACTCCTCCACCACCGCTTGGATGCGGGGGATACGGGTCGAACCACCCACGAGGATGATTTCGTCAATGTCATTGGTCGTGATGCCAGCATCCTTGATGGCCTGGCGGCAAGGTTCGATGGTGCGCTTCACGAGGTCATCGCAAAGTTGCTCAAACTTGGCACGGCTCAGCTTCAGCACAAGGTGCTTGGGCACACCGTCCACCGCTGTGATGTACGGCAAGTTGATTTCCGTTTCAGCAGAAGATGAAAGCTCGATTTTGGCTTTTTCGGCTGCGTCCTTCAAGCGCTGGAGCGCCATCGGGTCTTTGCGGAGGTCAATGTTTTCTTGCGATTTGAACTCGTCGGCCAGCCAGTCAATGATTTTGTGGTCAAAATCATCGCCACCGAGGTGCGTGTCGCCGTTGGTAGATTTTACTTCAAAAACGCCCTCGCCCAAATCCAGTATGGAGATGTCGAAGGTACCGCCTCCGAGGTCGTAAACGGCGATGGTCATGTCCTTGTGGCGCTTGTCGAGGCCGTATGCCAAAGCAGCAGCCGTCGGCTCGTTGATGATGCGGCGCACTTTCAGGCCGGCGATTTCGCCTGCTTCTTTGGTGGCTTGGCGCTGGGAGTCGTTGAAGTAGGCGGGGACTGTGATGACGGCCTCCGTCACCTCCGAACCCAAGAAATCCTCAGCGGTTTTCTTCATTTTTTGGAGTACCATCGCCGAGATTTCCTGCGGCGTGTAGAGCCTTCCGTCAATGTCCACCCGAATGGTGTCGTTGTCGCCTTTTACCACTTTGTAAGTAGTGTGCGCCAACTCCTTAGAGATTTCTGAGTAACGGTGGCCCATGAAGCGCTTGATGGAAGCTACCGTGCGCTTGGGGTTGGTGATGGCCTGGCGCTTGGCCGGGTCACCAACTTTGCGTTCGCCATTGTCGAGAAAGCCGATGATGGACGGGGTCGTCCTCCTGCCTTCGTCGTTGGCGATGACCACAGGCTCGTTGCCTTCCATCACCGATACGCAGGAGTTGGTTGTTCCTAAGTCAATTCCTATTATTTTTCCCATTGAGATTTTATTTTATTTTAGTTCAAAAATGGTTTGCTTACTCTCGCCAATCAATACACATGCCAGCCGGGTTCGACTGACTTTTTGTTCGTTTTCGTGAATATTTTGATGAGAAATGGCAGAAAATGGGCGAAATGTGGGTGACAAAACGGCAGGGCAGGAGGTTTCAGGGTTCCGTTGGTTTCAGGTTTATTGGATAGGCGTCATTCATTTCCTGAACAAATCAATTAAAGATTCTGCGGCTTGGGTGGGAGTCTGCTTGCCTTCCAAAACGGCTTGCCGAGCGGCTTCCATGTTTGATTTTACGGCAGGGTCTTCAAAGAAAAACCGATGGGCGAACTGCTCCAATTGCGAGGCAAACCAAGTTGCCAACTGCTTTTTTCGGTTCTCCTCGAACCATCCATTTCCGCTTGTAAGTGATTGATAACCAAGCAACAATTGCCAAATCTCCGACAACCCCTCCCCCGTCAGCGCCGAGCACGTGACCGCCTTCGGTTGCCATCCACTTTCTTTTTCAGGAAAGAGGTGAAGTGCCTGGGCATAGTCCTGTCTGGCCGATTTTGCCAATTCGATTCGGTCGCCATCGGCCTTGTTCACTGCAATCAGGTCGGCCATTTCAACAATGCCACGCTTGATGCCTTGCAGCTCGTCGCCAGCACCGGGAAGCAGCAGCAGCAGGAAAAAATCTACCATGCCCGCCACAGCCGTCTCGCTCTGCCCCACCCCGACCGTTTCAATGAAAATCGTGTCGAAACCAGCCGCCTCGCAGAGCAGCATGGACTCGTGGGTGCAATTGGTAACGCCGCCGAGCGAATTACCTGCCGGGCTTGGCCGGATGAAAGCGTTTGGTTCTGCACTTAAGCGTTCCATGCGGGTCTTGTCGCCGAGGATGCTCCCCCCACTAACTTGGCTGCTGGGGTCAATGGCCAACACCGCCAGCTTGTGGCCATGTTCCCGAACGAGGAGGCTCCCGAATGCCTCAATGAAACTGCTTTTGCCTACGCCCGGTGGTCCAGTAATGCCCAGTCGAAAGGATTTTCCAGTGTGCGGGAGGCATTTTTCAAGCACCTGTTGCGCCAGTTCTCGGTGCTCCGGGCGGCTGCTCTCCACCAAGGTGATGGCACGGCCAAGCACCACTCGGTCGCCCCGGAGAATGCCCTCGACATAGTCGTTTGCCGACCAGATTTTGCCCGATATTCCGGTTGATTTGCTCAAATCAAAGGTTAAGTAGGTTTAACGATTCGCCTCGCCGCATTTTAACAGTTCCTGCAAGATGCTGAAAATGAACGGGTTGCGCAAAATCACTGAAATTAACGTTTGCTGAAAATGGGTGGTATTCGGTTAAAGTTGGCATAAACACCGCTTTCCTGCGATACCGCCCATTGCGCAAAGGTATGCCACGCAGTTTCTTTGCCAGCAGTGAACAGGAATTCATTTTTTCATTTAACTCAAATGCCAGCTAAATGTGTGGTGCTTGCAAATGAATTACTGAATAAGACGTTTGCAAGTCCACACTCCTTTCAGCCAAGGCGCTTAGCTATTTTTCACCTACAATCCTTTTCAAAATGAAAAATTCTCTATTAATTCTCGGTTTGTTCACATGCTTTATTGGAACTACAAAAGCTCAGGATGTTGTGAGGAAGCAGGAATTCCAATTGAGTTTGGATATACCACAAGGAATACGAGCATTAAGTGTCTATTACAAGCTCAATTTCAAGACAAACCAAGATAAATACTGGCGTGCAAGATTTGGTACTGCGAGCGAAGATACCTACCATCGTAGTACCGATTTAATACATAAAAATTCAAAACCTTCCTTGCTGTAGGGTTCGAAAAGCGGATCCCCTGACTAAAAATTCGCAATTATTTGGTGGAGTGGAAATTTATGGACTTCAGAAACCATACAAGGGCAAATGCCAGATTCTTTGGGATTTTATATCCCACAAACAGAAATATTGGAGATAGGCATTGGGTTACCTGTGGGCATAATTTTTAACAAAACTTCCAAATGGTATGTAGGCATTGAGATGGTCCCCAGTCTCCGGTATCAAAACCACCAAAGACGAGTATAAATTAAGCCCACATCCGAGCGAAAATTGGGGTTATACTATCAATGGGTTCGCGCTCTGTTTTGGATACCGAATCCCCACCAAGCGAATTTAGGCCACAAAGCATCTAAAGCAAAGTAAAGCACACTCTCTTTTTCCAACCAAAAACGCTCGAAACGTAGCGGGCAGCAGCCCCATTTCAAACCCGGTTTTATTTCGACGCTCTGCTGCTGCTTTGGCTGACTTTTTGGAAGAATGAAAAGAAAAAGTGTAAAATGAGAATGTGCGTTTTAAAGCCTGTTACTTTCCAGATGATTGCCGTCCTGTCGTCGCTGCAAGAAACCAGTCCAGTTGGCAGCCACAGCACTTTGTTTACCGAATTGAAATGGCCACCGTCCCTGCCGCCTTCCAGCACTTTTATCAATTCAAAATTTTCAGCATCCCAAATTTTTAGTGTTTTGTCCCGGCTGCCGGTGGCAAAATGGCGGCCATCGGGGCAGAAAGCGATGCTGTTGATGGTGAACCAATGTGCCGATTGCGAACTGATTTGCTTGAACCCGTCCGTCAAATCCCAGACGTTCAAATGGGCATCACGCCCACCGCTCAACAGCTTTTTACCATCGGGCGAATACCGCAGTGAAAAGACAGAACTGCCGTGCGCTGATTGGATGGCATAACGCAATTCCAGCGTTTTGGAATCTAGCAAATAGATGGCTCCATCGCTGCCGCCTACGGCTATTTCCTGCCGCATTTCACAAAAATCAATGCACCTAAGTGCTTGGTTAGCAAGGTGATAGCTTTCCAAAGCTCGCATTTCAGCGATTGACCAACGGCTGAGTTTTCCGTCGCCACCTGCGGTAAAAACATGGTCTCCAACCGCCCTGATGTCGTAAACGCCACGCTGGTGGTGGGCAATGTTTTTGGTGAGGGAGGGGTCGTCCAGGTCAATCCAATGTACCCCACCGTCCATGTTGCCCGCCACGATTTTTTGCTCATTTTTCAAAAAACAGATCGAAAAAACCTGCACCTCCACCTTAGCCAAGAGCTTGCCGAGTTCAGGTGCGTCCAAATCCCAACACACCACCCAGCCGTCACCTGCGCCAGTGATAACGTGACGCTCGTCTGGGCCTTCGATGAGGGCAAAAATGGCGGCGTTGTGGCCTGTCAGTTGTGCGGCTTTGGTGACTTGCATTGGCGGAGTGGTGGTTTGCGTTTTTGCGTTCTTTTTTGGCGTTCACTAATGCCGCCCAGAAATCGGTCGGCAAATGTCAAACAATTCATGGGGCTTTTGTTAAAAAAATCAGTGGGAGACGGCGCAGTCATCGGTATCTGGCGAATGGAAGAGCCAGAGGCATTTTTTATGCAAAGCCTTGATTTACAAGTAGTTGAACACGAGGAACTTGCCAAAATTATAGGCCGCCGCAGGTTGGAGTGGCTGGCCAGCAGGTATCTCGTACATGAAATGCTGATGTCGGTGGGCTACGAAGACCGGGTGCCCGTGCTGAAAGATGAGTTTGGCAAACCGCATATTTGGGGCACGCCGTTCCACCTTTCGTTCAGCCACTCGCACGAGCTGGTGGCTGTGATTCTGGCAAATGCGCCGACTGGCATTGACATCCAAAAGTTGGTGCCGAAAATTGAAGTGTTGGCGCACAAGTTTTTGCGGCCCGAAGAACTCGGCAGTTTACAACCTGAAACCCGGCTAGCGCACCTTCATTTCTATTGGGGCGCAAAGGAGGCGCTCTACAAGGCGCACGGGCGTCGGCAATTGGATTTTCGGGAGCATATTTTTATACAGCCATTTGATTATCAACCTATTGTAACAACTTCGGGCAGAATTGAAAAGGATGGTGACGAATGGGTTTTTGATGTTTTTTTTGAAAAAATGGAAGATTACGTGTTGGTTTGGTGTCTATAGATTTACGATTTTTTGATTGACGATTGACGATTTTCTCGCTGCTACCTACTGCCCCAAATATTTGCAAAAAAGCATTTCCCCCAATCGTAAATCGTCAGTCGTAAATCGTAAATCACCTCACATGGTGAACCTGTTCTTCTGTCAAAATCGGCATCCTACGAAAGCGAAGGAAAAGCTGCACAGTGGCCAAAACGTCCTTTTCGCAGTAGAGCGAAATGCGGTCAATGTCTTGTTCTTCCCAGTAAACCCGGCCCACGTCGCTGCCGTCAATATCGTCCTTCGGGGACGGGAATCCGAGCACAGCGGCGAGTAGCTTGAGGGAGGTGTAGGCTTTGATGTCGCCAAACTTCCAAAGTTCCATCGTGTCGAGCAGGTACTTAATTTCCCAAGGTTTTTTACCTGTGACCTGAAGCAAGGCGGGAAAGTCCAACTGATTGATTACCAGCCTCCTGCAAATGTACGGGATGTCAAATTCCTTGATGTTGTGGCCACAGAGGTAGTGCTTGTTCGGGTCTTTGTAGTGCTGGTTGAGCAGGTTGCAGAAGTCTTTGAGCAACTGTTTTTCGTCGAGGTGGGAGAAGGATTTCAGGCGCACCTTGAGCGACTGGTCGGCATCCCTGACGACGATGCCGACGGAGATGCAGATGATTTTACCGAACTCAGCGTAAATGGCGGCCTTGTCTTGGTAGGCCTGCTCAATTTCCTCGCCGGAAGCCTCCCTTCTCAGCACGCTCTTGGACTTGATGGCCCAAAGCTCTTGGAACGTTTCGTCCAAATCATCGTATGAAGAATGTGCAGAGACGCACTCGATGTCCAGAAAAAGGATGTTGGCAATGTCTATGGATTCAATCATTTTTTGCATTTTTCGTTGCGGCGAAGGTAGGTATTTGAGGGAAATCCGTTGAATTCAAATGGACTAACATTTGTGCTAACTTTGCCGAAAATTGGAACCTAAATTTGATTTTACTTTGAACAATAGCCCTATTTAACAAATTGAATATCAGTAGTTTGGCTACATTTTTTCAATAGAAACCTAATTCAATCGCACTAAAACATGGCAACAAATAATTCATCACAACAGCGACTCCTGATTATCGCAGGCATCGTAATCGCCACTTTGCTGGTTACAAACGCAGCCTTGCTCTGCAACAAGTACAAACAGGACACACAGGTGGATACGCAAACCACCAAATTGGCGGAAGCTGATAAATTGAAAATCGAACTGGAAAAACAATACCAGGAGGCACTGTCTGAACTGGAGGAAATGCGCGGCAGCAACGAGGAGCTGAATGCCATCATTGACCAACAAAAAGAAGAGCTAAAGCTGCAAAAAAACAAGATTGAGGGCCTGCTCCGTGATGGCAAAGAGAATGTTCGGGCAATGGCTGAGATGAAGAACATGCGCAGCCAAGTGGCGGGCTACGTGGCCGAAATTGACCGGATGAAAGTCGAAATCGAGAACCTGAAAGGTGAGCGTGACGAGCTTACCGAGCGTACCCGAGACCTGTCAGCAAATCTCGACAGCGCCAATTTTCGCAGCAGCCTGCTTGAAGGCGAAAAATCAGCGCTATCGGCCGAGAAACAACAACTTGCGGATGAAAAAACAAAACTGACTGAAAAGGTAAACCTGGCTTCGGTCATCAAAATTGACAAGGTGGACGTGACTCCGCTCAAGGAACGCAACAGTGGAAAAACGGTCAAGAAAAAATTCGCCAAGAACGTGGACCAACTCAAAGTCTGCATCCACACGACGGAAAACAAAATTGCCCGGCCCGGTTTGGAGGCATTCTATATCCGCATCCTCAACCCGGTAGGCGAAACGATGGCCATTGATGAGCTTGGTTCTGGCACTTTTTACAGCAAGGAAAATGGCGAGGAACTGCGCTACACCTACATGAAAGAGTACGAGTACAATCAAGATGCCACCGACATTTGCTTCAACTGGGACCCCAACCTCGGCGCCTTCAGCAAAGGCAAATACACCGTGGAGGTGTACAACAAAGGCCATATTGCGGGCACTGGCAAGTTTGACCTAAAATAAACCTGAACCCGATGCTAAATATCGTTTTACCCTTCTTTTTCCTTTTTCAAACGCCGCTTGTTGCAGCACCAACCCATGTTTGGGTTTCTCCCACTACTCACGATTTTGGCGATTTGAAGCTGAACGTACCGTCCACGCACGAGTTTTATTTCAAGAATACTGGTGACGCACCTTTGCTGATTGACAACGTGCGCTCCATCTGCGGCTGCACGGCCACCGAATGGTCTGAAACACCGATACTTCCCGGCAAGGAAGGCTTTATTAAAGTGGTGTTTGATGCACGAAAAGCAGGCTATTTTTACAAAAAAATCACCGTTTTTTTCAACCACCAACGAAAGGGCGAGAAGCTGTACCTAGAGGGCTTCGTCGAATGACAAGTTGAATTCGTCTTTACTTTGCGATTTGCAGCTTGTATTTTAATTTATCTTTGCCGCCCGTAACATGCGCCAAGCGCCTTTACTTTTACTTTTCACTTTGTCTATTTTACCCTTTCCTTTCAATCTATGGAAATTCTGATTTTCCTCGTTGTCTCATACCTCCTGTTCAGCATCACGATGATGAAGCTGTTTGAAAAAGCAGGCGTTGATGGCAAAAAAGCTTTGATTCCCGGCCTTAATTTCGTTGAAATGTGCAAGCTCGTGGGACGCAAGCCAAGCCATGCACTTTGGTTACTTTTTCCCATCGTCAATATTTTCATTTTCGTGGGACTGTGCGTAGACATGGTGCGCTCCTTCGGAAAATACAAATTCGTACATTCTGCCCTGGCAGTGATCTATGCTCCGGCCATTTTTTATTTTATCGGGAAAAACAAGGACGACAAGTACCTCGGGCCTACCTTGGTAGCCGAACATGAGTACAAGGCTAAAATTGCGGAAGCGCAAAAAACCAATAATACGAGGGAACTGCAAAAGCTTAACCGCCAAAACCCTTATACCAAAAATCCAGCTCGTGAGTGGACGGAAGCCATCGTTTTTGCCGTTTTTGCGGCAGCCTTTCATCCGAATGTTCCTCATTGAGGCTTATGTGATACCCACTTCCTCGATGGAAGGTTCGCTGAAAGTTGGCGACTTCCTGTTTGTGAGCAAAGCGCACTACGGCATCCGCACCCCGAAGACGGTGCTGATGTTCCCTTTGCTGCACAACCGCTTGCCGTTAGTGGATGCCGAGAGCTACATCTCCAAGCCGAACCTGCCGTTTTATCGCTTGCCCGCCATCAGCGAAGTACAGCGGTACGACCCCGTGGTATTCAATTACCCGGAAGGGGACAGCGTTTACGTGTTCCCAGAGCGCACTTGGACGATACACGACTACCGCAGAGGCTCAAGCAGCGACCCCAGCAGATGCAACGATTTCTGCAAATAAAAACAGGCAATGCCGACCTGGTGGTAAGACCAATTGACAAAAAAGACCACTACATCAAACGCTGTATCGGCATTCCAGGGGACAGCCTGAAGGTGGTTGACCGTCAAGTTTTCATCAACGGGACACCAGCACAGAACCCCAAACACATGCAATTCCTCTACACGGTAGCCTCGCCTTCGGGCCCTTTGAACAAGGAGAAATTGGATGAAATTGGTATCAATACTCAAGAAGCCTATATCAACGAAGGCATCTACTTCCTTGACAGTGAGCAAGTTGAGAAAATCAAGGCAATGGACTCGGCAATAAAAGTTGATTTTTATCCGATGGATAAAATGGGCGGCAATAAATATTTCCCGCACGACCCAGTCAACTATGGAAATTGGTCCAACGACAATTACGGCCCCATCTACATCCCCAAAAAAGGCGCTACCGTCGCCATCAACCCACAGAGCATTGCATTGTACGAACGGGTAATTGGCGTTTACGAAGGCAACAAACTGGAGAAAAAGGATGGCAAAATCTTCATCAATGGCCAAGAAGCCATCAGCTATACCTTCAAGATGAACTACTACTGGATGATGGGCGACAACCGCCACAATTCCGAGGACAGCCGGGTTTGGGGCTTTGTGCCGGAAGACCATATCGTGGGCAAGCCGCTGTTCATTTGGTTTTCCACGAAAAACGGCAGCATCGGCAACGGCATCAACTGGAGCAGGCTTTTTTCTGGGGCAAACAAGATGTAAAACCGCTTTGAACTAAGCTGAATTCTGACGAAAACCCCGCAACATACTTGCAGGGTTTTCGTTTTTGTGGCTCATTTGCTGCCGCTGTGTAAATTTGGGGAAAAAATTCTCTTCTGATTACCCAAACTAAATTTAGTCAAACATGAAGCATTTTCTAACTGTCCTAATTCTCTCGATTGCCCTTCCAACCGTTATTTTTTCACAAAAAACAGGTTACCAGATTAAGGTCAAAATAGATGGATTCCAACAAAAAGAAGCCTACCTCGGCTACTATTTTGGGGACAAACAATACCTAAAAGATACCGCATTCGTGGAAGCTGACGGGCGGTTTTACTTTGAGGGGAACGAAAAATTGACAGGCGGCATGTACCTCCTAGTTTTGCCACCAGACAATCAGTTCGTCCAATTGCTTTTGGATGACGACAACCAATGGTTCAGCATGGAAACCAAGTTGACCGACCTTGCTGGCAGCATAAAAATCACCGGCTCAGAAGACAACAAGCGTTTTTACGACTACCTGAAATTCATCAGTGACCGCCGCCCAAAGGCCGACGAGCTAAAAAAACAGCTCGATGAAGCCAAGGACGATGAAAAGAAAAAGGTCAAAATCGAGGAGAAAATCAAAGTACTCGACGACGAAGTGATGGACTACCAAAAAAATCTCGTCGCTCAATATCCAAAGTCCATGACCGCCCTTGTCATCAAGGCAAACATGCCGCTCGACCCACCAAAGTTTAAGGGCGAGCAAAAGGAAACAGAACTCCAAAGCTTTTACTGGATGCGCTCACATTGGTTCGATAACCTCGACCTCGCCGACCCGAAATTGGTTCGCACACCGTTCTTGTTCCCAAAAGTGGAACACTTCATCAACAAGATGACCGTACAGCACCCTGACTCCCTCAACATCGCCATTGATCGGGTACTCGAAAAAATGCGCCCAGCTGAGGATAACTTCAAGTTTTACCTCATCCATTTTCTGAACCAGTTTGCCAAGTCAAACATCGTGGGCATGGACGCCGTTTACGTCCACATTGCCCAGAAGTACTACAAAACAGGCCTCGCCCCTTGGACAGAGGAAGACCAGTTGAAGAAAATCATCGAAAACGCCGATAGGCTCGACCCATTGCTCATTGGCAAGGTGGCACCAAACATCCTGAAATGGTCAAGTTTGCGAAGGACTACAAGGACAAAGGCGTGGCGGTATTTGCCATCTGCACCTCGCTTGCCACCCGTGATGACGCTGGAAACCTGACAATGAAAGAAGTGGACAAATGCTGGACCACCATTTCGGAGCGGGAAATGGAAGTGTTCTTCAATACCGTTGACCCCTACCACCGCAGCCGCTACAAAACGGTGTACGACATCAAGACCACCCCGCAGATTTATGTCTTGGACAAAGACAAAACCATTCTTTCGAAGCGGTTGGGCGCTGAACAATTGCCAGAAGTGATTGACCACATCATTCAGGCACAAAAGGAAAAAACTGGAGGTTGAGCATCCCACTAATTGGCACAAAAAAAGCCGCAAAGCGAATTCGCTTTGCGGCTTTTTTTGTGTTACAAAATTGACAATCAATATTTTACACATTGCATTTTACAATTATAAAATTGGCATCATATTAGATGTTGTAGTCATTAATAAGAACTCAAAGCAATAGTTACAAGAGAAACTGCACACCCAAGGCTACTGTCAAAACAAGTACCTGCCCACACTCCGATTTAATTGACTGCGCTGGCACGACCAGCCACAGTGATGCTATTTTATTAACATTTATTATAATCCAGATTGATGAAAAAGTTTCCATTTCCCAAAAGCAGATGGTATGGCGCAATCAAGCATCCAGCTTCGAGCTTCGCCACAGACCATTTCCTACTTCGGCCTATCGCGATTTTACTATTACTGGCCTTGCCGCCTTGGGTAGCAAGGGTCACTGCACTGAATAGCACATTTTTTGAATGTCCGCAAGAGCGGACACCAAGTACTGCTTGGAACCCCATTGGCAGCATTCCTGAAAGCCCACCCAAGAATCCACAGCCAAGCAGAAGTGGACTTGCACCCGCTTACCTTTCGGCAAAGGACGATTGCGACAATGCAATGGATGGCAGCTTGTTCAGCATATCGACAGCTCTTGACGTGGTGCTGATTTGCCCCACCAACACCACCACGGCAGCTTGTCAGACGCAGCCCGCTGTTGATGCTGCTTATGCTGCTTGGCTGGCAACCGTGTCTGCCTCTGGAGGCTGCGATGGCGTTTTGACCAACAACAGCACAGGAGCGCCACCAGCATGCGGCGGTTCAACGACCGTTACTTTCACCTACACCAGTACTTGTCCACCCTTGGTCACCACTTGCGATGCCACTTTTACGGTGACGGCAGCTCCAACCATTACAATTACTTGTCCGGCAAATACCACCACAACAGCTTGCCAGACACAAGCCGCTGTTGATATTGCTTACGCAGTTTGGCTGGCTACTGCAACCGCTACGGGGGGGTGCAACGGCCTCCTTACCAACAACGGTGGTAGTGCACCACCAGCTTGTGGTGGCTCAAAGACGGTGACTTTTACTTATACCAGTAGTTGTTCACCAATGACCACCACTTGCCAAGCAACCTTTACGGTGGCGATGGCTTCGTCCGTTGTGCTGACTTGTCCCATAAACACTACAATAGCAGCTTGTCAAACCCACGCTGCTATTGATGCAGCGTACGCAAACTGGCTGGCCACAGCAGCTGCCACAGGGGGATGCAGTGGCGTTTTGAGCAACAACAGCACCGGTGCACCATCAGCTTGTGGTGGTTCAAAGACCGTGACGTTTACCTATACAAGCAGTTGTGCACCACTCATCACAACTTGCGAGGCAACCTTCACCGTAACGGCAGCCCCGACGGTGACACTCACTTGCCCTGCAAATACGACCGTGACTGCTTGCCAAACCCAAGCAGACGTTGATGCTGCTTATGCTACATGGTTATCTACGGCATCTGCTTCGGGTGGGTGCAATGGCGTTTTGAGCAACAATGGCGGTAGTGCACCACTAGCATGTGGTGGCTCAAAGACGGTTACCTTCACCTATACGAGCAGTTGTGCGCCATTAACCACGACTTGCCAGGCGACGTTTACTGTGACGGCAGCCCCGGCAGTGACACTCACTTGTCCCGTAAATACGACCACAGCCGCCTGTCAATCTCAAGCTGATGTTGATGCAGCGTATGCCACATGGCTTGCAACCGCATCCGCTTCGGGTGGCTGCAACGGCCTTTTGACCAACAACGGTGGCAGTGCGCCTTCTGCTTGCGGTGGCTCAAAGACCGTAACTTTCACCTATACGAGCAGTTGTGCACCATTAACCACAACTTGCCAAGCGACCTTTACGGTCACTGCGGCTCCAGTGGTTGTGCTGACCTGCCCAATAAATACTACGACGGCAGCATGCCAGACACAAACTGAGGTTGACGCTGCTTACGTAACTTGGTTGACTACGGTATCAGCCACGGGTGGCTGTAATGGCGTTTTGAACAACAACAGCACAGGTGCGCCACCCGCTTGTGGCGGCTCAAAGACCGTGACGTTTACCTATGCGAGCACTTGTGCCCCGCTGACCACCACTTGCCAAGCGACTTTTACGGTCACGGCGGCTCCAGTGGTCGTGCTTACCTGTCCGGTAAACACGACGGTGGCAGCTTGCCAAACGCAGGCTGCGGTTGATGCTGCTTACGCAACTTGGCTGGCAAGCGTCTCAGCAACGGGAGGATGCAACGTCAATTTGACCAACAACAGCACAGGTGCGCCACTGGCTTGCGGCGGTTCGACGACCGTGACTTTCACGTACACCAGTACTTGTGCCCCGCTTACCACCACTTGCCAAGCGACTTTTACGGTAACTGCGGCTCCAACGGTCGTGCTAATCTGTCCAGCAAACACGACGGTGGCAGCTTGCCAATCGCAAGCTGCGATTGATGCTGCCTATGCAACTTGGCTGGCTACCGTTTCAGCTACAGGAGGATGCAACGTCGTTTTGAGCAACAATGGCGGTACTGCTCCACTGGCTTGTGGTGGTTCAAAAACCGTGACTTTTACCTATACCAGTACCTGTGCGCCACTGTCCTCAACTTGTCAAGCCACTTTCACAGTGGCATCGCCTCAGCCAGTTGTGCTTAATTGCCCAATAAACACCACAACGCCAGCTTGTCAAACCCAATCGGCAGTTAATGCAGCCTTCGCTACTTGGTTGGCCACTGCTTCGGCCACGGGCGGTTGCGGCGGCGTTTTGACCAACAACAACACTGGTGCTCCACCTGCCTGCGGTGGCGCGACGACCGTAACATTTACTTATGCAAGCACTTGTGCGCCATTTAGCACTACTTGCCAGGCGACTTTCACTGTGACAGCAGCCCTGGCGGTGACGTTAACCTGCCCTGCAAACTTAACGGTGGCAGCTTGCCAAACGCAGGCTGCGGTTGATGCTGCTTATGCTACCTGGCTGGCCACTGCATCTGCTTCTGGAGGCTGCAACGCCGTGTTGTCCAGCAACAGCACGGGCGCTCCTTCCGCTTGCGGTGGTTCAAAGACCGTGACGTTTACTTATACGAGCACTTGTGCGCCATTGACCAAGACTTGCCAAGCGACCTTCACCGTAACGGCAGCCCCGACAGTGATTTTTACTTGTCCAGTTGACGCGACAATTGCGGCTTGCCAAACCCAAGCAGCCGTTGATGCGGCATATAATACTTGGTTGGCCACTGCATCCGGTTCGGGTGGGTGCAACGGCGTAATAACCACCAACAGCACGGGCGCTCCTTCTGCTTGCGGTGGCTCAAAGACCGTGACTTTTACCTATTCAAGCAGTTGTGCGCCATTGACCACTTCCTGTCAGGCTACGTTCACCGTAACGGCAGCCCCGACAGTGACACTCACTTGCCCTGTGAATACGACCACGGCGGCTTGCCAATCGCAGGCGGCGGTTGATGCAGCGTATGCCACATGGTTGGCCACAGCATCGGCATCGGGTGGCTGTAACGGCGTTTTGACCAACAACAGCACAGGTGCTCCATCTGCATGTGGTGGTTCAAAGACCGTGACATTTACTTATACAAGCAGTTGTGCGCCATTGACCACCACTTGTCAAGCGACCTTCACCGTTACGGCAGCCCCTGGGGTGACACTTACTTGTCCAGTAAACACAACCGTACCGGCATGTCAAACACAGGCTGCGGTTGACGCTGCATATGCAAACTGGTTGGCCACCGTTTCCGCATCGGGCGGGTGCAACGGAGTCTTGACCAACAACAGCACGGGCGCTCCATCTGCTTGCGGTGGCTCAACGACCGTGACGTTCACTTACACGAGCATTTGTGCGCCAGTGAGTACAATTTGCCAAGCGATTTTTACTGTCACGGCGGCTCCAGTTGGGACGCTCACCTGCCCAGTGGACACGACATTTGCTGCTTGCCAAACCCAGGCGGCAGTTGATGCTGCCTTTGCAACTTGGCTGACCACCGCTTCGGCTTCGGGTGGCTGCAACGGTGTTTTGACCAACAACAGTGTGGGTGCACCATCTGCTTGTGGCGGCTCTACGACCGTGACGTTTACCTACTCAAGCAGTTGTGCACCGCTGTCTACTACTTGCCAGGCCACTTTTACGGTGACGGCACCTCCGCCGGTGGTTTTGAACTGCCCGGCTGCTTTTGTGATGCCCCCATCTTCAACACAAGCTCAAATTGATGCAGCTTTTGCTACTTGGTTGGCTACCGCCAATGCGAGCGGAGGTTGTGGCGTGTTGACCAACGACAACACCGGCGCACCCAGTGTTTGTGGAGGAGTCACTACCGTGACCTTCACCTATTCCAGTACTTGTCCGATAGTAACTACAACGAGTTGTAGCCAAACATTTACGGTGTTGGCGGTGCCGCCAGGACTTAGGGTTGCCAAATATTTTGCTGGTATCAGCTACGCGACAAGTGGCGTACCAGGCAATTTTGACGTAACCACGGAAATCATCGTTCAAAATGTGGGCAGCACGAACCTCGACAACCTGAGCATTATTGACAACTTAAGCTCGCCTGCTAATCTTGGTTCCGCTTTTGTGAGCGTGACGCAAGCTCCGCAAATCGTGTCCATCGGGGCACTTGGGGCTATCACCAATGCTACTACCAATCCTGGTACGAATGCCAGCTACAATGGAACCGGTGACCTATTATCTGGTGGCGGATTGTTGATGTCTGGCCAACGCATTGTGGTACAGTTCCGCTTTGAAGTGAACCCAGATGCACCGGGTGCGCCTTCCATCATGAAGAACCAAGCGGAGGCTTTTGGGACAGTTGCCAATTGTTCCGCACCGTTTGTGGTGAGTGACCTTTCCGATGAAGGTGCCAACCCTTTGACCAGCAATGCGGGGTGGGTAGGCGACAGCGGTGGTACCAACGACCCCACCCTGCTCACGAACTGCTGGAACTTGCTCAGCAACGGCATCGCCTGCAACGACCTGATGCAGGTTTCACTAAACCAAGATTGCGAGATTGGACTCACGCCGGACATGGTGCTGGAGGGCGAGTACCCGGTTTGTGCCAACCCCAACACGATGCCGCTGGGTGTTTACTACCAAGTTTTCATGGTAACGGATGCTTGGGGCGCGCCGGTACCCGATTTGAACCCTGCCACCCCGAACGTTCACGAGATTAGTGGCAGCTATATCGGTCAATATTTGACCGTAAAAATCCAGGACAAGGTTTACAAAAACTCCTGCTGGGGACAGATTTTCATTGAGGACAAAATGGCCCCAGTGTTCACCTGCCCAACCATACCAGTGGAAGTTTACTGTACGGTGAACTTGGCAAATGTGCCCCCACCCGCCGTCTCCGACAACTGTGACCCAAACCCGGTGGTGACACTCGTTGGGCAGCAAGTTATTGACAACAACATTTGCGACGACGGTATCTACACCGTGCGCAGAACGTACAAAGCCACTGATAACCAAGGGAATATGAGCATGGTGAACTGTGTTCAAAACATCAATGTGGTGCGCCCACCCGTAGATTTCCCGGACGACATCACCTGGAGCTGTACGCAATATTCGGCACACCCGAACATCGTTAACCCAACGGCATTGCACCCGTCCATCACAGATGTTGACACCCTCGAGCCGGGCATTGACGTGAGTCCAACCCTGCCTGACACGACGCTTGCAAACACAGGCTCGGGCATCGTGAACGTGAGCGTCAGCACCATTTGCGCTTACAACGTACTGCATTCCGACCAACTGGTCAACATTTGCGGAACAAGTTTTAAAATCTTGCGCACCTGGACCGTCCTTGACTGGTGTACGGGCGACATCATCCTCACTGGTGTGGGAGGTGAAGACAATGTGCAAATCATCAAGATTGCGGACAAAGTGGGGCCGACCATCACACGGACGCCCTTCAGCGTGAGCATAAATGTGCCTGCTGCCCACCCTGCGCCTTGCAAGTCAACCGGCCTGCTTCTGCCGCCGACCATCAGCGACAACTGCAACGCCGTTACCGTACAAATCATAACCTCGGTTGGCGAAGCCATTTACCTGAACGGCGTGGACGGCACAAACGGCGGGAGCATCCCGCCACCTGGCCTGTCCATCGGCACGCATCCAGTGACCTACATCGCAACGGACGCCTGCGGCAATTCGACGAGCATCACCGTTCCGGTAACGGTTGTGGATAATACCACGCCAACGGCGGTTTGCGTTGGCTTCACGGAAGTTGACCTGCCTTCAGGGGTGAACCCAACGGCGACGGTTTTGGCAAGCGTTTTCAACACGGGCAGCTCGGACAACTGTTGCCTCCACCATTTCGAGGTGCGGCGCATGACCGAAAACTGCAACGATGGCCATGATGACACGGTTTTTGGCCCGTCGGTGGTGTTCTGCTGCGAAGACGTTGCCAACAGCCCAATCATGGTAGTGTTCAGGGCGTTCGATTGTTTCGGCAATTTCAACGATTGCATGGTGGAGGTGGACGTGAACGACAAGCAGCCGCCAGTGCTGGCCACTTGTCCACCGAACCAGCGGATTACCTGCGATTTTTTTGCAAACAATTTTGAAACGCAACTCGACTCGCTCGGCAACAACCAGTCGGCAAAAAGCCAGTTGTTGGACGCAAATTTTGGGCAGCCAGTGTTTGCCGATAACTGCACAAGCATGATTGTGACTCGCACGTTTGCGAGCAACTTTACCCAGTGCAAAGAGGGAACAATGACCCGGACTTGGTTTGCAACGGATGCCGAAGGCCAACAATCAGCCACCTGCACCCAAGTTGTTTTTGTTGACCATGTTTCGGATTTTGTGGTGACGTTCCCGAAGGATAGCACGGTGAACTGCGAGCAGATGGTACCGGATTTTGGCGAGCCAACTGTTTTCTTCCAAAATTGTGAAATGGTTGCGATTTCGTACGAGGATAGTCCATTTATCGTGGTTCAAGATGCCTGCTACAAAATCATCAGGACTTGGGAAGTCATCAACTGGTGCGTTCAAGGTGCAGTGAAAGACCAAGAAGTAATCGAGGTACCAGAAAACCAGCTTGGGCTGCCCTTTCCGCAATGCGACCTCGATGGGGACGGTGATTGCGACGCAAGGACTTTCAGGGACAGTTGGACGGCCACGCAGAAACCAAGTGCTGCAAATGCCACGGTTCAGTTTGGACCGGACACCGACCCGGACTCCGACCCTTGGGATGGCGTCATCATTTACCAGCAGACAATTAAGGTAATTGACACAGTTGACCCAGTGTTTGTTAGCTGTGCTATCCCAGATTTTTGCATCCAGGACAGCACGACTTGCTCGACCACTTTTACCCTGCCCTTGCCAACGGTCTTGGATTGCAGCGCACAGTTGACCATCACGGCCAACACGCCGGGACTTGGCGCAGGTTTTGGGCCATTCACGTCTGCACCTGGCACGTTCATTACCACCTTCACGGCAAATGATGGATGCAACAACTCCGTAATTTGCAGTGATACATTTGAAGTTGTGGATTGCAAGCCGCCGAATGTGGTCTGCTTGACTGGCTTCATCGTAGAAATTGAGGACGTGCTTCCCCCGATGGTCACCGTCAATGCAAGCGAATTGGATGGAGGAACCTCTGACAATTGCTCCAACATTGTAAGCATTTCGTTCTCTTCGGACGTGACAGATACGACCAATTTGTACATGTGCCAAGACGTGGGAATAGATACGGTTGAGATTTGGTTTACGGATGAAACGGGTGTCCAAGACTTTTGCACCACGACCATTGAGATTCAAGCCAATATGGGCCAGTGCCCAGAAGACACCCTTGTCGTCAACCTCGGAGGTCAGGTTTACAACGAAAACAACGCCCCAGTTGGCGGTGTTTCGGTAACCTTAAGTGGCCAAAACGGGGCTTCCACCACTGGAGCAACAGGCACTTTCTTCTTCTCAAATGTGCATATTGGGCAAGACGTGACCGTGGTGCCGAGCAAGGACGACAACCCGCTTGCTGGCGTGACCACCTATGATATGGTACTGATGAGCAAGCATATCCTGAACATCGAGATGCTGAACTCACCGTACAAGATGATAGCGGCGGACGTGAACAACTCGAAGAGCATCACGACTTTCGATTTGGTGGAGCTTCGCAAATTGATACTTCATATCAACGCTGATTTCCCAAGCAACACTGCGTGGCGGTTTGTTGATAAAGCTTACGTTTTCCCGGTACCGAATAACCCTTGGTTCGAGGTTTTCCCGGAAATCATCAACATCAACGACATTCCGATGGAAGTGCTGGATGCTGATTTTGTGGCGGTGAAGATTGGAGATGTGAACACATCCTATAGCTTTGCTGGCCATGAAAATGAGGAGAGAAGCACAGGTACATTGGTTTTTGAAACGCAAAACCAGCGACTTCAAGCAGGACAGACCTACACCTTGAATTTCCGGGCAAAGGATTTTGAAGTGGAAGGCTACCAGTTCACCCTCGACTTTGATTTGGACTTGCTTGAGTTTGTGGAAATTGGCGAAGGCATAGCGAAGGCATCGAATTTCGGTTTCACCAAACTGGACGAAGGAAGCATCAACGCAAGCTGGAACCAACATGGGGAGCATGACAAATCACTGCCCGACTTCAGCTTGGTCTTTAGGGCAAAAACCAACATTACCTTGGCTGACGCCTTGTGGTTGAGCGACCAACTAACCCGCTCGGAGGGCTACAGCACAGGCGGCGAACTGCTCGACCTTCGTCTGCAATTCACTGAAAACGAATCAGTTGCAGGATTTGAATTGTTCCAGAACAAACCCAATCCGTTCAACAAAGAAACCGTCATTGGGTTCCGGTTGCCGGAGGCGGGGCAAGCCCAGTTGACAATCACCGATGCTACTGGAAGGGTGCTGAAGGTGCTGGCTGGGCAGTGTCAAAAGGGCTACAACGAGTTCCGAATGACACGTGAGGAGCTTGGAATGGGCGCTGGTATTTTGTACTACCGGCTCGCTGCAGGTTCGGAAAAGGCAACAAGAATGATGCTGCTTTTGGAATAAGACAGCCTGATTTCTAAAGTCTTTTACAAGGCATGAAACGCAGAAAAAACGGGTTATAAAAAACTCCTAACTGCCGTTTCATGCCTTTTTTTATTCCTAAAAAGTTCCGTTTCGGCAGGTCAAGAATGTTCTTGAAAACGAGGTGAGAATTGCTTGACACTATTTTCACGAATAAAAACTATAAAAAGCAACGGCTATTGAAAATAATCGAAACATTCGTACCTTAGCCACTGATTTTACTCACCAGGACCGATTTTGGGCAATCTTTAACACAAGCGTATTTATTTTTAAAATGCATTTGCCCAATTTTCATCTACCCATCAAGTATCATGTGCCATAAATGTGAAGGCAATCAGCCTTTTGCAACCAAAATTTGTAATTTTTGGGTTTTTTGAGGTTTTTGACAATTCAAGTTTTAACGATTAAGCTGGCTCATTCCAATCGAGTATTTACTGACAATTCTATTTACGACCGAGGTGACACTCGGTCAACATTTTACAATTATAACCAAAACTAGTAGATTATGAATCCAAATCAACACCTGAGAACTTACCTCTTGGGAATTCTCCGCAATTTTCTTCTTCCTATGGCTGTAATGCTACCCATGCTCGCAGGAGCACAGGTTAGCGTTTCCATCACAGGATCCAGCCCAACCTGTAACGGATACACGAACGGTTCTGTCACTGCCAATGCGACCGGAGGTGCCACACCCTACACCTACCTTTGGAACAACGGAGCGAACAGCAACGTACTCCAAAGCATCGGCGCTGGCAATTATGCAGTGACCGTGACGGACGCCAACGGCGCACAGGCCAACGCATCGTTCAACCTCACCCAGCCAAGCGCTGTGACCGTTAGCATCAACGTTGGCAACCCCTGTATTGGCGGCGGTAATGCAACGGCAGTTGCAGCAGGGGGCACTGGAAACTACAGCTACCTCTGGGACAATGGCTCGACGAGCGCCAGCGTATCAGGTCTTTCCAATGGCCTTCATTGCGTGACAGTTACGGATGGCACCGGCTGCCAAGCTGTGAACTGTGCGGCGATTTCTGGCGCAATGTCCGTGACAATGTACGTGCAGGGCCTGACTTGCTTCAATTTCTGCGATGCGAGCGTGGAGGCAATAGTCACTGGTGGAATACCACCCTACTCCTACATCTGGAGCAACGGCGCCACTACCTCAGTGAACCCGAACCTAGGCCCAGGCACCTATGACGTGACCGTGACCGATGCCAACGGTTGCACCGTCACTGGCACCAGCACGGTAAGCAATCCACCTCAAATCAACATCAATGTATCGGTAACAAACCCACCCTGCGGCGGTGGCGGAACTGGGTCAGCAACAGCTACCATAACTGGCGGTACTGGCCCATTCACTTACCTCTGGAGCACTGGTTCCACCAGTAGCACTGTCACTGGTTTGTTTCCTGGCAACTACTCCTTGACGGTGACGGACTTCCTTGGCTGCACAAATTCAGCCGCTGTTGTGGTGATACCAGAATCCAGCATCTTCCTGGATGCAACTGCCACACCGGCATCCGCTTGTGGGATACCGACTGGTACGGCCACCGTAACCGCCAGTGGAGGGTAGCCCCATACACTTATCTTTGGAACACCGGCGGCACCACAGCAACCATTACGGGACTTGCCCCAGGCAACTACAGCGTCATCGTAACTGATGCACAAGGTTGCGGAGCCACTGCCCAGACTACAGTTGGCGGCGTTCCCGGCATAGACCTCCACATCATGGGCGTTAGCAGCGGCTGCGCCGCAAATGGTTCTGCTTCCGCAATGGTGACGCCCGGTACTGGCACGGCACCGTTCAGCTTCCTTTGGAACACTGGTGCCACCACTTCCATCATCAACAACTTAACGGCAGGCACTTATTCCGTCACCGTTACCGATGCCAATGGTTGCACTGCAGCTGACCAGGTTACGGTTTCTGGTTCGTCTAACATCTCCGTAACGGCGACTGGAACGGCGGCCAACTGCTTCAACACCAGCACTGGCAGTGCCACTGCCACGGCTTCTGGTGCCACTGGCACGGTTACCTATTTGTGGAGCAACGGCGGGACCAACCAAACCATCAGCAACCTATCTTCTGGAACTTACTTCGTGACAGTTACCGACCAGGCATCAGGGTGTACGGCTTTCACCAGTGCATTCGTTGGCCAACCGACACAGGTCAACGTGACGGTTACGGGCGTCAACATCATTTGCAATTCACCTGGCTCCGCCACGGCGGTTGCCACGGGTGGTACTCCTGGTTACACCTATGCTTGGAGCAATGGTGGCTCAGGCCCTACCATCAACAACCTTGTAGCAGGAGCTTATGCCGTCACTGCTACTGACTCACACGGCTGCGCTGCAATGGGCATGGTAAGCATTACCAGCACTACCGCAAACTTAAATGTGACTATCAACATCACGCAGTACATCAGCGCCGTGAATGCCAACGACGGCGCAGTTACCACCACCGTGAGCGGCGGCACCCCTCCTTACACTTATGTCTGGAGTACTGGCGCCACCACTTCTGGCCTTACCAACCTCGGCCCCGGCACCTACACAGTGACGGTCACCTCCACCGATGGCTGCACAGGCACGAGCACAATCACACTTTACGAGCCTAGCTGTATTGGTGACCGCGTATGGATGGACATGGACCGTGATGGTTGTCAAGACCCGACCGAATTTGGCCAAGCCAATGTGACAGTCACGCTCACAGGCACCAATGTTTATGGTACATCTGTCAACATGACCACTACCACCGCTTCAAACGGTTTTTACATTTTCACCCCTCTTCAGCCAGGCACTTACCAGGTTCAGTTTGGCTTGCCAGATGGCTTTGCCTTCTCCCCGGCAAATTCCTGCTCGGACGACTTCCACGACAGTGATGTAAATGCTTCAGGCAACACAGGAAATATCACGCTTGCCGCTGGCAATTGCAACAACACCTGGGATGCTGGCGTGTACGACGCTTGTCTAAACGTCACTGACCCAGGCACCATCTGCTGTGACCAAGTGCTATGTGGACCCGGCAACGATGCGGCCCCCATCACCTCTACCACACCAGCCACGGGCGGGGGTAGTCCCACACAGTATATGTGGATGTACACCACATTGCCTGGCCCGTATGACCCAAACACTTGGTATCCGGTTCCATCAGGTGGCATGAGCGCCAGCTATGACCCAGGGTTGATTTACGAGACCACCTATTTTATTCGCTGCGCAAAAGCTGCCGATTGTGACGATTGGAAGGAGTCGAACATCGTAACGATTGAAATTGGCGACGATGCAGTGGCCGAAATCAGCGGCCTTGACCTCGCCTGCGTTGGCGACCAAGTGCTATACTCTGCCGTTAGCAATGGCCCTGGCGCTACTTACTCTTGGAACTTTGGCCCATGGGCAACTCCTTCCACTTCCACCAACCAAAACCAGATGGTGACTTGGAACCAAGCGGGTGTAGTTTATATCACATTGTCGGTGACGGCAAATGGTTGCACCTCCACCGACGTAATGGGAGTGGCCATTTCCAACAGCCCAATCATTTGCGGCAATGCCATCGTCATCAACGTAAGCAACACAACGAACGCTGTGATGGTAGATTGGGAAACTGCCCAAGTCCCTGGCGACTATTCCTTTGCCGTGCAGCGGTCGAATGACGGCGTGAACTTCAGCAACCTGGCCATCATGCCACAAGCTCAGGAAGCAGGCATGCACTCGTACGCTTTTGCCGATTATTTCCCGAAAAAAGGCAATGCCTTCTATCGTGTGGAAATCTTGGCGAGCGACCAGCACGTGAAGTACTCAAGCCAGAAACTCGTGCAGCGTTTCGATTCGAAACAGAACTTTATGGCTCACCCAAACCCTGTCAACAGTGAACTGACCATTGAATCGAAGGGTGTAGTTGAAACGGATATCATCGTGGATGTGCTCAACCTTCAGGGCAAATTGGTGGAAACCATGACGATAAACGCCGCTACACTGACCAAATCGGTTGACCTTGGTCATTTGCAAAGCGGCACCTACCTCTTGCGCCTGCGCTACAACAATGGCGTGCGTGAGGTCATCAAATTTGTAAAGTCATAATTGCGTACTGTTTTTTTACAAAAACAAAATGCAGCGGGCCACACCTACAAAGTGTGGCCCGCTATCTTTTTAAGTACTTTCTAAGCTGAAATTGAAACAGCCGGACAAACTTGACCGTAGAGTTTTCTTACTTTTGCGCCACAAAAATTATCTTACAAACCTACCTATTGACAAACACCTTGTCCAATCCGCTAAGACGTTTCAATTAAAAATTTTATGATGAAAAATCTGTTTTACGCTTTGCTGATGCTATCAGGCATTTCTTTTTTTGGGTGTCAATCCGCAAATCCAAATTGGAAAACGGATGCCGAAAACCCCGACTTTCTGCACAATACCATGCAGGCCATCACGGATGTAATCGTTCACGATATTTTCTCACCCCCTGTGGCGAGCCGCATTTACAGCTATTCAAGCATTGCCGCTTACGAGGCGATGGTGCCTGGCAACCCTGGCTACCAGTCCTTGGCCGGCCAGCTCACCGGACTAGAAGCAGTACCTCAGCCAGAAGCTGGCAAGGACTACTGCTACCCACTTGCTGGCGCAAAAGCGATGGTAGTGATTGGCAAAAAATTGATTTTTTCCGAAGAAAAAATTGATGCGTACGAGGTGAAAATGATGGCCGATTTTCAAAAAATCAACATGCCTGAAGACGTGTACCAGCGCTCCCTTGCATACGGCGAAGCAGTTGCAGCACACATCCTTGCGTGGGCGGACAAGGACAACTACAAACAGACCCGTACCTTCCCGAAATACACCATCAACGATGAGCCAAAGCGATGGAAACCAACACCACCTGACTACATGGATGCCATTGAGCCGCATTGGAACAAGATTAGGCCGATGGTGTTGGATTCCGCCACCCAATTCAAACCGGTGCCGCCAACTCCTTTTAACATGACGGACAAGAACAGCCAGTTTTACAAGGATGCCATGCAGGTTTACAAGGTTTTGGACGTGCCAGAAGAAGAAAAAAACGAGCGAATCGCTATTGCCCAGTTCTGGGATTGCAACCCTTACGTGTCGCACCACAAGGGACACGTCATGTTTGCCACCAAAAAAATCACGCCTGGCGGGCATTGGGTTGGCATCACCAAAACAGCCTGCAAAAAGGCCAAGGCCGACATCATGAAGTCGGCCCAAGCCTATGTGATGTGCTCAATTTCCTTGATTGACGGGTTCATTTCCTGCTGGGACGAAAAATATCGCAGCGAAGTTATACGCCCTGAAACCGTCATCAACACCTTCATTGACCCCGATTGGATGCCGCTGCTCCAGACGCCGCCGTTCCCTGAGTACACCAGTGGGCACAGTGTGATAACAGGAGCAGCCTCCACTGCTCTCACTAGTGTTTTGGGAGATAATTTCGCCTATACCGACTCAGTAGAAGTGGCCTTTGGGATGCCTCCCAGGAGCTTCAAATCCTTTTACCAAGCTGCTGAGGAGTGCGGAGAGCCGACATTATGGTGGCATCCATTATCTGCCAGCGTGCAATGTTGGCGTGGAACAAGGCAAGAAGGTTGGCGCTTTCGTGGTTGAGCAATCTCAAAATGGTGAAATAGGCCCTCAGTGCTTTACTAGGTTCATATTTGATTCTCCATCGAAAAAAACTTTCCGGGACTTGCTTGCGGAAAGTTTTTTTCTTTGTGAAAATACCAAGCCCAGCTTCATGGATTTATCGAAAAAAATCGGCCTTTTCCTTTCGCCTGCATTGTTTCTGTTGATGTTGGCTTTGCCACCTCAGTTCGGGTTGAAAACAGATGCTTGGCATGTGTTGGCATTGGCAATCCTCATGCTCGGTTGGTGGGTGACCGAGGCACTGCCGCTGCCCGTGACCTCGATGCTGCCGCTGGTACTGCTCCCACTGTTGGGCGTCAGCGAAGCGAAGAAGGTAGCCCCGTTTTATGGCGACCCCATTGTCTTCCTTTTCCTTGGCGGTTTTTGCTGGCCTTGGCCATGGAAAAATGGAACCTGCACCGCCGCATCGCACTGACCATCGTCAGTTGGACAGGCACCAATGCCAACGGCATCGTGCTGGGGTTCATGGTGGCCACTGCCGTGATGAGCATGTGGATTAGCAACACCGCCACCACCATCATGATGCTGCCCATCGCCTTGTCGGTCATCGGATTGCTGACAGAAAACCGCATCGCAAATGGCAACTCCGACAAAGCGGCAGACATGACCAATTTTTCAAAAACAATCATGTTGGGCATCGCCTATGCTGCCAGCTTGGGTGGCATGGCCACCCTCATCGGCACCCCGCCCAACGTGGTCTTCAAGGGGTACATGGTAAAAAACGGCTACGATGTAAACTTCTTCGATTGGATGCTGGTGGGCGTACCGCTCATGGTTGTGCTTTTGATTTTGACCTATTTTATAAACGTGAAAATCATTTTCCCCAACAAGCTCGGTAAGTTCGAGGGTGCTAAAGCGCTAATTGACGGCGAACTGGCAGCGCTAGGCAAGCCCAGCAAAGCAGAGAAACGGGTGTTCTGGATATTTGCTTGTACGGTTGTCCTTTGGATTTCAAGTGGCTTTTTGACAAAAGCTTTCCCAAGCCTACACCTCACGGACGACATGGTAGCCATGGCAGCGGGCATCTCCCTGTTCCTCGTTCCAGTCAATTTCAAGCAGGGCGTATTTTTGCTCGACTGGGACAATACGTCTAAGCTGCCTTGGGGCATCCTGTTGTTGTTCGGCGGTGGCCTGGCACTCGCCGATTCGCTCTACAAAACCGGGCTGATTGACCTAATTGGGAATGCTTTTCACGGCAGCCAAATAAACCGGGTGCTGTTCGTGCTGGCACTGACGGCAGCCACGGTGCTGCTCTCCGAGGCCATGTCGAACGTGGCGCTGGTGGTGGTGTTCTTGCCGGTGGTAGCGGGAATAGCCCAAGGAGCAGGTATCGAGCCTATCCTCTTGGCTGTTCCGATGACGTTGGCGGCCAGTTGCGGCTTCATGCTCCCGATGGCTACACCGCCCAATGCCATTGTGTTTGGCAGTGGCCATTTAAAGGTAGTTGACATGGTAAAATCAGGCTTTTGGCTTGACATTTTGTCAATCTTGGTGATTGCACTTTTTGCGGAAACCATCGTTCTTTGGGTGTTTTGAGGGTTTCACAACTTTTTAACTTGAAGCCCAGAACAAATAGGCGAGCCAGTTCTTTTACTTGGTGTAAATATTCTTTAACATGAAAACTTTCATTTTTTCCATTATTGCCATTGCTGCTTTTTCGCTTTCCTTCAAAGCGGACACTGGCAACATCACCGAAAAATTCAAGGTGTACGGCAACTGCGACATGTGCAAGACACGCATCGAAAAAGCACTCGTGGTCAAGGGTGTTAAGTACGCCTCCTGGGACAAGGAAACGGACATGGCGACCGTGAAATTCAACCCAGAAGTGGTGACGTTGCTGCAACTTCACAAAAACGTAGCAGCCGTTGGACACGATACCGACTTGGTGAAGGCGGACGACGAAGTGTATGCAAACCTGCACTCCTGCTGCCAGTACGAACGGCCAGAACGTAAATAGCCAACTGAAAATCAATTAGTTAGCACGGCCTTCCATCCATGAGCGAACCGATAGCACAAGTTGAAAGGGTGCTTCGCAAACCCTCCCTGCACCCGTAGAAATGATGGTGCAGCGGGCAAGGATGCTCGCTTGAGCAAGAAGGCTTGCCGAGGATGCAGGTATTGAGCGTGTTTTTCCCATCAATGATTTCCACAATTTCAAGTAGTGTAGAACTTGCGTTGGCTTCTCCAAGATAGAACCCTCCACCGGGACCTTTCACAGATGAAATTAGGTTGTGCTTCGTCAGTTGTTGCAGGATTTTGGCCAAAAACTGCTGTGGCACTTGAAGGGCTTCGGCGATTTCTTTAACGCCAACATTTTTCACCGAACCCTGCTGTTCAGCAAGGTACGTGACTGCACGGATAGCATATTGACAGCTTTTTGAAAACATCTTTACTGAGTTAACTGGAGATTTATTGCCGCTTCCTACATTCTATCTGCAAAAAAGAAGCCCGCAAATATGGCCAATAAAGGATAAAAATACCTTTTTTTCAACTGATAAATATCAGTACCTCGCCTGACATTAGTCATCAGCCACCTTCCGACGTTCCGCAATCTTTGCTGTGTCAAAAAAAGGATAAAAATATCCGGTAATCATTTTGGCAAAAATTCCATCGCTTTAAAAATTGACGTTTATGAAAAATTTAGCATCAAGCCTAATCGCTTTACTCCTACTAATCGGTGTTTTCGGCTGCTCTTCAGATAAATCGGAGCCAGCGGCCTCGGATGCACCAAAACCTAAATCCATGCTTGCCGAGGAGGCAGACCCCATGACCAACAAGGGCATCGGGCCAATTACTTCCGTGGAGATGTCGGCAGCGGTTGACCAAGCTTTGGCCGCCAAGGGCGAAGACATTTATGCGAAAATGTGCATGGCCTGCCACAAGCCCACTGAGAAATTCATTGGTCCTGCGCCAAAAGGCGTTCTCGACCGCCGCTCGCCAGAGTGGGTCATGAACATGATTCTGAACCCAGAGCAAATGGTGAAGGAAGACCCAATCGCCAAGAAATTGCTGATGGAGTTCAACGGTTCGCCGATGGCCAATCAGCACCTCACTGAGGATGATGCTCGGGCGGTACTGGAATATTTCCGCACACTTTAATTGGGTTATTGAGATATTGAGATATTGGGATATTTGAAAATTAATCATGACCAATGTCCAAAACCCAATATCCCAATGCCTATAACTCCAATAACCCAATATCCTAATACCCAATAACTCAATCATCATTCATCTGAAAAAAAATTTCTGACATGAAAAAACAATCAAGCCAGCTTTACAAATTGATGCTCGTCTTGTTGTCTGCTTTTGTACTGGTGCTTGCCAGTTGCGGCAAGGCCAATAAAGGCACAACATCCGGCGCACTGAGCGGCAATGCCGCCTCCAAAGTCTATGTGGCCCCAGGCCAGTATGACGAGTTTTATGCATTTATGTCCGGTGGTTTTAGCGGACAGATTGCTGCCTATGGCCTGCCATCTGGAAGGCTGTTGAAGGTCATCCCCGTCTTCTCCGTTGACCCAGAAAAGGGCTACGGCTTCAACGAGGAAACCAAGCCGCTGTTGAACACTTCTCATGGGTTCATCCCTTGGGACGATGCCCACCACCCTGCCCTCTCGCAGACTGACGGTGTGACCGATGGCCGCTGGATTTTCATCAACGGCAACAACACGCCGAGGGTCGCCCGCATTGACCTGACAACCTTTGAGACGGCGGAGATTCTCGAAATCCCGAACTCCGGCGGCAACCACTCCTCGCCCTATTTGACACAAGGCACCGAGTATTTGGTGGCTGGAACGAGGTTCAGTGTGCCAATCCCACAGAAGGACGTGGAAATTTCGAGCTACGCCAAAAACTTTAACGGGGCGCTTTCTTTCATCAAGGTTGACCCAAAGACCGGCCACATGAACGTCGAGTTCCAAGTGCTGATGCCTGCCCTCAACTTCGACCTGGCAACCTGCGGAAAAGGTCCATCGCACGGATGGTCATTCTTTACTTCCTACAACTCCGAGATGAAAAACACGCTGCTGGAAGTGAACGCTTCGCAAAACGACAAGGACTTCGTGGCCGCTATCAACTGGAAAAAGGCAGAGGAGTACCTGAAAGCGGGCAAGGCCAAGGATTTCCCGGCTAACTACATGCACAATGTTTACAGCGACGAAACGCATTCGGCCACTTCCACGGCCATGAAATCTGTGAAAGTGCTGATTCCGAGCGAGTGCCCTGGCCTCGTTTATTTGCTCCCTACCCCCAAGTCGCCGCACGGTGTGGACGTTGACCCAACGGGCGAGTACATCGTTTGCTCCGGCAAACTTTCCGCCGACATCACGGCGCACTCTTTCCCAAAAATGCTAAAAGCCATCGAAGACAAAGCCTTCGACGGCGAGGTAGGTGGCGTTCCAGTGTTGAAGTTCGAAGCTGTGCTTGGTGGCACCGTGAAAGAACCTGGCCTTGGTCCTCTCCATACGGAATTTGACGGCAAAGGCAATGCCTATACGAGCTTCTTTATTTCTTCCGAAATCGTGAAGTGGAAGGTCGGCACTTGGGAAGTCATTGACCGCCAGCCAACCTACTATTCCATCGGTCACTTGATGGTGCCGGGCGGCAACTCGATGAAGCCAGATGGCAAATACGTGGTGGCTTTGAACAAAATAACCAAGGACCGCTACCTGCCCACTGGACCTGAGGTATGCCAAAGTGCACAGCTTTATGCCATTGACGGCGATAAAATGGAGTTGCTGCTCGACTTCCCGACCATCGGCGAGCCGCACTATGCACAGGGGATTTCGGCAGACAAGATTAAACCCAAATCGAAGCAGTTTTTCAGGTTGAGCGAGAACAAGCACCCCTACGTGACGCCGACCGAAAAGGACGCCAAAGTGGTGCGGGAGGGCAACATCGTCCACGTTTATATGACTACCATTCGAAGCCACTTTAACCCAGACAATATCGAGGGCGTCAAGGTGGGCGACAAGGTTTATTTCCACGTGACCAACCTTGAGCAAGACTTTGACGTGCCACACGGTTTCGCAGTGATGGGTGCCACCAACGGCGAGCTGCTCATTATGCCCGGCCAGACGGAAACACTACTTTGGGAGCCAAAGTCAGTGGGTGTTATCCCGATGTATTGCACCGACTTCTGCTCTGCGCTCCACCAGGAAATGCAGGGTTATGTAAGGGTTTCACCTGCAGGTTCAGCCACTGCGCTTAGGTGGTGGATGGGCGAAGAGAAACCAGTACAGTAAATTAATGATGAATGATGAATGATAAATGATGAGTCCCGGCAAGCATCACCATTTATCATTCATCATTTCACCATTCACCATTAAGAAAATGAAAACCTTACCAAAAATTCTATTTTTCATCGCTGCTGCGCTGCTGCTCACACTGTTTATCTTTCCGATGTGGCAGATTACGTTGATAGCTCCGCAATACCCGCAAGGCGTGACGATGTATATTTGGATAAACAAAATCACGGGCAGCGAAGAAGGTACGCTCCAAAATATCAACATCCTGAACCACTATGTTGGGATGAAATTCATTGAACCAGAATCGTTTGCAGAGCTGAAATACTTCCCGATTGTAGTCACTGCGATGTCGCTGTTGGGCATGGCACTGGCTTTTACCGGGCGTTGGAAATGGTGGATGGGATGGCTGATATTGGGAATAATTGGCTGTGCGTTAGGGCTTTATGATTTCTACCAATGGGAATACGAATACGGCCACAACCTCAGTCCGACCGCCCCAATCAAAGTACCGGGCATGGCCTACCAACCTCCATTGATTGGCAACAAAACATTACTCAATTTCTTGGCTAAATCGTGGCCATATATTGGCGGATGGTTTATTGGCGTGACTTTTATCCTCAGCGGCATCGCCATTTGGTTGCAAAAAAGAAATACCCGAACCGCATGAAAAACTTGATTCCAATATTAATCGTATGCGGACTGTTCACTGCCTGCACCCCTGCTGCCGAGCCAATCACCTTTGGTGAGGATATGTGCGCCCACTGCAAAATGACCATCGTTGACGAGCAGTTTGCCGCCGAAGTGGTAACGCAAAAAGGCAAGGTCTTCAAGTTTGATGCCATTGAGTGCATGATGCAGTTTCTGCAAATAAAGCAGTCGGACAAAATGGCCCTGATGCTCGTCAGGGACTATGAAAACCCAAAGGAATGGCAAGATGCCACCAAATGCAACTACCTGATTTCCAAAGAATTGCCAAGTCCAATGGGCGCTGGTCTCTCTGCTTGGCTTTCCAAGGAAAATGCCGCTGCCATGCAAGCCCAAAAAGGCGGCGAACTTTACGTTTGGGCGACTTTGCAGCAGCATTTTTCAAATTGAGGATTTGAGAATTCGAGGATTTGATCGAAACCCAGTCAAATCCTCAAATCCTCAAATCCCCAAATCCTCACCTCTCACATGTTTAGATGGATTTTTGTAAGCACCTTAAGCCTCGCAGGGCAGGCAGGACTCTTGGCTAATACCTTACAAGTTTGCAAGTCCTGCCCTGTTTCTTCCATCCGGGAGGCCATACAAATGGCGAGGCCCTGCGACACGATTTTTGTCGAAAAAGGCATTTATGCCGAAGGCAATATCCTGATTGACAAGGAGTTGATGCTGATTGGTCGGGACAAGCCCGTGCTTGATGGCGAGGGCAAAACCGAAATCGTCACCATCGCTGCCAACCACGTCCACTTTGAGGGTTTTGTGATAAAAAACGTGGGCATCAGCTACTCACAAGATCGTGCGGGCATCCGAGTGAAGGAGGTGAGCGATTTTTATGTCAAGAACAACCGGGTGGAAAACGCCTTCTTCGGCATCTACCTTCAACACGCCAAGAACGGCACCATTGAGGGCAACGAGGTGGTGGGCGAAGCAGTCAACGAAACCAGTTCGGGCAACGCTATCCACCTTTGGTACTGCGATAACGTGCTGATTCTCAACAATATAACCCACGGCCACCGGGACGGTATCTACCTCGAATTTGTCAATTTCAGCACCATCCAGGGCAACCACAGCGAACGCAACGTGCGCTACGGACTTCACTTTATGTTTTCCAACGACGACATTTACCGGGGCAACACCTTCCTCGACAACGGTGCAGGCGTGGCCGTGATGTACTCCCGCAGGATTGGAATGTTCAGCAATGTTTTCCAAAAAAACTGGGGCCCAGCCGCCTACGGGCTGTTGCTGAAAGAAATCCATGACAGCAAAATCGAGGGCAACACCTTTCAGGAAAACACGGTCGGCATCTTCGCCGAGACCTCCAATCGCATTGTTTACACCAAAAACAACTTCATTCAAAACGGTTGGGCGCTCAAAATCTCCGGCGGCTGCCAGCAAAACAACCTGATTGCCAACAACTTCCTCGGCAATAGCTTCGACTTGGCGGTGCATTCCGCTGGCACCGACAACCTGTTCGACGGCAATTTCTGGAGCGACTACGCCGGTTACGACCTCGACCACGACGGCATCGGCGATGTGCCGCACCGCCCAATGAAGCTGTTCAGCTACGTGGTGAGCAATACTCCCGAAAGCCTCGTGCTGCTCCGCAGCCTTTTTGTGGATATTTTGAATTTGTCCGAAAAAGTTAGTCCTATTTTCACGCCCGAAAATGTAGTAGACAATAAGCCATTATTGGCAGAAAGCAATTAGCAAGACATGCCTCCCGACACCTTTTCACACGAAGAAATGATTACTATTCAACATCTACAAAAGTCCTTCGGCAAAAACCATGTGCTGAAAGGCGTTGACCTGACATTCGACCAGCCTGGCATTGTGGCCGTGCTGGGGCCGAACGGCTCTGGCAAGACGACCATCATCAAATCCATCCTCGGCATGGTGCTGCCCGACGAGGGCATCATCAAGGTGCAAGGCGAGGACATCAAGGGCAAATGGCTTTACCGCAACCAAATCGCCTACTTGCCGCAAATCGCCCGCTTCCCCGGAGAACCTGACCGTCGCAGAACTGCTGCGAATGGTGAAAGACCTGAACACGGGCAAGACCCACGATGAGGAACTGATTAAATTGTTTGACCTCGAAACCTTCCTCGACAAGCGCCTCGGCAACCTCTCCGGCGGCACCCGCCAAAAAGTGAACCTCGTGCTCACCTTCATGTACGACTGCCCCATCATCATCATGGACGAACCAACCGCCGGGCTTGACCCAATATCGCTCGTCCGGCTCAAGGAACTCATTCACAATCAACGACTTATCGGCAAAACCATCCTCATCACCACCCACGTCATGAGCCTCGTGGAGGAGCTGGCCGACGAGGTGGTTTTCCTGCTCGAAGGGCATATCCACTTCCGGGGCAGCCTGAAAAAATTGGAAGAAATGACGGGCGAGGCGAATGTGGAGAAGGCAATTGCGAAGCTGCTCGCCTAATTGTGGTCGCCCAATTTATTGGGCAGACCGTGACGTGACATCGGCCAGCCCAATAAATTGGGCGGCCACAAACCAGCAACCATGTTTAAAATACTCAAATACAGCTTCTACGACCTTATCCGCAGCCGATGGACGTACATCTACTGTGGGTTTTACCTATTGTTCACGCTCTCGCTGCTGTGGTTGAGCAACGACCTATCGAAGGTTGTCATCAGTCTGATGAACGTGGTGCTGCTGCTCTGTCCGCTAATCGCCACCATGTTCGGGGTGATGTACTACTACAATTCGAGGGAATTCACGGAGCTGCTGCTGGCGCAACCCGTGCGGCGTACGAGCATTTTCTTGGGGCAATACCTGGGTGTAGCAGGCTCATTGTCAGCGAGTTGGGTCATCGGCGTGGGCGTTCCGTTTGCGCTGTACGGCGTCTTCGGCTCCGAGCAGGCGGGCAATTTCGCCATGCTGCTGTTCACGGGCGTGGTGCTGTCGTTTGTGTTTAGCGCCATTGCTTTTTTCATCGCCCTGAAAAACGAAAACCGCATCAAGGGCTTTGGCTTGGCCATCCTCGCTTGGCTGTTCTTTGCCGTGATTTACGACGGGTTACTGCTGCTCTCGCTCTCCTTGCTCACTGAATACCCGTTGGAAAAATTCTCGCTCATCGCTTCCCTGCTCAACCCAATTGACCTCTCCCGCATCCTGATTTTGCTGAAACTCGACGTTTCTGCGCTGATGGGTTTTACTGGTGCTGTCTTCCGTAAGTTCTTGGGAACGGGGTTCGGAATGGCCATCGCATTTGGTGTGCTGATGCTGTGGGTGGCGATGCCAGTTTGGAGTATTAAAAGGGTGGCGGGGAGGAAGGATTTTTGAGGAAAATCAAGTATTTTTACCTCAAAATTGACTAATCGCTTCAACGATAAACACATTCATGTAAAATTGCTAAACCCTAAAATCACTACTGACTTTGATTTGTCAGTGTTTCAGGCCTACCTTTTGAAAATCATAGCCAAATGGCGAATTTAGGATTTACGCCAGTCACCACAGGACAACCCCGCCATTGGACGATATCCCAAGGTTACTAAATATTATGACATAAACTTCTGAGCGCCAAACCAACTAACAAGGGGATTTTTTGATGGGTGGAGGAATAGGTTTCAGGTTAAAATTGAAAGAAGCTCTAGAAGATACTGACTTACAGGAAACATTTTATCCAGAGAACAAATTGAGTGGGGCCTGCACGGTAAGGCAAAAAAAAGTTTTTAAAAAATATAGAAAAAAAATTTAGAGGGGAAAAAAATTTGAAAATAGGGGACCCCCCTTTGTTCTTGGTTTTTAAAAAATATGGTGGGATTGGAAAGGACTTTATCCATGTTCACCACATTGTTCCAATTTCTAAACCAGGTGAAAAATATGAGATTGACCCAATCAATGATTTAATACCCGTATGCCCAAATTGTCATTCTATGTTGCATACTACAAATCCTCCACTAAAGATTGAAAAATTAAGAAAATCACAATGACCAGCATTGGTTAGCTTTCTGGCCCCAAAACCCCACCTTGTAATAAATCTTGGTAAGCCCAGCCGAAAGTCAATACTCTGAAAATGCACCTCATTTTCCAACCCGTCACCTCTTTTGACGTTAAACATCCGGTTCTTCCGGAAATAGCAATAGGCTTTGGGGCATCCTGCCGTAATAACACGTATTCCTTGAATGAGGGCAGGCTTTGGTATTCTACGAACTTCTGGCCACGGTCGTACCGCTCCGATTTTTGGATAGCGTCTCGATGATGAGCAATGGGTTGATGTTCGGCTTCGTTGTCCGTCAAAATCGGCTCTCCAGTACGACAACGGCATCAGGATAAAGGTAGAAAACTTGGAACGGTAGATTTTCTGTTAGAGTACCCAATTCAGGTGGTTCAGCGTGAAATCGTGGAGCAAACTGAGGATGTTCGGTGACCTTGTGAGGAGTTCCCCAGCCATTTGTTCGAGTTTTCCGTTGTAGTATGCGTACTTCCGCCCCGTCCGCCTTTCGAGCTTGAGGTATTCCTGAACGGTGTAAGTACCTGTGGTTTCTGCGACCATGCTTTTCTTTTTTGGCAAATTTAAGCAATAACGGCTGGAGTTGCAACGCTTTTTTACTTCTCCTCCCCCACCTCCACAGGCTCCACCCTCGGCGCAACAACTGGAAACACCCACTACCGTTTTCACCTTCAACAAATCCTCCACCGACCCCGGCCTCCTTTCAATCTGCCAACTGAACCCCGCCATTTTCAGCCCTTCGTGGTCGGCCTTGGCCATCGGGAAGAGCGTGGCCTTGGGCTGCGTATAAAACTTGATGCCCTCCACCTCGTTGTTGCCAAAGTGAATCAGCATCTCGCTGCACACCGTTTTGTTCACGCCGATATACGCTTTGTCGTCGTCGAGGGCGTAATAGACCGACTCGGCATTGCCCTCCACCCGTACCCGCCGAAGCTCGCTGCTGTCGAACATGGCGATGCTGTTCTTTCCCTTGATTTGGTTGAAAAAAAACTCGTCCGGCGAGTTGATGATGAAGCTGTTTTGCCGAATGAATATCCGGTCAATCTTGTCGTTTGCCAATTGGATGTTCACCGTATCGGCGGTAAACTGCGAGGTGTCCGACCAAATGATGGGCTGCTTGAACAGCCGGAACATCGAGTCCACGGAACTGTAAGAAAGCGAATCGCAGAGCGCTTGCAAGTTGCTTTTGAAAATGCGCACATCGTGGAAGGCGAGGATTATCCGATGGTCTTCGGATTGACGATTGGCGATTGACGATTGACGATTGGGGGCAATGGTTGAATCCAAAAGAATGGAATCCTGCGGCACGATTGGTTCAACTTTCAAACTGTCTTTTTCCGAAGGAATGTCAAAAAGCTTTTGCGGGATGGCTGGCTCAGGCTGTTTGACGGGGCGCTTATTGGGTTGGTTGTCAGGCTTTTGTGAAATAGGAGCAGTGGGTTTTCCGGCGCTGCTCGAATCAGCAGCGGTCAGTTGCAGACTGTCAGTTTTAATGACAGCGACAGTGTCCGGTTGCAGCGACATCAGCGTGTCGGCGCTAACGTAGAGCGAGTCGCCATCAATCACTTTGATGAGCAGCGGCCTGCCGTACTTGCCACCACTGGCCTTGAGGTAGTTGCGCTGCTTGCTGTGCTCCGCAAACTCAGCGACGACCGTCAGTTTTTCCGTGGTGTCCTGCCAGATGACATTGCCCTCGGCGATGCCCAACTCCCGCTCCTTGTCGTAGTCCACCCTGTTGGCGTCGAGTACCTGGCTGCCGTCTACGATGTGCGAGCGACCACGAGTGGAGTAGGTACCTTTTGGAGTCGTAGGTCACGGTGTCGCCGGTGATGTTCCGCTTGTCGTCCTGAACATGGGCATTGCCTTGCAGGATGGTCACGCCCGTTTTTTCGTTGTAAATGATGCGGTCGGCAGTGGCAGTCGTGGTGCTGTCCTCAAAATGGGCATCGCCAGCCAGCGTGATTTCCTCTCGGTTGCCGTCGTATTCCATGCGCCTGGCCCATGCTTTTTGGTCGTTCTTTACGTACTGCGGATTTTTGTTAAAAATGGCCTTTTTGTTTGGAATATCGTAGTTGCCGCTTTCGGTGTAAATCCGTGCCGTGTCCTGGATGATGAGCGTCGGAGCTACGAACGTGACGATTTTAGCCCGTGCATTGAACTTCAGCGTGTCCGTTCGCAGGGTAAAGTCGGGGCTTTCCACCACCACTTTTTCCCGAAAGAAAATATCGTCGTTGTCTGCGTGGTAGTAGCCCTTCACGCTGGTCAAAAAAGTGGAATCGTCGGTGAGGGTAGCCCCGGTGAGGTACGTGGCGATTTTGGTGTTGGCATTGTAGGTCAGGTGGTCGGTGAACAGTTTTTGCGTACCACGCACCATCGAAACGTTCACGTAGAGGTCAGCAATCTTCGTATCCGCCCGATAAAGTGCCGAGTCGGAGAAGATGGTGGTCGAGTCGCCATGCTGGAGTATGAAATTGCCCATGGCGGACACCCGTTTGCTGTTGAGGATGTTGGCGCTGTCGCAAAAAAGGTACACATCGTCTTGGTTCAGTTCCACGTTGCCGATGAGGCGCTTGAGGGTGTCCACGCCCAGCAGGTTGTAGTTGAATTCATCCGAAAACAGGATGTTGATGAAATCGCTGCCGGAGGTGTCAGCGACAGGTTGCTGTGGCGTTGGGCGGGTGGGCGGCACGGTGGGTTTGCCCTTTTGGCCGAAGGCCGCAAAAGACAAAAACAGGCAACCCATAAATACAAAACTTAGCCGCATCAATTAGTTTTGGGTGAAAAACGCTGGGTAAGGGCGAGCGCTCGGCATTGGCTTTTCGTTAAGGATTGGAAAGCCCAGGGATTTCTAAGCCCGGTGTCCTGAGCCACCGGGCTTACCAATCCCTGTCGGGCTTAGTAATCCCTATACCCAAACCTCATCTTTTCCAATCGCCTTCAATTTCGCAATCGTCGCTGCCGGGTCGGGCGAATTGAAAACGCTGCTACCCGCCACCAGCACGTTTGCACCAGCCCGCAGGATTTCCTCTGCGTTTTGCAGCCCTACCCCACCGTCAATTTCGATGAGGGTGTTTAGGTTTTTCACGATTATCATTTCCTTGAGTTGCCGGATTTTCTGAAGGGTTTGGTAAATGAATTTCTGCCCTCCAAAACCAGGGTTCACGGACATCAGCAGCACCATGTCAAGGTCTTCTAGCACATCTTCAAGTAGGTTGACAGGGGTATGCGGGTTTAGTGCCACGCCTGCTTTTGCACCCGTTTCCTTGATTTGCTGGATGGTGCGGTGGAGGTGCGGACACGCCTCGTAATGCACGGTAATCACGTCTGCCCCGGCCTTTCGAAATGCTTCAATGTACTTCTCCGGCTCCAATATCATGAGGTGGACATCAAGTGGCTTCTCGGCCATTTGCTTCATAAACTCTACGATGAACATGCCGAAACTGATGTTCGGCACAAATCGGCCATCCATCACGTCCACATGGTACCAGTCCGCCTCGCTGCGGTTGACCATATCGAAGTCGGCTTGGAGGTTCTTGTAGTTGGCGGAGAGGACGGAGGGGGCGATGAGATGTTTCATAAGGAAAACAAAAAGGAATTGTCTCGCAAAGATAGTTGGATACCCTGTAAACCGAATAAACCAAATTTATTTCTTGGGGAAATCAACCTTTCACTGACCCCACTACCCACATTTGGTCGAGCGTGGGGGATTGGCTACCGCCCTTGGGTTCCAAGGTTACTGCAAATGCTTCCGGGCGTTCTATAAACTCGACCTTACGGAGACTGTCAGCAGGGCTGCCGATGTCGAAGACGCCCATGTCGGTGGGCTTGCCACCCACGATGGCCCAAAGTTGATATTGCTTGTCGGCGGCAGGGGGAGGCAATTTCACAACGTCCAAGTAGGCCGTTTTCTTGATATTGTTCCAGTAAACCACCGCAAAAGCATCCCCTCCAAGTGGCGTGGCCTTCATTTGCACGGGCTTGGTTGCCCAGTGGCGGATGGCTATGAACTGTTCTTTAACCTCGTTGGCTTTGGCTTTCTCTGCTTCGCAATCTTTCTTTACTTGCTCCACTTGCTCCTGCGCTGCTTTCATTTGAGCACCGGCACGATCGGCCTGTCGCCAAAACAAGAACACCGCCACGCATGCACCAAGCAGCGCCAAACCTAAAATCCAAGTAGCAATGGAAGCCATGCTCTTTTCACTGGAATCACGAGGTTCGTAACTCCTATTCGACTGTGAAGCACTTTCATTGCTGTCTTTTCCCTTCTGGCGGCCTTTGAGCGGGGCGTCCAGCCTTTCCATGATGTTTCCCATCAAGCCTGCTGGCGGCTGAACACCATGCAGCCCAATGTAGGCCTCCAGGGTCTGTTGAATTGCATCAAGTTCCTTCCGAACTTCTGGGTGTTGCTCGGCCATGGCTTCCACTTCCCGAATCTCTTCGGGCGAAGCGAGGCCGGCAGCGTACAGCTCCAAAATGCCAGATGATATGTATGCTTGAAGGTTCATTTTCTAAGTTGGCAGTTAGGCAGTTGGCAGTTAGTAACGTAGTTGCAGCCTCTGACTGCCAACTGCCAACTGAAAAACTGACTAACTAAAAAGCTTTTCTTAATTCCTTAATGGCCAAGCGCAAACGGGTTTTTACCGTTCCGATTGGAATGTTCATCTCCTGCTCGATTTCAGTTTGTGTATAACCTTGGAAATAAGCCAAATCAATCACCTTGCGGTGCTTCTCGTCCAGCTTTTGCACTATCTCTCGCAAGCCGATGGTTTCCACGGAAGTTGAAGTTGATGGGTGTGTATGGCTATATACGACGAAATCGAATTGGTCGGTTTTCTGGCGGTTTCTAAAATCGCTGGTTCGGGTGGCGTCAATGGCAGTATTCCGTGCAATATTGATAGCCCAAGTATAGAATTTTCCTTTGTTTTCGTCAAAACTACCGATGTTCCTGAATATTTTCACGAACGCATCTTGCACCACTTCCTCTGCCACTTCCGGCGATTGCACGATGCGCAACACAACCCCGTACAGCGCAGCGCCGTAGCGGTCGTACACTGTTCCGAGGGCATTTTTGTCGCCTTCTTTTAGTGCGGTTATGATTTCTGATTCGTGCATTAATTCGTTGGTTGAATTCTAATCGGCGGCAAAACTATAAAAGTAATCAGTAACTCCACAGATGAAATGATTCAGTGGCTTGGAAGGCGAGCTGCTCTTTTCCATATTTGGAGCTTAATCAATTTGGTCTTGCCAACATTATTAGTTTTGGTTGAAAAATCCTGAAATCTATTTTTACAAAAAAGAAATAGAAACCTGAAAACCGACAAAGACCTAAAGTCGTAAATGAAGGAAATTGTTTAACAAAATAACATGAAAAAGCTCAACACCCGTTTTAAGCTCCACCAAGTATTGGCCTTCATCGCCTTTTTGGCCGCCACAAATCTATCTTTCGCCCACAACGGAACCATCAAAGGCGTCGTCTTTGACGACGAGACAAAAACCGGCCTACCCGGCGCGCACGTCCGCATCAACTCAGCGCCAGCACAGGCCACCTTCACCGATGAACTTGGCATTTTCAGCTTTGTGGACCTGCCTTCTGGCGAGTTTACGGTCAGCATTTCCTATATCGGGTTTGGCGACACTACGGTGATTGTAAAGGTCAATGACCACGAAACTACCATGCTGAAAATCAGCATGGCATCCCGTGAAATCAACCTGCCCGACGTGAACATCGCCGCTGACAACAATGACAACTTGCACACCATCAGCGCTTTGGACATCCAGACCCGCCCATTAAACAACTCGCAGGACATCCTGCGCATCGTGCCGGGCCTCGTCATTGCGCAGCACGCTGGCGGCGGCAAGGCCGAGCAGATTTTCCTGCGGGGCTTCGACATTGACCACGGCACCGACATCCGCATCACGGTGGATGGGCTGCCTGTCAACATGGTGTCCCATGCGCACGGCCAAGGTTACGCCGACCTCCACTTCCTCATCCCGGAAATGGTGCGGGGCGTTGGGTTTGCCAAAGGCGACTACGATGCCTCGGCGGGCGACTTCGCCACGGCAGGCCATGTGAACTTCAACACCCCGACCGCCCTGAGCCAGAGCATGGTCAAGCTGGAAGGCGGCCAGTTCGACACTTGGCGGGCAGTAACTGCCCTCGACCTGCTCGGCGATGCGGCCAAGGCCAAAAACCAAAACGCTTGGCTGGCTTCCGAATACTCCTTCACCAACAGCTATTTTGACAGCCCTCAGAACTTCACCCGCTTCAATTTGATGGGCAAATACACGGGCCTCATCGGCGAAAACCAGAGCGTAACCGCTTCATTTTCAACATTTAAGAGCAAATGGGACCACTCCGGACAGATACCGCTTCGGGCCATCAATGATGGTTCAATCACCCGCTTCGGGGCCATTGACGACACGGAGGGCGGCGAGACGAGCCGCACCAACCTCAACCTCGTTTTCATGAAGAACCTCGGCAACCGCAGCTTTTTCAAAAAACCAAGTTTACTTCGTAAAATACGATTTCGAGCTGTACTCCAACTTCACGTTCTTCCTCGAAGACCCCATCAACGGCGACCAAATCCGCCAAAAGGAAAGCCGCAACATCATCGGTTACAATGCAACCTGGAGCAAGGAGGCCAATATCGGCGGCAAGCGCCTGACCACCGACGCTGGGCTGCAACTGCGCTTTGATGAGGTGGACGGCAACGAACTCAGCCGCACCAAAAACCGCCGGGAGACCATCACGCCCCTCGCCCTCGGCGACGTTCAGGAGGGCAACGCTGGCCTCTTCCTCAATTCCACGTTGGAACTCACGTCCCGCTGGAAAATCAACGCCGGACTGCGCTACGACCAGTTCATGTTTAGCTACCTGAACAACCTTGACAGTGTTTTCAACCAAAAACGCAAATGAAAGGGACGTTTTCCCCGAAGCTCAACTTATTCTTTGATGCCAGCAAAACCGTACGGCTTTATGCCAACAGCGGCATCGGGTTTCACTCCAATGACGCACGGGTCGTGGTGGCGCAGCAGGGTCAGGAGATTTTGCCGAAGGCATACGGCATCGAGGCTGGCATTCTGTTCAAACCGGCACCGAGCTTGCTCTTCAACGCCGCTGTTTGGCGGCTCGACTTGGAGCAAGAGTTCGTGTACGTGGGCGATGCAGGCGTGGTGGAGCCGAGTGGCCGCACCCAGCGCCAAGGCTTCGACCTGAGCGCTCGCTGGCAAATTCTGCGTGGGCTATACGCCGACGCCGATTTCAACTACACCCGACCACGTGCTAAGGACGAACCCGATGGGCAAGATTACATCCCTCTCGCCCCCACTTTGACAAGCATCGGAGGGTTGACAGCACAAGCGAAAAACGGCCTTTACGGCAGTCTCCGCTACCGCTTCATCGGTGACCGCCCGGCCAATGAGGACAACAGCACCGTGGCCACTGGCCAGTTCGTGGTGGATGCGCTGGTGGGCTGGAAGAAGCGCAACCTCGAAATCACCCTCTCCGTACAGAACCTGCTGAACACAGAGTACAATGATGCGCAGTTCGATACGGAGAGCCGCTTAAAAGACGAGCCTGAGTCTGTGACGGAATTGCATTTTACGCCGGGGGCACCGTTCTTTTTGAAGGGAGGGGTGAGTTATTTCTTTTGAGGTTTGACGATAACTGTGCAGAAAGGCGGTATCTCTTAAAAAAGGTGTCGCCTTTGAACAACCAATACAATAAATGAGAATAATACAATTTATTCAAACGGCAATCCTCGCTTATTTGTCATTTTCTTTATCCTCTTGTGACCCCATAGTAACAAATAGCTATGTAATAAATAATACCTCGACCCAAGCAATTGAGGGCAAAAGTCCGCTTGAAAGAGGATTATAGAGAAATAGGAAGGACAGACATGATTTGGTCAATAAATGTTGGCCCTAAATCGGAAGCAGAAATAATCAGTTATAATGAAATCGGAGCTGCCGCAGACAAAAACACTGAATTCCTTGAAGCTTTTGACACGCTTATGGTTACATCAAAAGATGTATCTATTCTGAAAGACATTAGAAGCCGAAATAGCTGGATATTCAAAGTGGTAAATAATGGCTTATTCAGTGATAAAGTAGAATATCAATTGACTTTGTCTAATAGCGATATAAAATGAACCCTATCTACTTTATTCTGCATTCAACCAGTTCGAGATAATTTAGTGTAGCGTAACTTTTGGTGCCGTTCCTTCTCATGCAGCCACTGCTTCTCTTTTCCCCCGATGGCTCGGATGCAAAAGCCCCGAAACGATGTCATTGGCCGCCACGCCCGCCGCTACCAGTTCCTCGTCAATTTTAGCATCCGTCCTGTTTTCCTGCACCCAAACCTTGCCTTGGATGATGTCAAAATGAAAAACAGTGTAGTACACATGCTTATCTTGATGCCACCCCATGCGAACGAGTTGGTAGTGGTGATTGGATGTATCGGCAACCACCTTGTTTTCCCCGCCGGGCATGAAAGGGACTTGATAGCAGCGTACTCTCGCAGCACTTTCAATATGGCAGACTGGTATTTTTTTACTTTTTCCATGTGACAATGGCCTTGTTTCGAGGCTCAAAAAATAATGAATTTTAACATAAATTTTGCGATTGCTCGCTTAAATATCGGTGCTTCCTCCAGTTTTTCAAAGCCGGATTGTGTTATTGCAACAAACAGCGACCAATTGGTATCCTGCTCTTCGATCGCCATTTCGTACATTAGGTACTGCCCCAAAAGTTCGTAGAAAGAGTAAAATGGGGTGATTGCATCAAAGCTCTTGATTTCTACGGCTATTTTTTCGCCTTCTTTTTCTGCTCCTATGAACCGTTCCATTCCAAGGTCTATGAAAAAATTGATGCCGCCTTCAGTCGGCACAAAAAGTGGGTCGTAGGTAATGTTCCAGCCTTCTTTGTAAAGGGCTATTTTTACGACTTGGTGTAAGTTATCTCGTTTGGGCATGGCAAGGTTTGTTTGGTTAAAGGTCTTAAAAATTGCTTAATTGACCCTGTTTTTGGAAATCTCGCTTTTAAGTTGACACCTCACCAACACGCTTCCCCGAAAACAATCGAACACACCACACCGCCGACACCAAAAACGGCATCGTCGCCAAAGAAATCTTCCAGTTTCTGCCGAGCAAGCCAACCATCAAAAGCATCAAAACCAGCAGGCCCATCATCGCCATGCCCGTTATGACCATCCACTTTTTGGGCTTGGGCATGAACAGGGAAATGAGCACCAACACCTGGCCCAAGAACGGCAGCAACACCAGCGGGTGCGCAAATGAGCTGGCCTTCTCCGATTTTTCAAAAAGCAGCATGTAGGCGACTTCGTAAACGAAAGCCGATTGGTCGGCCCATTCGAGGTAGCAAAACAGGAAGGAAACGAACAGGCAGAAAATGGCGAGTTTTTGCATGGCAACGAACAATGATGAAGATTTGAAAAAGTGGCTCGAAATTACTCCAAGCTATTTTCACTGCAAAAAAAAAAATCCGCCCCAAAAAATCCGCTCCCACCAATTACTCGTAAATATCAACATCAAGCGGAGGAGCAGCTACCGTTGCTCTTTTTCCAAAAACTTCTTGCCAGCCTTAATGGCTGGTTCGAATCAAACAAGTTCAATTTAGTTGGTCACCAAGTGAAAAACCGGGCTTAGCCTGCCCTGACATCCTATTGCCCAATCTGGAAATTTTGCCAATGCACGACCGCACTGGCCGGTTAGGGTATTGCCCAAAAGCAATTCAACAATTCAGTAATTCAACAATTCAATTAATTCAAAATCAGTATTTTATGAAAACATTCGTTTCAAAAATCCTTACCGTGGCGCTTTGCCTTTGGGGGGTGGAGGCCTCGGCCTCCAGCCACCGGGAAGCACCGCTAATCGCCAACGATCCGTTGGCCGACAACACGGACGTGTATGCGTTCGTAAGTCCCGACAACCCCAACATGGTGACCATCATCGCCAACTACATCCCGGCGGAGCTGCCGCACGGGGGGCCGAACTACTACACGTTCGGCGAGAACATCCGCTACGAAATCCACATTGACAACAACGCCGCCATCGTTGGTGACGAGGTCACCTACCGCTTCACCTTCTCACAGGTGAACGAAGACCCGACCACCTTCTTCAACATCCGCCTCGGTGCCCGCAACCTCCGCACGACCTACACCTGCGAGCGCAGCACCAACGGCGGACAGACCTGGACGACCATCGTTGCTGGTGGCGAAGTGCCACCGCCACGTATTGGCCCACGTTCCATCGAGAGCGGCGTCGGACTCAGCACCACCTACGACCAGCTCATCGCCGATGCCATCGAGTCTGCAACCACTGGCGAAAGCATCTACTGCGGCCCTGCCGACGACCCGTTCTTCGTGGACCTCGGCGGCGTGTTTGACCTCGGCAACCTGCCCCGCCAGAACGGCCCCTCCCGTGACGGCCTTGGCCAGTACAACACGCACACCATCGCCATCCAAGTACCGATTTCGACGCTCCGCAAAATGGGCGCTGCTGCCACACCTGCCAACATCCTCGATGGCGATTACGTCATCGGTGTGTGGGCAAGTGCCAGCCGCCGTGCCATGCGCACCCTCAGCACCACGGGCAACGAGCCTACCGATGCTGGCACTTGGGTTCAAGTGAGCCGCCTCGGTATGCCGCTGACCAACGAGGTCGTCATCCCAATCGGGTACAAGGACTATTGGAACTCATTGACTCCTTACCAAGAGCTGGCCGACACGCAACTCGATGGCTTCTTCTACAACCCAGAACTGGCGTTGTACATGGACAATTCGCAGTTTGGAGGTGCCGTTCCGGCAATGTCAAAGCTGCGCATCCAGCGCAACTCGCTCGGCGCATTTGACTTTGGTTATGGTAAAAATGGCCTGTACAGCTTAAAAGGTTCTGCCGCCGTAGCTGGCACTGCATTGGACGATGCCATCTTCGGTACGCTGCTGCTGCCTGGCCCCGGCAAGGCCCGCTCGGTTGACCTCTGGCCGATTTTCCACACCGGTGTTCCGAACTTCCCGCCCTACCAACTGGCGACCGGTAAAAACGGCAATCCATTGGCCGTAGGCAAACCCTTCATCAACAACTTTTTGCCAAACGGCGGCGACATGCTTCGCCTCAACATGGCCACACCACCGACGCCCCGCAACAGCCCTGAATTCAGCTCGCTGGGAATCGTGAACGCCGCCGTGCTTGGACTCACCAACCCGACCTACAATGCCAATGCCAACCTCCAGTGGATCCCGAACATGGACGGCTTCCCGAACGGTCGCCGCTTGGAGGACGATGTGACGCGCATCGAGTTGCAGGCTGTGTCGGGCGTTGCGCTCGCAGCCATTGGCCTTTGGTACGATGATTACGTGGCTGGCGGCAGCCCCGTCACCACGAAACTGGTGAACGTGCTGAGTTATTCCACTGGCGTCAACAACAACGACAAAATCTTCAAAACCAGCTTCCCGTATGTGGCTTCGCCTTGGGAAGGCACAGAAACGGGCGAGTAGGGATTGGAAAGCCCGACAGGGATTTCTAAGCCCGGTCGGCAATATCCAAGCTTTCGGCTTACTAATCCCTATCGGGCTTAGTAATCCGCTGCCACAACAATTCAACAATTCAACAATCTAAAAAAATGAAATCCATCATAAAATCACTTTTCCTGCTGTTGGCAATGGGCATTTTCAGCCTAAACGCCACGGCCTCCAGCCACCGAGAGGCGCCGCTCATCGCCAATGACCCGCTGGCTGACAACGTGGACGTTTACGCTTTCCGAAGCCCGGAGCGTCCGCAAAATATCATACTCGTCGCCACCTATGTGCCGATGCAACTGCCGCAAGGTGGCCCGAACTACTACCAGTTTGGCGAAAACATCCGCTACGAAATCCATGTGGACAACAACGCCGCTATTCCCGGCGACGAAATCACGTACCGTTTCACGTTCAAAATCAAGAACCAGGACCCGACCACGTTTTTCAACATCCGGCTGGGCAAGCAAAACTTGTACACCACCTATACGCTGGAAAAAAGCATCAACGGCGGCAACTCTTGGATCAAAATCATTGAGAACGTGCCAGTACCGCCGCCTAATATCGGCGTTCGCAGCATCAACTCCACGGTCGGATTGAACACCACCTACGATGCGCTGATGAAAAAAGCCATTCGTCAGTCAGCCACTGGCGAGCGGGTTTTCGTAGGCCCAGTGGACGACCCGTTCTTCGTGGACCTCGGCGGCGTATTCGACCTCGGCGACCTGCCCCGCCAGAGCGGCGATCCACGGGACGGCCTTGCCTGCTTGAACACTAGTGCCATCGCCATCGAAGTGCCGATTGCCTTCCTGCGCAAAGCAGGTGCTCCCGTCAACCCGACCAGCATCCTCGACGACCGCTTCGTCATCGGCGTGTGGGCGAGCGCAAGCCGCCCCCAAATCCGCACCTTGTCGTCCGGCAGCCAAGCTTTTTCTGGCAACTGGGTACAAGTGAGCCGCCTCGGTATGCCGTTGACCAATGAAGCCGTCATCCCCATCGGCTACAAGGATTACTGGAACGCCCTGACGCCTTACCAAGAATTGGCCGACACCCAGTTGGACGGGTTCTTCTACAACCCAGAACTGGCGCTTTACATGGACGACTCACAATTCGGTGGTGCAGTCCCTGGCTTTGCGCCGCTGCGCATCCAACGCAACTCACTTGGTGCTTTTGACTTCGGCAACGGTCAAGATGGTCTTTATTCCCTGAAAGGTTCCGCTGCGGTGGCTGGTACGGCGTTGGACGATGCCATCTTCGGTACGCTGCTGCTGCCTGGCCCCGGAAAGCCGAGGTCGGTGGACCTGTGGCCGATTTTCCACACGGGCGTGCCCAACTTCCCGCCCTACCAATTGGCAACGGGCAAGAACGGCAACCCATTGGCCGCAGGCAAACCCTTCATCCACAACTTTTTGCCCAATGGCGGCGACATGCTCCGGCTGAACATGGCCGTGACCCCGACGCCCCGCAACCACCCGAAATTCAGCTCGCTGGGCATCGTTCAGGCCGCAGTGCTTGGCCTGACCGACCCGGCTTACAACGCCAACGCCAACATGCAGTGGATTCCGAACATGGACGGCTTTCCGAACGGTCGCCGGTTGGAGGATGACGTGACCCGCATCGAACTGCAAGCAGTGTCGGGTGTGGCGCTGGCAGCCATCGGGCTTTGGTACGATGATTACACCGCTGGTGGCAGCCCCGTCACGCAAGACTTGTTGGACGTGCTGACTTACACCACGGGTGTTGAGCAAAACGATGCGCCTTTCACCAATAAGTTCCCGTTCATGGCCAAGCCTTGGTCTGGCGATAGCGATTGCAGCGGCACCATTGCTGGCCCGGCGCAAATGGCCATGCTCCCCAACGGTGGCATTGGCGTGAGCACCCCTGAAATTGCCGGAACGCAGGTGATGATGGCCAACTTCCCCAACCCGTTTACCGCACAAACGACCGTGCAGTACGAGGTGGCCGAAGCAGGAAACATCAGCATCCAAGTGGTTGACATGAGCGGCAAAGTGGTCAGCACACTCGTCAACGAGCAGATGGACAAGGGTCGCTATTCCGTTCAGTTCAACGCAACCAACCTGCCTGCTGGCGTCTATTTTGCGAAAGCAAAAGATGCAAAAGGCAAGCTAATGGAAGTATTGAAAATGATAAAACAATAATTGAGAATGGAAAATGGAGAATTGAGAATGAGGCATCCCTTGGGTTATTTTTAAATTTTCAATTCTCCATTTTCAATTAATAATAAACGCCCGTTTATGAAAAATATAATCATCTCCATCGGCCTTATGGCCTATTTAATGGGGAGCCTTATGGCTTGCCAAAACAACAAACCCAATACCACTGCAAAGGCTGGTATGGGCCTTATTGAAAACATACCACAACTGCTCGACCGGAACGAGAAAATCCAGTACGGCAAAGAATGGGAAACCGTCCAGAACGCCTACGGCAAGGAACGAAAGGCGATAATGGACAACCCGCAAGCGAAAGAGCCTTGGCTGAACCTCGCCGAGATTTTCGTGCAGGAGGCAAGGGTAACGGGCGAGCACCCGCACTATTACCCGGCGGCGTTGCAGTGCTTGGATTATCTGCTGGCACAAACGTTTGACGAAAAAAACATCAAAGAAAAAGACCTGAAATTCCGGACGCTGAGTGCCAAGGCTGCCGTTGAAATGAGCCTGCACGAATTTGCCAAAGCGCTGAAAACTGGCGAAGAAGCCGTCGCTATCAACCCGCTGAACTCGGGCATCTACGGTGTACTGACCGATGCAAACGTGGAGTTGGGTAACTATCCCAAAGCCGTAGAAATGGCGGACAAGATGGTGAGCATCAAGCCAGATTTGCGCAGCTACAGCCGGGTGTCGTACCTCCGGGAGATACACGGCGACGTGCAAGGCGCCATCGAAGCGATGACCATGGCCGCCCAAGCGGGCTACCCCGGCTACGACAACACCTCGTGGTCAATGGTGACATTGGGCAACCTCTACCTGCATTATGGCAAGCTGGCCGAAGCCGAGCAGGTTTTCAAGAACACACTGGAAGAACGCCCCGAATACCCCTTCGCATTGGCTGGCCTGGCGTCTGTCGAAATCATGCGGAAGAACTATGCCGAAGCTGAGCGATTGCTGAAACAAGCGGCTGCCATCGTGCCGGAAGTAAGCTTTTATGAGCAATTGGCGACGGTATATAAAGAAAGTGGCCGCACCAATGAATATGGCAAAACCATGGAAGACGTAATAAAAATGATGCAAGACGACCAAGCGCATGGCCACAATATGGACTTGGAGTTTGCGCATGTATATTCGGATTTAATGGCCAACCAACCCAAGGCACTGGAATATGCGCTTAAAGAATACCAAGCCCGCCCAGAGAATATTGATGTGAACGGGGTGCTGGCAGGTATTTACTTTAAAATGGGCGACAAGAAAAGCGCCGAAATGCACCGAACCAAGGCGCTTCGCACTGGCACGAAAAAGCCGGAACTGTTGGCGCTGAACCAATAACCGACGACCTTAAACGGGTGTTAGGAGGGGACAGGCCATCGTGTTTGTTCCCTCTGATTTTTTAGGGTGAGGCCGCAAAAATGAAAATGCTATATTCATAAATACCTTTCATTTGAAATCTGGCACCGTGCCAAAACATGTCGACCATTCACACCATTCATACCTCATTCATCATTCCTTCCCCCATCCCGCCAAACAACAGGAGCTTCAACTCATCCGGCGTCATGCTGAACGTGTTCGTGTAGCCCGTCCGCAAGTCGGCCTGGGTGTCCTTGCCGTCGTAAATGCGGATGACCAGCTGCTGGGCGGGCAACGCCACCCCGTCAACCTCCAACGAAATGCGAATAGGGACCGGGTTGCCGCCATTCACATAAAACAAGTGCAGGCCCGCTTCCCCTCGGAGCAATTGGCCGAGGCTGTGCTCCTCCGCTTCGATGCCCCGCAGGTCGAGCGTGACGTGGTGGGTAATGTCCATCGAAGTCAGCAGCAAACTATACTGGTTGATAAGGAACTCAATTTCCGATGCCCCGGCATGGGTCACACTGGACTCGAACTGTAGGCGAACCTTCTCCGTTTTTTGCGCCAAAAAGCCCTCCAACATACACTCCAGGAAGGTCAGGTCGAAATAGCTGACGAGGTAGTCCGTCTGGAAACTGTCGAACTCAGGGCTGAGGTGGCGGTACTCTTCCCGCAGCGTTTTCATGGCTTCCTCCTGGAAATGCTTGTCACGCAGCGCCTCTTTGCGGGCCTTGCCCGAATCGTCGAACTCGTTGAGGTACACCCGTTTGAGGCGGAACGGCACGGCGGGAATCATCGTCATTTGTCGCTCCCGAAGGCGCAGCGCCTTGAATTGCATGCTTTCTTTCATGGTCGCCACCTTGTTCTTGAAATCGTAGTGCTTCCAGTCGGCGTCCTGCCCGGCCACGTTGTAGAGGCGACCCTGTCGCTCTTGTCGCCGCTCGAAACTTGAGATTTCCTTTTCCACCTGCTCCAAACGGTGCTGCAATTTGCCAAAAAAACGCACGGCGTTGTTCTCCTCCGGTATCTCTGGCAACCATTCCCCTTCCAACGGATGCACGAACTCGATAGGCGTAATTTGCGGCACCAACCGCTCATTTTCCAGCAAAATATCCAGGATGACGGGCGTGTCCGATGTGGTTTTGATGAGCTGTTCCGCAGAAAGCAGCGTCAGGTCCCGCTCGATTTGGCGCTTGAGCGCCCGGCCACCCATGCGGGCATCGAAGCCGCGGCGAGCCACCCAGTCCAGCGCCTGCTCGGATACGTTGACGATGGTGGTGCGGCGCACGAAGCCGTCCCGTTGGAGCAGTTCCCGGATTTGTAGCTGCGCAATTTTTTGTATCTCGTTGAACGTCAACGGATTGAACACCACTATCTGCTCGATGCGGTTGACCAATTCTGGGCGGAACGCCTGTTCCACCGCCTTGCGGTAAACGGCGCTTTCGTCTTTGCTCTCGGAGGCGTAGCCGATTTGCGAAGCGGCCTCCCGTGCACCAAGGTTGGAGGTCATGACGATGATGGTGTTGGAAAAATCCACCGTGCGGCCCAGGCTGTCGGTGAGGCGGGCATCGTCGAGGACTTGCAGCAGCAGGTCGTGGATGCTGGGGTGCGCCTTCTCGATTTCGTCCAGCAGCACCACGCCGAACGGTTGGTAACGCACCTTTCCCGTGAGCTGCCCCTCGGGGTTTTGATAGTCGCCGATGAGCCGGTGCAGCGCCCCTCCGTCAATGTACTCGTTCATGTCGAAGCGCATCAGCTTTGAGTCGCTGCCAAGGATGGTCTTGCAGAGCAACTTGGCGGCATGCGTTTTTCCCACGCCCGTCGGGCCGATGAACAGGAACGAGGCCAGCGGTCGGTTGCGGTCGGTGAGGCGGGCCTTTACGAGGTGGATGGCCCCAGACAACGCCTCAACGGCCAGCGGCTGCCCGACGAGTTCCTGCCCCAACAACCGGTTCAGTTCTTCCTTTTCGATGGGCGACTGCTCCTCGAAAATCTGCTCCTGCATCCCGCTGAACGACTTGAACTCCTCCCGCACCTCCGGCGCATCTATCACCGTGCGGCTGTATTTGGTGGTCAATTGCGTGAGCAGCCGCATCACCGAGCCGGGCAACGCCTTGTTTTTCAGGTAGTTGCGCTGGATGGTGAACAACTGGCTGATGGCGGGCACGGTGATGGAGCAGCCCGTTTGGAGTTCCATCAGGCTGCGGTTTTGCAGCACGATTTTGATGGCGGTGGCCACGTCCGGCTCTGGCACCCGGAGCACCTGAAATAGGTCGGCGAAGCTGCGGTCGGCTTCCTGCACCAGTTTCCACTCTTCCGGTGTGGCCAGCAGCACGAGCTGTATCTTTCTTTTTTCCAAAAATGGCTTGAGCACGGTGGCGAGGCAAAGGTCGCTTTGGGCGGCCTTGCCGATGCGGAGCAGTGCCACGGGGTTGTCCACCAGCAGCTTGTCGGGGTAGCGCTCCCGGTTGCTCGGCGACTGCACGTACTGCAAAATGGCCTCGAACCGCTTCTCCCAATGGCCTACGATGCTCATGCCTGCGATGACCCGGTTAGGATTCAAGTGCCAGAAATAGTGCCGCCGCCAGTCCTCGTCGGACTGCTTGGTGACGCTGGCCATGTAGCGGTAGGCCACCTCGTGCAGTACGGTATGCTTGCCCACGCCCTCCGACCCGACGAGCACGAGCGGGTTGTTGCCCGTTTTTTTGAAAATCAATTCATGCAACTGCTCCACCAACGGCTCCTGCTGCCAAGCCCGGTTCAGTTCGTCAGGATAGCGGGCGCAGAGGTCGGTGGCCACCTTCTCGATTTCCTCGCCGCCATCGAACTGCTCCTGCTGCCGGAAGGCCGCAAACAAGCCCTCAGCCCCCGTCGCTTCGAAGCTGAAATTGGACTCCTTGTAATTGACCTCCAGTTGCACGGTGGTCACGAACTCCTTCTTTTCGGAATAATATTGCTCGGCATCGAAGTCGCTGCCCTCGGCCTGCTTGAGCCTGCGCATCATTTCCTTCACCACCCGCTCGGTCTCGGCCTTTAGGTCGGCCTTGCCCCGGTCGTTGTTTTTTACGATGAAAATGAACGACTCGAAGGCGGGCAGACAGGCGTAGGTCAGCCCCTGCCACTCGAAGCTCGCCACTCCGAAGCGCCCCTTGATGTAGTGACTGCCGATGCTGAACTCCAACGGATATTGGTGCAGCTTTACCTCTGGTCCAAATTTGAACCAAAGCAATTGTTCCGCTGTGCTCCGGGAAAATGTGTAGGCAGCATAGCGGCGCTTCACCTGTTTCTTGAACAAACCGATAGCCTCGCTGTACCGCCGGTGCACCCCTGTGGGCGCCCCGAAGAACACGGGCTGCACCTGGTAGGCCGGCTGGCCATCCAATTTGGTCGGCAGTACGAGGACGGGGATGTTGAGGGTGGTTGAGGGCATTTTTAGCGGGTGAGAAGGTTGAACAGGTGAGCGAGTGAGCGGGCGAGAAATCGCTCACCTGCTCACTCGCTCACCTGCTCACGCTCTCTTTAGAGGGGCAAAGAAAGGTAATTGTGGCGGGAGATTGTAGGTAGTAGTAGGATTTAATGGCATGGGCAGTATTTCCATCGTACCAGGCACAGGAGGCCGCAATTAAGCCCGGATACAAATTAAGCTCTTAACGAGTAGGACGTTTTATACTGTGCGCAACTAGGTTGTGCAAACAGGGGTTTAGGGCCCCAAAAGCCCCTCCCCGACGAGCCGCCAGGAGAGGGGCAAAGCGCTTTAACTCATTTGCACAAAACCTATTATTGCGAAGTATAAATTGACAAGCTTTGCCCAGCGGTATTAATTGAGTACTCTAATATTCACAAAATCATTGCTTAACCATTATTATACTACAATCAGGGTCTTGGGTCATTGGTGTAGGCGGTTCAGTAGAGATAAGTCTCAGTGAGATTTTATTATTTGGGAGTGGGGTTATTTCATAGGTAACAAGCATGTTAAGGTGTTTTAAATCAGCTACAGAATTAGTATAGACTCTCTTTTCACTTAAAACGTACTTATTGTCTTGCAGCTTTATTTCACCAGCACCCTCTACTTTGGTGATGTTTTTAGTACCGGTTTCAATTTTTGTAACTTTCAAGATATTAGTATGTTTCAAAGCATAGTTCTCATTCACTTTGGTTATTTCATACGGAGTATTAAGTTGTTCCGCTAACATATTAGAACCAGCAATGGTAACATTTTTAGAATTATGCCCTGTTTTGGAATTGAAAAGCTCATCAGCACCTATTTGGTGATTGCAATTTTCAAATCTATAAAAATTATACGTTCCTGAAATATCACTCCCCTCTTCCTTTTTATCCGTATTCGTCTCCTTTTCCGTTGTTTCAACTATATTATATACAGGCTGTGCATCTTCAGCACTCTCTGCATTATGCTCGCTGGAGGATATTGTCTTGGTTGAATAGTTTCCACTATCATCATCGGGCATTTTTGCAACCTGTATGGCGATTGGTATATTTTGTTTATGCTCTTCAATGACAGGTGCATTTTCAGGCTTGGCTATATTTGGTAAATCTATGACAGACTTGATTGGAGCAATATTAGTTTCATGTGAATGGCTCGGTTCGCTCACCAATGGGGCGGTTTTAGGTTCTTCAATTGCTGAATGTTCATTTTTGGACAATGTGGCAGCGATTTCATCAGTAGGCTTGGGTTGGGACATCACTCCAAATCCTAAGCCCAAGTCTTGAAAACTCTTTTTGGTTAGTTTTTCATAGATAACATCCGCTTCTTTTGCCAGACTCGATAGGTCACCACCTGGACCAAAAACAAGTGTAAGCCATTTGGCATCTGGTAAAGCTTTTTTTTCATTTGACCGCAAAAAGTGAAGGCTCAAGGCAACTGCTTCTAACCCCGAAGAACGCTGGTTACACGCTACCACTCCATTTCTGGTGTCAGCAAAAGCAGGGAAATCTTTTAACCGCCCATTCGGAATAACCCTCCCATAGTTAAATCGCCTGTCAGCAATGGAATACCCGGCATTCGATTGAACAATAAGTATCGTCTGAAAAACTGGTTTGCTCAGGTTATAAAAGGATGCCTTCGTTTCGATTTCAGGAAATTCCGTCAGGAAAGCATTGATTTGCTCCTGGGTTACCGATACAGCCGGATTCGGACTAAAAAATTGCTGGCTGAAAAATGGAACTAGACAGAAAAAGCAGAACAAGGAGGGTTAGTGTTTTATTCATGGCTATCAAATTGTGTAAGGAATTGTCAATATTCAAACAAAATCCACTAGAAAATCAGGTCAACTCAACCGCTGAAAATTGTTTTTTGTGAATTTCCTTACCAATTTAGGCATTTTTCTCGAACACCAACTTTTCTGACGTTAATTTCATTTTTGGCCCATGTCGGGGTACAGTAAAATCACTTGAATACCAGGTTATCCGAACATTTGCTGTGCCTCTTCGCCGTCACCGGAAAAGATTTCCGGCGTACTCCGGTTTGAACACCCCTAGTGCAATTTACTTCCAATCAACTTCAAAAACTCCGTTCTCGTCTCTTGTTTTTCAAACTGTCCCCGGAAAGCGGAGGTGGTGGTGACGGAATTTTGCTTCTGAACACCCCGCATCATCATGCACATGTGCATGGCCTCGATGACGATGGCCACTCCCTGTGGTTTCAGGGTGTTGTTGATGGCGTTGAGGATGTCGAGGGTGAGGCGCTCCTGAACCTGGAGACGACGGGCAAACACGTCCACCACCCGTGGGATTTTGCTCAAGCCGACGATATAACCATTGGGGATGTAGGCGATATGGGCCTTGCCCAAAAACGGCAGCATGTGATGCTCGCAGAGTGAATAGATTTCGATGTCCTTGACCAATACCATCTCGCTATACTCTTCCTTGAACATGGCGGAACGCAAAATCTGCTCGGCATCCATGGAGTAGCCAGAGGTCAAGAATTGCATGGCCTTTGCCGCCCGTTCGGGAGTTTTCAGCAGACCGTCACGATAGGTATCCTCGCCAAGTCCTTCGATGATGTTGCGGTAGTTATCGGTGAGCTTGTCGGTCATTTCTGAATTGTAGTTTTCTTCTTTGACGTAAGACATTTCAAGTGTTTTAAACATTTTCTCGGTCAATTTTAAAGTGGAAAGTTAGGATAAAAGCGTCATCAAAACAGCGATGTCCGCTTTTTGTTCCAGTATTTTTCAAGAAAGCAAATCAACGGAAGCATCTTTGCGGAGCAAAAAAACTGACCATGCCAATCAACCTAAACGGTAAAATCATCGCTGCCGACCAACCAATTTTCACGGCTGGAAACCGGGCCTTTCGCTATGGCGATGGGCTTTTCGAAAGCATTCGAGTTTTTGGTGGGAGGCTGCCTTTTTTTGAACGGCACTGGCAGCGACTCTCGGCAGGTTTTGGGTTGTTGAAATTTGAAGTGCCCGATTTTTTTACCCCAAGTTTTTTAAAAAACGAAGTGGGAAAACTGACCCAAAGCAAGGGGAACTGGCGCATACGCCTATCGGTGTGGCGAAGCGGTGGCGGGCTGTATACACCCGAAATTAATTTGCCCGAATTCTTGATTGAGGCCAATCCCCTGACCTCAGCATTATTTGAACTAAATCAATGTGGCCTGAAAATAGGCATCTTCAACCAGGAGTTGCTTCCTCATCATTCCCAGAAAACCTACCAAAATCTACATAATCTTAAAACCACTTCCGCACTACCCTTCGTCCTCGCTTCCATCTTCAAAAAAGAAAACCAACTCGATGACTACCTCCTGCTCAATACCGTCGGACGGCTTGCCTGCGCTAGTAGTTCCAATATATTCCTGGTAAAGAATGGCGAGCTGTTCACGCCGCCACTGACCGAAGGTTGTATCGCTGGCACCATGCGGGCAACTGTTTTAGAACTTGCGGGTCAGCTCGGAATCAAAACCAACGAAGTCCAAATCCCAATATGCGAACTCGAAAAAGCGGACGAAATCTTGTTGACGAACGCCATCCAAGGGGTTAGATGGGTACAGAAAATTCAAGGCCAGAATACGCAATTTCAATGCAAAACAGCAGGGATACTGGTTGATGCGCTCAATCAGCAATTGGAGCGATTCGAATAATCCAGCAATATCTTGTGTAAGGTATGCACGTAAAAAGCTAGGGGGTTTGGGGGCGGTGCACCGCCCCCAAAAGCCCCTCTCCCCCGACAAGCCGCCGAAGGCGGCGAGGAGGGGGTTGGGCCGGAAATACGTGTGTATCATACACAAGAAATTGCTGCGAATAATTTACTAATGAAGCAAAAACGCTGAATTAAAGGGTGTTACGATTACTAAACTTGAAGGTTTGGTAATCGTCGGTTACAAACGCAAGTGTCAAAACTTCCGAGTTTTAATGAAATTGGACACTGCGGCCCATTCCATCCACAGCAGCGCCGCCGAACAAATAGCGACTACCACCGCCAACATGAACAACTGACCACCGTCGCCCTGCACCTCGATGCCAAGCACGAAGAGGTGCGATGCTATAGCTCCCAAGATGGTACCCAGTGCCAAAGCAGCGCCCAGCCATGTAGTGCGGGGAATGAGCAGGAGTATGCTGGCAATCAGTTCAACCACACCAGAGCCAATCCTGCCCCAAGGTTCTATCCCCATTGTCGTGAAGATATAAATGGATTCCGGTGCTCCCGTAAATTTGAAATACAGGGTTTGCAATAAGATGATGGCGGCAATGATTCTCAATGCCCATTTTAAGATGTTGCTGTTCATTTGTTGTTTTGTTTTGATTGTTTGAAAATGGTTTTCCAATTGCTGTCGGCCATTGTATTTTCAAATGTGTCGCTGAACTCCAGTTCAGCGATGAACACTCGCCGAACAGGATTTCGGTGGCAAGTTCACGTAAAAAAAACAAGAAAAAAAGCGGCAGCCATCCACTCGGGGCGACTGCCACTTTTTGGTTGATAAGAGTTGATAAAGGTTGATGAAAGTTGAAAAGAGCCAATCAACCATTATCAACTCCATCACCTCTTATCAACCCTTTCCTATGACCAGCTTCTGCTCGTAGTGCTGCCCGCCAGCCTTCACGCTGACGATGTACAGTCCGCTACCGATGCTGCTGAGGTCAATCCGCTCGTTGACATAGCTTGTTTTGCCAAAATCTTGGCGAAGCACAAGCTGACCTAGCTGGTTGTAAATCTCAAATGTCACTTCTTGGCTTTCCACCATTTCAGCAAGCTTGAACGTCACCTCGCTTCCGGCAGGGTTCGGTGCCAGGCTGAACACTTCGCTGCTGGAAAGCTTTGGCTTGCCAGTGGGCAGTGCCTTGGTGCCTGCGTCGTTGTTCAACGGCGAAGCTGCCAGTTGGCTGCAGGTGGTAGGCGTCTGGCCGTTGTGCCAGTAGGTGTTCACGTTCGTGATAGACTTGTGAATGGCCGCAGCGTACAATGGCGAAGTATAGCCTGTGAGTGGTATGCCGCCGTTCAGGTAGAGGTTCGACAGGTCGAGCAGGCCGCCGAGGGTGTACGGGTACTCTATCGCATTGCCGAAGGAATCGAAGATGCGCAGCTTGCAGGGGCCGCCCTCCACGCAATACTTGATGTTAGGGTCTATCTCGATGCAGCCGAGGCCCTGGTTGCGGACGTTGGTCATCGTCAGGCCGTGGTGCAGTACGCTGAAGCGCATGTTCAGCATCAGTGCGACCGTGTTGGTGGCCAAAATGTTCTTCATGCCGATTGGGCCGGCCGGGTTGCAACCGTTGCAGTTCATCTGCTGGCAGTTGGACAGTATCGTCGGGTTGCCGATGCCCGGCAAGAGGCTCTGTACGCACTCGGCACTCGTCAGCGTGAGCGAGCGGAGGGAGCCGCCTACCATCAGCGGGCCTTGCGCGAGCAGGTCGTTGATGGTCTGGATGTCGTTGGAATCAACCGTGGAAGCGCTCGGCTCGCCGCCCTCATTGCCCCAATCGCCCTGTAGGAAGAACTCCAATGGCTGGCAGACGCCGGAATAGGTCACTGCGCACAGTTCGGGCATCTCGTTGCCGCACTGGTCGAGGATGCTAAAGTAGAAGGTGCGCCCGAATGTGCTGACACCGTCGCCGTCATCGTCGTTGCACTGCCAGAGCACGGACCAGCTGTGCAGCACGACGTTGAGGTCGTCACCGCTGCACACGTCATAGATGTTGCCCGCCTCCAACAGTTCCTCTATCTTTTCGCTGAAGTCGTAGTCGGCAGGGCAGGGCACGTCCTCGATGCAGGCGATGTTGGTCACGTCAACGCTGTTGGCGGAGCCGTTCACGCAGTTGCCGATGGGCGGTTCGTTGTCGTTGGCATAGTAGGTGTGGCTCCAGGTCTTGCTGAACCCGCCACAGTTGGTGTACACGTAGGTGAAGGTGCGGACGCCGCTGCAGCCGGTGCCATCCACCGACTCCGATACGGTTGGGCCGGTCACCTCGATTTCAATGCCGCAGTTGTCGTAGAAGGTCGGCGGCACGGGCGGCTGGGCATAGAGCAGGCAGCTCACGTAGTCCTCCGTGTTGGGGTAAGTGAAGAAGTCGGCGGTGTACTGGATGTTGTAGAGCTTGCTCCAGGTCTTTGTCGTGCCCTCGCAGTCCGTGTATGTCCAGGAGTACCTGCGGGTATCCTCGCAGCCGTTGGCGTTGTTGGTGCTGGCGATGACCGGGCCTATTGCGTTCAGCAGGTTGCCGCAGTTGTCGTGAACGACCGGCGGCGTTGGCTCGATTGCGTTCAGCGGGCACTCGACGGTCTCCGTCTCACTGGCCGGCACTACGAAGTCCAGGTACTCGACGGTGTAGATGTAAGTCCACGTGGCCGTGTTGCCCTCACAGTCGGTGTAGGTAAAGTTCCAGTTGCGGTTGCCCTCGCAGCCGGGCTTGGCGGTGGAGGTGATGACCGGGGTCAGCGCTTCGCCGCAGTTGCTCATCACAACGGGCGGCACCGGCTGGGCGTCCGTCTGGTCGGGGCAGGCCACTGTGGAGCCGCCGTTGGCGGGAACGCCGAACGGTTGCCGCTCGACGGTGATGACGTGATCCCAGGTGGTGATTTGGCCGAAACCGTTGTTGTACGTCCAAGTGAACGTCCTCGTGCCCTCACAGGTGATCGGGTTCGGGCTATTGGTAATAGTCGGGCCGGTTGGTGTCACTACTGTACCGCAGTTGGTCGTGACGGCGGGCGGTGCCGGGGGCTGCACAATCTGGGATGGACAGGCCACGGTGCTGGCACCGTTCGCTGGAACGGTGAATGCGCCAGTCACTTTTGTAAAGCTCCATACTGCGCAACCCGATGCAGTACCACCAGGGCCAACTGGCCGGATTTGCCAAAAATAAGTAGCCGCAGCCGGGGTGAGTGAGGAGAAACTAGTGGCTGTCGTATTTCCCAAAAATGGCGGGGGGGTGGTAGTGCCGAAGTAAACGTCATAACTGGTTGCTCCTAAAGAAGTGGGCCAGCTCAAAGCCGTCGTAGTCGAAGGACAAATACCCGTTTGCCCGTTGGTCGGGCTGGTAGGCAGTGCCAAACATGGCGGCGGTGTAGCAAGGCAGGTCACAGCCAAGGTAAAGTTACCCGTGCTTCCACCAAAACCATGTACCCTGATAAGGTAGACAACCCCAGCGGTGGAGGTCCAAGTCATTTGCGATTGGAGGCCACAGAAGTCGTCGTTGCAGCCGCCGATGTTCGATAGCGCACCACAGGCGCCCGTGTAAAGATCAATTTGGGTATCATAGGAAGAACCGCAAAGGCTAGCCGTGATGGGCGTTCCATTGCCCACAATCGTGTACCAAACATCGGGAGCCGTGCTGCCGCCGCCGCAGTCCAACGCTGGCCCGTCAGGTGGGCGCCGCCGCGCCGCTGCCGCTGAGCATAGCAGGCGATGGGGCCGCACATCCAGTTGTAGTGTGGTAGTGCCAGTTGGAAGTGGGCAATTGGTACACTGCACGGTGGTAGTGCGGCAAGAGGATTGACTACCACAACCCGTCGTATTCCAGTGGGCATATACTGTGCCCGTGTAGGTGTTCGCAAATACCAGTGGCGTGGTGCCATTGGCCAGTACCGGACCATTGTATGAACCAGAACGGACGGTGATGATGTCGGTACCCACACTGCTGGTAAACTGTAGGGTCTGGCCAGCAACAGCACCATTTACCACGGAATACTCACCCGCATAGGAGCAGGTGGAGATGGTCACCATTGCTCCGTTAGGGTTGATGGTCGCCGACCCATACTGTGAAGTATTGGTACAGGGCGTTGGTGGCGGTGGTGGCCCTGAAGCTGTACAGCTTGCTTGCAACGTCATACATATGCCGTTGGTACCAGGAATACAGAAGTACTGGTCAATCAATACCCGTAAATCCCCGGTAAAGGTGGCCACCCAGGTCACCTGTGATTGTAATCCACAGAAGTCGTCGTTGTAACCATACGGGCCTCCACCAAAGTCATCGTAGAGGGTAATCTGCGTATCGAAGTCCGAGTCGCCGCAGGTCTCGAAGGTGTATGTGTTGCCAGCAGTCACGTTGACCAACAGGTACTCTCCACCGTAAATGCAGGAGGTCAGTGTTTGAAGGCCAATGCCGCAGGTCACACTGGTTGAGAAAAAAAGTGCGTTGTCGTCATCGCACTGTGCCTGTACCTGGTGTGTAGAGAAAATGCCAAGAAACATTGCCAAGACAATGCCTGCAAGACTTTTCAACCTAGGCTTGAACATAAATTTGTTTTTCATAGAATCTGAATTTTAGAAGGTAAGAGAATATTAGGTGGTTCAAAAGATTGCGAAGAAACTCAACGCAATGCTTGAGCCGGATAAGCTTTAAACAAAAAATGAAAGTCTGGAAAACTCCAGTGGCTTTGTGCCGTTCCCGGTAGAGCAGGTAGAAAAAACTGAAGTTCCTATTTCGAAAAATCAGCCTTTAGAAAATCGTTCTTCAAAAAAAGTGAGATGGGACAGTCGCAGAAATCGGTCTTGGCAAATGTAACTCGCACTTTTAGCATGGCATAGCACCCTCATTAATATTTTGAGGAAAAATTTGTCAGAAGAACCTATTTGCAAGGTCGGTGACTTTCTAATTTGAATTAAACCATTCCCTGTTGAACTTGTCATTGAGAAAAAATCTTGAAATGAGAAAAAACCTACTTGCTTTCCTTTTGCTGCTTTCCTTCGGAAAATTCAACGCCCAATCCCTCTACTTCCCGCCGCTAACCGGCAATGCTTGGGAAACCCTCTCGCCCGACTCCCTCGGCTGGTGCGATGACAACATCCAGGAACTTTACGACCTTCTCGAAACCAACAACACCAAGGCATTCCTTTTGCTGAAAGATGGCCGCATCGTCCTTGAGAAATACTTCGGCACCTTCACGCAGGACAGCGCCTGGTACTGGGCTTCCGCAGGCAAGTCTATGACCGCCAGCCTCGTTGGCATTGCGCAGCAAGACGGCCTGCTCGACATCAACGACCCCAGCAGCGACTACCTCGATACCGGCTGGACGGCCTGCCCACCCGACAAGGAGGCGCTCATCACCATCCGCCACCAACTGACCATGACCAGCGGCCTCGACGACGGCGTGCCCGACCACTACTGCACCCTCGACACCTGCCTGCAATATCTTGCCGATGCTGGCACCCGATGGGCCTACCACAATGGCCCCCTACACCTTGCTCGACCAGGTGATTGAAACAGCTCGGGGCAGAACTCCAACCAATATTTCAACCAGAAAATAACGCAGAAAACAGGAATCAGCGGACTGTGGCTCCCTCCGGCTACAACAATGTGCTGTACAGCAAAGCAAGGAGCATGGCCCGCTACGGGCTGCTCATTCAAAACGGCGGCACATGGAACACGACGCCTGTGCTGACCGACCCCGCCTTTTTCCAGCAAATGATAACCCCCTCGCAAGACCTGAACGAATCCTACGGCTACCTCTGGTGGCTGAACGGCCAGCCCACCTTCAAGCTGCCCGGCCTGCAAATCAATTTCCCTGGCCCGCTGTTTCCCGCTGCCCCCGACGATATGGTCTCGGCATTGGGTAAGAACGGACAGTACCTCAACGTCGTGCCGAGCGAGGGCATCGTGATGGTGCGGATGGGCAATGCACCTGGAACCGGGGCGGAAGTCCCCGTGGTATTCAACAACGATATTTGGTTGAAAATCAATGAATTGGCTTGCGAACCGAGTGCAGTATTTGAAAACGAGCGAGGAACAATGCAGCTTGGTTTTTCCCCAAACCCAGCAGGTGATTTTATTCAGCTCACAGGCCCAGAGGCGGGTACAGATTTCACTGTGGACATTTTCGATGCAGTCGGGCGCTGCGTTTTTTCAACGAAAAACAGCTTGAAGTTGGAGGTGGGACAAATTGGCAGCGGTCTGTTCAATGCCGTGGTGCGGCAGGAAGGGAAGGTTTTTGCGGGAAGGTTTTTGATGGAGTAGTTATCATTCAATTTCAACAACAATCAAGAACCCTTATATTTGCCAAATGGAACTACCCTTCGACAAAACCTTGTTCAAAGAAGCACTTGCCGACGGTAACATTGTCTGGCGAAAGCATGTACTTGAAAAGATGATAAGTCGAGGGATATCACGTGGTGAAGTCCTTGAGGTCATGGAGTTCGGTGAGGTAATTCAAAACTACGGTTATGACAAACCGTTTCCAAGCGTATTACTGCTTGGGTTTACCAATTCTCGACCAATTCATGTTGTTACTTCATTCGATGAAGATGAAAGGATAATTTTTGTGATTACCACCTACGAACCCGACTTAAACATCTTTGAAGAAGATTTTAAAACTAAGAGAAAATGAGCCATATCCCATCAAAATGCCCCATCTGTGGCGGAAAAGTAGAAGAAGGCACGACCACCTTTACCGCTGACTTAAAAACTGGCGTCGTTGTGGTACGCAATGTTCCTGCTTGTGTCTGCACACAATGCGGCGAGGATTGGATTGATAATCCCGTTGCCATTCAATTGGAAAGTATCACCGATAGGGCACGAAAGCAAAAGACACAGCTGGAGATGGTATCCATGTAGGACTGATGTGGATTTAGCCTATTGGTAAAGTCAAAAAAAGGCCAGAAGGTAAGTACCTTTTGGCTTTTTTTATTTACCTGAGCATACAGGTTTTTTTGGTTCAAAAAGATTAGACGAAGGCACAAAGGCACAGCGTAATTCTCCGTGCCTCAGTGTCTCCGTGTTTAAATCACTTTACTTCGTAAACAACAACTCCCGGTACTTCGTCAGCGGCCAGAGTTCGTCGTCCACCATCAGTTCCAGCTTGTCGCAGTGGTAGCGGATGACATCAAAGAAAGGCTTCACCTTGTTGCAGTAGGCATCGGCCCGTTTGTCTGCGTGGTCAATCACGTTGGCCTTTTTGCGCTCCTCAATCATCGCATCCACGTTGGATTTTATGGCGCCGATATGCTCGGAGATGTCCTTGATCAGCTCAATCTGCTCACCAGCATATTTCTTGAAATCTTTTTCAAAAATATCCTTCAAGCCCTTCACGTTTTCAATCAATGTGTTCTGGTAGGCGATGGCCGTTGGGATGACGTGGTTGGTGGCGATGTCGCCAAGCAAGCGGCCTTCGATTTGCACTTTTTTGATGTACTCCTCCAGCTCGATTTCGTAGCGAGCCTCGATTTCCACCTTGTTCATCACGCCGTGGTCGGCGAACAGCGAAATGGCTTTCTTCGAAATCTGCGCCTTGAGCGCTTCCGGCGTGGTTGTGAAGTTGTTCAGGCCTCGTTTTTTGGCCTCCTTCACCCAGTCGTCGCTGTAACCGTCGCCTTCGAAGCGTATTTTCTTGGATGACTTGATGTATTCCCGCAGCACGTTGAAGATGGCGTCATCTTTCTTGAGTTTTTTCGTCTCCACCAGTGCGTCCACTTCGGCCTTGAACTCCCGCAATTGCTGCGCAACAATGGTGTTCAGCACCATCATCGGCTTGGCGCAGTTGGCAGAAGACCCCACAGCCCTGAACTCGAACTTATTGCCCGTGAAGGCAAAAGGCGAGGTTCGGTTGCGGTCGGTATTGTCCAACAAAATCTCAGGGATTTTGCCCACAACGTTCAGCTTCAGCTCGGTTTTTTCTTCTGGCGAAAGGTTGCCGTCGGATACCCGCTCCAGTTCATCCAGTACAGCCGAAAGTTGTAGGCCAAGGAACACGGAGATGATGGCTGGCGGTGCCTCGTTTGCCCCCAAACGGTGGTCGTTGTTGGCGGAAGCGATGGACGCCCGCAGCAAGTCGGCGTACTCGTACACCGCCTTAATGGTGTTGATGAAAAAAGTGAGGAACATGAGGTTGCTCTTCGGCGTCTTGCCCGGCGAGAGCAGGTTCACGCCCGTGTCGGTACACATGCTCCAGTTGTTGTGCTTGCCGGAGCCGTTGATGCCAGCGAAGGGCTTCTCGTGCAGCAGCACCTTGAAATTGTGGCGGGCGCCCACTTTGCTCATCACGTCCATGAGCAGCGAGTTGTGGTCAACGGCGAGGTTGGCCTCTTCGAACAGCGGTGCCAGCTCGAACTGGTTGGGAGCCACCTCGTTGTGGCGGGTCTTCACTGGGATGCCCAACGAAATGCACTCGATTTCAAGCTCCCGCATATAGGCCAGCGCCCTATCGGGAATGGAGCCGAAGTAATGGTCTTCCAACTGTTGGCCTTTCGCAGCGCCGTGGCCAAGGAGCAAGCGGCCAGCCAGCGTCAAATCGGGGCGGGAGGCTGCCAGGGCTGAGTCAATCAGGAAATACTCCTGCTCCCAGCCGAGGGTGCAGATGACCTTGTTCACGTTTTTGTCAAAATAGCGGGCCACGTCCGTAGCGGCCTGGTCAATGGATTGGAGCGCACGGAGCAGCGGCGTTTTGTGGTCGAGCGCCTCGCCCGTGTACGATACGAAGACCGTCGGAATGCAAAGCGTCGTGCCCATCACGAAGGCAGGGCTGGTGGGGTCCCAAGCGGTGTAGCCCCTTGCCTCGAAAGTGTTGCGGATGCCACCGCTGGGGAAGCTCGATGCGTCCGGCTCCTGCTGCACCAACTGGCCGCCGTCGAATTTGTCAATGGCAGCGCCGTCGCCCACCGGCTCGAAGAAGGCGTCGTGCTTCTCAGCAGTAGCTCCTGTGAGCGGCTGAAACCAGTGGGTATAGTGCGTGGCGCCTTTGCCCATGGCCACGACTTCATGCCGGAAGCCACTTGGTCAGCAATCTTGCGGTCAATCTGTTGGCCATGCGTGTTGGCGGCTACCACGGCAGTGTATGCCTCTTTGGGCATGTAGTGCTTGGCAGTGCTGACGGTAAAAACATTGGAAGCATAAAGCTCGGACCGACGTACGCTCGGCTCGCTGACCGCAACGGGCTTTCGGTTCATGGTTTCTTGGATTGCTTGAAAACGGATAGTTGCCATGTTGATATTCTTTATTTTAGATTGGTTTGAAAATCGAGGCAAAAGTAGGAGCAAAAATCTTTTTCCAAAACATGTTGTGTAAAAAATAGGGGGTGTGGGGAGAAATTATTTGAAATTACGAGCAACACCCCCTTCTAAAAAGAGGGGTTGACTCTTTTTTCTGTTTTTAAAAACCCCTAATTGATTTGGCTCAAGACGTTTTAAGGTGAAAAGCAGTCTTTCTTCACCAAGGAATTTACGAAAAATTGCCCCCTCCTCGCCGCCTTCGGCGGCTCGTCGGGGGGAGAGAGTTTTTTGGGCTGCGCTGGAAATGAGCGCCCCCAAACCCCCTATTTTTTACGCTAATGCGTCATGAGCCATTGATTTTACCTCAACACCAAACCTGGCTCTTCGGAGTCGGTTCTTGGATTCGGCGATGAGACTCAGGGAGAACAATTTGGGCGTCCATTTTTTTACTTCAACTAACTTAGCGCCTGCCTTCTGGAACCGCTATCAACTGGACGAGTAGGACACAATGCCAAAACTTTCCCATTTTCTTCGCTCCTTGGCCATCGGTGCCACTCCTCTTGCAGTCAGCATTTATTGCCTACTTTATTGGGGAGCGAGCCACCAGCAATTGGTAGCTTGGTACAAGAACATCAACCCCTATTTTTACAAGGCATCAACTTGGGAAACTGAATTATTCACGGTGGCCGTAAAAAGGCAGGCAATTGGTGGTGCTTGGCGGCCCTAATTGCGGCCTTGGCCTGGTCTTATTTCTTTCGGAAAACGGCAATGCCGCAGTTGCCGAAACTGAACCTAAAAAAACAGACCGTGGCAACAACCGCCCTGATTGCCTTGGGAGCTATTTTCGTTTCGTTTGTTCAAAATCAAACCACGTTGTACACGAGCGATGAAGTGTTTTCCGCCGTGAATTTCGCCTCGCTCCCAAAATTTCAGTGTATTTCCAATTACGCCTTACCCAACAACCACTTGTTTTTCAATGCCATCAATGGAACAATTTTTTCATGGAGCAACGACCTCGTGTTTACGGGGCGGCTCATTTCACTTTTTTGCTACTGGGCAACACTCTGTCTTACTTGGTTTTTTTTGAAAAAATGGACGGATTCCCGCTGGTTAAGCAGTCTGATTTTACTCGTGTTGGCCCTGCAATTTCCAGTTTTGGGGTTCTCTTGGCAAGCGAGGGGTTATGAGTTGGTCTTGTTGTTCAGTTGCTTGAGCCTTGGCACATTCGTGGGTTATTTCACCAAACGTTCTCCCTATTTATTGACGCTGCATACCGTCTGCAACGTGGTGGGCATACTTACCCTCCCCACTTTCCTGTATTGGTGGCTTGGACTTTTGTTGGCCGGTTCGTTGGTCCAAGGCTTTGAAAGAAAGCCTGACAAACCATTTATCACCTCTTCCATCCTTGGCTTTTCGGCCAGTTTTATTTTGTATTTGCCATTGCTTTCATTTTCAGGCATCGGTGCGGTAACGGACAATAAATATGTTCAATCAGAAAATACCACCCATTTGCATTTCTTGAGCCACCTCAATGAGCGGCATTATTTCGATGGCTTATTTTCAGAGTGGTTTTGCGTAGATAACGGAAGCGTTTTTTTGGGCATCATGGGTCTATTATTGCCTATGCTTTTATTTGCGAAATCCAGCAAATACAGGGAGCGAATGGTACTCGGCGTTGCATATTATTCCATCGGAATTGCCTTTCTGTGCATGTCCGTTTTTATCCTAAAATTGCCCTATTACAGAAATATGATCGCACATGGTTATTTGGCGTTGTTAGTGCCAATCATTGCGATATTGCCCTATTTTCGGTCAAAGTATATGCGTCCAATTTTAGGCGCTTTACTGCTAATAATTGCTGCTGTATTCGCAAAAAAGAACTATACCCGTATTCCCAATAATTTGTACTATTATGATGTAGCACATGAATTTAAAAAAAACAAAAAGACGAAAATAAATATCAACCCATTACGCCCCATTTATTTAGATTATGAAAGCTTTTATTGGTGGTATGTTCTGCAAAAGAAATACCCAGGGCAAAAACTACAGATTAAGCCCAATCGGCCAAAGTCAAGCCAACCAGCGTCCCAAATTGTTCAGCATGATTCATTGTCCCACACTGACCCCGGGTTGTACCAAATGCTTGATTGAGGCAATGACAATACTTGTTCAGCCTGCTTTTGGGATTTTGAAAATTTTCCTACCTTACGCTCTCGAAATACAACTCATTTGCAGCTTTTATGAAGTCATCCACGAAATTAATGATAGGCGTTGGCGGGATAATCTTGGTATCCGTGCTGTTGTTTCCCGCCTTTTTCAGCAAAGAAAAAACCGCTAGCCTGCCCGACGTGGTGGACTTCAATTACCACATCAAGCCCATCATCTCCGACCGCTGTTTCAAATGCCACGGGCCAGACAAGGCCAAGCAGGAATCTGAGCTTGGGCTGAACGTGGAAGCTGGTTTTTTCAAGACACTGAAGGAGGATTCCACCCGACACGTCATCGTGCCGGGCAAGCCGGAACAGAGCGAACTTTACCGCCGCATCATGGAAACCGACCCGGAAGAGATGATGCCTCCGCCTGAGAGCAACCTTGTGCTCTCGGATTTTGAAAAGGCGCTGATAAAAAAATGGATTGCGCAAGGCGCAAAATACAAGCAGCACTGGGCTTTCATACCTCCCACAAAGTCTGTTTTGCCGAAGGTAAAAAACAAGGATTGGGCAAAAAACGAAATTGACCATTTTATCCTGCAAAAGCTTGAAAACGAAGGACTTAAACCCAACAAAGAAGCCGACAAAGAGCGCCTACTTCGCGGCACGAGCTACGACATCACGGGTTTGCCGCCCTCCCCCGCCCTACTCGACCAGTTCCTTGCCGACCAGTCGCACGATGCTTTTGAAAAAATGGTGGACACGCTGCTGGCCATGCCAAGCTACGGCGAGCACCAGGCCGTCGCTTGGCTCGACCTCGCCCGCTACGCCGACTCCCACGGCTACCAGGACGACAGTTATCGCTCGCAGTGGCCTTGGCGCGACTGGGTCATTCACGCCTTCAACCAAAACATGCCCTACGACCAGTTCGTGACCTGGCAGTTGGCTGGCGACCTTTTGCCGGAGGCGAACAAAGAACAAATCTTGGCCACGGGTTTCTGCCGAAACCACAAGATTACGCAGGAAGGTGGCGTCATCGAGGAGGAATACCGCACGGAGTACATCGCCGACAAGACCAACCTCTACGGCATGGCGTTCCTCGGCCTGACCTTCGAGTGCGCCAAATGCCACGACCACAAATACGACCCGATTTCGCAGCAAGAATATTACAGCGCCTACGCCTTTTTCAACCAAAGCAGCGAAAAGGGTTTTTATGGCGACGTGAGCAACGTGAGCATTGCGGAGCAGCCGACGATGTCTCCGACCGAAGAAGAATTGGACTGCATACTGACCTTCATCAACCACTCGGAGGCCGACACGGTCGTCAGCATGGTGATGCAGGAATCGGACACGCTTCGCAAGACCTTCACACTGAAACGGGGGCCAGTACGACCACCCCGACAAGGAGGTGACTTTCGGCACCCCAAAAGCCGTCCTTGACTACCCAGCGGAACTGCCCAAGAACCGCCTCGGCCTTGCGAAATGGACGTTTGATGAAAAAAATCCGTTGGCGGCAAGGGTCGCCGTCAACCGGATATGGCAGCAATTTTTTGGATTTGGCTTGGTGAAAAGCAGCGAGAACTTCGGAAGCCAGGGCGAGCTGCCCAGCCATCCTGAATTGCTCGATTGGCTGGCCGTTGACTTCCGGGAGAGCGGCTGGGACGTGAAGCGTTTGGTGAAAAAAATCGTCACTTCTGCGGCCTATCGGCAATCCGCCGAAACGACACCCAACAAGTTGGAAGTGGATCCCGAAAACCGCCTTGTGAGCCGTGGACCTCGCTTCCGAATGACACCGGAAATGATTCGGGACACTTGGCTCGCCAGCAGCGGCTTGCTGAATCCGACCATCGGAGGGCCACCCGTTCGCCCGTACCAGCCCGCCGGGCTTTGGGAAGAAACCAACGCCGGAGACGGTAGAGGCACCCTGACCAAGTACGTGCAGGATAAACAGGGAAAACTTTATCGGCGCACGATGTACACCATCTTCAAGCGGACACTGCCACACCCGTTCCTCACGACTTTCGATGCCAGCTACCGGGACGTGTGCGCCGTGAAACGCCAGCGCACCAACACGCCGCTGCAAGCCCTGAACCTGATGAACGACCCGCTGATGCTGGAGGCATCAAGGGTGCTTGCAGAGAAATTGCTGAGAAACAAAGCGCTGCCATTCAATGAAAAACTGATAGCAGCCTTCCGGCAGGCCGCTGCCCGGCAGCCCTCAGATGGCGAGTTGGCGGTGCTGAAAAAACATTACGAAGTACGAAAAATGGAACTTGCCAATCACCCCGACACCGCTACGCAATTGCTCCAGGTCGGCGATAGCCCGCCCGACAAGTCAGTTGACCCCGTGGAGACGGCTGCGCTGATGGAGACGGTGGCGCTGGTGTTCAACATGGACGAGGTGATTTGCAAGTGAGAGCGTGAGAGGGTGAGTGAGCATAGTTCTAATGTTTTTTGTCTAAAATTTAAAAACTACATAAACAGCATGAAAAAAGTAAAGCACATTTTGGAACAAAAGGGAAGCTTTATTTACATTGTATCCCCCAACTTACGGGTGTATGACGCCATCCGGGTGATGGGCGAACACAATATTGGTTCTGTGTTGGTGATGGAAGATGAGCGGTTGGTCGGCATACTCACCGAGCGGGACTATGCCCGTAAGGTGGTGCTGCAAGGCAAGTTCAGTGCAAACACCTTTGTCCATGAAATCATGACACCGCATCCTGGCTTGCATACTGTCACACCGAACGATTCAATCGAGGATTGTATGCAATTGATGACTGCCCAAAAAGTGCGACACCTGCCAGTTTTGGAAAACGGTAAGTTGCTTGGCTTAATTTCCATCGGTGACGTGGTGTTTGCGTACATTGACCAGCAGAGGGACATCATTGAGGACATGACAAATTACATTCATCGGCCAAGGTGATTTGTTGCAAAACTGCCTAATCAAATAATCAAATTTGTCACAAATCGCACCATGCAAGACCCACTTTTTGAATCCCAACTCAATATCAACCGCCGCACTTTCCTTTCAAGGATGAGCACAGGGATTGGCTCGGTTGCGCTCGGCTCGTTGATGATACCCAGCCTGTTCTCCTGCAACGGGAGAGGCGACGAAGAAGCCAGCCTGACTGGAATGCCGCATTTTGCGCCGAAGGCGAAACGGGTGATTTATCTGTTCCAAAGCGGCGCTCCTTCGCAGTTGGAGTCGTTCGACTACAAGCCGTTGCTCCGCAAAATGCACGGTGAAGACCTACCCGCCAGTGTTCGCATGGGCCAACGTTTGACAACGATGACCAGCGGGCAGACCAAGTTTCCCGTTGGTAGGCTCGGCGGTGGACTTCAAGCAATACGGAAAAAACGGCGCTTGGATTAGCGACTTCTTTCCATTCACCGGACAAATTGCGGATGAGATTTGCATCGTGCGGAGCCTTTTCACGGAGGCCATCAACCACGACCCAGCCATTACTTTTTCCAAACGGGACACCAACAGGGCGGAAGGCCGAGCATGGGCGCATGGCTCAGTTACGGGTTGGGGAGCGAAAATGAAAACCTGCCCGCATTCGTGGTTTTGACCAGCCGGGGCGGCGGCAATTCGCAGGGACTCTACGCCCACCTCTGGTCGGCGGGCTTCCTCGATTCGGCGCACCAGGGCGTGCTGTTGCGAGGCGGAAAAGACCCCGTGCTGTACCTCAACGACCCAAAAGGCATGGAGCAGGCCGACCGCCGCCGCTTCCTCGACAACTTGGCCGAACTGAACCACCAGACCTACGACGAGCTTGGCGACCCCGAAATCCTTTCGAGAATCAAGCAATACGAAATGGCCTACCGGATGCAGACTTCCGTGCCCGAGGTGATGGACATCAACGGCGAACCAGACCATATCCTGAAAATGTACGGGCCAGACGTGGTGACGCCCGGCAGCTTTGCTGCGAACTGCCTGCTGGCACGGAAGCTGGCGGAGAAAGGCGTTCGCTTCATCCAACTTTACCACCAAGGCTGGGACCAGCATTCCAACCTTGTGGACGAAATGGGAATGCAGGCAAAGCAGGTGGACCAGCCCTCGGCAGCGCTCATCCTCGACCTCAAGCAGCGGGGCCTTTTGGACGACACGCTGGTGGTTTGGGGCGGAGAGTTTGGCCGCACCAACTACTGCCAAGGCCCACTCGACGCCAAATTGTACGGCCGTGACCACCATCCCCGCAGCTTCTCGGTTTGGATGGCAGGTGGTGGCATCAAGCCTGGATTTGAGTATGGCGAAACGGACGAATTTGGCTACAACATCGTGAAAGACCCTGTGCATATTCACGATTTCCACGCCACCATCTTGAACCAACTCGGCCTCGACCATACGAAGATGACCTTCAAGCACCAAGGTCGGCGCTATCGCTTGACGGATGTGTCGGGGGAAGTGGTAAAGGGAATTTTGGCCTAAATCTTTCCGCAAAAACTCAAATTCGCTTCATCCAATATTGCATGGGCTTTTTGGTAGGTTCGGCTTCGCCAATATCCAGCCACTCGAACTGGCTTTGAAGTCCAGGCACGGGCAGGTATCCCGCTTTTTATCCAAAATTCATTCAACGGGCGATAATCGCTTGGGCGAGCCGGGTGATCATCGGGCCGAACAACGCCGCAGAAACAAGTAAACTGGTAGCTGCCAAACGACCGGGCATGTGCCTCTCGCTCATCAAAGAAGCGATGGCCGAGGCCGAGGCCCCGGTATTGCGGCAGCAGTATGCTCTCGCCAAAATAGAAGATGGAACCAAGGTCATAACCCGCCTCCAAAAACGGTTCCCTCACTTCTTCCGTCTCGTCTTCAAGCGGTATGCAAGTGGTGGCACCAACCATTTCACCGTTATCGAAAACTGCAAAAAGTAGCGAACTGGGCGAGCTGGCATAGGTGCGCAGGTAGTCCAGTTCATAGTCCAAACTACCCTCGTAGCAGTACGGGAAGGCACGAAAGACGGCGATGCGCAACATAGCCAACAGCTCAAATACCTGCTCGATTTCAGCACCACGGAAGGATTGAAAAGTTAGTTCAGCCATTTTTCAGGAAACCAATTTTATCCAAAGTGCCAGGTTGTAGTAGGTGGTCACTCGGGTGATTTTACCGTTTTTTATCTCCAAAAAGGCGGCGGCTGGCAGCACATAGCTTTGGCCATGCGCAGCTGGCATACCATCATCGGCCTTCAAGTATTTGCCACTGACGATGAACTCGACCGCTACTTTTTTATCGTTCGGTTCGGTAAAAAATGTCAATCCAGTCAACGTTTCATCGTAGCTGTCCTCCATGAGTTGGAGGAACTCTGCAAATTTTTCAATGCCGATTCGTGGTTCGCCCTGGTTGGGTTCGTGGCGAATATTGGGGTCGAGCAGGCTCAACATGCCTTGGAAGTCTTTGGCGTTGAAACAGTTGTAGTATTGTTTTGCAGTTTCTAAAGCTGTCATTTGTAGGAGGTTGTAATAATGAGGTTTTCCAGATTGATTATGGCATCAAAGATAAGAAAGCCGGACAAATCACATTTGGATTTATCCGGCTTTGCCATGTTGACAGGAAAAAGAACCTGTAGTCTATTGCAACGTAACCGTGTAGGTCAAGTTGATAATGTCAATTTCAATTTTGTAGGTTCCAGCATCGTCTGGTGCAGGAATACCGGCTGGGTCTGGGTCGGCTTCGGTTGGACGGTAGGCCAGGATTCCAGCATCGGCAGTGCCTGTTCCGTCGGTTCCCCATTGTGGTGCCCATGCACCACGCTCATCAATGATCTTCCAATATTTACCGGCACCTGCAAGGGTGGTAATAATGGAATATTTGCCTTCGGATACTTTGGTGAATGGCAGCGCGGTGTTGTTGTCCCAACCTGGTATCGTTGCATCCCCAAGCAAGTAAACATCCCCGAACTCAAATACCTCGTAAGTCAGTAAAGCGGTGTCCACGATAATCTTATACTGACTGGTAATGGCTGGTGCGATAATGGCCTGTGGGTCTGGTTCCGATTCGGTTGGCCTGTAAACTAGTGGTCCACTTTCAGGCAATCCAGTGGCATCAGTACCCCATTGTGGCGCCCATTGGCCGAGCGTGGAAATGAACTTCCAGTTCAGACCACCCGTCAGCGTGGTCACTATTTCGAAACGACCACCATCTAAATAGGTAAAAGGCAGCGCAGCCTGATTGTCCCAACCCGCAAGTGTGGCATCGCCAAGAAGATAAACAGGCTTGACAATTACGGTAGCACCATAAGGCGTCACGGATATCGTCACCACCTCAGAGTAAATATCATCCAGTTTCAATTCTTTGTTGGCCACTACCCTCAACTCAACATCAACAGGTGCATCGGGAGCCGCCCCCTTGGATAGCAGCTTGTTATTAAACTCTCCCACTGTAATTTCAAAGTTCAATTCAGCGGTGGTCGTTAAATTGGCAGGGGAAGAGAATTGATTGCCTGCCAAGTCCATCTGGAGGGTATATGTTGTCTTGGGCACATTGGTCAGACTGAAGTCGGCAGCTGTCCAAGTGATATTTTCGAAGACATCATCCTTGGCGGCAGCAGTTAATGTGTATGATGTGCTCGATGTCGGGTTTGTGATTTCCTGAGCCTTGTTCAAGGTCAGGACCGGATCGAGTTTGTCGTCGCTGCAAGCCTGCAACAATAAGGCAGCAGCAAGCAGTAAAGTGAAATATTTACGAATCATTTTATTTTGATTTATGGAAGGCGAAGTGGAAATGGTAGCACCATTGCCACTTCGCCCTAATTTTCAATTAAACCAATCAATAACAATCGGAGTTTTGCTCCAACTTGTTGTTGGCGTTGAGGTCTTGTGATGGTATCGGGTAAATGTCTCTGCAAGCATCCACCGAAACACCTTCAGCAACACCACCTTTCCAAGGCCACAGATAAGTGCCATTTGTGAACTGACCGTAGCGCACCAGGTCTGTGCGGCGATGGCCTTCCCAGAGGAGTTCCCTTGCTCGCTCGTCGAGGAGGAAATCCAGCGTCAGGTCGGCACTGCTGATGTTGCCAGAAGTGCCACCGTAGGCCCGCTCACGCAAAGCGTTCACGTATTGCAACGCAGTGGCTTGGTCGCCACCGCCGCCGCCACGCAGCACGGCCTCAGCATACATCAAATAGGCATCGGCCAAGCGGAACATCGGGAAATCGGTGTCCACAAACGTGAGGTCGGAACCTACTGCCCCCGTCGAAGTCACGTTCTTGTATTTGCCAACGGCATAACCTTCGGTAAACAGCGAAATGTCCGCAATTTCCAAGCTCTGGCCGTCCGAGTAAAACTGGTTACGTGAATCTGATTCAGTGGCCAATTTTTCAATAGAATACGTGTGGTCTGGGCTGTCTAGGTACAATTTGATGAGATAAGGACCATTGGCTGGAATAGCGATATTGGCACCTCCAGCGTCCAAAATAGCATCGGCGCCGTCGTCGCCGTAGTTCAAGTCCCAGCCATCGTTTGCCCGGAACTTGGCTTCACCAGCCACGAGGTCGGCAGTGATGGTCCAAGCATTTTCCGTCGTATCGTAGGTCATGTTCACGTCGCTGTCCCAACCATTGGGCGCAGCCGACCCTATCAGGCCCCACTCAGTTTTCAATATCGTGTAAGTGAGGGCGGTGAGGTCAACGTCTATTTTGTAAAAACCGTCCTCCGTCACTTTTAGGTTGTCGCCACCTAGGTCGAGCGTGCCGTCAACACCCGTATCGCCCCAGTTGGTGTCCCAACCACCGAGGGCAAACTTGAACTCCGTATTGGCATCAAACCAGAAATAGCCTTCGTACTTGTCGTCACTGTTTGGCGAGGACAACACCGTCGTGGCAAGCGCTGGGTCCCAGCCCTGATAGCTGCCTGGAACGTTGACCACGGGATAGCCTGTGTTGCCTTGGTTTGGTGAAACAATGATGCTGCCACCACTGCCGGGCGCAGGGTATTTGTTCACGATGGCACTGGTGGTTCGCAAGCCACCCCAGCCGCCGTCAATGCCAAAGTCGGCAGGGTTCATGCTGCCACCAACAGGTGCATGGATTAAAAAGGTCATGCCAGCATAGGAACGGGTGTGAACACCGTCAAAAGTTACCGGAAAGATGATTTCCTTCGATTTGTTGTTATCGGCGAGAAACAGGTTTGGGTAACTGGGTTCCAACTCGTAGCCCGCATCAATTACCTTTTTCGAATACGTGACTGCATCGGAATAGGCATTTTTGCCAACATAAACCTCGGCGTTCAGGTACAGTTTAGAAAGCAGCATCCAAGCAGCAGCTTGGTCGGCACGGCCGTACTCATTGCTGCGAGGAGCAGCTAGGTCAACTTCAAATGCCTTGATTTCTGTTTCCAGCCAAGTGTAGAGGTCGTCGGCAGAAATCTGGGTAGGAAGAAAGCACCAACAGCGTCCTCTTCGGTCACAAATGGCACGTTGCGGAAAAGGTCAAGGGCATGGTAGTAGCTGAGTGCGCGCAAGAAACGGGCCTCGGCGCGGTAGGTTTTTATCTCAGCGCGCAAAGCAGCGTCCACACCCCGATCGTCCATTTTGGCATCTGTAGTCTCCCGAAGGAACTCGTTGCAAATGGAAATCTGGTAAAAAACTCTACTGTACGTTGCATAAATAAAGCCATCGTCTGCGCTCCAATCTTGTTCGTGGAAGTCTTTGATGGTTTGGTCGTTCCAACCAATGACAGCCTCATCCGTTGAAAGTTCCTGAAGGTACCACAGCATCCTGAGGTATCCACCAAATCCCTCGTCAATACCACTAATGTCAGCTTGCCCGGCTGGGCCTTGCTGGCCCGTAACGGACAGACCCGCATAAAGTCGAGCCAGCACTTTTTTGTAGTTGTCCGGATTCTCGAACACCGCAGCCGACGTGAGTTCGTCCTTGTCGGTGGGCACGGTGTCGAGGTCCTTGAAGCAGGACGAGAACACCACTAGGACGCCCGTCAACCAGAATATTTTGGAAAATGAAAATAATTTCATGTGCTTTAATTTTTATGATTTATCAAAACCGGGCGTTCAGGCCAAACAAGATTGTACGTGAACGAGGGTAAAAATTGTTGTCAATGCCGTTGTCAATCTCTGGGTCAATGCCCTTGTAATCCGTAATGAGCAATGGGTTTTGAACCGTTACAAACAGCTTGAGGAAGTCAATCTTGTCCAGCATGTCGCCAAAATTGTAACCCAAAGTTACATGGTCCAGTCGCAGAAACGACGCATTTTGAACAAAGTAATCGCTCAGGTAATCGTCGTTGGCGATGTTAAAGTCCAGGTAGGAGGCGATTGAGTTTACGTTGTTCAGATAGTTGGTTGTCTGGTATAAATTGGCGTAACTCGTGCCGGACTGAACGTTGTTGTAAACATAGTTGCCGATATTGGCGCGGCCAGCAAATGAGAAATCGAAATTGCCGTAGTTGAACGTGGACGTGAAGCCCAGGAAATAGTCTGGCGCAGCTTTTTCCAAGCGATATTTGTCGTCCTCATTCAAGATGCCGTCTTCATTACGGTCAACATAAAGACCCTCAATGGGAACTCCTGCCACATCGTACACTTGTTCGTACACATAGAACGAGTTGGCGGGAAGCCAACGCTATGGATTTGAGCCGTGTTGCCAACACCACCACTGATGCCGCCCGTCAGAACGCCGTTGTAGTTTGGGTCGTCGGAATAGGTAAGCTTTGTGATTTTGTTTTTATTGGCCGTCAGGTTGAAGCCAAAATCCCAGTTCATTTCTTGGCTGCGTATCGGGTTTAGGTTGATGGAGAACTCGACGCCTTTGTTTTCCAAATCACCAATATTGGTGTTGATGAAGTTGGTAAGGTTCGAACCAGCAGGCACGGGGATGAAGTTCAGCAGGTCTTCCGTAGTCCGCTGATAGTATTCGATGGAGCCGTAAATCCGTTCATCGAGAAACCCGTAATCAATGCCAGCATTGATCGTCGTGGTTTCTTCCCACTTGATTTTGCTGTCATAGCCACCGGCGCGCAATGTCTGTACGAAGGTGTCGCCAAATTGGTAGCCAGCATTTTCGAAACTGGCAAGGTAGCGTGGCAGGTGAACGTAGTAGTCACCAATTTCCTGTTGGCCCGTCACGCCCCAACCAATGCGGGCCTTGAGGGTGGAAAGCGTGCCTTTTCCATTGTTGTCCACCAATTTATACGCCAAAGCTGCTGCTGGGAACAAGCCCCAGCGGGAGTCCTCCGAGAACCTGGAAGAGCCGTCCCTGCGGACGGTACCAGTGAGCAACAGCCGGTCGAAGAAGGTGAGGTTCACACGGCCAAACAAGGACACGAGGAAGAGTTCGCCGGAGTTGTCGCCATCGGAAACTTCTGTGCCTGCAATGTTGCTGTTCTGGAAATCATCTTCAAAATAGTTGCGCTGCCAAGAGTAGCCGCCCATGACGTCCAACTTGGTTTGCCCCATTTCTTTTGCATAATTAAGGTAAAATTCGAGCAAGCTGTTTTCCTTGCTTTGACTGTATTTGTTTTTTGTACCGCCATCAAAAAATGCGAAGGAGGCATTTGCCGGCACATTGACTGTTCCTTCGCCGTACGACTTGTCGTAGGCCAAGTTAAGGTTCGCCCGAAGTTCAGGCATAAACCCGAAACGATAGTCAAAACTGGAACCCACCACAAAACGCTTTACATTCGATTCATCTTTGCGGAGCTGCAACTGTGCGAGAGGATTGGCAGCAGCCAACACATTCGGTTCGCCATTTGGCTGCAACCAGGTGAAATAACCGCCGTAAGGGCTGTTTTCATCATATATAGGTTGGGTCGGGTCAAATCCGATGGCCGAACCAATAGCGCCACGGTTTCCAAATCGGTTATCTGTGTTCATGCCCTTCAAGCTCAGATTCACTTGGAGGCGATTGTCAATCAACCTTGGAGATAGGTTAATGGAACCTGTAGTTCGTTGGTACCTATCGGTCAGGAGTATCCCCTTCTTATCGGTATAACCCACCGAAACCCGATAGGGAACTGCCCCGATACCTCCCGTGAAATTCAGGTTGTGGTCATGTCCAACGCCCGTTTCATAGATGGCATCCTGCCAATCGGTAGATTCGTGTCCAACCAAGTCGTTGGCGGGGTGGCCCTCTTCAAAGCGGCTGTGAATCAAATCGTGAAACTCCTCGCCGCTCAGCACATCGCTGGTCTCGAGCGCATTGCTGAACGATACGTTGCCGTTGTATTCCACTTTCACCTTTTGGCCGAGTTTACCTTTCTTGGTGGTAATCAAGATGACGCCGTTAGATGCCCTGCTGCCATAGATGGCCGTTGCTGAAGCATCTTTCAGTACTGTGAAGGTCTCGATGTCGTTTGGGTTAACGAAGTCGAAAATGTTCCTTGCACCGGAGATGCCCTTGTTGTCGAGCGGGATGCCGTCAATCACGATGAGTGGGTCGTTGGAGGCACTGAGCGAAGAGCCGCCACGGATGCGGATTTGCGCACCGCCACCTGGATCGGAACTCGGTGTGATTTGCACACCTGCCACCTTGCCCGCCAGCAGTTCTTGCGGGGCAGTAATGGAGCCTCTGTTGAAAACCTCGGAGTTGACTTCCGACACTGAGCCAGTGGCATCCTCCTTCTTCACCTCCCCGTAGCCGATGACGACGATTTCGCTGAGAAGGGTACCTGGGGTCATCCTGATATCAACGGTGTTGGAAGCGCCGAGGGTCACATCCACCGTTTCGTAGCCTGTGTAGCTGAACCGGAGCGTCGTTGCCGTTGCCGGAACTACCAAACTGTAAGTGCCATCAATATCAGAGACCGTACCTGAGGAGGTTCCGACCACCAAAATACTGGCACCAATCAAGGTCTCACCCGTGCTGCCATCGGTCACCGTGCCGGAAATAGTCCGTTGACTAAATGCCAGCGCAGGCAACATCACCAGCCCAAGGAGCAATAAAAAGTTGTGGTTAAATAGTTTCATACAATCTTATAGTTAGAAATGAGAAAATCTATTTGAGTGAAAATGCTAGTTGCAAAACAGAAAAAAAGTTTTGACATCAATGTGAGCGGCGCAAATATCCAATTTATCCAACGGATTGACACAATGAAATTAATCACCCAAAAAATAGTTCACAGAGGTTAGAATTCAAACGTAGCCAACTGGCTATTAGCTGCCACAAACTGATGTTTTTCCGATTCGAGAGAATCCACTTACCTTCGCCATCATGACAGCTCGACCGCCACTTCTCAGCATCATCACCGTTGTCTTCAACGGGGCCTACTACCTGAACGGAACGGCTCGGAGCGTGCTTGCGCAAACCTATCCGCATATCGAGTACATCATCGTGGATGGCGGCTCCACCGACCATACTGCCACAACCATAAAATTGGTGGAAGCCGCTAACGAAAAACTGCTGAACGCCAAGATTTTCAAGTGGGTGAGCGAACCAGACAAAGGGCTTTACGATGCCATGAACAAGGGCCTGCGCATGGCCACCGGCGACTTCGTTTGGTTCCTCAATGCTGGGGACGAATTGCTGGAGACTCAAACCGTAGAGAAAATGATGATGCAACGCACCCCGGAAACCGATGTTTTTTTCGGGGAAACGATGCTCGTGACCTTCACGAGGCACCCGCTTGGCACCCGCTCGGCGTTGACGACCCAAAAACTGCCTGAAAATTTGACCTGGGAAAGCCTGCGGTTGGGTATGGTCGTTTGCCACCAGGCTTTTGTTGCCCGAAGGGCCATCTCTCCAAACTTCATGGATGGAAACCTCGCCGCCGATATTGACTGGGTGATTGAGGTACTCAAAAAAAGCAGGCATACCGTGAACACGAACCTGGTTTTGGCAAACTACCTGACAGGCGGCATTTCAAAACAGCGCCACCGCCAGTCGCTCAGGGACAGGTACGAGATTTTGAAAAAACACTACGGGTTTTGGCCGAATCTGTTTGCACATGTGCAAATCGTCTGGCGGGCATTTTTCGCCGAAAACAGGTATTGAGTTCAGTCCTTTAGCTGGTTGACGATTCCCATCAAGTCCAGCTCCTGCCAAGAGCGGAAAATTTTTCCGTCTTTCATTTCATAGATGACCACGCCTGTGGAGGTGAACTTCTTGCCCGTAGCCGGTATGCCGAAAGCCTCGCCCTTGTGCGTGGCATTAACCTCGTAACGAACCGCCGCATGTGTTTCATCCGCAAAAAGATGGGTAATGGTGAAATGTGCGTCAGGAAATGCTTCCTTGTAAAACTTCACCAATTCGTACATTCCTTCCAACCCTTCCGATTCAGGACGGATAGGGTTGCCATCGCTCCACATTGGATGAAAGACTTGGGGAATCAACATTTCGTTTTGGCCCTTGTTCCATCCTTCTTCGTACCAGAGGCGAATGGTCTCCTTGTTTGCATCAGCCCTGCGCAGCACTTTGGTGGGCGTACACTGGGTACACAAGAAGATGGCTGAAGCCAGCAAAAGGTAGTGGTGCTTTTTCATAAACAAGGATTTGAGTGATTGGAACGAATGACACCGCAAATTAACAATTCTGGAATGATAGCAATAACTTCGTGGCTTGAATTTTCACAAAACCCCGATGACAACGGAAACCTGAATTTGACACAACAATTTGAGGTTTAAAGCGTACATGCTGTTGCCGCAATTGGGCACTGAATCAAACATCCGACATGCAATTTTTATATCCTGGGTTTCTCTTCGCTCTGGGCGCACTGGCCATCCCCATCATCATCCACTTGTTTTATTTCAGGCGGTTCAAAAAGGTGTATTTCACCAACGTCCGTTTTTTGAAGGAAGTGAAGGACGAGACAAGTTCCCGTCGCAAGTTGCGCAACCTGCTCGTGCTGCTGGCCCGCTGCCTCGCCGTGGCGATGCTGGTTTTTGCGTTTGCGCAGCCATTCATCCCACAGGATGTGGAGGTAAAACAAGGTGAAAACTCCGTGAGCATTTTTGTGGACAACTCGTTCAGCATGAGTGCTTTAAGCGAAGATGCGCCGCTGATGGAGAAGGCAAAAAAACGGGCAATGGAAATCATTTCGGCCTACGCCGTGGAAGACAGGTTCCAGGTGTTGACGAACGATTTTGAGGGTAAACACCAGCGGCTGGTGAGCAAGGAGGAGGCCATGGGATTGGTGGAGGAAATCAAGGTTTCACCAGCGGTAAGGACGGTTTCACAGGTGCTGGCTAGGCAAAAGCAAGCATTGGGCAGCGGCAAGGGCATCAACAAAGTGAGCTACGTCATTTCTGATTTTCAAAAAAACATTGCCGACCTCGACAACTTCAAAGACACGCTACTGACCGTCAACCTAGTGCCGCTCCAAGCGGTGCAGGAGAAGAACGTGAGCATTGACAGCGCTTGGTTTGAGGCACCGGTGCAGATGCTCAGTCAACCCAATTCGCTGATTGTCAAGGTGAAGAACTGGAGCAGCGAAGCCGCTGAAAACGTACGCCTCACCGTGAAGTACGACGGCGAATCGAAGCCCGTTGGCGAGATGAACATACCGGGCAGTTCTTCGGTGCTGGACACGGTGGTGGTGACCATTCAAAAGCCAGGTTGGCACGAGGCCGAGCTGGCGCTGACAGACTACCCCGTGCAGTTCGACGACCATTATTTTTTCACCTACAACGTGGCCGAGGTAATCAATGTACTGGTAATCAATGAGTTGACGCCAAGCCCCTACCTCGAAGCGGCCTTCAAGGGCATCAGCTATTTTAAGGTAAACAACCAACCGGTCAGCCAAATCACCTACTCCAAATTTCCTGAGTACCAGTTGATCGTGGTAAACGGTGTGAACGGCGTTTCAAGCGGCTTGGCGCAAGAGCTGCGGCAGTACGTCAGCAACGGCGGAAACGTGCTCGTTTTTCCTTCGGCTACTGCCAATTCGGCAAGCTACAACGCTTTCCTGTCGTCCATCCCCGCCAACGAACTGCAAGCTTTCGAGCAAACGGAACGCAACGTGGCCGATGTGAACACAGAAGAGTTTGTGTTCAAGGACGTGTTTGAAAACAAATCGGCCAACCTGAAACTGCCAGTCACCAAGGGCAATTTCAAATTGAGCAGCATGGCCAGCCGGGGCGAGGAAAAACTGCTGACCTACCGGGATGGAAGCACTTTTCTTGGCAAGTTTAAAAGTGGTCAGGGCATCCTCTACCTCTGCGCCGCACCGCTGAACACCGACGTGAACAACTTGGCCAACAGCGGCGAGATTTTCATCCCAATGCTTTACAAAATGGCCATTTCGAGCGCCCGAAAGCGCCCGATAGCCTACACCATCGGGCGTGACGAGACCATTGAAACGGACAACCTGGTGAAGGGCGGCGAGAGCGTTTACAAAATGAAGGGCGGCAACAAGGAAGGCGGCCAAGTGTCGGAAGAATTCATTCCACAACAGCGCATCGTGGCGTCCAAGGTTTTTATCGGGCTGCAAAACCAAATTTTCGAAGCTGGGTATTATGATTTGTTCCTCAACGCCGACTCAACTTTGTCAAAATTTGCCTTCAATTACGACCGCAGGGAGTCCGACCTAAGTTATCTTTCGGAATCAGCACTCAGCGAAAAGGCGGGGAACAACATCAGTGTGCTGACTGGCAACGCATCGGCAAGCTTGGAAGAATTGGTCAGCGACCGAAGCAAGGGCGTCGTGCTTTGGAAATGGTGCATAATCATCGCATTGATTGCCTTGGCGATGGAGGTGTTGCTGCTACGATTTTGGAAAGTATAGCGGTTTGCTCTTCAAGCATACATCATTCAGGACTGGTGTAACAAATCCGAGAATTACACCGTCGCTACTTCAATCCTGATTTGAATTAGCGGCCTCCAACCTATTTACCAGCCTGCATTTCAAACTCAAAGATTTGGTCTTTGAAATTTGTAAAAAAACTACCTTTACTTGCACTTCAAGTACCCAGTTTATATTGGGTTAATTGTAGCCTAACTACCAATTTGAAATGACGGTAATCATGAAAAACTTATTGACAATCAGCTTTTTATGCATTTGGGGTTGTTCCTTATGGCGCCTTTGCGTGCATTCTGCCAGGCAACACCGGACACCACTGTAAGCAAGAAAGCGCTCTTCGACCTTTTCAAGTCCGATGACCGCACGGAGTTGACCATTACCGCCAATTTTGATTCCATCAAAGCCAATATCCGCAACAAAGAATATGAGAGCGGGATTTTCGAGGTGAAACACAGCCGTAAGAACAGCACCAAACTTCAGGTCAAGCTGCGCACTCGGGGCAAATCAAGGCGGATGATGTGCGACTTCCCACCGCTCAAGCTAAAGTTCAACAAGAACAACCTCGATTCAATTGGGCTGGAGACTTTCAACGAATTTAAGCTGGTGACGCATTGTATGGACAACGAGCGTAGCGAGGTAAATATCATGCGTGAATACTTATGCTACCAACTTTTCAATGTGCTCACACCGTACAGTTTTAAAGCGAACTTGGTAAGGGTTACTTACAAAAACCAAGGCGCCTCATTCAAAAAAAGCACCCATCCGGGCATAATTATCGAGGACTCTGAATGCTTGGCACATCGCAACCATTGCAGCACGATGGTGAATCAAATCATCCAGATAGATTCTATGCACAGTTATCAAGAAAAAATCGCCTCTGTGTTTAATTACATGATAGGCAACGCCGACTGGAGCTATTTGATGTCCCGCAATACAGAGTTGATTCTACTTGAAGATGGAATAGTGATTCCGGTGCCTTACGATTTTGACTATTCTGGCATAGTGGCAGCGCCATATGCCAGAGCCAATGCCGCTTTGGGACAACGAACGGTGCTCGACCGGGTGTTTTTGGGCAATGCAACAAGCTACGAGGAACTTAAAGACATTTTTAGTTACTTCAAATCCAAAAAAAGGCGAGCTGCTCAACACGATTGATGACTTTTATGAACTGGATATTGTCTACCGAATAGAAATGAAAGACTACCTAAAAGAATTTTTGAGCTGATTGAAGATAGGGGCCGTGTTGAAAACGAAATGTTGGCCAAGTTGAAAAAAGGCTGATATTCCTCAGTTTTTAGCCTGCATCTGGAGCCGATTCCCCTCGATTCCCGCCTTTACCCTTAAAAAAACGGATTTTCATCGAAAAAATAAAGCGTTGACCTGAGGGTAAACCCACCTTTGCGGCATCATCTTAATTTAAGAAATTTTATTATTCACCGACTGAAAAATGCTAACTGGCTTGCCGCCAAATGGCCTGATAACCATTTGACCATCAACCATTTAGCGACACTTAAATCAAATCACCTGACAATGAAAAAGTACACTGGACTCTTGGTCCTAATCCTGTCTTTTGCACTCACCTCAACCACATTTGCCAACAAAGAAACCGGGATAATTACCGGCATAGTGCTTGGCAACGACAACCAACCAGTCAGCTTCGCCAACGTGCTGCTTTATTCAGCCAAAGACAGCACCCTCGTCAAGGCCGAGTACACCGCCGATGACGGCATGTTTGAATTGCAGAACATAAGCCCTGGTCGGTATTGGCTAAACGTGAGCTTCGTTGGGCTTTCAGACTACAATTCGGTAGCCTTTGACTTGGCCTCAAGCCAAAACCTGAAATTGCCAGCAATAATAATGACAACGAAGGGCGTAGAACTCACCGAAGTAACAGTCACAAGCAAAAAACCGCTCGTGGAGGTGCATCCCGACAAGACCGTTTTCAACGTGGAAGGCAGCATCAACGCCACGGGCAACAATGCCATGGAACTGCTCCGCAAATCGCCCGGCGTGGTGGTGGATAACAACGACAACATCATCATGAGCGGCAAAGGCGGGGTGCGGGTTTACATTGACGGCAAACCGACCCAGCTCTCCGCAAACGACCTGGCCACCTACCTGAAAACCATCCAAAGCACGGACATCGCCACCATTGAAATCATCACCAACCCCAGCGCCCGCTGGGATGCGGAAGGCAACGCCGGCATCATCAACATCCGAATGAAAAAGGACAAGCGCCTTGGCAGCAACGGAAACGTGAACCTCGGCTACGGTGTAGGCAAGCGGCGCAATTACGAAGGCTCGGTGAGCGGCAACTACCGCAACAAGCTGATGAACACCTTCGGAAGTTACAGCTTCAATGATGGTGAGTGGCTCGAAATCATGGACTTCTACCGGGAACAAAACGGGGCCAGCCTCGACCAAAAGGGCCGCAACGACAACCATTGGCAGTCCAACAACTTCAAGCTGGGCAACGATTTTTTCCTCAACGACAAAAACACGGTCGGCTTCCTCGTGAACGGCTACGAAAACAGCTACGACGACCGGGGCCATATCCGCACGCCCATCAGCGCCATTGGCAGCAGCCAGCCTGACAGCACTTTAATCTCCTCGACAAACACGGATGGCAAGCGCAGAAACTACAATTTCAACCTCAACTACCGCTTTGACGACGCAAAGGGCAAAATCTGGAACTTCGACGCCGACTATGGTTTTTTCAAGAACGAAAACAGCCAAGTGCAGCCCAACAGGTACCTGGAAGGCGATGGCTCCGATGAAAATGCGGTGCGCTCCGAGCGCAATTACCACATGGTGTCTCCGACGAACATTGACATTTACACGGTAAAGATTGACCACGAGCGCCCATTGCTGAAAGGCCAATTTGGCGCAGGCATCAAGCTGGCTTACGTAAAAACGGACAACGACTTCAACTTCTTCAACGTGGTGGAAGGCGAGGATGTGGTGGACGTGGACCGTACCAATTTCTACACCTACACCGAAAACGTGAACGCTGCCTACACTACCTACTCACGTCAGTTTGGCAAATGGGGCATGCAACTTGGCCTCCGTGCCGAGCAGACCAACTCGGAGGGCGACCTCAAAGCGTTAAAAGAGGTGAACGACGAGAACGTGAAGCGGGACTATTTCAACCTCTTTCCGTCCGGCGGCCTGACCTACACTGCAAATGAGAAGCACAGCTTCCAACTCAATTACAGCCGCCGCTTGGACAGGCCGAACTACCAAGACCTCAACCCGTTCGAGTACCGCCTCGACGAGCTGACGTTCCAAAAAGGCAATCCGTTCATCCGCCCGCAATACTCGAACAACATCCAGTTCAGCCATACTTTTATGCAAATGGTGAACACTTCGTTGAGCTTCAGCCACACATCCGACCTTATCGAGCGGATTGTGGACGTATCGGAAGTAAACCCAAACGCCGCTTTCATTACCTGGAAAAACCTTGCGGAGCAAAACAACTACAGCCTAAACATCGGCTCCCCCATGCCCATCACCAAATGGTGGAATGGGTATGTGAACCTGAGTGGCTACCGCACGGACATCAACGCCGACTTGGGCGATGGCAAAATCGTGGATGCTAAAATCCATGCCTTCAACGGCTACATGCAGCACACGTTCACCCTGCCGAAGGACATCAACATCGAGGTATCAGGCTGGTACAGCTCGCCTTCCATCTGGGGCGGCACCTTCAAAATGGAGCAAATGTGGGGAGTTGATGCAGGCATCCAAAAAAAGCTGCTGAAAGGAAAGGCCAACCTGAAGTTGTCGGTCAACGACATTTTTTACTCTCAAAAATGGAGCGGCGAGAGCAATTTCGGCGACCTCTTCATGACCGTCCACGGACGTGGTGATAGCCGCCGCTTCCGGGCCAGCTTCTCTTACAATTTCGGAAACGAGCAGGTGAAAGGCTCACGCAACAGGAGCACTGGCATGGAGGATGAAAGCAAACGGATAAAATCTGATTTTTACAAGGATCAAAAGCGGCATTCAGATCGGTTTCGCTAATTCCAGCCCGGTTTTGTTCCCTGCTTTTTTAAGAATTGGCCTAACTTGCCGCCAAAATACTTTCTTCATGGTAAAAAACCTGGAACACATCGGCATAGCCGTGAAAAGCCTGGCAGCGGCCAACGAACTTTACGAAAAACTACTGGGTACACCTCACTACAAAATCGAGGCCGTGGAGAGCGAGCATGTCGTGACATCTTTCTTCAAAACTGGCGAAGCCAAAGTCGAACTACTGGAAGCAACCTCCCCGGACAGCCCCATCGCCAAGTTCATCGAGAAGCGGGGCGAGGGCATTCACCACATCGCCTTCGAGGTGGAAGACATTCGTTCCGAAATGCTGCGCCTTGAAAATGAGGGATTTACATTGCTGAACAAGGAACCGAAACGAGGAGCCGATAATAAGCTAGTCTGCTTCATCCACCCGAAATCGGCGAATGGGGTGCTGGTGGAATTGTGCCAAGAGATTTTGGTTTCAGGTTCCAAATAGGTTTCAGGATTCATGGCTGGCACGCCGCAGCCGGTCGTTGATGGCAGTGCCGAGGCCAGTTTCCGGCAGCCAATCCGCCAAAATCACCTCTGCACCACAGGCGTCCGCCTCCCGCATGGTCGAGAACAGGTTTTTTGCGGCTTCGTCGAGGTTTGCAGCCGCAGAAAGTTGAAAACGGTAGCTGGCATCAACGGCGTCCATGTTTTTTCCGAAGGCAATCACCCCTATTTTTTTTTGGACAAAACGGGCGGCAAGCTCCTCTGTCCTACCCACGTAAAGCGGCGTAGCGGTGGCATAGTGGCTTTTCAACTGCCCCGGAGCAACGGGGTGTTCCTCCACACCCGTTTGCACCAGCACCTTTTTCCCCAATGCCCGCTCGATGTCCTCCACTGCTACCCCACCCTGCCGCCTGACGATTACTTGCTGGTTTTCAAAGTCAACGATGGTGCTTTCCAGCCCAATCTCGCAAGGCCCACCGTCGAGGATGTACGGGATTTTACCGTCCAGTCCCTCCAGCACATGCTGCGCCGTTGTCGGGCTGACGTAGCCAAAGGGGTTGGCACTGGGCGCTGCCAGCGGGAAATCCAATTGCGCAAGCAAAGCCCTCGTGAGTGGGTGCGCTGGGATGCGGACGGCAACTTTGGGGCTGGCCGCCGTAACCAAATCGGGAATTGAGATTGGATTTTTTCGAGCAAAATGAGAGTTGGAGAATTTTGAGCCAAAACTTCAGCATCGGCAGGGATTTCTGTCACGTATTTTTTGACGCTTTCCCAATTCGGCAAGTGGATGATGAGTGGGTTGAAATGCGGGCGATTCTTGGCCTTGAAGATTTTGAGGACAGCGTCGGGGTCGAGGGCATTGGCGGCGAGGCCGTACACGGTTTCGGTGGGAATGGCGACGGGGTGGCCTTCCCTTAAAAGCTTTGCAGCGAATATTATGTCTGTTCCAATTTCAGTTGTCTGCATTTTTTAATGGCGCTTATTTCCAAATGCAACGTCCCGCATTTGCATTGGGTTCCGGGCGGGGCCCCCCCCGACCAAACCAATCCCCGCTCCCACCCGACTTTGTTTCCATATTAACCCCTAAATTGGCTCCTAAAATCAAGGTTATCCGTAAAAAACGGGCTTACTGCTCTACCAATCTTCTCCACCCAGTCCTTCCCCATGTCACTCCCAAATCAAATGTTCGGTGAAACCAATTTTGAAGCATTTCAATTGATGAATTTTTCTTCAAACGAGTCATCGCCTATCAAGGCGCCGTAACATAAAGCCAGACGTTAAAAAGAGGAAGGTGCTGCATATAAGCTCTTTTTCGTCCACCAAACATCTTGCCGCTTGATGGCCACCGCCCTTCACTCTGATAAAACAAGGGCTTGGCCAAAAGTGCAAGGGTTGAACTACAGGAATATAAACATGGTGAAATGACAGCCCATTTGGTGACTAAGCTCGTAAATGCCAGCCACTTCTGTGAACCGTTGGTCAAATGCCGAAAAATCTTCGAAGGGAACTGAATATGCTGAAAGCGAAGTAAAGCTGGGCAAGGTGTTGTTCTTGAATTCCAGGGAATATATTTCTGAGGGAAGACCGGCAATATTGCCCTCCAAATAATTCGGACTTAACCTCTTCTGCCGTGTTTTCAACACAACGCAAGGTGTCGAAATTATGACCAGTTGAATCCGTGAAAACCAGTGTTTCCCCAATGGCATTTGAAAACACGGAATTGGGCGCTGGTAATGAATCACATTCCAAGATTTCATTGGGGCCGTTGGGCGTGGCATCGTCATCGGAGATGACGCCGGGGTCGGCGTTGCAGGCGACGAGTATAGTGATGATAGCAAAAAAGAGAAAATAGCGGGTTTTCATAGTTTTATTTGCTAAGCATTTTGTAAATCCTTCTCCACCATCGCCAACCGCTCCTCAATCCCGCCCTGTCGTTCCTCCAGCTTTAAAATCTGCATCATTTCCCGCTCCAGCATGGTATCAAAATCCTCGAAATTGGCGTCAATCTTTTCCTTGATTCCCGTCACGTAGGTGCGCAACTTGCCAGACAGCTCCGTCTCCAACAGCCCACGACCATTGGTGATTTCTTGTTGGTAGCCCTCCAAAATCTTGCGTTTCTTGGCCGCAGAAGTGAACCCGGCGAACAAAACGCCAACAGCCGTCAGTATGCCGCCCGTCACATCGAAGACTGCCAACTTGGTTACGGCAGCGAGGATGATGCCCACCACCGCCAATCCGCTGCCCGTGGCGATGCTGGCGGAGCCAGGCTTTTTGTCGGGGAAAAGCTGGTCGGCGCTGAAGTTCTCCGGGCGGTTGAGGAAACGGGTGAAAGTCTCCTGCAATTCCTGCATGACCATTGACCGCCGTTCGGCGATGTCGCTGAAAATTTCGTGGTTGTTGCGAAGGATGGTCTCGCTGTGGTGTATCTTTTGGTCAATGGTTTTTGCCATTTGCTGGATGCTGTCGGCGAGGTCGGCCACATTGTCGTTCAGCTTGTTTTGGAGTTCGAGGTGGAGCTGCTGATCGAGGTCTTTGGCGAGTGCCTCCAACCACTCCTGCGCACTGGCTTTTTTGGTAAAAATACCAGCAATGGTGCGCTTGAGCAGGCTGAAAAATGAAAGCCCTTCTACCAGTTCTTCCTCCTTCTGGAGCGTGATGCGGTCGTAGCCACTCAGCAGGTTTTCCACCAGCATGTCCACTTGCCGCAGCGATTTAATCTCCTGTTTTTCAAGCGCTTCCGTCACCTCTTGGCGAAAATGCTTATCGGCCTTCCACTGTAGCCGACGGTCTTCGATGCCCTTGCCGATGCGCTCGTTGAGGTTGCGGCAGGTGCTGATGTTATTTTTCATTTTCAGGATGGGTGCCTTGCCACCGGTTATGTTCTCCCGGATGTATTCCCGAAGGGGCAAAAAGCCGCTCTCAAGATTCTCGCCCTCCTGCTCCATCTTGGCCGACACGGCGAAAACATGCGGCGCTTCGATGCCTTTTTTTTGGGCGTGTTGCACCACGCCATGCACGTTGATGGGCAATTCGTTTTCTGCCATCAGGTCTTTTGTTGCAGCACAAAATCACTTTGCGCCGCCACTCGGCGTGTATAAAATCAAAGAACTCCCAAGCCGACTGGCGGTAGGGGTTTTTTGCCTCAAACACAAAAACGATGAGGTCGCTGGACGGAATGAACCGCTCGGTGATTTCCTGGTGGTGCTCCACGATGGTGTTGGTGCCGGGCGTGTCCACGATGGCGATTTCCCGGAGGATTTCGACCGGGTGGGTGATTTTTTTCAGGTAGGGATTGATGGTGATGACCTCCTCTTTCTCACCCCAAATCACCTGCTGGATGGTATCGGTCATGGGTTGCGGGGCCACTTTGCAGACCTCCTTTCCCGTTGACAAAAGGGCGTTCACAAAACTGCTCTTCCCCGATTTCACCTCGCCCACGATGACGAACATGAACGGCTCGTTGATGCGATTGCGCAACTCACTGACCGTCTGGCGGAGTTGCTCATGGGCGATGTCAATGGTAAGCTCGTGCAGGTCTTTGGCGATTTCGTCAATGTGCGAACGGACCGCCTGGAGTTTATCGTCAAGTATTTTTGTCATGAAAGGGTTCAGAAAGATTAAGGGGTTGAGAAAGTTTTATGGGTGTAGAACGAAACCCTCTAAACCATCAAAACCCAATAAACATTGAAATTATTTAAGGGTAAAACGGATGGATTGCGTGTATTGGACACGGATTGGCTCGCCTTTTCCGTTGAGGCCCGGCTTGAATTTGGGCAATGTTTTTACCAACCTGACGGCTTCCTTTGCACATCCACCACCGATGTCGTTAAGCGCTTTAACATCCGTAATCGAGCCGTTACGCTCCACGACGAAGCTGATCACCACCGTGCCTTCGATTGAATTGTTCAGTGCCTGCTGCGGGTACTCGATTCTACTTTTTAGGTGTCTGTGAATTTTGTCAACCGTGCATTTTTCTTCCTTTTCCCTATTGGAACTGCCGCAGTTTTTGTAAACCGGTTTTCGGGCAGCGGAAATGAAAGAAACTGGTTTGTTTGGGTCAACGGGAGCTGGTTTTTCAGGTTCAACTTTGGGTTTGACTGGCTCCGGTTTGGGTTTGCTCGGTGTCGTTTTTGGCTTTGTTACTGGGGGTTTTGGCTTGTTCACAGGCTTTTTCGGAGAGACCGGCTTCTTCTCTTCCTTGAGCGTATCGGAAATAATTTCCTTAACGGCTTCTACCGCCTCTACTTCAATGATGTCCGTTGTATCCGCTGCAGCAACATCACCCCGGTTCAATTCGTCCATTCGATGGGCAGCGTCAGCAGTGTACCTCCCATCCGGGTATTGGTCGAGGTATTGTTGCACGTCCTGGTAGTCATTCGAAGCCAAAGCTGACTGCCAAAAACGGTCCTCAATACTGTCAAGCACCATCATTGCCGTTTCGGCCTCCTGCGTTCCTTGGTTTTCCCTGACAAAATCCTCCAGTTCTTGCCGGTTTGCGTTCGCACGAAGCCGTTTCAGTTGTTTTTCACTTTTGGTTACCGCCACCTCTGTAGCAGATTTTTGGCCGAGGAACGGCAACACCGCCACCGTTCCTATCACCAGCACTGCTACCCCTGCAAAAATCTTCCCTATCAGCCCCAACCCAACTGCCTTCGACGCATTTGGCGCTTGGGGCATGGGGGCTGGACTGGGTGCAGCGGGGCTGGGCATCGGTGGCCTAGGGCGCACCAGGAATCCTGTCAGGTGGTGCAGACTTTGAGGCGCCGCCTGCCGCCGCCCTTTGTTCGTCAGCATCCACCACTTGCCAGGTGTAGCCTTTCTTGAATTCCGTCACCAGCTCACTTGCTTTTAGGGTCAGCATTATCTCCACTCTTTCCTTCAACACCTCGTTGCGCCTACGCTCGATGCCATTTACTATTTCAATGATGGAAATCTTGAGCACCAGCGGATATTGGCCTTCCTTCAACGGCGTCACGCAAAAAATCCACTCCGTCACCAAGTCTTTTTCTACGATTTGTACGGTGTCGTTCACCGTGGTGATGGCAAATGCCTTGTCGCCGTTCGGGTCAATCAACTCGACGCCCATCACGTCGGCGATCCGCAAATCCTTCATCACATCGCCGACCTGCACTTGAAAATCGTGGAGCAGCAGCTTCCGGTCAAACGCCAACCTGACGATGCACTCTTCTTCCACCCCAACGGCCATTTTTTTCGGGATGCGGTACAACACCTCACCGTTGTAAACATCGGCCATTCCGCTCCCATCTGCCGAGGTGATGGCCAGCTCTGGCACATCAGATACAACAAGGCTATTTATGAAATCGAGCAGCGACTGTTTGAATTTGTTGAACTCCACGGTTGCCACCTCGCCCGTAATGATGTCTTGTATCAACTGACGGCTGACCTCGTGGTAATTGGCCTCAAGCACCAGCAATGTTTGGTATTTTTCTGTCTCAGGCTTGAGCCGCTTTTTCAATACAGCTATTGCAAGGTCGTTGCCCTGTGAGACGATTTCACGAAGTTCAGCTTGAATGGTTTCCAACGTTTTCATGGCAGGAGTAAGAATTGAAAATGGAAAATTGAAGATTCCAGTGCAGAGAATGCCCCAAACTCATTAAAAAGCCAATTGCAGCCCCCCTTTAAGCCAAATAAACCCATTTTACAAATCATCCTGAATAAATGGGAATGGCCATCATTCTCAATTTTCAATTCTCCATTCTCCATTATTCTTTGTTTGCCAATTGACCGCAAGCTGCATCAATATCCTTCCCACGGCTGCGGCGCACGGTGGTCATCACGCCGTTTTCGCTCAAAAACCTTGCGAAACGGTCAATTTTGTCCTCCCTTGCCTTCACAAAATCCAACCCTTCTACTGGATTGTATTCGATGATGTTCACCTTCACCGGGAAGCGCTGGCAGAGCCGCAGCAATGCCACAGCGTCGTCGTAACTTTCGTTGAAATCGTTGAAGGCAATGTACTCGTAGCTCAGGCGGTTGCCCGTTTTTTGGTAAAAATATTCAAGCGAATCCATCAGTACCTCCAAGTTATTCTGCTCGTTGATGGGCATGATTTCGTTGCGCTTTTCGTCAGAAGGCGCATGGAGCGAGAGGGCGAGGTTGACCCGGGTATTGTCGTCGGCCAATTGCCGAATCATCTTTGAAATGCCCGCCGTGCTCACGGTGATTCGCTTCGGCGACATGCCCAAGCCTTCCGGTGAAGTGATGCGCTCAATGCTCTCCATCACAGAGCGGTAGGCCAGCAGCGGTTCGCCCATGCCCATGTACACGATATTGGTCAGCGGGTGGCCGAAAGTCGCTTCACATTGACGGTTCACCAGTAGCACCTGGTCGTAGATTTCGGCGGCGTCGAGGTTGCGCACCCGCTTCATTTGGCCCGTTGCACAGAACTTGCAGGTGAGGCTGCACCCCACTTGGCTCGAAACGCAAACGGTGAAACGGCGGTCGTCTGGCACGGGAATCAGCACCGACTCGATGAGGTGGCCGTCGTGCAGCCGGAAGCGGGTTTTTATCGTCCCGTCGTTGCTGTGCTGGACCTTGTCCTCCACGATGTGGTTGATGACAAAATGCCCATCCATCCACTCCCTCAGCGGCTTGGAGAGGTTGGTCATTTCGACGAAGGAGTGCGCCCCTTTATTCCAAAGCCACTCCCAAACTTGGTTCGCTCGGAACTTGGGTTCTCCCTTTTCACCGAAGGCGGCAACCAAATCGGCCTTGCCAAGCTGCTGTATGTCAATCCTGGTGGTTGTTTCTGTCATGCTTCAAAGGTATGCATTGGCTTGTAGCCGCCAAATTTGTGTGGCTGGCTTATGTTCCTAATGGTTTTGCTAAGCAAAATCATACAGTCATTCAGCCAGCCAAACAAGTTTGGCGGCTACAAGCAATTTTGACACGCCATTTTGCGCCATTTCAATCAAAAAAATGACAGTACGTCACCTTTTCTCCAATGGCACGAAAGGTGATGGAAGCGGGTGTCCGTGAAGACGGGATTGATTGTTTGATGGTTGAATTGGCTGGTAAGTTTTGGCAACAACCCCCAACAATTCAGCAATAAAGCAATGCTGCAATCCCCTCAAAACACAATCAATTATTAACTAAAAAGTAGATTACTATGAAGTTTAAGCCTATCAATGACAGGGTGGTTGTGAAACCAGCGCCCGCAGAAGAGAAAACAAAGGGAGGCATCATCATCCCTGACACAGCCAAAGAAAAGCCACAACGTGGCGAGGTCGTGGCCGTTGGCCCCGGCAAAGACGACAAGAAAATGACCGTGAAAAAAGGTGACATCGTCCTGTACGGCAAGTATGCTGGACAAGAAATGGAACTCGAAGGCACGGACTACCTCATCATGCGTGAAGACGATATCCTCGTGATTCTTGACAAGTAACAAGTAAAAGGTGAAAGGCAAAGTGGCCTGTCCGCGCAACCATCTTTTTGTTTTTGATTTGACCTCGCTAAACCGTTACCCGAACTGCTGAAACCAGCAGCGGCAACAACAATTCAACAATACAGCCCCCATCAAACGGGGTAAAAATTCAACAAATCCAAAAATTATGGCAAAGGAAATTTCATTTAATAGGGACGCCCGTGAGAAACTCAAAACTGGCGTTGACGCTTTGGCAAATGCCGTGAAAGTAACCCTCGGCCCACGTGGCCGCAACGTGGTTATCCAGAAAAGCTTCGGTGCTCCGCAATTGACCAAGGACGGCGTGACCGTTGCGAAGGAAATCGAACTGGAAGACGCCGTGGAAAACATGGGCGCACAGATGGTGAAGGAAGTGGCTTCCAAAACCAGCGACCTCGCCGGAGACGGCACCACGACTGCAACCGTTTTGGCGCAGGCCATGATTACCGCTGGCCTCAAGAACGTTGCCGCAGGCGCAAACCCGATTGACCTCAAGCGTGGCATGGATGCCGCAGTGCGTGTGGTTGTTGAAGACCTGAAAAAACAGTCCGAGAAAATCGGCGATGACTTCAAGAAAATCCAGCAAGTGGCTGCCATTTCCGCTAACAACGACGACGAAATCGGTGCACTCATCGCTGATGCGATGAAGCGGGTGACCAAGGATGGCGTCATCACCGTGGAAGAAGCAAAAGGCACGGACACCTACGTGGAGGAAGTGCTCGGTATGCAGTTCGACCGTGGCTACCTGTCCCCGTATTTCGTGACCAACACGGAGAACATGACGACGGAGTACGAAAACCCGTACATCCTCATCCACGACAAGAAAATCAGCAACTTGCAGGAGATGCTGCCGATTTTGGAGAAAGCTGCCGGCTCAGGCCGTCCGCTGCTCATCATTTCGGAAGACGTTGAAAGCCAAGCACTTGGCGTTCTCGTGGTGAACCGCCTCCGTGCTGGCCTGAAAGTAGTGGCCGTGAAAGCCCCGGGCTTTGGCGACCGCCGCAAGGCCATGCTGGAAGACATCGCCATTTTGACCGGTGGTCAGGTGATTTCCGAAGAAAAAGGTTTCACGCTGGAAAAAGCACAGATGACCGACCTCGGCACTTGCGAAAAAATCACCGTGGACAAGGACAACACGACCATCGTGGACGGCAAGGGCAAGAAGAAGGACATTGATTCTCGCATCGCCATGATTAAGGCGCAAATCGAGACCACCACTTCCGACTACGACAAAGAAAAGCTCCAAGAGCGCCTCGCCAAACTGGCAGGCGGTGTGGCCGTACTGAACGTAGGCGCACCGACCGAGGTGGAAATGAAGGAGAAAAAAGACCGTGTTGACGACGCACTCCACGCTACCCGTGCCGCCATCGAGGAAGGCATTGTGGCTGGTGGTGGCGTGGCGCTCGTTCGTGCCATCAAGTCGCTTGACGGTGTGAAGGGCAAGAACGACGACGAGACCATCGGCATCGCCATCGTGCGCAAGTCGCTGGAGGCTCCGGTGCGTGTCATCGCTGAAAACGCTGGCCAGGAAGGCAGCGTGGTGTACCAGAAAGTGGCTGATAGCAAAGGTGCCATTGGCTACAACGCCCGCACCGATGTTTACGAGGACTTGAAAAAAGCAGGTGTCATTGACCCAACGAAAGTGACCCGTGTGGCCCTCGAAAACGCTGCTTCCATCGCCGGAATGCTCCTGATGACCGAATGCGTCATCAGCGACAAACCGGAGAAAGACGCTGGCCATGGCCACATGCCTCCGGGCGGCGGCATGGGCGGCATGATGTAATTTGAGTTGGCAGTTCGGCAGTTGGCAGATGGCAGTCAGATCTGAAGGCATTATTGAGCCAAGTCGTTTGCGTGAATTGAACTTTTTTCTTTACGAAAATAAAAGCCCTTCCCGCTTCGGCAGGAGGGGCTTTTTTGTTTTCAGTAAACTGCCCGCACAGGCCAATTTATGTTCATCTTTGCTCCATAGCAATTATCAAAATGGAACAGCCAGCCAGCCTTTTATCCCTTTACTATTTCCCGCCTGTGAACTGGTTTGCAGCTTTAGCAAACGCACCTGCCGTGCACTTGGAGCAGCACGAGCATTACGTCAAGGGCAGTTACCGGAACCGTTGCCATATCGCCGCTGTGAACGGGGTGCAACGATTGACAATTCCGCTTCGCAAAGGCAAAAACCAGCAACAACCCATTCGGGAGGTGCGCATCGCTTATGACGAACCTTGGCAAATGCAGCATTGGCGGGCAATATGCTCGGCTTATGGCAATTCACCGTTTTTTGAGCATTATGCGGGATTATTCGAGCCTTATTTTAAAGCGGAAAAATATGAGCTGCTGTGGGACTGGAATTATGATTTATTAATGGTTTCAATGAAAATATTGAAGTTGAAAATGCCTATTTTTTTGACCGAAAAATATGAGCATCAACCTGAACAATTATTGGACTTAAGGTCTGAATTTCACCCAAAAGAATTAATACAAAGCAGTGATTACGAGCCTATTAGGTATCCACAAGTATTTGAGGATAGGCTTGGATTCTTAGAAAATTTAAGCGTATTGGACTTGATTTTTTGCGCAGGCAGGATAAATATATAGCCGCTAATTGCACGAATTATACTGAATTAATATTTAGTGCAATTAGCGTCTCATATACTCAATGCCATTCTTATGCCCCTCCTCGGCGGCTCGTCGGGGGAAGTGCTTTTGGGCTGGGCTGGCATAGAGCGCCCCCAAACCCCTTTTTCACAAAACTAATTGGTGCAAAGTATATTTAAAGGTCAAACACCTTTGGGAAATGCGAATCCTTTACCATTCGCTTACCTGCTTCGAGGCCAATGTCTCGCAGCACTTCCTTGTTTTTTGCATCGGACATTTCCCGGATTTTTTCTGCCAGGACGTTGGCAAATCCAAGTTCGTTTAATTCATTCTGCTCAAGTTTCACGTCATATCGGAGGTAGTGGATGAGCGGTTTTGGAGCGAGCAAATCTCCGCTGAGGTCTCCAAACTCGGAATTAATGACTTTAGCGGTTGGTGATTTTGAGATGTATTGAAGCATGAGTTGGTTGTAATTGTCGGCATCGTCCATGAGCATTGCCGGCACCACGGGCGCCCATTTCACACCAGCTATACCTACACATTCTTCCAATCTGCGGCGGATCTTGGCATAGCCAGTGCCTACCGAAACGATTTCGAGCATGTCGTCCCCGGTTTTCCACTTGTACGGAAAGCCTTTGGTGGTTGCCATCAGGAACAACAGCATCGCTGGGTTGTTGTGCATGCTCACGCCCCCATCCACGAATGCGCCGATTTCGCCGTTTCCAACGTCGAAGGCTTCCGCGTCGAAGTAGGTCGGTGCGGCTGAACTTGCCCGGACAGCATTGCGAAGCAAAATCCCTTTGTTTGCTTCAAAATACTTGCCTCCGGGGTGATTCAAGAAGGCCCACGTACCACCCGTGTCGGCACGTTTCGCCACGACGCAGATGCCGGTCTGGATACCCGAGCCTCCGATTGTTTCCTGTCCGAGTTGTTCTTCGAGCAGTTTTTCCAGTTCCGATTCGTCGAATTTGCCAGCCCGGAGCAGCGACAGTAACCTGGATTTACCGAAAACCCGGGTGCCAAGGCTTTGGTACATTTCCTGAATTTCGTCCACGCCTTTGCCGATGCAAAGCAACGAGGCTATGATGGAGCCGGTGCTGGTGCCACCGATGAAGTCAAAATAGTGGGCGAGCCTGAAATTGGGGTCGTCGCCATGGCGTTTGCGAAGGGTATCTTCGATGCTTTTGAGTATTCCAAGGGTCATGGCACCCCGAATGCCACCGCCGTCGAGGGCGAGTATGCGCTTGGGTTGTGGATTGGATGGATCTTGATGAAGATGCTCGTGCAGTGTTTTCATTGTTTATTGCTTTTTTAAGTTTTGAATGACAAATGCCTCGGTCAAATATAGCAACGATTTTATTTTTTCGGACCAACTTGTTTGTCGGGGTTAAAAAATAAAAAATCATTTGTGTACCGATGCCATCGCAAACACATCAGAAATAGAAACTAAACGCAAAAAAAGGGATAGGGACATGGTAAGTCCTCTCACATTCTTCAGGGAAACAGTAGTAGGAGGTAAATGGGCCAATGCCCATTATGCCCGTCTCCAGGCGGAATTTTCTTTTAAACCAGCCATAGCCCCAGGTGAACATATTGCCGAACCCATGCTCGTAAAATGATTCATATCCCCCGAATGTTGAAACAGGCGCAACCATGATATTGTATTCGGCAAAGAGCCTTGAACGCCGTCCAGTTCTCAAGGAGGCCCCCACGCTGAAGCTTTCGAAATCGCTATCCGTGTCCAGGCTTTTTATATCAAAGTTTCGCAAATAGCTCAAGTTCAGGAAGTAATCATGTGTGCCCAACGAAATCGCACCGTGGATCCCAATTGCCGAAGGAACAAAAGCATAACCGCCGATGCTCCAATGCACATACTTGCCAAAATCTTGAGAGTATTTTATATCGGCGTAAGGAAGAATTGATACCAAACCAGTCCCAACGGAAACATGGTCGGAAATACCAAACGACAATATATTGATTCCCAGCGCGATATTCCTGTATTCTCGCTGGGAATCTTCCATTCCAAACCCTGTTGGCAGGAACATCAATGAGCGGCCATAGCCTAAATATGGCGTGTACTGTGCACACAACTCGTACTTCCTTAAGTTCTCTACCGATTCATTTACCAATTTGCCATCGGCGTCAAGTAGTTGGATGCGCCCTCCCGAATAGCCCAACATTTCCCCGGTTACCTTTTTGTTGGCCTTGCTTTGTAGGCAATATTCATTGATGAACGGCTCCATTGTCATCAAGCTCATTGATGATGTCGGTTCGATGGACAGCACATTTTCTGGCCTAAATCTTAGCAAGCCTACGTTGCCGCCGGCAACGAAGGTTATTCTGTCAGGTTGAATTTGTTTTGGGTACCCGTAGTACATCTTTCCATCTGTGGTTTCCAAGATGAAAATTTCAACATTGGGCGAACCAAGCTGCTGATTTTCAGTCACTTCAATTGACCTTACTTCGGAGGGTGGAAATGAAATCCTGACTTCGGAGCTAGTCAAAAAAACCATTGAGTCGGGCGTCCAGGACATGACTTTGCCGATGAACTGGTCATTTCTAGTGGTTTTGAGCAAATGAAAATGAGTGGTGTCCCCGATGGCCAAGTTGCCCATCACGGAGACTTGGGACAACAATGTGCAATGTACAGCAAAGGTAAGTGCCAAAATGAGCGTATTCTTCAGGTGCATTAGGTGTATTATTTAGCAACAAAGTACGGGATAAACACAAATCCTGTACAAATCCCCTGCATTTTAACCTAAAGAACGTACCTGAAAAACTTAAAGCTGCGCATCAAAATTCACCAAGTCAACAAATTTGGAAACCCGCTGCTTGATTTCGAGGGGGGTAAGCTCCGTCAGGCGCTCGATGCCAAATTTTTCAACGCAAAACGAGGCCATTGCGGAGCCAAAAATGACCGCACGCTTCATGTTCTCAAATGACAAATCACCGCTTTTTGCAAGGTATCCGATGAACCCACCTGCAAATGTGTCGCCCGCACCCGTAGGGTCAAAAACTTCGGCCAACGGCAGCGCTGGAGCGAAGAAAATGTTTTCGTCATAAAACAACAGCGCCCCATGTTCGCCCTTTTTGATGACGAGGTATTTTGGGCCCATTTCCAAAATCTTATTCGCAGCTTTCACAAGGCTGTGTTCGCCGCTTAGTTGGCGAGCTTCCTCGTCGTTGATGATGAGGCAATCAATCTTCTTCAATACCTCCAGTAGGCGCTCCATGGCAATGTTCATCCAAAAATTCATGGTGTCCATAGCAATGAGCCTTGGCCTCGTTTCCATTTGCTCGATGACCCGCATTTGAACGTCGGGGGTGAGGTTGCCCAGCATCACGAAGTCGCTGGTTTTGTAGCTTTCCGGCAGAACCGGGTCGAAATCGGCCAGCACATTCAATTGGGTATCCAATGTGTCCCGGCTGTTCATGTCGGCATGGTACCGGCCTGCCCAGAAAAACGATTTCTCGCCGTGCTTAACCTGAAGCCCTTCGAGATTGACCCCTTTGGATGCCAACAAATCCAGGGTATCCTGTGGGAAATCGTCACCGATAACGGAAACCAGATTGATTCCATCAACAAAATAGGAGGCTGCCAAGGAGATATAGGTGCAAGCGCCACCAACGATTTTGTCGGCTTTGCCAAGTGGGGTTTCGATGTCATCAAAAGCGACGGTTCCAACGGTGAGTAGGCTCATTTTGAAATTGAAAATTGAAAATTGAGAATTATTCCCAATTGCATGGTTTGAACTATAGTTGCATAAACAGAAAAGCCCCGCATTGCTGCGGGGCTTCTTGCGCCCCCTTTTGGACTCGAACCAAAGACCTACGGATTAACAGTCCGGCGCTCTAACCAACTGAGCTAAGGGGGCATTTTATAGTCTGAATCATTCTTCAAACTTGCCCTTTTTCAAAGGCGAGCGCAAAGGTATCATACTTTTGAAAAAACTTGCAAGTCACAATTGAATTTTTTTTCAAAAATTTAAATAAAATGCAACTGTTCATTCCTGTTTATCATGAAAGCCTTGTATTTACTGCCTTCTTGAAGTCTAAATCTACTCCTGCAGCCCCCAAACCCATTTCCCCTCCATGTCGAAATAGCCGATCTTGTCGCCCTGCTCTACCCGGAAGAGGCCATCGCCTGCATAGCTGATGTACTCGTAGCTGGGCTGCACGATGAGTTCGCCCTGGAGGTTGGTCAGCCCATTGAAGCCCTTTGATGCGCACCTTGGCGAAGCCGTCTTCAAACTGCTCAATTTTGTCGTACTTGGGCGGTATGATTTCGATACCCTGCTGGTTGATGATGGCCCAATTGCCGTCCACCTGCACTACTGCAACGCCGTGTTTATACTCTCTGGCCTTTTCATAAAAACCGTTGTAAAAACGGGATTGCTCGGTGATGTAGTAAAACTTGTAGTTGTCGTCCCGAACCAGTCCCCTGCCATTGGCGAAGTCTAACAGTTTGTTGATTCCCGGTTCGATGATAAAATTCCCGCTGGCATCAATAAGGCCCGCCCGTTGGCTGCCCTTGAAAACGATGGCCTTTCCGTCCTTGAAGTCCATGCACTTGCTGAACTGTGGTTCGACCACAAATTTGCCCGAAGGATCAACAAAACCACATTTTCCCTCTTGCCAAACGGCGGCTTTTCCTTCGGAAAAATCGCTTGCCTTGAAGTAAACTGCCTCAATCGCCAGCTTTCCAGTAGTGTCCACAAAACCCCAACTATCGTGGTACTGCACCCTGGCCAAACCCTCGGAAAATGGTTCGATATCCCTAAAAGGTAAGCTGGTGATGGTTTGGCCAGCCCTGTTCACCAAGGCAAATTTTGCGGGATTGCCCCCAATTTCCGCTACTGCTAGGCCGTGCTGATTGAAATCTGAGAGCGAGACAAACTTGGGTTTTAGGATAAAATTGCCTGTTGCGTCAATCAAGCCGGCGCGCAGGAACTGCCCGGACAGTTCTTCCACCTTCGCAATGCCAGCATCGAATACGTGCGCCTTTGGAAACTTGGGCTGAATGACCCAGTTGCCCTTGCGGTCAATATACCCAAAATGAGGCCCTTCCCTTTTGGCCGGAGCGAGTCCACAGCTGAATTTCCCAGCTTTTGAAAACTGAAAATCCAGTTCAACCGAACCGTTGCGGTCAATATACCCCCATTTGCTGCCCAATCGAGCAGCAGCCCAGCCTTCGCTGAAAGCGCCCACCTCATCAAATCGGCATGGTACGACCTCACGTCCATTCTGGTCCACAAATCCCCAAACACCGTTGCGGTTCACAGCCAATCGGCCCTCGCTGAACGAGCCGATGTTTTCGTATTGCGCACTCACCGTCAATTGTCCGAGTGTATCAATCAGGCCGTATCTTTCTTCTTTTTTGAAAACCCGAAGCACCTTGTTTTCCGTGTTTTCAAGGAAACCCAACTCGTCGTAGCGGCAAGGCAAAAGTTGCTTGCCCTTGTTGTCCACCATGCCCCATTGGCTGTTCAGTTGCACGATGCCCACTTGGTTGACAAAATCTTTTGCAAAGGAAAATTGCGGTTGCACCACCATCGTTCCCGTGGTGTCCAAGTAACCCCAAGTGCAACCGTCGCAAGTGAGGACGCCTTTATTGTCGATATCGAGGTCGTGCTGAGTATAATCGGTCAGTGTTACGGGGAAAGCTTGGACACCAAAAAACCTTGCAGAGAACCCATGTTAAGCGCCGATTTGTCCAATGTGGTGGACATGCGGCCTTTTTGGCTGGCCCTTGCCACTCCTCCACTGAAATCGCCGATGAAAGCAAAATCCCTTGTAATAATCTTGCCGATTCGGTTGACCAAGCCATGCTTCCCGTTGGTAAAAAGGCAGCGGGCAACTGGGAAGCCCCGGTCAAAATCGTTCATTCGAATATCCACCAAATCCACCTCATGCACCAGCAATCCCGTATCGTTTTGCACCAGCCCGTAGCCCATTTCAAAGCGGTAGGAGGTGCGGTCAAACTCGATTTCCTGCATCATTTCAATGCCCACGAGGGTAAGGCCAAGTTCTTTTTCAACCTTCACTTCGTGAAAAGTCGGCTCAATCTGCACATTGCCGTTGTCCAAACGGCGGAGTCCCCACTTGCCTTTTGCGTGAAACCACTCGAATTTCTCCAACTGGTAAGGGCTGTCCGTCTCGGCGGGCCATGCACGGCGACTTTCTTTTCCTTTAGAAACCTTTATGGTAAAATGCTTGTCGAAATTGCGTTCATCCTGCAATTGACCTTCGCCATCGAAGTTGAAAACGCTTAGTTGTTCGCCTGAATAGGCTTTCACCTGGTCTTCCTCCAACTCAATCCGGTCGAATTGGAGGTTCACCATCACGTCTCCACGGCTGTTGGTCACGCCGCATTTTCGGTCACGGATGACCACGCAGCGGCCATTTTTCATGGGTGAAATATAGTCGAAACCAAGTGGGATAAGCACCCGGTCTTCCAATGTTACAATGCCCCATTTTCCATCTATGTTTGCCCGAAATGCCTCCCCATTGTACGGTTGGATTTCGCTGTAGCGGATGCCCAGTACCAAGCTGCCACAATGGTCAATCAGGCCGAGCAGTTGCTGCTTTTTGCACAAAACAAAATCGTCGCTGAAGGCATAGTATGCCTCGTATTCCCCATTGGTTATTAGGTTGTTATAGACCAGCGAAAAAAGATAGGCTTTGTTGTTGGAAACGAGCTTCAGGAAATTGGCAGATAGGCTGCTGAATTGCTCGTAGATATTGTCGAGGATGGGCTGCCCATGCTGGTTTACAGCACCCCATTTTTGGAATTTTTCGTAAAAAATCAAGTTCCCGTTCCAGACCCTGATTTCGTTGGCTTGAGGTGTCAGCAGTTCAAGACCACTTGGCAGGAGCAGGCCCAGGAGACCGTCAGTTTTTGTTTGAAAATAGCTGGTTGTCACGCCTTGTGGCAAATTTTTGAACAACGAAACCTCATCAAACCGAGGAGAGGCAATGACCGCACCTTTTTCGTTGACGATGCCCCATTTTTTATCAATCTTAAAGGAAAGAAAAGCCATAGACTGCACTGCGCCAGTTTGCTTTCTTCCCCTCAGCACCTCCACTTGGTCGTAACCGGCTGCCAAAACAACCTTCCCTTCCAAGTTGATGACCTTCCATGCACCTTTTTCCATCACAGAAATCAACGTACTGTCCAAGGGTTTCAGGTCTTCGTAGTTGGGTGGCACGATTTCCGTGCCTTCGGAATTGAGCAGCCCTACCCTACCCTTCCGCTGCATGGTGGCATATCCAAATTGCTTGAACTCACCAATGGCATCGTACACTGGCTGTTGAACCAAGCGGCCTTCGGCATTCATCAGGCCCCATTTTTTATCCTTTTTAATGGGAAAAAGCGACTGTGCCTCCAGCAATAGCGGCAACAGCAAGAGTAGCACAAAAAAAGGCGTTTTCAGCAATCGCATAGTGAAATTCTACGGTCGTGGTTAGCTCAACTAAACGTAGCCGAACATTAATAAATTGACCCAAATGCTAAGTTTTAACAGAATTGAGGGGCTTTGTTTTACAAAGGAATGAATTTTCCGAAGAAAATAATGGCCCCGGCGGAAAAGGAATGGAGATTTAACACCAGCGCAGAAATGCTGGGTACAAAGCGCCGTGTTTGATAGTGAAAAGAAACTGGCGTTCAAAAGCGCTGATATGCAATGGCCACCTGCCGCTGCACCCCAAGTCCATCAATGCCAAGTTCCATGACATCCCCCGGCTTTAGGTAGCGGGGTGGGTTTAGGCCAAGCCCGACGCCAGCAGGCGTACCAGTCGAAATCACGTCACCCGGAAGCAGCGTCATGAACTGGCTGATGTAACTCACCAATTGGGGATTTTGAAAACGAGGTTGCAGGTGTTGCTTTTTTGGAGGCGCTCGCCATTGACTTTGAGCCAAACATTCAGGCTGTGCGGGTCGGGAATTTCGTCCGTAGTAGCGAGGAACGGCCTGAGTGGCGCAAAGGTATCGGCGCTTTTGCCCTTTACCCACTGACCTTGACGTTCGAGTTGGAAAGCTCGCTCGCTAATGTCGTTGTGGAGCAGATAGCCCGCCACGTAGTCCATGGCCTCAGCTTCCTCGACGTAGCTGGCTTTTTTGCCAATCACCACGGCCAGCTCCACTTCCCAGTCCGTTTTTTCACTGTTTTTTGGGATGATGACCTGATCGTTCGGGCCGCAACCTGCAGTGGTTGACTTAAAAAAAATGATGGGGTCGGTGGGCAGGGTCATGCCGCTTTCCTTGGCATGGTCAGAGTAGTTTAGGCCGATGCAGATGATTTTAGAGGGGCGGCCAATCGGTGCACCAAGCCTTGTTTTTGGGCTGACGATCGGGCAGTTTGATTGGCTTTTTTCAGCCAAGTTCCAGATTTTTCAGGCCGTTTTCTGCGAAAAATTTTTCATCGAAATCTTGGCCGAAGGCGCTCACATCGAGGCGAGTACCGTCGGGGAGTTGGATGCCAGGTTTTTCTTGGGAGGGGGTGCCGTGGCGGAGGAGTTTCATAGTTGCTGTTATGACGCTTTGTAAAAGCGGGTTGTAAATGAAGGAGAGGATCAATGGTATTTCTACGAATTCAATAGGTGAGCTGAATAATGCTTGGAAATGACATCTCCTGTGTTTGTTTTGGGAAAATTGGCATAGCTTCAAAAACTTCACATTGTTTCGGTAGTGCTCACCATTTTCGCTTAGGACTTATTCCTTTTCGGCGGTTTTCAGAAGAAACATGAGCAAGGCCGAAATTGAATCCCTTGTCGGCTAGTTAAAGGCTTCATCGTCAACCCTTTTAGGATGGATGGTTTGCATTTACCAGTCTCGTTCTGCATGCAACTCTCCATTTTACCGATCCTTTGACTTTGGTCTAATCATTTCCTTTCAATGATTAAATCTCTGTCCATACCAGTCTGTTTCTGGCTGATTTGACTTGAAGAATTTGATGAATTGTCCCCTCGAGCACCTTACTAATCGTCCAGGAATCAATGACCATTCGGATAATGTTGTTTTGCAATTCTGAAACTGTCATGATTTATTGCTTTTTCACAAAAATACAACCCTTGGGCAAGAACGCCAAATCATCATTTCACTCCTTGATTTTCAACAGTTTACAAACCTGCGTCGCCACGTTCTCACCCGTAAACCCGAACTTCTCGTCCAGCACTTTGAACGGTGCCGAGTAGCCAAAATGACTCAGCCCCCACACCTTGCCACGGTCGCCGACGAGGCCACGAAGCGTGCTTGGCAGGCCAGCCGTGAGGCCAAAAGTTGGCACATTTCCAGGCAGCACAGCCTTCTGGTACTTCTGGGATTGGTTGCGGAACAAGCCCTCCGATGGTGCTGACACCACCCTCACTTTCAGCCCTTTTTCGCTCCGCAAAATTTCAGCTCCAGCAACTAAAGTCGCTACTTCCGAGCCATTGGCCACCAGCACTATGTCCGGCTTCCCTTCGCAGTCCTGCACGATGTAGGCGCCTTTCGCTGTCTCCGATTGGTTGGTGGTGGGAATGTCGTTCACACCTTGGCGGCTGAAAATCAGACCGGTCGGTGAATTGCGGTTTTCGAGTGCCAAGCGCCAAGCAACAACAGTCTCTGCTCCATCGGCGGGGCGAAGAGCGAGCAGGGCATTACGGCCGCTGTGGTTTTTCAACTGCTCCAACAACCGGAGCTGTGCCTCCTGTTCGATGGGCTGGTGCGTCGGGCCGTCCTCGCCGACCCGGAAGGCATCGTGCGTCCAGAGGAAAACAACGGGTGTCTCCATCAGGGCGGCCACCCGTATGGCGGGCTTCATGTAGTCGCTGAAAGCGAAAAATGTTGCGCAAGCTGGAATAACCCCACCGTGAAGCGACATTCCTACGGACAGCGCTGCCATCGTCAGTTCAGAGACGCCCACTTGCAGGAAAGCGCCGCTGAAATCATGACGCCTGAAGGCCGTGGTCTTTTTCAAAAAGCCGTCTGTTTTGTCGCTGTTACTGAGGTCAGCGGACGAGACAATCATGTTTTCCACCTTGCCCCCCAAGTAGCCGAGCACGGCACTGGATGCGTTGCGGGTAGCGTCGTTGGGCTTGGTTTGAATCGCTGCCCAGTCGATGTCGGGCAGCTTACCAGTTTGAAAAAGGCAAATTTTTCGGCCAATGCCGGGTTCTCCTTTGCCCAAGATTTGAAGGCAGTCTTGCGCTTTTTGGCGGCTGTTTTCTTTTGTTCCAAAATGGCGGCGTAGTTCTCCGCAACCTCCGGGAAAACTTGGAACGGGTTGGATGGATCGCCGCCAAGTCCCTCCACTGTTTTTTCAAAAGAACCGCCAGCGCCCGTGAGCGGTTGGCCGTGAAGTTCCACCTCTCCCTCGAACATGCTGCCGTCCGCTTTCCTTGTACCTAGGCCCATCAGCGTTTTGCCGATGATGAGCGTTGGGCGTTGCGTTTCTGCCAAACTAGCCCTGATTGCGGAGCGGATGGCATCGTGATCGTTGCCAGGAATTGTAAGCACGTGCCAGTTCCAAGCCTCGTATTTTTTGGCAGTATCCTCGCTGGTCACGTCGTCCACTTCGGTGGAAAGCTGGATGTCGTTGGCGTCATAAAACATGACGATGTTGCCCAGCCCAAGGTGACCAGCGATGCGCCCGGCTGCTTGCGAAATCTCTTCCTGCACCCCGCCATCGGAAATGTATAGATAGGTTTTGTGCGCAACGGTTTCACCAAACCTTGCCGCCAGGAAGCGCTCCGCAATGGCCGCTCCTATGCCGAATGCATGGCCGAGGCCAAGCGGCCCGCTCGTATTTTCGATGCCACGCTGCACGTCGAGTTCCGGGTGGCCGGGCGTCGGGCTGCCCCACTGCCTGAAGTTTTTGATGTCGTCCATATAGTATTTTCCGAGCAGGGTCTGTTGTGCGTAGAGCATGGCAGACATGTGCCCGGCGTCTAGGAAAAAGCGGTCACGCAGCGGCCATGCCATGTCAGTTGGGTCGAAGTTGAGGAATTCGGAATATAGCACATGGATGAAATCGGCACCACCCATCGGGCCACCAGGGTGGCCGGATTTGGCTTTTTCGACCATGGATGCAGCAAGGATGCGAATGTTGTCGGCGCAGCGAAGGGAAAGATTGGACATTTGAATTGAAAATTGAAAATTGAAAATTAGGGGTGTTCGAAAGATTTGATTATTCTTTTTGAATGTATTTTTTCAAGCTTTGTCTAAATCAGCTTAGTCCTTCTTGCGTTTCGGTCATGGCTAGAAGGATTGCAGCCTCAAGTACTTTGAAAAATTGGATTTTAGCGATTTTATAAGAGGTGACGCCATTTTTTTCTTGTAGACCAAGATGAGCATCACTGTTATGGGGGTACAGTAAATCAACACTTGGATAGCGTTGACATTGTTGCACACAAAGTGGTGAGGTTCACCTCCTGCTTCAAGAAGCGGAAAAAAACTTCGATTTGCAACCTGTGCCGGTATACCGCACCGACCATTTCTGCGGGCAAGTCAAGGATGTTGGTCAATAAGAAGACTTTTTCCCGTCCTCCCGCCGCCATACTGGTACACGATGCTGTCTTGCACGAACTCAAGCGTTTCGTGCTCCTCCGCACCTACTTCGTGGTGCATGCGCAGCAACTTGTTACGGTTCTTGTCGTGGAGCCGGGTGACGAACTTGAACTTCTCTTTGAACCCAACGAATGTGTCCATGCCCTTGAGCCCCCTATCGAACACCATGAGGTCGTCCTTCCCGTGCTTGGAGCCCTAGATGGGTTCCTTGAGGGCAACCTCCTCGTTCAGGTGCGCCTGGTCCTTATGGCAGGAAAAAACCACTTGGAAACCGTTTTGGCGTTCGGTGGTGATTTTGACCTGCTTCTTTTTCTTGCTGGTATTGCCCACCTTCATGCCTTCGAGCAGGTGGCTGAACACCGCTTTCATAGTGGAGTCGTAACGCTTGACGTTGTACCGGGCCAACTGTTTGTCGTCAAAGTGTTCCGCAAGTACCCTCCGGGCCTTGTCATACAAGCAGAGGTCTTTTCCATCGCCTTGAAAACAGGTGAGGCGTAGTTCGCCTCCATTACCTGAAGGTTGAGGCGTTCGGTATCCAACAAGCTGTAGAGCACCAGTTTGAACACAATAGGCGTCTTCAGTTTGGCTAACCATTTGTCTGCCTCAAGCTCAACAGCTATGTCCTCGATACAGGACATCCCTATGAGAGCAAGCAGGTAATCAACCCGTACTTGCCTCGTTTGTAAATCTTTCACTTTGCCATTCTATGTGATTTTGCTAAATATCGCTAAATCCATTTTTGTCAAAGAACTACCGTGAAAACGTATATCCAAAAACAACTCAAAATCTTCCGAACACCCCTAATTCTCCTTTTTCAATTCTCAACCCCCTTCCCCCATTTCCGAAGCTGATTGATGACTGCCCCGAAGTCCTTCGGCAAATCGGCTTGGATTGTCATTCGTTCGCCAGTGGTGGGGTGGTTGAACACCAATTTCCCAGCATGGAGCGTGGTACGTGACATGAGAGGGCGCTCCTCTTCTTCGAATTTGCTCAGTTTGAACCGCCGCAATTTCACCTTTGAAAGCATAAAGGAACTCTGCCGACCGTAGAGCGCATCAACCGCCAATGGATAGCCGATGGTATGAAGGTGAACCCTGATTTGGTGCGTCCGTCCCGTTTCAATGCTGCACTCGATGAAGGTGAAATTCTTGAAAGTCTCCGTCACCTTGTAGTTGGTTCGGGATGGTTTTCCACCATGCACGACGGCCATTTTCTCAGGATGGGTCGGGTGCGGACCAAGCGGCTTGTCAATCAGCCCCTCCTGCTGGTGCATCACGCCTTCCACCAGGGCGAAGTAGATTTTCTCCACCGTCCTGTCCATGAACTGTTTGGAAAGCTCCTTGTGCGCCTCCTCCGTTTTGGTAAAAACCAAAATACCGCTGGTCTCCCGGTCGAGTCGGTGAACGGTGAAAATTTTACCAAACTCGTTGCCAAGCATGTGGTACAAATTGGGCTTGTCCGCCGAATGACGGTCGGGGATGGTGAGCAGGTTGGCGGGTTTGTTCACCACGACGAGGTCGTCGTCCTCGTACACTATTTCTATTTGTAGCTTCATTTCAAAAGTAAAAAGGAAAAGGTTCAAAGGAAAAGTAAGCACCTGCTCACTCCCCCCACCTGTATGTTTCCAGTTCAAAACCGGCTAAATCCAGCAGCCTATCCACCACCGTGGCAGCAAGGGCTTCCATGCTTGACGGCCCGCTGTAAAACGACGGAATGGCCGGACAAATAATACCCCCTGCTTCCGTGATTGTTACCATGTTGCGCAGGTGGATGAGGCTGAACGGCGTTTCCCTTGGCACCAAAATCAGGCGGCGTCGCTCTTTTAAAACCACGTCGGCAGCACGGGTGAGCAGGTCGTCGGAGATGCCAGCAGCGATGCGCCCCAATGTGCCCATCGAGCAGGGACAAACGACCATGGTGTCGTATTTGGCCGAGCCGGATGCGAACGGGGCGGCAAAATTATCCTTTTCGTACACATCGAACGCATAATCTCGGAAGCTTTCGTTGCCAAGCTCCAATTGCCAGTTGAGCCGGGCGTTTTTGCTCATCACCACACCCACGGCAGCCCACTGCGACTTTATTTGCACCAGTCGGTCAAAGAGGACTTTGGCGTAGATAGAACCACTCGAACCTGCCACTGCTACCACGATTTTTCGCATGAATCTTTGTTGAAGTTAAAGTTTGTTTAAACAAAAGGGGGGTTGAGGGGTGTTTTGGTGAAATTGGTACTTTCGTTGCAAGTTAGCGATGTTCGTTCATTGCGAATTGCTGATGACGACCTTTTTACCTTGAACACATTAAATTATCAACAATGAAAAAAGTTTTGTTTGTCGCCCTTGCCGTAATAGCCGTGGGCCTCATTTATGCCTTCATGCCGAAAAGCGACGCAGCTTCTGCTTCCACCAAGCGCGCCGTCGAGGGCGAAATTGCTTGGATGACTTGGGACGAAGCCGTGAAAGCCAATGAAAAAGCCCCCAAGAAAATCTTCATTGACTTCTACACCGACTGGTGCGGCTGGTGCAAGAAAATGGACAAGTCCACTTTCATGGAACCTGGCGTCGTGGATTACGTGAACAAGAATTTCTACGCCGTGAAGTTCAATGCCGAGCAGAAGGAAGATGTCGTTTTCAAAGGCACTACTTTCTCCTGGACTGCTGGTGGGCGCAATGGTTTCCACAAACTGGCTTACGAACTGCTTGATGGCCGCCTCGGTTACCCAAGCTATGTTTACCTGACGCCAACTTATGAGCGCATCTTGATTTCTCCGGGCTACAAAGAAGCCCCGATGCTTCAGAAAGAGTTGAAATTCGTGTCGGAAGACCACTACAATTCCACGAGCTGGGAGCAGTTTAAGAATAGCAATTGAACTTCTTGAGGATTTGAATTCGAGGATTTGAGGATTCGAGCAGTCTCCCGTCAAATCCTCGAATATTCAAATCCTCAAATCCTCAAATAATCTCCTCGAACTCCGCCTTTGCTTTCGGCAAAAACCTACCCATCGCCTCGTTTTTCGAGTGGTGCATCTTCGCAAAATTTTCCATCACTTCTTTCACTAGTTGTTCATCCACAAGCTGTTGCATCGTGGCAAAGTCGTTCAGTTCGTCGCTTTCCCGAAACTTGAAAGTCTGCTCATAAAGCCCCGTCTCGAACTTGACGGAGAGCTTGTTGTCCATCTTGAAAACCGTGATTTTCAGGGTTGGGTGGTCTATGTTTCCGATGATTCTCATTGCGTTCGTTGAATATTTTTGGTCAAAATCCGATAAATTGTTTCGAGTTCCGGTTGGTCTTTTAGCTGGCGCAAATGGCGCTGGATGGTCGCCTCATCGTGCCGAACCGCAGGGCCGGTCTGCATGGCGGCAGGTGGGCCGTCGTCGAGCTTGGTCACCGTTTCCCGGATGAGCGGCAGGAGCATTTCGAAGGGCAAATCAGCTGGCTTCAAAATAATCTCGCCGATGGAAAAAAGGTGGTTGGTGAAATTGTTTACGAACACTGCAGCGAGGTGCAAAGTCGCCCTTTTTTCGTCGTTGATGCAGTAAACATGATCGCTGATTTGTTCGGCGAGGGTGGTCAGCAGTGCCAAATCATCCGCCTGGCGAGCATCCACGCAGAAGGGTATTTGGTGAAAATTGGGCTTCCGTATTTTGGAGAAAGTCTGCAATGGGTAGATCACCCCCACCCTTTTCAAACTTGGGGCTTCATCTTGGAAAACCTGCATCGGCGTTGCCCCAGAAGTGTGTGCGACCAGTTTTTCACCAAGGCCAAGTACTTCTAGTTTTTCGCCACTTCACCAATCGCATCGTCGTGAACAGCGACAATGTAGAGGTCGGCCCCGCTGTCAATTTCGTTTAAATCATCCGTAAATCCTGCACCCAATTCGAGCGCCAACTTTTTGGCTTTCAATTGGTTTCGACTGAAAACCTGCACCACTTGCTGCCCCACTTCGACCAACTTCCTGCCGAGGTGAGTAGCCACGTTCCCTGCGCCGATGAGTGCGATTTTCATGTTGTTTGTGGTCGCCCAATTTATTGGGCAGACCGTTTGCTTTCATTCGGTCAGCCCAATAAATTGGGCGGCCACAAAACGATAATTTGCCAACTGTCAAACTGCCAACTTCTCCTTCCGCCTCCGAAACATCGCCACCGCAAGCCCCACCATCATAAGGGTAGAACCCAGCCAAAACAAGTTGATGCCAGGGAAGACGATGGATTCAAGAACGATATAATCCGTGCGGAATGACTTCTGGGCAATCTCGACCGGAACGGGTTTGCTGCCCGTTTTGCCTTCGGCAATTTGCAGTTCGAAAGTCTCCGATGTGGGGTCAATTTTTGTCAAATAAAAATGAAGCCCCAGCGAGGGAATCTCGCCCTTCTCCGTGATGATTTCCCCATTTCGGATGACGAAAATTGGCTCAGCGGTCAATGCCTCGCCAGTATTTGGGTCGGTAGCCTGCATGATGGCAGCGACGGCCACATCGCCTTTTTGCTTGCTGATTTTCGGCTCTTTGTTCACTCCAACGAAGGTGATTTTCTTGCCGTTGAGGGTGATGGACTGGCCGTTTTTGAAGGTGAACTGCTTGAAGTTCAAGTCCTTATCTGCTTCGAGGAAGCGGAGGAGCGCCGATTCGGGCAGCCGCACTTTCATCGAAATATCGTTGAGCTGCACGGGCAGCGAACCCCACATCTGGCCACGCAGGTAGGCCATCGGCTCGGCGTAAAAGGTGGTGTCCTTTTTTTCAAATGCCAATTTTACGCCGACGGCGAAATCCCCTTCCACGGGTTCGTAGTCAGGGTGGGTAGGCTTGTAATTGACGCCGACGACCGAAACCTTGGTCTCCGCTGCCACCATCCCGCCCGATTGCGTTTCGATGGAGTCAATGACGGCAACGGGCTGGCTGCCAATCTCATAGGGTCGGTACACGAGGTTGCTTTCCTGCTCTTGGGCAGCCTTGTCGCTGGTTTCCGAAGGCGGCATCATCAGGTGCGTGAAAATGTCCTTGCCAAAATAGCGCTTGGTGGAAGGGTTGTACGCCTTCACTTCGGTCACTTTGTTGTCGTAAACGGCTTGCGGCTGCACGGTAAACTGCTCGGTGACCTTGCCCGTCGAGTCCAATTTTTCGTAGTTGACCGTGAAAATCCGCAAGTTGCCCTCCATCGTGTCCTTCTGGTAGGTGACCTGGTAGCCGCTCATGTACATCGGCATGTTTTTAAAGAGCAGCACGTTTTTTTGGAGCATTTCGGCGTCGAGCAGGCCGGCCTGTGCCACGGGGTTGCTGGAAATGTGCTGCTTGTTGAGGCCAGAGGCAATCGTGCCCGCCACCATCAACCCAAACCCAATATGCGATAGGGCGGAACCTGCCAGTTTGAGGTTGCCTTTTGCGAAGCTGAAAATATAGTCCACGTTGGCGGCAACGGTGAAAAATCCCGAGAACATGAGCAGCCAAAACTGCCAATCGCCCAATTTTATCCAAAAACTGGAAAGCAGCGTGAGCAGCACCGCACCGCCTGCGGCAATGGCCGTATGCTTGGCATACTTGCTTTTTTGCGAAGCGAAATTGAACTCCCTGAAGCGTAAAAACTGCGCTCCCCCACTCAACAGCCCTATAAATACGGCAATCCAAACCATGTATTTGTTGAAATGGTCTACGGGGTTGTTGATGGTGTATCCCTTGAACTCGGGCTGAAAAACCTGCGCAATCTTGTTGAACACCGGCAGTGAGGTGGAGACCGTTATGATGACCGCTGAAAACAGCAGCACCAGCGAACCGATAAACATCCAAAACTCCTTGGAGGCGAGGGCTTCTTCCTCTTTCGAGGCGGGCATTTCTTTTCTTCTCAAAAACAGCAACCAAATGGCAGCAGCTGTGAAAAAAATCATGAATGCTGTCAGTTGTGTCTCCAGCCCAAGCTCGGTGAAGGCATGAACGGAGCTTTCGCCGAGGATGCCGCTGCGGGTCATGAAAGTGGAGTAGAGAATCATTACGAAAGTACCCGTGTAAAAAAGCAGCGTACTCTTGATAGAATAGCCCGTGCTTCGTGCCACGAGGTGGGTGTGGATGCCCGCCACCAACAAAATCCAGGGAACGAGCGACATGTTCTCCACGGGGTCCCAAGCCCAGTAGCCACCAAAACTCAGTGCTTCGTAAGCCCAAGCACCGCCCATCAGGATGCCAGTGCCGAGGATGGCACCACTGAACAGCGCCCACGGCAGGGCAGGTTTCATCCACTCCTTGTACTCCCGCATCCAGAGACCAGCTATGGCAAAGGCGAACGGCACGACCGTGGAAGCGAACCCGAGGAAAAGCGTTGGCGGGTGGATGGTCATCCAATAATTTTGGAGCAGGGGATTGAGGCCGTTGCCCTGGATGAGCTTCACGTAGTCTGCATTGGCGAAGAGCGGTAGGTTCATCGTGTCCCGCAGGAGGAGCAGTGGGTTGCTGCCCATTTTCACCGTGTCGGTGAAGTAGATGCCGACAATCATGGTAAATATGAACGCCTGCACCAGCGAAATAACTGAGAGCACAGGTGCTTCCCACTTTTTTGCCCGCACCAAAAGGATGCCGCCCAGTACGACGTGCCAGAACATCCAGAGGAGGAAGCTGCCCTCCTGCCCTTCCCAAAATGCGGAAAAAATGTACTTGAACGGCAGGTCTTCGCTGACGTGCTGCCAGGCATACTGGTACTCGAATCGGCGGTTTATCATCGTGGCCAAGATGGTTCCCATGATGGCAAACACGCTCACGCCGTGCAGTATAAAACCGTAACGGCCAATTTTGCGCCAGCCATCGTATTCCGGCAGGTCACGCCTTTGCGTGGCAAAAAAATAGCCCACTGCACCGAGTAGGCTCATCACGAAACCAAAAACCAGAAAAAAATGGCCAAGCTGCTTGTAAATCAAGGCTTCGCCGACGTATTTGAGTTCTTCCATGTGAGAGTTTGTGGCCACCCAATTTATTGGGCTGGCCGTTGAATGTCTATCGGCCTGCCCAATAAATTGGGCAACCTTCACCAGACTTCACGAGCTTTTCTCTGCCTTGATATAAACTTCTTCGTCCTTGTACTTCGAGGGGCATTTGAGCAGTACGTCGGAAGCGACGAAATCCTCGCCGTTCATCTTGCCGGTGACCACGATTTGCTCCGACATTTCGAAGTCCTTTGGCTTGGCGGCCAACAGCACGACCTTGCGCTCTTCGCCCTTGTTGTCACGGATGAAGAAGGTGAAATAGTTGGGGTCCTTGGCAGGTTCGTAGTACATCTCCTTGTCCTTGGCGAGTTGCCCAGCGATTTTAACCTCTTTTTGCGAAGCAACAGCCACCGAAAAATCAGAGTAAGTAGTGACTTCGGGCGGGGATTTGATGAGCATGAAGGCCGCTGCGACCATCATTATCAAAGCGACGATATAAATCTTTTTCATGGCAAATGAATTTTGTGCAAATGTAGCAAGCTTGGACTTCCCATCCTATTTAAGCTTGTCAAACAACTGTCACGGGATGTTGTTTGTCTAAAATCACGTCCATTCGGCCAACTTGTTTTGAATTGTGAATTTTAGGCAGTTCTTTCGCTCTACCAAACTCAACATCGGGCAAGTATCGTCCGACCTTATTTTTTCACAATTAAAAACATTTGAAAATGGAAACGCTGGACCACTTTGAAGAAGAGTACACCCCAACCTCCGACGAAAAAACGATGGCTATGCTGTCGCATATCTTGACCTTGGTGGCGGGGTTCATTGCGCCCCTGGTGATTTACTTGATAAAAAGGGACGAATCGCCCTATGTCCGAAAACACGCTGCCGAATCATTGAACTTTCAGATTTCAGTGGCGATCTACGCTGCTGTCTCCATTCCTTTGATTTTCATTATTGTCGGCGTTTTCACAATAATAGCCATCGGAATTTTGGCGTTTGTTCTATCCATAGTTGCCACGGTGAAGGCCAACGAAGGCCAGTTTTTCAAATACCCGCTTACGATTCGACTGGTGAATTGATTTGTGGGCGATTGGAGGGCATTGTTTGTGTGAAACGAACAATGCCCCTCCTCAGAAAAACCTTACAAGTTAGAAGATAGCTACCTGCGTTTACACCCACAGAATAGTACAAAAGAGCCACACACCCGAATCAGATCCTGAAATTCCTTACACACAAAATCGATTACGTCCCTTTAGTGAAGAGTTGCCTAGGGCGATTTTTGGTTTTTGGGTTACTTGCTGGACTTGACTCTTTGGTTTGTCTAGTCACCCATTTTACGCTTTTTGTGCAATACTATTTTCTCAGGAAGGGTTAGCCAAGAAAATATACAAACTACCCCGCAAGAAACGAGAGAAAACAATCAACCCTCTTTTAAATCCTTTTATTGGGTTGAGGTCATGCGGCAGGTATCAAAATCCTAATTATCCTGCAGAAAGAAAATAAGCAATCAATTCACCAACCACGAAAGTCAGTCCCGACACTAAATTGAAAACCAATGCCTCTGATTTTTGCCAGCCGCTTTTTATCAATACAGCAAAATCACCCAATTCTGTGCGACCAACAAGGTCATCAAACCCAAATGATCAATAACAAATGAAGTACCCACCCCACCCCATCCAGCAAATTTCCCATCAGCAATCAAAATAAGATGCCCGTAGGTTCTTTATGACTCACAAACTGCCGCAAAAGACAACAAAACCAACCATAAACCACAGAAAAACATCCTTTACATCTAAGAAATGACTCAACGAAACCGGAACCATGTGAAAAAAAGCACCACCTATCAAACTCCCAGCGGCAAAAGCTCAAGGGCTTATCCAATGTTTTTTCTTTCAAGAATAAGGTCATACCCCCAATGATAGCAATGGCACTCATAAAGAGTCCGCTTATTAATATCCATACTAGAACATACATGAAAATTCAAATTTAACGCAATCGAATCATCATTTCTAAGCGGCTTTCCTCATCGTTTTTGCCTCTTCTAATTTGTGCGTCCTGCCTTCTATCCTCATGGCAGCCCTTTCAGGTGCTTTGTCAATACTGATCAAGATTAAACTAACACCAACCACTACCCTACAATTGCACCCAGTATCATTTGACCTAGCCCAAAATAATAACTACTCCCATCATCACTAAAACCGAATTGTCATTTCGGCCACATTCAAATTAAACAATTTCATCTTTTTCATGGCTTTTGATTTAATTGAGAGCAAGATAAGTGCAGCATTAAATGATTCCAATGAGGTTTATCAATCATACAGATGAGAATCTTCAATTATTAGGACAGGGATCTTGAAGCTGTATCCCCGACAACATTCCGCCCAAAAAAAAACGAGCCTTCCTAAAAAGGGCTCCATGCGAATTCATCAGGTATTTTTACCCTAGTAGCCCATCATGCTAAATGGAACTGGACTTTGTGTACCTAACGGAGATTTAGTTCGCACCAATAGGTTTGTGCAAATCGCATTATGCAACTCCTTGCCGCCTTCCTGCCAGTAGGCAGGCAGCGGCTCGTCGGGGGAGGGAGCTTTTGTGGCTTCGCCACCAAACCCCTATTCTGAGTATTTGTTAGGAATCGTCTTTCTCTCAAGCCCATTAACAATTAACCCCATCTTTTGCTCCGCTGAAAACATGGTGGTGCCATTTTTAGTGCTGAACAATTGTGCCCACCTCACAGCAAGTACATTAAATATCGAGCAATGAAGCCACCCCGCTGGTTCAAGTCGCCATTCCTGAATCCTTCTGCACTACCACCCTTATTTTTCCGAAATACTTGAAACGCTTTTTTTGGTTGAACAACCCCTGCCTGCTCCGGTTATGCTTGTTACATCAACCCCGCTGGTTCATGCCCCTTGCTGGTTCGAGAATCATAGACTTGAAACAGCAGCGCTACAAAAATTTGCTTGCAATTCCCACCCAGTTGACATTGTCAAAATGCTTGAAGTTCCAAGACCAAGCGCACTTGACCTGTCCCATTGGCTATCGTGAGCAATCCTTGCCCCTTTGCGCAGTTATCAATGTGGGGAATGTTCTGCTTCACCACCACAACCTCAACTTTTAAACCGACCTTTGCATTGCTGGCACTTGAGCCTAGTGGCCCAGTTTCACGATGAAAATCAAGCCCACTTGCCCGCAGCATCCAATGATTTAGCAATGACGCAAAGCAAAGAGCTGATTGAAGTCCTAGACGGTGGTTTTGACGAACCCGCCATCACCATCAACGTGCTGGCTTCCTACTTGCTGGACAACCACATCGTACCCGAGCACGAAGAGAGCATCATAGACCGCATCCACGAGCTGTTTTCGGAGGTGGCCATCGTCTCCGGCTTCGATGGTGCGGAGGAATGGAAGGTGGACATGCAAGCATCCTCTGGCTGGGCCATCTCCGTGAACGAGGCCGCCCGATGCCTGTTGGACTATCGGCGCACAGGGCAGTTTTTCAGGGGCTTCCACAAGGCCATTTGCGAAGCCAAATTGAAGTTTCCAGGTGAGACTATCGAAATCCTTTATGCCGGCTGTGGGCCCTACGCCCCATTTTTTACGCTCATTGCCCCGCTTTTTTCACCGGACGAGGTGCAGTTTACCCTCATCGAAATCAACGGCGATTCGCTGACCATTGCCAAGATGCTGATTGGGGAAATGGGTATGAACGGCTACCTCCGGGATTGCTACGAGGCTGATGCGACGCTCGTCCAAGTGCCAGACCCCAGCGATACCACATCCTGTTCACGGAGACGATGGACACGGCGTTGGAGCGGGAACCTATGGTAAGCATCCTCCTGAACCTGATTCCACAATTGCGAAAAGACGTGCTGCTGGTGCCCCGAAACGTGACGGTGGAAGGCGTCTTCTTTCGGGAAAAAGACTTGTCAAACGGAATGGATGGACTTTGGAATTTGGACAACAAGGACGAAGGCTACTCCTCGGCATCGTGATGGACATGGACGAGGCCCTCAAAACATACCTTTCCATGCCAACCCCCGAGGACAATATCTTCCACGAACTGCAATTGGAAATGCCAGACCCCAGTTGGCGGGAATATTTTGCGCTGTTCACCACGGTGGAGATATGGGACGGCGTTTTTCTCTACAAAAACGAATCGGACATCACCGACCTGCGGGTGCGCAAATTGGACGACCTGCCAGCTTGTGATTATATCAATTTCGAGTATGCGCTGGTGGACGAGCCAATGCTTTGGTTCGGGGTGAGTTAAAAGTCATCTTGAAAAGTTCTTTTCGGAAATCGTTTTGATAAAAAGCTGGGTTTAGCGACACACTTCACTACTAATGCTTGATAGCCTGACCTAGCTTTAGAATGGATTGACACCTCCACTTTCATAGATTGACCTGACTCCATCACCCGTCAGCACTTCACCCATTCAGGCTGAATTGGCGCAATCACATGGGCAGGTACTCCGCTCCTTTCATTTGAGATTGTGTGAATGATGTAACAATTACTTGTAATTTTATAACGCATAAAGGGCATGTCACGGCATATCTTTGCTTTATTTTTAAAATCAATTTTATGCCAATTTTAAATATCCTCCTAGTTTTGGTTGTTGTAGGCGTTGTCCTATGGCTTGTGAACACTTATATCCCAATGGATGGTAAAATAAAGAAAATCCTCAACATAGTTGTGGTGATTTTACTCGTCATTTGGTTGTTGCAAGTATTCGGGTTATGGGATTCGTTGAAAGGATTGCGCATGTAGTAAATGCCACCCGTAATATTAATCGTGACGAAAATGCGCTTAATTCCTTTAGTATCACAAACTACAACATGTGGTGCTGTATGTGGCTCATATAACATGAGCAAGCAAATTTGCTAATTATTCTCAAAATTATTCTTGTATGAAATTATTTTTTAGTGTGGTTTTAACCACAATCTTATTCACAGGCACTATGAGTGCCCAGCATTTTAACATTGGAGTAAAAGGTGGAGTAAACCTTTACAATATCAACAATGATAATGGCCCTTCAAATGATGCAAAGGTCGGATACCATGTGGGCATTATCAATCATATCCACCTTGCCCCGCAATGGGCAGCACAACCAGAATTATCCTTTTCTGCACAAGGTGCGAAAAACAGTATTGGAGGTTTAGACACGAAATTGAAACTCGGCTATATTAACATCCCTGTCATGATACAGTATATGTTCGACAACGGATTTAGGTTGCAAGCAGGCCCACAGGTTGGCTTCTTGGTTGCTGCGAATTCCTCTGTCAATGACAATGATACAGATATCAAATCCAATTTTAAGACAGTTGAATTTGGTTTGGGCGCAGGATTTGGATATGTGAACCCAGCCACAGGCTTTGGAGTAGATTTGCGTTATGTTCATGGTTTAAGTGACATCAACGAAAATTCCTCTACAATCTCAACCAATAGAGGCGTTCAGCTTGGTTTGTTCTACCTTTTTGGTCACGAATAATTGGTAACTGCTGGCTATAGATAAATAGGTTTTCCCGCTTTGGCGAAGGAGAATTTGTAATCATAAATTTATCTCCTTCCTTAATTTCTGTTTGAGTAAAAAACAACAGTGACGAAGGGAAATGCGAATTAACCCAAAACAAAACAGGGCTTGGCGGTAATCGCCAGGCCCTGCTGTTTTTTTCAGAATTATCAGTTCAAGCATATTGCTTCTCGTAATACCGCTGATAACTTCCTGTTGTCACGTGCTCCAGCCATTCCTCGTTTTCCAAGTACCATTTTGCCGTAAGGCGCAAGCCTTCTTCTGGTTGAACGGTCGGCTGCCAGCCGAGTTCGTTTTTCAGCTTTGTGGCGTCAATGGCATAACGTCGGTCATGGCCAGGGCGGTCTTTCACATAGGTGATGAGGCCACGGCTTGTGCCAGGCGAACGGCCCAACAGTTCGTCCATGATGTCGCAAAGTGTCGTCACCAGCTCAATGTTTTTTCGCTCGTTGTTGCCTCCAATGTTGTATGTCTCGCCGATTTTGCCCTTGTGAAAAATCACATCAATGGCTGCCGCATGGTCAATCACCCAGAGCCAGTCACGGGTATATTTGCCGTCGCCGTAGATAGGCAGTGGTTTGTTGTGCTTGATGTTGTTGATGACCAACGGGATGAGCTTCTCTGGGAAGTGGTTCGGGCCATAGTTGTTGGAGCAATTGGACACCAGCACGGGCAGGCCGTACGTGTGGTAGTAGGCCCGCACAAGGTGGTCGCTGCTGGCCTTGGAGGCCGAGTACGGCGAGCGTGGGTCGTAGGGCGTTGTTTTCACAAAAAAACCCTCCTCGTCCAGCGAGCCGTAAACCTCATCCGTGGAAATATGGTAAAAGACCCTGCCTTCTTCCCTACCCTTCCAAGCATTTTTTGCAGCGTTCAAGAGGTTGAAGGTACCGATTACATTCGTCTCAATGAACTCCAGCGGATTGTTGATGGAGCGGTCCACGTGCGACTCAGCGGCCAGGTGGATGACCCCCTGAAAGTCGTTATCCTCAAACAATTGCTGGATAAATGGCCCATCGGTGATATCCCCTTTTACGAAGGAGTAATTGGGTTTTGACTCGACGTCCTTCAGGTTTTCCAGATTGCCTGCGTAAGTCAACTTGTCGAGGTTAACTATCTGATAATCAGGGTATTTGTTGACAAAAAGTCGAACGACATGCGAGCCGATGAAACCGGCACCGCCGGTAATCAAAATTCGTTTCATTGATTAATATTGTTGGAAAAGGTATGAGGTATGAAGGTATGTGGTGCAAGGCATTGACTGAACGGTTATGCCTCATACCTGATACCTCCATCCATATCTCATACCTCATACCTATTTTACCGCTTTTTTAAAGTACTCATACGTCAACCGCAAGCCTTCCTCCCGGTTGAACTTCGGCTCCCAGCCGAGTATGTTGCGGGCCTTGGTGATGTCTGGTTTGCGCTGCTTCGGGTCATCCGTGGGCAGAGGGTTGTAGATAATATGCGCCTTGGGGTTGTTTACGAGTGCCAAAATTTCCTTGGCAAACTCCATCACTGTGATTTCCTCCGGGTTGCCAATGTTCATCGGCTGGTCGTAGTCGCTCAGGAGCAGGCGGTAAATGCCCTCCACGAGGTCGTCCACATAGCAGAAGCTGCGGGTCTGCGAGCCATCTCCGAACACGGTCAAGCCCTCGCCACGAATGGCTTGGGAGAAAACGCCGGGAGCACACGCCCATCCTCCACCCTCATTCGGGGCCGTAAGTGTTGAAGATGCGAATGATGCGGGTATCTACTTTATGAAATGTATGGTAGCCCATCGTAATGGCCTCCAAAAAGCGTTTCGCCTCGTCATATACACCACGCGGCCCAACTGGGTTCACGTTGCCCCAATATTCCTCCACCTGCGGGTGTACCAGCGGGTCGCCATAAACCTCTGAAGTAGATGCCACAAGGATTCTTGCCCCTTTGGCCTTTGCCACGCCGAGCATGTTGTGGGTGCCGAGCGCTCCCACTTTTAGGGTTTGGATGGGCATCAGCAAGTAGTCAATCGGGCTGGCCGGACTGGCGAAGTGCAGGATATAGTGAATCTCGCCTGGCACGTGCACGAACTTGGTGATGTCGTGGTGGTAGAATTCAAAATCTTCAAGTTTGAACAAGTGGGCGATGTTGTCCAAGCTGCCTGTGAGCAGGTTGTCCATGCCGATGACGTGGTAGCCTTCGGCCAACATTCGGTCGCAGAGGTGCGAGCCAAGGAATCCGGCTGCGCCGGTAATGAGGACTCTCTTTTTCAAAATCTTTAGTTTTTGATGGATTTGGTGGGAGGTTGAAGGGGAACAGCCTCACGCACCTTGGGTCAATAATTTGTCAATAGCAGGGGAAGAAAATAGGTGTGCAAAGGTACTTTGTTTTTCCAAAAATCGAAATTAGTGGTAAAAAAGGGCCGCCGTTTCCGGCGGCCTACCAATTTTTAATAACTATGTATTGAAAAAACTATGGAGATTGTTGGATTATAGGATTGTTGAATTGCTGTATTGCTGTATTGTTCACTTCATAAGGGCAACAATACAACAATACAGCAATTCAACAATCCTACCTTCATTCTGATTTTACAACTTTTACCACCTGCTCACGAACGTTCTCTGAATAGATGCGCAGCCAGTAAACGCCCAGCGGCAAACTGCTCAGGTCGAGTTCTTTTTTCTCCGTGTATTCCGGCACTTCCGTTTCCAAAACCACCCGCCCGTAAGCGTCCCAAACCTGTATGGTGGAGGAGTTGGGGGAAAGTTTCACAAACTCAACCATGACTTTGCCAATCGTAGGGTTGGGGTAAACCTGGGTGGGAAGCACACCTGCTGGTTTATTGAACACGGTGGCTGTCCCGGATAATCCCTCGCGCTCGTTTTCGCCCGACTGGCGGTATTGGATTCGGTAAATGTTTTCACCCAAACGAGGTTGGTTGTCCACGAAATGGAACACGCCGTTGGCATCATGGGCCGTGCCGGACACAGCGTTCAGGTTTTCGAAATCAACGCCGTTCTCGGAACGCTGCACAATGAATACCGTGGCTGCCAGGTCGAGACCCGTCACGTGCCATTTCAGGTTCACGACCTCACCGTCGAGGGAGGCAAATAAATCGTCAAAAATAACAATCAACGGATTGCCGCAAATGGTCACGGCAACCGAAGTGCTCACCGTCACGGAGCAGCCAAAGCGGGTCACGGTGAGCGAGACCGGCTTCGTACCTTCCGTTGACCAAGACACTGGGTTCACGACCCTGGTGGCCGCCGTCGTTGGCGTTGCATCTGTGCCAAACTCCCAGAAGTAAGTGGCGCCACCACCTGCGATTGCAGCTTCGAAGCGACCGCCCACGTTCGTGCAGAGCGTAGTTGGGTGGTCAATTATTTGAGCCAGCGGATTGGCCGTGATGGTTTTTGAAACGATATTGCTCTCGCCCGGGTAGTCAGGGCAGCCAGCCCTGCGGGAGCAACGGATGTAATAGGTGGACTGGCTGATGGGGCCAGGGTTGTAGTTCTGGTTGTTGGAGTTGGGTATCATCGCCCAGTTTGGATCACCTGGGCCGTTATAAACTGGCACGGTACTCTTTAGCCACAGGTATTCCAGCACGCCAAAACCACCGGACGGAGAGGTCAGGTTCACGATTTCGGCGGGGTCGGCACCCGTTCCACAGAGTGCCTCGTTGTAACCAATCAGGCCGCCGTCAGTCGTGTTGTCGCATTCCTTGAACACACCTGCGTCAAGCGTCAGGTTGTCAACTGTGAACGGAAAAACCTGGAAGGTGGCGGTGCGACCAGTCGCTGGGTCTGGGTCGCTGTCAATGTTGTCGTTCGTACCTTGGTTTGCTGGCGAATAAACATGGCCGTTCGGCAAATTTGCTACCGCAAACTCAACCTGGTACAAGCCCGGCAATACGTCGGTAAACAAATATTTGCCAATGGAATTGGTCGTTTTTGTGGCCACCAACGTGTTGGTAGGCATGCTGTACAACCGCACGGTGTAGTTCGCAATGCCCTGCTCTTGCGTATCCTGAATGCCGTCGTGGTCGGCATCCTGCCAGACGAAGTCGCCGATGTTTATCTTTTCATCCAATTCAATCAAGCCTACGTCCCAGCGGCTTTCGTAGTTGCCGATGGCAAGGCTGAAAATGGCCGTGGAACTGTCCACAGGGTTGATGTCGCTGTCCGTCAGGTCGCTACCGATATTTGCTGGAGAAAAAACGTGGATGGTTGGCAGGTCAGCTTTTACTTGGTACGTGCCTGCGGCAAGGCCATCGAAGGCATAAAAACCTGTGGTATCTGAGTAAGTGGTGAAATGGATTTGAACACCCGTGGTTGTTGCGCCAATCAGGTGGAGCTTCACGCTGTCGATGCCCGGTTCGCCGCTATCTTGAATGCCGTCATGGTTGAGGTCATGCCAGACGAAGTTGCCCACTTTTGATGGGTTTACCAGCGTAGCGGTGGCTGAAACTGTACAGCCGTTTGCATCGGTTGTCGTTACGGAATAGGTGCCTGCCGAAAGCCCTGTGAGGGTTGTCGCAGTGCTGGCATTGCTCCACAGCACAGCATAGGGTGCTACTCCACCAGCAGGTGTCACCTTAACGGAGCCATTGCCGCCGCCGTAGGTGCTAATGGCCGAAACAACCGTTGCCGGGCCTGTCAACTGCGGCGGTGAGGCCACCACCACATCGTCCGAAACCGTGCAACCATCGGCATCTTGAACGATGACCGTGTAAGTGCCAGCACCAATGTTGCCGTTTACAGCCGTCGTTATTCCGTTGCTCCACTGATAAATAAATGGACTGCTGCCACCCGTGACGACCGCCGTTGCGGAGCCATCAGTACTGTTAAAACAGTTGGCATCAATTGCCGTTGTGGACATTGCCAAGGTCGTCGTTGAAATGATTTGAACCGAACCTGCCACCGTGCAGCCGTTTGCGTCCGTCACGGTCACGAAGTAGTTGCCAGTGCCAAGGTTGGAAAGGTTGGCCGTCGTTTGACCACCACCCCACAGGTAGCTGTAAGGCGCAACACCACCCGCAGGCAGGGCGATGGCCGAGCCGTTGGTGTCGTCTACACAAATCACATCGAATTTTGGGATGGAAACAGTAAGTACCGCAGGCTCGCTGACAATACCATTAGCAAAGGCGATACAGCCTACCGCATCGGTCACAGTCACACCGTAAGCACCTGGAGCCAAGTTTCCGATGCTGGTGCCCGTGGAAGCACTTGGATCGTTCCAAGCGTAACCATAGGGAGCTACACCACCTGCTGCGGTAGCGCTCATTTGCCCATTTCCCAAGCCGTTGCAAGTCACATCGGTGACGTCCAAATTGGCGGTAAGAACAGGCGGCGCTCCGATGATGGCCGAACCGATTTGGGAACAACCATTGGCATCCGTCACTGTCACGGTGTAGGTGCCTGGAGCCACACCATTCAATGCGTTCACATTCGGGCTTCCCGGAACGCTCCATGCGTAGTTGTAGTCCCCGTTGGGGAATGTAGTGCCGCCCGTTGCGGTCACGCTTGCCGAGCCATCGCTACCATTACCGCAGGTAGCATCATCGGAGGCCATTGAAATAACGAGTTGGGTTGGTTGGGTAATCGTGACGGATTCCGTTACGAGGCAGCCGTTGTTGTCCGTCACTGTCACACCGTAAGTGCCAGCAGAAAGCCCAGTTACCGAGGCTGTTGTTGAGGCATTTGGGTCATCCCAGATGTAGTTGTAGCTGGCAGGATTACCATTTACTACCGTGACACTTGCCACACCGTTTGTGCCATTGAAACAACTTACGTTTGTGCTAGATGCTGCAACTTCGAGTGGCAGCGGGGCTTCAACGGTTTCAGTAGCCGTGGTCAAGCAGCCATTGGCATCGGTGACAGTTACACTGTAATTGCCTGCGGCAAGGTTGCTTGCAGTTGCAGATGATTGCCAGGCTGGATCATTCCAAAAGTAGCTGTAAGGCGCCACACCGCCCGACACGTTTACGGTTGCGGTGCCATCAGTGGTATAATTGCAGGTGGCGTTTGTATGCGAGGTGTTGGCAATAACCTGGGCACCATCGGCAATGGTCGCAGAAGCTGAACCAACACAGCCAAGGTCGTCGGTCACGGTTACCGTGTAAGTGCCAGCAAAAAGGCTATCAATGGATGATGACGTTTGCCAAGCTGGGTCATTCCAGAAATAGGTATAGTTGCCTGAGCCATTGGCCACGCTGTCCACAGATGCAGAACCTTGATTTTTCCCAAAACAAATAACGCTGGTAGAAGTAAGTGTGATGCCAAGTTGCGGCCCTGCATTGACGTTCGTCGAGGTCGTTGCCGTGCAGCCCTGTGCGTCCGTGACGGTGACGGAGTAGGTAGCTGGCGCAAGGTCAATGATTTGAGCACTTGTTTGTATCGGCGTAGTACCCCAAGCTATCGTGTAGGGTGCCAAGCCGCCACTTGGGCTGTTCAGTGTGGCAGTGCCGTCGTCAGCGCCGTCGCACGACTCGTCGGTGGCGCTTGCTGTCAGCACGATTTGGTCGCCATCTGCCACAGTAGCCGAGGCGGTGGTTGTGCAACCGTTTGCATCGGTCACGGTCACGGTGTAACTGCCCGCTACGACTGATTGTGGGTCGGGAATTGTGCCAAGCCCACCCGACCAAGCGTAGGCGTAGGGCGTTGCGCCGCCCGTCGGGGTCAGGTCAATCGAGCCGTCGTTGCCACCGAAGCAGGTCACGTCGTCGGCAGTTGCCGAGGCAGCCAAATTGTCGGAGATGGCCACTGTGACCATGTTGGAAATGCCGTCATATTCGAAGCAGCCATGCCTTCTGGCTAGGCGGATATAATAGGTTGTCTGTGTAATCGTAGTCGGGTCGAACGTCTCCCCAGTTGCGCCAGCAACCACTACCCAATCGGGGTTGGAAGGGGTGTAGGCTGTGCCAGTTGTACTCATAACCCACTGATATTCAAGGACATTGGAGCCACCAGAAGGCGATGTCGTGTTGGTCAGCAAAGCTGGGTCGTAGGGAGACAGGCAGGCCATTTGGTTGGTGCCGATAACACCGCCGTCGGTCACGTTGTCGCAGCAGAGCGCTTCCTTGATGACGATATTGGTCTCGCCAACATACTCTGTGCAACCCGACCGCCTGGCGCAACGCCGGAAATAGGTCGTGACCGAAACTGGCCCTGGGTCGTAGTCAGGGCTGTTGGTGTTGGGTATTGGCGTCCATTGGGTCAGCGGCGAGGTTGGGTCACTGGTGGTGAAAATCCAAAGGAATTCCAAGGCGCCTGGAGCCGCCCGTTGGCAATGTTAGGCTGGTGATAACAGCGGGGTCCCAGGTTGGGTTTGGGCAACCGAACTCGTCACCGGCGATGGTCCCACCGTTCACGACGTTGTCGCATGCAGTGATGACGTTGCCTGCTGGGGCATCAGCTTTTAGGGTACCTATTGGCAGCAGCGCCAAGACCAGTAAAACTGTTTTGATGGCATTGGATTTCGTTCCTTTCGGTTCAAGGAAAGAATAGAAGGTGCGGCATACAGCATCACACCATAGATGGAAGTCGAGCACTCTCATAGTCGTCTTTTTCAATACATAAAACAATGAAAATCACGGCGAATAAACGTCGAGACTATCATCCAATCAGAAAATAGTTACTATCAGGAAAGTAGGAGGGGAATTCAATTTTGAGTGGTTGTATCCGGCAAGAATTTATAGGAATTGGCAATGCCGGTGTGTTGTATTTGTCTCGTCAGCCCTGCAATTTTGGGCCGTTGAATTGGGGTTGGTCAAAAACTGTACCATTTAAGAAAAATGTTTATGTGTTTTCTCAAAAAAGTTTTAGACGGAAAAAATGTCATGCGTTACAGTAGGCTTCAACCAATTTGCGGTGGATGTCCAAAACTTGAGGTATCAGCAATTTCTCACTATCGTTAATTATCACATAATCAGCGAGTTGTGCCTTTTTTCATCGTCCATCTGCTTTGCCATGCGGGCTTCCACCGCTGCCCTTGAAAGGCCATCACGCTGTATGGCCCGCCGAATCCGAATCTCTTTTGGGGCATAAACTGCCACGGTTTTATCATAAAATTTTTCACTGCCGATTTCAAAAAGCAGGGCAGATTCTTTGATGGTGTAAGGCAGGTTCAGTTGGCGTTTGTGCCATTTTTCACCGTCTTTCATCACGGCTGGGTGTACGATGGCGTTCAGTTGTTCCAGTTTGGCGGCGTCTTGAAAAACGATGTCTGCAATCCACTTTCGGTTGAGCGAACCATCGGGCAGGTATGCCTCGTCGCCGAACAGTTTTTTCACTTTGCCAATCAAGCGCCGGTCTTCGACCATCAATGCTTTGGCCCGCTCGTCGGCGTAGTACACCGGGATGCCCAGTTGCTCAAAAATCCGGCAGACGGTGGTCTTCCCACTTCCAATTCCGCCAGTGACGCCAACTTGAAGCGGTTCTTTGGCCGTCGGCAATGTTTGACTGTTTTGCGACATAAAATTTATCAAAGTTTTTATAAACCACGAAGCTGCACTAACTTGGGTGCAATTTCAGCGATAAAACCCATTTTATGAAATTCGTTTACACAAGCTCCATTCGATTGCTCTCCTTGGCGGTATTGGTCGCCAGTGTTGCTTTGGCCTCAGCGCAGGACATCCACTTTTCCCAGTTCAACAACACACCAGCCAACCTGAACCCAGCACTGACGGGCGTTTTCGGTGGCGACCTGCGGTTCATCGCCAACTACCGTAACCAGTGGAAATCCGTTCCAGTGGATTACCGAACGATTTCTGGAGCATTTGATTCCAAGCTTTACCACAAGGCTTTTGGCAAAAACGGCTATCTTGGTTACGGCCTCGTCTTCAACAACGACGTGGCGGGCGATGCCCAAATTGGCATCTCACAACTTGGAGCAAACCTATCGTACACCCGGCAAATGAGCGATGCGCTTTTTGTAAGCGTTGGTGCTCAATTTGCCATGGGCCAGCGCTCCATCAGCCCTGAAAAACTCAGCTACGAGGAGCAGTGGAATGGCGATGTTTTCGACCCAAACCGCTCCAACGGCGAGTCCTTCAGCTCCACGAGCAAGGGCATAGGCAGCATCTCGACTGGACTCAACCTTCACTATCAAGTGGAAGGCACCCGCACAAAATTCGACCTGGGAAGCGGCATTTTTCACCTAAACGAACCGAATACCAGCTTCGATGGCGACCCTGCGGCAAATTTGCCCCTGAAATTCTCGCCCTATTTACTTTCTACGATTGAACTCAGCGCAAAGCTCGACCTACGGGTTAACGGGCTTTTTGCCAAACAACTTTCCTACCAGGAAGCAGTTGTGGGAGCGGCCATCCGCTACCATTTCAGCACCGAAAAAGATAACGAACTGAATGCCCAAGCAGGATTGGCCATGCGTTTTGGCGATGCCTTGGTGCCTTCCGTTGAGGTTCAGTACCGAAATTGGACCGCTGGCCTGAGCTACGACCAGAATTTTTCAGCCTTTGAGGTCGCCACCAACCACCGGGGCGGCCCAGAATTTTTCCTCCAATACATTTTGTGGAAAGTGCACCCACCCAAGGAATTCAAGGCTTGTCCGGTGTTTTAAACCCCAATTCAGGACATTTTTTTGGTTTCCCAATTCGCTAACATTCACCCACCGCTCGTGTTGGCTTAGTATTTGTTTTTTCCGGTTATCCCTCCTTTTCTGAAAACTCCCCTGCTTAAGGTTTCTTGAATTCAATCACGTTGGCCCCCCAACAAAAACTAACACATGAAAAGAGATATGCGGACGGTGCAGCCCATGCCACAAGAAGGCGGTTGCTGCGAGAAAAAAGTTACGGTTCCCCATTACTGGAAAGGCGGCACGACTGGCTTGGAGCACGACTGGATGGCTGCAATGAACTGGTACAACCGGCACGTACCGGGGTGGTTTGATGAGGTAATAATCCCCAGCGACCCGGATGGAAGGTGTTTTTATCCAATCATTGATTTGTTTGTGAACGATATAGCCCAATTGGTCATTGAACCGGGTGCCCGTTTGGTGATTTCCCGCTACGGGAAACTGACCATTGATGGCCTTGCCAAAAAGGGAATCGGCATCCTGAACGACGGCGAACTGATTGTAAAAGGCGAATTGACCATCAACCGAACCAACTTTTCCAACGTTCGAAACAAGGGCCTGATTCACAATTCCGGCTCGATTGCTTTCGACCAACCCATGAAAAAAGGCTTAGTACAACAAGCAGGCGGAAGGTTTGAAAATTATGGCGAAACGTTATTCTTCTGATAATCAATCAATTAGCAACTATTTTTGCTAAAAAAAAAACAGTTTGAAACATAGCTTGCGTTTGAATGTTTGGTTTGTTACTTTTGCCCGCAATTCCAAAAAATGTTCACTCGAACGAACTTTTTGAAATTTCATTTCTTTACACAAAAGCGAAAAACGCTTTTTGTTAATCTAAACCTGATTGTAATATGTACTGGACTCTTGAGCTTGCTATGCACTTGGAAGATGCCCCGTTCCCTGCCACTCGTGACGAATTGATAGACTTTGCAATCCGTTCCGGCTCCCCTTTGGAGGTTATCGAAAACCTTCAGGAGATGGAAGAGGAAGGTGAGCTTTTTGACAGCATTGAAGATATTTGGCCCGACTATCCTCGTAAAGACGATTTCCTTTTCAACGAAGACGAATACTAATCGTTAACAATCAGTCAGTTACAAGGCTACGAGCCATTAAACAGGTTTTGCCCTTCTGGGTAAAACCTGTTTTTTTTTTTTTTGAGACAATAGACTTGAGACATTAGACAATAGACCCCGTCCCTTGCCCCTCTATTGTCTATTGTCTATTTTCTAATGTCTGTCGCAATGCTCGAAATCCTACACCAAGACGAACACCTCGTGGCCATCAACAAGCCCCACGGCCTGCTGGTACACAAGTCGCCCATCGCCGCCGATGCCTCGGAGTTCGCCGTGCAAATGCTGCGTGACCAACTTGGCCAGCGGGTATTCCCGGCGCACCGATTGGACCGAAAAACAGGTGGCGTCCTGCTCTTCGCCCTCAGCCCTGACATGAACTCGAAGATGCAGTCCATGTTTGAAAACCGAAAGGTGCAAAAAACCTACATCGCCATCGTGCGGGGCTTCCTGCCCGAACTGGGCGAGATTGACTACCCGCTCACCAACGAAAATGGCCTCACGCAGGACGCCGTCACCCACTACGAGCGACTTGCCACCGCCGAGCTACCCGTCGCCTTCGGCAAACACCCAACCTCCCGTTATTCTTTGGTAAAATTGCTGCCCGAAACGGGCCGCCACCACCAGTTGCGCAAGCACATGGCGCATATCTTCCACCCCATCATCGGCGACAGGCCGCATGGCTGCAACAAGCAAAACCGGCTATGGCTGGAAAAATGGGGGATGAACACGATGCTGCTTCACGCTTCCATGTTGAAGTTTACGCATCCGGCGACGGGTGAGAAAGTTGAGATTTCGGCGGGGTTGCAATCGGAGTTTTTGAGGGCGAAGGTGATTTTGGGAATGACTTGAAAGACTTTTGAACTCTGCTGGTTCATCATTTTTTGTCAAGTTGAAAGTCACGGTACACGCCGCTTTTGTCATCGCCGAAGGCGACCTGCAACGTCAAATATGTTGTCAAGCATGACGTCGCAGGTCGCCTTCGGCGATGACAAAAGCGACTTACACCACGACTACCACCGTCACATTCCCCTTCTCATTTACATCTACCTCAAGCACTTGATTTTCTATGGCTGGGTTCTCTAAAAGCCATTTCGCAATGCTTTTCACCAAAACATCTTCCACCGCCCGTTGCAGTGGCCTTGCGCCATATTTTTCATGGAAGCCAACTTGCGCGATGTACGCTTCCGTCCGAAGGGTGAACTTTATTTTGAGGTTGCGCTTCGCAAACCCTTCCCTTGATTTCACTTCCTCCAGTTCTTTTTGGGCGATGAGGCGGATGCTGTCCTGCGCCAGCGGCTGGAAAACCACCACATGGTCTATGCGGTTGACAAACTCAGGCCGGAAGAACTTGCCGATGGCCGAGCGGTAGGTCTCGTCGTCGGGCATCCGGTTACCGTAGCCGATGGAGGCGCGGTTGCTCGCCCCGAGGTTGGTGGTCAGGATGATGATGCAGTTGCGGAAATTGGTGACCCGGCCAAAAGCGTCCACCAACATGCCCTCGTCCAGCACGGTGAGGAAGGCGTCGAAGATGGCGGGCGTGGCCTTCTCCGCCTCGTCGAGGAGCAGCACGGCGAAGGGCCGCTCCCGCACCTGTTGCACCAATTTGCCAGGCTCGGTGCCCGTGCCGAGGAATCGGGTAATTTGCGACGGGTGCTGAAACTCGCTCATGTCAATTCGGATGAGCGGCGAGGTTTTTTGCCCCAAGCCAAAGAAATATTGCGCCAGCGCCTGTGCAGCCGCCGTCTTGCCCACCCCGGTCGGTCCAGCGAAAACCAGCGTGGTTATTGGTTTCTGCGGGTTGTTCAGCCCTGCCTTGAAGACCTTGATGACGTCGGTCAGCTTCTCCGTGGCAGCCTCCTGCCCGATGATTTTTTCGTTGAAAAAATTGCGGAGCGCCACTTGGTCGAGCAGCAGGTCGTCTCGAAGGAACAGCTCCGGTAAGCCGGTTCGGCGGATGAATTGCGCCAGCACATCCCGTTTGTGAATCTCGTTTTTTTGTGAAAAATGGCCTCGCTCACGCACTCGCCGAGGAAGCGGATGCTCTTGCCGGGGAAACTTTCGTAGGGGTAAAATCGCCGCAACAGCCGGGTGGACGTGTTCAGCGCATCTTGGGTGAGGCTTATTTTGTAGGCTTGCTGCACGTGGGCGTTGAACTTGTCGAGCACCACGGTGAGGCTGCGCTCCGGCAGTTCCGGCAGCTCCACGAGTTGCATGCTTTCGACAAAGCCGGGGAGCAGCCGCCTCATGCTTTCCAGCTCCTGCGGGGTCACCTCGCCCGTGATTTGCAGCTTGCCCTGCTGCATGAACGGCAACAGGTAGGCCGCCACGCTGTCCTCCACGCCCTTGCCGCCTTCTCGCAGCAGCCGCACGATGTCCTCCACCCAGAGGATGCCGTTCATCACGCCAAGTTCCCAGACCATTTCCTCCGCTGTTTCCTGCCAGTCGCCGAGGTACTTGCTGGTGGCCGTGAACCGCTGCGCCTGTATCCGCCAGAAGCTTTGCTCGTTCTCGGTTTTCTTCGAAAAACTGACTAGTTTGCGGAACGCCTGCCGCAGTACGGCACTCTTGCCCACGCCGTGGTTGCCCACCACCAGCACACTGGCCCGTTGCTGCATCAGCTTCTCGACCACCTGTGCCACGTACTCATCCAACTCCCAAGCTGCATCGGGCGAGGAGGCGAGGTTGCGCTGCACGGCCTTGGGGTACGGGTATCGCTCGGCCAGCCGCTCCAACACCTTCGGCGTCTGGGTCACGTTCCAGGTGTAGGTGAAAAATGAATCTTCCTTCACCTTCAGCGTCACCACATCCAGCGTGGGCATTGGGTAACCCGCCAAGCGGTAGATTTCCTCCGGGCCTTTTTCGTCGAGCGAATTGCTGATGAAATGGCGGGCCAGGCTGTCCAACTGGCCGATGTCGTAGCAATAAAAACTCTCGTCGAGCAGTGGCAAGAAACACTCGTACACGTTTGGCTCGGCTTCGCCATAAACGAGGGGCATGGCAATTTTCACTTTGCTGGAAAGCGGAAAAGCGCTGTGGCCAAAACGGTAAGTTGGCCGCATCGTGGTTTCTATCATGCGGAGGGTCGGCGCTTCCAGCTCCAGCAGTGGGTAGTCGCCGTCCTTTTTGTATATTTTTGTGAGGTGGTCAATGAGTACCGACTTCAACTTGTTCTGATTGGCCTCCACGACCTGGTAGGATGTGCCGACCAGTATGCCAAGTATCGCATTTTCGTTGAGTTGAAAACAAAGCAAGGGGTAGGTGAGCTTTTCCATGAATCAAAAGTAGAACAATGTTTTGCGAATTGGTGCGGAAAGCGAAACTTTGCGGCCAATTTCATCACCAGTATTGGGGCACTCAAAACAATCCCATTTAAAACATTATTCATGAAACGCATCCTGTACCTGCTCGCCTTGGGTTCGCTTTGGTTGGCAGGTTGCAAAAACGACCCTCCCCCTTCCGTCGTACCCGAACCACTTCCACCCCTTGATTCGGTAGAGGTCGTAACCACGCCCGACCCTTATTTTTTGAAAAAATACCACGGGAAAATTGACGGAAAAACTGACATTGAAATGGTGCTTGTCAACTGGGGCGACGGCTTCCTCAGTGGCCGCTACTGGTACACCGCCAAGAAGAAGCCCATTGAACTGAGCGGCGAACTGAACCCTGCCAACAAAAGCTGCGAAATCGTGGAATTTGTGAACGGGACGGAAGGGGCAAAATTCACCGGAAGCTTACTCAGCCCCGACTCGCTCAGCGGTACCTGGGCCAGCAAAGACGGTAAGCGTAAATTGCCGTTTTACTTATCCTTTTCGCCTTCGGCAAACGACGAGGCCAACTGGTCGGGCAACTGGCACCTCAACCAGGTCTGGGACAACGGCTTCCTGCTCATCGGCAACGTGACCCTGGATTCGTTCGACTTTGCGTTGACGGTGGTTCGGGGCAGCCATGTCGGCACGCTGGAAGGACGGGCTGGCCGCAAAGGTTCCAAGGCCATTTTTAAACAGAAAACGTATGAAGACGAGCCGTGCGAGCTGCGGTTCGAGTGCTTTGGCGACTATGTTTTGGTGGAGCAGCCAAGCAGCAACCTTGCCTGTGGCTTCGGGGCGAGGGCTTATGCCGCCGGGCGCTTTGAGCGAAAAAAGCTCATCCGCAAAACAGCACTGACGGTCGGTATTCGCGACGACGACACCTTCCTCGCCCAGACTACGCACGATGAGTTCCGGCGGTTGGTGGGCGACAAGCAATACGAGCTTTTCGCCTTCAACATGGAGGTGAAAGAGCGCACGACCAACAAACAGGGACAAACCGTGGTAAGGGGCGCAGTGCCGGGGCTTTTCACCACCAACGAGGCCATCATCATTTACGACCAATCGAACAAGATATGGGCAGCCACGCTAGATTTCAAGGAAGGGAGCGATGAGCCGTTTGTACACTACTTCACCAATGACCCTGGCTCCAAGAACAAATTGCCACCTGATATTGAATCTTGGCGGGAAGGGTTCAAAGGGTACAAGGTCGTGTTTTGATGAGTTTTGGGGTTTTGGTAATTATTTGCTTTTCCTGAAATTCTTGGTCATGGTCTGCATCGAAAAAATGGGAAAATGCGCCTCGCATAATCTTTTGCTGGCTAACTTCGTTGGTTGATTTGGAAAAGCAATTTCGCCATTTCAACTAAATAAAATTTTTTTGATCTTCCAAAAATCACAAAAATGAAAATCGCTAGGATTTCAATTTCACTTACCATTTTCCTTTTTTCCGTAACCCTGCTCACCGCGCAGGCAGCCCTCAAGCGGGCGAACAAGCAGTACGAACTGGGAACTTTTAACCTCGCAGCGCAATCCTACAAGGATTTTTTGAGCAAAAACCCAGACCATGCGGAGGCCAACGGCAAGCTCGCCGACTGTTACCGCCACCTCAACCAACAGGAGAAAGCCTTGCCGCACTACCAGGCGGCGGTGTCGTCCAAAGATGTACAGGACATCTATATTTTCCAATACGGCCTGACCTTGCAGGAACTGGGCAGGTACGACCTCGCCAAGGGCGTTTTCAATTCTTTGGGCGATAAATCTCCCGATTTCAAGACACGGTGCAAGCAGTTCGCCGATGCCTGCGCATTTGCTATGCAGGCCAACGACCCACCTGCCTACAAGGTGACCAACGAATACGCCAACACGGGGTCCTTCGACTTTGGCCCAACGTTTTTTGGTGAACAAGTGGTTTACGCTTCTGGCCGTGCAGACATCCGGGGCAGGGACAGCCGCAACGCCCCATCATCGGGAGGCACTGGAGATGGAACCAATCGGCTCTTCATCACGCAACGGGACAAGAACGGCTTCCTCGATGTGCCGGTTACGCTCCACTCCGGCTTCGGGGTTGGCGTGAACGAAGGCCCGGCATCCTATTCCTCGGACAGGAAATGGGTGGCTTTTACCCGCAACAATTTCGTAGATGGCACCCGCCTGATGCCCAGTGGCGGCATGGAACTGAACATGTTCATTGCGCAAGCAAAACCCAATGGCGACTGGGAGACACCGCTTGCATTCCCTCACAACGGCGTTGATTTTTCCTCGGGCTACCCCAGTTTTTCGCCAGATGACAAGGCGCTGTACTTTGCCAGCGACCGCCCTGGCGGTTATGGCGGCTTCGACATTTACGTGTCGTACCGGGTGGGCAACAACTGGTCGGCACCGGAGAACGTGGGCAGTGCAGTGAACTCGATTGGCAACGAAATCACGCCGTTTTACGATGGCACGTCGCTATTTTTTGCCAGCGATTACCAGAAAGGTTTCGGCGGTTTTGACATCTTCCGGGCAGAGGACAGCAATGGCCGATGGGCGACCGTTTATCATGGCGGCGCTGGCCTCAACACCTCTACGGACGATTACGGCTTTGTGTTTGATGCAGCCCGGAATATCGGCTACATCGTATCGAACCGCCCTGGCGGCAAAGGCTCGGAGGATATTTACCGCATCGTAAAAGAGTCGGAAAGCGTGGTCATCAAAGTGACCGATGCGCTCTCTGGCGCAGCCGTTTCAGGTGCGACGATTGACTTCACGGATTGCGGAGCACCCAACCAATTCACGAACGTGAACGGCCTTTTCACGTTTTCCCTGTCCGAAAACCTCGACTGCTCGGCCACGGTAAGCAAGGATGGTTTTTCGAGCAAAAGCGTGAAAATCACCACCCTCGGCCTGCGGCAGAGCCGGACGATAGAGGTGGCGCTGACCAATAATGCCAATTCGTACAGCGGCATTGTGGTGAACGGTACCAACAACACGGCTTTGGAAGCAGTGAAAGTCATTGCCACCAATACCGCCACCAACGAGGAAACGACCACCAGTTCGGATGCAAAAGGCAACTTCAACATCGCACTGAAATCCAACGCCAGCTACCAAATCCGATACTCGAAACAGGGTTTCAAAGACTTGACGACCGACTTCAAGGCCACCACCTCCAACCAAAAGAATTTGGAAATCATGGCGATTTATCCGGTGGGCAGTAGCAGTACAGGCGGCGCAGCCTCAAAGGAGGTAAAGCCGAAGGAGACGACTCCCAGCAGCTTCGAAACGCCAGCAGCAGCGGCGGCAGCACCTGCTGGTGAAACAGTGGACGGCTTCGCCGTGCAACTAGCGGCTGGCACTTCTGCCAAGCCCAACCTGAAACCTTACCAAGACAAACTTGGAGGCGTAGGCAACGTATTCACCGTGGTCGAAGGTGGCAAGACCAAAATCCGCCTCGGCGTTTTCGGAACGAAAGAGGACGCCACTGCGGCACAGGCCAAAGCGAAAGCCAGCGGCTACACAGGTGCATTCATCGTGGCACAAAAAGGTGAGGCCGTGGCAAAAAAGGAGGAGCCAAAACCATCTTCCACACCAAAAAGCACGGAAGCTAAGCCTTCCCCAGCAGAAAAAAAACCAGCACAAAGCCAGCAGCAGTATCCGATGTATTGGATGGCTATTTGGTCAAATTGGCAGCTTACCGAGACCTGAAAAATTTCAAACAAAGCACCATCGAGGACGTCGGGTTGGTAAGTTTCGTGAAAAAAGGGGAGTTCACCATCGTGGTGCTTGGTGGCTACGACACCAAGGCTTCTGCTCAATCTGGGCTGGAGAAAGCCCGCAAGCGAGGCTTCCCGGATGCACTCCTCGTGACGATGGAGAAAGGTGAAATGAAGAAGGTGAATTAGAAACCTGAAGCCTTCCCTTGGGCTTAGCAATAATTGCCTTTTACCAACATTAATCCCGGCCAACCAGCAAAATGGTTGGCCGGGAATTTATCTCAACCCAACAAAACCTGGCTACTTTCCTCCCTCTATCACCACCTTCTTCCCACCAAAATCATTGCTCTTTTCATACTCCAACTTCACCTTTTTACCATCAAAATGGCAGGTAAAAGTCTCGGAGTGGGGGCTTTCGATATAGCGTAACTTGAGCTGGAGGGTGCTGTCGTCAAGCCAACCGTAAGTACCTGCTACCTTGGAAGGCAGCCCAGCGTAGTAGCCCTTGATGCCAGAAACGAGATAAGGCCCAAGACGTTTTGTTGCGCCTTCCTCCCATTTGCCAGCACCGAATTTTATTGGAAACTTACCCGCATTGGTGATGAGCGTGGTCTTGCAAACGCCGTCGTTCAGGTCGAATTCGATGCTGGAAAGTTGAAGTTCGTTGGTTTGCAGCTTGTAACATTTGCCATCAACCGACTTGGCCAATGGCGATTCGTATGCCCCCGTGCCTTCCTCAGTTGCAGCGTTGGGATTCGCTTGCGCAAATTGGCGGTGGCTTGGCCCTCCGGCATCGGCTTGTCCCTGAAGGCGGGCAGCAGGTAGTCCCAAACCATATCCATCTCGGCCTGCATGTCGTTCGTTTCCGCCGTGATGGCAATCACTGCATCCAGTTCCGGCAGCACGAGCATTAGTTGGCCGTAGGCACCATCGCCCCGATAGCTGTTGTGGCGGCTGCGCCACATCTGATAGCAGTAGCCCTGTGCCCAGTCGTCCTTGTCACGGTCTTCTTGCGAGATTTCTGGTTTTTGCAAAATCTTCATGGTCGTGGCCTCAGTCACCCACGCTTCGGGGAGGATTTGGCGGCCATTCCATTTGCCTTTTTGCAAAAAAAGCTGTGCGAACTTGGCCATGTCCTCCGTCTTGAGGCGCAGGCCCCAGCCGCCCACGTCGTAGCCCAGCAGGTCTTTTTCCCAATCCATGCCCTCGATGCCCAGCGGGTCGAACAGCCTCGGCTTAAGGTAGTCCACGAGCGACTGGCCCGTTACCTTCTGCACGATGGCACCAGCCATGTATGTACCCAGTGAGTTGTAGAGGAACTTCGTGCCCGGCTGGTTGAGGATGGGCGTTTCGAAAAAGCCCTTTATCCAATTTTCCTCCGTCGCTGCAATAGAGAAACTTGGGTCGGGGTCCATGCCAACGGTCATGCTCAACAGGTCCTTGATGGTCAGGGCGGCGAGGTTAGGGCTGACTTCCTTCGGCAAAAACTCCGGGAAAAAAGAAATGACCTTGTCTTCCAAAGAAAGCTTGCCCTCGCTCACGGCAAAGCCCACCGCCGTCGCCGTGAAGCTTTTGCTGCACGAATACAACGTGTGACGCAAGTCGGGACGGTAAGGCGTCCACCATGCCTCGGCCACCACCTTGCCGTGTCGCACGATCATGATGCTGTGGAACTCGTGCTTGTTGTACTTGGCCACGACATCCAGGAAATTTAAAATGTCCTCGGAAGAGACACCCTCCGCCTCAGGGGTACTGCGGGGGAGCGACACCAATGGTTGCGCCATCGAGGTGATGGCAAAGAGGAAATAGAATATTATTGACGGAATTAAAAGTCTGGTGTTTTTCATTTTGCTTGTTTTTTAAAACCTAGGATACAACTTGAAACCGCCCCCGGACTTGAATCACACGACCTTCTTCGGCGGCAAGTCAAATGCCACTGGCTCATCCAACCACTCCATTGCTTTATGCGTACCGTCGCAAAATGGCTTGTTCTTGGAATGCCCGCAGCGGCAAAGCGAGAGCAGGGTGCGGCCACCAAGTCCGTAGGCATTGCCTTCTGGGTCGTTGATGTTGAAATCGCCTTCGATGCGAAGCGGGCCATTCTTGACAATGGTAATTTTTGTTTTTTCCATGTTTGATATTTTGGGGCAAAGGTATTCTTTCCTTGGAAATGGGGTAACTCCATTCCTGAGGCGAAAGAACGCCTTCCTCCAAGATACTTCCATCGTCGTACAACGACTTGTTTTCAGGATGGAACAACTCCCTTCAATCGCTCAATTGCCCAATACCCCACCCCGCCGCCACGCAGCCACGAGCATCACCACCCGGTCATAGTTTTTCATCCCCTCGGAAATTCCTTGCGAGTGCAGATAGGTGTTGTAGGCAGCGTCCCGCAGTTTCGGCATAATATCAGGGTACTTTTCCATTTCGGCGTTGATAGCCCGCACGTCCGCCCGGAGGCCAGCGGGTAGCGCCTTCCTGTACTGTTCGTAATGGTCCGGTGCCATGGCCAGGTACTGCGAGGCCACATAGCGCCAGTAATAAAGGTGTCCGATATAGACGATATACGGGTCGCCAGACTGGATGCAGGCGAGGTAAGCGAGGGAGTTGCAAGTGCCCTCGTCGCCGTGGCCGTATGCATGGCCCATCTCGTGGGCCAGCACGTAGGGCAATTGGAGGTGGTGCAGCCCGGCGTCCACGTGCCCCTCCCCCGTGAACGGCAGATAGACGCCCGCCGTGCTGAACCGCAGGAGGATGCCCTTCGGCAGCACCGTGCGTCCCCGCACATCGGTGGGCCTGGGGTAGTGGTACTGCTTCAGCACCGACTTCAGCGACTGGCGCATGAGCGCCTCGACACTGGGCACTATTTTTTGCTCCGCAATGACGGAGTCCGGGCCTTCCGCCAGTCCCCGCCGGAAGCTCACGGCATCGGTGGTGGCCCTGAGGAGTTCGTCCCGCAGCTCGTCCACTGTCAGCGGCCTTGGCTCGATGCCCATTTGCCGCTCCAGCGGCACCCGCCCATAGTTGAAGCCCCACAGCCATTGGAACAAGATGACGACCACCGCCAAGAAGGCCAAGAGTGAGTGCGCCGCACGTCCCAGCTTCCTGCCCAACGATGCCCAGCCCCCCGTGAAAGGCCCCTCTCCCTGCCAAAACACCCACCGCATGCTTTTGAAAAAGCGGTTGCGCCCCCGCCACATCCATGCCAGCAGCCCCACCAGCAGCAGGTACACCCCTGCAAACGGCAACCAACTGTCCAACACCTTGAACATCCACTGCACCCCCGTGACAAGCCCCCGGCTGTAGAACCGTTCCACGAACGCCGGCGGCATGAGCCCACCCAACGCTATCGTCAGCAGGGCGAGGAGGATGAAAATGTTTTTGGGGTGGAGGATTATGCTGCGAAAGCTGGGCATGTATATGGTTTTGACTGCGAAATTAAGGAGTTTTCCCATTTGGCGACTGTCATGGTTTGTGCCACGGTTCTCCTTACCTAGTTCAACGTTTTAGTAAAGGCAGAAGCACACTTGAGTTGTCATTTTCCTGCCATTTAAAATGGTCAAAAACAAATACCCGGCGAATTCAAACGCCCACACCAGAAACTTTTGCAAATTTGCGGCGAATCAACCAAGCACCACTCAATCCAATTAAATGCAAATCCGCTTCGCAAAAACCTGGCTATTCACCGCCATCATCCCTGCCGCCTTTTTCTTCGCCTGCGGCAATGACCAGGACCAAGCCGCCAACAACGAGGCCGCTTTGCCCCACAACATGGAGCAAACCGGCAACACCTCTGACGCTGAAAACGCCGAGTTGGCAGCCGCCAAAGGCAAGTCGGCCAAGCTCGTTGCGCCAGCCGATTTGTTGTCGCAAATAAAAGCGGACACCACCGCTCTACTCGTGGTCAATTTCTGGAAAACCGATTGCCTGAAGTGCGTCCAACTGCAACAAGCATTGCAGGGCATCCAGAACAAAAGCGGCGAGGGCAAGCTGCACCTCCTCTCCGTCAACCTCGACGAAGAAAAAATGGCCGACGGCGTGAACCTCGTGCTGCGCAAATCGGGCATCGCCGCCGAGGTGCTGCAAGTCAAGGGCAGCGACGGCAAGTGGCGCAACGATATTTCCGGCGGCTGGCAGGGCAATGTTCCAGCCATTTTCATCAAGACCAAGGACGGCATCAAACAGTTCCACACCCGTGACCTCTCAGCGGATGAGTTGACTGCGATGCTGCAACCGCTGCTTTTGTAAATTAAGTTATTGGGTTATTAAGTTATTCCGTCCAATAACCCAATATCTCAATAACTCAATAACCCAATTTCAATGAAATTTCGAACCCTCGGCCGCACAGGCTACCAAATCTCAGAAATCGGCTACGGCATGTGGGGCCTGGCTGGCTGGAAAGACACCGACCCCAAGGAAGTTCAGCAGGCGCTGGAACGAGCAGTGGAACTGGGCCTCAATTTCTTCGACACGGCTTGGGCTTACGGCGATGGCGTGAGCGAAATAATCCTCGGCGAACTGGTCAGGAAGCACCACACCAAGCGGCTCTACCTCGCCTCGAAGGTTCCGCCGAAGAACAGGAGGTGGCCATCCAAGCCGGAGTTTGACCATTGGAGGACGTTTTTCCATCCGAGTATATCATGGATTACGTGGAGCGAAGCATGCGAAACCTCGGCGTCGAGCAGCTTGACCTGATGCAGTTCCACGTCTGGAACGATTCGTGGCATGAGCGGGACGAGTGGAAAGAGACCATTGCGAAGCTGACCAAAGCGGGTAAAGTGGCGCACTGGGGCATCAGCATCAACCGCTGGGAACCCGACAACAGCCTCGAAACCCTCCGCACTGGTTTGATTGATACGGTGCAGGTCATTTACAATATCTTCGACCAAAACCCGGAAGACAACCTCTTCCCGCTCTGCCGGGAACTGAACATCGGCGTCATCGCCCGTGTCCCCTTCGACGAGGGCACGCTGACAGGGAACATGACGAAGGACATGACCTTCCCGCCCGATGATTGGCGGGCGACTTACTTCGTAAAAGAAAACTTGGATGCGTCCGTGGACAGGGCAGAAGCATTGCGCCCCATCATCCCGCCCCGCATGACGATGGCGGAAATGGCCATCCGTTTCATCCTCAGCAACCACGACGTGGCGACGACGATACCGGGCATGCGCAAGCTGCGCCACGTGGAAGCGAACATCGGTTGCAGCGATGGGATTGGATTGAAATACGATACCTTGTTTGAGTTGAAAAAGCATCGGTGGGACAGGACGCCGACGAGTTGGAGCCAGTGAGTTAGTGGTCGCCCAATTTATTGGGCTGACCGAAAATCGGTACATGATTCACGGTCAGCCCAATAAATTGGGCGACCACAATATCCCGTCAAAACGATTTCAACATTTCACTTTCAAACGTCCACTCAGGCGTCTGCAATTCCTCGCCGAAATCCGAACTGTACCAAGGACTTAACTCCTCATCATTCGGGTTCACCAGCACGTGAATCTCCTGCGCTGGCATATAGCTTTGGGCGAGCATAAAAATCTTTTCGCCCGTACCCGACTTCACCGCTACATCCACCACAATGACCACATGGCCAGGGCTTCCGCCTTGGATGAACACGTCGCCAATGGCGAGATCCTTCACTTGCTTTGGCTTCAGTTCTTTGGACAGCGAAAGCGTCCCGGCGTACATAAAAACGAGGTTGAGGTATTCCCTGAAAGACTCATAACTCGTTGACGGTGTGTTGGTTGCATACCATTCTGTTTTGTTGCCTTCCACCTTCACTCGGTAGCCTTGCCGCCATTTCACATATTCCGCATTGAAGCCGTTGGTAAAGTTGAAATGCAACGCATCGTACTGTTTTTGAGCAAACAAATGCTCTGCCCGCAACCGCATGACCGCATCGGCGCATTGCTGAAGGTCACGGTCGCCCGTAGCCATGTCCACCACGGCGGCATGGACGGTTTGTCGGCTTTTCAGCCTTCCGTCAAAAAGATGAACATGGGCATAGGCGGGTTTCAATGGAAGGTTGCGGAGGTAACTGGCGAAAGAGATGGTCGAGACTTCCTGCCTGGCGAATCCAGCGGGCGGTTGGAAGCGCAGCGAGATGGTCGCTCCATCCGTATTTTCGATTTGCCGAGAAACAGCGACGGCTGCCGGGTTCAGGTTTGCCCTCTGGGGACTGGCAGCCGAGAAAGGCTTGCAGGAAGGGGATAGTAAAGGCGAAGATTGGTTTTAGCATATTCATTCAACGATTTGTTGAAGGAGGGGATTACTCATGAAAAAGCACATAAAACAAAGTGCGATCAGGCCATCAGGAAGATGAACCACCTCTGTTAGAGCTTGAAGCTCTAACAGAGGTGGTTCATCTTCCCTGATGGCCTGATTGAAGGCATTATTCGAGCAAAAATTTCCTCTCCAACTTCTCCTTGGCTTGCTCATGCAGCATCAGATAATGTTTCGTTTTCCCAAACCACAACTCCAAAAACTCAAGGTATAGAATGCTTGAAGGCATTGTGCCGTTGTCAATTAGGTGTGTCTTTGCCGTTGGCGTACCTATTTCTTGACTACTCTTCAGCTTTTCCAATATTTCCTGATATGAGCTATACGGCCAAATACCATAATCATCACAGAAACGATGATGGACTGGGTTTCTATGGATATAACAAATGAGATAGGTGAACAAATCTTGGCCCTCTATCAAGACACGGCCAAATGGCAAAGAAAACAGCTTTCCTTTTCTATCATTTGCCTTGTTGAAGGCCTGGGCATAGCCGGAAAACAGGTTTGAAAACTGTCGGGCCAGAATCTGGCTAATCCTATCATCAAATGCCGCTTCATCGGGTTGAGTGCTTTCACGGTAGGTTGAATGAAAAATTGGCTTTAGAAAGCGGCCTGGCATCCGCTCATACAGCACATCATAAGAATATACTCTAACCAAAAGGTGGAAATGATTGGGAAGTAAACAATATGCAAAGATTTGTGCAATTGGCGAGATATGGTCCCGAATCTTATCTAAAAAATAGAGGTAGTTTCTTGGTTCAATGAAAATATCTTCTCGGTTGTTGCCTTGATTGAAGATATGGTAAGTTCGATCGGCACGAAGTGGGATGGCATAAGGGTCGCTCATAGTATGGAGTTTTGTTTGGGTAAAGATATTGCACCGATTTAATATTCTCAAGGAGATTTCCCGTCTCTGGGTTAACCACCCCTGTTAGAGTTTGAAGCTCTAACAGGGGTGGTTAACCCAGAGACGGGAAATCTCCCAATCACCCCAACTTCACCAACCCCTCTTCCAAAATCCGCATCTTCTCCAGCCCATCCGCCAGCTTTTTGCGCTCAGCGTCAATTACGGCAGCAGGTGCCCCGCCCACGAATTTTTCATTGGAAAGCTTCTTCTCCACGCTGGCCACGAAACCTTGGTAGTATTCAAGCTCTTTTGTGATGCGCTCCCGTTCGGCGGCCACATCAATCGTGATGTTCATTTCCAGGAAGTACTTCTCCGTGCCGGAAAGCAGCGAAACCGTGCCCGCTGGTTCGTCATCAGTGAAGCTGAGTTCGCTGAGGTTGCCCATTTTCTGAACCAGCCCGGCGAGGCCGTTCAACTCGAACATGGCTTGGGTGCTCGGCAGGTTTTGGGCAAACAGGCGCAGGCTCTCCTTTGGTGAAATGCCCTTGCTGCTGCGGCTTTCCCGTATTTTGGTAATCAAATCCTTGGCCTTGTCCACCTTCTGAATCATGTCCTTGTCCACCCTGCCAGCGGTCGGGTAGGCAGCCACGACACAGTCATTTCCAGCTTTCCGCTCCCGCAATTGGTGCCAGATTTCCTCCGTCACGAACGGCATGAACGGGTGCAGGGCTGCCATCATTTTCTCGAAAATATTGATGGTTGCCTCGTAGGTCTGGTGGTCAATTGGCTCGCTCGTTCCGTCCTCGTTGAAGGCAGGTTTGATGATTTCGAGGTACCAGGAGCAGAAATCGTCCCAAATGGTTTGATACAGCCCCATCAGCACATCGCCGAGGCGATAGGTTGTGAAATTGGCCTCCACTTCGGCCAGCGTCTGGTCGAATTTGTCCTTCATCCAAGCCACGGCAAGGGCGTTCACTTCCGGCTGTTCGGCGTCCGACCGCTCCCAACCCTTGATGAGGCGCAGTGCGTTCCACATTTTGTTGCAGAAATTGCGGCCCTGCTCGCAGAGCTTGCTTTCGTTCAGTACGGTTTTCGTCACCGGGTCAATCGGCGCATCGAAGATAATGTCGTTGCCCGCTGAACCAGAGAGCAACATCCCGAAGCGGACGCCGTCGGCCCCGTAGTTTTCGATGAGTTCCAGCGCATCCGGTGAGTTGCCGAGTTGCTTGGACATTTTGCGGCGCTTGCTGTCCCGCACCATCCCCGTGAAATACACGTCATGGAACGGCATCCGGCCTTTCAAATCCTTGCCCAAAAGCTCCTCCGACCACTCGTAGCCCGACATTATCATGCGGGCCACCCAGAAGAACATGATGTCCCAACCCGTCACCAGCACGTTGGTCGGGTAGTAGTATTTCAGTTCGTCCTGACGCTCAAAACCATCGAACACCGCAATCGGCCAGAGCCATGAGCTGAACCAAGTGTCCACTACGTCTTCGTCTTGCTGCAAATCATTGATGGTCAATTGTTGATGCCCTTTTTGTTTTGGCCAAGGCCAAAGCGTCTGCCGCTGTTTCAGCGACAAAAACCAACTTCCTCTCCCCTTTCCATCAACGTCCACTTTCCGAAAATTGCAGGTCAGCCGACTGCCAACTGCGGACTCCAACTGCCGACTTCAAATGTACCACGCCGGAATCCTCTGCCCCCACCACAATTGGCGGCTGATGCACCAGTCCCGCACGTTGTCCTCTTGCAGCCACTGGTAGTACATGTTCCACATGCTTTCGGGGTAAAATTTCACCTCGCCGCTCTTCACCGCTTCGAGCGCCGTTGCGGCGAAGCCGCCCATTTTCAAGAACCATTGGTTGGTGAGCCTCGGCTCAACGACGGCGTCCGTGCGCTCCGAGTGGCCAATGCTGGTGCGGTAGTCCTCCACTTTCACGAGGTTGCCAGCGTCTTCCAGCAGCTTGCGGATTTTCTTGCGGGCCACGAAACGGTCTTCGCCCACGAGGATTTGCGCCTCGGCGTTCAGCTTGCCGTCCTCGGTCAGGATGTCCACCACGGGCAGCCCGTGCCGCTCCCCAACTTGCAGGTCGTTTTGGTCGTGGGCGGGCGTGATTTTCAGCGCCCCAGAGCCGAACTCCCGGTCCACGTAACTATCGGCGATGATGGGTATCGGCTTGTTAATCAAGGGGATAAGCACCATTTTGCCCACGAGGTGCTTGTATTTCTCCTCCTCTGGGTGTACGGCAATGGCCACGTCCGCCATGATGGTTTCGGGGCGTTGCGTAGCGATGACGATGCCGTCGGTGGGGTCGCCAACGAGGTTGTATTTGATATGGAACAACTGCGAATTCTCCTCCCGGTGGATGACCTCCTCGTTGCTCAAAACCGTCTTCGCCTCTGGGTCCCAATTGGTCATGCGCAGGCCACGGTAGAGTTTGCCTTTTTTGTGCAAATCCACAAAAACATGAATGACGGCCTTGCTGAGGCTGTCTTCCATCGTAAAACGGGTGCGCTGCCAGTCGCAGCTTGCGCCCAGTTTTTTCAACTGGTCGAGGATGATGCCGCCGTATTTTTCCTTCCAATCAAAGGCGTGTTTCAGGAACTCGTCCCGTGGGATGTCGCCCTTTTTGATGCCCTGTTTGCGCAGCAACTGCACCACTTTCGCCTCGGTGGCGATGCTGGCGTGGTCGGTGCCGGGCACCCAGCAGGCGTTCTTGCCCTGCATCCTCGCCCGGCGGATGAGCACGTCCTGGATGGTGTTGTTGAGCATGTGGCCCATGTGCAGCACGCCTGTCACGTTCGGCGGCGGAATGACGATGGTGAAAGGCTCCCGCTCGTCTGGCACGGAGTGGAAATAGTTTTTTGCCTCCCAATGGGCGTACCAGCGTTCTTCGGTTTCTTTGGGGGAGTATCGGGTGGACAAGGACATTGCTGTATTGTTGGATTGTTATATTGTTGAATTGTTATTTGACAAACGGGCATTTTTCGGCCTTTGTTCCAAATTAGGCGCAAAGAAAAGCGGTTAAGGGCGAATGCGAATTCAGGTAGCGACCCCAATCGTAAATCGTCATTCGCAATCGTAAATCCTGCTCTACTTTTTGCGGCAATGAAAATTTCTGCCTCCATTTACAGCAACAAACACCAACCATTAGCCGACATCGTGCGGGAATTGGACGAGCATTTCATTGACTTTTTTCATGTGGACTGCAACGATGACCTCAGTGTTTTCAAGGACATTGAAGCCATTCACAGCGCAAGTTCGACGCCCGTTGACCTCCACATCATCTCGCCCACGCCGGAGCGTTATTTTGACTTGCTTCGCAAAACGCCAGTGAGTCGGGTATCCTTTCAGTTGGAGCATTTTGGGGAAAAAGTGCAGTTTCCAGCCGACCTCCCCGGCCAAATCGGCCTTGCTTTGATGAACGACACGCCCGTGGAAGCCTTCGCCCCCTACGCCGAGCGGTGCAGCTACGTGCTGTTGATGACCACCACGCCGGGGCAGAGCGGCGGTACGTTCAACAAGGAGACTTTTCGGAAAATAAGGCAGTTTCGGCGACTGTTCCCCACCCATCAAATACAAGTGGATGGTGGGGTGAACGCCGAGGTGAGCTTTATCCTTCGCAATTTGGGCGTGGAGAGCGCCGTGGTGGGGTCGTTTTTGTTCCAAAACAAGTCGGTCGGCCCGGCGCTGCTGCACTTGAAGCGGGAGGTGGTCAGTTCCCATTATTTAATCAAGGATTTTATGATTGAAACGGAGGAGCTGCCCATTTTGGATGTGCTGGATTTGACATTTAAAAATGCCCTTTTGACCATTGATAAATATGAGATGGCGTTTGTTTTAATTACTAATAATGGCAAATTAAAAGGCATTATTAGCAACGCCGATGTACGAAAAGGGTTAATTCGTAATTTCGAAAATCTCCATGAAATCAATGCTTTTGAATTGATTAATTTAAACCCAATTATTATTGAAGAAGATAAATCTATTGATGAATTATTGAAGTTAATTCGAGGCGTTAAGTTTCCGCTGCAATATATTCCGGTAGTTAATTCGGATAATGATTTGACGGGGGCTTTGACGTTTACGCAGTTGATAAAAGCGGAGACATAGTACGCGAGGAGGATTGGACTACGGATTGAGCGGATTTGGCGGATGAAAACGGATTTTTGGCATCTACTGATATAAATCCGTTTTCATCCGCCAAATCCGCTCAATCCGCAGTCCAATCCTCCTCGCGAGCAAATCAAAACCAAAAAATGATTATCCATCTAAAAAATACCGTCGCCAAGCCCACCGCCCACGAAATCGGCCAGCAACTTCAATCCATTGTCTTCCAAGAGGCCGACTACTTCGTACTCGTCACGCCTTTTGCCTTAAAGACCCTACCTGACGCCGTTTTGCCACTCGTCCAAGCAAGCTGGCCGATGGACTCCGACATACAATTGGCCAGCAAAAACTACCGGGACGAACTGCGCCGCATCCGCTGGGGCAGCACCGAAATCGGCGGCAGCACGAAAAACACGGTGGTCATCGCAGGCCCCTGTTCCATCGAAAGTTGGGAGCAAATTGAGGCGAGCGCCAAGCTGCTCAAATCGCTGAATATCAGCACCTTGCGAGCTGGCTGCTACAAGCCCCGCACATCGCCGTACACCTTTCAGGGACTGGGCTTGGAGGGCTTAAAAATGCTCGCCGAGGTGCGCCGACAATACGGACTTAACATCATCACGGAGGTAAAAGACAGCTCTCACATTGAAGAAGTCATCGAATACACGGACATCATCCAAATCGGGGCAAAGGCCATGTACGACCAGAGCATCCTGCGGCGCTGTGAGGAGATACGCAAGCCAATTTTGCTGAAAGGGGCTTTGGGACGACGCTTGCAGGAGTTCGTGCAAGCGGCGGAATTCATTCTGAGCGGGCGGCAATTCGGAAGTGATTCTGTGCGAGCGGGGCATCCGCACGTTTGAGACAAAAACCCGGTTTACCTTTGACCTTTGCGGTGTCGCTTGGCTGAAACAGCATACCAATTGCCCCATCATCCTCGACCCTAGCCATGCGATGGGCTATGCCTACGGGGTGCCGGATTTGGCGAGAGCCAGCGTGGCTTTTGGCTGCGATGGATTATTAATTGAGACGCACCCAAACCCGAAAATGGCAATGAGCGATGCTTCGCAACAGCTTGATTTTGAGGAATTTACAAACCTGATGTTGGAAATGGGAAGAGTTGCAGGAGCTGTTGGCAGGAAGCTGATTTGACCTGCACGAGCCAATTGTCAAACAAAACAGACAGCACTGTTAGAGCTTCGAAGCTCTAACAGTGCTGTCTGTTTTGTTTGACAATTGGCTACTACTTGAACATCAATCCCACCGTAAACGAAAACGTCTCGTCAGGCGTGATTTTGCTGTTAAAAACCGCATCATTGCTTATCACGGAAAGCCGTGAATCGCTCACGGGCAACCGATGGTCTTTTCTCCCCCACTGCTTGGTTTCCCGAAACCAAACATCCTGCTGGCTGGCAAATGTGTAGTGGTAAGTGCCACGGAAATACAACTCTCGACTCCGGTTCAGTTCGATGGAAAGCTCGCCGGAAAGGTTCAGGTTATGGTGGCGGCTGCCGTAGCTGAGTCGCACCTCGTCGCCCTTAAAACGCTCCCGCTCCACTTTGAATTTGCCGTAATCATTTTCAGCGTTGCCCACTTTTCGGTAGTAGCGCAGGTAGCTGTACTGCGCCGCTGTTCGCAAAAAAACGGGTCGCTGTTTAGACATATTGAACTGCAAACCACCCCCGATTGACCAATCCTTGTAGATGCTGTTCCAAAATCAAAGGCATTTCCGAAGCGCATGAACACGTTTTTGTGGAAGTAAATGTCGAATTCCCAACGGGCAAAACCTCAAAATCACGTTGTGGTATGTCGTCGGTGAGCGACAGAATTTCAGCGCCCTCTTTATCGAAGTAGTTGATGGTCAATGGGTTACTGCTCGATGAAATCAAGTGCGTGCCCAGTCCAAGCGAGAACTTGGTCTTTCTGAACTTCTTCTTCACGTTGTCCACCTTGCGCATACTTTCCGGCACATAGTCCACATTTTCGAGTTGTTCCTGGGTGATTTCTTGGTTTCTTGCCAGTTCCTCTTTTTTGCGCTGTATCTCGGCGGCCTCGATGGAATCCCGCTGTTGTTGGATCGCCGCCATGTTTTCGGCACTGAACGCTTCTTGCGCTTTCAGCATGTTTTTGTACTGCGACATGCTTTCCGAGAGGCCCTCGCTCATGGGGGTGATGTTGTAGTTTTTCCAAAAATCCTCGTCGTATTTGCCAGTCAGTTGAACAAATTCGTTGCCTCGCTCCAAGCGCTCCAAGTATGGGATTTGATTGCCTTTTTCTGGAAAAATTTCCGTGATTTTCACCTCGTTGGCATACTGGCCGCCATTGCTGCGCACCCCTTCCCGAAGGGCATCGCTAAAATGCCATTTGCCTTCGTGCTTGCGATAATTCACCACATATTTGTTGGCATTCCAACTGCCCACATAAAGTGGATAATCATAGCCTTTTCGCAGCCCTTCTTTCGTGATTTCAAATTCAGCACGGATAAAAGCGTAAGAATCTTTTTCAATGAAAATGCGGCCTTTCATGCGAGCGGAAGCACTACCAGAACTGTCGCCTTGTTTTTTTCCGGTCAATCTATCGGCGAGGCTGCGTTTTTTCTTCTTGGTATTTCCCGATGATGTTGGCTCCTTTTCTTTATCAAATCCAATGATATAAACCGTTCTGCCATTGTAGGTCGTTATATTTTCAATCCAATATTTATAATACGGGAAATAGGTTTCATCAATAAAATCCTCTCGATTCTTCACAAAATCGAAGCGGTGAGCGGCCATGTGGCCAGATGCAAAGCCGGAGTTGAACGAGGTGTCCAATGGGTTTTGCAGGTTGATTTTACGGCCCTGCACCAGCCCAACTTGGCCTTCCTTTTCGTTCTCGTAGCTTGTTTTATAAACTTTCAAAACGCCTTCGGCCAAATAGCGGTAGCGCAGACTGTCGTCTGTGAGTGACTCCCGGTAGAATGCCAGCAGGTTGGATGGGTCGTCGGAGTAGTTTTTGGGGATATTTTTCACCGCTCGCCGAATGATATCCTCGATGGCTTTTTTGTCCATCACCACCACTTCTGTCAGTTGGTTGACGGCTTGCTGGAGGTAAATGGCGCTGCCATTTTTGAAACTGCTAGCTGGTTGGCTGAATGTCTCGTAGCCCATGTAGGAAACCGTGAGCTTTGAATTTTCAAACGCTTTGGGCAACTTGAACTGAAAGGCCCCATCAAAACCGGTCGTGGTACCGATGCCCTTTTCCGGGATGCCGATATGGGCATACGGCACGGGTTGCTTGCTTTTTTTGTCCAAGACCTTGCCCGTGAGGGTCAGGTATTCTTGGGAAAAACCAGCAATGTTGCAAGCAAGGAAAAACAGCAAGGTCAGGAAGGTTCTGAGTAGCATAAAATTCGGGTGATTATTGGATGGATGTTCTTGGAGGACGAAGGCTAGTGGGAAGTTGTTACAGCTGTGCCTTCGGCATATTTTGAAATTGAACGCAGCGATGCTGAGGCGCAGCGTTAAATAATATCCCCTGCGCCTCAGCATCGCTGCGTTCATTCACTCAAAAATCAGTGTCCGGAAACTTCAGGTTCAGCTTCTTAATCCAAATATTGCGGTACAGCACCTCGTGCCCTTCCGATTGCAATTTCAGGCCACCGGGCTTGTCTGTGATGCCCTTACCCCCATCGTTGCCCCCGTCAATGCCGGAGTTGGGGCCACCCCAAACCTGCTGGATTTCTTCGTCTTGGTGGATTTTTACGCCATTGAAGTAAACAGTAACCCTGGGCTTTTCTACCAATTTTCCGTCCTTGAACCTTGCCGCCCGGAAGTTGATGTCGTAGGCATTCCACTTGCCAGGACCATTGTACACAAAATACGGCGCTGCCTGTTCGTTGATGATGGCGGCCATGCCGTGGGTGGTGGAATCACCGTCGAGGATTTGGATTTCATAACGGTTTTGGAGGTAAACGCCGCTGTTGCCACCCCGTTTGCGTACAAAAAACTCCACGTGCGCACGGAAGTCACGGAACTCGTCCTTGGTCACAAGGTCGGCGCTGCCGTATAGTCCCTGTGAAGCGTTTGGGTCGGGGTCCTTGCTGCTCAACGCAACGCCCGAACCGTCGGGGTCCCTAACCAACGGCCACTTGACGGGGAGCTTTGCGGAGAGTCTTGGGCCTTTCCAGTAGGTCCATTTTTTGCGGAGCATCTTGGCACTCCCATCGAAGTACATTTTTGCGCCTTTGATTTTTTTTGCACCGACGCCAACGTCTGTTGCGTAAGCAAAAAATGAAGCTTCAGCATTGGATTTGGCGGGAGAACCTCCCGAATCAGGATGAGAGCTTTGAAAGGCAAATGTCAGTAGGAAAAGTAGCAGGGTAAGTAATTTCATGACGTTGTTGATTGTTTTTTGACCAAAAACAACGCTTCAAGACGGCATGAGGGGGCATAAAATCAAATGCCCTTCGTGCAATGTGGCGTTGCTGGTGGCCATTATTTCAAGCCACAATTTACGCAAACATTGCCCGAAGGGCACAATAGAATTAAAAGTTTTTAATAGCTCATTTCAAGAATATCGGCGTCGCCCATTGCTCGAACCGTGGCACAATAAAGCACGGGAGAGTAGCCTCCGGGCACCTCGACTACCTGCTTGCCTGCCAGTTGAATCATCATATCGGAAATAATGGCTGGCGAGGCAACGGCAAGGATTCTTTTGCCCATGAAGTTGTGTACCAAGGTTTTCAAAGTCTCGGTGGCGGTTTTGGGTTCCAGCAAGTTGAACTCGGCTTCGTTTTCTTTGGCAGTGCCAAGGCCGCTCTGCATCCCAGTGTTCCCCTCCGCCCAGACGACCGATAGCTTGGCATTGGCGAGGGTGCGAGTCAGTCGGCCAGCTTGAGCTACACCTTCGTTCGAGAGTGCCGTCATTTCAGGCGTCTTGGACCCAGGCGTTGCGAAGAAAATCACCATCTGGGATTTGTCGTCCAACTTCGGAAACGGGATTTGCGTTGCGTCCTTCAAAAGGATTCTTTCATTGTTGATTGCGCTGATTGGCTTGGCTGTGGAAGGCGCAGGCACATGGGTCGTAGCCGAAGCAACTTGGGCGGCGCTGTCGGGTTGAACCTGTGCATTGCCTTCGGGAGCTTGTGTGCTTGTTGGCTTATTTTTACAGGCCAAGACATTGATTGTCAATAAAATAAGAATGAAATAAAGCTTTCCGTGTGTCATTTTTTTGATTGTTGATTGTATTTATTTTGGGTAAGAACAAGGTTTCAGCCCGCCTTCACAAGCTTCTCCTCAAACTTTACCTCCACCTGATTACGCAAAATATCCTGCATGGTTTCCCGCTGACGGATGAGGTAGTCTTTTCCTTCGTGAACCATCACCTCTGCCGGACGGAAGCGCGAGTTGTAATTGCTGGCCATCGAAAAACCATACGCCCCAGCATTGAACAGACAAAGCACGTCGCCTTCTTCCACGCTGGCTATTTTCCGGTTGGAGCCGAAAGTGTCCGTCTCGCAGATATTGCCTACTACGGTGTAAAACCTCGGCTTGCCCTGCGGGTAACTGATGTTCTCGATGCGGTGGTAACTGCCGTACATCATGGGGCGGATGAGGTGGTTCAAGCCAGAGTCCACCCCGATGAACACCGTGCTTGGTGTAGGTTTTACCACCGTCGAACGCACGAAAAAATAGCCAGCTTGGCTCACAAGGAACTTGCCCGGCTCAAAAACCAGCGTCAAATCCCGCCCATAATCCTTGCAGAACTGGGTGAACCGTTCGGAAATGCGCTCGCCGACTTCCTCGATGTCGGTCTCGATGTCTTCGTCTTTGTATGGGACTTTGAAGCCTGAGCCGAAATCAATGTATTCGAGGTACTTGAAATTGCTGGCCACGTTCAGCAGGATGTCGGCGGCGAGCAGGAAGGCGTTGGCGTCGAGGATGTCGCTGCCAGTGTGCATGTGCAGCCCGTCAATCTTGGTGCCGGTGGTCTCAATGACCTTCAGCACGTGCGGCAACTGGTGGATGCTAATGCCGAACTTGGAGTCAATATGCCCCGTGGAAATCTTGCTGTTGCCACCCGCCATGATATGTGGGTTGATGCGGATGCCCACCGAAATCTCCGGGTGTTCCATGCCGAACTGCTCCAGGATGCTGATGTTGTCAATATTGATTTTGACGCCGAATTTGAGGGCAGTATTGATTTCATCCAAGGCCACGCTGTTCGGCGTATAGGTGATGTCTTGCGGAGCAAAGCCAGCCATGATGCCCAATTCCACCTCCTGAATCGAAACGGCATCGAGGCCAGCGCCTAGTTTTTTCAAGAGCTTGAGGATGTTGATGTTCGTGTTGGCCTTGCAGGCATAGTTGATGTGCAGCTTTGGTACGCTGAAAGACCCGGCCAGCCGTTTGTACTGCCGCTCGATGATGGCGGTATCATAGACGTACAGCGGTGTGCCGTATTTTTCGACGAGGGCCAGCGGGTCAACGCCGTTGGTGAGGTGGTAGCGGTTGTCGGATAATTGCATTGTTGAATTGCTGAATTGTTGAATTGTTATTTTGGATTAAGCTAAGGCACGGAATATTGCCAAATTCTTGAAAGTCTTCAAGAATCATTTTTTCAATAGCCTTTCGGCGCTCTTCTTTATCGACCGGAAGCTTATTTATTTTCTCCTCAGAATCTCCTTTATGATGTTTTTGAAAATTTCGGGCTTCTCCTCTATTAGAAGAATCAGAGCAGCTTTTAGGGCGTCAATGTCGATTTGTACTTTTTCTTTTTCCATTTTGAATCGGTAGTTAGAATTTTCAAGCAGTAATCTCCACCCGATTCCCCTCCGGATCCAGCACCACGCTCTCGTAGTACCCGTCACCCGTCCAGCGTGGTTCGCCGACGATTCGGTGGCCGTTGCTTCGCAAATTTTCCGTCAAGGCGTCCACCGCTGCTTCACTGCCGACGGACACTGCAAAATGGGTCAGCCCAGTCGCTTCTCCTGCATTTTTATTGCCGGGGATTTTGGGCTTTTGCATCAGCTCCAGCCGACAACCGCCTTCAAAAGAGAGAAAATAGGATTGGAAATTCTTGGTTGGGTTGAAATAGCGCTCGCCAGCCTTGCCGTCAAAATATTGCTCGTAAAACGACTTCAGTGCCTCAATGTCTTTCGCCCAGATGGCAAGGTGCTCTATTTTCATTAACATAAAAATCGTCCGCAAAGATAGCAAACACTGCAAATCTGGTTGCGAAGCAAAAGTCAAACTTTAGTTTTGGGCAAATCGTTTCCACCAAAAGCACATTTCCTTGCATCTTTGGAAGAAATAATTGACAGTTCCGTACCACAAAATACCAACTGACAATTCATCAGCGCCTACTCAATTTGACCGAACAAGACCTCATAGCCGCCTGCAAACGACAGGATAGACGAGCGCAAAAGCTGCTCTACGAGCGCCATGCGCCTGTGATGTTTGGGGTTTGCAGGCGCTACGTCCACGACCCCTCGGAAGCCGAGGACGTGATGGTGGAAGGCTTTTTCAAGGTGCTAACGAAAATTGACATGTTCAACGGGGAGGGCAGTTTTGAAGGCTGGATTCGGCGCATCATGATAAACGAAAGCCTGATGCACCTTCGGAAGGGCAACCCGTTCAAGTTCACCGAGGAAATCAACCCAAACCTTGACCTCGGGGAGCAGCCGACCGTGGTGGACAGATTGGAGTCCGAGGAAATCCTCGGGCTGCTCGATGAACTGCCGCCTGGCTACCGAACGGTCTTCAACCTCTACGTGGTGGAGGGCTACAAGCACCGGGAAATCGCCGAAGAACTTGGCATCAGCATCAACACCTCCAAGTCGCAGTTGATTTTGGCGAAAAACAGGATGGAGGAATTGGTGAAGAAGCGATTGGGAAAGATTAGAAACTGATTTGGTTGCGAAAACATTGAGATTTGAAATAGTCCAAAATATAAAAGAAATGAACGCTCAGAAAGACATATTCTCTGCATTTCAAGAAGGCAGTGAGCAGCTCACTGTCCAGCCCTCACCTCAGGCTTGGCGCAAGCTTGAAAGCCGCCTCGAAGTCGGTCAAAAAAGCAATGGCCGGGTCGTCATGCTGCGCTGGTTAACTGCCGCCGCTGCCATGTTCGTGCTAGTGGTTGGCATGTTCTACATCGGCAAGTTGTCCGGCAGCCAAAGCATGGCCTTCGACAATGAACCCATGCCCACCCAGCTCGAAGACCTCGTAAATACCGATGGCTGCAAGCCCTACTGCCTGCTCATCAAGGAGCGGAAGGCATTGCCAGCGTACTACGCCAACCCAGTTAGGAAGTGAACAACGAACTGTGAATTATGAACTGTGAACTGTGAACGGAACATGTTGCGGATTGCAAGTTCACAGTTCACAGTTCATAATTCACAGTTCATAAAACTCGCTCCTCGGCGTCTCCGCCAACTCCACGAAAAAGTCGGCAACTTTTTTTGTTACGGCATCCAAGTAGCGCTTCCCTTTTTCAGCGGTAGATTCGTATGGATTGCCAACGCCGGTGTCTTTTGAAACTTGCGTCCATTCCCGTTGGGCGCTAACCCAGCCTTCCCGCATCGCCTTGAACTTCCATTTTTTATCAAAACCATCCCCGCCTCGTCGAGCGGTAGCACGAGATTCGGGAGGATTTCAAGCATAATGCTCGTCTCCATCTCGTCTGCATGGTCGCCGTCGAGGTGGGTGAAATAGCCGGATTTGTTCTCCACTTTAAACCAGTTGAGGGCGCAGGTGAAAAGCTGCGGATAGTGGAAGGACAGCTCCCGCACCATTGTCTTGAAATCGTTGCCCCCGTGACCGTTGAAGATGACCAATTTGGGAATGCCCGCCCGCACCAGCACGTCGCAAATGTCCTTCAAAATGGCCAATTGCGTACTCGGCAGGATGTTCATGCAAAGCGGGATGTCCAATTGCCCAGTCTGCACCCCGAACGGTATGTTTGGCAACACAACGACTTTTGCGCCCCGCTCCCACGCAAGTTTTGCCGCTGCCTCGGTGATGGCCTCGTTCTGGTAGTTGTCGGTGGCGTAGGGCAGTTGGTAGTTGTGCGCTTCGGTAGCGCCCCAGGGCAGCACGGCTACCTCAAATTTTGTAGCCTGGACTGCCTTCCAGTTTGTTTCTGCGAGGATGTAAGGGCGGGGAGGATATTTCATGTTTGTCTTGATTGTAACCGCCAAACTTGTTTGGCAGGTTGTTATAAATATTTTTCTTGCGCAGTTTCCAATATGAGAGCCAGCCAAACAAGTTTGGCGGCTACTTTAGCCAGCGCCAATGCGCAACAGCGTTTCTTTTTTGATAGCGTTCACGATTTTTTCGGGGTCAATCTCTACTGTTTCCCCGGCCACGAGCAGCTTACTGGCTCGGCCTTGAATCTTTCCGTACAGCCAGTTCACCATGTCCTCGATGGAGTCGGCTTCGCCAAAAGTCAGGTACATCCGCACGCTCTCCTGAAAGCCGATTCTCCGTCCGGCATAATCCTCGTCAATGACGATGGAGCCGCCCGTGTCGGGAATTTTGAAGCTGTCGCCAAACTGGAGCCAGCGGTAAAACGTGCCGAACAGGTGGTATTTCAAGTCCTTGTCGGCGGTAAGGATTTCGATTTTTAGCTTTTTGCCAGCAAAAACGGCGTGTGGGCTGAGGTAATCGGCCACGTTGGTTTGGTAAGTTGGAGCAGCAGGTTTTTCGCCGGTCAAGTATGACTCTACCCTACCCGCCAGCGATTCGATGACCTGGAATTTTTCGGTGGCCATTTCCTTAACTGCTTCATTGTCAAGGTGTTCAAAATTGTCTGGATGGTATTTCGACCGAAGTTCCCGGTGCGCCTTGCGGAAGGCTTCGAGGTCGAGTTGCTCCAACGGCAGGCCGAACAGTTTGCGGATTTCTTCTTTTTCCTGAATGGTGAAGGTGGTAGCGGTCAAGTTGTTGATTTTTGTGAAACGAATGATTAGTGGACAACGCCAACGGGCATTTTGTTTTGCCAAGATTAAGAAATCCAAAGCAAGATAAGTATTGTCAAAGCGAGCGCTAAAAAAAGCAGTAGAACAATAGGCCAATTCCGGGCCGTGGAGGGCGTGTCTTCCCAGCTTTCCATTTCGACGCCCCTTGATTTTTTGTTCAAAAGCATTTGATAATCAGGCGTTCGGCCAATCTCGCCCGTATCTCCAGCGGGCGATTTCCGGCTCTGGAAGTAGGGTTTGGGTTTGATTTTCCGAATCCATTCTTGGCTGCCAAACGCACCATAACCGAAGCTCATAATTCCAATTTTTTAAGTAAAAAATGCTTCAATCTACGCTTAAATTATTGCTTGCGCAATTATCGGTCTTTCCTTTTCGCCCACAACATTAACCCACCAAAAACCAGCATCGCCAGTCCAGCGTACAGGTTCAAGTTTTTACCAAAACCCTTGTCGTAGTTGAGTGCGAACGCAAGCACGACGAGCAAAGCGCCCACCAAAGCGAAAAAGAGGCCGATGATAAAACGGAGGTCGTTGAGTTTTTCCATGAGACAATGAGTGAATTAAGGAATGATAAAATGAGTGAATATCAAGCAAAAACCAGGTTCAAAATAACGCAGACAACTATAACCACAACAGCCAGCACCGCTGGGCGTTTCCACCACGATTCGACTTGTTTCTTTGGTGGCTCGCCATCTTTCCAAAGGCCATGCACCAAACCCCGAAGGCTTTCCGCTGGCATCGGCTTGGTGGCCAAACTGACCAGCGCAGTAACTATCAAATTGGCCGAAAAAGCCACCCATGCAATATGGTACGCTTGCGCAATGCCCGATTCTAAAGGGAACATTTCGTCAATCCAGCCGCCCTTGCCTTCGGCAACCGTGAAGCCGTGAACGAGCAGCGGCCGCCAATGTCCCAGCCAGCAATCCAGCAAAAGCGCCATGCCCGGTCGTCCGCTTCCAGAACATGCCGAGCAGAAACGTGGCGAACAGCGGCGCATTCACGAAGCTGAACACCACTTGCAGGAAGTCGTTGATATTGTTGAAGCTAACCGCCAAATAAGCCACCCCGACCGACAAGGCGATGCCCACCACGGTCGTCAATTTCCCCACCAGCAAGTAGTGGCTGTCCGGTGCGTTTTTCTTGAAAAATGGCTGGTAAATATCGTAGGTCCACACCGAGTTGAAGGCCGTCACGTTGCCAGCCATGCCCGACATGAACGAGGCCAGCAGTGCAGTCAAGCCCACGCCAAGCAGCCCCGTTGGGTAGTAGTGTGCGATGAGTGATGGCAGCGCCATGTTGTAGTCGGTGGTGCCATCCTTTGCCACCGGCAAGGCAAAACTATCCATAAATTGCGGCAGTGAGATGGCTATCAGACCAGGTACAATGACGATGATGGGCATGAGCATTTTCGGGATGGCGGCGATGATGGGCGTCCGCTGCGAGTCGTTCAGGTTTCGGGCAATCATGGCCCGTTGCACCACCAAAAAATCGGTACACCAGTAGCCGAAACTGCTGCACAAGCTACCCGCCACGAGTCCGAAAGTGGTGATGCCCATCGGATTGGCGGTTGCCTCGCCCGTGTGCGCCCAAGTGGAGGTCATCCCGGGAGCCAACTTCGAAGTGATGCCTTCCCATCCCCCCACCTCGTACAGCCCGATGGCCACCACTGGCGCAATGCCCAACACGATGAGGAAAAACTGAAGGACTTCATTGTAAACGGCGCTGGTGAGACCGCCCGTGAGGATGTATCCCATTACGATTCCCGCCGCCAATAGCACCGACAGGTCGAAGTCCCAGCCGAGGATGAGTTCGAGCAGCCGGGCCAGCACGAACAGGGAAATGCCGGACGAAAAAACGGTCATGGCGGCAAAGGTCATGGCGTTCAGGCTCCGGGTTTTTTCGTCAAACCGCAGCTTGAGGTACTCCGGCACCGACCTCGCACGGGAGCCGTAGTAGAACGGCATCATCATCAGCCCCAGAAACACCATCGCCGGAATAGCGCCAATCCAGTAGAAATGGCTGGTCATCATGCCGTACTTGGCACCAGAGGCGGACATCCCGATGACTTCCTGCGCTCCCAAATTTGCGGAAATGAATGCCAAGCTCGTAATCCAAAGCGGGATGGAGCGCCCGCTCATCAGGAAGTCGTTGGAGGATTTGACCTTTTTTTTCACCAGCCAGCCTACGCCGATGACGAAGCCGAAGTAAAGAAAAATGATGGCGTAATCGGGCCAGTGGAGGTCGAGGTGCATTGCTTTTGACTTGTTTTGTTTTGAAAAAAATGCCACTAAAACAGGCCGGGAAGGTATGGAAAAATTGTTGGTGCGAATGCTAAGTCACAATATGAAAGTCGCTATCTTTGTTGAAAATCAAAGTATTATGAGCCTAGTCAATCCAATCGTTGAACCAGTTGGCTACCCCGTTCAGACAGAAGCCGTGCCCGATTACCTATTGAAGGAGGAAATCGAAGGAATCAAGTTTTACTACAAAGGCTACAAGCAAGTGTTGAACAAAACAAAAAAACCAGAAGACATCATGGGATGCAGTTCACTTCAATCGTTTATCATTGAGTATTTGCATACTATTCTGATTCTTGCCAATGTCCATAAGCGGTACCGGATTTTCACTAACGAATCCGGCAACCACTTCGCCCACCGAAGCAATATGCAGTTCGATATTGCCCTTGTACGATAAAACCATTTTGACCGGGGACAAAATCACCCGGAAGTATGTGCAGGGTTTCCCTCCAACCCTCGTCATTGAAATTGACCTCGATGTGGAACTGGAAGGCACCGGGCTGAAAACATCAGAGGATTTCCTAAAATTCAGGACAAAAACCTGCTCAAATACGGCGTTCAGCGTGTCCTCTGGATTTTGACCAAACCGAAAAAAGTGTTGATTGTCGAAGGCGAAACTTGGCTGTTCGAAGATTGGGACAAAGACATTGAGGCACTGGACGGGGTGACTTTCAACATTGCAAAATACTTAGAGCAAGAGGGTGTAAACCCAGATGTTTGAGTTGGCAGTTCGACATTTGGCAGTGTGCACCTGCTGAGATTGGAATTCCTGATTTGTTTTCACAAAAAAGCCCCGGAGCTACTCCGAGGCTTTTTTCATTTGTAGCTGATAATCAAACAGTTAGCACACACTGACTGCCCACTGCCAACTGTCGAACTGCCAACTACGTCTTCCGCTCCTTTTTCCTCGCCGCCGGGAACAGCACATTGTTCAAAATCAGCCGATAGCCCGGCGAGTTCGGGTGCAGGTTCAGGTCAGTGTCGGGGTCTTGTACATAGTGGCGATAATCTTCAGGGTCGTGGCCGCCGTAAAAGGTAAAAAAGCCCTGACCGTAGGGGCTGTGGATGTAACGAGCCTCCTTCATCGGTTTAGTTTCACCCAAGACGAGGACGTTTGACTTGAGGTACTGCTTTTGAAAAGCAGTGGACTGTCCCATGAAGCCCTTGACCGTGCGAGTTTGGCACTGCGTGAGCATGGTAGGCACGGGATCCCATTTTGCCGAAAAATCGAACAGCGTGAAGTAATCCTGCTCCGGGTCAATGGTGCGGCCGTAGTGGCTGTCAATGTTCGAGTGCTCGTATTCCATCGGGTTCATCACCAGCTCGAAGTCCTTGAAAGCGAAGGTTTTACTGAAATCCAGCTTGGAATTGGCGTTCGGATCGGGGCCGTCGCCATCGTAGTATTTGTCGCAGATGTCGGAACCCTCTGCGGCGAGGGCGATGTCGTAAGTATCAGTGGCAGAGCACATTGCGAACATGAAGCCGCCGCCCGCCACGTATTCTTTTATCCGCTTCGCAACGGCCAACTTCAACTGCGACACCTTCTGGAATCCATGCCTTGCTGCAATTTCTTCCGAAAGTCGCTGGTTTTCCCGATACCATTCGTGGGTGTGGTAGCCTGCGTAAAATTTTCCATACTGGCCCGTGAAGTCTTCATGGTGCAAGTGGAGCCAATCATATTCGGTCAATTTGTCGGCCAATACCTCGTCATCATACACCTTGTCGAAGGGGATTTCGGCGTAGGTCAATACGAGCGTCACGGCGTCGTCCCACGGCTGGATGTCGTCGCCACGCTGGCTTTTGAAGGCATCGGTGGGGGTATACACGGCAATCTTGGGCGCTTTTTCGAGCTTGACGGCGTCCATGTTGACCTCTGGCTGCGCTATTTCACTCAAAATATGATTGAAAGCACCGTCGGGAATCACCTCGTAGCTGACGCCCCGGGTCTTGCATTCCTTCTCAAAAACCAGGGTGTGGGGAAAAGCAAAACTGCCGCCCCGGTAGTTGAGCAGCCACCAGGCTTCCACGTTGTTGCTGATGACCCAGTAGGTGATACCGTATGCTTTGAGGTGGTTTTGTTGCTCCACGTCCATGGGCAGGAGCATGAAGGATGCGCTCATTTGCGAAGCAAACAGCAGCGAAAAAGCAAGGGAAACTAAGATTTTTTTCATGTCTGAATTGTAGCCGCCATACTAGTTTGGCAGGCTGGTTAGTTTCTAAATAAGCCTGCCAAACAAGTTTGGCGGCTTCAAAACGAAAACAGTTAAATGCGAATTGTAGGCCGAAGGTTGCGCTTGCAGAAATATTACAATCAAAACTTTGCAAAAATGCAACGCCGTTAACCTTCTGCCGTTCTTTTCTGTTTGGTGCATGTATCCCAGAAATCCTTTCTGGGACGGCACCGCCCCCAGAAAGGATTTCCTGGGTACATATTCGTCAGTTTTGTGAAATTTGCCATCCGTTTCACGGCCCAAAATGCCACCCATCACGTTTCAACATGCAAAATTTAAGCTTTCAATATCCCACTTGGTACCTGCTGCTCTGCGTTGCGCTCGGCCTAGGCTATGCGTTTACGCTTTATTTTCGGGACAAAACTTTTGCGGAACAGCACCCAAATCTCCATAAAATACTGGGTGTTCTTCGATTTCTGGCGGCCACGCTGCTGGCCATCCTGCTGCTTCAACCGCTAATAAAATCGCTGCTCACCGAAACCAAAAAACCAGTAATAGTGCTGGCGCAAGACGAATCAGAATCGGTAGGTTCAGTACTGACGGGCGAGGCGCTGGAACAATACAAAACCAGTTGGGACAAGCTAAAAAACAGCCTCAGTGCCAAGTACGAGGTGAAGGAATACGGCTTCGGAAGCGAGGTGCGGGAGGGCGTGACGTTTGAAATGAAGGATAAAATCTCCAACATCTCCAACGTGATGAAAGAAGTGTCCGACCTCTACGGCAACCAAAACCTGGGCGCCGTGGTGCTGGCCACCGATGGCATTTACAACGAAGGCAGTAACCCGCTTTACGCTGGCGCAAAACTCAATGCGCCGGTCTTCTCGGTGGCGCTCGGCGATACCACGGCGAAAAAAGACCTTGTCTTGAAGCGGGTTTTTCACAACAAAATCGCCTACCTCGGCGACAAGTTCAGCGTGCAGATGGACGTGGCCGCCCGCAATTGCGCTGGCGCAAACACCAACATCACCATCTCGAAACTCAACGGCAATGAAGTGAGCAACCTCCAAACCATCCCGCTCAACATCAACAGCGCCGATTTTTTCACCACCCGTGAGGTGGTGCTGGAAGCAAAAGAAGCAGGCGTTCAGCGGTACCGCATTTCGCTTTCGCAGGTCAGCGGCGAAAAATCGGTGGCCAACAACAGCCGGGAGTTTTTCGTGGACGTGCTGGACGCCCGACAGAAGTTGCTCATCGTGGCCAATGCCCCCCACCCTGACATCTCGGCGCTGAAACAGACGCTGGAGGTGAACAAAAACTACCAAATCACCATCGGCTACATCAGCGACCTGAAGGTGAATGTGGCCGACTTCGACTTCGTGGTGCTGCACAACCTGCCGAGCAGCCGCAACGACGCCTCCACTGTGCTCAATGTTTTGAACCAAAAAAAGACGCCACGAATGTTCATCGTGGGGTCGCAGACCAATTTGACGAGGTTCAATCAGGTGCAGCCGCTCATCACCATCCAGGGCGACCAGCAGAACTCGAATGTTGTGCAAGGGGTATTCAACCCGAACTTCAGCTTGTTTACGATTGATGAAAACCTGCGGCGAAACCTGCCCTCTTTTAATCCGCTAACTGCGCCTTTCGGCGATTTTTCGGTGCGGGGCGATGCGCAAGTGCTTCTTTATCAACGGATTGGGAAGGTGGATACCAAGTACCCGCTCCTGCTTTTTGGAGAGGACAACGGGACAAAAATCGCCGTGCTGGCTGCCGAGGGCCTCTGGCGTTGGCGGTTGTTTGATTACCTCCAGCACCAGAACCACGATATTTTCAGTGAGCTGATTGGCAAAAACTTCCAGTACGTGGCGGTGAAGGCGGACAAGCGCAGGTTCCGCATTTCAACCAGCAAAAACATCTTCAACGAAAACGAGCCGGTCATTTTTGACGCCGAGCTTTACAACGAAAGTTTCGAGCTGATAAACGAACCGGATGTTCGGCTCACCATCACCAACGCAGACCGAAAGGAGTTCAATTACACGTTCAACAAGACGACCAAAGGTTACAACCTGAACGCTGGCGTGTTCCCGGTGGGCAACTACCGCTTCCGGGGCAATGTAACCTTCAACGGCCAAAACCTCAGTTTCGATGGGCAGTTCAGTGTGCAGCCCATCCAGCTTGAACTCTACGAGACCACCGCCGACCATGCCATGCTGCGGCGGTTGAGCAGAGAATTTGGCGGCTCGGTATTTTACCAAAACCAAATAGAGGCACTCACCGATTCCCTGCTTGCCCGTGACATCAAGCCCGTAATATTTACCTCCACCAGCACCCGTTCGGTCATCAATTTGAAGTGGATTTTCTTTCTGATACTTGGGATGCTATCGCTTGAATGGTTCTTGCGACGGTATTTTGGGGCGTATTGAAAAATGATGAATGGTGAACGGTGAAACTGTGCCCCGTTCATCGTTCACCGTTCATAGTTCACCATTCCCATTAAAAAAAAGGCCGCCCCTTTTCAAGGACGACCTTTAGCATTTCGAAAGATTCTAAAAGTTAGGTTTTTAAATTGATGTGGGTGCAACTTCAGGGCTTTCGCCACATTCACTGCACCCACATATTGTCCACATTATGGCAACATTTCCAAAATCACGAAGTTCGAAATCAAGTTCACGTTGGCCGGGTGACTGAGAATTGAATTCAACAGCACCATTGACCTATCGTTTGCCGGACCCTGGTAAATGGAGCGACCATCAAGGTTCACGTCTGATTCCTGATAACCTTCACTAATGAAGTTTGCAATCAGCGTAGTGTTTGAAGGGTCGTAAAGAACCGTGGTGAACAGCTTGAGGATGTCGTTGCCTGGGCCTTGGTAAACCGTGCGACCATCGGAGTTGAGGTCGCCAGCCCACATGTACATCCTGCCATTTAGCTCCACCTGCGGCTCCGTACCATTCGTGATGAACGCAGGGTCGGTAAAGTCAATTTCCTGGAGCGCAGGGCTGAGGTCAAGTGCCTCTCCCGTCATTACACCAAGGTGGTTCCTGTGGCGTACCGCCACGTAGTAGGTGCCGGCAGAAGCCAATGGGAAACGAAGGTTCGTTACCCCGTCCACATCAACCACATCACCATCACGTTGCAGGAGACCAGCACGGGTGGTAGCCACGCTGTCGAGGGCAGTCGAGCTGCGAAGCTCTACGAACACCCAGTCAACGATGGCATCCTCGTCTGTAACTGCAAATACGGTGGTGCTGTCCACTATCACTTCGTCACCACCACCATCTGGACCAACGTGGTCAAATGGATAGTTAGATGTACCGTTGGTTATCCCAGTGTATGGCTCTTCAGTTGGTATCAAACGTTCGGCGTTTGCACCAACCCCGTAATTCCTCAGTGTAGCACGCTGCAGTGTATCGGATGCGGATACACCAATCCGTGCACCCTGTAAGCCAACCCTGATTGCCAGGTTGATGCCGATACAAGTAGGGCCGAGAATCGGGTTACAAGGATCGAGCGGGTTACCATCGAAGACGAGGTCGGCGTCGGTCTCTTCACCGTTGTTGATGTTGTCCCCGTCTGGGTCTTCCTGGTTGTCGTACAAGCCGTCGCCGTCCGTGTGCACCAAGCAGCGGTTGTAGGTGATGTACGGAAGAACACCCGTAGCACCGCTCACGGTGTAGAACCACGGACCAGTGCCTGCGAAGTCGGTAATTGACACAATCAGGTTGTTGTCCGTCATCCAAGCTTCCCAGTAGTCAGACAATTGGTCGTTGTCGTCGTCAGGGTCGGTAGCATTGTTGATGCCGTCGTCGTCAAGGTCGCAGTCGCCAGCGAGGCACTTGTCACGCACGGTCAGCGTTACTTCGTTCGTGTTCAAAGTACAGTGTGCCGTAGTGATGACCAGGCGGAACATGTGGCCGTCCATGCCATCTACATTTGTGAAGGTTAGGTCTTGTCCGAATGCGCCGGAGAAATTGCCAGTATTGTATGGAGCATTGCTGCCAAAGCTGGTCGCAAAATTGTTCCAAGTCGCACCACCATCCACACTGCGCTGCCACCTGTAAGTCATAGCGCCGAAGCCAGGGTTCGTAATCGTGGTGTTGAACGAGTGCGGCCTGTTCGAACAGACACTTGCGTCAACTGGCTGGAGGTCCACGGTGATCGGGCCTTCCACAAAGAGGTTGGCGAGGTCGCTGAAACCCCAGTCGCAATTGCCGGTTCTTATGGCGCATCGGTATTTGTAGTTGTACAAGCCGCTCACATCGCTGATGCAAAGCTGGTTGGTGAACGCACCCGAGTATGGCGAAGTGTTTGTCAAATCAACCCAAACGCCACCCGCCGTCCAGCGCTGCCACTTGTACTCAATCACACCTACACCCGTAGAGTTGGCAATAGCAACGGTGAAGCAGGTAGATTCAGCTGAGCAAAGCGTAACATCGTCCGGCTGGTCGGTGAAGCTGATTGGCCCTTCAACGTTCAGCACGGCTGCGTCGGTGGTATCCGTGGCACAAGTACCGGTAAAGAAGATGTTGCGGAACATGTAACCATTGAGGCCAACGATGGGCGAAACCAACAGCGAGTCATCGTTGATGTTACCAAAGTTGATTAGGTTGCCACCAATGCTATCCTGCAACTGGGTTATATCAGACCAAGTCACTCCGTTGTCATCGCTTATTTGCCACTGGTTTTGCACTACTCCCTGCCCAGTATTTGTGGCTGCCGAGAAGAAGTAGGCCTCCTTGTCGGAGCAGTTGGTGAAGTCAACTGGCTCCACAGTTATCGCCAACGGGCCTTCCACGGTCAGTTTAGCAGTAAAAGAATAAACTTCGTTACACTCGCCAGTGCCCAGTGGCTACTGCAAGGCGGAAGCAACGACCATTGATGCCTACAACATCGCCAACGGTAAGGGTCGGTGTATTCCAGTCAGCGAAGCCGTTTGCGCCAGCAGCAACAATATCGCTATAGTTGATACAGTCGCTCGACCACTGCCACTGGTAGGTCAATGTACCCGCGTTTCCTACCGCAATGGCGGCAGCACCGGTAAAGGATGTTGAGTTGCCAGAGCACTCCGTCACATCATCTGGATGGTCGGTAAAGCTGATTGGGCCTTCCACCGTCAAGCAAGCCACATCTGAGGTTACCGCTGCACAGGTAGATGTTTGAATGTTCACCCGATAACAGTAGCCATTCCAGCCGGACACGTTGGCTAGGCTCAGGTTGGCTGTGGCTGCACCGTTGATAAGGCTAGAGTTGGAAAGGTTGAACCATGGGCCTCCGCCGCCAGTTGGGCTAACTTGCCATTGGTAGGTGATGGCACCCGAGCCAGTATTGGTTGTTGTAACTGAGAAGTTGGTGCCGCTGCCCGAACATTCAGTTACTGAAGCAGGTTGCACAGCAAAACCTATCGGGCCTTCCACCGTCAGCACGGCGTAGTTTGTCCACTCGGCGTTACAATTTGCAGTACGGTAGCGCATGCGGAAACGAAAACCGCCCATACCAGCCACGTCGGTAATCGAAAGCGTTGTGGTGGTCACACCACTGTGAATGGCATCGTTGGAAAGGCTGGTCCAGACAACACCGGTGTCAACGCTGACTTCCCATTGGTACTGCAACACGCCAGGGCCAGCATTGGAAATGGTGGACTCGAACGTCACACCTGAGCCGGAGCATTCGGTGATATTGTCCGGTTCGTCAAGTATCGTCAGCGGGCCTTCGATGCTCAGTGTAGCTGCATCTGAAGTGTCTTGGCTACAAGTGGCCGTCGAAATGATAGCCCGGTATTGGTTGCCATCGTATCCGGTCGTGTGGCCGATGCTTACTTGGTAGGTTTGGGCACCGTTATAAGTCGTGTCGTTTACAATGTCAGTCCAGGTAATTCCACCGTCCGTGCTTTCCTGCCACTGGTACAGAACCGTTGTGTCCTGCGTCGAAGTATTGGTGGCGCCAATGGTGAACACAACCGCCTCGCCAGAGCACTGGAAGATGTCGTCCGGTTGGTCAACGATGGCGATTGGGCCTTCAATGGTCAAGCATGCCCGGTTGCTGTACACCCGGTTACACTCTCCTGTGCTGAATGCCAATCGGTAGCACCTGCCGTAAAGGCCGGTTACATCGCTTAGGTTAAGGGTAGTTGTGGTGAAGGTGGAGTAAACTCCGCCGTCCGTACCAGCACCGATGTCGCTCCAGTTGGTACCATTATCTGAAGATACTTGCCACTGGTATGCAAACGTACCTGCTGTGCCGACCGTAGCCGTAGAAGTAAACGAAGATACATCACCGGAACAAACTGTATCATCCGTCGGATGTGCCGTCACCGTGATAGGGCCTTCTACCGTCAAGCAAGCTTGATTGGTGTACAGGATATTACAAGTACTTGTCCTTGCGGAAAGTCGGTAGCACATGCCGTGCAAGCCAGCCACATTGGAAATACTTAATTGTGTGGTAGTTGTACCGTTGTAAACTCCAGCGTTTGAAAGGTTGACCCAAGAGGTACCGTTGTCGATACTAACTTGCCAACGGTAAATGGTACTGCCCACAACACCAGGGTTGTCAAATGAGGCAGTGAAAATCGTTGAATTTTCGGAACACTCCGTTACCGCAACCGGCTGTGTGTTCACGGAAAGCGGCCCTTCTACACTTAGTATAGCGTAGTTGGAGTAAACCTCATTACAATCCGTCGCACTGGCCACTGCCCGGAAGCGGCGACCATACATACCAGCTACGTTGGTCACGGTGAGCACGTCCGTACCGGAGGCCACTGAACCCGCCTGAGTGTGCGAGAACAATGCGGCCATCCGCCACGAAGTCAATCGTATCCCAAGTCACACCATTGTCGTCTGAGTATTGCCAGCCAAAGCCGAAAGTACCCTGCGCAATGGCCGCCGTAGCCGAAAATGTGGTACCACTTCCAGAGCATACAGTGATGTCATTTGGGTCGTCGGAGAAGGCAGCATTGCCGCTCACTGTCAGTGTTCCAGCAGCAGAGTTAACTGGCGCTGCACAAGTAGGTGAGGTGTAAACGATTCGGTACTGGTATCCTTCCAGGCCTTCTACGTTGGTGATGGCCAATGTGTCGCAACCGGTGCCGCCCACACTGCTTCCAGAAATACCGGAATAAACTCCTGTTGAGTTGTCGAGGTTAGCCCAAGTTCCACCACCATCTGTGCTTATTTGCCAGATGTAGTTGGTCACGGTCAGGTTTTGGTCAGCAGGATATACGTCACCTGAATTGTCGTAACAAGCGACGAAATAAACTTCACTGCCTGCACAGTTGGAGATGTTGTCTGGGTCATCAGCTACCGTAATTGTTCCCTCCACGTTGAGCCTTGCAGCGTTCGTGTAAACAAAGGAACACTGACCCGTGCTAACTTTCATTCGGTAATACCAACCGTCCATGCCAACGGTGATTCCCGCAAGACCGACAGAAGTAGTAGCAACGGTAGAATAAGTTGCACCACCTGGGCCTGCGCCATTGGCGAGGTCTGTCCAGCTATTGCCGTCCTCGGAATACTGCCAGAGGTAGCTCATCGTGCCCACTGCGCCAGCGTTCACGGCTGCGCCGGAGAAGGAAGCAGTTTCGGTGGCACAGTTGGTAAAATCAGATGGGTTGGTCGAAATGTTTATCGGCCCTTCCACTTGCAGCAGCGCAGCGCTGGAATAAACCGTGTCGCAGACATCGGTGAATATCTTGCAGCGGAACTGGTAGTTGTGCTTGTTTGCTACATCTGTAATAGAGACGCAGAGCGAATCGGTGTCGTCGTAAACACCGCCGTCCTGAATGTCGGCCCATGTGGCACCTGCGTCGGTGCTCACTTGCCATTTGTTGTAGACAGTGCCGTCACCGAGGTTTTCGGTTTCAATACAGAAGGAAGTCGCGTTGCCGTAGCACTCAACCACATCGTCGGGTTGGTTGGTTACGTCAATCGGGCCATGTACCTCAATGACCAATCCACCTGTCAGTGCCGTGTCCAGCAAACAGTTGAAGGAGTCAATAATACTTATGAGGTCGAGCGTGACAGACTCAGTAGGCACAAATGCAATTGAATCACCGCTGTAGTAAAGTGTTTCGGAGTAGTTGGATGTACCGTCCGTATAGTTAACGGTGTACGGAGGCCAGCCGCCTTCGATGATGACCTTGAACCAAGCCGTATCACCAAGGTCGTTGGCACAAATGACGTCAGCGCCGCCAATGAGTTCAATGGCTGCGGACTCAGGATGGAAAGGATCGCAGGGATCGCAAATTGCGGAAATATCGGGGTCGAGGTAGCCGTCATTATCTGCATCTTCACCCGGATCGAGGATGCCGTTTCCGTTAAGGTCTTCTACGAAAGCATCATAAATACCATCGCCGTCCGTGTCCTCAAATGCATTGAGGATGCCGTCGCCGTCGCAATCGTGGCAGCTCCAGGCAGAGGGCGAGTAAATGCCAAGCCATTCGTACAACGCTGGCCCCACTGGGTCAAATACCGAAAACTCGTTGCCAGGGTTACTGTTCGGCGAGTTGGGCAGGACGTTGAATGGTCCGTGTTGTTGTCAATGATGTACATCGAATCTGGACAGGCACCCGTCTTCAAAAACGTAAACAGCAGGGTTTCTGTACCTGCTATATAGTCAATATGAGGAGCGTCGTTTAAGAGACCGAACGAAACATATTTTTTCGTTGGGTTCTCCACAGGTGCGTCAACGGTAGCGTTGGCTGCCCAAGTTCCGGCTACGCTTTGGAGACCTGTCCAAGCGAAGCCCGTGGGCATAACAACAGTAACCTGTGCGGTACCTGTAATAGTTACAGGCCCAGGGGTTACACCGATGGGCCTTACATAGACACCCCATTTGTCAGCGTCTAATAGTTGAAGTTTAACTTCCATTGCTTGTTGAGCAAAGACCGAGTTAAAAGCCAACACAAAAAACGATACGAGGAGTATCATCTTAGGGTAAATGTTGGATCTGATCATAATTTTCGTGAGTTTTAATGAATTTTGTATGTGGACTAAAATGTGAAATTGTAATACCAGGGAAGGGGGAAAAGGAACCTATTTGAGCCGAAAAAAGGGCATTTTCGTCCCGGCATGAAAACCGGGACGAGAAGGCTGCCCGAAAAAACACTATAAACCCAAAATTTATCTTTAGCGATTGTGCCCTGCCTAAAAGGCGCGCTCGCCATGGTTTTTCAGATTTTTTTTCGTCAATGATTCAAAAAGGAGCGAAACCAGTTTATTCGTTTGTGAGACCCAAAAAATCTGTCCGGCCATTGCCAGATAATATTTTCGTTTTGCCGTCGGCAAATAAAGTTTGTGAGAACAGTTCCTTTTCAACGTTAGGTAAGAAGGCCAAAGAACCTTGGCCTGGAATGCAAAGCGGATAGATAGGGTGAAATCATCGCATGCTGTTCACGTTCTTACTTTGCAGCAATCTATGCTTGCAAAAGCTGTTGAAAAAACCAGGGGGAGATTCAATTGAGGGGAATCTTGCGGGGGAGGACAAAACTGCTTTGACAATCATTGTGCCAATTCTTTTTTAGACTTTAGACAATAGACTTTAGAAGTTAGACATCTCCATGCTACTGCTGAAATCACGTCTATGGTCTATTGTCTAAAGTCTTCTGTCTAAAGTCTCATTTCAGAAACCGTACTTTTCTTTCCACCTTTCTTTGAGCCATTGCCGCAGGCGGTCTTCGCTTGCGTTCTTGCCCGGTACGTAAAGGGGTTTGCCTTTAATTTCTTCTGGTAGGAATTCTTGTGGAGCAAAGTTCTTTTCATAATCGTGCGCATAGCGGTAGTCCTTGCCGTAGTTCAGGTCCTTCATCAATTTGGTGGGCGCATTGCGGATGTGGAGCGGCACGGACAGTGTCCCCGTCTCCCGGACGAGCTGCTGCGCCTGCCTGATGGCCATGTAGGCCGAGTTGCTCTTGGGCGAGGTGGCGAGGTAGATGACGCATTGCGAGAGGACGATGCGAGCTTCCGGGAAGCCAACCGCCCGGCAGGCGTCCCAACAGGTAGTGGCCATTAGCAGGGCGTTTGGGTTGGCGAGGCCGATGTCTTCGGCGGCGAGGATGATCATGCGGCGGGCGATGAACTCGACATCTTCCCCACCCTCAATCATGCGGGCCAGCCAGTACACGGCGGCGTTGGGGTCGCTGCCCCGCATGGACTTGATGAATGCGCTGGCAATGTCGTAGTGCATCTCGCCCGTCTTGTCGTAGATGGCGAGGTTGGTCTGGATGGCGTTCTCGACCAGCGTGTTGGTGATAACAACCTTGTCATTCCGGGAACCGGAATCTGTGACCAGTTCCAGCACGTTGAGCAGCTTGCGGGCATCGCCCCCGGAAAACATTAGAAGCGCTTCGTACTCCGCTACTTCGATGTCCTTCTCCCGCAGGTACTCGTCCTTTTGCAGCGCCACATTAACTATATGTACCAGTTCCTCTTTTTCGAGGGGCTTTAGCACATAGACTTGGCAGCGGGAGAGCAAGGCCGAGATGACCTCGAAGCTGGGGTTCTCCGTGGTGGCACCGATTAGCGTTACCACACCCTTCTCCACTGCACCCAGCAGCGAGTCCTGTTGCGACTTGTTGAAGCGGTGTATCTCATCAATGAACAAAATAGGATTTGCGGCGCTGAAGAATTTTTGCCCCTGCGCCTTTTCTATCATCTCCCGCACATCCTTCACTCCAGAACTAATGGCGCTCAACGTGTAGAACGGTCGCTTGAGTTGATGGGAAATGATGCTGGCCAAGGTCGTTTTGCCCACGCCCGGCGGCCCCCAAAGAATCATGGAAGGCAATTTGCCGCTCTCGATGGACTGCCGCAGGATGGCACCCTGCCCCACGAGATGCGCCTGCCCGACGTAGTCGTCGAGAGAAGTGGGGCGGAGGCGCTCGGCAAGTGGGGGCATGATGGAGGGTTTGAGAATTTGAGTGTTTAAGGGATTGAGTTGGGCAAAAGCAATGAAAACAATCGAAGAAAGAAATAATGATTTTTGAATTTTTTCAAAATAACCCAACCTTCCCACCCTACCTTCGTGATAGTGTTTGAAACGAATTCGCTTCTCTAAAATAATCATTCAACGTAAATTTTCAACTTAAATGAAAAAATTCTAAACCTACTAATCCTTTGTTTGCTGGCCATCAGCGCCCAGGCAGACCACAAATCCCTTTTACCAAGCACGCCTTTTCCAAGCCTCGACAGCCTCTGCGATGTCAGCGTAAGTTGGGATTCCACCAACACGGGCGATATCATCATCACCGCCTACCCAACTGGCACAGCCCCATTCGCCTACCTCTGGAACACGGGCGAAACCACGCCAACCATCGAGCTTTCACAGTGGGGCGTGAACTACTGCGTGACCGTCACCGATGCCACAGGTTGCGAATCATCGGCCTGCTTGTTCAATGCTCAAAATTGTTCTGTGTACATTTCCGAAAACCCAGCGAGCGGCCTGACGGCCATTGCCAGTGGGAGTGCGCCTTTCAGCTATCTTTGAACAATGGCAGTAACGCCCAGTCTATTCAGCCGAATGCACCCGGCACCTATTGCGTAACCACAACGGATGCAAACGGCTGTGTAACTTCCGACTGCTACTGGTACGGTAGCTTACCCGACACGTGCAGTGTTTATATCAGCCTCGACAGCACCAACACTGGGGGGGCTTTTTACCGCCAATCCCTCCGGCACCGCCCCGTTCACCTACGCTTGGAACTTGGGCCAAAACACCCAGTCCATCCCCCTCGACCCCCTATTTTGGGAATATTGCGTCACCGTCACCGATGCAAACGGCTGTATCTCAACCGATTGCATTTTTGGCAGCAACAACGGCTGCTCCGTCTGGATTTTCGAATCGGACACCATCGGCATGACGGGACTTTACGCCATCGCCTCCGCTCCTCAAACGTCATCAGCTACCTTTGGAGCACAGGTGAAACATCTTCGGTGATTTTCCCCAAATAACGCTGGCACATACTGCGTGACCATCACGGGGGGCGGTTGCACTGCGACTGCTTGCTACACCTATCAAATGGTCAACAATTTCAACATCAGTGGCTATCTCTATTTCCCAGATTCCCTCAATAACCCAGGCCCAATGCAGGGAGTGGTCGAATTGTTTTTCAACTCGCCAAACAGCAATGTCTGGGAACCAATAGGCACTGTCAATATCCAAAGCGACCCTGCTGGCTGGTCGAACTACTATGATTTTGGCCAACAAACCAACGCTGGCAATTATATCGTAAAAGCAACGCTTGACCCCAACTCCCCCGGTGCCAGCGGGTACATGCCAACCTACCATTTCAGCACCGTGCATTGGGATGAAGCCGATTTGATAACGCTGCCATCAGCAGGGTTCGGCTTATTCAATATCATTTTGAACGACGGCTCCAACCTCACAGGCGGCTCCGGCAACATCAACGGAACCGTGACACAGGGCGACGGCTTCACGGCCAATGACGAAGGCGACCGTGGCGGCGACCCACGCCCAAACACCAGCGTACTCCTCTTCGACAGTAACGAACTGCCCATCACCCACACCCTAACCGACGAGCAGGGGCAGTACAATTTCAGCGGCTTGCCATTCGGCACCTACAAGCTGGAAGTGGAAATCGTGGGCATGGAACAAGCCGTTCGTTGGGTCACACTGAGTGCCGACAACCCGACCTCCAGTGGCAATGATTTTGAGGTGACGGACGAAGGCATCGTGCTCGGCATCAATGAACTGCTCGCTGGCAGCGGCCTCGAGGTATCGCCCAACCCGACCTCCGGCGACCTGAACATCTGGCTCGAAGCCAACAACAACTTTGAGGCAAAAATCAGCATAGCAAGGCTCGACGGCACAACGGTTCTCATTGAAAACCAACAAGTTGTGAAGGGTGGGCAGTCTATCATGCTCGACTTGGCAAGCCTTCCAACCGGCCTCTACCTCCTGCAAGTGACAACAGGAAAGGGAGTGGTAGCTGCGAAAGTTGTGAAGCAATAATATGGAGAATTGAGAATAGAGAATTGAGAATGCCTGCCAGCCCATTCTCAATTCTCTATTCTCAATTTTCAATTCTTAAAATGGTAACCCAACCACTCCTTTCACGACGCTGCCAATGGCGACCGCCGGGCACAGTTTCAGCTCTACAAGCGCTGTTTCAGCGTTTTGATGGGGGTGTGCGTGCGGTACCGGCGCACGGAGGAGGATGCGGTGGCGATGGTGAACGAGGGCTACCTGAAAATCGTCAACAACTTGCCCCGGTACAATGCCGACACGCCGTTTGAGGCTTGGATTCGGCGAATCATGATAAACACGCTGATTGACGACTTCCGAAAAAACCGAAAAGTCCACGAACTCATTGAAAACCAAGACTTTACGGACACCAACAACCACGACGGATTGGTGGATTTCAACACCGCCGACTTACAGTTTGAGGCCGGGCAATTGGAAGCGATGATTCGCTCGCTGCCGCCCATGAGCCAGAAGGTGTTCAACCTGTTCGCCATTGACGGCTACGGCCACCTCGAAATCGCCGAGTTGCTCGGCATCAGTGACGGCACTTCGAAATGGCACCTGTCGTTCGCTCGGCAGCGGCTTCGGGAGATGCTGGTGCAGGCGGGAATAACGCAATTTGTGAAGGAGAAAAATAACTCAACGATCGTTGAAATGGAAAATAATCTTGACAAATATTTCAAGGGACAACCTCCACGACCGGAAGTTCGAGATGAAGGAGGAGCACTGGCTCGGGCGGAAAAACTGCTCGAAGCCGACGAGCGCAGGCGCAAGCGCCGGGGCTGTTCTGGTGGTTCGGTGGTGGGCTGGCCGTGCTGGCGCTGGTGGCGCTTGGCTGGTGGCTTTTAGGTAAAAATGGCGAGGCGCAACAAGCTGAAAACCCAGTTGGCGTTGCTCCGCAAAACCAAGCTGTGGGCAGCGAGACTTCGCCTGTTTTTGATGAAAAAAATAGACAAACCAAGCGGCCAGTCCATTGAGAACGGTCAGGACGAAGGCGCTGCGGCCCCATTCCCGAAGGAAAAACAACCAAGCCGCAAACAGCGCCCCCCATCCAACACGCCAACACGCCAAGACGCCAACAACCCTCAAAAAACCCGCAGCCACGAAAAGCCCCCCTTTTTCAAAAACGCAACGGGCAGACCAGGCGGCGAACCCGGGCCAGCAAACCTCAAAACCCCGCGCCAACAACCCAGTGACCTCCGAAAATGGCAGCACCCAAATTGCGCAGCAACAATCGGCCAGCACCCAACAGCAGACGTCAATTTTGCCGCAGGCAGCACCCGAAACCGAGCAGTTCGAACGACAGCTTGCACCCGATTTCTTGGCGCTGCTTCCCGCCTTCGTGACGAGCAATTTTGAGCCAAAAATCCTTGCTGCCATCACCAAAATCGAGGTGGTCAAACAGCGAAAATGGCACCTCGGACTGGTGGCCTCGCAACTGCTGAACGCCCGTCCCGAAAGCGGCGAGCAAACCCGAATTGGCTTACGTGCCGGGCTGGTAGTCCGTTACGACCTGCCTGGAAATTGGTACATGTCCAGTGGGTTGCAATACCAGCGCCGCAGCGGCACTTTCGAAGCCACCAAACTGGCCGCACAGCGCAACTACCGCTTCGGGCTGGAACTGGACACGCTGCACCTCCGCCCAAACAGCCTGCACTACCTCAGCCTGCCCGTGCTGCTGGGCTGGGAGCGCAGTCGTCATCAATTCGAAGCCGGTCTGTTGCTCGATTTTCTCTCGGGCGTTCATGGCGAAACGGGCAGCTACCAGAAGGTTGGCGAGCCTCCTGTGAAGCGGTTTGAGCAGGACATTAGCGGCTGGATTTCCACGGACGGCTACCGGAGGTTCACGCCAACGGCACAGTTTGGCTATCGCTACCGGGCCTTTGGCAAATGGTCGTTGGGGCTGACGGCGAACTACACTTTCGGCGGCATTTTGGACAAAAATTTTGAGCCGCCCTTGGGTGGTTTTCTACTGAAGGAATCGGATAAATTTTACCTGGGATTCCAGGCGGTTTATTTCATCAAATGACAGAAAATGAAGCGACTAATTTTTTATAAAATCCTGATAATTAGCACCTTGTTTGCAGCTTGCAACAAGGTGGAACTCGACCCCGAGGACGGCGAACCAGTGTTCACGGCTGAAGCCAAATTTGACGGCGACCCCAAGGCATGGCAGGCTGGCGTGGACGATTACTATATGTTCTCCTCTTTTGAAAAAGACGATTTCGACGTGCATGTTTTTTCGGGCAGCTTCGCAAAAAAGGACAGTATTGGCAGTGGGGAATCGTTGGCCTTTCATATTCGTGACTACCAACAGGTGGCACAGGGTTCACCCGATATTATTGAAGCATTGGAACATAGTTTTGGGTTTGCGGATATGAGCGGAAACGATTCGACTTTAGTAACAACCATTGATACCGTATGGAATGCTAGTTTTTTCGTTACGCAGAGCATTCAACCACCTGGTATTCAGGTTATCCACGAATGGGATTTTGGTGACCAAAGTGGGGATACTACGCTTCAAGACTCTATATCGCATATTTACGAAGATACCCCTCATAACGTTCCCGTTACATTGACTGTCAAAGCAGCAAATAATAGTTGTTCAGGCTTTTACACGAAATATATAACGGCGAATGGCAATGCACAGAATTGCCAGCTAAATTTCAATATTGACACTTCCACCTTTAATTCTATTACTATAACGGCGCTGCCTTCTGGCGTTGCTCCATACCAATATCTTTGGAGTGACAGCACAATAACCGGTAGTGCTTATTATTTACAGCTTAATCCTGTTGGAATGACATACGTCGCTGTAACTGTAACCGATGCATTGGGATGCGTTGTATCTGGCGGGCTTTCCACTACAATAGTTTCGGGCACACTTCCCACTATTTGTGTTGCTGCATTTGATTATTCCATCCAACAAGAGTTGATTGATAGCCAATACTATCAAATTATATATGCTGACAGCCTCCAATTATCCAAAATCACTATCGTATATACCAACTCCGAAGGCATCCAATACCGCTCCGACTGCAAACCACAGGAGCCAACCGCTAATATAAAAATACTTGAAGTGGATGAATATGACACCAACGAAAAAGGGGAAAAAACAAAGAAACTTACCCTTGAATTTACCTGCCGTCTGTGGAATGAGCAAGGTAGTTTTATGGACGTGACGGAGGGAAAAGCGGTGATTGCGGTGGCGTACCCATGATTGTGGAGTGGGATTAATTCGGTCGAAAAGTCAAGGAGTTTTCAATTTTATTTCGTCAAAAACATGTTCAAGTCTAGGCAGCGGGAAGCCGAGCTTTACAGTGCGAGTACGGTACAGCCCAACTTGATTTTCAGCTTGAACTTGTCAATTTAACAAAAAGCCTGAACACCTTGCAGCGTTCAGGCTTTTGAAATTTTGGTGGAGGCGCCGGGATTACAACCTTAGCGCACAAATAATTGATTACCAATTATTTAAGTAATACTAAATTATACGTGGTGACAAATAAGGTGACATTTCAATAAAAAAATGCCTGAAATAGGAAGAAAAGAAACGCTTCGCCACAAGAAAAGAAGACGGTGACAGCGTACATCGGGCGAAGCGTTCACAAAGATAATATTTTTTTACGCCACTACCCTCCCATCATACCGCCTTTTAATGAAATCAAAAGCACTTCATAGGTAATAAAGGTGTCCGACACCAGTGGCAGGCATGTCCCTGCAAGGGGACTCATCACAAAATTGGCATGATGAGATTTTGAAACTACTTTTTGGAAACAAAGTCCCTTTCAGATCTATAAGAATCAAATATTCTTTCATTGAATTTCTCAGAGGACTTAACCCTTCTCAAAATAATAATATTCAGCTTCCGAACTGTAATTATTTTGAACCACCACGCCCTGACAACAATATAGACAAAATGAAGCACCGGTATTACTAAAGCAATTACCTTATTGAATGCACAGTTATTCAAAAAACTTACTACTAAATGAATGGGATAATGAAAAACAGGGTTGAGTGTGGCTAGCGGCAAACTTTTGAATTTTATTTCTTGTTTCTTCATCTTTTTCTACATGAATATCTTTGCTAAATTGTTCAGTAAGTTTTACAATTAAAT
>JADJYH010000001.1 GCA_016719855.1 Saprospiraceae bacterium | reverse complement strand
ATGATATCTTCGATGCTCATGTTACCAATCAGGTAGTTAGAGATACCGGTGTTTTCGGGTTCATCGGTGAGGTATTTTTTCAGTTTGGGTTTGCGCATGTCCAGGCCGAGGAGTACTGTTTTTTCCAGAGAGGGCCTGACTAAGGCCAAGGTTGACGGTGATAAAGGTTTTACCTTCGCCGCTGGAACTGGAAGTCACCATGATGACTTTATTGCCTTTTCGCCCCCCATGAATTGTAGGTTGGTGCGTAGGAGGCGGAACATCTCTGCAATGGAGGAGCGGCTGCCTTTGCTGACGACGATTTGTTTGCCGGATTTGCTATGTCCGATGCCACCGAGGATGGGGGCTTTGGTTTCATTTTCGATGTCCTGCTGGCTTTGGATTTTATCGTTGAGTAAGTCCAGCAAAACGATAATCAAGGCAGGGATTCCCAATCCGAGCATTAGCCCGATGATCAAGAATGAATAGCTTGTTGGGTTCTACGGGTGTTTTAGCTGCCCTGGCAGGGTCAATGACCCTTAGCAGTCGAGGGCGTGACCGCTATTGAAAGGGCGGTTTCTTCCCGTTTTTGGAGGAGAAAGAGGTAGAGGCTTTGCTTGATGTTTTGCTGGCGGTATATTTCGAGAAACTCCCGTTCGATGCGGGGCACGGTGCCGGTGCGGGAGGTGACCTGGCGGTTTTTGAGTTCGGTTTGGTTGCGGGTGAGTTGCAGGTTGCGTATTTCGTCCCGGATGGCGGCTAGGATGTTTTCCCGAAGGTTACGCAATTGTGCATCTATAGAACTGACGGTCGGGTTATCTGGAGGTGCCGAGCGCAACAGGCGGTCTTTCTTGATGAGCAGGTCGTTGAATTTGCCGAGCAGGTTTGTAACAGCTTGACTGCGAATACCGATGTTGGCGGGAACATAATCGAAGGTTTCGGCTTTGCTTTTCAGGTAATCCTGTACGGAATTGAGGATATTGAGCTGGATATCGAGGCGGGCGAGTTCTTTGTCGTAGGTGTTCAAGTCACTGCTCAACCTATCGGCAGTGGTCTCGATGGACAAAGGTATTTGGTTGGATTTTTTGAACTGTTCCAGCCCCTTTTCCACATCGCCGAGTTCTCGGGTGAGAAAAGTAAGGCGGTCTTCGATGAACTGCAGAGTATTGGCGCTGACTTTGTTTATGTCCGCTACCGCAGCCTGATTATAGGCTTCGACCAGCGTATTCAGGATGTCTTCTGCTTTTTTTGATTTTGGGTCTGTTAAGTCAGTTCCAGTACATTTGAAAATTTGGCTGCCGGGCTATGGTCACCCTGCGCATATCCTGTGGCCATGTTTTCTGGTCCGGCAATTACCAAGCTGAGATTTTTGTCTGATGAAAGCTTTACGTTGCTGTCTTGAGAAATCAGAAAGGTGCCATATTCATTGCTGAAAGGGATATCGTATTGGCAGCGTTGGTTCAGGCTATCCACGGAAAAAGTAAAAAAGGTCATCTTCCAACGTGATACTGAAGGCGCTGATTTTTTTTTCCCGGCAAAAAGAATCTAATTTGATGGGGCTGTCCTTATAAAGTTCGCTTTCGATGACCCTGCCTATGCCGATGATTTGTGTGTCAAGTTTAATTCTTTCACTACTTCCATCATGAGGGTCCGGGATTTGAGGATTCTGGATTTCATTTTCGAGGTTTTTGTCGGCGGCTATCATGCCAAGTTCCCCCAACAGGCTTTCTTCTGATAGGCCGCTGCTTTGTTTGTCGCTTTTGATGAGCAGGGTGCTTTTTGCCTGGTACTTGGGCATGGTGTAACGCAGGTACAGCCAGACTCCGGTCATGCTTGCTGAAAGGAAGAGGACATACAAGTACCAATACCGGAGGATGTACTTGAAGAAGAACCCCTGAGGTCGAAGGGTTTTTCATTAAACTGCTGGAAGGGGTCGTAGCCGTTTGTTGTGAGTTAGTCAATGAAATTGATGGTTAAATTGTTGGATTGTTAAATTGTTGAGGGAAAAGCCTGCCATCTACGGGTGATAATTTTTTACTGAAAGGTTTTTTGGCAATGAAAAAGAATCAACGGGCAAAGGCAATTAAGATAGCTGCAATGGATAGTAGCCCTGAAATGATGGGTAGTACTTCCGAAATGGGGTCCCGTACCACGGCAGTCGCTTCTTTGATGGGTTCCACATAGACAATGTCGTTCTGTTGCAGGTAGAAATAGGGCGACTGGAACACTTCCGGGGAATGGATATTGATGTAACCGAATTCCCGCTTACCGTCTTGCTCCCGGATGACCATGATTTTTTCCCGATTACTATAGGGAGTTAAGTCACCTGCTTGGCCAAGTGCTTCCAGGATGGTCATCCGTTCTCCAGGCACACTGATAGTACGAGGTGATTTCACTTCACCCAACACCGTAAAACGGAAATTTAGGAAACGAATCATGATAACTGGGTCATTCAAATAGGGCTTCAGTTTATCGCCAATCAAGTCTTTGGTCTCTTCTATTGTTTTGTTGGCCACGTTCAACCTACCCAATACCGGGAGGTCAATATTGCCATTGGGGTCTACCAAGTAACCAGTTAAGGAGGGGTTATTGACGGCAAGTTGATTCATTTGCATGGTAGCACCCCCAAAAAGGTTGAAAGGTTCAGCGGTCTCTTGGTCAAGTGCCCTGACCATAATAAACAGCACATCATCTGTTTGGATTTTGATGCGCAGTTGGTTGGCGATGTCGTGGCCTTGGAGGGGGACAAATTCTGATTGGTTACGGAAGTTGAGGAGTTGGGGGTGTTTGATGCAAGAACTGGTTAGGAACATTATGAGCAGAAAGAATATCAGCTTTTGGCTATTGGCTATTGGTTTTTGGCTTTTGGCTACTTGTTGTTGGCAGTTGGCCCCAATGGGGTTATCACGCTGGGTGGAACAGGTCTTTACAAGATGAGAAAGTGGAGGGGTTGCGAACAAATGGCTTTTGGCTATTGGCATTTGGCTTTTGGCGCTCGTGATGGAACAGTTCTTTTCAAGATGAAAAAGGGAGAGGGGTGTTGAAAGTTGGTTTTTGGCTTTAGCCTTTTTGAAATTGGTAGTTGTAATATTGGATTTTGCTGGTGCGTTTTTCGTTTTCATGCTATTGTTGGATGAAAATGGTATTATCTTTTAAATTTGACTACTATCTGTTTCATTTTGATAAATAAAATGCCGGGATTCTTGCCTGGGAAAGCAAAAAATAGGGGAGATTTTCGTTTTATACCAATCTTTTTGAAAACGCTGGTAAAAATTTTGAAATTTCACCCAAAGAATTGCGACAAAAAGGAATTTTTTAGGGTTTTTTAACCCGCATTTTTGTCACGAATTTGGCTGCTATTTGAAAAGTATTTCTTTTGTTTTTCTATTGAAAATTGGGATTTGCTTGTCACAATATTCGTGTTTCTGCAGTTGCTTTTTTTGCCAACTTCCTACATTTTTGAAATCTCAAATCAACTATGTGTAGCAATAATGCGAAATGTTGTTGGTTTGTTTTGACCCGAGTAAAAAACCTCTCTTCTTTTTAACTTTGTCCCTATAATTTTATTTCAGGCGATTGGTTGGTGTTGGTGTCTTTTTCACTGTTGTGAATCTGTGTCTTGAGCCGCTAATTGACACGAATTTTAGCGAATTTGATTCATGGAATAAAGGGCTTTCTTATAAAAACTGCGACGTCCCACTTTGTCGCTTTTGTCATGGCCGAAGGCCACCTCTGAGTCAAGTTTTATGCGCTGCGAGGCATCCGTCGTGATGCAGAGGTGGCCTTCGGCCATGACAAAAGCGACTTATTTGCCAAAAAATCGGATTCACAATTTTTTTAAGAAAACCCTTTTCATAGAATATACGTGAATTATCGTTCTTGTTTTTTTGACGCTGATTACGCTAATTATAATCCGTGTAATTTGTGTGAATTAGTGTCTTTTGCCGCTAATTGACACGAATATTATCGAATTTAATCTGTGAAATTTGTGTGAATTTGTGTCTGAATATTAATTAAAACCATGAGCTTGTTTGGGTTATGAGGTATTAACTTATTATTCTTTTAGCATTAATTATAAGGACATTTTTTCCCACCCCCCTTTTTTTTAATTTTTAATTTTTCACGGGGTATTCCAAAGGATAAATGATACTGGCTTTGTAAACAGGTTTCGGCTTGTATATATTGTCGGTTCATCTTTCGATGCAATGCCTTAAAATTTTTTTACGTATGTTATTTACTATTGTATTAACTTTCAAAAAGTTGACAAATGCGCTCCTTGTACTTTTCGTCAATTTTGTTGTTTCAAGAATGAAGAACAATGCTACTTATGTGGATGAAGCTGCTCAAGTATTGGTTGTAGAAACTGCTAATACTGCTTTTTCAACCGCCATTACTGCTGCGGGGACTGGGGACCACACCAACATCGCACTCATGCACAAGCGCAGGGACACTTTGGAAAACGAATTGACGATTTTGACAAAAATGCTGGAATTGCATCCAGGAGAAGATGTCACTTTCTTTACCTACCCGGGCTTTGAGGTTCGCAAAAAACCGACCCGCAATTTGATGCCACTTACTAAACCAGTGATTAAAGCGCTGAAGCAAGGCGTCTTGTCTGGCACTTTGGATGGTGAAGTAGTTGAACTGCCAGACGGTGTTACACAGGTTGCACTCCAACATTCTTCCGATGGTGGCATCGCTTGGACCAATGGCAGTTACGCTGCTGGAAAGCGCTTCAGTATTGAAGACTTGACTCCCCGTAATGCCTATTTGGTCAGGGCTTGCTTTCATGGTTCCAATAAACGAATGAGCGATTGGAGCGACCCGATGGGGTTGTTTGTGCTTTGAAACAGGGGTTGGGGATTGGTTATTAGCCGTTGGCTTTTTGGTTGTTGGCTGTTAGCTTTTGGCTCTTTGGCTAATTGCTAACGGCCAATAGCTAATCGCCATTTTCTAACGGCTACTCGCCAACTGCTGATTCTCCTTGTACCAATGGAACGACCTTTCCAACCCTTCCTTTATTTTTACACTGGGTTGATAACCTAGGTAGTTCATGGCCTTTGAAATATCGGCAAGGCTGTGCTTTACATCGCCCTGCCGTTCTGGTCCAAAGCTTGGGTTTAGTGTTGATTCCGCCAATTTCTTTAGGATATTGAACAATTCAATCAGGGTTGTTTGTTCTCCGGTGGCAATATTGTAAACCTCGTTGAGTGCGTCAGCTCGCTCGGTGAACATTGCCTTTATGTTGGCTTGCACGGCATTGTCCACATAAGTGAAGTCTCGACTAGTCAATCCGTCTCCATTTATGATGGGCGGACGTTCTTCCAATATGGCCTTCATGAACAAGGGTATAACGGCTGCATAAGCGCCATTGGGGTCTTGCCGAGGTCCGAATATATTGAAGTACCGAAGGCCAATGAAATTGACGTCATACAATCCTGCAAATACTTTTGCATACAACTCATTGACCAATTTTGTTACCGCATAAGGTGAAAGCGGTTTACCAGTCACGTCTTCCCTTTTGGGGAGATAGGGACTGTCGCCATAAGTTGAGGAAGAGGCCGCATAGACTACCCGATTGATTTTTGCTTCTTTCGCTGCGGTAAAGATGTTCAAAGTCCCACTGATATTGACCGCATTGGTCGTCAAGGGGTCGTTAATCGAACGGGGTACAGAGCCGAGCGCTGCTTGATGGAAACCACGTCCATTCCATGGCAGGCCTTGGCACAAGTCTCAAAATCCCGTATATCACCTTCGATAAACTCGAATTTTGGGTTGTCGAGGAAGCTTTCAATATTGCTTAGATGTCCGGTCGCTAAATTGTCCAATACCCGAACTACCTGCACATTTTCAAGCTGGAGGAGCCTCTCTACCAAATTAGAGCCGATGAACCCTGCTCCTCCGGTTACGAGGACTTTGGAAGTTGACAATTTTGACACAGATTAGCGCAGATTACACTGATTTTTTTTTGGACACGAATTTTCACGAATTACACGAATTTAAGGGGTATATAATTAGTGAAATTTGTGTGAATTAGTGTCTAATTTTCTCTTGGATACGGACACAGATTTTCTTTGACAAGAACACGAAACAAATATTTATCTCAAGTTGCTCTCGACCCTCTCACACAATTTCTCTTACTCACCTCTTTTAAGCGAACACCCGAGAACCAGCTTGGTGGTAAACCAAATACCACCTGACAAAGCGGGCGATACCTTCTCGAACCTTGGTCTTTGGGTTGATAGTCGAAATCACGCATCAGGTCAGAAACATCGGCATAGGTAGTTTCCACATCCCCGGGCTGCATGGGCAGGTATTCCTTTTTTGCTTCGATGCCCAGTTCGTCCTCGATGGCAGTGATGAACTCCATCAGCGGTGTTGGCTCACTGTTGCCGATATTGTACACCCGGAAAGGGGCAGTAGGGGAGTAGATGCTGTTGGCTGTTGGCTGTTGGCTGTTGGCTGTTGGAGGAGCGGCGAGTATGCGAACAATGCCTTCCACAATATCATCTATGTAGGTGAAGTCCCTTGACAACTTGCCCTCGTTGAACACCTTGATGGGTTGTCCTTCCAAAATAGCTTTGGTGAATAGGGAATAAGCCATGTCTGGGCGTCCCCACGGGCCGTAAACCGTGAGAAACGCAGTCCGGTGGTTGGCATGTTGAACAAATGGCTGTAAGTGTGCGCCATCAGTTCGTTGCTTTTTTTGGTGGCCGCATAAAACGAAATGGGGGCATCTGTTGAGTCCTCGACCTTAAATGGCACGGATTGGTTGTCGCCATAAACACTGGAACTGCTGGCAAATACCAAGTGCTGGATGTGGTGGTGCCGGGATGATTCCAGGATATTGAAAAAGCCAACGATATTGCTTTGGATGTATGCCTCGGGATGCTTGATGCTGTACCGTACACCTGCCTGTGCAGCGAGGTGGCATACCCTGTCGAATTTTTGACTAAAAAATAATCGCTCCAGGTTGGCGGCATACTCTATACCCAACTGGATAAAACTATAATTTGGATGCTTGCTGCTGGTCACCGGTTCGTTGTAAGCGATTTTCTGGCTTTCAATCCCAGCATCCTGCAGTCGGTCCAGTTTGAGTTTGACGTCGTAATAGTTGTTGAGGTTGTCCAACCCAACCACCTCATGGCCGTCTTGTACCAAACGCTTGGCCAAGTGGAAGCCAATAAAACCTGCGGAACCTGTGACGAGGATTTTCAATGATTATATTGTTGGATTGTTAAATTGTTTGATTGCTGCTAGCTCACAACGCTCATAATTCTCACCTTCTCACAATTCTCAAGCTCTCAAGCACACGCTATCCAAAGGGGTGTGGAGCCAAAGGTAACTTGGCCAGTTCGTGCAAGGTGCCATGCAAGCCAACCGGGCGGGCATTTCGAATATCATGAACTATTTGGACAGCAGTCGCTGCGTCGTAAAGCCCAAATCCTTTGCCCGACAATATATCCTGGTAGCTTACCGTGTGCAAATCGGTAAAACCTTCACTGAACTCTATCTCTTCGCCATCCACCGTGATGGAGCGGTAGGTGCGGGCATTTTTGGCCTTGGCTTCGGCTGGGAGCGTGTCCGCATTGATGCTCAGGAACCAACGAGCTTTGGCCCGGTCAAGTTCTATGTAGCCGGATGCCCGGTCGTGGGTGTGGATATGCACCGTGTTCTCCCTGGTATTGCCAAGTAGCCAGGTCAACATATCATAAAAGTGAACGCCAATATTGGTCGCTATGCCTCCTGATTTTGAGAGGTCGCCCTTCCAACTGGTATAATACCACTTGCCCCTAGAGGTGATATAGGTCAGGTTGACATCATGGATTTTATGGGCAGGTTCGGATGCAATTTTTTTCCTTCAACGCCATTAGGGCAGGGTGCAACCTTAGTTGCAAAATGGTGTAAACCTTTTTGCCAGTTTCTTGCTCCAATTCTTTGAGGGCATCGACATTCCAAGGGTTCAGTACCAGGGGTTTTTCGCAAATCACATCCGCCCCAATGCGCAATCCGAAACGGATATGGGCATCATGCAAATAGTTTGGTGAACAAATGCCCACATAATCTAAATTTGGTGCCGTGCCTTTTAATTTTTCCAAGTGGCGGTCGAATCGTTCAAATTCCGTGAAAAATGCAGCCTGGGAAATAACTATCAATGACGCCCACCGAATCGTTCTTGTCATACGCAGCGACTAGGTTGTTGCCAGTTTCTTTGATGGCCTTCATGTGCCGTGGTGCTATATACCCGGCAGCGCCTATAAGTACAAAATTCATTTTAGGGAATTGGGTGAATTAGCAATTAAGTAACTGGTTCAATATGCTTGCCGTCAATCATCCGGTACAAAACTTGGCTGCCTGGGCAAACTGCTTCCCCGTTGTGGTCAAATTGCAACCGTTCCCCGTATGCGCTCATCCAGCCGATATGCCGGGCGGGATTGCCAACGACTAAAGCATAAGCTGGTACATGCTTGGTCACCACGGCCCCTGCACCAATAAAGGCATATTCGCCGATATTGTTGCCACAGACGATGGTGGCATTGGCACCGATGGTAGCGCCTTTTCCAACCAAGGTTTTTAGGTATTCCCCCTTGCGGTTAACGGCGCTACGTGGGTTGTTGACGTTGGTGAAAACCATGCTCGGACCTAGGAAAACGTCGTCGTCACAGATGACGCCCTGGTAAATGGATACGTTGTTTTGCACCTTTACATTGTCTCCTAGAATGACGCCATTGGCGACAAAAACGTTTTGACCCAAGTTGCAGTTTTTGCCAATGATGACGCCGGGCATGATATGGCTGAAATGCCAGATGCTGGTGCCGTCGCCAATTTTTGCGCCTTCGTCAATTATGGCCGTGGAGTGTGCTGAGTAGGGCATTTAGGATATTGGGGAATTAGTAAATTTGAAATTGGGAAATGGAATAAGCTTCACCTCAGTAATTAGGTTAAGCAAAATTTTCTTGTTGTCTTTTCTTCGGTAGGACATCCTAACCCCCTTCAAAGGGGGAATTCATCCCTGCTGAATTTCAAATTTTGAGCAATTTAGCAGGCCCTTATTCCCCCTTTGAAGAGCTGTCGGATTTGTCGGGAGGGTTGAGCATTCATTTCCCCTTGCAGAGATGCTGGCATCTCAAATTTTCTAACACGCCTAAATTCGGGAATCATAAATAGAGTGTGACAATGAATTCTTCTCCGAATTCTTCCAACCAGACTTTTTTTCCCTTTTGCAAGCCTTCCTGTAAAACCATCGGAATGCCCCGGCCCAATTTGTCAATATACCTCAAATTCGTCAGGAAGCTTGCAATGACCGGGTTTCTTGGATAGGAAGCACCAACTTTGACTTTGTCAATAGTAATGGTATTGGGCAACCTGCCGGGACTATGGACTTCAAGCCTGTTGTTAAAAAGCAATATCCTAATTTGAGAACCAGCAATAGAATAATCACGATGAACGCAAGCATTCGTGATGACTTCTCTTAACGTTTTGTCGGAGAAGGCAGGTGGTTGTTCTTCTCTTTTCGCTCCAACAATTTTAGAGGGCACTTTAAGATTGTTCTTAACTACCGCAAGTGAGGTATCAATAACGTAGTCTAAAGTACCAATAATTTCTTGGCGGTCAATCAATTCATCTGTGATAGCTTCACCATTGAAGTGAGCAAATATAACTCCGGTTTGGTAAAGATATTTGGACGGGTTTAAGCTGAAACAAAGCGTACCGGCTACCGTTAATTTGCCATCTTCGGTCAGTATATCTGCATTTCGCAAAAGCTTTTCCCGCTGTTCTGGGGTTTCCGTGTCGAATTGGATGTTGAAAATATTGAAATAATGAGATACCTTAGAATAGTTCAGCATGCTTTCACTCGTACTTTCCACACCTAGTTTATCGTAATGCAAGGCTCCACTATGTTGAAAAAGACGAAGCAATTCAGTTTGCGTGGCAACCCTGTTCGTTGAGCCAACCCTGATAAGGAATTGGAACTTATTGGTCTGGTATGGCTTGTCCTTGCCCTTTGGCACCTCAATAAAAAGTATGTTTTTTTCATCAACCTTGACAAAAGAAGCCATTATGTTGAGTGCGGGGATTATGTTGTTCCTCGCAATATTAACTGCCCAGGCCTCATCAATTTTAGAATTCAAAATACCGGATAACTGGCCATCGTCTTCAATGCCAATCAATAAAATACCACCCCCTGCATTTGCAAAAGCCACCATTTCCTTGGCAACTGAATCAGCGGTCACGTCTTCCCGTTTGAATTCCAGTGCAAGATTTTCACCTTGAGCGATTAATTGTTTTATTTTTTCAGGTGAAATCAATGGCTAAAAAATGTGGTGACTGACCTTGAAATATAGCCAAGCAGGCTTTCGTCCATTTCGGTATGAATGGGCAATGAAATAACTGAGTCGCAGAGCATTTCGGTTACTGGCAACACCGCACCTGGTTGCCAATATTGCTTGAAAGCTTCTTGCTTGTACAATGGAACCGGGTAGTAAATCATGGTCGGAATCCCTTTTTCAGCAAGGTACTCAATCATGCCAGCCCGCATGTTTGCTGGCACTTTCAGGGTGTATTGATGAAATACATGCGTCGAGTTGGCTTCCCTCGCCGGTGTGATGACATTCGGCAAATGTTCAAATGCCTTGTCATAATAAGCGGCGACTTGTTGCCGGGCTGCGCAATAATCATCCAAATAATTGAGCTTTACGTTCAAGATGGCGGCCTGCAAGGAGTCCAACCTTGAATTGACCCCCAATACCTCGTGGTAATATTTCTTGCGCTGGCCATGGTTGGCAATTATCCTGATTTTTTGTGCCAGTTCATCGTCATTGGTAGTCAGAGCGCCACCATCACCGTAACAGCCCAGGTTTTTAGAGGGGAAAAAAGAGGTAGTGCCTATATGGCCAATGGTGCCTGCTTTTTTCACGCTTCCGTCTCTCATCTTATAATCTGCACCGATTGCCTGTGCATTGTCTTCTATCACATAAAGGCCATACTTGGCTGCTAGCGCCATGATGGGTTCCATGTCGGCACATTGGCCAAATAAGGTGAACTGGAACAATGGCTTTCGTTTTTGGCGTAATGGCTTTTTCAATGATGTCAGCAGTAATATTAAAGGTCTCTGGGTCAACGTCCACCATGACGGGATTGAGCCTCAGCAACCCAATGACTTCCGCCGTGGCCACATACGTAAATGTTGGAACAATAACTTCATCGCCCGGCATTAAACCCAATGCCATCAGTGCTATCTGGAGGGCATCCGTGCCATTGGCGCAAGGAATGACGTGCTTGACCCCCAAATATTGTTCTAATGCTATCTGGAATTCATGGACTTGTGGCCCATTAATAAACTGTGTTGAGCCAATGCAATCCAGCACCGCAGCATCAATTTCGTCCTTTATCTTCAGATATTGACCTTTCAGGTCAACCATTTGGATGGAGCGGACTTTTGATATTGGCTGTTGGCTATTGGTCATTATGAGTTGGTTAACCAAGGGTAGATAAGTAAGCGTTGGTTTTCTTTTGGAATAAGTTCACCTTTGGCAAGAAACTATCCAAATCTTGTTGATTGACATACCCAATCATTTGACAGGCAATCATTTGAGTTTCTAATTCAAATGAAGAACCAATGGCAATCTCCAAATAACGTGCAAGTTCCTTGTTGCTCTTCCGGCTACATCCCTCTGCAATATTGGAAGGAATTGAAACCGCCGCTCTTTGCATCTGTGATTTCAATCCAAAATCTTCAACTTTTGGCAATTTCCTAATTTGTTCGTAAGTCAATTTCACGATTTCCATCCCCAACTGCCAAATTTCAAGGTTTCTGAAGTTCCTCATTATATGAAGCAGGTGCCAAAAAGCCAACAACCAATAGCCAATAGCTAATCGCAATGTTATATTACCATCCCCGCCGCCACGGTCTCGTTCGTGGCTTCGTCAACAAGGATAACGCTCCCAGTAATGCGGTTCTTGCTGTATGAATCCACGAACAATGGCTTGGTGGTTCGTACAGAAATCCGGGCTATATCGTTCATCTTCACCGTTTTATCCACTTGATTTCGGTGCAGAGTATTCACATCCATTTTGTACTGAATATCCTGCACGATGCAGCGGGCTGTTTTCGTGGTTTGCCGTATTTCATATTTTCCAAGGAGCTGGAGCGGTTTTTCGTTGAACCAACAGATTCGGATGTCAATATCCTGTGTCATTTCAGGCTGGTTGTTTTCCCTTACTATCATGTCCCCACGGCTGATATCTATGTCATCGGTCAAAAGCACCGTGACCGACATGGGGGGAAACGCTTCCTCTATTTCCCCGTCAGCGGTGTCAATTTTCTCAATGGTTGAGGTAAAACCAGATGGCAAAACCATGACCTTGTCGCCCTTTTTTAAAATGCCGCCTGCAACCCTGCCCGCATATCCTCGGTAATCATGGTAATCGTCGTTGTAAGGTCGGATGACAAACTGAACTGGAAACCTGGTGTCAATTAAATTGTGGTCGCTACCGATATGTACGTTTTCTAAATAATAGAGTAGGGTAGTGCCACCATACCAATCCATCTTATTGGAACGGTCAACGATATTGTCGCCTTTTAGCGCCGAAATTGGTATGAAAGTGACATCATGTATATCGAGCTTCGCAGCGAAATCTTCAAATTCCGCTTTATGTTATCAAACGCTTCCTGCTTATAATCAACCAGGTCCATTTTATTGATACAAATGACCAAATGGGGTATTTGCAAGAGCGAGGAAATAATGGCGTGGCGGCGGGTTTGTTCCAAAATGCCTTGGCGGGCATCCACCAATATTAATGCAACATTGGCGGTGGAGGAGCCAGTTACCATGTTCCTGGTGTATTGGATATGGCCGGGTGTATCCGCTATGATGAACTTCCTTTTTGGGGTCGAAAAATAGCGATAGGCTACGTCAATGGTGATGCCTTGCTCCCGTTCTGCCTTGAGGCCATCGGTCAACAATGCCAAATTGACTTCTTCCTCGCCCCGTTTCTCTGATGCCGATTTGATGGCATCGTATTGATCCTCGAAGATGGACTTGCTATCGTACAGCAGTCGGCCAATCAAGGTGCTTTTCCCGTCGTCAACGGAGCCAGCAGTGGAAAATCTAAGCAGTTCGAAGTCATTTAAAATTTTGACACAAATTCGCACAAATTACACGAATTTAACAGTTGATAACCTTCCTATGTGAGCGTTTGTCATCGGTACGGCCACCACGTTCAGTCTTTCGGCTAGTGGCCACTTCTTCAATGATTTCTTCTATGGTTGAAGCCTCCGATTCCCAAACGCCGGTGCAGGATACGTCTCCGATAGTTCTGCATCGCACAGTCATCTCCAAAGGAATTTCATGTGGCTTTTTCGGGATGAAATCGGAGTCGGCCAACAAGATGCCATCTCGCTCAAACACCTTTCTTTTGTGGGCAAAATACAGGCTGGGCAACGGTACTTTTTCTGCTGCAAGGTATTCCCATACATCCAGCTCCGTCCAGTTGCTGATGGGAAAGACCCGGAAATGCTCTCCCAAGTGCTTGCGGGCATTGAACAAGTTCCAAAGTTCTGGCCGCTGGTTTTTTGGGTCCCACTGGCCAAATTCATCACGATGGCTAAAAAAGCGCTCTTTGGCACGGGCTTTTTCTTCGTCCCTTCTAGCCCCACCTATTGCTGCGTCGAACTTTCCATTCTCCAGCGATTCGAGTAAAACGGTCGTTTGGAGAAAATTACGGCTTGCGTTGAAGCCCTTTTCCTCAGTCACCTTTCCCTGGTCAATGGCATCCTGAACGGAACCCACCAGCAAACGGCAGCCCAACTCCTTTACCCAAAAATCCCGGTATTCAATCGTTTCGGGGAAATTGTGGCCTGTATCAATATGTAAAAGCGCAAATGGAATTTTTGCGGGGAAAAAAGCTTTTTTTGCTAAATAGGACACAATGATGGAATCCTTGCCGCCCGAAAACAACAACACTGGATTGCTAAATTGAGCGGCCACTTCCCGCAGGATGAAAATGGACTCCGCTTCTAGTTCTTTGAGGTGATGTAGGCGGTAGTTCATTTCCGTATCAGGGGTTCGATGAAATCAAAGGCGATTTGAACCGACACCTGTACTGGCTCTTTCCCCGAAAACAAGGTTAGTGTTGGCGAGATGGGCGGTTCATAAGGTGAGGTAATCCCCGTAAAATCTTTGATTTCCCCTTTGCGAGCCTTCTGGTAAAGCCCTTTCACATCCCGTTTTTCACAGATTTCGAGTGGTGCATCCACGAATATTTCCAGAAAATCATCGCTTCCAATGATGTCTTCGGCGTACTTCCTGATTTCAATGGTTGGGCTGATGAATGTGCAAATGGTGATAATGCCGCTATTCAGGTACAACTTGGCCACTTCAGCGATTCGCCTGATGTTTTCCAACCGGTCCTCCAAACTGAAGCCCAAGTTGTTGTTGATGCCGGAGCGGATATTGTCACCGTCCAGCACTTGGGCGAAAAACCCATTTTCAAGCAGTTTCCGCTCCAATCCAGCAGCGATGGTGGTTTTTCCGCTTCCACTCAAGCCTGTCATCCAAACCACCTTGCTTCGTTGGTTCAAAAATTTCTCCCGTTCAGCACGGGAAACCAACTTGTCAAAACCCGGATGTATGTTTTCTTGGTTGACCATTCACCGTTTACCGTTCACCATTAAAAAAATGGCTTCGCCGCTCATAGGTCGCAATGGCCCCTATCAGAAAAAAATAATCCCAACTTGAGCACGGGCCAAGATAGCTCGTGCTTAATTATAAAAAACATCATCTAAAAGCCTTGACTCTTTAATAAAGCCTTGGCTGTCAATTGTTTGTATCAAATTTTGCGCAAAAGCGCAACGTCAACTGTCATTCTAAGCGAGTAGCCAATGCTCTCCAATTCGACTACCATGTGTTTTTTTCCTTGGCGCTCCACCATTCGTCCTTTGATACCGGTCAATTTGCCGCCGATGACTTCCACCGCATCGCCTTCTTTGAAACTTCCGGGTTCCGCCACCACATCCTCGCCTTCTCCAACAATCCTTTTCAACAGGTTTATTTGTTCCTCTGGAATGGAATAAAGATTTCGGGCAAATCGGATAAACTTGGCCACGTTTTCTGTCTCCAGCACCGGCACATACTCGCTCTTGGTGATTTTGACAAAGATGTAGCAGCTAATCAATGGAATATCGTAGTGCTTTATCTTCCGGGTGTACCGTCTCGTCACCCGTTGCAATGGCAAATAGGTTTCAATGTCCTTGTTGGTCAGTAGCCTTTGCACGACCTTTTCGCTCTTGGAGCGGGTATAAACAGCAAACCAACGAGCCTCCGATGCATGGAGCTGGTTTTCAAATTCCTTTATGGGTTGTTGTTTGCTTACCGCCATTTTTTAGAGGCGCCAGTAAATTATACCTTCCTGCTCCACTTTTTCGGGGTCGAGCACGGCTTTTAAGTCCATCAATATTGGATTTTCCTTCATCAAGGTTTTGAAATAGGCGTAATCCAATTGATTGTATTGCAAGTGGTTCACTGCCAGAATCACCGCATCGTAGTCGTTCGATGGCTTGTCCATCAACGTCAAGCTGTACTCGTGCGCAAACTCGTTCGGCGAAGCGTGGGGGTCAATCATGTGGACGTTGATAGAAAACTGCATGAGTTCCCTCACCAAATCTGTGACTTTGGAGTTGCGGATGTCAGAAACGTTCTCCTTAAAGGTGACGCCCATGACCAGCACCTTTGCCTCTGCTGGATTTTTGCGGAGCTTTATCAGTTTTTGGACCAGCCTTTTTGCGATGAAACCGGGCATGCCGTCGTTGATTCGACGGCCACTTAAAATCACCTGTGGTTCGTAACCCATTTGACGAGCTTTGTGTACCAAGTAGTAAGGGTCAACGCCGATACAGTGGCCACCCACCAGGCCCGGAACGAATTTCAGGAAATTCCACTTGGTGCCAGCGGCTTCCAGCACCGCCTTTGTGTCAATGCCCATCATATCGAAAATGATGGAAAGCTCGTTCATGAGCGAAATGTTGATGTCACGCTGGGTATTTTCGATGACTTTGGCAGCTTCCGCCACTTTAATGGTGGTGGCCTTGTAAACCCCAGCCTGTATTACTGCACCATAGACCTTGGCAATTTCTTCCAATGCCTCGGCATCGTTCCCAGATACAATTTTGAGTATTTTCTCGACGGTGTGTTCCTTGTCCCCTGGGTTGATACGCTCTGGAGAGTAGCCTAATTTGAAGTCCACACCTGCCTTGAGTCCTGAAAGCTCTTCCAAAATCGGCACGCAATCCTCCTCCGTGCAACCGGGGTAAACGGTAGATTCATACACCACGTAGTCGCCTTTTTGATGGCAAGACCCACAGTTTTGATGCACTTAGGACTGGCTTTAGGTCAGGTACGTTCGACTTGTCAACAGGGGTAGGCACAGCAACCACAAAAAAGTTGGCATCTTTTAAGTCCTCCAATTTCGAAGTGAAAACAATATCCTTGTTTTCGAAGGCTTCCGCTTCAAGTTCTTTAGAGGGGTCAACGCCGTTGCGCATCATCTCGACCCGTGCCTCGTTGATGTCGAATCCGATGACCTTGAATTTTTTGGCAAACGCCAAGGCCAGCGGGAGGCCAACATAGCCAAGCCCGATAATCGCTATCTTTTTTTCTTTTTTTAGTAGTTCTTTGTACATGCAGTTCTCAGTTGTGGGTCAATCTTCAAATTTCAGTGGTTTTAAAGGCACCTATTCTTTTGACCAAAGCAACAATGACTCGGTCTCAAAATTGATATTCAGCTTCATGCTGAAATCAAATTCTTGCCGACCATAAATCAAGTACCTGATTTTTCGCTTAATCAATGCCTCAACCCGTTCCACCACGTTCAGCAGATAGGTCTTGTCAATATCACCAATGAACACGAGGTCAATGATAGGACTGTCGTTGCCCTTGGCAAATTCCCCAACCAGGAACACCTGTTCTACATCGCCCAAACGCTCAATGACGCTCAGCACGACTTGGTCAAGCCCGATGGTCTTTAACAGAATGTTGTGGATTTCGCCGAAAAGTGGATGGGCGGTGTTTGCCCGGAACATTTTTTTGTTGCCATCAGTGAAGGAGGCAAGCATCCCGGCCTCTTCTAGGCGGTTCAGTTCCAGTCGGATGGCATTGGTGGATTCCCCAAACTCGCTCTCAAGACTGCGCAGGTAGGCAGTCGTACTGCTGTTCAAGAAAAACTTGAGCAACAGCTTGATTCGGGTCTTTGATGAGATGAGGGTCTCTAGCATTTGGGTACAGTGTGAGTAGATTATTTACTCAAAGAATCTACCAGTTCGGGGCAAAGTTAGGCAGGAAATCGAGATGGGCAAGCTTTAGGAATATTTTTTTGGTGAAATCTAATAATTCGTGATGTTTTTTTGAGTAGAAATCTGAGGCTTTTATCGGAGCTGAGTGAACGTATCGTGCACTCCAGTTTGGCGGTGTTCCCGTCGCCGAATTCGACTTTTATGGTGTACCGTCGCCGAACTAAAGAACGGCGAAATAATCTACTTACCCGATTTCTGCCTGTTCTCCGTTGCTTTTTGGGTATTGCCTGCACGGTCGTAGCAAAGGGAAAGGATGTAATAGTCGTTGCCTTTCCGAAATTTTGTCCCGATTTTTTCCATGGTTTCAATGCAATCCTGGTACTTGGACATCCGAAACTGCGTGTTTCCAAGGCTGGTCAGTGCAAAGTAGTTCCCAGGGTTTTGTTCAAGCGCCTTTTTTAGCGCTTCTTCTGCCTTGTCGTACTCACCCAATAGGATGTACATATTGCCTTTGTGGATGTGACCGGTTGGTATGTTGTCATAAATGGCTAAGGCCGCATCCAGTTCTTTGATGGCTTTCGTGGCGTATTGGCGGGCGGCGTTCGGGTCGTTTTCCTGGGCGTCCACGGCCAATCGGGCCAATGAGCCTCCATGATTTTTTCGCATCCTAGCGTTGTTGGGAGCCAATTTGGCGTCGTGCTCAAACAGGGCAAAGCGGTCTTGCCAGTAGGGCAAGTGGCTTTCGATTTTGAAAATGGACAAAGCGCCGAGCAGCGCCACGATGGCCACCACGACAAAATTGTTCTTGAAAAATGCAACTGCTCCATTGCCATTTTCCTCGGCTGGTTTTTTTATCAAAAGTGAAATACCCCAAGCCAAAATCAGGCAAATGCCAAGCACGGGCGTGAACAAAAAGCGGTCGTTGTAGGCGCTAACGTTCGTCACCACGATGCTGGTGAACATCGAAAGCGTGATGAAGTAATGCAGTGCGCCATAGCTGTAAAGTTTTTTCTTCAAAAAACCATGAAAAAGCAAGGCCAGGAGGCCGAGGTTGCCAAGCAAGGCAAGGTACACCCGCCAATCGTTCCAGTTGACGATAGGCAAGGTGCTGAACGAGTAATCGCTGATGAGGGGATGGGGAAACAAGGTCATCAACAGGTATTTGCCCAAAACCAAAACCCCCGATGCGGTGCGCTCGTCAAAACCGTTGCAGGCCAAGAGGGAATTGTCAAGTTCGGTCAGCTCCACGCCTTCGTTCAAGCCACCTAAAATGTTTGACCTAATAAAAAGGTATAGGATTGCAGCCGCAAAATAGGGTAGGGTGGTTAGGAAAACTCGCCCTAATTTCTCATCTCTAAAGAACCAAAGCATGAAAGGTATCAGCGCAACTGTCGTCAATACCTCTTCCTTTGAGAACAAGCCGATGCTGTAAAAAACGATGGAAAATACCAGCGGAAGCACCTTTTTTGTGTCAAAATGAATAAGAAGCAACCAGGCAGCAATGGCGAAAGTCAGGAAGCCCAACATGGTGTCCCTGCTCTTGATGTTTGCCACTACTTCGAGGTGGATGGGGTGAAGCACGAACAGCAAGGTGGCAATTATTGGGATGGCAGGATGGAAACTGCGTAGCAATTTTGACAAAAACAAAAAGGTAAAAAAGCCAACCAAGCCGTAAAAGAGGAGGTTGAAAATATGGTTGACGGTAGAATTTAGTCCCCAAACGTTGTATTCCAGCGCAAGCGTGGTCAGTGGGATTGGGCGGTAGGCACGTGCGTTCATGGTTTCATCGTAACCCTGAAAATAGCTCGTCGTCCAGATTTTGCCAAGGCCACCTACACCCTGCTGCACGAATTTATTCTCAGTGACCACCGCATCGTCGTCGTAAACGAACCCATAATTGTAGCTGGGGCTGTAAACCAACATGGCCAACACTGCCATACAGCTTGCAAGGAGCAGCTTGGTGCGCTTGGAGAAAAGTTCTGGCACGACTGCCACGGTTTTTACGGTTACTGGCTTGGTTGGTTTTGCCTGTTTTTGTGGTTGAATTTTGCGCTTCGACATGGTGTGATGCTTGTGTTTGAAAAATTGGTATTTGCTCCAAGCTCATTTAGAGATAAAGACTTTCACGGCACGGGCCACATTCTGGCCATCCATCGCCGCTGAAATGATGCCGCCAGCATAGCCAGCGCCTTCGCCTGCGGGGAACAAACCCTCGACTTCTACGTGCATGTAGGTTTCTTTGTTTCTTGGGATTTTGACGGGGGAACTGGTTCGGCTCTCCGTGGCAATCACGTTGGCTTCAGCGGTGAAATAGCCCCTCATCTTTCGGCCAAATTCTGCCATTCCTTTTTTGAGTTTTTCATAAATAAATGGGGGCAGCAGTTCATGAAGTGGTGCCTCGAACAACCCAGGTATGTAAGAACTTCCAGGCAACGATGCCGATGTTTTGCCAGCAACGAAATCCGTCATGCGTTGTGCGGGTGCCTGCTGGCCGCCTGTGCCTGCCTTGAACATGGTCTGCTCGACCGACTTTTGAAATTCGAGGGAAGAAAAGACCCCGTGGCTTGCATACTCCCCAAGGTCTTCCTGCTCGACCTGTACCACCGTGCCTGAGTTTGCGTACGGAGAATCCCTGCGGGACATGGACATGCCGTTCACCACGATTTCACCAGGGGCCGTTGCTGCCGGAACTACTAATCCTCCAGGGCACATGCAAAACGAAAACACCCCTCGCTGGCCAACCTGACAAGCGAGCCGGTAGCTAGACGCTGGCAAATGCTCGTCCCGCTGCTCCTGGCCGTACTGGATTTTGTCAATCAACGATTGTGGGTGCTCGACACGAACTCCCAAGGCGAAAGGTTTGGCCTCGATATGGATGTTTTTTTTGTGCAAAAGTGCGTACACGTCCCTCGCCGAATGGCCGGTTGCCAAAATGACCACCGATGCCAAACGCTCCAAGCTTTCATTGATTATTACACCCTTGATTTGGTTGTTTTCAAGCACAAAATCCGTCAACAGGGAATCAAAATGCACCTCTCCACCGTGGTGCAAAATAGTCTCACGGATATTGGAAACGATTTGGGGGAGTTTGTTGGAGCCGATGTGCGGACGCGCTTCCACCAAAATATCAGCCGATGCGCCATGCTCCACAAATAACTTTAGCGCTTTGTAAATATCGCCCCGTTTGTGCGAGCGGGTGTAGAGTTTGCCGTCGGAATACGTACCTGCACCGCCCTCCCCGAAACAGTAGTTCGAGTTTGGGTTGACAATGCCGAATTGTTGGATGGCCCGCAGGTCACGACGGCGGCTGCGCACGTCCTTTCCCCGGTCAAATACGACAGGCTTCAAACCTAGTTCAATCAGTTCCAATGCAGCAAAATAGCCCGTTGGGCCAGCCCCAATGATGATGACTTCTTTAGCTTCTGCCACGTTTTTTAGACTGTCCAGCAATGCAGGTTCGGCCTGCTGTTTTTCACCAGAAAAAACTTCTACCTTGAGTAAAACAAGAGGTTTGCTGCCCCTGGCATCAATGGATTTGCGAAGCACTACCACCTCATCAATGGCGGTGGGCTTGAGTTGGCAGATGTCGGCGGCCCTCCTGCGGATGGCTTGCTCGTTGTCTGCCTCTGCTGGCGATAATTTGAATTCAATGGTTTGACGCATGGTGCGTCAAAGGTGAGGAGATATTATGAAAATGAAAAAACTTTCCTTGCTGGCGAGGTTGTCGGCGGTGTTGTTAGGTGTCAATTTTTTGATGCCTCCAATACCAGCGTTTTATCATCACGAATGGCGTAGTTTTCTGGCACAAAAATCCGGGTTTCTATGATTTCGGTGCTTTCAGCACCAGATTTGGTACGCAGCGTTGAGCGCTTTTTGTCGTGGCTGAACAGCTTTAACGAATGGCCTGCGGAAGTGTCTGCTTCAATTAGGTAGCGTTGGTCTTTTTCAATGAAATGCTTCAAAATGGAAGCCGAACTGTTGTAAAGTTGGATTTTTGTTTCCACCAAGATATTGTTGCCTGCCCAAGGCACCAGCGTGTACTCGCCGTAAAGGTCAAGCTGGACAGTTGCCTTTTCGTTCACGTCAAAAGTCTGGTGAATAGTTTTTTCAAGCTGGCCATAACTGGACAAAGCAAAGGACATGGTGAACACGAAAAACAATATTTGCTTGTATTTCATTGATAATCAATTGTTTGTAAAACCCATGAAGATTAGCCCCATAAAAAAGGGTACAACGCCCTAAAAACGCTGTACCCTTGATTTTGTTTTATTTTGGGATCAATAGGAAGAAACAGATTTTTCGACCATGCCGGTTGCTTCTGTGTTGCGGGTGGAAATGCTAACTTCCTTCGGGGCGAATACCTCGTAGGTGATTTGCTCGCCAAGCAATTGGCCGCCTCCCAGTTTTATTTGACGGTCAAGGCTAGGCGCTACTATGCTGAAAGCGCCATTTTCCTCCTTGGTGTTCAGGTTGTAGCGTCCAGCGGTAACAAGCGATTTAAGCATGGTTTCACTGCCATTTTGCAGGGTGATTGTCATCTGGATTCGCATTTGTGGTTCGTTCCAGGTAGTCACATTCACTACGCCGTCGAGGTCCAGGAAAATGGCCGTTTGGCCGTTAAGGTTGAAGGATTTGACGAGCGTTTTTTCAGCATGTTGCGCTTGAGAAGGTGCAACTGTAAGTAGGAGTGGGAGAAGAAGGAAAGACATTCTGGTTTTCATAAGACTTCCTTTATTTATATTGGGTAAAAGTATGAAAAATTAAAATGATAGTCAAGTGGGTAGAAAATTTAAAAAACTTGACCTGTTTGTCTCGTGAATGTTTTTGTCTAACCTTTGGGTGGAGGCGTTCTTACTTTGTTCCAATGTTTTTAAATCCAATAGTGTTCACAAATATGGACGCAAATTGTGCTGGTTTGGTTGGGTAGCCACAAAAAAAGCCCCTGGAAAGTGAATCCCAGGAGCCCCGTTTGTTTTTTGTTCAAAATTCTCAACTTCAAATTCTAACTGTAACACCGATATTGGCGATTGAAATACCATATCCAATTTCGCCATAGAGATTTACTCTCCGTGCAACCTTCACGGTTGCTCCCATGAATGCAGCATAAATCAATTTTCCTTTTTCTCGTTAGGGTTGAAAGGCGTTGGGGCATCTGTAGCCCTGATTACAAGCGCCTTTGTGTCCCTATTGAACTCCTTGACATCGGCATGATGGTAGCCTATCATGCTACCGCCGTAACCTTGAACCCTGTCTGAGAATTCCTTTGTCATCTCGGCTCGCAAACCAAAAACTTTGGTCTTGTTGGTAATATACGAGTTATCGCCTTCTGTAAAAATGTTTGGTCGAGCGGTAGTAGAAGAGTAGCCAAAGAAAGTTCCAAGCCTGAAATGCTTCGAAACATCTACGCTTACTTTGAAAGAAAGTGGAAACATTCCGGAATGTTCACCTGCTCTGTAATAGGTTGGAAACAAACCAACGCCGGTACTAACTGTAAATCTGCTGAGGGTGGTAGTGGAGGATTGTGCGGAAAGGATAAGGGTGTTTGTGAGTGCCCCACAGAGAAGGAGGGCTACTAGAAGCCTTTTCATAGTTTAAGTTTTTGTAAAAGGAATAGTGGATGTTGTGTAAAGGAAGGTAATTCTATCAGGCAAGCTTCATGCCATAGTGATAAACCTGAATGTGATTATAATGGAAGAAATCCTAAGATAAAGAGACCAAATTGGTAGTTTATGGAATATAATTTTGCGAATAAGCGATTTTGTCCTTTTTAAGCGAATGTTTTTTGAAATTCAAAAAAATTGGCTGATTCTTTCACTTTCGAAATGTGAAGTATGAAATGGGTGGCTAATTCAAAATTGAGATAACCTTGAAGTTGAGAATAACTTGATATAATTAGGAAAAGCAGTGTGCAAACACCCCGCTTGGTTACAAGCGAACTGTTTGCACATCTTGCTAAACTACTTTTATGTCGTCACCTGAGCAAGGTCATGTCACCAGATTTGACCGAGCGGGTTCCATCTGGACGTGTTATCACCGCTCTGAAAACATACACGTCCGATGCAGCGGGTTCGCCTTTTTGGAGGCCGTCCCAACCTTCGTTGCTGTTTTTCTCTTCAAAAACCAACTGCCCCCACCTGTTCCAGATGCTCATCGAAACCACCTCTACGTTTTCGCCAAGAATAACAACTTTGAACCGGTCATTTTTGCTGTCGCCATTTGGCGAAAAGGCATTTGGAATGGCGAACATTGATTCAAGCACCGAAAAAGTAAGGCTGTCAACATCAGTGCAGCCTAAATCATCGGTGACGGTAACAAAAATGGCCTCACTGGGAAGGTTCAACATTACAAAATTGGTAGTGTCCGTGGTGCTGCCGTTTGACCATTGATAGCTCACGGCGGGCTGCGTGGTCGTCGTACTGAGATTCAAGACCGTTCCTTGGTAATAAGTATTGGTATCTGTCGGCAATATTTCCACATCAATGCCTGGAGCCAGTTCCACTATCACTGTTCCCGTCAATGAGTCGCCGCAGCTATTTGTGTAAACAACAGAAAAGTTGTTGACCCCAAGCAATAGGTTCACGGTTGGGTTAGGCCCAGTTACACCAGTTGACCAAGTATAAGTGCCTCCCGGTTCTCCTGCGTAAGCCGACAACTGAATCGAGTTCACGCTGCACAAAATTGTATCGGGGCTTAGGTTGAGCATCGGATTGTCACTGACGAATAGCGTCATTTCAAAGGTTTCGGGAGGGCAAACGCCATTGTCAACTGTCACCACATAGTTCGTGGTTTGGTTAGGCGAAACGATTGGGTTTGGCTCCGTGCTATTGAAATTGGGGTCGTCTGGTGAAGTCCATACATAGCTCCAATTGCCATTAGCAGCAAGGTTCAACCCCGTTGAACTACCTGGGCACAGTGGCTCTTGCACTGGATTGATGGACGGCGGGACAACCACTTCCACTGAGACTGACCCACCTATCGGACATCCCTGATATTCGCCCGTTACCATGTAAGTTATTGATTGCGAGGGACTTGCAACTGGATTTGGACAGTCCGTACAGCTGAGTCCGTCGGTCGGTTCCCAACTATATTCCAACGGAACTGGCGATGTTGCAGTCAATTGTACCGTGTCTCCTTGACAAATCACTGGTTGGTCTGGCGTAATTTCCATTGAAGTGACAGAAATTACCGTGACCGTCGCAGAATCTGTTGCCGAACAAAACCCGTTCGTCGCCGTGCGGTAATAAGTGGTCGTTTCCACGGGCTGCACTACCATGTTGTAAAAAGAATCTGGTGTCAATTGCCCGAATGACGGTGTCCAAAGAAACTCAATTTGTCCAAAATCGCCAGGCTCATAAACCAGAGAAGTCAAAAGCACCTTTTCCCCAAGACAAATCACGGTATCCGCTGGCAAGATGAGCATGTTCCAAGGCAAAGAATCAACGCCGATGTAAACCGTATCGAAACGGACACAACCTGCCGTGCTCACGCTTGCCACGTAGGAGGTAGCTGTTTGAGGTGTGGCCACCACATTTGGACCTGTTGTGGTATTCAGCGACCCGTTGTTGGGCGTCCAAGTGATGGTGGTTCCGATTGGAATGGCCGTGGCGGTCAAGGGTACGCTTACGCCTTTACAAATTGGAATGGTGTCTAACGACAATATGTCAATTGCTATCGGCGTGACTGTAACTGTCACCGTTTCTTGCGCTGCACAGCCCAACCGATTGGCAGTCAACGTGTAGCTGGTAGTTTGGGTTGGCGTGGCCAATGGGTTGGGGCGTTGGCGTTGTCCAAGCCAGTTGTTGGTGTCCATTGGTAGCTGACGCTTGGCTCCACGACAGTACTTCCAAGCGTGACTGTTTGCCCTTGGCAAATAAGCGTGTCGTTGGCAATATTGATAACTGGCAAAGCCGAAACCGTAACCGTCACGCTGTCAAAGGATGATATTGGGCAAACGCCATTCGTTGTTTGGAGGTAATAAGTCGTTGTCGCTGTGGGTGTTACGGCTGGATTGGATTGGGAGGAAACAAAGCCCCCAGGGTCAGATGTCCAATCGTAAACAACGCCTGGTGTGGCAGTCCCACCAAGGTTCACCGTTTCCCCAAAGCAAATGCTCTGGTCACCGCTGATTTGGTAGTTTGGAGCAGCAGTTGGAAGCACAACGAGCGTCATGGCATCGCTGAATGAACAGGTAGGGCCAGTGACCGTCACCGACAAATTGAAAGTGCCCGCTTGAACGGCCGTCACAATCGGGTCGGGGCAGTCGGTGCAGCTTAGGAAACCCGGAGGGGCATTCCACGAGTAGGACACATTGGCGAAATTTGCGCCAGCAACGATTTGCACATCTTCGTTCAAACAAACGGTGATGTCCGGCCCAGCGTCCACTTGCAACAGCCCGACCTGCACTTCTAGCGTATCCGCATTGCAAAGGCTGTTGATGGCGACTTGGTAAACCGTTGATTGTGAAACAGTTGCGACGGGGTTTGGGCAATAAACACAGCTCAAGCCAGTAGCGGGAAACCATTGGTAAACCTCACCACCCGATGCCAATAACTGAGCGGATTCGCCGGGGCAAATGGCTGTGTCCTGTGTGACCATGAAGTTTGCCCCTAAATTGTCAAGCACGCCAGGCGTCGTGTTCCCGAAGTCAATGGAGACTGCGCCGCTTGAGATTTGGCCGCCCCAATCATTTACCAAAACCACATAAAACTCACCGGTTTGCACTTGGATGGTTGAAACAAAATCGTCGCCAACGGCAGTTTCGCAAACGTCCGTCACTGGCAAGTTGGTGATGGGGTGAATATCTGCCAGGCCAGTTGGGTCGGCCCCAGCTGCATAAGAGCTACGGATAGGCTGGTTTTCGTAGGCATAGCTGCACAACTCAGTTATATCGGTAATTGGCCCCCAAACTTGAAAATCTATGTCAGAAGCTTCTGCGGGATTGGTCGCCTCCATCACGAAAGCAAAGTTTCCGTCCTCCTGCGCTTGGAAAAAGAACCAAGTAAAATTCGGGTTGAAAAAGCCCCAACAGCCTTCGTTCACGCCGTCTTGAATCACGTTGGGGTCGCCTTGGCCGGGTGCCACACTGACAATGGCCGGAAGTTCCCCGCAACCATTCAGCGTGATGGCATCTTCGCAATTGGCAGCCGAGGGCAGCACCACTGGGCATGTCACCTGCGTCACTTCAATATTGAATGGGGTGCAGGAATTTTCATTGTCCACTACGATATAATACGTGCCTGGCAATTCTAGGAATGCAGCATTTATGGTTGGGTTGGCTTGACCAGAACCGCCGCCAGCCACGGCAATGCATTGGCTGGCCGTATTGGGACAGTCGTCGAAAATGCCGACTGCGGTTGCGTTGTTCGTGCCAGTCAGGTTCACGGCGATGCACTCGTCGCCCGGCGAAGTGTAAGTGAAAATCACGTCTTCGCCTTGCAGCCAGTCGTCGTTGGCGCAAGGGCTTGAGTTGACGGCATTTGCGGCGTTGCAAGTGGTCAAGTCAATGGAAGCGTAGGGTAGCGAGGGGATAACGGTTGGGTTGTCGCAGGTGCTGGGCGGGGGCACGGTGCAGGTGTCGGGCGAACATTGCCAAGTCAGTTCGAAGCCAGCGTCTGTGAATGAGCCGTCGGAGGTGAACTGAAAGGTGACACATTGACCATAAATCTGCAATTGAACATTTGAGCCAAAGCCGTCCAAACTTGTCAGCATGGGGTCGTTGGTGTCGTCGCCGATGAAAATATTGAGGTAGTCAAAGTTAAACTCGGTGGAAAAATTTTGAACGTCAACAAATATACATTGGGTAAAATCTTGGGGACAAACCGTGAAAGTGTAGTTCTCGCTATTTGAATAATCGCCCGCTGGGCCACCTGAATCGTACAAAGTGCCAGCGCAGGCCGCCGTGAAAGGTTCATCGCCAATGTTGAAAACTGGCACGTACTCGGCGATGCAAAACACAAAATCGCCCCAATTCGGGGAAGCCGAAGCCGACCAATCGCTCACTCGGAGGAAATAGGGCAGGCCCGGCGTCAGACCAAGTAGGTCAATTTTGACATCGTTGCTGCCAAGCGCCGAAGTTGCGCAGTTCAACTCTTGCAAGCCATCCAACTCGCAATCGCCCCGGTACACGGCCACTTGTGGTTGGAGGATGCTCCCGTTCGGCCCGTCAACGCCCATAATGGAAATGGTAAAATCCACCACGCTGCCATCGGGTGGCACGGTGAACATGAACCATACGTCACGGTCTATGGTGCCGCCCGTGAAACAGCTTGGAATATTGTCGGTTGGGGAAGTAAAAACGACAGATTGTGAGGCGTTCACGTTGTTGAACGTGTCCAGCACGGGGCAGATTGGCGCGATGCCGAGGTCAATCAAGCCCGAGCAATCGTCGTTTGCGGGCTGCGCAAAGGCGATAGCGAATGAGAGCAGTAATGCGAAGAGGGCAAACGATTTTTTCATGCTTGTTTTTTCAATTTAGAAAATTTGGCTGTGGAAATGGGTGCTCGCAAAAGCGATGACAGGCTGGAATGTGATGGCCAAAATTAGACAGGTTTTTCAGATTTTCTGGCAGACTTTACCAAAATTTGCCGTTTCTAGGACAATCCCAGTCTTTGGGCGTTCCTTTGCCAGCACAACATAAATTCAACCAACGGGCCATGTTTTTTGTACTTTCAAAAATCCTTTTCATTTTCCTTCAACCCATCAACTGGGTTATTGGGCTTATGCTTTTTGCCCTTTTTACCAAGCGCCCAACACGAAAAAAAAAGGCACTTGTTGGGGCGACGATTCTGTTCCTGTTTTTTACCAACCGCTTGATTTTCAATCAGTTTGCAAAAGCCTGGGAGCTGAAAACCCTCACCGCCGACCAAATCCAGCAGCCCTACGACATCGGCATCCTGCTTGGCGGGTACTCCAACAGCCAAATTCGCCCCAACCACGACCGCCAAAATTTCAGCAGTCGTGCCAACCGTTTCCTGAATGCCTACGAGCTTTACAAAACCGGGAAAGTAAAAAAGCTGCTGCTCACTGGCGGCTCCGGTGACCTGCTTCAAAAGAACCCCAGCGAAGCAGAAAACATGCGTGATTTCTTGATTAGAATTGGTGTGCCAGAGGCGGACATCATCGTGGAAGGCAAGTCACGCAACACCTGGGAGAACGCCATTTTTACCAAAAAAATCCTGGAAGAACAGTTCCCAAATGCCAAGTGCCTGCTCATCACTTCGGCCTGGCACATGCGGCGCTCCATCGGCTGCTACGAAAAAGCAGGCGTGAAATCCACCCCATTCAGCGTTGATTTTGTGACGGAAAAGGACCGATGGGCACCAGAAAACAGCATCATTCCAGATAGGGCAGGCTTTTATTTTTGGGAAATGCTCATCAAGGAATGGGTGGGCTGCGTGATGTACAAATTGCAGGGGTATATGTAGCCGCCAAACTTGTTTGGCTGGCTCAAAAATGCAGTTCAGAAGCGAGCCAGCCAAACAAGTTTGGCGGCTACAAAGCCCGATGCTCGACGATTTTCAGGAACAGAAAGGAAGCCATTTTCCTCGCAATCATCTTTGCCCGCTCTGCCGTCTCACCCTGAAAATGCTCATCAATTGTCTCCAACCAAAGGTTTATCCAGTGACCGAAGTGGTTCATGGTCAATGTGTTGTGCATCTTCATGTCCAACTCGTTGTGCGCAATCTTGGGGTCGCCACTGTAATTGGTTTTCACGAAGAAAAACAGATTGCCCTCCCAGAAATCGGTCAACTTTTCCAAGTGGGGTTCCCAGTCGTGGATGGCCTCGTTGAAGATGGGGCCGAGCATTTCGTCCTGTCTTATTTTGGTGTAAAACGAGCGGACGAGGTGGGATACGTCCTCTCGACTTTCAATTAATTTGGTTTGTGCAATTTCCATGTTCAATAACTAAATAACCCAATAACCCAATTTCAAAACTCTTCCAACTCACGAAACACCGACTCCATCGGAAGCCCCATGATATTGGTAAAAGTGCCTTCAATCTTGGAGACTTTGCACAGCCCAATCCACTCCTGCACGGCGTACGCCCCGGCCTTGTCGTAGGGTTGGTAGGTTTCGATGTAGTAACGGATTTCCGCCTCCGAAAGCGGTTGGAAATGAACATGCGCCACTTCCGAAAACACCCGCTTTTTTGTTTTGGATAACAAACAAACGCCTGTAATCACCCGATGCACCCTGCCCGAAAGCTCTGTCAAAATCTGTACGGCATCGTCGAAGTCAACGGGTTTGCCGTATATTTTTTCATCCAAAATCACGACTGAGTCCGCCGACATCAAAATTTCATCGTCGCTTTGCAGGAACTCGGCACAAGCCATCGCTTTCTTTTCCGCAAGGTAAGACGCCACCTCATCGGCAGGCATTTCCGAAGGAAAATCTTCCTCTACCTCCTTGTTTCTCACTTCAAACCGAAATCCCGCCTGCTCCAACAACTGGCTCCGACGTGGCGACTTCGAAGCCAGGATGATTTTTTTGTCAAATATTTTCATCCCGCAAAAGTAGTTATTGGGATATTGAGTTATTGGGTGATTTTGAAAACCCCAATAACTCAATAACCCAATAACTCAATCAACTTTCACTCGAATCCCCGCCGAATGGCTCGTGAACTCTGGCGCATACATGCACTGGATGGTGGTGATTCCATTGGAAAAATCGCCGTTGTACGTCACCCGCAGCGGGTACTCGAACACGTGTGTGCCCTTGGGCAACCACGAGAAAAAGAAGTTCGTGGCGGCATCACGGGTACTTTCGTAGTAGCCGAGGCCGCCCTGCCATTTGTAGCTGCTCAGGACGTTCATCGGCTCGAAGCTGCTGGCCCGCATGTCCTTCATGTGGACGTACTCCATGTCCCGATCCACACGTAGTTCGATGCGCACCTTCACCTTGTCGCCGACTTTCAGTTTTGCGCCTTCGGCAATGGGTTTCAGCACCTCGCCCGTCGCTGAGTTTTCAACCAAGAAAAGTTGCTTTTTGATGGTCAGCGGCGTCTCCTCGAAGGTCTTGATTTTGTCCAATTGCTCAAAATACTGCCAGTACATAGCACCCCAAGCCACGACCTTGTTCGGGTTGCTGACGGTCAGGTTGGCCATGCCAGCGGTGACGTCCTTGCCATCGTAGCGTACTTTGAAGTAGCCAGTGCCGGCCTCTGCGCCTTTTTGGGCATCCTGGATGGGCTTGACCCATGCGATTGGCTGCGGTGCTGTTGGGCTACCGAAGTTGATGACCAACGGTTGGTCGTCCAGCAGCCAATTGTCTCCGCTGGAGAGCAGGGCGTACACTGCCGAAGCGGTGGCCTTGGTTGTTTTCCAATGGGTCGTCTGCTTGTTTTTCAGCAGCCAAACCTTCAGGTCGTCCACGGCTTGCTTGTCGTTGGCTATGTCGTTGAACACTTCAATCAGCAACGCCTGCGACTCGATGGGAGCTTGGTACCACCACCAGCCGGTCGGGTACTTCCAGTACATGCCCAGTTCTTCGTTGTTCAAAGAGCGCTCTTTCAGCGACTTTACGATTTTCTGTGCTGTGGCCGTCTTGCCGTTGCGGTCTGCAGCCAGTGCCAACATGCCCTCGGTGTAGATGCCTTTGTTCAGCCAATACTTGTCCACTTGGCCGAGGAAGTAGGCATGGACGGTGGCAATTTTGCCTTCCAAGGCAATCGCCTGCTTCGTTGAAAAATTGCCTTGACCAGTTTGCGCCGACTTGTTTTCCATGAAAAATGACCGCATGTATAAGTAATGGGTAGCCATATAATCCAAGTGATCGTCCTCCCATTTGGCTTCGCCTTTTTTCACCAAATATTCCAGTCGTTCGTATTGCTCCACCATCCGGTCATCGCAGTAGCGCACCGCTTTTTCGACCATCTGGCGGGAAGCCTCATTGCTTGTAAGGTCTTGAACACCAAGCCTTTGCAGGTGTCCAAGTCCTTCGGCCATGTACTGCGTGATGTACCAATTGTCCCGGTCGCCGGGGAACCAGCCCCAGCCGCCGTTGGCCATTTGGCGGTCTTGAAGTTTCTTCAATGCGGCTTCTTGCTCATAGGCCATGCGATTCAGGTCGAACAGCAATGCAATGTTTTGCTTCTGCTGCTCCTCACTTTGGGCTTGCAGCACCCACGGTGTTTCTTCCAAAATGCGGTTTTCAGCTCCTGATTCTTGCTCAGGTTGCTCTTCAACGCATCTGGCTCGTAATTGCGCCAGCGGTCAAACACCGCCTTGATTTTTGGGTGCGAATTGGCGACGCTTGTGGCCAAGCTGTTGGCGTAGTAGCGGCTGAAAATCTGTTCGTTGCACTCGTAGGGGTACTCCATCAAGTAGGGCAATGCCTGCACGGCGTACCATGCGGGGTTTTGTGTAAACTCCAATGTCAAGCCCTGGTGGCGCAGCGTGTTCGAATTGTTTGTTTTCAAAGAATTTAGTGTGAAATTCTTTGTCTGACCACCACGAACGGGCAGCGGCAGCGTCTCCGTCACCAGCATCCGGTTGGAAAGCACGGGCGCAGCACTGCGCTCGGCATCCGAAAACTCGCCAGCAGTGGCAATCACCGTGTGCTCAATCACAGGCACATCCGCCACGTCCGGCACTTTGAAGCGCCAAGCCAAGCGGCGGGACTCGCCGGGTTTCAGGTCAGTCAACCGTTGCGGGGCAAGCAAAATCGCCATCGCTGGGTTCGTGCCGTTGAGTGGGAAAACATCCTCGCCTGTCAGCGCATTTTTCAGTTCCAACTTGAATTCGCCGTTCAAGGGTAACTTGCTCAGGTTCACTACTTTGGCCGTGAACTCAATTTCGTCGTACTCCCTGAAAAACCTTGGCGAGTTTGGCACCACCATCAAGTCTTTTTGAGTCACGATTTCCTTGCTCGTAGCGCCGATTTGCAGGTCGGTCGTGGTGGCCAAGCCGAGGAACTTCCACCTCGTCAGCGCCTCGTTCATCGTGAACTTGATGACCACATTGCCCTCGGCATCCGTCATCAGATTTGGGTAAAAAAAGACGGTTTCGTTCAGGTTCGTGCGCACTTTGACTTGGGAGAGGTCGGTAGCGGGTTTAGGAGGTTTTGGGCCTTTGCCGTCTCCTCCTTGGGCAGCCTCTTCTGCATCAAATACACCACAGAATCCGTTTGAGCATTCAGTGTTGGCGTCGCCGATTTGGCCATTGGGGCAGGAGCCGCATCCATCATAGCTTCTTCTTTCCGTACTCTTCCCATTGCGTTTATTCCAACATGCCTCCCTCAAGGAAAGGTATTGGTATTCATCATCCCCCAGTTGAACCAGTTCAAACTTCGGTACTGCCGATAATCACCTTCTGGCGAAATGATGTTCGGATAGTGAAGCCAATTTCCCTGAACCATCTGAAAACCAGGGCTTCCATAATTGATGCGTGACCAAGTAGATGGCCAAACGTTCATGCCCCAACTGTTGGCGGCAAAAGCATCTAGCGAGGCATCATACATGCCAGCAACCATCTCAGCAGCGATTTTTTCGCCTTTCGGGCCTTTTATTTTGATGACCCATTCCTCTTTTGGCCGGGCAACAGCTTTGTCACGGAAAGTGCCGTATTCGATGGTCAGGTCCTTGTTGTTCCAAGGTACATTGATGCTGCCATCGCCATTGGTGGAGCGGTTGTGCATCGCCCAGGAGTAGTGGTAGCTGACGTTGCCACGGTGTTCTTCGGCGACCTTGAACAATTCGGATTGCATGCCTTTCACCGAGAGCCATTTGCGGGAAAGCGTCTTGCCGTCCCGGTCAATTTCGAGTAGCACAGGCAGGTTTTTTTCGGTGCTTCCGAACCAAAGTGCTGCAGTTTCTCCCGGCTCAAATTTGTTGGCGTTCTTGCCCGATTGCGAAGCCAACAAATGCCAGCCAATCGTCGGTGCGGGTAAGGTTTTTTCACCCAAATCGTAGCCGCTGAAGTATTTTTTCACCTCGATTTTCTCCCCAAACTTATCTTGCGTGGTGAGGGTAAGGGCGTACCAGCCCGCTGTTAGCTTTGTTTTTGGCAAAACGACTTCCTTCGACTTTTCGGTGTCAAAACTTTCCTCCAAAATGCTCCGCTCCACGGGCCAATTTTGCGGCTCGTTTTCGTTTGTCCAGGCGAACTGCGGGAATGTTTTTTTGAACTCCGCTTCCGTCATGGCCCGGCGGTCGGGCTGCTCCCAGTAGCGGTTGAGATAGACCTGTTTTGGTGAGCGCAGCAGTTCCAATTTGATATTTCCCTTGGCTGGCTCGAACTCTCCGCTCAGGTTTTGCGTCAGCAATTCAAATTTCTTCAAACTGTCAATGTTCAAGCTGGAATTGTCGAGTGGGCTGCCGTTGGCAGTCACATCCACTTTCATGGAGATGTACCCCACGGAAACATAAGTCTCGCTGCTCTGCGTCTCGCCCGTGATGTCGGTCACATCGGCGTAAACGGTGTAGCTGAACTCCGGTTTTTGGTCCTTTGGAATGCTGCGGTCGGGCAGGGCGGTGAACTTGATGTTGAACTTGCCTTCGGCATCGGTTTGTGCCGTGCCGTTGGCAATTTCCATGGTCTCGCCTCGGAAGGGGAACCACTTGGCGTACCACCAGGGCCACCACGGGAAGCGCACCTCCCGCACGACCCGCCAACTCACATTTGCACCGTCAATATTGTTGCCAGCATAGGCGATGGCTTTGCCGGGGACCGTGACTTCGTCGTTCAGGCGGTAGCTGCCCTTCACGGGGTCGAAGCTCACCTCAAACTTGGGCCGCTTGTATTCTTCCACCCGGAAATACTGTGATTGTCCGCCTATGCTGCTGCGGATTTGCATTTGCCCCAACAAGCCCGTGCGAGGCGCTGTGAACTGCCCACTGAAGGTGCCGTATTCGTTGGTGCGGAGTTCGAGGGTTGAAACAGGCTGGTAGTTGGCGTCCAAAAACTCGACCCTGACGGTTTCTTTTTTCAAGATGGTGGGCATCCGTTTTTCATCGAACTGGAGGCCAATTCCCTTGAAATAAACGGTTTGCCCCGGACGGTAAATGGCCCGGTCGAGAAAGAACTGGGTTTTCTGGTAGGGTCTGGGTTGATTGCGATAATTGCTTTTGTAAAAATTGTCGCCCGTGTCAAGCGTATCTTTTCCCTGGCAAATCAAGAACTTGAAATTGCGGTCATCCAGCCCGCCAGTCGGGACGGTGATGAAGCCGTCGGCGTTGGTTTCGAGCAGGTGCTTTCGCTTCCACTCGTATTTCCTGCCAAGTTGATTGTAGTTCTGCACCATCACTTCCACCTTCACTCCCTTGAGCGGTTGGCCGTTTTCACGGTTAAAAATGATGGCGTTGGAGATGCCGCCCTCGTCCTGCCGCTGCCAGTAGCCGAAGTTGGAGACGTGCATGTTCAGGAAGGAAACATTTGTTTTTTCTCCCTGAAACGACTGGTTGTCGGAGAGCATGACTATGTACTGGCCGAGCGGCAGCCCGTCCATTTTTACTTCCACCGAGTGCGCCCGGAAATCGCCGTCATCAGGCAAATTGGCCGTGGTGGTTTTAACTGCTGGCAAGCTGTTGAGGTAAGCATGGAGGCGCTCCAGGGCGTCGTTTTCGGAATCCAGTTTTTCAATTTCCTTCCGCCTTTTATCGTCCATCCTAATGACCTTCAACCAAGCCTGCTTGGCGTTGTGGTAGTCAATTTTTGCCAAAAATGGCTGGTTCGGCAGGTTGACCTGTTCAACGTTCAACGTCAAGGAGACCATCTCAAGCTGTACCCGCATCGCTTCGCAAGCCTTTGCCCCAAAGCTCCCGGAATAACTGCGAATGGCCTCGTAGCATAGCTCATGCGCTTTTTTCAAGTACCATTTCCGCTCGTCATTGTCTGGCTGGCCGAATGGCGGGGCCTTGTATTCCGCCGCCTTGTTCTGGTAGTAAACGGCCATGGCGTGCAGCACTTCGGCAGCAGGTTGGCTGCCACTGTATTGGTTTTTCAAGTTTTCGAGCGCAGCCAAATAGGCGGCGTCCTTGGTGTCCAGCACGGCGTTGGAATGCACGAAGGACAGTCGCTTCAAGTCCGCATCGAGCAGCGAGGGCGATTGTTTCATCTTCTCCGACAGGCGGAATTTGAGCAAATCCTGCATCAGCAACAGCGTCTGCAATTTCCAGGAATTGGAGTCTGGCGTAGCGATTTTCCAGTTTACAAACTCTGCCGCTGGCGCAAACGCCTTGGCATCGTCAATATAAAATTTGTAGGCGGGCTGCGTGACGTAGGTGCGTTCGTTCATGAAAAAATCAATAGCACGGTGCGCCAGGAAGTCGAAAAGGGTGGGGCGGAGGCCCTCGTCGTTGCGGCCTTCGGTCAGCAGGATTTTGTAGTCGCCAATGGCAGTTGTCTTGAGCTTGGGGTCGGTGAGGGAAGCCCGATAAAGCCTCGCCGATTCCACGGTCAACTGCTCAATGCTCCAGGTCTTGAAGTCTTCCGGCTTGAACTCGACAGTGGTCGTTCGGTTCTGGAATCGCCAGAGGTTTTGGTCGAGGTAATTGCTGAACATCTCCGCCATCATGGACTGGAGGATAGGCTTCACGGGGTAATCCGCTTTTCTGCCTCCTCTTTCAGTCGGTTGATGGCCTTGGCCAAGCCCTCCTCTTCAAGCTGGCTTTGGTACTTTCCTCGGTACATCAAGGCCTTTACGACTTGTGCATGTTCGTTTTCCTTGCGGGCTATTCCCAGCAATACCTCGGTTTTTTCGAGGGCAGTCTTGGGCAGGCCCTGCTGTTCAAGGGAATCAATTTCCCGCCAGGCTTTGTCGTAATCGTGGTTCATAATGATTGGTGACTGGTGATTGGTTTGCACCTGTTGGGTGACTGGTTTGCCCCCTTGGGGGTACAGTTGGGAAAGCAAATCCTCGAAACTTGCATTTGGCGATATGGTGAAGCTGACGAGCAGGCCTCCAAGGCATACCATTAATCTTGCAATAATCGCTGGTTGGAACCGGAAAGGTAGTACCAACAAGGGAGTTTTGCGATGCGTTTTGTCAGTTCGGTTTGTTGACATTTGAAAAACGATAGACAGGATGCGGGCGGTTGGTGGTTGTACATAAAGTTGGGGCATTTTTTTGTGCAGTAGATTTATGCCTACGTGGTAGCAAAAAAACCTGCATCATCCGACACATCGCAACCCTCGTCTAAAAATAACCAAATCGAAAATAAGCGATTTTAACTTCGTGCCCAATTATTCATTTATCCTTTTTACATCAAAATTATATCTTCAAATGAAAAATCAACCAGCCGCATTTTACTTAAAAACCCTTTGTTTACTGCTGCTATTTGCATTAAGAAATGCCTTTGTGCAAGCCCAAACGCTGGAAGCGCAAATAGACAAAATCATGTCCGAAGCCTACAAGCCTGACCAGCCCGGTGCCGTGGTGCGGGTGCAAAAGGATGGGAAAGTCCTTTTTGAAAGGGCATACGGCATGGCCAACATGGAACTTGACGTGAAGATGCAGCCCAACCACATCCTCCGACTGGGCAGCATCACCAAGCAGTTTACCGCAGTGGCCGTGCTGATGCTGGTGCAAGATGGCAAGGTCAGCCTCGACGACGACTTAACGAAGTACCTGCCCGACTATCCAACCGGTGGGCGCAAAATCTCCGTTGCCCAATTGCTCAACCATACTTCCGGCATCAAAAGCTACACGGGAATGGACGATTTCCCCAAGATTTGGCGCACCGACATGACCGTGACGGAACTGGTTGACCATTTCAAAAACGAGCCTTTCGACTTCGAGCCGGGGGAGAATTGGGAGTACAACAACTCCGCTTACATCTTGGCAGGTGCTGTCATCGAGAAGGCAAGTGGCATGAGCTACGCTGAGTTTTTGCAGAAAAACATCTTTGAACCACTGGGCATGACTGACAGTTATTATGATGTTTCCAGCAAAATAGTTCCTCGGCGGGTTCCAGGTTATGCCGGTCGGGATGGCAATGTGGTAAACGCCCCTTTCTAAGCATGACCCTGCCGTATGCCGCTGGCTCGCTGATGTCAACGGTGGCAGATATGGGCAAATGGGACGAAGCGCTCTATACCGAAAAACTGGTAAAAAAATCGCTGCTGGAAAAGGCTTGGACGGCCACCAAACTCAATAATGGCAAGGGTACGCATTACGGTTTTGGATGGGGCTTCACTGACTACGAAGGCCACCGCCTGATTTACCACAGCGGCGGAATCCACGGATTTGTTACCAATGGCATTAGGGTGCCAGACCAGCACCTCTACGTCATTTGCCTGGCCAATGGCAACGTTGCCGACCCAAGTGAATTGACTTACAAAATAGTGACCACGGTGTTGGGCAAGCCGATGACAAAGCCAACGGCCATTGAACTGAGCGAATCGGAACTCAAGGCTTATGTGGGCAATTACGAATTTGAACCGGACAAATTTCGGATGGTAACCCTGGAAGGCAAACAGCTTTTTTCGCAGAAAACTGGCAGCACCAAGTACCTCATCCATCCGTATGCCAAGGACAAATTCTTCTTCGATGATTCAGACACGAGGCTGCAATTTGAGCGGGACAAGAAAGGCAAGGTCACGGGCGTTGGCACCGTGATTGCCACCCCATTTGGAACGGACGAATTTGGCATCCGCTCGGACAAGCCAATGCCCGATCCCAAAAAGGAAACGAAAGTGGATGCTGCTATTCTCGACCGTTACGTCGGTAGTTACGAACTGATGCCGGGCTTTGCTTTGGCTTTCCGCAGACAGGGCGACCAGCTTTTCACTCAGGCCACCGGCCAGCCGGAATTCGAGATTTTTGCCGAAACGGAGACCAAGTTTTTCCTGAAAGTAGTGGACGCTCAAGTTGAATTTCTGGTAGCACCCGATGGCAAAGTGAACGAGATGGTACTGTACCAGGGCGGGCAGGAAATGAAAGGAATTCGTAAGTGAAAATGCTTGACTGCGAAACTGTTCAAAAAAATAGCGGCCCTTCAGGTACAAACTGAAAGGCCGCTTTTGCTATAATTATTGTTTCAAAAAACGCTGTTTACTTCTCCAAAGGAAATCCCGCACTTTGCAGCGCAGCGGCGATATTCGCCAATTGAGTTTGAAGCGCCGCATTACTTGCTTCCAAAGCTTCTATCCGCTTGTTTCCTTCATCAATAATGGCCTGCTGTTCTTGCACTGCCTTCACGAGCGGCACAACGAAATCAGCGTAGCGCAGGGCGTATGGCGTATGTTCGTTTTGTGGTTTATCAACCCCGCTGAACTGATAGTTGACATCTTGTGCGGCTTGCTCAACTTCCTGGGCAATGAAGCCGGAAAACTTGACCTGCTCGATGTCGTACTTGCCAGCCCATTCGGTTTTGTCGTCCTCGGAGCCGGGCAGAAACCTGTTCAGCGCATGGATGTCCCACTGGTAAGTGACCGGGCGCAGCCGTTTGATGAAGTCCAGTCCAGCCACGTCTTCCTTCACATTGCGCTTGAAGCGCCCATCGGAGTAGTTGCTCCAGCCCACCTGTCCGCCAATGCTGCCGACGGAGGAATTGCCAATGCGGGCGTAGTTGTTTGCGGCGGTGTTGCAGTCGTACCCGATGGCGATGGCGTTGTCGTAGCTGTTTGGGCCTCCTACGTCCGAGGCTGCACCGATGGCGACGCACTGGTTGTTGACGCTGCCGCCATCGCCAGCCGTCCAACCAACGACGGTGTTGTTGGAGCCAGTGGTGTTTTCCGAAAGGCCACCCTGCCGAAAGCGGTATTGGCATTGCCAGTGGTGTTGGCAAGCATCACCTCAGAGCCGCTGGCCGTGTTGCCGTTGCCGCTCGTGCTGTTCAGCAGTGCTTTGGAGCCGAGGGCGGTATTGTAGTTGCCCGTCAAGTTTTTGTAGAGCGATGAATCGCCGACTGCCACCAGGTTGGAGCGGGGTTGAGGGCATTGCCCCTGACGGCGCATTCGCTCCAGTAGTTGGAACGTTGCTAATCCGGTCGTGTTGTCGAATTGGCTTGCATAATATCCCATCGCCGTGTTTTGCTGCCAGTGGTATTGGAATACATGGTGTGGCACCGCGTTACCCAGTGGTGTTGTAGCCGCCCGTGGTTGGTTGCCCTCCAGTTGCTGTGCGCACCGATGGAGGTATTGTCAATGCCGGTCGTGTTGAAAAAAAGTGCCGCACCGCCGACAGCAGTGTTTTCTGTTCCAACAGTATTCCAATACAATGCGTTGCTGCCGTTTGCCGTGTTGCCGTATCCAGTGGTGTTGGAATGTAGGGCCTTCGCTCCGGTAGCCGTGTTGACGTTCCCGGATGTGTTGGATTTCAAAGCCTCGTTGCCGATGGCCGTATTGCTGAAGCCTGTGATATTGGCCCGCAGTGCTTGATAGCCGTTGGATACGTTATTGCTGCCCGTCGTGTTGAATCGCAATGATTCAAAGCCAGTCGCCGTATTGTTGTTGCCGCTCGTGTTGGCGTACATGGAGCGGTAGCCAATGCCCGTGTTATTGCTGCTGGTGGTGTTGTACAGCGCCAGCGAGCCGACCGCCGTATTGTAATACCCGATGGTATTGGTTGCCAATGCCGCTACACCGACAGCGGTGTTGTCTTCACCAGTTGTGTTGGAATGCATCGCAGATGCTCCAACTGCCGAGTTGTTGGTGCCTCCGATATTGTCGGGCAATGCGTCCTTGCCGATACCGGTGTTGTTGGAGCCGGTGGTGTTGACGGCACCAGAGTTTGCTCCGATAAATGTGTTTGCCAAGGCGTTGGGAAGTTCCAGTCGAGGCGAAGTTCCTGCCGTTTTGCGCAGCACCATGCTCTCCGTGCCGCCGAGGTCAAAACGGATGATGTCCTCGTTGGGGGCTTCCTCCACTTGGATTTTAGTATTAGCATCTGCATCCTGCAAAATATTGACCCGTGGTGCCGAGGACCAACTGACCGAGCCACCGCCACCCACGGTCAGCACCTGCCCAGCCGTTGCGCCAGCAGCGGAAATTTTGGGAGCGGTGACACTGCCCGACGCAAGCTCATTACTGCCCACAACGCCTGCGGCAATTTGCAAATTGGAAAATGCCCCCGTCACATCGCCACCCGCCGTGCTGCTGATTGTCAGGTCATTGGAAGCGTCCGTGTCGCCCATGTTGTTGATGGTGTTGCCAGTTATGCCGATTCCAGCGCCAGCGGTGTAAGTCGTGCCAGTGGGCAATGTGACGGAGTTGCCATTGCTGAGGGAAAGCTGGTTGCCGCTGACGCTCAATTGTTGCAACTCGTTTGAGGCGGAGTTGTCAGATGCGCTGATAACGTTCCCTGCGATGCCGATGCCGGAGCCAGCAGTGTAGGTCGTCCCAGTGGGCAGCGTGACGGAGTTGCCGTTGCTGAGAGAAAGCTGATTGCCGCTGACGCTCAATTGTTGAAGCTCATTCGTGGCGGAATTGTCGGAAGCGCTGATGACGTTCCCGGCGATGCCAATTCCAGTCCCTGCGGTGTAAGTTGTGCCGGTCGGCATGGTGACGGAGTTGCCATTGCTGAGGGAAAGCTGGTTGCCGCTGACGCTCAATTGTTGAAGCTCGTTGGTGGCAGAGGCGTCTGGCAAGGTGATGATACCGCCATTGCTGAGGGAAATCTGGCTACCGCTCAGGCTCAACTAGTTGAAGCTCATTGGTGGCGGAGTTGTCCGTTGCAGTGATGATGTTCCCTGCGATTCCAATTCCAGAGCCAGCGGTGTAGGTCGTCCCAGTTGGCAGCGTGACGGAATTGCCATTACTGAGGGAAAGCTGATTGCCGCTGACGCTCAATTGCTGAAGCTCGTTCGTGGGGGAGTTGTCGCTGTCGCCCATGTTGGAGATGATGTTCCCAGTGATGCCGATACCTGCGCCAGCGGAGTAGGTAGTCCCAGACCCGGTTGGCAGCGTGACGGTGTTCCCGCCGTTGCTAAGAGTGAGCTGGTTGCCGCTGACGCTGAACTGCTGGATTTCATTGGAAGGGTCACCATCGGTGTCGCCTTCCACATAGCCCGCTTTTTCGGCAAAAAGCGCAAAGGGCACACTCAATATTTGCGAAGCACCCAAGTCGGTGAAATTCGCTCCACCGCTGGGGTCAAGTTCCGCTTGCAGGAAGTAGGTGCCATTGCCCCAGTCAATATTTTGGAGATTGCCTGTGATGGCGGTTCCTTCCCCGACATTCACCGAAAAAACACCTGTGTTGCTCGTCGTTGGGAAATGCTGTTCCCGGTAAACCGCCGTCCCATCGGCGGCATTCGAGCGGATGGTCAGTTGCAGCCCAACGTTGCCAGTGACCACGGAAGCGCCGTTTCGTGCTACGCCCTGGTACTTAAAGCTTTGGGGGGATTGTGAAAAAAGGGTAAAGCTTCCAAACAGGAAAAGAATGAGGAAAAGTAAATTTTTCATCGGATTAGAATTTTTGAATTTTAAAAGTTGTGGAATTGCCATCGTCGTTCCTCAGCACGAGGAAGTAGGTGGCTGCCGGAAGCGCTGCCACCGGAATGGGCGATTTTTCAATGGGATGGGCCAATTGTTGCGACCACAGCACGGTGCCGTTCATCCCGACAAGCTCCGCCAGCAGTGGGCCGTTGGCATCTGGGGCAGTGACGTAGAGTACCTGGGAGGTCGGGTTCGGGAAAACGGTTACTTCGTAAAAGAGACTGGCATCGTGGATGCCCGTGGTGGTCAGCGCCTCCTGCTGGAAGCCCTGGCTCACGGTCAAACCCGATGCGTTGTAGGTTTCGGTCATCGGCTCGCCGAGCGTCCAGTTCAGGCTGATGTTGCCCGATGCGGACTGTCCACCGCAGGTGGCGATGACCCACCGCTCCTGTGCCACTTGTGCCGAAAGCGACACTTCGAAAAACAGCAGCGATAAAAGGACTGTCATGATCTGTTTCATGGAAAATGCAATTGATTTATGAATTGTATGAAATGAGATATAGCAATGCCTACAGCACGGGTGCTGTATGGCTTTCATTGGGCAACCTGATTTAGTTTTTAAAGTGAATTATGGCAATATGGGCTTAATCATCAAGTCCGTATCCCGAAGCTATGGTAATCTTTGTAGATATGCCGGATAAATGTCCGTTTGCGTTCCACGGAACCTATTATTAGGCCCCGTGGAGCAAAAAGGTTCTACAGTTACGCTCCGATGGAGCGTTTGCTTCGATAACCCATATCCAATTATTTAAATCTGTTCGGCATTTTAATTTAATCGATGATTACTGTCTCTTTTGACCATACAAAGATGTGGGATTGAGATGCGACTTTGCTGGTTTTCCTGTTGTGCGGCCAGCGATAGTTTATTATCGGCAGGAGCCGCCGTTAATAAACTGGGAGCGACCGTTGGTTGGTACAAAAACGTACTACATCGCACGCACCACCTCTTCTTTTCTCCTCCTCGACACCTCAATCCGGGTATTATCCCGCAGCACGAGAAAGCCTTCGTGGTCAATGAAGGAAACAAACAGGCGGTTGACGATATGCGATTTGTGGGTGCGGAGAAACCCATGCGGGGCAAGCAGTTCTTCATATTCGCCCAAACCCTTTGAGGTCAAAAAGCGACGCCCCCCGGTCAGGTGTAGTTGCGTATAACTGCCAAGTGCCTCCAACCGCACGATTTCCGCTGGCAGGAAAAAATGGACGCCATCCTTCGAGGGCACGGCGAGTCGGAACTCGTCGGGGCTTTTTGCCTGCAAGTTGCTGAGCACGTTCCGCAATTGTTCGGGCTGAAACGAAAGCTCGTCGAGGCTAGCTTGGTAGCGCTGCACGGCAGCGATAAGTTCCTGTGGGTCAATAGGCTTGAGCAGGTAGTCGAAGGCGCTGAAACGGATGGCCTGCAAGGTGTACTCGCTGAAGGCCGTGGTAAAAATGACCTTGAAGCGGCGGTGCCGGATGTTCTCCAACACCTCGAAGCCGTCGAGGTGCGGCATCCGAATGTCGAGGAACACCAGGTCGGGTTTCAGTTCGTGGATCATGGGCGCTGCTTGCCGGGCGTCGTTGCAGACCCAGGTGCGCACAATCTCCGGCACGAACCGCTCAATCATTAATTGCAGGATGCCAGAGGCACGGGGTTCGTCGTCTATGATGATGGCTTTGAACATTGTCGATATTGTTTGATGGATTTGAGGAGTTTGATGGGTTTGAGGATTTCAAACCCCAAGATTTCAAACTAATTGCTTTATCCTCACTTTGGTTCCTGACGCTGTGCCATCTGCTGCCGTCAAGTCAATGATTTCCAGTGCATTTTGCTGATGGTGGCGACTATTGAGGGCTTGCAGGCGCTCGATGCCAGTGCTCATTCCTTTGCCAGCATGGCGCCCGTTGCCGTTGGTTTTATGGGCGGCCTCCCTTCCAATGCCGTTGTCCTCAACGGTGCAGACGAGGTTTTCCTCGGTGTCCGTTTCAAAACGGATGTGCAGGCGGCGCTGGCCTTCCTTGTGCAGCAGCCCGTGCCAAATGGCATTTTCCACGAAGGGCTGGATGAGGAGCGTGGGCAGTTTGTACTCGTCCTGGTCAATGCCCGGCTCACACTCGATGTTGTACTCAAAGGTGTCGTAAAAGCGAAGGGACTCCAGTTCGAGGTACAGTTTCAACATCCCAATTTCTTCCCGAAGGCTCACAATATCATGGTCGCTGTGCGTCAGCACCATGCGGAGGAGCTTGGAAAACTTGGACAGGTACATCGCCGCGCCGTCGCTGTTGCCCGTCAGAATCAGTTCCTGGATGGAGTTCAGGGCATTGAACAAAAAGTGCGGACTCATTTGCAGGCGCAGGCTCTGCAACTTGGCTTCGGCAGCTTCCAGTTCGTATTGCAGCGCCGTGGTCTTGAGCCGTTCCAGTTCGAGCGACTGCTGCTGGCGCTTTCGGAGCATTTTTCCCGATGGCGAACAAAAAAGAAAAGCGCCAAAAGCCCTGCCAACACTGCCCCTATGATAAAAGCAGTCGTTTGCCAGAATGCAGGTTGAATTCGAAACTCCAACGGCGGTGCGGCATACCACTGTGCCCCTGCAATGCTGGCAGTCACTTCGAGCCGATAACTGCCCGGAGCCAGACCTGCCAACCGAATCACATTGCTGCCGCCCGTCGAAAACCACTCGCCATCTTCGCTCAATCGGTAGCGGTACTGCAATTTGCCAGCATTGTTGAAATAAGGCGCTACCACCCCGAATTGCAAGGTGTTTTGGTGGTGGTTCAAAACGAATCCAGGGCGGGGGTTCCATTGTACGCTGTCGCCGATGGTCAGCGTCTGCACCGTGACGGCGAGGGGGCGGGCATCTATTTCGATGTTTTCGGGGTAAAAATAATTGATGCCGTTCCGACCGCCGAGGAACAACAGTCCGTTGCTCGCCCGCAGCACGGAGAAAGGGTAGTAATACTCGCTTTGGATATTGTCGGCAAAATCGAAACGCCTGAACACCCTCAGTTGATGGTCGGCCAGAAAGAGTCCATCGTCCGTGCCGAACCAAAAGCGGTTGCGTTGGTCGTGGTAAATGGTGTTGACGGCATGGCCGTCAATTGGCCCATCTACCTGCGTCCAAGTGCCGTGTGCGGAGGCAGGTGAGAGTCGCAGCAGCCCATTGTTTGTCCCGATGAGCATTTCACCTTTCGAGCGTTGAAAAATGGAGACGAGTGAGCCTCCTTCGACCGCATGACGGAACAGGAATCGGTACTGCTCGTCGAGCACGATAATACTTTGCTGGCTGCCAATCCAGATTCTACCGAGCGAGTCCTGACAGGCAGCATGAATCTCGCCTGTGCTGCCAGGAAATTCCAGGAAGTCGAGGCGGTAGGACTTCCCTTCGAGTAGGTAAGTGTGGTGCCTCGCACATATGAAGAAATTGCCATCACGCAGTGGAACGATGCCTCTCACGAATTCCCGATCAATTGCCGCATGCACGGAATCGGTGGCGAAAACGGGCCTTCGAAAGCGGTCGGAGCGAGGGTCGTACAGCCACATGCCCTTCAAGGTGGGGCCGAGTATCAGGTACCGCCCGTCGAACGCCATTCCCCGCACACTGATGTGGCTGAGGCGGTCGGTAGCATCTTCTTCGGGCGGGTGCATTTCTACACGCCCGGTTTTTGTGTCCAATTTGTTGAACCCATTGAAGCCGCCGAACCAGATGTTTTGCTCCGCATCTTCCGTAAAGCCGATGATGCGGTTGCTCCAACTTTGAGCAGGGTCATCCGAATAATTGCGAAGCAAGCCAATGGAATTGCGGACATCACTGAAGGCGATGACGTTGGTGGAATTGTGTGCCCAAAACGTGCCCAATTCGTCCTGAAAAACCCGTGCCATTGACTCCTCCAAGCCGATGGGTTTGCCTTCGGCAAAAATGCGGTGGCGAGTGAAGCGGTCGTTGCGGAGGTCATAGCTGCATGCCCCGTATCGCGTGGTGACCAAGAAAATGCTGTCGCCGAGCGGCACCGCATCCATCAGGGTCATGCGTCGGCTTTCTTTGCTCAAGCCATAACGCACCGCGTCAATCGGCGTCGTGGTTCCCTTGCTGAAGTCCACCCACACCGAGTGGCCGTCGTAATAGGAAATGACCCCCAGGTCGGGCGTTATTGCGCAGAAAGTCGAGAAAATGGTGGGCGTGGGTACCGACCTTGCCCTGCCAGTCGCCAAGTCGGCGGCAATCAAGCAGTCTTTTCAGGGTAAAAAACCGTCGTTCCGCAAACATCAAAGCGGCTGTAGTGCAAGGTGGAAAGTGCCGGCGGCAGTTGGGTGGACAAGTGTTGAAACCTGCCCAACTTTTCGTTCCACTCAAAATACCCCTTCTTGGTCAGGGTGCAAAGAGGTTTCCCTTCCAACTGGAAAATGGCACTGGGCTGGCCCATCACCGCCGTGTCCAACGGCGTCTGTTCGAAACCCCAACGGTCGGCGATGGAGCGCCAGATTTTTTGCCCTGACAACAACCAGACGCGGTTGTCGCTGTCGCAAAACCCCTGCATCACCGTCTTTTCGAAGCTGTATTTGTATACGTTACGGCCATCGAAGCGCTGCACCACATCGTCCGACACGACCCACAAGAATTGCTGATGGTCTTTGAACACCAGCGAAATGCCCCCGGCATCCAAGCCCTGCTCTGCGCCGAATACCTGCGCATGGTATTGCGGCAACTGGGCCTGCCCGATTTGGCAGCACAGAAAAATGAGTATGGAAGCCAGCATTGGTTTCATGTTCCAAAAATAAGGCAGCGACCGGGTAATTTCGAAAAAGTCTTTTCAGCGGCGTGTCTTGGTTTAGGAACGGGTAAAACCAGTTTTTTGAGTCTGATTTCAGTAGTATTTTAGGAGGAGACAGTGCAACAAAGTTCGGCCGATGGAATAAAGGGCATTGAGTCTTCGGTTCAGCGAGAGCTAATGACCAAGTTTGTCGCCTGAATGGCTAGTGAATATATGGATGGCTGGGCCGCATTTTATTTCGGTCTGGCTTTTGTTTTTTGAAAAAGGCGGTGCGGGGATTGTGGCAAATGTTTTCCACATTTGGAAAAAAAACCAGCAAAAGAGAAAACTATGTCAATAGATTTCTGTTAAATTTGCGCTTAGATTAAATCTAAATAAACATAAAATCCATTTATGGCAGCCAGAAGAATCTACCTCGACAACAACGCCACCACCCCTTGCGACCCACGGGTCGTGGAAGCGATGGTGCCCTATTTCTTTGAGCATCACGGCAACGCTGCCAGCCGAAACCACCCATTTGGTTGGGAGGCAGAAGAGGCGGTGGACTATGCCCGTGAGCAAATCGCCAAGTTGCTCGATGCCGATGAGAAGGAAATCATCTTCACATCTGGTGCTACGGAGAGCGACAACCTCGCCATCAAAGGTGTGTACGAAATGTATTCCCGCAAGGGCAACCATATTATTACGGTGAAAACAGAGCACAAAGCCGTACTCGATACCTGCAACAAGCTCGAAAAGCACGGTGCGGAGGTTACTTACCTGGATGTAAAAAACGATGGACTTATTGACCTCGCCGAGTTGGAAGCTGCCATCAAACCAAGCACGATTTTGGTGTCGGTTATGTGGGCCAACAACGAGACCGGCGTCATTCAGCCGATGAAAGAAATTGGCCAGATTTGCGAGAAACACGGCGTGCTGTTCTTCAGCGATGCCACGCAAGCCGTGGGTAAAATCAAGACACACCCGAGAGAAGTGGGCGTTCACTTGATGGCCTTCACTGGCCACAAAATGTACGGCCCAAAAGGAGTTGGCGCACTTTACGTCAGCCGCAAAAATCCCCGTGTGAAAGTGACCGCCCAAATGGATGGTGGCGGCCATGAGCGGGGCATGAGGTCTGGCACACTCAATGTGCCGGGTATCGTTGGCTTCGGAAAAGCTGCCGAAATCGCCATGCAAGAAATGGAACAGGATGCTGCTCGCCTCAGCAAGCTCCGGGATAAATTGGAAAAGGGTTTCTCTGAACTTGAAGAAATATACATCAATGGCAACGTGGAACATCGGATGCCGCACGTCACCAATATTTCCTTTAAACACGTGGAGGGCGAAGGATTGATGATGACCTTCAACCAGGAAATTGCGCTTTCATCGGGTTCTGCTTGTACTTCAGCTTCATTAGAGCCGTCCTACGTGCTAGTTGCACTGGGTCTGGGCGATGATTTGGCGCACTCTTCGCTACGTTTCAGTCTTGGCCGATTCACATCGGAAGACGACGTGAACTATGCCATCGAAGCCATCAAAAAAGGCGTGAACCACATGCGTGACCTCAGCCCGATTTGGGAGATGTACAAGGAGGGTGTTGACCTTTCAAAAATTGAATGGGCGGAACACGGGTAGAAAGTTCTTAGTTCGACAGTTGGCAGTGTGCAGTCGGCTGCTGCTCTACCTGAAACCCCAACAATCACAACAATTTCAACAATCAAACAATCTTTCAATTATGGCATATTCAACCAAAGTAATCGAGCATTTTCAGAATCCACGCAACGTGGGTACGTTGGACAAAGCAAAGAAAAATGTGGGTACTGGTCTCGTCGGTGCACCTGAGTGCGGCGACGTGATGCGCCTCCAAATCGAAGTGGACGAAGCAACCGGAATCATCCAGGATGCCAAGTTCAAGACTTTTGGTTGCGGTTCTGCCATTGCCTCATCATCGCTGGCTACGGAGTGGCTCAAAGGCAAATCCGTGGACGAGGCGCTGACCATTGACAACATGGACATCGTGGAGGAACTGGCGCTACCGCCCGTGAAAATCCACTGCTCCGTGCTTGCTGAAGATGCCATCAAGGCGGCCATCGCCGATTACAGGAAGAAAAATGGCATCGAAGTGGTAAGCGAAGCCACAGTAGTAGCCTAATTTTTTTCAAAAAATCGTGTTCTATGCTTTTCGTAGCAGAAAGTGCCAAGGAGCGAATCCTTCAAATCGTTGATAAACAAGGACTTGACAAGGACTATTTTGTGCGGGTCAGCGTCACTAGTGGCGGCTGCTCCGGTCTATCCTACAATATGGACTTTGACAACGAAACTCAGCCCAACGACCAGGTTTTTGAGGACAATGGCATTAAAGTGGTCACGGACTTGAAAAGCTTCCTTTACCTGTTCAACTCAACGCTAGAGTTTTCTGGCGGGTTAGAGGGCAAAGGCTTTTATTTTCAAAACCCAAATGCAGCTCGAACTTGTGGTTGTGGGGAAAGCTTTGCGGTTTGATCTGTTACGAACTCAAATAAAAAAAGCCTCGGTAGCATTAAAACTACCGAGGCTTTTTTCGTTGTGACAATGGTCATTTTACAATAAACAAACTTGCATCCATTTCCCCGTTTACTTCCACTTCTTTAGTGGTCATAATTAGCGGCATAGGAGCTACCCCAGTGATCTTTACTACTTCAGGGAATTGGATGCCGTTCACGTCTTTATAGCTAGTGATTTCGTTGGTCACCACCGTGCCGTCTTTTTCCTCGATTTCCCGAATTTTAAGGTTGGTTTCCAAACTAAAGTAGTGCGTTTTTTTGGTACCTGATGGATATTCTATCTGGATTTTGTAGGCTTTTTTGCTTTCCACCATTTCGATGCCTTTCAGCTCGGTTTTCACGCCCAGCTTATCGTAAAAACGCTCTGGGAACAAATGTCCGTCAATTTTCATGTCCTCCAGCGCTGAGCCTTCCATCAATGATTTGTTGCCCATTTGAATGTTCACGCCTTTTTCACCATCAAAAATAGATTCCATGATGACGTTGCCCAGCATGGAATTGACCATGTCCAGTTTGTTTGGAGCCATGTGATTGAGTTCGGTTACCATTTCCATCCCTTGAAAGCTGGCGGTCATGTTGAGGTAAACTGACTTGATGTCGTCCAGTTTTTTGCCACCGACGGCATTCAAATAGTCCGCAAGCACCGTTTGAGCGGTGATGCCGGCTGGCACTTGCATCCCTTCTTCTTCGATGGGATTGCCGTAAACATCGTAAAACCTGACTTTTTTGTCCGTCGAAAAACTGGCAAGCTTGGCTGCCACATCGTCTTTGTTGCCTACTACAAGTAGGTGGGTATTTTTAGGTGAAAGGTATTTTGCAGCCATCTGCCTGATGTCGTAGGTACTTACTTGGCTCAGGCGTTGGAGGTAGTTTGCGTAGTAATCATCAGGCAGGTTGAAGCGGGCGGTATTCAGCGCAAAACGGGCTACTGTTTCCGGGTCTTCCAGTGAACGTGCGAAATTGCCTGTCATCACGTTTTTCACCATGCTCAGTTCCTCCTCAGGCATTGTTTCGTTGCGCAGCCTGTCCATTTCTGCCAAAAACTGCACGATGGAGCTGTCCGTCACCTCGTTTCTAACGCTTGCATTGGCGTTGAAAAAGCCAATCACTGGGTCGGGGCTTAACCCAGACCGAGCGCCGTAAGTGTATGCCTTGTCCTCACGAAGGTTCGACATGAGGCGGCTTCCGAAATAGCTGCCCAAAACTGTGTTCATCACGCTCGCTTTGATGACATCCTCGGTACCGGGTTTCATGTCCACGGGATAGGTGACGTTGATGACCGACTGAACCGCACCTGCTTTGTCCACGAAGTCCACCTGCGTGGCGGTTGGCTTTTGCGGCGTGTCAAATTTGATGCTTTGAACTTCGCCCTGTTTCCAATCGCCAAAGTATTTCGGGGCAAATTTTTTCACCTCTGCGGCTGTGATGTCCCCGGTTACTATCAGGTAGGAAATATTGGGCTTGAAGAAATTTTGGTAAAATTCTCGGCATTTATCTACCGTGATTTTTTCCAATGATTTTTCAGTAGTGACCTCACCGTAGGGGTGGTTTTTGCCATTGCGGAGCACAGAGCCTACGTTATTGGCAATCGCACTCGGGTCGTCCTTATCTTGTGCAAGCGCTGAAATGGCCTGCTTCTTCACTTTGTCAAATTCCGCTGAAGGGAATGTTGGGTTCAGTAGCACATCAGACATCACTTCCAACAACTTGTCCTTGTACCGGCTGAGGCATCCGCCCGAAACGCCCGATGCGGAACTGTTCAGGTTGGCTCCCATGAAGTCAACCGATTCGTCAATCTGAGATTTTGTGCGGGTCGTTGTGCCTTTGCTCAACATCTGTCCAGCCAGGTCAGCGTACCCTGCAAACTCCCCTTGGAGCGTTGGTGGTACATCCACAAAAACCTGAAAACTGATTCTTGGCAGCTTGTGGTTTTCCACCACAATCACTTTCAAGCCATTTTTCAACGTGAACTGCTCTGCCTTGCCCAATTCGATTTTTGGTGCAGGCCCGGGTTTGGGTGCAGTATTTCGGAAGTCATTCTGCCCGTTCGCCATTTGGACGAAAAGCAGCAACACCATCATTTTAAGGAGAAATATCTTTTTCATAAAACGTTGATTAGTATTAATTTAGGCGAAAGAGCGATACGATTGCATGCAGCAATCGTATCGCTTCCATTTCGGTTGGTTAAGGATTGGAAGGTTTGGGCAGGTAGTACAATACCACTCGGTTGCTTTTAGTGAAATACTTCTTGGCTACCCGCTGAATATCCTCACGGGTCACTTTCATGTAGCGGTCAATCTCGGTGTTGATGAGGTTGGCTTCGCCAAAATAAGTGTGGTAGTTTGCAAGGCTCTCGGCGATACCTTGCACCGTTTCGTTGGTGCTGATAAAGTCGTTTTCGACTTGGTTGCGCAGTTTTTGAAACTCAGTTTCAGAAATCAACTCGGTCTGTACCTTCATCACCTCAGCATCCATGCTTGACTCCACATCCTTTGGGTCAACACCGCCGTTGCAGATGCCAAAGGCGATGGAAACGCCTGGGTCTTCGAGTGAAAGCGGGAAGTTGCCCACAAAGAGGGCCTTCTGCTGTTCGTCAATCAGTGCTTTGTGCAGTCGGGAACTCTCGCCTTGCGAGAGCAATTGCGAAAGCATCGTTACGGCATAAAAATCCGGGGTTCCTTGCGCTGGGATGCGGTAGGTCTGGATGACCGCTGGCAGTTGCACGTTGTCGAAGATGGTGTCACGCACCTCGCTTCCAAGTTCCGGTTCAACAATCTTTGGGCGATATGGGTCTTTTTGCTTTGGAATACCAGCGAAATACTTGCTAATCAATGACTTGGCTTCTTCAACATTGATGTCTCCAGCGATGGACAGCGTGGCATTGTTTGGCACATAAAAGTCAGCGTAAAACTGCTTGTAGTCCGCCTCCTGTGCCGCATCGAGGTGCTCCATGTAGCCGATGATTGGCCATTTATACGGGTGGTTGCGGAAGGCTCTCTTCATGGATTCCTCTAGCACCGTTCCGTATGGCTGGTTGTCAATCCGTTGGCGGCGCTCCTCCTTCACTACCTGGCGCTGGGTTTCGATGCCCACTTGTTCCACTTTGGCTTGGAGCATCCGCTCCGATTCGAGCCAGAGTCCGAGGCCAAGCTGGTTGGAGGGCAAGACTTCGTAGTAAAAAGTGCGGTCCCAGCTTGTGTTGGCGTTGTTCGTTCCGCCCGCTTTCTGGATATAGTCGTCGAATTCGCCACGGGCGATGTTCGCCGAGCCTTCAAAAAGCAGGTGCTCGAAAAAATGCGCAAACCCGGTACGGTCCGGTTTTTCGTTTTTGGAACCGACATGGTACAGTACCGACACAGCCACGATGGGCGTGGAGTGGTCTTCGTGCAGGATTACGTGGAGGCCGTTTGGCAAGTCGTACTCCGTGAAGCTTATTTTATTGGTTTGAGCATGGAGGCTCACCACCCCTAAAATGACCCAAAGCAGGGTAAAACAGTTTTTTATCATTGTTTGAACGTTTAGATTAATTTGGAATAAATTACTGATAACCAATTGTTTAGAAGTTTTTTTTAGCTTGTAAAATGGTTCAACTTTGGTATTCCGGGGCGAAGTTGTCAAAAATATCCTCAACACTTCCTTTGTTTGGAGGTTTGTTGCGATTTGATAGACAAACGAAAGAACGGAATGGTTGTTTGGACGCATAATTTGTATTTGTCCAACTTGGTTTGCTTTTCTTTGCCTTCGGCAATCAAAAACGCAAAATGACCGACGAAATTTTCATGCAGCGATGTTTCGACCTGGCCCGCCTCGGTGCTGGCAGCGTCAGCCCCAACCCGATGGTTGGCGCGGTGCTGGTACACGAGGGCCGCATCATCGGTGAGGGCTGGCACAGGCAGTACGGCAAGGCTCATGCTGAGGTCAACTGCTTGTCTTCCGTATTAGAAAAAAGACCGCCATTTGATGGATAAATCTACGCTTTTCGTCTCCCTCGAACCCTGCTGTTTTCATGGGAAAACACCTGCCTGCACGGACCTGATTTTGCGGGAGCGAATACCAAAAGTTGTAATTGCCAGCTTGGACGAAACGCCAGAAGTAGCTGGGAAGGGTGTCGAGTTGTTGCGAAATGCTGGCGTTGAGGTCGTAACGGGCATTTGTGCCAGCCAAACCAACCTCCCCAGCGATATCCGCAATGTTTTTGTGTCAAAAAAGCGCCCATACATTCAACTCAAATTTGCCCAATCGGTGGATGGTTACATGGGTACACCGGGCAAACAGGTCTGGTTGAGCAACCAATTTTCCCAAGTGCTGGCGCACAAGGGCCGGGCTGAATTCGACTCCATACTCGTCGGAACGAACACGGCGCTGACCGATGACCCTGCGCTTACAAATCGGCATTGGTTTGGCAAGTCGCCGCTGCGCATCGTGCTGGACAGGCATCGCCGTTTGCCTTCAAACCTCCAGCTTTTACAGGGCGGTGCGACTACTTGGGTTGTCACTCAAAAGATGCTTGCGGGCGACGAAAGCAATGATTTGCTCCGCTTTTTAGAATTGGATTTTGATGAGCACTTGCTCGAAAACCTAATGGGATTGCTTTTTGAAAACCGAATAACTTCGCTCATCGTGGAGGGCGGAGCGTTCACTATCCTGCAATTTTTGCAAAAAAACTTGTGGGATGAAGCCGTGATTTTCACGACTCCTGCTCGGCTAGGTGAAGGGATTTTGGCACCAACGCCGATGGGGCGTGAAGTGGCCAAGTACCAATTGGGTAAAGACGCTTTAACAATTCTTAGGAATGCCGTTGATTGCCGTTAAACTTTGTTTAAAGTGCATTTTTCACACCCTCAACTTAACTGTCAAACTGTTTACAGCTTGTAAATTCGCAGTTTAAATAGTAAAATTTTGAAAGCATGAGGAATGTAATGTTTGGATTGGGGGTGTTGGTTTTGGTGCTAGGTGCGCTTGCGTTCAAAAAGCCCGAAGCGCTTGTTAAGCCCGCTCCCGCTGATGCCATTAGTTGGATTACCTGGGAACAAATGCTCGAAAAATCGAAGACCCATCCCAGAAAAATCGTGGTGGATGTTTACACCGACTGGTGCGGCTGGTGCAAACGCATGGATGCCACCACGTTCAGCGACCCATGTCTTGCCAAATACATCAACCAAACCTACTACGCCGTCAAGTTCGATGCGGAGCAAAAGCAGGACATCGTGTTCAAAGAAAAGACCTACAAGTTCGTGAAGAATGGGATGAGGGGCTACCACGAGCTTGCTGCCGAAATCACAAGGGGCCAGTTGAGCTTCCCTACGGTGGTGTTTTTGGATGAAAAAATCGAAGTGATACAGTCCATTCCCGGTTATCGGGACGCCAAGGAATTTGAAACGATTGCAACCTATTTTGGCCGCAACGAGCACTTGAAAACCCCTTGGGAGACCTACCAGAAGACCTACAAGCCACTTCCAAAAAATTGACCTTGCACCCCGAAAACCTTTTTCGGGAAGGAAGGACAAAATAAATAGAACGACCTGTTGGTGCGATACCAACAGGTCGTTCTATTTTCGCCCTTCCTCAACCCCTCAACTCCTCAAAATCTCAAACCCTCACCCCCTCCATGTCGCATTCGCTTTTCGAATTCAATGAATTTATCCGCAGGGTGATTGCGCTCAACCTGCCGCAAGCGCTGTGGATTCGCTCCGAACTGGCGGACGTGAAAGTGTCGAAGGGGCATTTTTACCTCGATTTGGTGCAAAAAAAGGAGGACAGTGAAGAAATCATCGCCCAAGCCCAGGCAGTCATTTGGTCAAAAAACTACCGCAGCCTGCAAAGAAAAATAGGCGCAGACCTTGAAACGCTGTTGCAGCCAGGCATGGAAATCCTGTTTTTGGCAAAAGCCGAGTTTCACGAGCGTTTCGGTTTGAAGTTGATGGTGGAAGACATTGACCCCTCCCACACACTGGGAAAGCTCGAAATGCAGCGCCGAGAGACAATCCGTAAGTTGCAGGTACTGAACTTGTTGCAAAAAAATGGGCAATTGACACTACGCCCAGTTTTGCAGCGGATTGCTGTGCTGAGTTCCGAGCGGGCTGCTGGTTTTCAGGATTTCCTCAAACACCTCACAGGTAACTCGTTTGGTTATCGCTTCAGCATCGAGTTTTTCCAAGTGGCAGTGCAGGGTGGTTCGGTTGAAAAAGAGGTGATTGCGCAATTGGAATCGCTGGCGCAGAGGCAGCAGGATTTTGATGCCGTGGTCATCATACGGGGTGGGGGAGCGAGGCTCGACTTGGCGGCATTCGACAGTTTTTTGTTGGCAAAAACGGTGGCCGACATGCCCCTGCCAGTCCTCACTGGAATCGGCCATGACGTGGACGAAACCGTGCTCGACCTTGTGGCGCATACTTCCCTCAAAACACCGACTGCCGTTGCCGATTTCATTTTGCACCGCAACCTCAACTATGAATCGCAGATGATGAACCTGGGGCTGGAAACCAAAAACATTGCCCTTCGAATAATGAAAGAAAAGGAATCGAGGCTGCAACAAGTTGCACAACTGATTGATTTTCAGTTGAAAAGCAAATTTCGCCGTCAGGCACAAATGTTGGATTACATCGAGAAAGAACTGCCCAGCATTTTGAGGAACCGATTTTCAAATGCACACGCTCAACTTGACAATTTTGAAAAAATTGTCCGGCTACTTGGCCCAGAAGCAGCCTTCCAGCGAGGGTTTGCTATGGTGTTCAAGCGAGGCAAACAGGTCACGGAAGTTGCGCAATTAGGCTCAGGGGACGAAGTACAGGTGCAATTGAAAAAAGGAAAATTCCAAGCAACCGTTAAAAACATTGAGAAATGACAAAGCCAAAATCCAAAATCACTTACGAATCGGCCTTGAAGGAATTGCAGGGCATCGTCTCAGTCCTCCAGGAAGAGGCAGTCAGCATGGACGACCTTTCCGAAAAGGTGAACCGTGCTGCCGAGTTGTTGAAATTTTGCAGGGAAAATCTGCGGGAAACGGAGGAGAAGGTGCAGGGGTTGTTTGAGTAGGCCTACCAAAAAGTGATTGCCGAAGGCAATCCTGCAAACTTGAAGTGACTCCAAGGTTGCACAGAATGCCTCCGGCAATTATGGCGTCAATCCACGTACATTTCAAATTCCACCCGACGGTTCTTCTCCCTGCCAGGAGCGAACATGTTGTCACCAATCGCTTTTGACTCGCCATAGCCGATGTAGCTAATCCGATTACTTGGAACTCCTTTCGAAACGAGGTAATCATAGCAAGTTTTTGCCCGCCTGTCTGACAATTTTTGGTTATCGTCTGCTTCGCCAATGCTATCGGTATGGCCGCTGATTCGAAGTTTTTGCTCCGGGTAATTCTGCATGATTTTGGCAATTTCATCCAAGACTTTGTTGGATGAAGCCAGCAATTTGGCACTTCCTGTCTCAAACTGAACAGCCTTCATGGCAAATTCCAGCACTTCCTTTTCTTCCGGCTTCAACTCAGGACAGCCCTTGTTGGAGGCGGGACCAGCAGTATCAGGGCATCTGTCCTCGAAATCGGCCACTCCGTCACCGTCGCCATCTGGACAGCCCTTGTTTAGCGCGGAGCCAGCGGCATTTGGGCAAAGGTCGTTTTCGTCCGCTACGCCGTCACCATCTTGGTCACGGTTGGGGCAGCCGAAAAGTTCAACAGTTCCGGCTTCGTCAGGGCACCGGTCTTTTTGGTCTGCAATACCATCCCCATCACGGTCGGGGCAGCCGGCGAGGGCAGGTTTGCCAGCTTCTTTTGGGCATTCGTCGAACTTGTCTGCCACGCCGTCGTCATCGCTGTCAGGGCAGCCCATGAGTTTGGCAGTGCCAGGTTCGTCCGGGCATTGGTCTTCGCTGTCCAATACGCCGTCCTTATCGCGGTCTGTCACTTTTTCTTCTTCAACAACGCCGCCAAGCACCATCCAAATGCCGAGTGCGTGTTGGAGCTGGTTGCGGTTTTCGTTGAGGTCAAAACGGTACTGTGTCTCTAAACTGAGGTAAAGGTTGGGGAACGCTTTGATGTTTAGGCCCAGCCCCACCGGGAACTCTGGGTTCATGGCCCAGTCGTTTTGTGTCTCGGACATCAGGCCAGCACCTGCAAGCAGGTAGGGGTAAAACCGAGCTTCGGGTTTGGTAAATTTCAGGTGAAGCACTGCATCGAGGCTACCAATCAACTCTGCATTTCGCACAGTGCCCTGGTCGTCGAGGGGCAGGTAGGCCTTGCCAAGTTTGAGCGGAACGGCCAAGTTGAGCATCTTGCCAAGGTGGCGGATGTAGGTCAGTTCAACGCCACTGGTGTAGTCGTATTTGTCGAATTTCTGGGCGATTGGGTACTGAAAATTGTCCCAGGTCCAGCGGAATGCAAGCGCATTCGGCGAGCTTTCGCTTTGAGCGCACAACTGGCCAACTGCAAGCAGCATGGAGAAACAGGAAATGAATAAAGCCTTTTTCATCTCATTTTAGGTTTAAGTATTTAAAAAGGTAGGATTGCCAACTGAATTAGAGCGCATGCTGCCGTCCGATGGGAAGCGGTTATTGGACGTAATGATAGTGGTATTGCAACAAAATCCAACTCGAAAAAGCTAAAAACTCAAGTGTGGCCGAGCTTACTCCTCAATCAAGCCCCGGCCTTCTTTCACGATTCTGCCTTCTTTTTCCAGCTTTTTCATCAGCCGGTCAAGGATGCCGTTGATGAAGTCTTTGCTTTTGTCCGTGCTGTACTGCTTCGATATTTCAACGTATTCGTTCAGCGTGACTTTCGTTGGGATGGTGTTGAAGGTCATCAGTTCGCACAATGCCATTTTCAACAAAATCATGTCCAGGATGGCCACCCGTTCGGCATCCCAGTTCTTGAGGGCCGGCTCAATTATTTCGAGCAATTCTTTGTCCTCGCTGTTGACTTTTTGCAGCAATATTTCTCCAAACTCCTTGACCGTTTCGTCGGTCGGTTCAAATTCAGAATAGAAATCACCCGAAGCTGGCAGTGCTTTCAGCGTCTTCTTCATGGCGCCCACGATGAGCGACTTGTCGTCGTACCATGAAAAATAGCGGTCCTCCACCATTTCGTTGAAATGCTCGCTGCCGTTGAAGTGCTTGTAAAGGTTGAGCATGGCCTGCCGGTAAAATTCGGGCGAATCATCTTTGCTGGCGAGAAACTCGATGTAGTCTTCTGTCTTGGCAAATTCGTTGTAGAGGTAACGGGTGTCGTCTTCCGACATTTTTTCCAAAATCTTTTGGGTGGTCAGTAGTGTCTTGAAGCCCCGGTTGTCCTGGATGGACCTGATAATTTCGTTGTCGCAGAGTTTTGGCCGGAAAGCTTTGTCCTCGTCGGTGGGCCTGTGCTTGGCAAGTTTTGAATTGTAGTCAATCTTTGCGTATTCCGCTACTCGGACGAGTTGCAGCACGTTAAAAAGGTACATTTCAAAGGACTGGCGGATACTGTTGTTGTAGAGAAGCATGGCGTGTCGGAAGGAAAGTTCCTTGTCACGGCTCATGGCATATAGCACCTGCATTACTTTGATGCGGATGTTTCTTCTGCTCAGCATAATTTGATTTCAAACCTCCCTTGCCATAGCTTTTCCGGGCATCTTTTAGCCCAAAATCCTCTTCAAAATTTCAAACCTAAGCAAGCGAGGTAATTTCCGGTTTTGCGATTAACTAGGTGCAAAGAAAGGGGTTTTTTAAAAACGGATCAGGAAACTTCTCCTTCCCTTGCAAAAACAATGGCCATGTGGTGCAAATGATTGATGTCCAGCACGGCACCACATGGCCTCAAAATTATCAGTTTTTAGGCGTCAATTTGATGTACTGCGCCTTCATTTGCTCGAAACTTGGCATGTCCTCGTAGTGCCATTTGGCAAGGATTTTCCCATCCTTCCAAAGCACAATGCCTGGGTTGGAGCGCTGAATCGTCTTCAACAACAAATCGTCGGCGGTGAAGAACGGGTAGTCGCTTCCTGTTTGCTCCTTGAAACGGGCGATAACCGCTGGGTCATTGGGGGCGGTGGCTGCAAAAAATTTGACGCCAGTACCTTTGGCAGCATTGATCACCGGGTTGATGATTTTGACGAATCGGTCCATGTATTCTGGATCGAAATCGACAATTTCTTCCTTCACCTCTTTTGGGTTAACCGACTCAACTCGCTGCACAAACTGCATGGAATCGGTGCCTTCAATTTTGATAGAATCGGTGACGTAAGTCGTATCGTTTACCGTTGTCGTTTTGATTTCTTTCCCAGCTTCTTTCAGCTTGTAGGCCACCACCATCAGGAAGTATCCTGAATCTTGCAGCAGGGCATCCGTCATGTTGGAGCCGTCGGGGGCGGTGATTTCAAACTCGCTGATTTTGGAGTGTTCGTAGTCGGCATTGGCCTTTACTTGCTCCATTTCCCATTCGGCTTCTGGGTATTTTTCGTACTCTTTCATGTACTGTTCGTAAGGTACGGTGATTGTTTGGCCGCTCGATTTGCCCTTCATTTTATAGGCCAAAACTTTATAAGCTGCCGCTTCTTCGGCTGCCTCCTTTTCGCGCTGCGCCCGCACGTCAACGCCCGCACGGAATGGGCGGAAATCGATCACTGGCTCGTTCATGAAAGTGTTGTAAATGCTGAATGCGGCAATGCCAATCGCCACCAACAAAACCAGCCAGCGGCGAACGCCGAGCGTGAAATGTTCGTGCATGTCTTTATGCCTAAAAACAAAGTAAAGTGCGGGCAGGAGCAGGAAAACATCTTTCATGAAACTGACTTTGGGCTTCAGTTTCAAGAAGTCGCCAAAGCAGCCACAATCGGTGACCCGCATATTGGTCTTGACGTAGGCACCCCATTTGCCAAATTCAAAGAAGTTTGCACCTGACGGCACGTAGCCCGTAAGGTAGGTGTAGCCTGTTAGCCCCGTGAAAAATGTCACCAACAACAGAAAAAGCCAGCTCGTCAGCTTTGGCCGATAGGCCAAAATCAGCATGACGCCAAGTGCTATCTCGAAAACAATCATTCCCAATGAAAAAATGACCGATTGCTCAGAAAGCCAAGGGAACATTGGGGCGATGGGCTTCAATGCTGTTTCCCCTAAAGTGTAGTAGAACTCGGCAAAATATTGCTCCATTTTAAAGGCTGTGCCAAGCGGGTCAACTGCCTTGACGAATCCTGAAAAGACGAACAGCGAGCCGCAAAAATGCTGGAGATAGGTCATCAGCCAACTTTTTTGGACCTTGAAAACGAAGCCCGTGAGCGCAGTTAATACCGCTGCTGCGATGCCGATGTAGAGTAAAAGGGTATAAATTGTCATAAAACAGCGTTTTGGTTGTTTAGCGAGTTGGCGTTTTGGGCAATCCCTGCAAACACCCTAAATCGCATCCACCCAATGAAAAAATCAATTTGAGAAGCTTTGACGGCAATTTGGAGTTTTGCAGGCACTGCCAACACCCCAAAATCCTAACTTTCCGATAAAAGAATCAGTGCAAAAATAGCATAGTTGGCAATGTCGGCATAATTGGCGTCCAGTCCTTCCGAAATCAATGTCTCGCCCCGATTGTCCTCGATTTGGCGGATGCGCAGAATTTTCATCAAAATCAGATCGGTGATAGAGCTGATGCGCATGTCACGCCAAGCTTCGCCGTAGTCGTGGTTTTTGGCGATCATTAGGTTGCGCACAATTTCCACCTGCTTTTCATAGAGAACCTGAGCTTGTTCGGGCGAAAGTTCCAGTTCATCCTCCTCACCAAGTTCGAGCTGGATGAGCGCCATGTAAGCGTAGTTGACCAAGCCCATGAAGTCACCTTCAATGGAATCTTCCACCATTTGCCTCGATTTTTCGTCAATGCTGCGGATGCGTTTTGCCTTGATGAAAAGCTGGTCGGTCAGCGAGGAGGGGCGCAGGATGCGCCAAGCCGTGCCGTAATCGTGGGTTTTTTTCAGGAAAATGTCCTGGCACCGTTTCACCACGGCGTCGTATTGTGTCAAGGTCTTTTCCACTTGATTGTTTGCTTTGAAAAGTGGTGTTGCGAATAACTTTGGACAACCTTCCAGTCACTTTTCTTGTTCAAGGCAAAATTAGCCGTGATTTAAATTCTATTTCTTGAAAATATCCACAGAAAGCCGGGGCATTTGTCGCGCAAAATTGAATTTATTTTTATCAAAACCGCTGTTAATGCCCCTTGAATTCGGTTAAACGGGAGTTAACACCTTATCCAGCGATGGTTAAAATTCTCAAATACATCTTCATTCTGCCTGTCCGATTTTACCAGCGGGTCATTTCGCCACTTACCCCGGCATCCTGCCGCTACTATCCAACCTGCTCTCAATACACCATAGACGCCATTCAAGAATGGGGCGCTTTCAAGGGCATATGGATGGGGCTGAAACGATTGGCAAGCTGCCATCCGTGGTCGCCCGGCGGCTACGATCCGGTGCCCAAAAAAGATGCGGCACGACCACCATCACTGCTGAAAAACAAACTGCACCAAGTTCGCTCCCATTTTCAGTGCCTGTTGTCGTTTTTCTTCTGGGTCGTTGTGGACGGAGGGGTCTTCCCAACCATCGCCGAGGTCGCACTCATAACTGTAAAAGCAAACCAGTCGGCCTTCCCAGAACAGTCCAAATCCCTGTGAGGGCTTGTCGTCGTGCTTGTGGATTTTTGGCAGACCATTTTTGAACTCAAATTTTTGATGGTAAACAGGGTGGTTGTATGGCAGCTCGATGAACTGCAATTCAGGGAACACCTTTTTCATGGCGGGCCGCACGAACGGGTCAATACCGTAGTTGTCGTCAATGTGCAAAAAGCCGCCGCCTATCAGGTAATTGCGCATGTTTTCTGCCTCGGCATCGGAAAAGACGACGTTGCCGTGGCCAGTCATGTGTACGAAGGGGTAGTTGAATAGCTCGACGCTGCCAGACTCCACGGTGGCATAGTCTGGGTCAAGGTCAGTGCCAAGTTGTTCGTTGCAGAAGCGGGTCAAGTTGGTCAGCGAGGTGGGGTTGGCGTACCAGTCGCCGCCGCCGTTGTACTTCAACAGCGCCAATTTGTTGGGCGCATTTTCCGAAGGAAAAAACCAATGAGCGATAAAAGTACCAGTGATAAGATTTTCATTGCTTGTTAAATATTGACTAAATGAACCGTATGGCATGCCACAATTCCTGCCGTTTCCGTCCTGAGCCGGTTGGCGCCTAGACCGACTTCCTTGAAACCACGTGCCGTTGCTTGTTGTACTTCGGCCTCAGAAAAATCGCCCTCCGGCCCGACGAGTATCGTAACGTCCGAACCTGCCGGACAGTTGTTTTTTAGGTGGGGCAAATTTGCAACATGGCAATGTGGAATAAAACGAGCACCGGGCGTCTTGGTTTCAAAATTTTTTATAAAATCCTCAAAATCAACGAGTTCGTTCAAGATGGGCAAACGGGTGCGAAGGCACTGTTTGGCGGCAGAGAGGATGATTTTTTCGAGACGGTCGTAACGCAACTTGCTGCGCTCGGTGTGCTTGGTGAGGAGTGGCGTTATTTCGTCAACGCCGATTTCAGTGGCTTTTTCCAGGAACCACTCGAAGCGATCCATGTTCTTGAGCGGTGCAACCGCCATGTGCAACCGGAAGGTGGTGTGGTCGGTGCCAACATGCTTGGCCGATATTTTCACAACGACCTGCCGCTTGCTGGCCTCTGTGATTTGACCTTCGTACCAATGCCCAAGCCCATCAATGAAATGTACCGTATCGCCCGGTTTCTTCCGCAAGACCTGCGTACAGTGCTTGGATTCTTCCTCGGAGAAATTTGCAAAATCGTCCTGGATGTCGTTGCAGTAGAATAATATCATGCAGCAAAAATAGCATTACCAACCATGTTTGATGGTGTTTTAATATACTGCCAAGGCAATTGTTCGAGGCAGCCAACCCTTGGGTGAAACAAGCTCTACCAACTTTCCTAACCTCCATTTGTTCTCTCCACGAAAAATGTCGTCAAAAGGGGAAATCCACTTACTTTTGCGCTTCATAAAAAAAGGGGCATGCAATCGGGGGTAATCAATCCCCGCATTTCTCCAAAATTTAGACTCGAAATATGGAAATTCTCATCAAGGTTGGGCAGTTGATTTTAAGCCTCTCTATTCTGATAGTGCTGCACGAACTCGGCCACTTTCTGCCCGCAAAATGGTTCAAGACAAGGGTTGAAAAGTTCTACCTTTTCTTCGACCCCTATTTTGAGCTTTTCAAAAAGAAAATTGGGGAAACCGAATACGGCATCGGCTGGCTCCCGCTAGGCGGCTACGTCAAAATAGCTGGTATGGTGGACGAAAGCTTCGATACCGAGCAGATGAAAGAACCACCACAACCTTGGGAATTCCGTTCGAAGCCAGCTTGGCAGCGCCTCATCATCATGCTTGGTGGCGTAACGGTCAACTTCATCCTAGGCTTCTTGATTTATTCCATGATTTTCTGGACTTGGGGCGAGGAATACCTTCCAACCAAAAACGTTACCAATGGCGTCCATCCCGACTCCTTGGGTCTCGTCATCGGAATACAGCCAGGCGACCAGGTCGTGGCGGTGGACACCTATCAGCTCGAACGCTTTAGCCCAGGCATGGTCAAGAGCCGAATTGTGATTGACGGTGCAAGGACGCTCACCGTGGAACGAAACGGTCAGCCCATAAAGCTCGAAATCTCAAATGAGGTAGCCGAATTCCTTTCCCTCAACAAAAACAAAGATGTGTCGCTCTTTGGCCTGAGAAGGCCGTTCAGGGTGGATGGTTTTGGGGAATACTGCACGGGGATGCTTTTCTGGAAAAAATGTGAAAAGTCACCTGCTGAAAAGGCTGGCATCCAAGTGGGAGACCAAATCATTGGTCTGAACGGTCAACCAACCGCCTATTTTGAGGAATTTTATGACAAATTGACGAAAGAAAGACTGAAGGACACGGACCTTCAGGTTCAAGTACTTCGTGATAATAAGGATACACTCAACCTCACTGTTAGGTCGGACGAGCAGGGTAGGATTGGGGCAGCCATTGTAGGTGATTTGAAAAAATTCTACACCCTGGAGCAACAGGACTACACGCTGCTTGGCTCATTTTCGGCTGGCTGGAACCGGGTCGGACATTTCCTTGGCACTCAAATGAAAGCCTATGGAAAAATGTTCTCCGGGGACCTCAAAGTAACGGAAAGCCTCGGCAGCTTCATCACCATCGGCGGTATGTTCTCGCCAAAATGGGACTGGCAATCGTTCTGGAACCTGACCGCCATGCTTTCGCTCGTTTTGGCCTTCATCAATCTGCTTCCAATACCCGCCCTCGACGGCGGCCACGTAGTGTTCCTGTTGTTCGAGGTGCTGACCGGCAAAAAACCGAGCGACAAGTTCATGGAAATTGCCACCATGATAGGCTTCGTCATCCTCATCGCTTTGATGGTCTTCGCCTTGGGACTTGATATTTCGAGGTTGTTTTAGGGGGTAGGTTATTGGGATATTGGGATATTGAGATATTGTTTGCCCCAATACCCCAATACCCCAATATCCCAGTAACCCAATAAACCAATACCTATTTCATAATGAACCACTTCGAATTTTTCAACATACCCGTCTCGTTTTACCCGGATTTGGTGGACTTGAAGCAGCGGTACTTGAAGAACAGCAAGCTTTTTCACCCTGATTTTCATACACTGGCGGAGGCAGAGAAACAGGCGGAAACAGAGAGCCAATCCACGCACAACAACGAGGCGTACCAAGTGCTGGCCGATTTCGACAAACGCTTGAAATACATCCTGGAGTTGAAAGGAATGCTGGAAGAAAACAAGCACGAAATCCCGCAGGAATTCCTTTTGGAAATGATGGACGTCAACGAAGCCATCATGGAACTGGAGTTCGACTTCGATGAGGCCATGTACCAAAAAGCAATTCAGGATGCCACGGAACTCGAAACTTCGCTCTTAGCCGCTGTGCAGCCTGTGATGGAAAGCTATGTGGATGGCGTCACGCCATCCGAATCGCTGGCACCTGTGGTAGATTTTTTTTTAAAAAGAAGATACCTTTGGAGAATAAAGGAAAATTTGAATAAATTTGCACCCGCTTCAAAGGAAGTGCGCTGATTGGAGTACCCACTATTTTTATTTCCACCTTAATTGACTGACAATCAGCGTTTTGCAACAACAAGTGTAAGCCGAAGTGGCGGAATGGTAGACGCGCTGGATTCAAAATCCAGTGTAGGCAACTACGTGTGGGTTCGAGTCCCACCTTCGGTACGAATTGAGTTATTGGGGTATTGAGTTATTGAGATATTATTCTGACAATCACATCATGGCAAAATTCATTCCAAGTCATCCAATCAATCAACCCCTTTTGAAAGCCGAAATGGCGGAATTGGTAGACGCGCACGTTTCAGGGGCGTGTGTCTTCACGGGCGTGAGGGTTCGAGTCCCTCTTTCGGCACTATCACTCCAAAACACTAGCATTTGCTAGGGTTTTTGGAGTGACGGTAACAATACTCGGTTACTTCACCAACAGCATCAAACTTGAGATGCCCACGGAAAAAAAATTGCCAGCTTCCTATGTCTTTACAGCTGAAGACCTCTCCGAAGGAAGCTTTTTCACTAAACTTATTCAATTGTCGTGGACACCGCATTAAAGGTGTCTCAATCGTTAATCATCGTTAATCGCTGAGTAGCAACAACCAGCGTCAACGCGCTCTTGGTCTCTAGCCCTCATATTCCTCCAATAGATTCTACTTCTTCCATATAAAACCTGCGCTTGGGAAACGCTGATTTAATCGCCGAAAAAGTTTTCAGCCATTGCACCAGCACCTTGTTTGTGCAGGTGGTTCAACACTGCACGGAGCCTTTTGGATGCCTTGAGGCCGAGGTGGTCTGCGAGAAAGTGTTTTAACAGTTTTTCGTAAAGGTTGAAGACTGCTTCGGGTTTCTTTTTCAGGAGGTAATGGTCGAACTGGCCGAGCAAGTCCAGCGACTGCTGCTCGTCCAGCAATCCAAGCAGTTCATCCAGCTTGCCTTCCCGGCCAAGGATGTGGGCGATGGTCGGGAAGTTCTGGCGGTAATCGTAGCGGCGCACGAGGTCGGCCAGCAGGGATTTGACAAAAGACTCCCAATTGCCCTTGTGGTTTTCTTGGCATTTATTGTAAAACTCAAAGTCCTGGGTTTCGAGAAATTTCTGCCGTGAAATGACGGTGATGACGTCCGCCTGGCCCTCTGCCTGTGCTATTTGTAGCCGGATAGCTTCCAGCTTGGATTTTATTTTCAAATCGTTGATGAGGCGGCTTCCCTTTTCCACCAGTGGTTTTATCCTTCGAAAATCACCGGACGGTTCTACAGCATCCACCACCTGCATTAGTTTTTTGGGGTGCTGAGAGGCATTCAAGCGTGAAAACTTTGGCCTCAGGTTTCAGGCCGGGCATATCAAGTAAGTCGAGTTTTACCAGGAGTAGTTGGGAGCGGTAGTTGGCTTCGAGCATCTCTTTTTCCAGTTCATGGTCAATGGCTTGCAGCACTTGTCGAGCCGCTTCGTCGTCCTTCGATATCGCTGCCCAGGTTTCGAGCAGTTGCCCCGAGAAACCGTTCAGTCGGTAGGAAGGGCGGCTGAACTCCGCTTCACAAAACTGGCTGATTTCTTCCTGCAAATCGGGAGGAATGGGTAAGCTGACCAAATGCGAAATCTTGCCGAAGGCCATCTGCAACTGGTCACGGAGTGCGGGGTCGTCGCCTTCGAGCTTTTTCATGATTGGCGAAAACCGACCAATAATAGCTGCCAATATGGCCCAAGCCTCCGCAAAATGTTCCAGTGCGGTCGCATCGTCGGCCTGGCCAAGCAGTTCTTCGAGCATTTTTTGTAGCTGCCTGACACCCACCACGCTGATGCGGTCGTTTGCCTTGCGGTATGACTGGATGGCAGCATCGAGCAGCAGCCCGAACTTTTCCCGGTTGTCGGCAAGTGTCACTTTTGCGGCAAACTTTGCCCGGAGGGCCAATGAAAATTGCTTGTTCGTTCTGGCAAAATTGCGGACAAAAGCGCCCAGCTCATCCTGAGTCACGCTGTCGAGTATCGCGTTGACCGTGAGCTTTTGGTGGGAAAAAGTCTTGGTTCGCTGGTCTTGGCGAGGTTCCCGCACCGTTTCTGAGAGCTTGCGCCGCAGGTTCAACAGACCCGCCGCCACATGGCCGCACATTCGTTCCCGCTCAAACTCATCGCACTCGCAGGAGCAGGCTTTCACCTTCGACGGGCTAATCTGCATCTCCACCTCGAAGCCGTCCACGCTTGCAATCCAGAGGTGGTGTTCGTTTTCAAAAAGCTTTGTCACCTTGCCCTCTTCCCACAGTTTCTCCCCGACCACCAAGTGCTGGTCGCTGAGTTCGTGCTCAAGATTTTTTAAAAGAAAATTCAAGGTAAAATGAGTTTCTGACTGTTCTGTAAACGCAAAACCCCAAAGGTACACGCCTTTGGAGGTTTTACACAAACGAAAAAAGCTACCTTTGGTTTTTCAAAATTTGACTAGAAACATGAAGACATTTTATTTGGTACGCCATGCAAAATCGAGTTGGGACAGCTCAGATTTGAAGGACGTAGAGCGCCCGCTGAACGAGCGGGGCCTAAAAGATGCGCCATTCATGGCGAAATTGATGCGGAGCAAAGGCGTACAGCCCGATTTGATAGTGACCAGCCCTGCCATCCGGGCGCTGACCACGGCAGCCTATTTCAAGAATGAACTAGGTGTGGAGGGAGAAGACTTCTGGGTTCGTGACGAAATTTACGAAGCGATGTCGGTCACAATCGTTGACCTGATCAACCGTCTGCCGGAATCGTGCAACACGGTGTTGATTTTTGGCCACAACCCGACCTTTACCAGTGTTGCCAATATGTTTTCCGACAAGTATATTGACAATATCCCGACCTGTGGCGTGGTGTGTATCCAATCTAAAGCGATGACCTGGCCGGAGGTGACGGGCAACAACTCTGAAGTGGCTGGGGTGTTTTATCCGAAGGAGTCATTTGGCTATTGAATGCTGAATATTTTTATTGAAATGAGACAAATAACGCTATATCTATTTCCATTTTTTTTGCTGTCGGCATGCCTTTCCAGTAATTCGGAGCCGCTGCCGATTGATAAGGAGAAGTTGGAAGCGGTGATGTTGGATGTCCATGTGGCAGAGTCTGCAATGGCGCATCTTCAAGGTGGAACCAAGAAAGACAGCTTGGCAAATAGGTACTACGACCAGATAGCTGAAATACACCAGATTGACCGGGAGACATTGGATACTTGTCTTGCCATTTTGCAGCGCAACCCAGAATTGACGATGGAGATTTACGAGAAAATGGCCGAGAAAATGGAAAAGGACAAGTTGAAAAAGTAGGTGGGAGTTCCTATTGCTTCACGCCATGATGTTTTGGACTTTACAATTTGTTAATGTTCCAATACGTGTTGGCCGACAATGTTAGCCTAATTTTGCGCCCAAATTCACAAATGTGCACTACATGGAAGGCAAGAAGATTTTGATTGTTGACGATGAGCCGGATATTCTGGAAATCCTAACCTACAACCTCCGGAAGGAGGGCTATCAGGTCGAAACTGCCAGCAATGGTGAGGAAGGCTTAAAAAAAGCATTGGAAGTGATGCCCGACCTGATTATCCTGGACATCATGATGCCGCAGATGGATGGGGTAGAGGTGTGCCGGAACATTAGGAACCAACGTGTGTTCGACAATACGCTGATTGCGTTTTTGACAGCCAGGGAAGAGGATTATTCGCAAATTGCAGCCCTCGACGTGGGCGGTGACGATTACATCACCAAGCCCATCAAGCCAAGGGTGCTGATGAGCCGGGTGAAAGCGCTGATGCGCCGCAACCTTAAAACCGAGGAAGAAAACGAAGCTGCCAACCAAACCATCATCGGCGATTTGGTGATTGACCGGGAACGGTTTCGGGTGATGCAGTCAGGGAAAGAAGTGGAGCTTGCAAAAAAAGAGTTTGAGCTGCTGAACCTGTTGGCCTCCAAGCCCGGCAAAGTGTTCACCCGGGATGAAATATTCAACAAAATTTGGGGCACAGACGTGATTGTCGGCAACCGAACTATTGACGTACACATCCGTAAATTAAGGGAAAAACTAGGTGATGATTACATCAAAACCATCAAAGGAATCGGGTATCGCTACGAATTTTGACCGTGAAACGCCCGTATTTGCACCAACCAAGGACGCCAATTCCCCCTTTCGTCCAGTCCATTCCAACGAGTTCCTGCCATTTGGGCATTTGAAAAACCCAACGCCAAACCGCATCGCATTGGCTGCCTCGTTTTGGGCTTCTTTGATGTTGACAGGCTTTGTGGCGCTAATCAATTTGGTGCAACATGCCAATTTTAGCTGGCAAATGCTGTTGCTGACTGGCTTGGCTTCCTTCGCTTTTTGCTTCGCAATTTTCCATTTCTACCTGCTACGTTATATCCAGCGCAAAATCAAAGTGATTTACAAAAGTATCCACAAGCATAAATTGGCGACGAACGAGAAGAAGGGGTTCGGTTATTTGCAGGGCACGACCATGGAAGAGGTGGAGAAGGAGGTAGAGGAATGGGCCGCTGCTCAGGAAATGGACGCCGAAAAGCTCAAGACTTGGCAGGAGTATCGTCGGAAGTTTTTGGGCGATATTTCCCATGAACTGAAAACGCCGATTTTCAATATCCAGGGCTACCTCGAAACCTTGCTGGAAGGCGGGCTGGAGGATGAAACCATCAATAAAAACTACCTCCTCCGTGCAGCAAAGAACGTGGACCGGCTCAATACAATCGTGGAGGACTTGGAGTCAATCTCCCGCTTGGAGTCAGGCGAGCTGATACTAGACCTCCAGCTTTTTGACATCAAAACCTTAACTGAAGAAGTCTTCGACGACATGGAGTTCAAGGCAAAAGAGCGCAACATCCGCCTACAACTCAAGCCTGGTGCCGACCAAAGCTATATCGTGAGGGCAGACCGAGAGTACATTCGGCAGGTTCTCTCCAACCTCGTCAACAACTCCCTGAAATACGGAAAGGAAGGTGGCGTTACCAAGGTGAGTTTTTACGACATGGACAAAAACTTGCTGGTCGAAGTAGCTGACACAGGCATCGGCATTGCCGCCGACCATCTCAACCACCTTTTCGACCGCTTCTACCGGGTGGACAAAAGCCGCTCACGGGAGCAGGGTGGTTCTGGCCTCGGGCTATCCATCGTGAAGCATATCGTGGAGGCACACAAGCAGACCATCAATGTGCGGAGCACCCCAGGGATAGGTTCGACCTTCGGTTTTACCTTGGAAAAATCCTAAAGAAAAGCCCAGTCGGAACTTCCTCCACTGGGCTTTTTCAGTTGCGCTTTAGGTTGATTTACACCACTATATTTATCATCCTCCCCGGCACCACCACCACTTTCTTTACAGTTTGGCCTTCCAGCCATTTCTTCACGGTGTCCAATTCGAGGGCGGCCTTCTCCAACTCTGGCACAGACATGCCAGCGGGCAGGTCAATCAGGTCACGTTTCTTGCCGTTGATGCTGACGGGGTAGGCAATGGTGTCCTGTACGAGGTACGCTTCGTTGAAAGCAGGGTAGGGCGCTTCGCAAACCGTGGTCTCATGGCCCAGTTGGTGCCAAAGTTCCTCGGCGGTGAAGGGCGCAAATGGAGCAACCAACCTGACCAGTTCGTCAAGCACGGCCCGCTTGGAGCAGTTGAGTGAGCGCAGTTCGTTGACGCAAATCATGAAGGCGCTCACACAGGTGTTGAAAGAGAAACGCTCAATGTCCTCCTGTACTTTTTTGATGCAGGTGTGCAGCACTTTCAGTTCTGCCTTGGTCGGTTCGGCATCGGTCACGAGGTTTTTGCCGCTGTATTCGTCATAAAACAGCATCCACATTTTCCGAAGAAAACTGGAGACGCCGCTGATGCCCTTCGTGTCCCACGGCTTGGCCTGCTCGATGGGGCCGAGGAACATCTCGTACATGCGGAAGCAGTCGGCGCCGTAGCGCTCTACCATTTCGTCAGGGTTGATGACATTGTGAAGTGACTTAGACATCTTTTCTACCCGCTGGGAAAGTGGGATGTGCTTTGTACCATCGGCATCAGTCACGACTGTTACGTGAGAACTTGGGTCAATCTGCTCGAAGCGGTTATCGGTGAGTTGCAAGCCCAAAAATTTTTCCAAAGAAATGCGCCATTCATCGTCCACCAAGCTGACTGGAACGTGCAGTTCGAGGCTGCGGCCACCCTCCAGCGTCACCTCCATCACGGCGGATTTCCCCTGTATCATCCCCTGATTCAACAGCTTCTTGTACGGTTCCTTCGTCGGCACCAAACCCTTGTCGTACAGGAACTTATGCCAAAAACGGCTGTACATCAAGTGCCCAACGGCGTGCTCCGTGCCGCCCACGTACAGGTCAACGTCCTGCCAGTAGTTCAGGGCTTTTTGCGATGCAAACTCCGTGTCGTTGTCGGCATCCATGTACCGCAGGAAGTACCACGAGGAGCCAGCAAAACCTGGCATCGTATCGGTCTCCCGCCGCCATCCATTTGGGAGATTGACCCAATCTTCGGCACGGGCGAGAGGCGCTTTTCCGCCGGAGGCGGGCTTGAAATCGTCCAAAACGGGCAGTTCGAGTGGCAACTCGCTCTCTGGCAAAGCATGGGCAATGCCGTCAGTGTCATAAATAATAGGGAACGGTTCGCCCCAGTAGCGCTGGCGGCTGTAGATTGCGTCCCGCAGCTTGAAATTGATTTTGCGATGACCAATGCCCATCGCTTCGATGTGTTGCAATACGGCTTCGATAGCGTCCATCACTTCCATGCCATTGAGGAAGTCGGAGTTAATCATTTTGCCCTGCTTGTCTTCGATGGTAGCACCGGGATACATGCTTTTGTCAATGATTTCAACGATGGGCAGGTCAAATTTTTTGGCGAATCGCATGTCCCGTTCATCGTCGGCTGGAACGGCCATGATGGCACCAGTTCCGTAGTCCTTCAACACGTACTCAGCAATCCAGATGGGGATTTTTGCGCCGTTGAAAGGGTTCAAGGCGTAAGCACCCGTGAACGCACCGGACACTTCCTTCGTCTCTGACATGCGGTCACGCTCGCTGCGGGTGTTCACATAGGCGAGGTAGTCGGCGATGGCTTGGGCTTGGTCGGGCGTAGTGATTTGCTTGACCAAATCGTGCTCGGGAGCCAAAAGCATGAAGGTGGCTCCGAAGATGGTGTCGGGGCGGGTAGTGAAAATCTCTAATTGACCAGCGCCGTTTTCCAAATCGAAAAACATTTGCGCACCCTGCTATCTGCCAATCCAGTTCGACTGCATTTTTTTCATGGAGTCGCTGAAGTCCACCGAGTCGAGGTCAGTGAGCAGGCGGTCGGCGTACGCGGTGATTCGGAGGCTCCACTGGAGCATCGGTTTGCGCTCTACCGGGTAGCCGCCCCGCTCACTGACGCCGTCCTTCACTTCGTCGTTGGCGAGCACGGTGCCAAGTTCCTCGCACCACCAGACATAGGTGGTTTTGCGGAAGGCGAGGCGGTAGTTCATCAGGGTGTCGTCTTTTTCCTTGGGGGACATGGCGACCCATTGCGCAGCGGAAAAAGCCAGGGGCTCGGAGCCAGCAGCTTGGGCATTGGCAACGCCTTCTTTTTCAAAAATTGTCACCAATTCGCTGATAGGTCGGGCTTTGGCGGCCTTGATGTCGTACCAGTGGTTGAAGAGCTGCAAAAAAATCCACTGCGTCCATTTGTAATATTTGGGGTTACAGGTCTGCACCTCCCGGCTCCAGTCGAAGCTGAAACCGATTTTGTCCAACTGCTCCCGGTAGCGGGCGATGTTGGTTGCCGTTGCCTTCGCTGGATGAACGCCCGTCTGAATGGCGTACTGTTCAGCAGGCAGACCGAAGGCGTCGTAGCCCATTGGATGCAGCACGTTGAACCCCTTCATTCGCTTGTAGCGAGCGTAAATATCAGAACCGATGTAGCCCAGCGGGTGCCCAACGTGCAGGCCCGAACCGGAAGGGTAGGGGAACATGTCCAGCACGTAGTATTTGGGTTTTGGAGAGTCATTGGAGACTTTGTAAACCTGATTTTCTTCCCACCACTTTTTCCATCTTTGTTCAATCTCACGAGGGTTGTATTCCATGGCAAATATTCATTTTTATGCATTCCAAGGTTTGTTCTTGCAAGCTACTCTGGAATGCACTTTGGTGCGTTCTTACTAAAAAGGTGCGAATAAACGTTTTTTTACGGAATTGGCAATGCTGATCAGCTCCCGTTCTTTCTTTGGGTATAAAATTTGATTTTTCAAGAAAGGAAGGTGTTTAATTTTTGAAATAGTTCTAAATTGCATCAATTTTTGAAATAAACGCCGCTCTACTGATTTCTCACCACAAGTGTTTTAGGACATAAAACAATCTTTGTTTCAGGACATTTCATAAAATTCAAGGACTATAAACAACCCCGCCGATTTTTTCAATTGGTTGGGCTTTGAATTGTTTCAGTTAAATTATTTTCCCATGATGTCACCGATTTACACAACGCTGCTTGACTTTAAGTGCCTGATTTTCAAGACTTTAGTTGTCGTTTCACTAGTTTTCGCCGTCAGCACTGCTGAATTGAAAGCGCAGGTGCTGACCTGCCCAGACGATTACGTGGTAAACCTACCGCAGAACGATTGCAGTGTGGCCATTTACTACGATTCACTGGATTGGAGCACTAACTTTCCTGCAAACGATCCCGTCTTTTTTCCCTTTCCTGGCACCTTTTTGCCGACAGGCATCACCACCATAACCCTGGCGGTTTCGGACAACAACAACAATTTTTACACTTGCGATTTTGAAGTCAACATTCTGGCTTACAATTCAACTAATTTCGATTGTCCCGGCGTCGCTTCCGTTTCATTGAACGGAGAATGTGAACGTATGTTGACTGCTTCCGATATCCTAGGCTCAACCTTCAATCCATGTGATGAAGACTACATGACAGAAATCCAAGAGGGAAACAACTGGGTGCCAGGTGTCATTGACGCCAACGACGTCTGCAGCAGCTTCAATGTTCAGTTGACAAATAACGAGACTGGGCATTCCTGCGAGTCCATTGTCACGGTAACGGGCGGAGAGCCATCATCAATTACCTGCCCACCCGACGTAGTGCAATATTGCAACGAACCGACTGACACTTTCTATACCGGGAGCCCAACTTTGACCGGATGTTTTGAGAATGTGGCCCTTTCCTATTCGGACGAATTGACGTTCACACAATGCCCCGATACCTTTGCTTTTCAAATCATCCGAACTTGGGTTGCCACTTCACCCAACGGAAGCCAAAGCACTTGCGAGCAGGACATCACCGGGAGGCGGTTCCCGGCGAGCCTTGTGGTATTTCCAGACGATGTTGACGATGTTTCAAGCCCAGCGCTCCTGTGCAACGATACATTGAACCTCACACAAACGGCACATCCCGATATCACTGGCTGGCCTTTGGTTGGCGATTTTCCGCCAGATGACAACGTTCACTGCAAGTTTGCGGTGAGCTATGTTGACAATATAACACCTCTCTGTGGCGATTCTTACAGGATTAAAAGAGCTTGGTCGGTCGTTCGTTTGTGTGGGCCAACAACACTTCGTGATACGCAAACTATTTTGGTCTTGGATGAAATGGCGCCCGTCTTTGAAATACCAGACACACTGTTTTTCAGCAATTCGGGCGGGTGCGTGGATTCGGTGTTTTTGCCTCCAGCAAATGTGCTGTCGGAATGCTCCAACTTCAATTTCCTGTTGCAGTCTGATTGGGGCAATTTCTCCTCAAACGGGGCTTGGATTCACCCAGACACATTGCCTGGCAATTACATGGTTGACTACAAGCTGACCGATGCTTGCGGGAACGATACAACGCAAACGCTGGTGCTTAAAATAACCGATGAAACGCTTGTTGCCTGTCCGCCAAGCGATACAGTTTCATGTGATTACTATCTTTCGGTAATTTCACCTGCCCTTCAAAATGAGGACTACGATGTGCTTGATGTACATGGGATGCCAGTTTTTTACAGCAATTGTAGTTTTGACATCACACAAGATGCCACAGCGGATGTAGATGGATGTGGGAACGGGGTGGTGACAAGAAACATTTACGCTACCAATGCTTCCGACACTTTAAGTTGTACACAGTCAATAGTCGTACAGCACGTTTCCAACTTTGTCGCCCAGTTTTCGCCAGACACATCCATTTGCGTAGCTCCTGCCCAAGCCAATTTGCCAGAACCTAACATTACGATGGTCAATTGCGAAGCAATTTCCTCATCATTCACTGACATGGTTGTGCCCTCTGGCATTACCGGTTGTTACACGCTGCTGCGCACCTGGGTCATTATCAATGACTGCGCTTATTCAGGTGCGCCCACCGGGGCGGACACGGAACTTGACCCACTCACATTTCAGGACAATGGCGATGGCTACATGGAATATACCCAAACCATTCATGTGAACAACAATGCACCCGTCACCTTCCCAAATGGTTGCGAAATCCTGGATTTGTACCTCGGTGCAGATGATTGCACGTTTGACTTGGTAGTGCCCACACCTGTTGTGGAAGGATGTGGTAGCGGCATCAATTTGACAGTTTCTGGGAGCCTGGGCAATTCCCTTGGCGCTCCTGTCGGTATTACACCGGGAGCCTACTCAGTCACCTACACGGCGACTGATGGGTGTGGGAAGATGCAAACTTGCATGACTTCGTTTGAGGTGTTTGATACCGTCGCTCCTGTGGCTATTTGTCGGGCGGCACCTTTGGTTGTCGAACTGATGCAAGGGTGTACGGTTGATGTTTGGGTGTCGGATTTTGACAATGGAAGCCATGACAATTGTGATAATTTTCTCTTACATTTTCATACTTTCAAAACTCGAGTTATTGGTCAAACATTTACCAGCTGTGATATTGGCCTCGTTAACATTGAGGTTTGGGTGACCGATAATTTTGGAAATCAAAGTTCCTGTCAAACACAAGTAATCATCCAATCGAACTTGAGTGGCTGTGACTGCGATCCAGTCTTAAGCGGTAAAATCGAAACGGAAATCGGGTTTGACATTCATAACGTCAAGGTAACCGTTACAAGTCCAAACGGGTTTGACCAACATGAATATACTGATGTAAATGGTGATTACGAAATTTTCTTCGTTTCAGGTGATGACTATACCATCACCCCAGAAAAGGACACCATGCCGCTCAACGGCGTAACCACTTTTGACCTTGTAACCATCAGAAAACACATCTTAGGCATAGACACCCTTGACTCTCCTTACAAAATGATAGCTGCTGACATCAACAGTTCCGGTGCCATCACCACATTTGACCTTGTGGAAATCAGAAAGCTGATTTTGATCATCAATACAAATTTCCCAAGCAACAAATCCTGGCGATTCGTGGATGCTTCCTATGTTTTCCCGGATCCGATGAACCCGTTCAGTGCGCCGTTTCCAGAATCCATCATTGTTAACGATGTAACCAATGACCAGCTAAACCTCAATTTCATTGGGATAAAAATTGGCGACGTGAACAACAGTGCAATCACCTCGCCTTTCACCACACCTGGCGAAAGCTTGAAGAAAAGTGATTAACTTGACCAAGGACACAAATTATTCTATCGTTGAATTATGTTTTTTCAAACCAGGATTTCGGTTTAATTTTTTTTGCAATTTACTTTGTCCGTAATTTTGAATTCTTCGAATTCTGTTTACCTTTGCCCCGCTAGAATTCCCATAGACATATCCATAAAGCGAAGCCGCATTTTTTTAAACCTTCTTTACTCACAATTTTAAATCCGTGCGCTATGGATAATGTTAAAACAACAAAGTTGACAGCCCTGATTTCCAAGCTTACTGTTGCAGCTAATAAGGCAGTCAAGAAACATGAACCCAAGTTTAACCCACGGAAAAACTACTCGATCACTGGTTTGAATGCTAATGCAAATTTCAATGGCCGAGGCACAAGCTTCAGCAGTTCTAGTCTACTTAGGGGCTAAGGCCCTTAACCCAAAAGTCCATTACCAACAGGTGTATTGGAGTTTTTGGAAGATGTGCCATAAAAAAAGAGCGGAAAAAGATTCAATTCGTTGCCGCTCTTTTTTCGTTTAGCCAATTTGTAACTGCTAATCGGTCAGTTTGAATGAATTCACTTTGGAAGTGAATCCAGAAAAATTGCCAACGCCATTGTCAATATTGTTGAAAACCACATCACCTTCCCCAACAGAACCACCATTCTGGTTTTGCCGATTCAAGGATTCATGATATAGGTAGTAGGCTTTGGATACCGTGCGAAGTTCAATCAAAAACCTGCCGGGCAAAGTGGCGGCGGGGTCAAAGAGTACAAGCCAGTGAAGTCAAGGGTAGTGTATTGCCCCTCAAATTGAATGTCTTTAATCAAATAACTCTGGTCGTTATTGTACTTGATGGGTGGGGCATTTTCGTCAACCTTGTCAACATTTGAGGGATGCTCTAAGTATGGGGTTCCAAACAACGTATCGCTAGGTGAATCCACAGTATATGGCGTCAACTCCTGATAAAACCTCAAGTGATAATAGTTTTCAATACCTACGGGGTCACTCAACGAAACCGAAACATAAAAATTTACCACGACTTCGTTGCCTTTTCCTACCGTAACCTGAGGCTCGAAAAATACATCCTCAAGATTCACAGGCGTTGGAATACTGTTCTTTGCCGTGATAGTTTGATACCCTTCTACTTTAACCTCTATGGTGTATTCTTTGTCAAACTCGGGTGTCAGGTTACTGGTTTTATAGTAAGGTGAAAGGTGAAGCGAAGCATCTGGCTCGAATACCTGCAACACTTCCAACAACTGTCCGCCTGCATAAACCTTTACCACAGCATCTGTTACATATTCCGTAGGCTCGTTGGAAAGTATTGACCTTGTTTTGTAAACATAAACCTCAAGGCTGTTTTGGTCCGAAAAATTGCTAAAAACCACCAGTTCGGGCTCTGAATCCACGGGCAGGTTAACCACATCTTCACAGGAGGCAAGGAAGAAAGTGGTCAAAACAAGGAGGAAGTAATTAATGTTGAACTGATGCATAGTGGTGTTGGAATTGCAGTTTACACGTCAAAGTTCGTGATAATATCCTGAAAATGGAAAACATGAAGATTTTATTTTTAGAAAATCCATTATGGAGCAGTAATTCAGAATCAAAAAAACTTTCCACCAACTTTTCAAAATATTCTACGGCTTAGCACTCAATTTTTTTGGTGAAAAGTTGTAGAGGTTAAGATACTTTTGCAGCTGTTTTCAAAATAGGAAGAATTTTCTAAAAAAATAGTTACCAAGATGGCAAGAGAACTTCAATTAAGAGAAGCCCTTCGAGAGGCAATGTCAGAAGAAATGCGCAGGGATGATTCGGTCTTTTTAATGGGCGAGGAAGTGGCGGAATACAACGGTGCCTACAAAGTAAGCAAGGGCATGTTGGAAGAATTTGGTGCTAGACGGGTGATTGACACACCAATTGCCGAGCTGGGTTTTGCAGGTATTGGAGTTGGGGCAGCTATGAACGGCCTGAGGCCAATCGTGGAGTTTATGACTTGGAATTTTGCCGTGCTGGCATTTGACCAAATCATCAACAACGCAGCCAAAACCCTTTCCCAGTCCGCAGGTGATTTTATGTGCCCAATCGTTTTCAGGGGCCCTTCTGGAGCGGCTGGTCAGCTTGCCCAGCAACACTCACAAACCTTTGAAAGCTGGCTTGGCAATTGTCCTGGCCTCAAGGTTATTTCTTGTATTGACCCAGCCGATGCGAAAGGCTTGATGAAGTCCGCTATCCGAGATAACGATCCCGTTTGTGTGATGGAATCGGAAGTGTTGTACGGCTACAAGGGCATGGTGCCTGATGGCGAATACCTCGTGCCAATTGGGGTGGCCGTGGTTCGTAAGCCAGGCACTGATGTTACGATTGTTTCTTTCAATAAAATGGTGTTGGAAGCCATGAAAGCTGCCGAAGAATTGGAAGGCATGGGCATCTCGGCTGAGGTGATAGACCTGCGCACTATCCGCCCCTTGGACATAACCACGGTGGTGGAGTCAGTGAAAAAGACAAACAGGCTAATCGTGGTTGATGAATCTTGGCCGATGTTTGGAGTCTCGGCAGAGATTGCCTACGAAGTACAAAAGTACGCATTTGACCACCTCGATGCCCCTGTCATCAGGGTGAACTCAGCAGATACTTCGCTTGGTTACGCACCAACGCTCGTTGAGGAGTACCTTCCAAATCCTTCCAAAATTATCAAGGCAGTCAAAGAGGTGATGTACGTAAATGCCTAATAATCAAGCAAAAAATTGATACTGAATGCCAGCTTTTTATCAAAAAGGCTGGCATTTTCAATCCCCTCCTTCGGAATCCTATCCCTTTTTTTTGAAAATAAAGGAGCTGCTGTCCGTTTTGAAATCTATCACATCCTCCAAAATCAGAACGTTGGACGAGATATTTTCCCGTTCATCGGGCGAAAGGCTTGCAAGTCGGAGGTTCTGATTTTTTATGGCTTCTGTCACGACTTGCCGCACTGTGCGGGCATTTCCAAAATACTTGTCCCGGTAGTTGTAAAGGAATTCCATGTAGGAAGCCAAGTGCTCTTCTGCTTCAGGAGCAGGCAGGATACCTTTATCCTCCAGCATTTGCAACGCAATTTGCAGCAACTCTTTTGAAGAATAGTCCTCGAATTTTAGCACCTTGTCAAATCGGCTACTCAGCCCCGGATTGGCTTTCAGAAACGCCTCCATATTGTCGGGGTAACCTGCAACGAACACAAAAAACTGACCCCGGCGGTCTTCCATCCGTTTTAGGATTGTCTGGATGGCTTCGTCGCCAAAATCATTGCCGGAATTGCTTTTTTGCGTGAGCGAATATGCCTCGTCAATGAAAAGTACGCCACCCATCGCTTCATCAATTTTTTCTGCGGTCTTCGTGGCGGTCTGGCCAACGAACCCGGCCACCAATCCTTGCCTGTCCGTTTCGACCATGTGGCCCCGCTCCAAGATGCCGAGCGCCTTGTAGATTTTGGTCAAGATGCGGGCAACCGTTGTTTTGCCAGTGCCGGGGTTTCCAATCAAAACGGTGTGCAGGAAAAAGCTGTTCAGCACGTCCCGGCTGGTCTCTCGGTAGTACCTGACCAATCGCACGTGCTCGATGATTTGTGGCCTCACTTTTTCGAGTCCTACTAGTCGGTTGAGTTCCTGGATGGACTCCATCAACAGGTCTTCATCAATCGGAATTAGCGGCAACTCGCGGTTCTGTTTGATTTCGATGTTTGCCACATCCGCAAATTGGATGATTTGTAGGGCGTCCCTGTCAAGGCTGGTAGGGTCAGCAGAATCCATCACCCGCAAGCCAAGGTTGATTTTTGCTTTTTCAATCAAATCGTAAACAAATCGGGCATTGCCAAAGCTCCGGTCACGGTCACGGAACCCGTTCGTAATGATTTCATCAAGCCGAACCTTGGCTTCTGTGGTTAGTTTTACTTCCTTCTCCTGGCATGCGTACCACGCTATTTGCGACAGCTCTTGTGGCAAATAATCGGAAAACTCAAAAGAGTGTTGGAACCTTGATTTTAGGCCTGGGTTGCTGTCCAAAAACTTGCCCATTTCCTTGGGGTACCCAGCGGCAATGATGGCAAGGTCGCCTTTGCCATCGCTCATTTCCTTCATCAAAATCTCGATGACCTCCCTTCCAAAATCCTTGGTATCCTCCGTGCTTCTGGCAAGTGCGTAGGCTTCGTCAATGAAAAGCACGCCGCCACGGGCTTTTTCAATGGCGTCCTTTACTTTTGGAGCAGTTTGGCCAATGTACTCGCCCACCAGGTCCACTCGGTCAACAATATGCACATGGCCGATTGACAACAGTCCCATTTTGCGGTAAAGCCGCCCCATCATTTTTGCGACGGTTGTCTTGCCGGTGCCAGGGTTTCCTATGAAAACAGAGTGGACGGTGATGGTTTCTTTTTCTTCAAAACCTGCATTTTTACGGAGCTGCAAGAATTGGATGTAGCGGGCATGCTCCCGCACTTTTTGCTTGATTTCGTTCAGGCCGACTAGTGCATCGAATCGGGACATCAACTCTTCGAAACTTTCCGAAATCTCCTCCAACGGGGTGAACATCACCGGGGCGTGATGGTTAGGAACGTACACCAAAGGCAGGCCTTCCTCAAACGATTCGCCTACTTCAAAAGAAATGGCGGCCAGCATCTGGTCCATAAAAACCAGCTCGCAGGTGTACTTGTCTTTCCGCCAAGAACCCTTCACGTTGCTGCCCCAGCCAGCGCTGATTTTCAGGTACTCGTCCTTCCGTTCGATTTTTTGCAAACGCACCACTTGCCCTTTCAGCTCCCTGGCTTCGTTGTAATATTTCACGAACAGCTCGCACTGCCAGAGCTTGTCGAAGTGGATGTTTTTCAATAGGATTTCAGCATAAATATATCGAGTGTCATTGGCGTCCAGCTTGCGGTAGTACTTGCGGTCGTCCTCCATCACATCGTCGTAGGGGCCTTCGTAGAGCTTGAAGGAATGGACTTGGATATAGGCGTTGTTGCCATTTTTGAGGGCATTTTCACCGGCATCTTCCACATAGAAGTATTTCGATGCGACTTTTTCGCCCTCAATGTATGCCTCCCAAGCGTAGGTGCCTTTTTTCCAAAAAGTACCATCGGCCTTGTTTCCCCAACCTTCACGGATGTAAACGATGTTGTCGTACTTGCTCACCTTTCGCTTGAAGGGCAGCGCACAGAGTTCCTTCCTGGTCTTTTTGATGTGGAAGCAATGAAGCTCAACTTCTACGTCCCAATCGTCAATGTCGAAGAATTTGTTGTAAAAAGAGAGTTCGGCGTACACGTAGGAAGTGTCCCAGCGGTCGAACACCTGCCGATATTTCTTTTTGTTGTCGGCAAGCCACTCCGTTGAAGCATAAAACTTGAGTTCTCTGAACTTGAACTTCTTGAAATCTGGATATCGAACTGCGGTCATAATTAAGCGGGTTGGCCTTTTCAGGTATGGATTTGGTTGGTAAAGCGACCAGCACAAAAATAGTCAAAAAACAACGTTTTTCTGTTGAAATATCTGGGACATGCCGTGCAGCCAGCTAAATATTTTTCTCTGATTATCCCTGCCATAATTGGCCGCAGCAGTTGAAATGAACAATCCGGTTAGATTACTCAAAGAGTTTTTGCATCTTTCGGCCAACAATTCATTCAAAACGAAATAAAATGGAAAACAAATCAGCCGGTTCAAGTGAGTTGGTCAAGTACTTTGGGCTTGGCACTGGCATCATCCTCATTATCAGCTCCATCATTGGCTCTGGAGTGTACAAAAAAGTTGCTTCGATGTCGGTCATCGCCGAGTCGCCGCAACTGATTATCCTCGCTTGGGTGCTCGCTGGGATTGTTACCCTGCTCGGCGTTCTTTCCTTGGCAGAAATCGCCATGCTAATGCCACAGTCGGGCGGCTCATTTGTTTACCTCAATAAAATATACGGTGAAAAATATGGCTACTTCTACGGTTGGGCCAGCTTTGCTTGCATCCAATCGGCTTCCACGGCGGCCATCGCCTACGTCTTCGCCCAATCGCTGAATGCCGTGTTGCCGCTGCCCATCCTCGGGGGCGAATGGGAGTCAATGACGGTGATGTGGATTTTTACACCTTTTGCCAACCTTGGGGTCAAGCTGGCTGCGGTTGGACTTATTATCCTCCTAAGTGCCGTCAATTATATGGGCGTCCGAAGGGGTGGGGGACTCAGCAACATCATCACCATCATCGTGGTCATCAGCCTCATTGCTATCATTTTCATGGGCTTGACCATGAGCGGTGGAAGTTGGAGCAACCTCACCACCAATTCCAGCACTTATCCGCCGCAAATAATGGGCGAGAACTTCGGTTTCATGAAGCTGCTTTTTGGCACCATGCTGGCCTCGTTTTGGGCCTACGAAGGCTGGATAAACATCGGCTTCGTCGGCGACGAAATCAAAAACCCACAGCGAAATATCCCCCGCATCCTCATTTTCGGCATCCTCATCATCATGGGTATTTATGTGCTGGTGAACATGACCTACCTTTACGTGATGCCGATTGACGAAATGATTGCCGTGGCCAAAACCGAGAACGGGGTGGCCGCCGTGGAGGTCATCCGCAAGTTCTTTGGCAACACTGGCGCCTTTGCCATCTCGCTGCTCATCGTGCTTACCACGGCGGGCTGCACCAACTCGACTATCCTCACTTCCGCACGTATTTATTATGCGATGGCAAGGCAGGGCATGTTTTTTAAAAGCGCAGCCTACGTTCACCCGAAGTACAAAGTGCCCACAAAATCGCTGGTCATTTTTGCAGTTTGGTCTTGCATCCTGGTCTTCTCCGGCACCTTCGACCAATTGACTGACATGCTGGTTTTTGTACAGTTCATTTTTTATGCCCTTGTGATTGCGGGTGTTTTCATACTACGCAAAAGAATGCCCGACGCAGAGCGCTCCTACAAGGTAATTGGCTATCCAGTGGTGCCTGCGCTATTCGTGCTTTTCTGTGCAGGACTGCTAATAAATACGGTGATAAATCAGCCCCGAGAGGCAGGTATTGGCTTGTTTTTGACTGCACTTGGGACTCCGTTCTATTATTATTTCAAGAAAAACAACTTCGTTGCGAAGGAGTAAAAAACGTTAGCGATAGGAATGCTCAAAGCAATCCTATCGCTTGGCCAACTAAGAAGCCCTGGTATTGATGTTCATCAGCACCAGGGCTTTGTTTTTTTTTGTTTTGGCAAAAAAACGTGAATTCCATTACCTTCGCACCCGAACCAATGTTCGCCAAAGCCCTCAGCCTTTCAACTAAATATGCCAAAGTTTCACAGCCTAAAAGTTCGGGATGTGCGCCGGGAGACTCCGGATTGCGTGTCTGTCAATTTTGATGTCCCACCTAACTTGAAGCCAGAATACGAGTTCCTGCCCGGCCAGCACCTGACGCTAAAAAAAACTATTGATGGGACGGAAATCCGTCGTTCCTACTCTATCTGTTCCAGGCCCGAACAGGGCGAACTTCGGGTGGCCATCAAGCAGGTGGCAGGTGGCCAATTTTCGATTTTTGCCAATGAAAAACTCGGTGTTGGAGACGAACTAGAGGTGATGACCCCGATGGGAAATTTCACCCTCGAAACCGCTCCCCAAAACAGCAAACACTACGTCGCATTTGCCGCAGGAAGTGGTATTACCCCTGTCATTTCCATGCTAAAAACCGTGCTTCAAGAAGAGCCAAGAAGCCATTTCACCCTGTTTTACGGCAACCGCAACACGGAGTCCATCATTTTCAGGGATGAAATTGAAGACTTAAAAAACGAGTACCTAACCCGCCTGAGCGTACACCATATCCTGAGCCAGGAAGACCTTGGGGCTGACCTTTTTTTTGGACGCATTGACAAAGATAAAAGTCAACGGTTCTGCACCCGTCTCCTCGATGTCTTGGATGTTGATGCTTTCTACCTCTGCGGCCCTGAACCCATGATTTTTGCGGTAAAATCAACCTTGCTCGAACTTGGGGTGGATGAAAAAAACATCCATTTTGAGTTGTTCACTACACCTGGCGCAAGTGCTGGCATTTTGAACAAGGCTTGGGCATCGAAGCAGGGCATTGGTACTTCCAAAATCACATTGACACTCGACGGAAACACCTTCACCTACAACCACGACCAACCATCGGAGACCATCCTCGATGCTGCCTCAAAGACCGTGGCCGATATGCCATTTGCTTGCAAGGGTGGGGTATGCTGCACCTGCAAGGCCAAGGTGCTGCAAGGCGAGGTGGAAATGGAAGTTTGCTACGGCTTGGAGCGGGACGAGGTGGAAGCTGGGTATATCCTCACCTGCCAGTCCCATCCAAAAACGGAAACGGTAGTGTTGAGTTTTGATGAATGATGTTTGCAAATCTCTGATTGCCAGTATTTTAGAGGTAAGAATAACTCAAGTGTAGCACGTTCCGTAGAAACGACATCTTTGTAGAAACAGCCAAAACCGCTTGGTTCCCGTTCCGTAGGAACGGCATCTGACATGCGCAAGATGCCGTTCCTACGGAACGGGAACGGGAACTGTAGCAAAATGCTACAAAGATGCCGTTCCTACGGAACGTGTCACACTTGGTTTATCTGCGTTGATATAACCTATTGCCAAATGTCAGTTTCACCAACCAAACAAAAAATCTTTGAAGAAGCCGCCCGGCTTTTCCAAGAGAAGGGCTACCTCGCCGCTTCGATGCGGGAGCTTGCACAACGGGTTGGCTTGCAGGTTTCCAGTCTATACTCGCATTTTGGGAGCAAGGAAGAACTGCTGCACAAGATATGTTTCGACAGTGCCAGGGCCTATCAAGAGGGGATGAAAACAGTGGAGGAATTGGATGCTTCGCCCTCCGAAAAAATCCGCCAGCTCATTTCCTTGCATATCCGAATCGCCACAACGGATGTGACTTCCGTGACGATTTTCAGCGACGAGTGGCGGCACTTGAGCGAACCGTATTTGCAAGAATTCCTTACCATTCGCAAGGACTACGAGCGGCGCTTCAGCCGCATTTTGCAGCAGGGAATTGACGCTGGCGAGCTGGTCGAGATGAACGTGACGGTCTGCCTTTTCACCATCTTGACCTCGCTGCGCTGGCTGCACCGTTGGTTTCCAGAAAAGCGGGGCATCTCGGTAAAATCGCTGGAAACGGAAATCTTACGTTTCTTGTTCGAGGGCATCAAAAAGCCACAATCAAATTGAACTCAACAAAAAAGTTTGCGATGAAAAACCTACTGAACTTATTTGTCGGTGTTGCCTGTCTTGCCATTTTTGGTTGCGGGTCTGATGTGCAAACCGAGCACAAATACACCTGTGGCTCCCAGCTCTCGAAGGCCGAGCTGGCCGAATTTGAGGTCGTGACCAAACCCGGGTACAAACCAATTGAACTGAAGTTGTTGGGCAAGTTATCGCTGGCTATTTTCGACGCAACGGGTCGGCACAAAAACTACAACGTTCAGTTTTTTGAAAACACGAGGGAGCGCTTGGTGGTGCAGGTTTACGGAATATGGGAACTCACGGAAATGGACAAGGCCGCTTGTGCTGTTTTCAACTTTACGGACTACATGCTGCCGCCAAATACGATGGTCATTTTTTACCAAAACGAAAAAAATGCGCCCAAACAGCATATCGTGACTGGCCTACGAATGAGCAAATAAGGAAGGGAAATTGCGCAGCGAAAAACGCCAACTGGTTTGTTTTTCGCTGCGCAAAAGTGCTGATAATTAAGGAGTTACGTCGCCTCCGGCAATATCTATCATGATGGAAAGCTCGTCCACCAGTTCTTGGTCGTTGCCATTGAAACCGACTGCTTTGAAGCGGATTTTGCCGTTGCGGTCCACCACAAATTTGGTGGGGATGCCAGACACGCCGAACTTGGTGACCACCTGGTTGTCCAAGTCCATCAGCACGTTGAAAGTGTAGGATTTGGAAGCGATGAAATCGCCAGCGGCCTTCGCTTTGTCTTCGACATTTTCCCAAGTATCAATGAACAGGAACTCCACGTCCTTGCGGTCGGCAAACTTGTTCACCGCAGTCTGCATGCCTGGGAACGACGCTTTGCACGGGCCGCACCAAGTGGCCCAAAAGTCGAGGACGAGCACCTTGCCACGAAGTCCCTCCAATGAAACTTCTTCACCTTTGAGGTTGCGAAGCGTGAAAGCTGGGGCATTTTCATCAATCAGCTTTTTCTCGATTTCTTCCCGCTTTTTGACCTTAGCCTCCTTTTCGAGGCTGACCATGTACTTGTCGTAAGCCGATTCCACGGTGTTGTTGGCGAGGAAAAGGCGCTTGTGCTGTTCCAACATTTTGGAGGTGGCCTTGCCGTCGGTAATCAGACCTGTCAGCATTTGTTCGGTCTCCTTTGGTGAGTTCATTTTTTCGTAAAAAACGGCATAGCGCTCCGACATTTCGCCATCGCCAAACTTGTTTTTCTCACAGGCGATGGTCTGGTACTTGAGCGCCTCAGCGAATTTCCCATTTTTGTAGAGCAGTAGGGCATAGGTGTCAGCGTACATGGCTGTGGTGAATTCGAGGTTGTTTTTCCATTTTTTACCAGAAAAACTGACAGGCTTGGAGGCCGGGTCTTCGATATCCTTTTTGACCAAATCAAGCGATCGGGCGGATAGCTCCATGCCCTTGCCTGGATTCTTGGCCGCACCATCCAAACTTTCTCCAGACATTTTCCAAGCAAGGCCGTTCAGTACCCCTGCAGCCCTTGTGCGATCTTTGATTTGAGCAAAATACTTTTCAAAATTAGTCCAATCCTCGGTAGTTCCATATTCGTTGGCGATGGTTGCAGCCCATGAGGTCAAGGTGCGTTCCATGTCTTTCTCCTTTGAAAATTTGACTTTGGCATCGGCGTAAATCTTTAGCTTTTCATCGAGTGTTTTGGCAGCCTTAAAACTGTCCATCGCCTTTTTCTTTGCGGCTAGGCCGTTTGGAAATTTTTCATCCGCCTTTTTGCCAATGGATTCCGCAAGTGCTTTTTCTTCCAGTGCGGTAGCCATCGAGACGGCGTTGCGCAGCTCATCTTCGCTTGATTTTTTGTTGTTATCTATTTTCTCGATTTCAGCTTTGCAAGCCGCAATCACAGTCGCATCCTTTTGCTTAAACCCAAGAGCAGCATAGCTACTGGCAAACCGCATGTCGTTGAAGGCTTTGGGATTGGACGCAAGTTCCTGTTTCGCCAGGTTCAATGCTTTTTCAGCATCGTTTTTAATGCCACCATTCCGCCCGTAACCATTGTAAAACAGGGATTTTAGGCCAAGCGCACCAGCCACTGGCGTAGATCGGTCGGCCTTGTAAATCAAGGTTTTGTAGCCCTTGCCTCCGTTGTTGTCCGTCTTTTCGAGGTCGTCGTTTCCGAAGGAAAAAAGCACGGCTTGGGCGTCGGCTGGAATCTTCAAAAGTGCAGTCAAAGCAGCATCTTCTCTCATAAATTCGAGGTCAATTGCCGTAGGTTCCTGCTTGCCTAATTCGTACAGATAGGCAACGCCGTCAAACTCAATGCCAGCCAATGGGCCACCGATTGGGTCGTAACTTACGATTACGTTGTCGCCAGCAGTCGGCTTTTCTGGGTTGGTTGAAAATTGTTGTGCAGCAAGGCTTGAAGCGAACAGCAGCATGGCAAGCACAGTCAGGGAATGGATTGTCTTTTTCATCAAAAGTAAATTTAGAGGTGAAAACTTTGCCGAAGATAATTGATTGCTTTGGAATTGTGGAGGACCGGTTTTGGAAAGTGGGAAACTGTCAATCGCCGACTTTATTTTTCCACAATTGCTACCTGACCGACAAGGTTTTAAGCAGCATTTCTATTTTTGGCGAACAAAAGACTTTACCTTCGCTCGTCTTGGTTCATTCACGGCTGCAATTTGTCGAAGTGGCAATGGACAGCGCTCAAAATGAAATCGGTTTTTGAATTGTAAGTTTCTGACAATCAAAATTTTAGAAAAAATTGACCGATTTTCAAAAAGGATTTAAAGAATAAATTATGAAGCAATTCTTCACGTTTTCATTCCTCCTGCTTGCCTTCAGTTTGTTTGCACAACCTGCAAACGACGATTGTCCCGGCATTGTCAACCTTGGGCCAGCCCCAGTTTGCCCCGACAGCGTGTTTTACAACAACCTGAATGCCACGGAAAGCAATATCGGTTTTGATAATTTTCCATCCTGTTGGGTGGGCAACCCAGAGCGGGACGTTTGGTTTTCGTTCGTGGCAGTTGACACGATTTTGGACTACCGCGTAACCGTGACGGCCTGCCCAGACCCCAACCTTGGCATTGACCCAATACTGAACCCGCAGATTGCCATTTACCGTGGCGATTGTGAGTTCAATGGCCTCCAACTGCTGGATTGTAGCTCGGCAGCAAACGGTGAAGGCATCGTAGAAGTTGACCTTTTTGGCCTGACACCCGGCATCACTTATTTTATCAGGATAAATGATTGGTCGCCTTCAGGCACTCCCAACGCTGGTGCTTTCAAGCTTTGCGTCGTCAAAAAACCACCGATTAGTACCGTGGACCAAGGTGGTTCAACCGCATGCAGCGGTACGCTGACAGACTCTGGTGGGCCTGATGATGACTATGGGAACAATGAAAATTTCGCTTATACCATTTGCCCATCTTCGCCGCACAATTGCATCAATTTTTCTTTGGAGTATTACAACATTGAGAGTTTTGGTGGAGACCAAATCAATTTTTTTGATGGCCCGACTACTAGCTCGCCCCAAATCGGCTCCATCTCAGGTGGCGGCAATGGAAGCAGCCTCGGAGGGGTTTGCTATTCCGTCTCCGCTCAAAGTGGCTGTTTGACCATTCAATTCATTTCAAACGGGGCCACGGTTTTTGAGGGCTTCCAAGGTTCTTGGGAATGTACAGCGGAAGCATGTCAGCCATCACAAGAAATCACGGTGGAGACAGGTTCCTCACCTGCCGACATCGTACAGAGTGTGGTTACGGGACAAACTTCAATCACCATCACCAATATTGACTGCGCGAACTCGGCTTTGGCCACTTTCCAAGCAGGGCCAAGCTCTGACCTTGGGCTTGAGAAGGGCATCTTGCTGACTAGTGGCTCCGCAAACGGGGCATCCAACCCTGGCACTTTCTTCACCTCCGCCCCAACTGGCACACCCGGCGACGCCGACCTGGATTACTTGTCCACCATAAGCGGCAACAACTCCTTGTCGAACGATGCTTGTATCGTCGAGATGGATGTTTTCGCTTCAACCGACGAGATTACTTTTGAGTATATTTTTGGCTCAGAGGAATATCCAGAATGGGTAGGGACTAGCTTCAATGATATTTTTGCCTTCCTCGTTTGCGGCCCTGGCATCACTGGCGACCCTAATATTGCAAAGCAGGAAAATATTGCCACGCTGCCAGACGGAACATTCATCCAGATTAACAGCGTAAACGGTGCGCTCAACTGGGAGTACTATCGGGACAATCAGGATGGACTCAGCGTGGCTTACGATGGGTTGACGTCCGACTCAATCGGGGTAAAAAAGAGCCTTACCGCTCGCATTGCGACGATACCCTGCAACACCTACCACTTGAAATTTGCCATTGCGGACCGGGGTGACACCGCCTTCGACTCTGGCGTTTTCATTTCTGACATCAAAGGCGGCTCGCCAAACCTTGGCGTCAACTACAACTCTGGCATCCAGTACCTCGTAGAGGAATGTGTGAATGTTCCTGATGAGATTGTTATTGGACTGAATGCACCTGTTGACCAAGCAACTACATTCGATATCCTAGTATCCGGTACAGCGACTTTGGGCACAGATTACCTATTGACGCTCCCAGGCTCTGTTACCTTCAACACAGGAAATGAGGTATTCACCTTTCCAATTCAAGCCCTGAGCGATGGGTTGCCGGAAGGAACGGAAACCATTATCATCCAATTGGTTCGGGATTTTGGTTGCGGTGTAACGGTGTTGGCAACGCTTCAAATTGACCTTCAGGACAATTTGAATGTGCAAATTTTTGAAGACCAACTTGACACTGTATTGGTTTGCCAAGGCAATGGCGCACAGATGAACGTGAACGGCGCAGCCGATTATTTCTGGCAACCACCTGGCATTTTCTCCGACCCCAATATTTCAAACCCGACTGCCACCCCAACCATGAGCCAATGGGTGGTAGTGACAGGTACGCTTGGTATTTGCACGGATGTGGATTCAGTATACTTGCTATTGATTGACCCAGAGGTGAATATTTTCCCAGAGGGCATTATCAATATTTGTGAAACGGATAGTGTAATCCTTACAGCGACCAATAACGTCAACAATAGCAATCTGCTATGGACTTCTTTTTTTATCAATATACCTGACCCGTCGAACCCCGTTCAGGTCATTGTTCCACCGCCATTTTTCAACTCCATTTTCCTTACTGTTGAAGTGGAATTGGGCGGCTGTGTTGCTACTGACCAAGTCACCATCAACGTGGATGCCTTCGACTTTCCAGTGGTGGCCAATGACACGACGATTTGCCAAAACTACAGCGTTGACCTTGGTACCGATGTATTTGGCTCCTCTACCAATTTTGTCTGGACGCCAAACGTGAACCTAAGCCCTGGCGGCAATGTCTCTGGCCCACTTGCCACACCCGACGTGACTACTACCTACACGCTGATTGCCTCCAGCGCAACAGGTGTTTGCAAAGACACGGCTCAAGTGACCATCACGGTAATTCCAGCCGAAATCGAAATTCAAAACCCCGATACGGTTTTTATTTGTTTGGGAGAAAGTGCGACTTTAACCAACACCAACTCAACGGCTGGGGTAGGGGTGACCTGGACGCCAAACTTTTTTATGACACAGGTTGATCCACAACAAGTCGTCGTGACGCCACCCGTCAGCACTTGGTACTATGCCAGTTTGAACACCGTAGCATGTGGCGTCATAGACTCCGTGCTGGTTTATGTGGATTCGTTGCCCGACCTGAGCATCATGGCCATGCCACCGAAGGAGTCCTTCTGCCTTGGCGAAGAGGTGACGTTGATTTCACCCACCTACGAGCCAAGCAACTTCCCCGGAATTGAGTTGATGTGGGACAGCGAAATCCCAGGTGCACTGACGCCTGATTCGTTCCTGAACCTGGTTTTCATTGCCACAGAAACGCATACCTACGTTCGTACCACGACCGTAAATGCTTGCACTAGCGTGGATTCGATAGAAATCATCGTAGTACCTTCCACATTAATTGAAATAGTGCCGCCACTGGATTCCATTTGTCCCGGCGAATCGGTGAACCTGACGGTAGTTGGCCCAGTTGGATTGGAGGAATTCATGTGGACACCCTCAGACAACCTTAGCTGCTCGGATTGTCCGAACCCGACAGCATCGCCCGGAGGGACCACAACCTACAATGTGCAGGCTGAGTTTATGGGATGCCCAGTGGGCGCCTCGGCCACCATATTTGTGCCAACAGGCGAAGTATTCAATTTACAGGATGCGCTGATTTGTCCAGGTGAGCAGGTGCTGTTGAACAGTGTAAACAACCCTCAAGCTGTTTATTCTTGGACATCCTCTGATGGTAGTTTGACAACGACTGACCCAAATCCGACGGTAAGCCCAACCCAAACTACGACCTATACAGTCACTGCCACCGTCGGCGATTGTGTGAGCACTGACCAAGTGACGGTTACTGTTGCTGCGGACTTCACGGTTGATATTGAGGGCCCGACGTTTGTTTGTTTTGGGGACAACGCTACCTTTACGGCGATTGTAACCCCCAATATTAGTGGCTTAATTTACAAATGGACGAAGAGCGACGGTGCTGAAATTGGGACAACCGACCAAATAACCAGAACCCCAACTGGGCCAAACACCTACACGGTTTTGGTCAGTGATGCAATGGGCTGTTTCGCCCATATTGACTCTATTCAGGTGGATGTTTCTTCGTTTGTCCTGCTCGATTCCATCAAGGCACAAGAAGTCCTAATCAACAACGACACCATTTACGAAGGTGAGGAATTTGTGCTGTACGTTGAGCCGCTGACGCTCATTCCGGCTGGTTCGACCTTCAACTGGTACATTGATGATGTGCTTGTCTCAACCACAATGGACACCGTTTCTGAAGTATTAAACGCTGAAGAAATTTTCGGTGAAGATGTATTGCAAGTAGTGACTCGACCGATCCGAGTGGAAATCTTGACGCCCGAAGGTTGTACCATTTCCGAAGCATTGTTCATGGATGTCCACAACATTCCCATCGGCATTCCCAATGCCTTTTCGCCAAATGGCGACAGCAAAAACGACCGTTTCAAAGTCGTTTCATTGATTCCGATAACCATCAATGAGTTCAAGGTTTGGAACCGCTGGGGCCAACTCGTTTATGATAACGAAAGCGGGGTTGAAGGTTGGGACGGCAAGCAGAAAAATGAAGAAGCAGCCTCCGATGTTTATATCTACCGGGTGGTTTATGAGATAACCGGCGGCAGCGGAAAGGATTACTCGAAAAAAGGTGACGTGACGCTGCTTCGTTGATTGAATGGTTTCTTTGGTAAAAATGGAGGGGCGCTTTTGATGCGTCCCTCCATTTTTTTTAGGATGAATTTTTCCGAAGGAAAAAATACGAGCGATGCAGGTAGCGATAGATTTATTGAAGTACCAATCCATTTTGAACCTGCACAAGCAGGATGGCCAAGCGTTTATCTACGACCCAATCCGTAAAAAATTTCTCGTGCAGACGCCAGAGGAGGTGGTGCGACAGCTTTTTCTGGAATATTTAAAAGTGGAAAAAAATTATCCCAAAAACCGAATCCGAACAGAGAAAGTGCTGAAAGTCAACGAGTTGACTAAACGCTGCGACATCTTGGCCTACGATTGGGACATGCAGCCGCACCTGCTTGTTGAATGCAAATCGCCAAATGTGACCATTACCGAAGCCACCCTGCGGCAAGTGGCAGCCTACAACATGCCGCTTCGGGTGAGATACCTCGTGCTGACCAACGGCCTGACGAACTGGTGCTGCGAAATGGATTACGACAACGCCTCTTGGCAATTTCTGGACACCATTCCATTTTTTCCTGACCTATCTTCTAAGTAGAATTCCTACCTTTCGCCCTCAAAACCTAACCATGCTGGGGCAGTGACGGGGGCGAAAAATGCAGCCGTTGACCCAATTTAATCGCTATGAGCAAAGACAAAATTCTCGTCATCGGCGCAAACGGCCAAATCGGGTCGGTGCTGACCGAGGCGCTTCGGGGGACATTCGGCACAAACAACGTGGTAGCCACCGACATTCGGGAAGCAGCGGGCCACGAAGGGCCATTCGAACTGCTGAACGTCCTTGATGCAAAAGCTGTTGCCGACGCAGTTGAGCGGCACGGCATCACGCAGATTTACCACCTCGCCGCCATCCTTTCCGCCAAGGGCGAACAAAACCCGTTGCAAACCTGGGACATCAACATGGGCGGGCTTTTCAACGTGTTTGAAGTAGCACGAGCAAAGGGGATAGCCAAAATCTTTTTTCCCAGTTCCATCGCTGTTTTCGGTGCCGACATCCCAAGGCAAATGACGCCGCAGAACGCAGTGCTGAAACCAACCACGGTTTATGGAATGAGCAAATCCGCTGGTGAGCTTTGGAGCCAATATTACTTTTTGAAGTACGGAATGGACATCCGCTCCCTGCGCTATCCCGGAGTCATTGGTTGGCAGAGTGACCCCGGTGGCGGCACCACGGACTATGCCGTTGAGATTTACCACAACGCCGTGAAGGAGCAGGACTACACCTGTTTTTTGAGCGAAAACACGATTCTGCCCATGATTTACATGGACGATGCCATCCGTGCCACGCTCGAACTGATGGACGCCGAAGCCAGCAAAATCAACGTCCGTACAAGCTACAACTTGGCGGGCATGAGCTTTTCCCCTTCGGAAATTGCGGCTACCATTCAACTGGAAAAGCCCAATTTCAAGGTAAGTTACGCACCCGATTTTCGCCAAAAAATTGCCAAAAGCTGGCCCGAAAGCATTGACGACAGTGCTGCCCGTAACGACTGGCATTGGAAACCAAAGTACGACCTCAGCAGCATGACCAAGGACATGATTTTCCAATTGCAGAAAAAATATAAGCTGTTTGGAGCTTTGTAAATCACTCCAATTCTTCATCCATCAATCCTTAAAAAGATGTTCACAAACGTTAGGCCTGCCTTGCAGCAGGAAATCCAAGAGATAAAAGACGCCGGACTTTACAAAAAAGAACGGGTAATTGTTACGCCACAAGGGCCTGTCATCAAGACTGACCAGGGTCAGGAGGTACTGAATTTTTGTGCCAACAACTACCTCGGCCTGTCCTCGCACCCGAAAGTAATCGAGGCAGCGCACGAGGCCATCCGGACGCACGGCTACGGCATGTCTTCCGTGCGATTCATTTGCGGGACGCAGGATATTCACAAAACCTTGGAGCGTAAAATCGCCGATTTCCTCGGTCAGGAAGATGCCATCCTGTACGCTGCCGCATTCGATGCCAACGGTGGGCTTTTCGAGCCGTTGCTTGGTGCCGAAGATGCAGTGATTTCCGACGAACTCAACCACGCCAGCATTATTGACGGCATCCGTTTGTGCAAGGCCGAGCGCCTCCGCTACAAGCACAACGACATGGCCGACTTGGAGGAACAGCTCAAGGCCAGCCAGAATGCCCGCCGCCGCATGGTTTTTACGGATGGGGCTTTCAGCATGGACGGCACCATTGCACAGCTTGACAAAATCTGTGACCTGGCGGATAAATACGACGCCATGGTGGCCATTGACGAATGCCATGCCACAGGTTTTTTGGGTAAAACTGGCCGGGGAACCCACGAGTACCGGGGAGTGATGGATCGGGTGGACATCATTACGGGTACATTCGGCAAGGCACTCGGCGGTGCAAGCGGTGGCTTCACGGCGGCACGTCGGGAAATTGTGGAAATGTTGCGCCAACGGAGCCGTCCCTACTTGTTTTCGAACACCCTTGCACCATCCATCGCCGGCGCTTCCATCGCAGTGGTGGACATGCTGACGGAGACGACCGAACTCCGGGACAAGCTGGAGCGCAACACCGAATGGTTCCGAAAGGAGATTACGGCGGCTGGGTTTGACATCGTACCAGGTGTTCACCCGATTGTTCCCATTATGTTGTACGATGCGGTGCTGGCGCAAAACTTTGCGGCCAAGCTGCTCGATGAGGGGATTTATGTGATTGGGTTCTTCTTTCCAGTAGTGCCAAAAGGCAAGGCTCGTATTCGGGTGCAAATCTCGGCAGCGCACGAGCAAGCGCATTTGGAAAAAGCGGTGGCTGCGTTCACGAAGGTGGGGAAGGAGTTGGGGGTGATTTGAGTTATGAATAAGGTCGCCAACTCATAACCCATAACTCATAAATTATCCTACTCTTCCACATAATTCAAATCCTTTCCGAAGGTTTCCGGCAGGTAGAATAGCACTGCCAATGCAATTATTACGCAAGTCCCACCGACGATGTAAGCACCGCCGATTTGTCCAAAGCTCTCCTTCATGGCTTTGAAAAACGGGTGATGAGCACAAGTGCGCCTCGCAAAATTCGGGACAGTGGTAGTGACCGTGGCTCGCAGGTTTGTGCCGAAATTCTCGGAAGCGATAGTGACGAACACCGCCCAGTAGCCTACGCCAAATCCAATCAGGAAAATCTTGAAGTAAAAATAGCCTTGGCTGATGTCGCCGCTTGTCAGGTACCAAACGATGGTGGCCGCTGAAAACAGGTGAAAAAACAGCAGCGCTTTCTTTCGGCTTTTGAGCAATTGGCTCATGATGCCGCTCGCAAAATCGCCCAGGGTAAGGCCAGTGTAGCAGTACATGATGGCAGCGCCGCCGGTCGCTACGGCTTCTGTCATCCCAAAGGCTTTGCTAAATTCAGGTGCGAGTGTGACCAAAATGCCCACTACGAACCAAGTCGGCAAGCCCACCAGGATACATTTCAGGTAGCGATAGAACCTTTCTTTTTGTGAAAAATCTGCAAAAATTGCCTCGCTGCACCATTAATTCCTTCATGCTGTTGAACATGCCCGACTCGAAAACGGAGATGCGCAGCAGCAACAGCGCCAATCCCAGGCCACCCCCAACAAAGTAGGCCGTTCGCCAATCCCAAACTTGGCTCACGAAATAGGCTACCACTGCACCGAGTATTCCGATGCTCGCCACGACGGTGGTACCGTAGCCCCGCTTTTCTTTCGACATGATTTCGCTGACGAGGGTAATGCCAGCACCCAACTCCCCAGCAAGTCCAAGGCCTGCTATGAACCGCAGGATTTTGTACTGCTCTACCGTTTGCACAAAACCGTTGGCAATATTGGCGAGCGAGTAGAGGATGATAGAGCCGAAAAGTACAGAGAGTCGGCCTTTCTTATCACCCAAAATACCCCAGCCGAGGCCACCAATCAACATGCCGAGCATCTGCCAGTTTAGCAGGGAAAGACCGATATTCTGGAGGTCATCTGGATTAACGCCAATGGACTTTAGGCTCTCTACCCGAATAATGCTGAAAAGTAGGAGGTCGTAGATGTCCACAAAATAGCCAAGGGCGGCTACCGCCACGGTGGAATAGATGATCAGGTTGGATTTCGGTTTGTGCATTGGATAGTTTTTACCGTGCGAAGAAGCGAAAAAAAATGCAAACCAAGCATCTGCTTTTATCAATTGCTTTCAAATCCTATCTTTGCGCCCGTTTTTGAAGTAGCCGCCAAATTTATTTGGCAGGCTCAGTAATAATCAACCAACACAGCCAAATAAATTTGGCGGCTACAATAAAATAAAATGGCTTTAAAAGCAGGCATCGTCGGACTCCCAAACGTTGGAAAATCAACGCTTTTCAATGCGCTCACCTCCGCCAAGGCATTGGCAGCGAACTACCCCTTTGCCACCAAAGACCCCAATGTGGGCGTCATCACCGTGCCAGATGCACGGCTCGATAAGTTGTTTGAGCTGGTTCACCCGAAAGCATTGCTGCCCACCAGCATTGAAATCGTGGACATTGCCGGGCTTATCAAAGGTGCCAGCAAGGGAGAGGGCTTGGGCAACCAGTTCCTTGCCAATATCCGTGAGTGCGATGCCATCATCCAGGTGGTGCGCTGTTTTCACGACGACAATATTGTTCATGTGGACGGTGGCGTTGGACCCCGTGCGGGACAAGGACGTGATTGACACGGAACTGATTTTAAAAGATATTGACACCGTGGAAAAACGCCTCGACCGCTTGCGCAAATCAGCTAAAACGGGTATTAAGCAAGAGGTTCATTTCGTGACCGTCGGCGAGGCCATCATGGAACACCTGAACGCTGGCAAGCCCGCCCGTTCGATGCAACTGGAAGGCGACGACCTCGAACTGCTCGAGGACATGATGCTGATGACGGCAAAGCCAATCCTCTATGTCTGCAACGTGGACGAGGCAAGTGTGAAAACTGGAAACGAGTTCACAACCCGCTTCATGGAAGCCGTGAAAGACGAGCCTGCCGAAGTCATTTTTATCAGCGCCGCCATCGAAGCGGAAATTGCACAGATGGACACCAAGGAGGAGCGAACCGAGTACCTCGAAATGATGGGATTGGAGGAACCCGGCGTGAACCGCCTCATTCGTGCCACCTACAAGCTGCTCGATTTGATAACTTATTTCACCGTTGGAGAAAAAGAAGTCCGTGCTTGGACCATCCACCGTGGTTGGAAAGCACCGAAAGCGGCCAGCGTCATCCACACTGATTTTGAGAAGGGATTCATCCGAGCGGAGGTCATCAAGTACGACGATTATGTGAAATACGGCTCGGAAGCGGCCATTAAGGAAGCAGGAAAATGGGCGTCGAAGGCAAGGAATACGTCGTTGCTGATGGCGACTGCATGCACTTCCGCTTTAATGTTTAGCGGGTGAGCGGGTGAGAGAAGTGAGCTGCGTGATGACGCTCACCCGCTCACTTCTCTCACGCTTCTCACCTCACCAGCGTAACATTTCCCTTTTTGAAAAAAGTAAGCCCACCAAAACACGTTACTTCGGCGTAAAAACCATAAGCATCTGGCGGCAAGAGTTTGCCTTTGTAGGTGCCGCCCCAACCTTGAGTGGGGTCATTCGTCTCAAAGACTTTCTCCCCCCAACGGTCGTAAACCACGAGGTGTACCTCGGCCAAGTTGTTGCCAACCACCCGGAACTGGTCGTTCTTTCCGTCGCCGTTGGGCGTGAAGCCCGTTGGGATGAAAACAAAAGGCTCTTCGCAAAGCGTCAGCACCACGATGACTACGGTGCGCTCCACGACGCAGCCATTTGAATCCGTAACTATTAATGTGTAGGTAACATCCTGTTCTGGTGTGGAGATTGGATTATTGATGTTCGTATTGTCGAGCCAGTCGGCTGGCGACCACGTGTAGGTGTAGTTTGGGTCATAACTTGCCAAAATCGGCACAGACTGTCCTTGCAGAATCGTGTCCAAAACAGGCGTAACCGTTACCTCTGGAGAAACGATGATGGTCACCGTTTTTTCGACATGGCAAAACCCATTTGCATCATCAATGGATACCGTGTAGGTGGTTGTCGCTGTTGGATTGGCGATGGGATTTGGGCTGTTGGGGTTGTCGAGATTGTCAGGCGGCGACCAATTATACGTGGCGCCAGGGAAGGCCCCATCGGGGTTGAGTTGTACGTCGCCGTCACCGATGCAGATGTCGGTGGAGTCTTCGAGGAGCGGGTCTTCGATGAAAAAAACCGGGAAATTCTGTTGCAGTGTGTCCATGCAACCATTTTCCGCGGTAACGATCAGCGTGAGCAACGCATTGCCGGGTTCATGTAACACGAACGACGGGCTTTGTTCCATCGTGCTCCAAGTGTTCGCACCTTGCGTAAGCGTCCATTGCCAACTGGCGATATTTGAAATCGTGTCAATCGAAGAGTCCACTACGTCAATGGTCAAGCTGTCTGCGCAGTCGGCGTTGACTACGTTGAAATTTGCAAACAGCGAATTGTACAAAATATGCACTTGCGCCGAGAAGGTATCCGAGCAGACCGTACCTGGTTCTGCTATCAGCACGATATTGTAAAGACCAGAATCGCTGTAAGTGTAGGTAGGGTTGGGTAGGGTAGAGGTGGCGCCAGGGTTGTTTGGGTCGTTGAAGTACCAGATAAAATCATCGGCGCTCAAGCTTTGGTTTTGGGTGCTCACTGTGAAACTTTCGCAGAGTATTTCTGGTGCAAAAAATGCCGCTGTGGCAATATCGCACACGCCGATGTTCACTTGGTAATCCCGCCTTTTCGACCCGATAAGCACGCCATTTCTGTACTCTTCCACGCAAATTCCTATAACAAACTGACCGATTGTATTAGGCATTCCGGTCAGCAATCCTGTCACCGGGTCAATGGTCATTGGTGGTGTACCGCCAATCTGGTTGTTCACGTTGTAGGGCGACAACCATGGAACGGGAAAGTAGGGTGGGGCATTTGGTGGTTGTGGGATGGGTGAAATAACACTAGCTCCATTGAAAGGGTCACAAAGTTTGTAAGCCAAGGAATCCCCATCTGGGTCAACGGCTGATTGGTCAATCGAAAATGGCTGGTTCACACATAAATACAGTGGAGGCCAATTGTTAAAAACAGGGCTGCTGTTGCATTCCAGCAAAGCCTGTGGCCCGATGATGATGCTGTAAGTAGCGCCTACGTCTTCGGGGGCTATGAGGTTGGAAATGGTGTTGTTCCGGCAGCAACGTTGATATACAATATGGTATCCCAAAGGCTCAAACGGGAGAAAAGCAGTAGTTGTGTAGGATGTCGTGTGGACACAGACATTGGGCGGGGCCACAAAGCACTCGCTGCCCAAATCAGGGTTCAAGGTATCGTTTAAGGAGCCGATGGTGTCAATCAATATTTCATCGAAAAGGGAATTGTTCGAATTGCGAAAAATACCGATAGAAGCAGGGTTGTCAAACCAAGGGACTCCATTGTAGCAGTCCCGAAAAATCGTCAGCTTGATTTCGTAAAGGTTGTTGCCAAGGCAGGTATAGGTCATTTCACCACCAACGATATGTGTGGCCTTGGACAAAAAAGGCAACAACAGAAAAACTAGAAAGCATAGGTTACGTAAACGATTGGGCATGTTTGAAAGGATTTTTACAAAAAAGCTTAAAGTCGCCGAACAAGTTACGGACAACCCCCGGTTTTCACCCGCTAAAGTCCACTAAATGTTTGGTTTTGGCAAAAAAACGGACAAACTTGATTTACGTGATTCTATTGCTTCATACCTTACGTGCGTAAAACGGTTTTAACTCGGTTAAACAATGCCGCCCAAATGAAGATTTTCAACACTTCACAAATCCGGAGATTGGATGAATACACCATTCAAAATGAACCAATTTCGTCCATCAACCTCATGGAACGGGCAGCCCAGGTATTCTGTCATTGGTTCACCCACCAGTTTCCCAATCGCAACCAAAAAATCTATGTGCTCTGCGGTACTGGCAACAATGGTGGCGACGGATTGGCCATTGCCCGGATACTCAGCCAAGATTTTTACGAGGTAGAAGTTTACCTGCTGAGTTTTGGCGAGGCATTGAGCATTGACTGCGCTGCCAACCTTGCCCGGTTGCGAAAAAGTGGCAACTGTGCCGTTCACGAACTTACCAAGTCCGACAAGCTTTCAACCTTCTCCCAAGGCGCCATCGCCATTGATGCCATTTTCGGTAGTGGCCTGAACCGGCCGGTGGAAGGACATTTTGCGCAAGCAATCGAACACTTGAACCAGCACCCGCTTACCCGAGTCTCCGTTGATATCCCCTCCGGGATGTTCGCTGACCAACCGACTACAGGATTGAGCGTGCTTGCTGATTGGACCTTTAGTTTTGAGTTTCCAAAGCGCAGTTTTTTGTTCGCAGAAAACCAGCACCGCCTCGGCAACTGGACTTACGGCAGCATCGGCCTGCACCCTCATTTTATCGAAAACGAACCTACCACTTATTATTTGTTGGATGAAAAAATGGTGAAGCCGCTGCTTCGTCCTCGCCATAGGCACGACCACAAGGGCAGCTTTGGCCATGCGCTGCTCGTGGCAGGCAGCTATGGAAAAATCGGTGCAGCCATCCTTGCAGCCCGAGCCTGCCTGCGCAGTGGAGCAGGGTTGATGACGGTTCATGCCCCAAAATGCGGCTACGAAATCCTCCAAATTGCCATCCCAGAGGCCATGGTCAGCGTGGATGAGCACCAATTTTCTGTCACCAATATTCACGAGGATTTGGCCAAGTACAAGGCCATTGGCATCGGATGTGGCATCGGCACCAACGACCTCACGGCACATGCGTTGGCCGATTTGTTGCAGCGCACCACGGCACCCGTCGTGCTTGACGCCGATGCTTTGAACCTTCTGGCCGGGCATCCCGATTTCTTCCAGCTTTTGCCCAAGCACAGCATTTTGAGTCCGCATGTACGGGAGTTTGAGCGGATGTTTGGGTCTTCGGCTGATGATTTTGAACGCAACGACTTGCAGTTGCGCAAAGCAAAGGAACTGGACATTTTTCTGATTTTGAAGGGGGCAAACACGGCCATCGCCTGTCCTGACGGCAACTGCTTTTTCAACAACAACGGCAACCCCGGCATGGCCACTGGTGGCAGTGGCGATGTGCTCACCGGTATTCTCACGGGGCTACTGGCGCAGGGATACCCCCCCCTCGAAGCTTGCCAGTTGGGCGTTTTCCTCCACGGCCTTGCCGGTGACCTCGCCATGAACGACGTCGAACAAGAAGCATTGCTCGCAGGGGACATCACTTCCCACCTCGGCAAGGCGTTCAAGCATCTAAAGCCCATCGCATGAAGGTAGAATTTTGGTTGATTGGCAAAACAGCGTTTGCCTACCTTGAAGAAGGAATGGCCATTTATGAAAAGCGGCTTGGCCACTACCTGCCGTATGCCACTGTAATTTTGCCTGATGCTAAAAACGCAGGCAACCTGCCACCTGACCAGCTCAAACAAAAGGAAGGCGAGTTGGTAATTTCACGGCTCAAGAAAGAGGATTTATTAGTTTTGCTCGACGAAAGGGGCAGGCAAATGACTTCGGTTGAGTTCTCAAGTTTCATCGAGCAAAAACTACAACTCAGTTCAAAACGCATGGTCTTTCTGGTTGGCGGCGCTTGGGGCTTCTCCGAGGAGGTTTACCAGCGAGCCGATTTCAAAATTTCTTTATCAAAAATGACATTTTCGCACCAAATGGTCAGGCTATTTTTTCTGGAACAATTGTACCGTGCCATGACCATTTTGCGGGGAGAATCTTATCACAACGAATAGCGGATTTGAGTATTTGAGGGGTTGAGGGTTTGAGGGTTTGAGGTCAGCCCTGCCTTAATTTCTCAAACTCTCAATCCCTCAAACTCTCAAACACTCTAACCAATGTCCATCACTGTAACCCTTGTCATCATCGTCATCACGGCAATTGTATCGTGGCTAGCACTTAGCAATCGTGATTTGTTCCTCAAGTTCATGCACTACCCGTATGAAGAGCATCGAGACAAGGAATTTTACCGATGGGTCACTTCCGTTTTCCTGCATGGTAGTTGGATGCATTTGGCCATCAACATGTTTGTGCTGTGGAGCTTTGGCACATTCATCGAAAGCGTTTTCGTTGAGCTTTTTGGAGCGACCATGGGCAGGATTAACTTCGCAGCACTTTACCTTTTATCAGGTGTATTTGCCGATATTCCAACCTATATTAAGCATAAAAACAACCAATCATTTAGCAGCGTAGGTGCATCTGGCGCAACCTCGGGCATCATGTTCGCCTTTGCCTTATTGCTGCCTTGGGAGAAAATCTATCTTTTCGGGGTACTCCCGATACCAGCCATCGTTGCGGCAGTGCTTTACCTTGTTTATTCATCTTATTCTTCCAGGCAAGAAGCTGGCAGCCGCATTGACCACGAAGCCCACTTTTGGGGAGCAGTGTTTGGTTTTGCCTTTACGGTAGCTTTGAAACCGTCACTTTTCACCAGTTTTTTGAGTCAGGTAGTGGGAGGGGCTGCCATTCTGATTGCTGCAAAATTTTAAAGATACTCGCTTTGAAAGTTAATGCTGACCTGAATTCGGAGATTAAATGATTGATTATTAGCTGATTAGCCGCAGTGCGGCGTCAATATTTGTAGAAAAATGTACAAAATGCGTTCAGCACAAGCGGGCGTGATCTTATTTATTATAATCTATATTATGTTGAATAATACTTTCCACTTTATACCATAGCCACAACCTAAATGCTACCCTTTTGTTACCTTTGCCAAATAAAAAAAATGTCATTGACACAAGAAGTAAAACCGTATAGCGAGCAAGGCAGCAAGAAGTCTCAGGTCTCTACCATGTTTGACAACATTGCGCCTTGGTACGATTTCCTGAACCATTTTCTTTCGCTAGGCATTGACATCAGTTGGCGAAAAAAGACAATCCATTCCCTCAGGGACTTAAATCCACAAAACATCCTTGATGTAGCCACAGGTACTGGAGACCTTGCCATTGAAGCTGTCCAGCAACTAAACCCCATAAAAGTTATCGGGATTGACATTTCCAATGAAATGCTGGAGGTCGGAAGGGTCAAACTTGCCAAAAAGCACCTCTCCCCTACCATAGAGCTTATGAGCGGCGATAGTGAAAATATTGCGTTCCCAGACAATAGCTTCGACGCTGTGACCGTTGCTTTTGGAGTTAGAAATTTTGAAAACCTTGAAAAAGGACTGGCGGAAATGATTAGGGTACTTCGTCCAGGAGGCAAAGCGGCGATTTTGGAGTTTTCTCGACCTACGCTATTCCCTTTCAAACAGTTATACAATTTTTATTTTAAAAATTTTCTTCCAGTTATTGGCCGAATTACTTCCAAAGACCCAAAAGCGTACAGTTATCTGTATGAGTCAGTGCAAGCCTTCCCAGACGGCAAGAATTTTGTCAGCCTCCGGGAAATTAGGGTTTCACTCAGTACAACACAGGCAATTTACGCTGGGCATTTGTACTTTATATGTTGCAACAAAGTAAAACATCCCATTCTATGAATTTTAAATCAACTGCAAGGCTTATCGGAGCAATGGTCACATCTTGCTTTTTTGTGGTCTGTGCCATTGCGCAGTCAGCGAGAGGGAACTACAATTTCCTCGATTTTAACCAGAAACCTTATTATTTCGGCATCACATTGGCCTACAATTCATCAAATTTTAAGGTCTATCAATCCAAAGATTTTATCCTGAACGACAGCATCAACGTTGTTGAGTCGGTAACTGGTCCAGGCTTTAACCTTGGAATTGTGACGAACTTGAAAATTGGTGAAAATTTTGATGTTCGCTTTCTTCCTACACTTTCATTTGGTGAACGCAACATCAATTATGCCCCAACGAGGCTCGACCGGAAGCCATTTGCCCGGCGGGTGGAATCAGTATTCGTCGAAATGCCATTCCAAGCACGGTATAAATCAGCGCCCTTTCATGATAAAAGGCTTTTCGTCATTGCTGGAGTGAAATATTCTTTTGACGTAGCGAGTGACTCCCGTTCGAGGCAAGCGGAGACGCTGGTTAAAATAGCTCCTAACGACTTCGCATTTGAATTAGGAGCGGGAGTACAAATGTTTTTGCCCTACTTTATTTTTTCACCGGAAATTAAATTCTCTCATGGCTTCAACAACATACTTATTTTCGATAAGAATTTAGAGGAGTCCAGTATAATTGACAAGGTTTTGTCGAGAACATTCACTTTGTCGTTCCATTTTGAAGGGTAGCCCTACCCTATTTTCTATGCATTATTTGAAACAAAAAAAGGTCGGTTGTTTGGCAACCGACCTTTTTTATTCGACGAAACAGGATATTATTCTGAAAGCATAATCTCCTTTTCTATCACACCTGTATAGGAACGAAGCTCAATTTTATAATTACCGGGCTTCAAATCTTCGATACTCAACTCATAAATTGTGTTTACCGGCAAATCCCAAAGTTTGTCAGATTTCACAAGTTCACCAGCTTGATTATAAACTTTGATGTCACTTAAGTTGACACTAATTGATTCAAAATCAATGTAATACACCTTGTTTTCTTTGTCAAGGTAAAATGTCCATTCGTCCGAGCCAAGCGAAAATTGGGAAGGGTCAAATTTGGAGGCTTTTTTCGAATCAAGCGAAACTGAACTCTGTGCAGAAATCATGCCTGTGGTTAAAACGGCAAAAAACACACTCAGAAAATAAAATTTAGGCTGCATTGTAATTTTGAGTTGTATAGTCTAACAGAATTTGTGTTTGTTCGTCAAAATAATTGGCAAATTTATGCCAAGTTTTGATTTTTCGGCCTCCTGAAAATATAAGCACGTTCTGAAAATATTCTCAATTGGCATTATGCCAATTTTTACACCCTAACAATAACACAGAAACTCAAGAAAGTAACGGAATACAGCTAAATAAATTGCATTTATTCGGAATTCTCAAAATGTTAAAAATTTCGTAACGGATGGTATTGTCCACCAGCTTGCTATTCTTCCCAGGCCATGCACCTTTTCACCGCTTTTTGCCAGCCAGCATATTTGAGCTTACGGTTGCCTTCTTCCATGTTTGGGTGAAAAGAGCGGTCCAATTGCCATCCATTTTCAATGTCCGACATTTTCCAAAAACCGACACCCAGCCCGGCAAGGTAGGCTGCGCCAAGCGCTGTGGTTTCAATGATTTTTGGGCGATCAACATTTGTAGCCAGCATATCCGCTTGAAACTGCATAAGCAAGTTGTTGGCACACGCCCCACCATCCACTCGAAGTGCTTTTAGTTTTATTTTTGAGTCCTTTTCCATGGCCGTAAGTACATCCTTGGTTTGGTAAGCCATGGATTCCAGGGTTGCCCTTATAAGATGGGAATGGGTGGTCCCCCTCGTCAATCCGAAAATCGCCCCACGAGCGTACATGTCCCAGTAAGGTGCGCCAAGCCCAGCGAAAGCTGGCACGACATAAACACCTTCGGTATCTGCAACTTTGGAAGCAAAATACTCTGAATCCGTTGCTTCGTGTATCATTTTTAATCCATCCCGCAGCCACTGAATCGCTGCCCCTGCGATGAAAACACTGCCCTCTATTGCATAATGCACCTCGCCGCTAATGCCCCATGCAATGGTGGTCAGCAAACCTGATTTCGATGCCACAGGCTTCGTTCCTGTGTTCATCAACATGAAGCAACCAGTACCGTAAGTGTTTTTTGCCATACCGCTTGTGTGGCAAGCCTGACCGAACAACGCAGCCTGCTGGTCGCCCGCAACGCCAGCGATTGGAATGGCCGCTCCGAAAAATGCTGGCTGAGTATGCCCATAAACCTCGCTGGATGGCCGAACATCTGGCAATACCGATTTAGGAATATCAAGGGCTGTCAGCATTTTTTCGTCCCATTCTAGCTTCTGGATATTGAAGAGCATCGTTCTCGAAGCATTTGAATAGTCAGTGACGTGGGTTTGACCGCCAGTCAATTTCCAAATCAACCAAGAATCAATGGTGCCAAAGAGCAAATTGCCTCGATCGGCTTCCTTTCTAGCGCCTTTCACGTTGTCGAGCAGCCACTTGATTTTTGTACCTGAAAAATAAGCGTCCACTACGAGGCCTGTCGCTTTCCGAACGTGAGGTTCCAGCCCATCGCTTTTTAGCTTGTCGCAGATGGAAGCCGTACGTCGGTCTTGCCATACGATAGCGTTGTGGATGGGTTCGCCCGTGATTTTGTTCCAAATGACGGTCGTTTCCCGTTGGTTGGTGATGCCTATGGCGGCAATGTCCGCAACCTGTATCTTGTTTTTTATCAGCAAGTTCTGTGCGACTTTTAGCTGCGATTGCCAGATTTCGTTGGCATCGTGCTCGACCCATCCCGGCTTTGGATAGTACTGTGTAAATTCTTGTTGTTCGACAGCAACAATATTGGCTTTTTTGTCAAAAAGAATAGCTCGTGAACTCGTCGTTCCTTGGTCAAGTGAAAGGATATATTTCGACATATATCATTGATATTTAAGAAATTAGGTTAATGCAGGGTGAAGATAAGTCATTGGGGCAATCTCTCCAAAAGCTGGGCTACATCAATTTTGAGCAGTTGAAATGCCCCTCAGGGCACGCATTTTTGCCATGTAGGCCACAGGGGCGGCAAGCCAACTCTTCCAAAGTTTCGACAATCACCGAATTGGTGGACAATGGCCAAAACCCGAAAGAAGGAACAGTTGAGCAAAAAACTGCCGTAACAGGCGCATCTACAGCAGATGCAAAGTGAAGCGGGGCGGAATCATTGACGAAGTTCATTGAGGCGTTTTTCATCAATGCCGCTGATTCAAGGAAAGAAAACTCCCCTGCTTTTACAATGGTTTTTGGGTGTCGAGTTTGGTTTTTGAGCCAATTGCAGGCTTCTTTATCGGTTGGTCCACCTAAAAGAAAAATGGTAGTGTCCTCCCCCACCCTGTTCATCATTTCCAGCCATTTTTCCTTTGGGAATTGCTTGGTGAACCAAACCGAAGCTGGTGAAATTGTGATGTATTTTTCGTGGAAAGCAGAACGCTCAAAATCAATTTTTGAAGGGTATATTTTAGGTTTAATAGTTTGATTGTCAGTCCATTGTGCTATCAACGCCAAGTTTCTTTCCACTTCGTGAACGTTGTTGCCAGCGGTTCCAATACGGTGCGGAACTCGATGGCTTGCAAAGAAAGAAAGCGGGTTTTTATCAAAACAAACAGTTGTATTTGCACCCGAAAAAGCAGTGAGAAAGCCGGTAGAAAAAAAACGTTGCAGGTTTACAATTAGGTCGTAATTGGCGTTTCTCACAGTCCCAACCAACTTCAGCAGATTGGTGTATTTCGATGTCTTTTTATTCCAAACCAACACCTTATTTATATGAGGATGATTGTCGAGCAAGCCTTCATTTCCTTTGCGGAGCAAAAAATCAATCTTGGCGGCTGGAAAATGTAGGTACAGCTTCTCCACCAATGCCGTTGCAAGCACCACATCACCGATGAAGGCAGTTTGGATGACCAGGATTTTCTTAAACGAAGCCAAATTCAATGATACTTTTGTGAAAAAATGAACGCCATGTACCGTCTTTTCCTACCGCTAATATGCCTCGGCTGGCTAGGTTGCCAGCAAAATTATCAACTTAAGCAAGCCAAACAAATTGCTGAGGAACTTCGCCTCGAATTTGCGCCCGATAAACGGGTTGCGCTTTTCCGAATTGATACGATTGGCGGTGGAAAAACGCTTGAAATTCATGGGGAAACCAATTTACCGGAAGCTAAAAAATCTTTCTTCGAAAAACTCAAGTCGGCAGAGATTACCTTCGTTGATAGCCTGGACTTGCTCCCTTCGTCCGAACTGGGTGGCAGGCATTTCGGCATAGTGAATGTCTCAGTCTGCAACATACGGTCAGAGCCAAAACACTCGGCGGAACTGGCAACACAGGCACTGCTCGGCGCTACCCTCCGGGTCTGGAAAAAACAGGGGGACTTTTACCTCGTGCAGTCGCCTGATGACTATTTCGGATGGCTTGATGACGGTGGACTGCAATTAATGACGGCTGCTGAGTACGAAAATTGGACAAATTCAGAGCGGGCGATTATCACACAGGATTTCGTTTTTGCTTATGAAAATGCGGATGAAAAATCGCAAAAAATAACGGACTTGGTAGCAGGAAATATGGTGCAAGTGATTGAAAATAAAAGGGTTTTTACAAAAATCAGCTTACCCGATGGGCGTTCCGGTTTTGTGAAAAAGGAAAATCTCAGTCCACTTGGCACCTGGCTGGCTAGTCGTCAACCAACCGCTGAAAATATCCTAGCCACTGCCCGTGAAATGATGGGCAGGCCCTACCTCTGGGGCGGCACATCGGGCAAGGGGATGGACTGTAGCGGCTTCACGAAAATGGCTTTTTTCCTAAATGGCATCCAACTGCCCCGAGATGCCAGCCAGCAAGTACACACTGGCGAACTGGTTGAGACAGACACCAGCACTCTGCAAAACTTGCAGCCGGGCGACCTACTGTTTTTTGGCCGCAAGGCAACCCCAGAGAAAAAAGAGCGCATCAGCCACGTGGCTATTTACTTGGGGGACGGGAAAATTATCCATGCCTCAGACCGTGTGAAAGTCGAGAGCCTAGTGCGTGGCGACCCTAGTTTTGTGGAAGACAGGCTGGCTAGTTTTGTCAGGTGCAGGCGGATAATTGGGCAAGAAGGGAAAAATGGGGTGCTACGGGTCGCTGATTCGCCATTTTACCGGCTCGGGCCAAAACTGAAGAATTAAAATTCTAGTAAAACCACAAAGTATCTGTTTTTTCTTTGTTTACCGAAAACTGCAAGCTATATTTGCGCTCCCTTCGGGGTAAAATTTTATCAAAAAAGAACCTGGCCGGGCTTAAGTGCGCGGCCAGGTTCTTTTCAAATATTGGCATTATGTTACCATTAGACAAAAATTATGTAGAGGAATTGGAGGCCATTGCTAACGAAATCCAAGAATCCGATGAGCTTGCCTATTACCTTCAAGAGGAAGAAGAAACTTATTTTGAGCAAATGAAGGACAGGTTTGAGCCCAAGATTGAGCAGCTCTACAACCGGGTCGCTGCCGAAAACCCACTTCAACTCGTTTCACTCGACAAGATGCTGATGAGCGAGCAGTTTGAGGGTTTGTTCCTGCCACGCATCCTAGGCTATGCAGTACTCCGAGGCGAGGTCAGCCAGCAGTTCAAGTATACCCGCCCACAGGACCATTTCAAAGATGTGTTGATGGCCATTTGCAATTCGCCCAACTTTGAAATCCTGAAAAAGCGTATCGGTCAAAGCATTCAGGTGGGGTTTGCCCTGAGCAGTGATATTTGGATCACGAACTTGATTACACCGATTGAGAACAAGCGCATCCGATATTTTCTGCAAAGTCAAAAACTGGACAAATACTACACCCCCGAAGGGCGGCAGCAGGGTTTACAGATTTACAAAAAGCAATTTGTCAACTTCAATTACATGACCGCCGATTTCCCCAAAACCTTGGGCGAACTGAAAGTGCTTTGGTCCTCGTTGAAGGAATTCTTGATTTACCGGGAGGAAAAAGGGCAGAACAACAAAAGCCTCATGCCCTTCCTCAAGGCGCTGATTGGCAACGAAGAGTTCCAGGGCCACGACGAACACCTCCAAATCTTAGGGATTTATGCCAACTTTTTTGACCTGGAGGGCGAAGATTTAAAACACCTCACCAAACACTTCAACGCCACCCGCAAAAAACATCCAGCGTTCAGCAGCCATTGGTTGGCCTTCGTGCTGGAAATGCACGAGAGCAAACGGGTTGACCTCAATGCTCAGGCCGACGCCAGGATTTCGGCCATTCTCGACAAGTCCGTCAAGGACGAACTGACCGAGTATTATGAACTGATGGACACCATTCACGGTATTGGATACATGCAGGAGGAGGCGATGGATGCTGTAAAATCCTTCTACATCCGCCATGAGGGTACCTCGCTTATCAATGAATGCGTGCGAATGGTCATTTACCATTATCTCGCCCGCCTCATCAATAACCTGGAAGCAGGTGACTACCACGAACTGCTCGAACTGTCGAAAATCTACACGGTTTACATCAATATTTTCGCCAACCAACAGTTCAACCAAGATGTTAAAGAGCTATCCATGCGCTACATCAAACGGACACTTCGCAGCTACACCGACAAGCGTGGAAAGGATTACCAGGACATCAAGAAATTTGTCGCTACCACTTTTGTGGACCTGAATTTCATAAAGGAAAAAGAAGTGGTTGAAATGTTCAAAACCCGTCGGAAAAAGAAAACGGAGAAATGATTTCCAATTGTGCTGGAGACGAGCATTTTGAAAAAATCAGGCGGCTATTTTGGTCGCCTTTTTTTTCGGTCTAAATGGCGGATATTACTGTAGAAAATGGCAGGATAAGACGATGCTCTTGCTTATTTTTCGCTAAAAATTCAAATCATGTTGAAAGACTTTTTTGAAGGATTTACAACCTACGGTGCAGCAATCAAGCATATTGAGAAACACGGCTTATGGGGCTATGTGTTGCTTCCTGGCCTGCTTTGCGTGTTGGTTGGCATTGGGATTTTTGGCTTAGCCTGGAACCTTTCAGACAATGTCGGAAGCATGCTCGATAATCTTTGGGTTTGGGACTGGGGAAAGAATGTGGTGGCTCAAGTTGCGCAAGTGTTTGGAGGGTTGCTGGTATTTTTGATGGGCTTGATTATTTTCAAGCAAATGGTGATGGTCATATCTGCACCCATCATGAGCATTTTGTCTGAAAAGGTTGAAAATCAGTTAGTTGGAAGAACAAACAGTGTTGGATTCTCGGCCAAACAGATTGTTTCAGATATTTTGAGAGGACTAAGAATTGCGCTTCGAAATATTTTCAGGGAGCTAGGCGCTACCCTGTTTTTGCTCGTTTTAGGACTAATTCCTGTATTTACACCTTTCACAACAGTGCTCATTTTCATTTTACAGGCGTACTACGCCGGTTTTAGCAACTTGGACTTCGTCTTGGAGCGACACTATCGATTCCGTGAAAGTGTTCTATTTGTTCAAAGTAACAAGATGCTCGCCATTGGGAACGGCGCAGTTTTTATGCTACTGCTCTTTACTTTTATTGGATTTCTGTTTGCCCTGCCGCTCGGAACGGTGGCTGCCACGATAGCAGCCACCAAACGAATAAACGGTAAGTCTTAATCAGGATTCGACCCAGTGAGTATCTTTTACAAAAATATCATCTGGATATTCCTTTCTGAATTCATACTTCAGCAGGTCATGAGTTGTAATGATACCTACCAACGTACCATCATCCTGAATAATAGGAAGGCCATGGAACAAGTGTTTTAGGAAAACCATTGCGGCAGCCCCAATCAGGTCGTTCGGCCCGAGTGTTGCAACTTTGGTGGTCATCAGATCCTGCACCTTAAAATCACCATATTCTTCGAATCGCTTGTTGGACTTGATCAAGTCCCAAGAAGTAATAATTCCAACCAACTTTCCTTCGGCATCCACTACTGGTAAGTGGTGGAAATGCCTCTCAAAAAGCAAGTGTTTCACTTCTTCAAGCGAGTCTTCAGGTCGGACACTGACAACCTTTGTTGTCATGATCGTAGAAATTCGTTCGTTCATCATAGGCCAATAGTTTTGATTTGAAGGCTTCAATTTACGACCGTTTGGGATGTCTGCCCAAAACTCATTGATTTATTTTCATAAAAATATAAAAAACACGGTTTGTTTTGTTTGATTTCTGTTTTTATAAAAATAATTGTTTTAAACAATTTTGCTTCTTATTTTTACCCCTAAAAAAAAAATGATGGGAATAAGAACTGCATTTCCAACAACGCCGGGCGAGTATTTTGGTGGCAACAGTGATGGGTATTGTCTCCGAAGCAGTTTTTCGGGCGCTAAACTTGAGCACAGTCTTGAGATGATTCGCCAATTTTTGAAGGAGGAAGGATACGGAGACTTACCGCTACCAAAGGATGCCGATGAATTGAAAATGTTCAGACTGCCTGTTCGAAACCGACAAATTTTGATGTTCGAGGACAATGGGTACGTCCACAACCCCATCAAGATTCTTTTCCCAAATGACCCACGGAAATCGAAGTTGCTGCTATTGGAAATCTATGATGAGAATGCTCCCAATCATCTGCTCCGGTTTCATCGGAGGCTTTGGGACTAGAATCCAGAAACCGTTTTTTTCTTTGGCTTCAAATCCAATTGCAGGGAAACAACATGGGAATAACGGTTTTGTGAGTCGCCGAGGTTGGTGTAGGCATAATCCACACGAAGGCTGTAAAGCTGCAAGCCCACCCCAAGGGCAGGCCGAGAGGTCAAATAATCAGACCCGTCGAAATCTTTTTCCTTTTGAAATTGGCTAATGCCCGCTCGCAAGAAAAGGAAGTCATTGTAGCTGACCTCCATCCCAGCGCTTGGGTCAAGGCTGACTGGGTCTGCAGAAACCAAGGTGTTACGTTTGCCGTCGGTGGTGGCTACGAGGTTTATCTCTGGCATGAACTTGAATTTTTTGTGCTGAAACGAGTAGGCTGCCCCGACCAACAATTGTGGCTTTGTGATTTCGATGGAATTAATGTCGGGGAGTTCATTCCCGGTTGCCAACAGTACATCTTTTTCTTGCTCCGTAAAAGTTACGTGCCATGCGTTGAAAGTGGTGGTGATGTCCCTTGCCGTGGCACCTAGTTTTAGTTTTCCAATGCGGTACTGGGCACCAAGGTCCACGCCAAAACCCCATGAATTTGCGAAAGAGCCAATGACCCGCCGCACGATTTTTACATTTCCCCCCACGTTCAACTCCTGATTTTCCTTGGCCTTGAGGCGCTGTGCATAGCTGGCCAAGAAGGCGTAATCGGCAGCCGAGAATGCCACGATATTGTCGTAATTTACGGTTCCGTCGTCTTCGAAAAGGCTAAGGGTGTTTGGGATGTCGTCTATGCCGAACCGGATGATGGAAAGGCCAAGCCGACGGTTGGCGCTGCCGAAAGGAAGGGTCAAGCCAAGGTAGTCGAACTTGCCTACACCGGCGAACCACTCGGAGTGCATTGCTCCGATTTGTAGGCCCTTGTCGGTTTCGAGTGAGGCTAGCCCAGCCGGGTTCCAGTAGCCCGAAGTGACATCTGCTGTGCTGGCTACGATTGCGTTGCCCATGCCTTGCGCCCTTGCACCGATACCAATGGAAAGGAATTCGTTGCTGTATTTTTGGGCTTGCAACTGGTTGAAAGCCAAGAGGTTGAGCGTAAGTAGTGCAAAATTTATAAAGGTCGAGTTGAATTTCATCCGATGATTTTAATTGAGATAACGCCGAGGTGGTTTGTGTAGTGCGAGTTTAACGAAACTTGCCGTTTTAGGTTTTGGCAAAATTACAGAGAATTTTGAGCCTAGGGGTCTCGCCAAGAAATCAAAAGTCCCTTAAATCATTGCTTTGCACTAATTTCGCTCCAAATCAGATGGATATGATGGACAAACCAACATTGCTGCAAAAAGCAAAAGAACAAATTGCCGAAGGCAATACCGAAAAAGCATTGGAACTGGTGGAGGGGTTTCTTGCCAATAAACCGGACTACAAGCTGCTCCACACTGAGTCGTTGCACCTTACTTCATTGTTGAACAAAACGAGGCAGGACCAGTCAAAGCGAACCATCAGCTTTGAAAATGCGGAATTGAATTTTGGCTTGGTGAGGCAGGGGCTATTCAATTTGCTGGATTTCATCGAAACCGACAATCTCAATCCCGCTGGCCTTCATAGTGCCAAACCTGCTTCTGGCCAGCCTTGGCTTTCCAATAAATGGTTGCTTATCATTGGTTTGCCGTTGTTGTTGCTTACGACTGCCGTATTGATTTTGGTGAACAAAATTGGTGGTGATAAAGAAGGCTCTGACAAACCTCTGCTGAACGATTGCGTAGTTGAATTTGAGGACACTACTTCCAAAAATTTTCTAATTATCCCATTTTTCAAGCCGACTGGTGGCGATATTAAGCCAGAGGGCTTGGTGATTGACCGGCTTGTGGAGTTTTGCAGTGGCATTGAAACCTTGAAAAATTCGGATTTTGATATTTGCAATGGTTTTGAGCCGGAATGGACCTTGAGTTTTGAGGAAGCCGCAAAGAAGGGACTGGACAACAAGGCAACTATCGTCATTTGGGGCCGAGTGGATGGAAAAGGAACTACTACTGCCATAAAAACCCGTTTCAAGTATTTGGGGAACAAGGACATTGATAGAAGGAGACCGAGAAGGAGCCGTTTCCGCTTTGCAAAAAGCTCAAGTAACGGATACTGCGGCCAATTTGATGAAGTACATGATTTTGGCCGACAATTTTATTGCCAGCAAAGAGACCGAAAAGGCACAGTTGGCGCTTGACACCTGTTTGGATATCAACAAAAATTACTGGCTGGGGCGCAACAACCGGGCAAACCTGCGAATAAAGTCCGGTGACTACCTAGGTGCCGTAGAAGACCTGAGCGTGGCTTTGAACAAACGCCCAGAGGACACTGACATGCTGCTTGCAAGGGGCGTAGCGTACAAGAAATCGCAGCAATTGTATGCTGCAAAACAAGATTTTGAGAAGATAATCAAGATGAAGCCTGAAAAGGAGGCTGAACTTCGGGAAACTTTGAAAGCTACCGATGTTGAAATCAAAAGGCTGGAAAATATCGTTGAGCCAACAAAGGTGAAAATGAAAACAAGCCCTGTTTCCAAGCAGAGTTTTGTTGCTGCAGCCGATGCCAGCAACAAGTTGGGTAATAGCACGGATACGAAGCAATTTGTAAAAAAAGGGCTTGAATTGGATAGGAACAACCCTGAACTGATTGCCATTCAAGTTGATAACCTGTTGAAAGAGAAGAACTTAGTAAAAGCTAAACAAGTTTTAAAGGATGCCGCCAGTCGCAATGTCAAGAAAGAAACCATTGCTCGATACAACAAAAACGTAGCGGCTTTTATCAAGAAAATGGATGCAGAAGAAGAATAAAAAGAGGGCCAATGCGAGCAGAATGCATTGGCCCTCTTTGAGAAATATGTTTTTGGAACAGTCTATTTTATCAAAGTAACGTCTCCTCGATAAATCTCAACCCTACCATCCACAAACTCAATCTCGGCAAACCAAGTAAAAACAGAAGCCTGCAATGGTTTGTCTCTGTGCGTTCCATCCCATCCAACAAGAGGGTCGTTTGGTGTAAAATTTAAGTACTGGTAAACGGTCTCGCCCCATCGGCTGAACACCACAAAAGATTTGATTTCCTTGACGCTTTTTCCAGCGTAAATGGTAAACACATCATTGAGGCCATCGTCGTTTGGTGAAAATGCGTTTGGAACATAAACCGGACGATTTTTTTCAACGAAAACGGTGATGTCATCGCTTGCCATACATCCGTTTTCATCTACTTGCACAGTATAATTGGTCTGCTGCGTCGGGCTGACCATGATTTCGGGACAGGTAGCGCAGCTATCGAGACCCGCAGTTGACCAAACGATTGAATCCAACTGACCTGAAGGTGGAGTAGAAAGAATAGACAAAACCAACTCATCCCCTAAGTCAATTACTGGGTCGTTTCCTTGGAAATTTCCAACTATTTCAACGGTTACTTCTACAGGTTCGGCAACTGAAAAGCTGCTCTCCGTTTCACAACCACCCGCGTCCATCACTTGGATGAGGTATTGTCCTGGCCCCAGATTGTTAAATTGCGTGGCTGCGCCAAACGGGGAATTGTTCAGTGAGAAAAGATAGGGCGCTACCCCACCCCCAACAGAGTCAATCGTAACTGTTCCGTCCGAATCGCCAAAGCAGCTCACATCAGAAATGACGATGGATAAATTAGGTATTGAGGTTGACTGCGTGACTTCCACATCGTCCTCCGCAATACAACCCAGATTTGAAACTGTAAGGGTGTACGTTCCAGGTTGGCTGGTAACGGTTGTAGCAGTGGTTGTATTGGAGACATTTCCACCACTCCAAAGATAGGTTGCACCAGCAGTCGTGCCGCTGCCACCAAGTGCTGCAACTGTTACTTCACAGGTCAACAATTGGTCAGGGCCAGCGTCAGCCGTGGGGGTGGCATTGATTGTCAGGCTAACCGTTTCGCTGTCGTCAGGGCAATTGCCAATACCTTGAACGGTGTAAGTGAAATCATAATTACCCGGTGCAAAGTTGGCGGGGTTCACCTGACCTCCCGAAACAACACCTGATGGGCCAGTCCATGCTCCACCAGGGGTTGCGCCAGTAATTTGGTCGTCCAAGTCAAATGGTTGGGTAGCACCTTGGCAAAAAGTAAGGTTGCCAATGGACGTGCCAGCAGTGACATTTGGGTCCACCGTGATGGTCGCTGATTGGTTAGAAGTATTGCTACATCCAGTGCCATTGTCCGTCACACCAACCAAGGTTACAGTTGTGGTGGTCGTGATGGCGGGTAGTTGAAAAGTACCCGGGGTCGGCACGGTTTGGCTTTGCGCCACACTGTTTACCAAAAAATCCACAACAAACGGGCCTACGCCAGTCAATGTGAGGGTGAGCTGTGCGGATTGTCCTTGGCAAATGGAGGTGCTGCCAGTAATCGAAATGGTCGGCAACGCATTGAACACAACCGGAGTACCCACAGCAACGCTAAGGCAAGGATCGTTCAAATTTACCGTGCTGTTACCGTTGTCATTTCCGGCTATTGCCGAAATGTAGTAAACCGTTCCCGGTGTCATTGTGCCGGCAATGAAACTGAAATCAGGCGTGGAGCTGGTAGTGATTACTGTTCCCAGCGCGTTGCTATTGCCAGTGTGGAGCACGTAAACCAAGGTATCGTTGCCATCCAAAATACTTCCATTGGCATCGGTCGCAGAAGCCACATCGCCAACGCAAGCACTAATTTGAGTGGGTGACATCGTGCCAGCATCGGTTGTGCAGTTGCAGTCGTAAGCTCCATCAACAATGGTAGGGCCGCACCCATAGGCATCATCCACTAGGAAGCTGTAAGTTGCTCCATTGGAAATAGGATTGCTGGTAAAGTTACTTCCCACCAAACTTCCACTTGGTGATACCGTGTAACTGGTTGGGTCACCACCCTGGATATCAAAGGTTACTGAATAGTTTTGGCCAGTGGCATCGCAATTCCAATCAAAGTTGGCTGCGGTTGGTGGATTATTTACCCCAATCACGGCACTTCCAGTTACGGTGCCAGCGCAGAACGCATTTGACACACTCACAAGGTTGTACGTGTACGTCGTGATTGGGTTGATGGGAATGGTGAACGGGCTGCTGATAGCGTTTGCAGTTATTGGTTGGCCACCGGCTGCTTGGTAAGTGATTGTCCAAGGGCCAAGTCCGGTGAGCAGCACAGACAGATTAGTTGAAGCACCTTCACAAATTTGGGCATCACCGGTCAGGGTTGCCGTTGGTATTTCATAAAAAACAATGGGTGTTCCTGATGAAACATCAAGGCAAGCATCAGCCAGGTCAACATTGGCCGTGCCGTCGTCATTTCCAGCGATTGCTGAAATATAGTAGGTGGTACCATAACTCATCGTGCCTGGAATGAAACTGAAGGTCGGAACACCGTTGGTCGCCAAAACGGTTGAGATGATACCGAAGTCGTCCGGCCTAAGCACGTACTGCAAAGTGTCGTCAGCATCCAAGTTGAAACCAGTGGATATTCCAACTGTGTCCGGCCCATCGCCACAAACGGTAACTGGAGTGACGTCCATGATCCCAGCATCTGTCGCGCAGTTGCAATTGACGGTTGTCTGAGCCAGGGTCTGTGGGTCACAGCCGTTCATGTCATTAACCACCAAAGAATACCCCTGGCCGCTCCGTATCAGGTTACTTGTAAAAACGCCATTGTTGATATTCCCCGGTGCACCGGTTACAAAATAGGAGGCAGCGTCTCCACCAGAAATAGTGAAAGTGATTGTGTATGCAGTAGCCGTTGGGTTGCAAGCAACACTGAGGTTGGTTACGGTTACCCCTGTATTGACAGTGACAGTAGCACACCCACTCGCTGTTCCCGTACAGTTTGAATCCTCCATGCCTGTTAGGCAATACGTCGTAGTCGCCGCAGGCGAAACCACCAGCGGATAAGGGTTCTGTGTGATACCGGTCAATGTTTGTACGTTTCCTGCCCCATCATCGTAGCTAAGGCTCCAAGGTCCCACCCCGCTAAAATCAACCATGACTGTGCCATTGTCGCCTTGGCAAATTGCGTCACTCCCACTCAAAGTAGCCGTAGGGATTTGGTTGAAAACAATCGGTGTTCCCTGCGCCACTTTCAAGCAAGGGTCGTTCAGGTTTACTCCTCCTGCCCCATCGTTGTCCCCTACTATGGCTGAAAAATAATAAGTCGTGCCATAGGTCATGGTACTACCGTCAAATCCAACATTTGCAGTTGATGAAGCGCTCAAAATAGGCGGCACAATGGATAGGCCATTTCCATTGTGAAGGATAAAAGACAGTGTATCGTTGCCATCAAAGTTTTGATTTGTAGCATCGTAAGGCACTGGAATTGGCCCATCGCCACAAACTGCAAGGGGTGTAACATCCATTTCGCCGACGGCAGTGGCGCAATTGCAAACAACGGCGTTGTCGGAAATCGTGACAGGGGCACAGTTGTTTACATCGTCCACCACAAATGAATAACCACTGCCCGATGGAATCGGGTTGCTAGTAAAAATACCGCCAGCGAGCGTTCCATTTGACGGTGTGACGCTGTAGGAGCTGGGGTCGCCTCCGCTTATGGAAAACATCACCACGAAAAATTGATTGTTGGCGTCGCAATCTGCGGTGAGGTTGCTAACGGTTGGAGCACTATTCACTGTCACCAAAGCTGAACCAGCAGTTGTTCCATCGCAACCATTTCCATCCACCACATTGGTGAGAACAATAGTTCCAGCTTGGCCTTGGCCAATGTTCCAAGTGTATGGATTGGTGTTGGCCATGAATGGCGCTTGTGCATTGCCGTTGCGAGTCCAGTCCACTGTCCATGGTGCAGTACCTGTAAAGTTCATAGTCAAAGGCACCGTCTGGCCGCTACCTGCACAAATTGACCCTCCACCCGAAAGCGTTGCTACTGGTGCTGGATTTTGAGTCACAGTGGCCGAACCGTTCGTTGTGCCAGCACATGTGCTGTTTGCCAAGCTAACCGAGGTTAAAGTATAGGTGCCAGGTTGGCCGACAGTTAACGTGTACGGGCTTGAGGTAATGTTTAGACTGTTATCAGGGCCATTATTCAACGAATAGGTAACGCTCCAAGGACCAGTTCCTGACAGTGTAATTGTCAGGTCAACACTGTCTCCGCTGCCTTGACAAATTGTTCCGGCGCCACTTATCGTTCCCGATGGTGCATTGGTGACTTGCACGGCTTGGCAGGCTTGGGGGCTGTTACCACAAGCATTTTGGGCAGTGACACAAACCTGTCCGCTTGATGCTCCATTGAAATTGATATTTACCGAAGCTCCTGCACCAGTGATGGTTGCACCAGTGGGTGCTGTCCAGTTATAGGTTAGTCCCGGTGGAGGATTGCTCACGGTATAAGTATAGTTTCCGCCATTGTTGCAAACCGATGCTGGTCCAGCCATGACTGGCATTGCCGGTACTGAGGTGATTGTTATGTTCGTACACGAAGGAGGCAATGTGGTTCCGCAGGCGTTTTGTGCGGTGACACAAACCTGCCCTGCACCAGGAACCGCATTACTGAAGTTAACAGTAATGCTTGACCCTGACCCTGTGAAGGTAGCCCCTGTCGGTACTGACCAATTGTAAGTTACCCCATTTTGGACGTTGCTAACGGTGTAAACCTGTGTCTGGTTGTTGGCACAAACGTTTGCTGGGCCAGTAATTTGTGGAGGTGTGGGCAAGGCAGAAACCGTGATAGGAATGCAAGCTGGTGGTGAGGAGCCACAGTCATTGTCAGCTGTAACGCATAGCTGCCCACCGGTTGGTGAATTCCAGGTAATGGCTACCGTTGTTGCATTGATGGGATTGACTGGTTCGTTGTTGGGTGTAATCCAAGTAAACCCAGTGGGTGGAGGGTTGCCGACTGCCGTAACCGTATAATTCACCGTTGCACCTTGGCAAGGTGATTGGTTTCCACTTATTTGAGGGATTTGTGGTGTTTGAATATTCGCTATTACAGTAACGCAACCCTGGTCGGTGCAGGTTACACCATTTCGAGAAGAAGTAATTGTAAAACAATATTGACCTGCCTGGTTGATTGCTACAACTGGGCCATTGTCTGGGCCAATGATACCTGGGCCAGTCCAGAGCATAGTTACAGTTCCACCGGGTACCTGCGAAAAATCAGAGTTCAGGGCATTCAATTGAATTTCAGAATTCACACCGCAGCCCAATACAGCAGGTGGTTCAATTACTACATTAGGAGTAAGAATTGCAAGGTCAACAATCACCGTGGAGTCGCAACCTTGCCAGCTTGCATCTGGGCAAACTTGAGTGATAAATTCACTACTGGTATATTGCGTGCCGCAAATTGTCAAGGTGGAAGGATCGCAGAGTGTGACCATTCCCAAGTTGGTAACGATGGCGGGTATTTGATTGATAATACAAAAAACTACACTATCACAACCTAGGTAGTTTTGCAGTGTGACTGGTGTCCCGCCAGGCCCGGTTCCGTTACAGAAGTTCTGGCCAGCACAGGTGACACAATCCCCAATGCACAAATCATAACTTTCACTGGTGGGTGGGATTGGGGCAGAAGTAATATCCAAACAAACTTGGTTGCCCGCAAAGCACGGGTTGGAGGAAGTCACACACAGCTGTGCCTGCCCAGTATAATTGCTATCCCAAATGACGGAGATGTTGCCACCCGGTGAGCCTGTCACTGTCCCAGCATTTGGAGGGGACAATACCCAATTGAAGGTGGCGGCATTTTGGTTAAGAAGAAAGTAAGCGGTTGTTGCGCCCGGGCAAACCATCGTTGGGCCTTGAATGGGGCTAGGGTCTTCAGGCGGAACTGGTAGCGTAGATCCTTGAATTACATTGACCTGAAAGTCGCAAATGTCGCCTGCGCAACCATCAAATACAACAAAATAAACCTGTCCAGGGACGAAAACGCCTGTCATTGTAAAAGTAGTAGTAACACAATTGCACTGGGTAGCTACTGGAGTACCATTACAGCTGCCTTCGTAAATGGCACCTTGCATTCCAAATTGGCCATTTGTGCCCTGACAGTTAGAAGGAACTATTTCCAAAGTGATATTTGTAGACCCTGCGATAAAAGAAAACCATTCATCGTTGTTCAAGGCATTCCCTGGGCAGCCAGGGAAGTTTTGTTGAACGTTGTTGGTTCCCAAAGTCGCACAGTATCCGTTAAGGTCAACGCAAAGGGTTGGTGCTTGCACGCACATGTCGCCAGGAGGAGGGTAACCTGGTGGAGGGCACTGTGCATTGATAGCAAGAGAAACTGCAAAGCATGCAATGCAAAGAAGTAAGGATTTTTCATCTTCATAATGTGAGAAATAAGGTGCTTGTCAAAATTTTGGAAAGCTTTTCACAATTTCAATAATATCAGTAGCCTTGAGGGAAGCGCCACCTATCAAACCTCCATCAACATCCGGTTTGCTAAATATTTCTTTGGCGTTGTCTGGTTTGCAACTACCACCATAAAGGATGGTAGTGGCTGCTGCAAGTGATTTTCCATATTTTTCTGAAATGAGGCTGCGAATAAAATGGTGCATTTCTTGCGCTTGCTGCGGAGATGCAGTTTTTCCAGTTCCAATTGCCCAAACGGGTTCGTACGCAATAACGATTTTTGAGAAGGCTTCGCTGTCTATATCAAAAAGGCTATTCTCAATCTGACTTCTCACCAACGACTCGTGGGTACCAGCTTCTCGCACATCTAATTTCTCTCCGCAACAAAATATTGGGCGCATTCCATTTTCCAACACAGTATTTATTTTTTGCCAATAATGCATCATTTTCGTTAAAAAATTCCCTTCTTTCGGAATGGCCTACAATAACGAAACTTACTCCAACTGACTTCAACATCCCCGCCGAAACCTCACCTGTATAAGCCCCTGATTGTTCTGAATGGCAATTTTGAGCTCCTATTTCTAGGTTTGAAATTCCATTCGTCAGCATTGAAAGGTGGTTGAGGTGAATGAAGGGGGGGCAAAGAACAGTCAGTATATCGGATGGCCCTATCGAGCTGATTATCTCGTTTGCCAAATCTCTTCCTTCCTGAAAATTCAGGTTCATTTTCCAGTTGCCCGCAACAATTTGCTGTCGCTTCATAATTAGGTAGTTAAGAATTTTGCGAAAAAATATTTGTCTGGCAAAAGTACTGAATTACTTCGCAAGAAATGTTTAGGGGGTTCCGTAAATTGTCTGAAATGGTAAGTAGCCGCCATTTTAGATTTCTTGGTGTTTGGCTATTGGTTTTTTCAAATTACGGCTCTGCTAGAAAAGAAATATTTAGCCATTTCAAAGATTCGGAGATTTATTTGGCCACCCATTGACTTTCTAATAAGAAGAAGCTTCTTTTGCCCTTTGTTTGTAGTTATTTTCATTTTGGTATCTCATCAGGCTTAATTTCTTGTTAAAAACGCCGAGTTTCGTTTTTTCTTCTATAAAAAGCTTAATTTGGCGCTCTAATTGCAATTAGCAAATTATTCATCATCATTTTTTCCACTAAACAGATTTTCTATACGGCATAAACTTCTACACTAAATCGCAAACTGTTTTCTTAACTAACTTTTTTGCTTTAGTTATGCAAGTAATGCCAATCAACGACCACCAGCTGATCGCTCAGTACCTTGAAGGAAACGAAAGAGCCTTCAAAGAACTACTTGACCGCTATCAACAGAAAATCTACACGTCCATCTACCTCTTCGTGAAAGATGAGACGCTAGCCGAAGACATCTTCCAAGAAGTTTTCATCAAGATTATCAACACTTTGCGAAGTGGCAAATACAACCACGAAGGCAAGTTTGGTCAATGGGCATTGCGCATTTCCTACAACCTTTGCGTGGACTACCACCGCCGGGGCAAGCGTAGGCCGCACGTCCACATGAACGACTCGTTCGACATTTTCGACGTGATTTCCTCACACGACCCAAATGCGGAGCAGCTTATCATGCGCAGCCAGACTCATGACAGCATCCGAAGTTTGGTGGACATGTTGCCAGCCGAACAGCGGGAAGTTGTCATCCTGCGGCACTATGCCGATATGAGCTTCAAAGAAATCGCTGCGCTGACAAGGGTTAGTATAAACACGGCTTTGGGTCGTATGCGCTATGCGCTCATCAACATCCGTAAATTGATGGCGGAAAAAGAAATTCAATTGCAGTAAAAATATGACCGCGTCAAAACAAAAGGCAGGTGCTGGATTTAATTAATCCAGCACCTGCCTTTGTATTTTGTTTGAACCTGTTATTTTTACACCATGAAAACAGCGAAAGATTTGATGGAACGCTCCGCCTTCGGCGTTTGTAGTTATCTGGGTGACAAGATGGGGCTTGCATCTGCAAGGGTTCGAATGTATTTCATCTACCTTTCCTTCGCCACGCTTGGTTCGCCAATTATCATCTATCTTTTCATTGCGTTTTGGCTAAATGTCAAGCGGTACATTAAAAATAGCCGCAACCTCCGCTGGGAGTAATCCTACACATCGTAGTTCAACACACTCGCCAGCCATTTCTCCGCCTGTTCCACCGTCATGCCTTTTCTTTCAGCATAGTCCTCCACTTGGTCTTTGGCCAACTGCCCCGTTGTGAAATACTTACTCTCCGGGTATGAGAAATACCACCCGCTTACCGCCGCCGCTGGCCACATCGCACAACTTTCCGTCAATATGATTCCTGTGTTGTTTTCAACATCGAGTAGTTCCCAAAGCGTACGCTTCTCCGTATGTTCCGGGCAAGCTGGATAGCCGGGTGCTGGTCGGATGCCATCGTATTTTTCTTCAATAAGCGATTGACTGTCAAGTGTTTCTGAAGCTGCGTATCCCCAAAATTCCTTCCGGACCCGCTCGTGCATCCGCTCTGCAAACGCCTCGGCCAAACGGTCAGCGATTGCTTTCAACAAAATGGCGTTGTAGTCGTCGTGATTTTCCTCGAACTGTTTCACCCATTTGTCAATGCCAAACCCGGTCGAAACGGCGAACATGCCAATATAGTCCTCAACGCCACTTCTTTTTGGTGCAAGGAAGTCGGAAAGGCAAATATTTGGCTGCCCCGCCGCTTTTTCTACTTGCTGGCGCAAAAAATGAAGTTTGGAAAATACTTCTCCCCTACCCTCGTCTGAGTAAAGTTCGGCGCTGTCGCTTTCGGTGGCGTTGGCTGGAAAGAAGCCGATGACCGCCTTGGCTGTCAGCCATTTATCATCAATGACCCTGCGAAGGATGCTTTGCGCATCGTTGAAAAGTTGCCTCGAAAGCTCACCCACGGTTTCGTCCATGAAGATTTCTGGGTACTTGCCTTTCAGTTCCCAACTGGCAAAAAATGGCGTCCAATCAATATAATTGCTCAGTTCCTCCAAGTCGTATTCTTTAAAAATCTTAACGCCGAGGAATGTGGGCTTGGGTGCTTTGAAGCCCGCCCAATCTATTTTGTACTTGTTTGCACGAGCGTCTTTGATGCTCAGGTATTTCTTGGAAGACGTGCGGTTCAGGCGCTGCTCCCGAATTGCAGCGTAGTCTTTTCTCGTCTCCAAAATGCAATTCGAGCGGGCATTTTCATCCGAAGAAGCCAAGGTCGAAGCCACGGCCACACTGCGGCTGGCATCTAACACATGCACCACTGGGCCACTGTACTGTGGCTCGATTTTCACCGCCGTATGCGTCCGGGAGGTCGTGGCGCCGCCAATGAGCAGTGGCATAGTGAAGCCCCGACGCTGCATTTCCTTGGCCACATGCACCATTTCATCCAGCGAGGGTGTAATGAGGCCACTCAAGCCAATCATGTCCACTTTTTCGGCAATTGCGGCGTCGAGGATTTTGTCGGCGGGCACCATCACACCGAGGTCAACGATGTCGTAGTTGTTGCAGCCGAGCACCACGCCCACGATGTTCTTGCCGATGTCGTGTACATCGCCCTTCACGGTGGCCATCAGGATTTTGCCCTTGGCGCTTGAGTCGCCGGAGCGCAGTTTTTCAGCTTCAATAAATGGCGTCAAATGCGCTACTGCCCGCTTCATCACCCGTGCCGATTTCACCACTTGGGGCAAGAACATTTTGCCAGCCCCGAACAGGTCGCCAACCACATTCATCCCATCCATCAGTGGGCCTTCGATGACGTGCAGGGGCTGTGGGTATTTCTGGCGGGCTTCCTCGGTATCCACCTCAATGAAGTCAGTGATGCCTTTCACCAGCGAATGTTCCAGCCGTTTTTCGACAGTGGTATCACGCCATGCAAGGTCGGGGCCAGTGGCCACTGCTCCGCCGCCTTTGAAGTTTTCGGCATAATTCGTCAGCCGCTCGGTGGCATCGGGTCGGCGGTTGAAAATCACGTCTTCGACCATCACCAGCAGATCTTTCGGGATTTGCTCGTAAATCTCCATCATCCCAGCGTTTACGATGCCCATGTCCATGCCCGCTTGGATGGCGTGGTACAAAAATGCGGAATGCATCGCCTCCCGTACCCGGTCATTTCCCCGGAAGCTAAAGGAAAGGTTGCTCACGCCGCCGCTGATTTTTACCCCAGGACAGCGCTTTTTGATTTGGCGGCAAGCCTCGATATAGTATTTGGCGTACTCGTTGTGCTCCTCGATGCCCGTTGCGATTGCAAAAATGTTTGGGTCAAAAATGATGTCCTCCGGCGGGAAGCCCACTTGTTCCGTGAGGATTTTATAGGCACGGGCGCAGATTTCAACCTTGCGTTCGATGGTGTCGGCTTGGCCTTGTTCGTCGAAGGCCATGACAACGGCGGCAGCGCCGTAGCGCCGCACGAGCTTCGCTTGGCGGATGAACTCGGCCTCGCCTTCCTTCATCGAAATGGAGTTCACCACGGATTTGCCTTGCACACATTTCAAACCTGCCTCAATGACGCTGAACTTGGAGCTGTCAATCATGATGGGCAGCTTCGCAATTTCCGGCTCGGCCATCACAAGGTTGAGGAACTTGACCATCGCCTTTTCGGAGTCAAGTAGGCCCTCGTCCATGTTCACGTCAAGGATTTGGGCGCCGCCCTCCACTTGTTGTTGCGCTACGGAGAGCGCTTCAGGGTAGTTGCCGGTTTTTATCAGCTTCGCAAACTTGCGGCTGCCGGTCACGTTGGTGCGCTCGCCGACATTGATGAAATTCATATTTTCCCGGACAATCAACGGTTCAAGGCCACTGTACATCGTGTAGTGAGGCTTGGGTTCTATTTTTCTTGGCTGGAGGTTGGCGACATGCTGCGCCATGTGGCGGATATGGTCGGGCGTGGTGCCGCAGCAGCCGCCGACGATGTTCACGAAGCCGCTCTCCACAAAATCCTCGATGAAATGGCACATCTCGTGCGGCGTCTGGTCGTATTCTCCCATTTCGTTGGGAAGGCCGGCGTTTGGGTAGGCATGAACGTAGCAGTCGGCGATGTCGGCGAGGGCTTCGAGGTGTGGGCGCATTTCTTTTGCTCCCAAAGCGCAGTTCAGGCCGACGCAGAAGGGCTTGGCGTGTTTCACCGAAATCCAAAACGCCTCGACGGTCTGGCCGGAAAGCGTGCGCCCACTGGCATCGGTGATGGTTCCGGAAATCATGATGGGCAATTTGACGCCCCGCTCATCGAACAATTTGTCAATGGCAAACAGCGCTGCTTTGGCGTTCAGCGTATCGAAAATCGTTTCCACCAAGAAAATTTCCACGCCTCCATCCATCAGGCCACGGGCTTGGTCGTAGTAGGCGTTCACGCATTCGTCGAAAGTGACGGCCCGGAAGCCGGGGTCGTTCACATCAGGCGAGAGCGACAAGGTTTTGTTCAAGGGGCCAAATGCACCAGCTACAAAACGCTGCCTGTCAGGGTGTTGCGCAGCGAAACTATCAATGGCACGGCGGGCTATTTGACCAGCGGCGAGGTTGAGTTCGTAAGCCAGCTCCTGCATTTCGTAGTCGGCCATGGCAATGGCGGTGGAACTGAACGTGTTGGTCTCGATGATGTCCGAGCCAGCTTCGAGGTATTCCCGGTGTATGGCTTCGATGATTTGGGGCTGGGTCAGGTTCAACAAATCGTTGTTGCCTTGCACGTCGGTGTGCCAATTTGCGAAGCGCTCGCCTCGATAGTCGGCTTCACTGAGTTTGTAACGTTGAATCATCGTACCCATCGCCCCATCAAGGATGAGGATGCGGTTTTTTATTGCGTCTTGCAAGGATGCACTCATTTAGCTGTGTTTTGGTGTAGAAATGATTTGTGGGCGGGATTTGTTTAAAATAGCTGGTTTTACTTGTAGGACGGGCAAAGGTAGCGGTTTGCGCATGAAATTCGTTGATTTTGGCGAAGCTAATGGTTTTGGGATTTGGGTGGAAATGGGTTTGATTATCAAATTTTGAACAGTTTTCGCAGAAAAAACTGGCCAGTTTTTCGGCAAAAAGCCACCTTGCCCCCGATTTTTCACCTTTCAAAACTATTTTAAAATGAAAATTATCTCGTTAGCTTTTTTGCTGTTGTTGTTTGCAGGTTGCCAAACCGACGAGTCCCGGAAAAGCAGTTTCTCCGGGCGCTACCAAGTGACCCTCCATTTGCCGGAGGCCAACCAAGAAATGGAAAAAGCCAAAAAGGAAGTCGAAGAAGAACTGGGCAAGGCCAAGGAGGAAATAAAGGAAGAAATGGAAAAGGCCAAAGAAGAAATCGAGGAAGAAATGGGTGAGGACAACCACTTCGGCGACGCCGTCGGCAACTTTGTGGAAGGCATGGGCGAATTGGCTCAGGGCCTAAACAATCTTGGAAAAAGCCTCGGCAAAATGGGCATTGACCTTGGTCAGGGCATCATCGAAGGGCTTCGTTTCAAGGCCGAATTCAAGGACGACGGCAAGGTGTATTTTGGAAAAAAATCAAAAATCCAAGTTGGCTCCGGCGACGGCAATTTCTGGGACATCAAGGACGGCAAGTTTTACCTCTGGGAAGACGGGGACGAAAAAAACGCCTTTGAAATGAAGGATTTGGGCAATGGCAACTGGGACTTGGTGGGTGAAGAAGTGATTTTTCATCTCGAAAAATTGGACAAATAAGCAGCTACCAAACGTTCACTTCGGGCGTCAGTGCAATACCGAACTTATCTTGCACTGACGCCTGAATTTTCTTCGCCAAAGCCAATATTTCCTCTCCCTTGGCCTCGCCATAATTCACCAAAACCAGCGCCTGTCGAGCATGACAGCCCGCATCGCCGAATCGCTCCCCCTTCCAGCCAGCCTGTTCGATGAGCCAACCCGCTGGGATTTTCACCCGACCATCCGGCTGAGGATAATGCGGCGCTTCTGGGAATTTCTCACTAAAACGCTGGAAATCAGCGACTTCTATTGCTGGGTTTTTGAAAAAACTGCCCGCGTTGCCAATCAATGCGGGGTCAGGCAATTTGCTTTGTCGGATTTGGATGACGGCTTTGCTCACGTCACGGATGGTCGGAGACTTGACCCCCATTTCTTGCAGTGTCCTCTGGATGTCGCCGTAGGAAGTGTTTAGTGTTGGATTTTTTTGCAGCTTGAAATAAACGTCCACAATGCAGAGCCTGCCTTTCAATTCCTGTTTGAAAATGCTGTCCCGGTAGCCAAATTTGCAATGGCTGTTGTCGAAATGAAGTGATTCGCCCGTAAGGAGGTCGTAGGCATCCAAGGAATGGAATACGTCCTTCAACTCAACGCCATAAGCGCCGATGTTCTGGATAGGCGCTGCGCCGACCGTGCCGGGGATGAGCGAGAGGTTTTCGATGCCACCCAGCCCCTGCTCGACTGCCCAAAGAACGAGGTCGTGCCACACTACTCCACCCCCAACTTTTACCAAAACATCGTGCTCGTTTTCGAGGAATATTTCGATGCCGCCAATTTCGTTCTTGATGGTCAGGCCAGGTAAGTCGCCGGTGAGAAGGATATTGCTGCCACCGCCGAGCACCTGAATTTGGGGGCGGTTCAGTTGGGTGATTCCATGCAAAGCCGCTGCCGTTCGTACCACGACAAGCTCCTCTGCAATGGCCGCTATGCCGAACGTGTTCATTTTCTTTAATGGAAAATGACGGTGGATTTCTAAGCTAATCATGCTTTCTATTTTTCGCAAAAGTACCTGTGAGATTAGAATTTGACGAAGAATCTTGCAGTCAAGCCATTTTTCTAAACTACGCCAACTTACTTTTGCCGAAACTACCGCCCGAAATAAGGGCGAAACAGCTTAACAACTATGACTTTCAACCAGTTTGTTCAATTATTCCCAGAGGAGAAACTGCCCATTTCCATCACAGAAGAAAGCGCTTCGGAATTCAGCCTGGAAAACGAACCGCTCCCGCAAAAGGCAATTGACGAGTTCCTGCTGCCACTCGAACCGGATTCGGACGAATTGACAGAGTTCGTTCCGGGCTTTCGGATACCCGACTTGAAGGATGTTCACGCCATTTTGTACTGGAAGGCAGGGCTGCTCAACTACCAATACGTGCTGGCCACCTTTGAAAAATCAGGCAAATTGATTGACAAACAGGTTATTGCGGGAACGATTTCTGACGGCAAAAGCATCGTGCGTTCAGTGGCACGCATTGACGAAGACATGACAATTTACATGGTCAGCGGCATGTTTGAAGGCTCGGAAGAGGATTACGATGCCAACCAAAGCATGGCCAAAGAATTGGAACTGCTGCCCGATGGCAGGATGATTGAGCTGAGTTAATGGAGAATTATGAATGGTGGGAATTATGAATGGTTGGGTTAGTTTTGACAACAATTCAGCAATTCCACAATTTAACAATCCGATGCTAAGTTTTGAACAAGAAATAAAGGCTTTTCTCCAGTCGAAAAAACTGGAGTACAAGGACGGTTCAAGCTCGTTCAAGCGCCTTGATTTCAGCGTTCGGATAGACGAAAACTGGACTTTCCACTTCGATGCCAAGGAAAAAAGACAGAAGCTAAACCTTTTCAATTGGAAGCTCACCGCCGACCAAGAGCCGCACACTTTCATTCTTGATGACCTGGCTGCACGAAAAATACTTGCTTTTGGCCCCTACTCCGGCATGGTCGTTCGGGACAACCTGCTCGGAGGCTACTATTTTTACAGTGTGCTGGACTTGTTTTTAATGCCGAAAATCAGGGCTAACCGCCCCATCGAAAAGAACGCAAAGGCCATGAAGGGCAAATGGGTCATTGATTTGCGCAGCGGAAAAAAATGCGCCTCGATGGACGAGGTGCTGCAACTTTTTAAACTGTACATCTCCAAGCGGGAAGACCTTTTTCTCAACATCCTCGATTGCTACGGCAGCTATCAAGGCGAAGACATCGGTGAACGGGGCGAAGTGCGGCGCCCGGAATACTGGGAGACGGATGTGAAGGAAACTCGTTGAAGTTCGACAGTTGGCAGTTGGCAGTCCGATACTGCTGAATTTGCTTGTTAATATTTGATTCCTACCTTTTTGTAGATAAAGTGCAGCAACCAAGCCGGGCCGATGAGTAAGAATTGTAAATCCTCCAAAAATGACGGTTTTTTACCTTCAATTTTATGGCCGATAAACTGAAAAATCCAAGCCACCACAAAAATCACAAGTGAAATAAGCGCCAGCATCTTGGCATCCCCAAACGTCATTTGATAGATGGCATTGACACCATAAACCATAGCTCCGCCAATCAAGACGAACCCAAAAAACATCGGCTTGGACAGTCGCATGTAGTAAACCAATGCAAGAATCAGCGCCAAAGTAGCCCAGTTGGTGTAGAGGGTTCTTTCCACAAAAAAGGAATGGAAAACAGCAGGCCAAAAGACTGAACATGATGCTCGGCACACAAACCCAGTGGATGAATTTGTTGACGGCGTTTCGGTGGCTTTCGCCGTATTTGTCGAGGAGGAGGTCTATTTTGGACATGATATTGAGTTATTGTTGAGTTATTGCGATATTGTCGGCACAAAATAGCTCAATAACCCTAATGCCCAATAATCCAATTACAATTTTCAATGCGGAAACACCTCCAAGGCCATGCTCATCGCTTTTTCAAAAACTGACTCGTCAATGCCCGTTTCAATGTGTCGGTTCCTGAAAAAATGTACCATGTTCTCGGTGGGCATGTTGCCCGTGAGGTCGTCTTTGGCCATGGGGCAACCACCAAAGCCCTTGATGGCACCGTCAAAACGGGTGCAGCCGCTTTCCCAGGCAGCCTCGATTTTTTCTTTCCAGTTATGCGGCTCCGTGTGCAGGTGTGCACCGATTTCAATGCCCTTGGGCTGGTAGTACGGAATTAGGTTTGAAAACAAATACTTGATGCTTGCTGGGCCTGAAACACCGATGGTATCTGACAACTGCAAGATTCGGATGCCCATCTCCGAAAGGCGGTCTACCCATTTCACCACGATTTCGGCAGTCCAAGGGTCGCCGTAGGGATTGCCAAATCCCATGCTGATGTACACGACGAGTTCCTTTTTGCTCTGCAAACAAATGGCCTGAATCTCCTCCACCCGCACCAGCGACTCCTCGATGGTGGCATTGGTGTTCCTGACTTGAAAGGTTTCGGAAATGGAAAACGGGTAGCCGAGGTAGCTGATTTCGGGAAATTGGGCGGCATCTTCTGCGCCCCGTTGATTGGCCACGATGGCGAGCAGCTTGCTTTTGGTGCTGAACAAGTTGAGTTGGGAAAGCACCTCCGCCGTGTCCCGCATCTGCGGAATGGCTTTTGGCGACACAAAACTGCCAAAATCAATCGTGTCAAACCCCGCCATCAAAAGCTGGTTGATGTACGCCGACTTGGTTTCTGTAGGAATGAAATCCTTCAATCCCTGCATGGCGTCACGGGGACATTCGATGAGTTTGACCGATTGGTGGGCAGTTGAACTGGCATTGGGCAAAAGTAGTGAAATTTGAGTGATGCAAAACTTGCAATCAGTTGAGTTTTTGGGGCGTTGGCTCAATCAAATCCCACAGGTTTCCATACAAATCCTCAAATACAGCCACTGTTCCATAATTCTCCAACGATGGTGGACGTACGATTTTTATGCCTTCGTCGAGCAGGTTCTGATAGTCTCGTTGGAAGTTGTCGGTGTGCAGAAATAGGAAAACTCGACCACCGGTCTGGTTGCCGATTCGTGAGTTTTGCTCCTCGCCCACTGCCTTTGCAAGTAGCAGACTGCAAGCGCTTAAACCTGAAGGTGCGACCATCACCCAACGCTTGGTCTCGCTGAGTTGGGTATCTTCCACCAGATTGAATTGGAGTTTCTTTGTGTAGAACTCAATGGCCTCGTCGTAATCTTTGACTAAGAGGGCGATGTGTGCGATGCGTTGGTTCATATTGCTTCGTTATTGTGTTATTAGGTTATTGTGTTATTGGATTATCGAAATTCGGAAGCAATCAGCAATATCCCCTACTTTTGGCCTACAAAATAAAAAATAATGAAAAAAGCAGCTTGGATAACCACGGGATTTTTACTGTTCATCTTTGGTTTCTCGGCCTTGGTGCTGAGTTTGGTTGGGGTGAAAATCAGTTTTCTGGCCTGGCTCGACTATCCAGGCGCCTTGTTCGGTTTTTTGATGAAAATATTAATGATTGTGGCTGGTATCGTGGTGGTGTATCTCACAACTTCTGATTGGAAAGCGGAAGATTAACTGGCGTTTTGGGTGGTTGGCGTGTTGGCGTGTTGGGCGGCCAACACGCCAACACGCCAACCACCCAACTTACAGTTGCAGCTCATTCAGCGGCAATGAAATGCCGATTACGTAGCCAATTCCTTGGTACTTTCCGTGCTGAAAAGAAGTCACGGCATCAATTCGGAACAACCTGCCGATTCCCAGCCCGTCGAAGCCCAGCGAAAACTCGACATAGTCCTTGGCTTCGGTAGTGTACAGCATATTTGCGCCCGCCACGAGGTTCCAGCCCAGTTTTTTTAAGCCCGGAATTTTGTCCGTCAACAGCCCCTTGAAGTCGTGTTCCCAATGGCCTTCAAACCAACTGCCTTTCGTGCTGTATGCGTAGTACGGCAGCATTTTGAAGACGTACATGTAATAATCCTTGTTGCTGAAATGGGTTTCGTTGCCCAGGAAATGGCGGTAATCCTGAAAATAAACCTGTTTCTTGTTGACAAAACTGCCCACCTCCAACCTGAACCGCATAACCCCACCGATGCCCATCACAATGTCGCTTTTTGAAAGCGCCACCGACAAGCGGTCGTAGTTCACGTCACTGCCAAAGGCACTGATACCCTTGCGGTAGTTTAGCCAAAGGTCGGGGAAGTCGCTGCCTAGCGAGATTTTACGGTCGGGGTAGTCCATGTATTTCTGGCCGGGCCGCAAACGTAGGCTGATGCCGACCACCACGGCCTGACTTTGCGCCAGCGCCTCGTCCGGCAATTCAGCATTGATTGGTATGTTGGGTTGAAACTCCCGCTTTTTTTTGTAAAAAAGACTGTAATCCGTCTGGTTTTCAAGCGGAGAGCGGTCACTCCACTGCACGACGGCAAAGCCCAACACCCCGTTTGCCACCTCCTGCTGGTACTCCGCTTTTGCGTATTTTTTATCGTAAAAACGGGCGTAGTTCCTGCGGCTCACCAAGGTAAAATAGGTGTTGTAGAGCGTCAGGATTGGCTCCAGTTCGTTGAATTGCAGCACTTCTCGCCCACCGGTCAGGCGCAGTTGCGAGTATTTTTTTGGGTTAAAACGCCAGGTTACATCCCCAGCCGCTCGGAGGTTTTCATCGGCAAGGCCGTAGGCGATCCGCCCGCCCGTCACCAAATTTTTGCCCTTGTTTTTGTCCAAATACTTGGTGTAGCTCAAGCCGAGACTGAGTTTTACCCCCTGCACCAGGTTGTACTGAAAGCTGTTGATGGGTGTTTCCAGGGTGATGGAGTTTCGCTTCCAGGAGTTGCGCCACGTGTAGCCGAAAAGCAGGTCGCCCCATTCCGGCTTGTTTTCCTTGCGGTCGAGGGAGTCCATGAACGGCTTGGTTTCCCGCAACACCCGGATGCTGTCCTTTTTGACGTAGTCAACACTTTCTTCCACGGTCAGCGGGACGGGGCGGATTAGGTTCCAAAACGTGGTATCTTTTTCGTTGGCACCCGCTTCCACCTTCATTATTTCATTGGTGAAAAACTTGTCGGGCAGGTTGGCCTCCAAGTCGTAGTTGCGGTAGATGGCGGTGAAGCTGCCCCCGAATTTGAACCCAAAAAAACCGCCCCTGATGGAAAACGTCTGGGAGAACATGCGCCATACTCCAGTTTTGGCTACTGGTATAAAGTTGTGGCGAACACTGAGTGTGTCGAAAAGTGGTATTTGCGCAGACAGGCCCGTGGTGAAAAGGTCGGCGCTTTGGATGTTCCAGCTATCACTCACGATGTAAATGAAGCCCCGGTAAACCGGGTCGGCGAAGTTCTTCGGCAACACAGCGATTTTGTTCACGAGCCTTCCGCCTTCGTCCACGAAAGCACCTTCGAGCCGGTACTTGTAATGGTTCATGGCGTTGTCGGCGATAGGCGAGATGACGTTGCGACCAAACTCAGAGTAGTTTTTGTAGAGGTCAATGTTAAAGTCTTGGGCGCTGTTGTAGCTAAATCCCTGGTTGTTGCCGCTCACCTTGCTCGACTCCATGATTTCCTTGTACTTGTCGGGCTGCTTGAAGTACAGTTTCGAGACGGATTCGGAGAGGTAAACGATGCCCTGACCCGTAGTATCGAGGTTGCCATCGAGGTCGCCGATGTCCTTGCCGAGGAGTTGTTTTGGGGCCTCCAAAATCTTGATATTCCCCTTGATGTACACTTCGCAGGTAAATGACTCGACCTGCTTGCGGTGGTAATCCCGTTTTCTATAGCCTTTCGGATGATGGGGTAGGCAGGGTCTTCGGCATTGGCTTTTATCTCCACGGAGGCCAGTTCAATGGCTTCCTCCGCCAATGTTACGTTAAGTTTCACTGGCCCCGCCTCGACTTTTACCGTTTCGATTCGCTGTTTGTAACCGATGTATTGGAATACCAATTGGTAGGTGCCTCGCTCCAGCACCAGCGAATATTCCCCGTTGAGATTGGAGGTAGTGCCGTTGGTAGTGCCCTGTACGTAGATGGAAACGAAGGGAAGTGGTTCGCCCTTGTTGTCCGTCACTGTGCCACGAACTTGCGAAGCCGCAACAAAAGCATGGACAACCAAGGCAAAAAACAACAGGATTTTTTTGGTCATAAAAACGTCTTAGTATCAAGTGAAGAAGTCGAGGCAATTGCCTCGAACCCATCAAACCTCTACCCTCCTTCTTTCTTCTTCTTTTTAAAAGGGTTGATTTCTTCCAGTTTCTTTTTGGCCTCCTCCTCTGCTTTTTTGGCAGCATCGGCTCCTACTTTTTTGGCGGCAGCCTCAGCCGCTTTTTTGGCTTCGGCTTCAGCCTTCTTTTTCAGTTCAGCCTCCAATTTTTCCTTTTGCCGCCTGGCTTCGTCTTCCAGCTTTTTCTTTTCAGCTTCAATGCGGGCATTGGCCTCGTCCTTTGCCTTGTCGAGCTGCTTCTCCGCTTCTTCCTTTACCTTGCTCACCACGGCGTCCTTCACGGTTTCGGCAGTGCCCTCTGAACCAAGCACTTTGAAGCTGACCTTTGGTTTGTCCAGCGTTCCGCCGAGGTTGATTTGCACGTTGATGAATTCGCCAGCATTGACGTTCAGACCAAGTTTGGATGCTTCGCCGCTCAGAAAATCAAGGCCGCTGTTGGCCGCAGCGCCGAGTGGGTTTTTGCCGATTTTGGAACGGGGAATCTTGGCGATTATCTTGTAGTCCATGTCGCCAACCAACTTGTGCGAGCCTCCAATGCGCATGTCAATGCCGTCGTAGCTCTGTTTGAACTCCTCTAACTGCACGGCTCCGTCCTTCACGGTGAACCAGTTTTTGGAGTTTTTAATGTTAATTTTTTTGAAGGCATCCACGTTCAGCTTGTTGCCGATTTCCTGCAAGGGCGCTGCCCCTGTGATGGTGCCGTTCAGCGTTTCCAGCAGACCTGCTGCTGCAATTGTTGCAAGGTCCGGCATCAGGTCCTTCTTCAAATCGCTGCTCATCGTGAGGTCGGTGTTGAAGTTTCCTTGCAAGTATTTGCCGATAGGCGCAATGATGGGAAACGTGTTGAAGGTTTTGAATGCCTTCTGAAAGTCAATATTGGTCAATTTCATGCCGAGGTCAAACTTGGGCTTTTCGTGGTTTTGGGTATTGTAGCCGCCGTCAATTTTCATGCTGCCTCCCAAGGAGTTGGCTGTCATTTTGTCAAAGCGTACCTCTTGGTTTTTGACCAACAGCGCACCCTTCACGTTTTTCAGTTCCATGTTGTCGTAAATGACGGTGGCCATGTCCGCATTGACTCGCAAATCCATGTTTTCCGGTACCAAAATCGGCTCGCTGGCCTCGGTTGGTGCAGTAGTTGGAGCAGGTGCACCTTCCGCCGTCATGAACTGGTTCAGGTTCATGTAATTGGAGCGGAGGCTGAGGTCGCCACCGAGCACTTCATTGCTAAAAACATAGTTCCAAACATTGGTCAAAGCGCCGGATGCAGCGAAATCGCTCTGCCCTATTTTGCCGCTCAACTGGCTGAACGTCAACTTGTTGGGGGTGAAATTGCCCTTCGCTACAAGGTTTTCTATTTTGTAAATATCGTAGTCCACCTTGCCCACCGCAGCATCCACCGTAAAGTCGAAGCGGTTGAAAACCTCCACGTTGGTGACTGGGGGCGGACTTACAACTGCTTGCCCTTGTGGGGCCGACTGCTGACTCTCCTCCTCCGTCATCCATTCGTCCGCATTGAAGTAGTTGGAACGCAGCGTGAAATTGCCCTTCATGGTTTTGTCTGGCGAAAAATAGGCGAGGATATTGTCAATCGTGCCGCTGCCGTGCAGGTCGCTTTTGCCGAGTTTCATGTCAAAATTTTCCACTTTCACGTTTTGTGGCGTGAAGTCCATTTGCATCGAATTGATTTTCACAGCGGGCATTCCGTCACTGGCGTAGTTCAGGTTTTTGATGGAGGCATTGCCGCTCATGTCCACGTTGGCGTAGTCGCCCTGGTCAATGGTGGACATACGGGTTTTCATCGCCACGTCCGTGTTGATGATGCCGTTGAACGAAGTGACGCCCTCCATAGGGAACGCTTTGGACAGTTCTTCGAGGTTCAACACGCCCTTGATTTTGGTGTCAACGTCGGGGTCGGACATCGGGGTGCGCAACTTGAAGTAGCCCTCCAGCGGGTTGCTCCCGATTTTTAAGCTGAACTTAGATATATCCACCAGCATTTGGTCGAGATCGGTGCCGGGGCTGTTCACCTTCACGTTGGTGTTGATGTTGGAAATGCCGAGCGGCAGGTCAGGGTATTTTACGCTGCCATTCGTCACGTCAAGGTTGATGTAGAAGGCAGGATACGCTGCTGGTGAGGCACTGTATTTGCCCTTCACTATGCCTTCCAATTTGAAAGTTCCGTCGGCCTTCACGTTGTCGTAGCCAGCGGTGTAGGCGTTTGGAATCATGGAGAGCAAGGACTTGAACTCGCTTTGCGGAGCGCTAAACGTCAAATCCATGTCCACGTCATTGTCGTTGGGCATGGCCACCCAGCCGTCCATTTTCAGTTTCAAGTCATTGATGGTCAGGTCGTTTTCTTTCAGCGTGTATTTTGAGTTGGGAAGGTCAATATTGAAACCAGCGTCCAAGTTCACCTTTGCTTTTTTCAAATAGCTGATACCCCCGCTCTCTGCCGTCATTTCGCTGATGGCCGTTTTGGTCGTCAAGTCAAACACATCCTGCGAAAAATCGCCCTCGCCACTGTGGTCGAGGTTGGTGAATTTCACGAAAGTGCCGCCTTGTCGGTCGTCGTAGGTGATGTTGCCGCCGTTGATGGCGTATTCCTGGAGCTTGATTTGGAAAGTTGTTGCGGTTGTGGTGTCGGCGGTTGGCTTCGCAATGTCGTAGTTCGCCTTGCCGTTCGACAGCACAATGACGTTGATTTCCGGTTTTTCGAGCGTGACTGAATGGATTTCGAGCGGCACTTTGCCGAAGTTCCAAGCCGACCAAAAGTCAACCGTGATGAGGAATGCTTCGCCTGCCACCAATTTCACCCCATCAAATTCTTCAATGCCCGTGATGGAATAGTCGTTCAGTCCAATGCTGACGCTGGGGAAGCTTCGCAACAACGATATGTCCACCTCGGCGAAGTCCAGCTTGGCGTTGAGGTTTTCGTTGGCGATTTTTTTGACCGCCTCCACGATTTCATCTTTGAATAAAAACGGGATGGCTATCAAGGCTCCGATGAACAGCACGATGAAGATGCCGAGTCCGAGAAATAAGCGCTTGAACAATTTTTTCTTAGTCATTTCTAAATTTTTGTGGTTAGATGCTGTGGCAAAAAAGATTGCACACTCGTATCCGAAATGTAAGCGTATCAATTGGTTTTTTGTTGTGGTTGGTCATGGTTTTCTTCCGCTGGATTCCGGTGATTTTGAGCAAAGATAGTATGTCAAATACTGCTTGGATTTAGTGGATTGTAAGAATCGTAAACGGTTTCAAGTTGCGAAATGAGAACTGACAAAAAGCATTGTTTACCAAGCGGCGAAATACCTACATTTAAAGAAAATTATTACGATGAAAGACAGCTATTTCCCTAAAACAGTTGGTCTAATTTTCGGGGTTTTGTTGAAACCCGAAATTAGACTTCTTCCCTGCCATCAGTTATTCGCCCGAAACCAAACTGACCTTGGGTGGCATCGGAATCAAGTATTTTGATTTCAGGAAAAACGATGTAAAAACACCACTTTCCACGCTTGAGTTTTTTGCCGTTTACACCACGGCGAAGCAGCTTTTGATTGAAGGGCGTTGGGAGTTTTTCACCCATCAAAAAGTATGGCGCACCCGTGGCGAAGCCATTTACAACCATTACACCGACCGGGATTATGGCTTGGGAAATGACGCCGGAATGCTCATTGCGCAAGTTGACGACGACAACAAACCTGATACCTTGAACTACCTGCTTTTCAAGGCCGACCGGTTGAAGTTTTCGCCGGTTGTGTTGCGCAAAATTGGACCAGGACCTCTTTTTGGGCGTGCAAACCGACTTGGAGTATATGTGGAATTATGAAGACATACCTGAGTCTTTCCATTTCCTAAACAGTGATTCATCGAAGCTGCTTGAATTGCCAGTGGAGGGTTTTCGCTCTGGACTGGGGCTACAACTGTTGTACGATACCCGTGATTTTGTGTCCAACCCGCTGCACGGCGCTTTAATTGAGGTGAATGGACTGTACTACCACAAGTTTTTGGGAGCGAATTCGAATATGGCAGGTTCATGGTGGATGCCCGCAAGTACATCAACACATTTTCCAACCAAACGCTCGCACTTCGGGGCATGTTGAGCTTGCAAGATTCGGACGAACCAATGCCAATGAGGGCACTTTCCAGGACGAACGGCCACAAGCTTGTCCGGGGTTATTTTCGGGGAACTTATCAGGACAACCACATGGCGGCCTTCGAGGCGGAGTACCGATTGCCTTTTTTCAAGGAAGAATCCAGTTCAAAACTATGGCAGGTTTGGAAGCGGCTGGGCGTGGTAGCGTTCATCAGCGGCGCTCAGACCATGCACCAAATGCACGAGTTTGCATTTGACCGCTTCAACTTGGCGGCAGGCGGTGGATTGCGTATTTTGATGAATAAATCCGCCAGGGTAAACATCCGGGTGGATTATGCTTTTGGTCTCACTAAAAACTCGGACGGGCCGGGCCGGAAACAAAAGGGGCTTTATTTCTTTTTAGCCGAAGCTTTTTAGCATTTTTGGGCCGTGAGTTCAACGTCGGGGAGGTTTGGAACCTCCCCGACGTTTACCTACCTGTTTTAAACTAGACGAAATATGCGAGACCAACAAAACAGAACCATTGTCAAGAACGACCCAAAAACCATCCGGGGCTGGCTCATGTACGACTGGGCCAATTCGGTGTACATGCTGTCCATGACATCGGCCATTTTTCCGGTTTACTACAATAGCATCACCAAGGTCAACGGTTCCACCGCTGTGGAGGTGTTCGGACTGAAGATTGAAAACACGGCTGCCTATTCCATCAACCTTGGAATTGCGTTTGGCATCGTTGCGCTCATTTCACCACTGGTTTCCTCCGTTGCCGACTACACGGGCAGGCACAAGGCGTTCATGCGATTCTTCTGCTATTTGGGGGCGTTGGGCTGCATCTTGCTTTTCTTTTTCGATTCCGCCGATAAGCTTCACTTAGGCTTAGGTGCCATGTTGATGGCCACGGTTGGTTATGCTGGCAGCATCGTGTTGTACAATTCCTATCTGCCCGTCATCGCCACAGAAGACCAGATGGACAAAATCAGCGCTAAGGGCTACTCCTACGGCTATTTTGGCTCCACCCTGCTGCTCATCCTCAGTCTTATTTTGATAAAAAGCAAGGAGGCACTGGGCATCACTGACGGCACTTTTTTGCCACGTGTGTCTTTCCTGCTGGTAGGGATTTGGTGGTTGGGCTTTTCCCAAATCACCTTTAGCAGGCTGCCGAAAGGTACTTACCAGACTGTGACTTCCGGCCACTATATCCTGAACGGCTACCTTGAACTGCTGAAGGTCTGGAACTTTCTCAAGCAGGCCCGTCAGTTGCGCATTTTTTTGGCCAGCTTCTTTTTCTACATAATGGGAGTGCAGTCAGTGATGTACATGGCCGCCTCTTTTGGAGAGAAAGAGGTCGGGCTAAACGCTACTCAGATGATTGTCACGGTCATGGTGCTCCAGTTCTTGGGCATCTTTGGGGCCTACCTCTTTGCTTGGCTCTCGAAGAAATGGGGCAACTTCAAGGCGCTGACCTTGGCCGTCGCTACTTGGATTATTATCTGCCTAGGCAGTCTGTTCATCCAGACAGCGTTTCATTTCTATGTTGCCGCCTTTTTCATTGGGCTGGTGATGGGCGGTGTGCAGGCGCTGTCACGATCCACTTATTCAAAGATGATTCCCGAAACCAAGAACAACGCAGGGTTCTTCAGTTTTTACGACGTAAGTGAAAAACTGGCGATGATGTTTGGGTTGGTGATGTGGGGCCTGCTCGATGACCTGACCGGCAGCATGAGGAACTCCATTGCGGCACTCGTCTTCTGGTTTTCCATTGGATTGGTGCTGCTGATTTGGGTGCAGAACATCAAAACAAAGGCTGCAAAAGCATAATGAAAATACCCAATCACGGCCTCCCACCCAGTGAACTTTTGGCGAAAATGCAAGCCAGCAAAGCCACTGACACCCCGTGGTTGGAGGGGAAGACTTGGACCTTGCAGTATTACGTGGACGCCCAGCACAACGAATTGCTCAAGGCAGCCTACAACCTCTATTTTTCCGAAAACTACATCAACCCCTTCCTATTCAAAAGCCTGTTTCGGATGGAAAAGGAGGTGGTCAGCATGGCCGCCAACCTGCTCCACGGCGACGAAAACACGGTCGGGACGATGACCTCTGGCGGTACGGAAAGCATCCTGCTGGCCATGTACGCCTGCCGGGAATGGGCAAGAAAGCACCGCCCCGGCATCAAATCCCCCGAAATCGTGGCGCCCCGCACCATCCACCCTGCATTCGACAAGGCAGCGCATTATTTTGGTTTGACGCTCCGCAAAGCCCAAGTTAACGACAACCAGGAAGCTGACGTGGCGGCGATGGTGCGGCTCATTTCGAGAAACACCATTCTGTTGGCGGCTTCAGCGCCCTCGTTTGCGCACGGTGTCCTCGACCCAATTCCAGCCATCGGAAAGCTCGCGGAAAAGCACAATTTGCTGTTTCATGTGGACGCCTGCGTCGGTGGCTTCATGCTCCCTTGGGTGGAAAAACTGGGCAAAAAATTGCCCGATTGGGACTTCCGAGTGAAGGCCGTAACCTCCATGTCGGGTGACCTCCACAAGTTTGGATTTGGGGCAAAAGGGGCCTCCGTCGTCCTGTACCGACACTCACAACTGTTTGAAAATCAAATCTTTATCAACACGGAATACAACGGAGGCATTTTTGCCACTGCCACAATCTTGGGTACTCGCCCCGGTGGGGCAATTGCGGCAGCATGGGCGGGCTTGCAGCACCTCGACAGCAGGGCTACCTCGACAATGCCCGAAAAATGTTGGCTGCCTTCGACCAACTTCGGGCGGGCTTGGAGGCTTTGCCGGAAATCGAAATCATCGGGAATCCGTGCATGAACATGCTCGCTTTTGCCACCCGCAAAAACAAACCGGACATCTACGCCGTTGCTGATTTTTTGGAGCAAAAAGGTTGGGTCGTTGACCGCCAGCAGTTCCGCCCAGCATTCACTTGACCGTTTTTCCTTACAATATTCCAGTGATTGCTGATTATCTGGCCGATGTGAAGGAAGCTATCGCCTGGGTGAAGGCACATCCCGAAGCCAGCGGAGAAGGCAACGCCGCCCTCTACGGCTTGATGGCCCGCATTCCCCTGCGAGGTATGGTTAAGGACAACGTGCGAAAGGTTTTTTTGGAAAATTACGGCGGCAGCTTGGAATCAGAGACGTCAAATTCGGAGCAAAAAGCAACTGGAACTGGGCGCTGGATGGGTAGGTTGAACCGGATTCTGGCTTGGTTGGGGAGGTAGTTATTTTACCGTGAGAAAGCCAATAAATGCCTGATAATCACTCTTTCGAAAATTCCAAAAAAAAAATTGAAGCATAGTTTCAAGCCTTTGTTTGTTCTCAACCTCATTCCGCTTTAGGCTTATGCAAGCCATTGCTTGCTGCGGATGAGCTTTCGTACCAGCCCAAGCATTGAGCATCCAGGATTTTTTTTCTAGGTTAGCCAAGAAGCCGCTCACCATTTCAACGGTACCTTCGTCGCCTGCCTTGTCGGCTGCTTCAATGACCTCTCTCATACTTTCAATAAGGACTTTATGGTTTTCAAGCGCGGTCAATACCATTTTGCGGTCTTCTGTCATCGTGTCAGATTCTTCTACCCTGGAATGCTTCAGGTAATCGGACAATGTACTCATGGGTCGGCTGAGCAAGGTCAGGATACGTTCGGCAATTTCATCTATCTTAGTCCTGGCATCGGTATAGAGTGCCTGAAATTGGGCATGCAGTGCAAAGAAATTTTCACCTTCAACATTCCAGTGAAAATTTCGCAGGTTTTGGTAATAAACCTGATAATCAGCCAAAAGCTGGTTAAGTGCTTTTACGGTGCTGGAAACTTCTTTTTTACTTAATCCTAGGTAATTCATGGCAGTTGTTTTTTTGAAAAAGTTTTTATTTAAGCTCAAACAGCACAAAGTATCGGAAGGCAGTCGAAACTTTACGGTAACGTCACAGGAGCAGAACAAAAAAATCGGGCAGCCTGACCGTAAAGCCGTACTGCCCGATTTGTTGAGCGCCTTAGATACTGTCAATGAAGGTCTTTATGGATTCCTTCGTCTTGCCAGTCTTCTTCTGGAGACGTCCCAACATTTCATCTTCTTTCCCATCTTCATAGATGAGATCGTTGTCAGTGAGGTCACCGTACTGTTGCTTCAATTTGCCTTTGACAACGTTCCAGTTACCTTTAACCTTGTCAGAAAATGCACTTTCGGTCATGCTTTTCATAATTTTTTGAATTTTATGGTTTGAAAATAATTTGCCGCAGGAAATAGCTTTGCCTGCCGACAAATGGTGTAAAAACTTGTGGGCGGAAAGGGTGCGTTCCCTATTTTTCCAATTGCATCAAAGCAGGGAGGTCTCTCTTTCCCAGTAGGGTCGGTAGCCGAAATGGGCGTAAACCTTGGTCATGTAATCGTGCGTGGCGCTGTCTGGCCAGTTGTCCTTGTCAAAGCCTGGGGCGGAATCCAGTTTGTCCTGAGGTACGTCCAGCACAAACTTTTTGTTTACGGTGTCAATGGTGAAAGCTTCCCAAGGGATGGCGAAATATTTATCCCCCATGCCGAGGAACCCTCCATGTGACAATACCACATAAGCGATATGGCCCTCTGAAAGATGAATCATCAATTCCTTGATGTTGCCAAGGTCCTCTCCGGATGAATTGACTACACCCGTTCCGATGATGCTGGATGCCGATAATGTTACTGTTGTCATGTTTGAAACATTTTTTAGTTAAAAAATAATTGATAATCAATAAGTTAGATGGCTGATTTAATACAAAATAGCAGCCGTCATATTTTAAATTTCCATGAGAAAATTTCCATGCGCAAGGGTGCACATATTCAGAGCGCTGGAGAATCTCCGCGCCGCAGAAATCCACTATTTTACCACGAAGAGTACTTTAAGTAGGGTGGTTAGGTTGTTTGATAAATCTTATAGGTCAAGGTCATTTTCCTTGTAAAACGAGGCACCCAATGATATGTTCAACCAGTGCTAAAAAAAATTATTCGCCAGTAAATTGCCCACAAATCCATTGAACATCCTAAGGTATTTATACTTTTATTGAAGCGGAACATCTGGTGCCCCACAGGCTTATGGCTTAATTATCAAAAAAAACTCAGATGGCTGAAATCCTTTTATCAATTTCAACACATGAAGCCAACATCCATCCATCTTCAACGGATTGCCGCTATTTTGACCATCATGGTTATCGTTGTTTGGGTCTTTATTATCGCCAAATAACTGTTGGGCACCCCTTGGTCTTTGCCATTTTTTGGCACTAATGATCAAGCCAGTGGTGGTTTTGTGGGAGCGTTTCGTTCGCTCCTCGGATGACGGCGCTGGCGCTTGCTTTTACAGTCATTGTAGTGCCACTGGTAAGCCTGAGCTATTTGGTTTGTTGGCAGTCCATTGATATTTTTTCCCATATGCCCTTCACCGAAAAATTGGAAAAGGGCCTGGATAAGACCTTTCGGTGGATGGACAAAAAATTTGACTTGAAACGCGGTCAGAGCGAAGACATTGTGATGGAAAGCCTGGAAGAAATCAAATCGACTGGCGCTGGAAACGATGCTGCAAAGGATTCAAAAACCAATGGCAGCGGCAGGGTAATTGGACAGGGGGTGAGGGTATCTTCGACTTTTCTTATGGGCTTTTTTCTCACCTTAATATATGCGTTTCTGCTTTTGCTTTATCGGCAGGCTATCAAAAAGTTCTTTGTGGTGCAATTCGGCCCCAAAACACGACACCATGCCGCAAGGTATCTAATGGACATCCAACGGGTGATGCAGGGCTATCTTTATGGCATTGTCATCGTAATTTTAATACTCGGCTCCCTCAACAGCATCGGACTTTGGGTCATTGGCGTGGATTATGCCTTCTTTTTTGGCTTCTTAGCAGCCTTCTTGGCAGTCATAACTTTTAGGGGACTATCATCGGGCGCACTCCCCTTCGCTTATGCCGCCAGATGACCAATGAATGGTGGCAGCCTGTAGCCGTAATTATCCTTTTGTGTTGGTTCAAATCATTGAAGGTAATTTTATTACACCCAAAGTAATGGGCAATGCTAAACTTAATCCGCTTGCCCCATCTTCATCCTCTTTGCAGGGATGATTTGGGGCATAGCCGGAATGGTACTTGGTGCCGCTGCTGGCAATTTTAAAAACAACCCGTTATTACATTCCTTTTCCGGCCCGTAAGCTTGCTTTTGAGAGCGATTTGTACGACAAGAAATCATTGTTTGATGAAAAATTAGACCATGCGGATTACAGGATGTGGACTTTTTAAGCAAGGAGAGAAATTAATTACTGCTGGCGATAAAATTCATGGGGGAGAAATGCAATGCTGTACAACGCCGATGGCAAGCAATTGCAATGCTATTCCCATGATGTTGTAGTAAACTTAGGCGGTCCAGACTCATAGCCCGCACTTGCAAACTTGGATTCAACGCTTTGACACAAAACAGGTTAGTTCATCAAGTACAATATAAAGGCTATAGACTGCACTTGCTAACACGACGAAAATCAAGGCGGGGAAAATGAGCAAGGCAATCTTAAGATGGGTACGTTCTTGGAATGTGTATTCATGATTTACAAATTTTACCTGTTGGAAATTTCAGATTTTCAGCCTAACACACGCTTATCTACACAAGGTAGATTGTAACTTTGGGGTAAAACGAAGCAATGCGGGGCATGTTCAACCATGACAAGAAACAGGTTACAAAAACGGTGGTGGGCTTTCAAAAAAACTCACATCTTGAACATTTGGGGTGGTGATCTTTTATAAAAGCGTAGCCCACTCGGATGGACTTTGAAGAGATTGCCCACATAGCAACCAATTTGACAGTAATACTCTCCAATTTTTGAAACACGAAAGATAACCAGAGACGGATACCCATCCTTGTCTACTTTCAACCTGTAGATTTATGGAAAATCAGAAAATGAAAATTCCACCGCAGTCTCAAAACGAGCAGCCTGGAAAGGAATACCTTATGCGCCCCAAACCTGAATTCATTCGGGAAAAGTACAAGGGCAGTGGCAAACTGGAAGGCAAAGTCGCTCTCATCACCGGCGGCGACAGCGGCATCGGCAGGGCGGTGGCAATTCATTTTGCAAGGGAAGGCGCCCATGTGGCGATTGTCTATTTGTACGAGGACAAGGACGCAGAAAAAACCAAAAAACTGGTTGAGTTGGAAGGCAGGGTATGCCTACTGCTTCAGGGCGATATCCGCAAGGAAAAATTCTGCCATCGGACAGTGGAAAAAACGGTGAAAAAGCTGGGGCGGCTCGATATTTTGGTAAACAACGCTGCCGTGCATTTTCCAAAAGAAAAACTAAGTGCACTAAAAGCGGACGATATTCGAACCACCTTTGAAACCAACATTTTCAGCTTTTTCTATTTCAGTCAGCCAAAGGCCCAAAGGCGGAACCATAATAAATACTACCTCGGTAACGGCTTTTCGTGGAAGCCATCACTTGATGGATTATGCCGCCACCAAGTCGGCAATCGTGGGCTTGACCCGTTCGCTGGCATCCAATCTGGTGAAGAAAGGCATACGCGTAAACGCCGTCGCGCCCGGCCCGATTTGGACGCCACTCATTCCGGCTTCTTTTGACAAAAAGGAAGTGAAAAATTTTGGCAACGACACGCCTATGGGTAGGGCCGGGCAGCCTTCGGAAGTTGCCCCAGCTTTCGTGTTTCTGGCGAGCGACGATGCGAGCTACATCACGGGCCAAGTTATTCACGTGAACGGCGGCGAAATGGTTGGCGGCTGACACAGCACGAAGCAAAGCTAAACTTTATCCATTTTAATCTTCTTCGGCAGCCGGAAGCAATACATGAAAAACTGTGCCCTCTCCGAGTACAGACGTTGCCCAGATGCTTCCACCATACTTTCGACAAGCTTGCGGCACGTGGCGAGTCCAATACCAGAGCCTTCGTATTCATGGAATCGCTGGAATGGTTTGAAAATATCTTCATCCAGCCGTTCCGAAGGTATGCCGATGCCGTTGTCTTGGAAGGAAATCTCCCAAAATGGAAGTTCCTGTTTTGCCCTAATGTGGATAACGGGTTTGTTGCCGTGAGCCTGGAATTTGATAGCGTTGGCGAGCAAATTCTGGAACAATTGCAAATAGTGCGTGTTGCCGCCCATGACCACAGGTAATTTTTCCGCATGGATTTCAGCGCCGGTCTCCTCAATTTTCAGGACAAGATTATTACGGGCGGCACTCAATACTTGGTTCAGGTCAACGCCATGCAGTTCGCCGATTTCACCACCAGCGCGGGCAAATGCTATCAGGTCATCGAGAAGGATACCCATGCGGCGTGTAGCATCTTGTATGAAGGCAATGTACTCCTGCGCATCCGCGTTTTGTGGCGTTTCTTCGAGGAGCAGCTCGCCGAACGCCTTGATGTTGCGGAGTGGTTCCTTTAGGTCGTGGGAAGCCACACTTGCAAACTGGTTGAGTTCGGCATTTAGCAGGAGCAATTTTTCCTCTGCATTTTTTTTCTCGCTGATGTCCCGGACGAAGGCTGTGAAGAATTGTTTGCCCATATTCATCACAGGGATGATGGTAAGCTCCACGGGAAAAATTTTCCCATTCTTTCGCTTCGCCTTTAATTCCATGCGAGTGTTGAGTACGGTGCCTTCGCCAATATTCAGGTAGTGCCTCATCTCTTCCTCATGTACCCAATGGTATTCTTTCGGCATAATCAGGTCTGGCAAAAGCCCACCCTTGGCTTCCAGTTCCGCATAGCCAAAAATATGAACTGCCTGGGGGTTCCATTCTATTACCGTATTGTTCGTATCTATGGTGATAACCGCATCCAAGGCTCCCCGAAGGACGGCATTCAGGCGCTCCTTTTCCGAATTTGCTTTTTTTTCGGAAGCCTGTAACTCATAGACCAACAAGATGATCAGCAGCAAAAGTGCAAATCCTACGGATATGCCATTCATCAGCCTGTTCAAAAGGGGGAACTTTAGTTCGGAAATAGGCGGTATAGTTTGTATCCAAAACACGCAACTTATGTACAGGAGAAGCCCCACCACAGTGAATATCCGGATATGTTGAAAGATTTGAGAAGATTTACACCCAAAATAAAAAACGGTTTTCCGCCAATAAGGTTTCACCCCCCAGAAATCTTTGCCCCCCCCCCAAATGCTGTCCCCGAAAAGATAAATGCGGCGGCGATGATAAAAAACGCTCCAATGCCCGGCACTTTCAGAAGTGATTCAGGGTGAAAAAATGAATACGAAAGGATAAGCAGATAGGAAAGCTAGGCTCGCTAATTTGGATGACCCGATTTTATTGAGCCAGAGCGGGAGAATCCAGATGGCCGACGGGAATACCATTATAGCGGCATTCCAATCCCTCAGAAGCAAAAAAACAATCAGGCGGAAAAGAGCCAGCCCCAGTGCCAACATGGAAATCTGGTTGACGATGCGGGTAAGTAAAGCCTCCCTTGCCACCATACCGGGATAGACCCCAGTTTATCCAGGCATCTCTCAGGGCATTTTTCAGCCGGGCGAATTGTCCGCTTATGAAAGGCATAAAACAGGATTAGTGGGTAAATGTAATCAACTGCCGCTGCAGTACGGGAAACGGATTTGTTTTTAAATGACTTGGGCGAGTTTTAGTAGTTGAACACCTGTCCCGCTGCGACGTTTAACAAACTATCAGGTGAACGGATTGCTCGTTCTATTTTTCATCTTCGGCGGTTCTCGTGAAAACCGTCGTCAAAAAAACTCAAGCCATGGCAAAATATTCAAAAAAAGCACAAGAAACCATTGAGGAAGCTATGCACCGCATGAAAGAAGGAACCTTGAAGTCGAGCAGTGGCGACAAGGTGACCAACCCTAAACAGGCCATCGCCATCGGCATTTCCGAAGCTCGCGAGAAAGGCTACAAAGTGCCGCCTGATCTAGATGAGAAAAAGCCATTGGCTAAAAAAACAACAGACACGCCCAAGAAAAAATGAGTTGCAAGAAGTTGAGGCTGACTTAGGTGGGCACACGTAAAGTTAGTTTAGCTTTTGTCTTTCTTTTTGTCGTCGTCCTTTTTTATTCTCATCCTTTTTCATGTCCTTTCCCGGTGTTTGGCAGCGACATTTTGAAATCAATCGTATTGTCCAACTGAAGCTGAAACGCTTTAATATAGGCATTCACGAAAGCACTGGTAATGGTTTTCCAGACATCCACTGCCCCTTACCCATCGTGCCTCAATGGGGACGCGGGCTGCAGTCTGTCTATGTGATGGTTTTCAAAAATTTCCTGACACCTTCGCCGAAAAATTCCTTGACGCCCTGAAAAAAGACCGGTCTTCTTCTTTGAGCTTAAAAATTTTGGCATCCTTCAAAATCGGTTTTAAATAACCAACGTAGTTGCCGTCTTTCATCGCCATCTCGCTGTAAACGCTGACGCTGCCCGCCTCGAAATCCATGCCTGTGTAATACTTGAACACCTCGTTGAAAGTAGTCAATTTGGCATTTTCAAAGCGAGCGTTGTAGTTGAAATCGGGGATTTTCTTCAAAAACATGGCATCTGCGGTGAAAACGAACTTACCGCCGTAGCCTGGCGAGTCGGCAGTGGCCACGATGGGCGAAGGCAGGGGATTGTTGTCATCTTCCACGTTGCGCATGTTGTTGATCTCGATGTAAAAACGCTCAAAATCCATGTCGTAATCTGGGGTCACGCCATCGGAGTAGGAAAAATTCACCTTCCCGTTTTCAATGTAAAAATCGGTTGATTTGAATAGGCATCAGGTCTTTGGCCAACTGGCACCCACTTGACATCCTCGCCCGTCTGGCTGCCTTTTTGGAGAGTTTGAAATTGACGAGGGCTGCTCTACGACAATTTCACCAACAAAGCCGCCATCGAAAAGCGCTGCCCATTCCACCGACAAGTCAATGCGGGGAGCATGAAAAAAGGTTTCTTCCCATGTTCGTCCACCATATCAACCTTCATGTCGCAGATGCGGTAGGCGCCCCGCAGCAGGCTAAGGTCAACGTCGTAGATGCTGCCCTTGTAGGGAGCAATGTTGTTCGCCATCGCCTTGTTGACATATTTTACGATGAAATAGGGCATGGCCAGCCTGACGGCCACGAGCACCAGTACAATGGCAAAAATGATTTTATGCTTCTTTTTCAGCTTGTATTTTTTCATAGTGGCCGGGATTAACTGTACAGGAGAAAAAGGAGAAGGGTCGGAAATGTTCAACAGGCAGGAGCGTTCTCGTCAAATCAATTTGTTCAGGCGCAATTCCAATGTCTTTTTGGCATCATGCCAGAGAAGTGGTCAACGATTTCACCGTTTATAAAAAATGAACATCGCGGGAGGCGGCGAATGCCGAATTGGCGGGTAAGCCCTTGGAGGCTTCAATGTCTATGCGGTAAAAGCCCATTTTGTCGTGGTACTGTACCGCCAGGCCTTCAACGATGGTGTCCATGATCGTGCCTTCGCCCAGCCAGTTAGCGGTGAAAACTATCAGTAGCGGAACTTTACTTTTGGAAAGTAGCAGGTCGTGGAATTCAGTTTCAGAAATAGTCGTGTATATAAGGTTGTCGCTCGCCACAATCTTACGCTTTGAGTATTTTCAGAATTTTTTCATCAGCAAATTTAGCTTCCTGAAGCTAAAATTTAGAAGAATGCCCATCTCATGCCATGCCTCTTCGATATAATTGAAGATTACAAGGGAATGTTCAATTATTAAAATCATGCTTTAACGTCTGATCAAAGTTAGGTTTTCAATTCCAAAAAAATCAATTTGACAGCACAAAAAATTCAAAAAAATCATACTTTTGACAACCGAAAAGCTGAACATTTGGCAAGATAGACAATTGTAATATTTACACTACCGTAGTTTTCAATTAGGCTCAAGTATGGTTTCAAAGCAGCTCAATGTTTTATTATTGGAAGACCTGACAACAGATGCTGAACTTATCACATCAGGTACTCAAAGCAGCGCCACAGAGCGTCTTCATCGTTGCGCAACCGTGCGGAGTTTTTACCAAAATTGAATGGGGCTGTGCCCGACATCATACTGGCGGACCACCACACCTCCCTGACATTAACGGCCTTGAAGCGCTGATACACGTGAGAGGGAAAAAACTATACACCCCCTTCATTTTTGTCACAGGTATTTTAAATGACGAAGAAAAAGTGGCTGACGCCGTGCTGAAGGGTGCGTCTGGCTATGTATTAAAAAGAGAATTTGAAACAGTTGCCCACCAAACTGCTCGACGTGCTGGAAAATTCGGAATCGCAAAAAAATGCGCTCCAGGAAGAAGACCGCATCTGGCGGGAAGCTGAACTATCCTTGCAAAAAGCATTGGCAAAGTTGAGCTGTGCAGACGATTTCAAGGAGAAAGAGGAATTGACGGCACTCTTGTACAATGTACGCTCAGCCTTCCAGCTTTGACGGCCTGCTTCTGGAACGCTAACTTTCCAATCCGTTTTGTATCTTTTTATTGGCTTAATTTGCTTCGACCAAGAAATGGTTTGCAGGCAGGTGGCACATTGTTTCGAAGTCTGGACAGGAAAATGACAGAGAGGGTCTGAATGAAATTCAGCTATTTTACAACGCGAAATGCAGGTTGAGCATGCTTTTTATGTCCCCTTCCCTTAACGGCTTACTGAGAAAGCCTTTTACTCCAGGAGTTGATTTTGCACGCTCCACGTCAACATCCCGCAGCGAAGTGGTCAGTATCAAAATGCGAATGCGGTTTTTGAAATCCTCCGGCATTTCTTGGTAATGCTCCAAAAATTCCCAACCATTTATCAAGGGCATGTTGATGTCCAGCAAAATCAAATCGGGACACGGGCAATCAGGAAGGCCCTCCACAGCTGTTGAAAGGTAATCCATGGCCTCTGCGCCGTTTCGGGCAACGTGGATGGATTCGGAGAGCTCCATTTTGTTGAGAAGACGGCGGTTAAGGAAATTTGTCGCCTTGTCATCGTCAACCATTAGGATGCAAGTCAATTTATTGCTCATAAAAAAATGCAACCGAAAGTCAGCAAAATAAACTTACTAGCCCTTCGGACGGGTAAAACAAACAACAGCTTTTATTAAAATCACTGTAAAAATGGATTTTTTCAGAAAACTTTTTTGATACCGATTTCATGCCGCACGGCCACTGCTACTTTTGGAAGCCCGGCGTGTTGTGGACAAACGTCCTGGGCGATGGGGTGATTGCACTTTCGTATTTTATCATTCCATTTTTGCTCATTCGTTTTTTGCAAAAACGGAAAGAGATAAAATTCAGGAACATTTTTATAGCCTTCGCCGCCTTCATTCTCGCCTGTGGAACCACGCACCTCATTGACATAATCTCAGTTTGGCATCCCGTTTACCGCTTCGAAGGCCTGGTCAAAGTCATTACTGCGGCCATCTCCATCGCAACGGTGGGTGGGCTCTTTTACTATTTTCCCATCATCCTCAAAATCCCCACTCCAGAGGCGTGGACGGATGCCAAGGAACAAGTATTGCGCAGCGACCACCGTTTTAAAACACTCATGGAAAACGCTCCTACGGGCGTTGCCATTACCAGCTACGAGGGAATGTTCCTTGAGGTAAACGAGGCGATGTGCCGATTGTTCAACTATGACAAAGTTGCCTTTTCCAAACTGAATTTCATAGATGTTACCCACCCATCCGATGTTACCAAGAGCTTGAACGTACAAATGGAACTGGACGAAGATACCGAACGAGGGTTTGTACAGTTTGAAAAAAGATACTTGCGCAAGGACGGCTCGTCGTTTTGGGCATTGGTGGGTGTTACGAGGATGCAGGAAGAGCGTTGCAACTTAGTTAATATCACAGATATTACCGCTCGAAAACTTTCAGAGCAACAACTCGAATCCACAGTAGAAGCACGTACCAAGGCGCTTGCCGCATCAAACAAAGACCTTGAAAATTTTATCTACGTCATCACGCACGACCTGCGGGTGCCGTTGCACAACCTTGGGGGCCTCAGCAGCGTACTGAAAGAAGCGCTTTCAGGAAAGGAAAATAGTCAAGACGCACTGAACGCCTTGCAGATGATCGGCGAAAACGCTCATAAAATGGATGCGCTGGTGACGGACCTGCTCCAGTTTAGCCGAACAACTGGACAGCAAAATATCGTTAAGAAAACCGTCAACGTCAATGCGCTGATGCAGGAGGTGTTCGATGAACTTAAACAAAATTACAGGCATAAAAAAATTGATTTTCATCTCCAAGATATCCCTGAAGCTTACGGTGACCCGGCGGCACTGCGGCAGGTCTGCCACAACCTGATTTCCAATGCTTTGAAATATGCCTCCAAAGAACCGCAGATCCGCATTGAAGTGATTGGATGGGTGGAGGACGGCCACTCGGTTTATAAGGTGAAAGACAACGGGTCGGCTTCGACCAACGGTACAGCAATAAACTTTTCCAGCTTTTTCAGCGCCTACACGACCCAGATGAGTTCGAGGGGACAGGCATAGGGCTTGCCACCAGCCATCGCCTCCTGCTAAAGCACGAAGGCAAGATTTGGGCGGAAAGTGCCCCTGGGGCGGGAGCTACATTCTATTTTTCCCTACCGATGGAGGAAGCGCGTTAAGTACATTCAGGGCTCTGCCAGCTAAAATTTGTCTTCATCTTCCATCCTATTGAACATGGGGTACACTACTCCGTTTTAGGAGAAAAAGCGTATTTACTTCGCTTCATAACTTTCAATGGGAATTCGTAATTCCCATTTATTTTCTAACCATTAAAATCAAATCAAAATGAAAGACATCATTTCAATTATTATCGTCGTGCTCATCGTTGGCTGGCTTCTGGGCTTCATTGGGTTCAGTGCAGTCGTCGGCAACCTCATTCACCTGCTGCTCGTAGTGGCAGTTATACTTATAATTTTAAAATTGCAGAATAAGGTGTAAGCCGGCTCCAGAAGGCCGGCAATGCCTGCTACAACTAATAATTTTTGTTTAACCAAAAATAATTTCAATCATGACCAACAGTGAAAATAACCACAGTGGCTGGATATTTCTGGCCGGACTCACAACAGGGGCCGCAGTTGGCTACCTTATCAACTCCGACAGGGGCCGTCAGCTTTGCAGCGAAGCTGCCAACAAAGCTGCCGAACTTACTGACGAAGCACGGAACATTGCACAGGATAAATATTCCAACGCAGCCAGCACCGTCACTTCCATCATTGAGAAGGGCAAAGTTTACGCTGCCGAAGTAAGCAGCAAGCTTCTGGAGATTGCCTCCCATGCGGCGCAGAATGGCGTCCAGAAGGTAGAAGATGAACATGCCATCGAGGCATGAAACGGTACAACATATTGGTTTACCCCTTCGTGCTTTTTGTGTAAATCTAATTGAGCGTTTAATTGGCATATGCGCTGGGCTTTGGAACCTAAAAATCAATTTACGATGTGCTCGATAATCAATGAATTAACTTCAAACAAGTCTTTTATAAAAATTTAGAGCTATTATAACTTATTTCTTCAAAATAAAAATTATTCAAGATGATGACCCTCCACATAAAAACTATGGTTTCAACACGCTGCAAAATGGCAGTGAAGGCAGCATTGGATACTGTCGGACTGCATTACGGAATGGTGGAATTAGGAGAGGTAGAGGTTCAAGAGAATATTACTGCTGAACAGCGTGAGCAATTAAAAAAGGCTTTGTCAATAACAGGGCTTGAGTTGATGGATGACAAGAAAGACATTTTGATTTCAAAAATAAAAAGCGTCATTGTTGAAATGGTACATTATGAGGAGGAGGTGCCAAGGGAAAAAATTTCTGCCCATATCAGTAAGCGGCTCCACCACAGTTATTGCTATCTGTCCACCCAGTTTTCAAAAGCAATGGGCTTCACTATCGAACAATATTTTATCGCACACAAAATAGAACGGGCAAAAGAATTGATAATGTATGATGAACTCACTTTTTCCGAAATAGCCTACAGGCTAAACTACAGCAGTGTGGCACATCTTTCCAACCAATTCAAACAACACACCGGGTTAACGCCTACCTACTTTAGGCGCAATCAAGCCAAAAAGCGCATCCCGCTTGAATACGTTTGAATGATGCAACTGATTCCAATAGTGGTCTAATACCAGCTGGCACAGGCTTGCAATGCAATAAAACTGCTCAGAGAGGGATTGACGGCGAAACCTTGTCAATGAATACTATTCCAATGTTGCCGGCAGTTCTGGTGGATTTCCGTTTTGAACCGCTTGGCAGCAGATTGAAACATCGCAAAAGTTCGTAGCCAGTGAATCGCGATTTCATGGTGATGTATTTTTATAGAGCGCCCTGAGGCAATTTCGCACCATCAATGCGTATTTTTATGTTTTCTACTTCTTGCACGATGGCAGCAGCCTGCAATTGTAGCGTCTCGTAGTTTTCCCGGATACGACGGTGTTCTTCTTCCATTTGCATGGCATCCATCGCTCTGCGCTCGTGCTTTTTGAGATAATCCTCATTTTCGTCAATCAGCTTCTTTTGTTGACGGCACATTGTTTCAAATTCCGAAATCAACCCGTCTTGGGTCTCCACGATTGACACTAGGGTTGAGTCGGAGGGAGCCTGCATTTTCACCTGCTTTTTGAACTCCCGGTTTTCTGTCTTTAGGAACTCGAGCCGTTCCATCATGCCATCGTGCGACAGCTTCATGGTTTCTGTCAACTCGACCGCCTCCTGGTGGGTTTTGCTGTTCGCTGAATCGGAGTTTCCACAGCCCCACATGAGGAATAGGATTGCAATTAAAAATGGAGCGGAAATCAGTTTGATTGTTGTGCGCATGGCTTCTTTATTTTTTTTTTTAATGGTAAAACGGCTGCTCTAAGCACATGTTCATTCAAATTCCATACGCGGCGGCATGATGAGGATATTCTTTTATCTTCCAGAAGGGATAGTCGGAATGCAGGTTCATAATTGGTTAGCTGGCAGGTGAAAAAATGACTTTTCGCTCGGAAGTTTTTTTTAGGCAGCCTGTCCAAAAGGATTGACGAACAGAGGGTTTAAAAAAACGGAGTCAAGCATGCTTGCGCAATTGCTCGGCTTTCCAGTTTTAGGATTCTATTTCGTAAGTTTAGTTACGTATTGGTGACTTTGTGAGTAAGACTAAAGAGGTTGGTGCATGTTCAATTGGGCGCATTTCAAAGTTTTGTCTATCGAGCTGACTCAATTCTTTAAGAACCGAGTCAGCTTTTCCATAATAGCAGTAAAATGGCAGAACAAATAGTTACGGAAATTGATTAATTTAGTGACAAACGCCACAAAAAGATTGGCTCGGCTACCGGGGGTGATGAACAATTTTTTTATCTCCCCGTTTTCATCTAATCATAAACTAAATGTATGGCCGACCTTGAAATCAATGCACCTTACCTGATTCCTTCCCTTCCAGAAGAGGAGAAAAAGAATCTTCAAGCTTACTCCATTTTTTATGAGCAACACCGGGACAATATCGACGTCTGGGCTCAAAATGAATTAAGGGACCATCCTGCCTGGGGTAAAATCATTCAGGGTATGTCGGAAGAGGAACGAGCGGAACAAAGAAAGGTCTCTGTTTTTCATCAGTATGAGGCCATTTTCAAAGACAATTGGGATCCTTTTTTACAGCAACTCAGTTATTTCGGTATTTTCTACGCCCGTATCGGGTTGGATTTTCAGTCCTGGTTCGAATTGGTGAACATGGTTCGGCGTTATTTGACCCCGGTGTTGATCAAACAAGTGGACCACCTTTCCGCTATCACCATTCTAAACGGAATGGACCAATTTATGGACATCGTCATGGCAAATATTGGTGAAGCCTACCTCTACGAACAAAAACGCACCATCGAAAAGCAAAAGCAGGAACAGGTGCTATTGAACAAGGAGCTGGAAAACTTCGTCTATATCGCTTCCCACGACTTGCAGGAGCCTTTAAATACGATCACCAGCTTTGTCAGCCTGCTGGAAGATGAGTATGCGGACCAGTTGCCCGGCGAAGCGCCGGAGTACCTTTCTTTTATTAAAGTCTCCTCGACGCGCATGACCGAATTGATTACAGGACTGTTGGACTATTCCAGGGTGGCAAAGGACCGGGAATTTCAAAAATTGCCGCTTGACACGCTCGTTGGCGAGGTGCTGGCGGACCTAAAAGGCCGGATCGTTAAAACCAACGCCGAGGTAAAAATCGGTGGTGGGTTGCCGGAGCTTCCTGTTTCTCCAGTAGCCATGAAAATGCTCTTTCAAAACCTGGTTAGCAACGCCATTAAGTTTCACAAAAAAGGAGTCTCACCTGTGGTAGCGATTTCTGCCGAAAAAAGAGGAAGGGGTATGGCATTTGTGGTGGAAGACAACGGAATAGGCATAGATGAGAAAGACAACGATAAATTTTTGTCATTTTCCGCAGGCTCCACGACTCGACGGAATACGAGGGCACCGGTATCGGGCTGGCACACTGCAAGAAAATCGTCGAGGTACACGGCGGGAAAATATGGGTGGAATCATCCCTTGGGCAAGGGAGCAAATTTCATTTTACCCTCACTGAAAAACACGAAAACAAATGAGAAAATTAAATTGCCTCCTACTAATTGACGACAATCCGCACACCAATATCTTCAACAAAAGCTCATTCAGAAAATTGGGCTGACCGACCAGGTATTTGTAACAGAAAACGGAAAGCAAGGACTAGATTTCCTAACCAACAAAGGACGATTCACTGACAACGGGAAGATTTACCCCAAACCTGACTTGATATTCTTGGATATCAACATGCCTGTCATGGATGGCTGGGAGTTCCTAAAAGAATACCAAAAACTCTCCCCCGAACAAAAGGGGAAAATCCTCATTATCATGCTCACCACGTCCCCAAATCCTGACGACGAGGAGAAAGCCCGCTCCATTCAGGAAGTGACCGGGTTTAAACGAAAGCCTGTCACTATGGACATGCTAAAGGAGATTATGGAAGAATATTTTTTGGACTGAATATGCTGAGCCTATCAGTGGTTTCACTTCGCTTCAACCCTCGATTTCTCTCTATCCTTTTATTTTGAATTACAAATCCAGGGATAGTATGGTCCGCCTCTTGATTTTTTTGAAAATAATCCTTATTATTTTATAGTTTTCTTATTGTACCAGCCAATTGCCAGCCTGATTTTTTCATACGCAACTTCCTCTTTCAGCGCCACAAAAACCTCCTGCAATCGCCACGGAAGTTCCAGGCTTGGCAGCACTTCGGCCACTTTCTGTGCCTCGTCCTTGGTTAGGAAATTCCAGATGTTGACGTTCTCCCCCTTTTCGTAGAGATAGGCGAAATGCGAAAAAACCGTGAGGGGGCTGATGCCCCGTTGTGCGGCAATTTCATCCACGCTTGAACCTTGGTTGTAGAGCCGAAAAGTTTCCAAATAAGTTGAGCCGGTCATGCGTATGCCTTCGTCCTTTTTTGCCAAAATAAACTCCTGAATAGCGTCGAGGAACACCCTGCCAAACTCTCGCATCTTCTGCTCCCCCACCCCACTAATTCTGCTCAAGTCGGCCTCAGTAGCCGGGCGTTCGGCAGCCATTTCCTCCAGCGTTGCATCCCCGAAAATGATGTACGGAGGCACGCCTTTTTTCCTCGCCAAGTCAATTCGGAGCTGGCGCAAATGCTCGAAAAGCTCGTCCCTGACCCGCTGGCGTTCGGTAGTGCGTTTGGTGCGAGTGGCGGTTTTTGCTTCCTCTTCTTCTTTGCGCTTTTGCAGGATTTCGGCCCGTACGAGCTGCACTTTTTGTCCTGAAAAAAGCACGGATTTGCTGCCTTCCGTCAGTTTCACCTTGCTGTGGTCGTCGTAGGCAATTTCGATAAGTCCTTGATTTACAAGCTGTTCGAGGTAAAAAAACCAATCCTCTTGTCGAATGTCCTTGCCAGCGCCGTAAGTCTTGATTTTGTCGTAACCACTGCTCACGAGGTTGTAACTCTTGGAGCCACGCAGCACGTCCACCAACATGCCAGTGCCTACCTGCTCGCCAAGCCGACTAGCTGCCGACAGTGCTTTTTGGGCAATCTCTGTCCCGTCAAAATGCATCGGCGGATTCTTGCAGACATCGCAGTTTCCGCAGTTTTCGAGCATGGTTTCGTTGAAATAATTCAGCAGGATTTTCCTTCGGCAAATCAACGCTGTGGCATACTGGTGCATCCGTTCCAGCTTGGCCAATTGGATGTCTCGGTTCTGCCCATCGCCTTCGGTAATGAACTCCCGGAGCATCGCCACGTCCCCTGCTGAGTAGAAAAGCAGGGTGTCCGCATCGGAGCCGTCACGTCCAGAGCGGCCAATTTCCTGGTAGTAGCCCTCAATGTTTTTGGGCAGGTTGTAGTGGATGACCCACCGCACATTTCCCTTGTCAATGCCCATGCCGAAGGCGATGGTGGCGCAGATGACCGTGGTTCGGTCGTTGATGAAATCCTCTTGCACTTTTGGTCGGGTGCGGTCGTCGAGGCCAGCGTGGTAGGCGGCGGCGTTGATGCCATTCTCCCGCAGTTTCTCGGCCAAGGATTCTGTGGTTTTTCGGGCAAGGCAGTAAATGATGCCCGGTTGGTTGGGCCTTTTCTCCACAAATTCAAGTATCTGTTCTATCTTTTTACGCCCCGGTCGCACCTCCAGGCTGAGGTTCGGGCGGTCGAAACTGGCGATGAATATTTCGGGGTTTCGCAATTCTGCCTGTACGACGATGTCCTTGCGGGTGAGCTTGTCTGCCGTAGCGGTAAGTGCGATGACCGGTACATCTGGAAAGGTCTTTTCAAAATTTCAACTGCCGGTACTCTGGCCTGAAATCGTGGCCCCAAGCAGAGATGCAATGCGCCTCATCAATCGCAAACAAGCAGATTTTTGCGGAGCGCAACAAAGGCATAAACTCTTGCGAAGCCATTTTTTCAGGAGAGGTGTAAAGCAGGTCGAGCCGCCCATGGAACAGGTCGTTTTCCACCTGCTGCTGTTCCGGGTAGGTCAGCGAGCTATTGAGAAAAGCAGCCCGGATGCCGTTTGCCCGAAGGGCTTCCACTTGGTCTTTCATCAATGAAATCAGGGGGAGACAACGATGCAGGTGCCATCCATCGTCACGGCAGGGATTTGAAAACAGACCGACTTGCCCCCCCGTTGGCATCAAAAAGCAACACGTCCTTCTTGTTGTAAATGGCTTGAATGACCTCCGCTTGCAGTGGCCGAAAGCTGTCGTAGCCGTAATACTTTTTGAGTGCAGTTCTGGCGTTTTCCAGGTTCATGTTTTCCCCTCTGTTTATTCGGCTAAGGTAAAAAAAATGGTCAAATTAAAGGACGGCTGCGACTGTCGGGAGCATTTGAACCACCCTTCTGGAAGTTAGTGTTAGAATAACAGCATTTTCCTTTGGATTTTTTTGAAAACAGCTATCTTCACCGCCGCACAATCTGACAGGACTTTATGAATGGTGAAAATAACTTTTTCAAGTCTGCTTTTTCGGTGGACAACGTGATTTTTGGCTTTGACGACGGCGACTTGAAAGTCCTTTTGATAAAAAGGGGCGCTGCGCCTTTTCAAGGGCTTTGGGCACTGCCAGGCGACCTCGTTTATCCCAATGAAGACCTCGACACCGCTGCCTACCGGGTGCTCGAAGAACTCACCGGATTGAAAAAAGTTTACCTCGAACAAGTACATACGTTCGGTGCTGTTGACCGCCACCCGTTGGGGCGGGTCATCACCATTGCGTATTTTTCTTTGGTTAAGATCAGTGACTTTACCCTCACGCCATCTTCTTTTGCGCAAAATGTAGAGTGGCACAATGTGGACAAAGCCATGAAATCGGAACTTGCTTTTGACCACAACACGATTCTTGAAACCTGCTTCAATGCGCTTACCCACCGGGTGCGCATCCGGCCAGTCGGGTTCGAGCTTTTGCCGCCAAAATTCACCCTCACCGAACTACAACACCTCTACGAAGCGCTGCTGCGGGCGGAATTGGACAAGCGGAATTTCCGCAAGAAAATACTGTCCATGAGCTTGCTCATAGATTTGGACGAGCTTCAGGAAGGTGTGCCGCACCGCCCTGCCAAACTTTATCAGTTCAACAAAGATCGCTACCACCAACTGGAGGCGCACGGCTTCAGCTTTGAAGTGAAGGAAAGCAAAAAAAAGGAAAAGAAAAAGCGATTGGCCGAACTGATAGCCCAATAGCATCAGAGTATTTCACCCTGCCATGTGTAAATTTTAAACTCCATTTGCCCGTCAGGGTACTGGCTACGAAAGCCCTCAAGCAGTGTCTCCAACTCGGCAACCTGGCCATTTGAGGTTCGGTAAAAAGTCTTGAAATTATTGTAGTCTGGTGCTTGGTTGAGACTTAACTTCTTGTTGTCGCCAATCTTGAAATAGCCATACTCACCTTTAGACAGTTCGAGGTGTTCAGTTTGATCGTTTAATTCACTTAAAAAGTTGTCCGCATCTGATGAGTATTGGTTGTCCGAATAAGCGACGTAACCCCAAACCGTAGAAGCCGGAACACGCATCAGCGAAGCTTGCATTGTTTGAAAACCAAAACCCTCCTCGATATCCAGCTCGTATTTTTCGTTTGAAACGGTAAGTATGCCAGTTGAAGTGATGGTGTTTTTCAACACCAATTCCAGGTTGTAAACGCCTATTGGAAGAAAATCATAGGATGCATCTCCTGCTATCGGAGCCTGACCGTCAAGGCAATTCTCAGCTTCAACGATTTCATTTATATGGAGCGAGATATTTCTACCGTTCCGGCTGGAGGTGAAACCAATGGAATTGTTTATGCAGGATTGGTCTTCAATGGTTTGAAAAGTAAGGTTAAAGTCACGAACTTGGCTCAACTCCTCAAACATCCCAAGCTGAAACTCTGGGTCAACTTGCACGACAATGTCTTTGTCTTTTTCGGCTATTTTGCAATTCTCAAAAAGTACAGGAGATATAAGTCCCAAAACAAGCAGGAACGTTGATTTTCTCATATTTTGTCAGGTTGCGAAGGAATATTTTCCATATAAAACGATGGCTCAAACCTTTTGCTGCCTTAGTCTGAAGAAATAAAAATGGCTGTGCTTTGGGACAAGTCTGATAGTCCAAGCACAGCCATTTTTAGCATAAACACGAAACCTTTTCAATTCTTTTTCCTGGAATCCTGCTGTGCAAATACCTTTTTGAGCAGGTCAGAGTTGCGCAGGCTCACATCATTGCGTATGCCCGCTTCCTTTTTTTCTACTAAGCCAAAAAGCCCGTTGAGCGCCTTCCTGTTCACGTGGTCGTCCAGCTCAGGGTTGGTTTTCTCAACCAATGGCAGCTTGTTGTATGCAGTGACTGCGGTGCGCCAGTACTTCCTCGCACCAACTTTGTCCAGCGACTCCTGGATGATGGGCATGAACTCTGCGTAGAGCTGCTTGAAAGTTGCGCTCTCCAAATACCGGGTCGCTGAGTCGTCGTTGCCCATCAGGATGTTCATGGCATCCTTGAAAGTCATGGATTTGATGGCACTCAGGAAAATCGGCTTGGCCTTAACGGCTGCATCCTCCGCGGCACGGTTCATTTTTCGGTGAGGTTGGCTTCCACGTTTTCAAAGCCGGGAACCAACTTCAGTTTTTTTACCACCTTTTGAGCCTCTTCCGGTAAAAGGATTTTGTAGGGGCTTTTGTAGTAGCCGTCAGTTTTGGAAAGGAAGTCGGATGCTTCGCCAACCCCTTTGTTTAGGGCTTCTTTTAAGCCTTGTCCAACTTCGTCTTGGTTGAGTGAGCCGCCGCCAACCACCTCATTGGCTTTGGCCTTGGCCTTGTCAAGTGCGCCTTTGAGTTGTGCATTTGCAAAGGAGAACGTCAGCAGCAAAAGCGCCAACGGTAAGATTTTCTTTATCATTTTTGATTGCGTTTGGTTAGCCCTGAACTTGGTTTGTTCTAATTTTTTACAAACAAACCTCCGCTCAAAGTATCATTATCGTGATTGAACCGGTCAAAAAACGTGCGAACCTTTGAAATTGTGCCGCTGAGGTAATGGAGGTTTTAGTTTTTATTAACCAAATTGGCCGTTGATTTCCACATTCCATCATCAAAACAGAAACAACCATGTCTCAGAGTGCAAAAAGCGTTTATTACTTCGGCATTTATCTGCTGGTCAATGGACTTACGCTGTTGGCAGCACCAAACATGCTACTCAGCATGTCGGGCCTGCCTTCTACGAATGAAGTTTGGATACGGCTGGCTGGCATGCTCGTTCTTTTTATTGGCGTTTACTACATTACCGCAGGCAAAAACGAGCTAACTCCACTTTTAAAATCTCCATCTTCACCCGTGCTTCTGTCACTATTTTCTTTGCCATTTTTGTGGCAATGGGCTTGGTCGGAACGTCCTTACTTTCTTTTGGTTTGCTTGACTTGCTGGGCGCAGTTTGGACTTATTTTGCTTTGAAAAAAGAGGGCAAATTGGCCTGATTTACTTTCCAAAATAAGCCTGGAGCAAATCATTGTTGTTGGCAACGAGGTACAGTTTTTTTCCATTTGCCAAGTTCAAAACTGCCATGTCCCTAGCTTCCTTGCATGCCCAAAAGCCGCTTTGCCGATTGGCCAATTCCACGAAACCGCCCTTGCCGTCGCCAAGCAAAACCGTGCCACTGGAAGCATCGTTTCTCCCCGATTCCACTTCTGATTGATAGCTATTGCCAACCAACAGCAGGTCAAGGTTGCCATCGCCGTTGTAGTCGTCAGATAGGATTTGATTGCAGTTGGAAAACTGTGCAGAACCTGGAAGTTCATGCGCAAGGAACTTGCCACCTTTGTTTTCAAAAAACGTTGTCGCAAACGTTTTGGCTTCCAGTTTTTGCGCAGCGCCCAAGGCTTGTTTCTTGAAAACATCTTCCATCGTCGCCTGACCGTAGGCCCGGTGGTAAATAAAATCTTTTTTAAGCCCCTGCATTTGCTTAATCATTACGTCCCGTTGCGGGAGGGGATATTGCTTGCCGCCATCGAACCAAGCCATCACGGGGTCGAGGCTTCCGTTTTTGTCGAAATCGGCAACATACAAATCAATTGGCTGTGCGGGGGTAGCCTTGAGGCGAGAATTCAAGCCAAGATTGCCAGCCACTAGGTCGAGGTCGCCATCCTTGTCCAGGTCTTCAATGTGTACGCAGTTCCACCAGCCATTGCTGTTTTCAAGTCCGAAGCCGGAGGTGGCGTCCGCTAGTTTACCCGTTTTATTTTTGAAAACAGTGACGGGCAGCCACTCGCCTACCACGATCAATTCCTCCGATTTGTCGCCATCGAGGTCGGCCCAAACCAAGTCATTTACCATGCCGATATGTGCAAGCGCAGGTGCCAATGGTTGGCAAACATCATTGAATTTGCCGCCATTGTTTTGTAACAGCAAGGTTTGGGGAGCAGTCGGATAGCGGCCCGGCGTCACCAATCCACCCACCACCACATCCAAATCGCCATCTCGGTCAAAGTCGAAAGGGGCGACGCAGGAACCACTGGAGGTGATAGTTGGCAAAGTCCCGTCAGGCGATTTGGTAAACTTGCCCTTGCCGTCGTTGAGGTACAGGCGGTCTTGGTAATTGCTCGACCCCGCATCGTAGGTACTGCCACCGCTGGCCACGTAAAGGTCGGCGTCCTTGTCGCCATCTGCATCAAAAAAGGCACAGCCCATGTCCTCAAAGATGTTGTCCGCCTCAAATGCAGGCACTGCTTGGCGCTTGAAACTGCTGTTTTTTTGCTGAATGAAAAGTGCTCCTGCTTGGTTTCTAGCACCACCAACATAGAAATCTTCCAGCCCATCGCCGTTGACGTCGCCCTTGGCGATGTTGGGGCCAAGGTTGGAAAACGCATGAGGAATCAGCCATTCCCGGTTGAAGTCGTTGAATTCGTCATCGGCATGGATGAAGTCAATGCCTGTGCCGGTGGCAACCTGGAAAATCGGAGCAGGCGAATCCAATTTTTCCCACTTCCCAGTTTTTGCGTCAGCCAGGTTCAATATCAAGCGCTGGTTGACCGGCAGGTTTTCGAGTGTTTGCACCTTTCCGTTTGGCCAGCGGATTTCAAGTTTCTCGACTTTCGTCGAACTGCCAAGCCCGAAATGAAACAATGGCTGGGAGGACGAGTAGAAACCACGCACTGGCGTCATTTCTTGGTATTGCATCGAACCGTTGGAGCGGATTCGCAGCTTTGCCCCCACTCCAGTTGGGTTTTCCGGGCTGCCTTTTAGGGCGACTTGCAACCAATTGCCATCGGTGTTACCTGCTGTTTTGTTGCGGTAAATAAGCGCATTCCCATCCAACTGATTCACCAGCAGGTCAAGGTCGCCGTCGTTGTCGAGGTCAGCGTAGGCGCTGCCGTTGGAGTAGGAAGTTTCGTTCATGCCCCATCGCTGGCTAACCTCTTGGAATCGAATTCCATCCGTGTTTTGAAACATGTAATTGCGAAGCGGCTTGGTGGGAATCTTGTTCAAGTACTCGTCAATGGACTTGAAATTGGTATTGTTCAGCCCACCAATTTGCATCACGGAGTCCACGGTATAGTTCAAATAATCGAGGTTGGTCACGTCTCGGCGGTAACCATTGGTAATATAAAGGTCTTTCCGTCCATCGTTGTCGAAGTCGGCGAGGAGTGGGCTCCAGCTCCAGTCCGTTGCCCAGGTGCCAGCCAATTGGCCAATGTCACTGAACGTGTCGCCTTCCCCTGGAGCCGCCCCGGTGTTTAACTGGAGCATGTTTCGCATTTGTTGGTTGCCATAACCGTATTGAACGAGGCTATGGAAGCGCTCTTGTTTCATGGTCGTCATCAGCTCCTTTTGCCGTTGGTTGGTGGCAGCGGTCATGTCCAATGTGGCCATGTCAATCAAGCCATCGTTGTTGATGTCTGCAATGTCAACGCCCATCGTGTGGTTGCTGGTGTGCCGGAAGTAGCGCCATATTTCATCCTTGAAACCCTTGCCTTGCTGGTTGATGTAAAGAAAATCCGGCTCAACGTAATCGTTCCCTACATAAATATCCAGGTAGCCATCGCCATTGAAGTCAGAAACAGTGGCACTGAGGCCCCATGCCCGATTGTTGATGCCCATTTGCAGCGAAACATCACTAAAATGCCCCTTGCCATCGTTGCGGAAAAGCTTGTCGGACTCCCACGGTTCGACAGGTGTGGTGAGGCGGGTGATGGGGCCGCCCTGCGATTCCTGTTTTGCCCGGATGCGGTTCACCTCCGCCCAGACTACGGGGTGGTTCAACACGTAAACGTCGAGGTCGCCGTCGTTGTCGAAGTCAAAAAAATTGGCGTGGTTGCTGGCCGAACGGTCGTCGAGGCCATATTCTGCGGCCTTTTCCGTGAAGGTCGAGTTGCCGTTGTTGACGAAAAGCATGTTTGCCCGGAGGGCTGTCGGCTGCATACCGGAGCGGCAAACATACAGGTCCTGAAAGCCATCACCGTTGATGTCCACCACGGTCACCCCAGTCTTGATGCCACCCAAGGCCCCTACCCCAGCCTTTTCTGTGATGTCTTCAAATTGGAAATTGCCCTTGTTCAAATACAACCGATTTGCCGCTTGGGTCGCCGAAAAATAGACGTCGGGCAAGCCGTCGTTGTTGACGTCAATGATGGCGACGCCCCCGCCGTTGTACAGGTAGGAGTTGGTGATGATGTTCTCCTCAAAGGTTTCCTTGATGTTGTTGGCAAAATTCACCCCAGTTGCTTCGGGTTTCATCAGTTCAAAATGAACATCCTCAGCCTTGGCTTCCGATTGGTTGGACGTGGCGTTTTCCTTTTCACCGTTGCAGGAAAGCAGCAGCGACATCGTGAGCAGACAGGTGGCAAGCAAGTGTTTCATGGTAAAAATGATTGGGTGAATTGGGAAATTGGGTGAATTGGGGAATTGGGGAATTGGGGAATTGGGGAATTGGGGAATTGGGGAATTGGGGAATTGGGTGATTGGGGAATTGGGGTTCTTTTTCACAAAACTAAAAATCTGAACCGTGAAGAACCGCAATCTTTTTCAACATATTTCAATAATTTTAAATTTTTGGCTTTCTATTTGCTTTTGTTTTCATGTGTAAACTAGCCGATAGCTTTAGTCTACGGCTTTGAACCAAACGAGTTACGTCATGAAAAAGCAATTTATACTCCTTATCGCTTCCGTAGTGAGCTTGCAAGCAATGGCCCAGTACACGGAAGTTGGTGCATTTATCGGCACGGCCAATTACATGGGCGACCTCAGTGGCCAACGCCTATCCAACGAACATTACCACAGTGTACTGGGCGTTTTTGGGCGGTACAATGCCAATGAGCGCTTTTCTGTCAAGGCATCCCTGCTCAAGGGCATGATTAGCGGAAGCGATGCCAGCGCCCGCTCTACTGAACTGCGTGAACGCAACCTCAGCTTCCGCTCCAATCTGACGGAACTTGCCGTCACGGGCGAAATGAACCTCTCGGAATACAATATCCGGGCGGGCAAGGGAAGCGTACCTTACGTGTTCATGGGCCTCGCCGTCACCAGGTTCAATCCGCAGGCCGAATTGCGGGGAGTTTGGCACGACCTGCCTTCCTTGCATACCGAGGGCCAGAAATATAGCTGCAACACCCTCGCCGTGCCATTTGGGTTGGGCATGCGGTTCAACATCAGCTACAAGCTCAACTTCGGGCTGGAGTTCGGTGCCCGCTTCACCTCCACCGACTATCTCGACGATGTGAGCACCTATTACCCCGACGTGTTCGACATGCGAAGCCATGCGCCACTTACGGCTGCGCTCAGCTACCGCACACCAGAGGTCACTGGCTCTTTTGGCGAAAACCCGATGGGAAAGCCCCGTGGCAATGCCAACAACAACGACTGGTACCTCTTCGCCGGTATCAATGTTTCGGTGAACCTGACGGACAAATACGGCCTTGATTTTGATGAAAAATACGACGTGTTCAAGGAGCACCTGAAGAAGCCAAAAGAGGAGAAAGTAAAACGCAATAAAATGGAATCTTCCAAGTACAAACAGAAAAGGTTGCCATTTTGGAAGAAAAGCAAAATGGAACCAATCGTAAAGAAACGCACTGCAACCCCTCCCAAGAATTAGGCACGGACATAGATGTGCTTATCCAACGGGTGGCTCCGGGCTTCGGCTCGGGCCACTCTTTTTTTTGGGAATGGTATCATACCACTCCAAACATCTCCACCAGCCGCTGTTTGCGGTACTCGAATACCTGCTTTAGTTTCTTGCCAATAAACAGGACGTTCATCAGGATGCCAATCGGGCCGAGCGGGAGGCGGTAGTCCACGATGTCGGTCATCTCCACCCCACCCTTCACGGCCTTGAAATGGTGCTGGTGGTGCCAAATGCGGTACGGCCCAAGGCGCTGCTCGTCTACGAAGAACTCCCGCTCCCGCACATGCGTGATTTCCGTGACCCAAAGCATTGGGATGCCCAGTAGCGGTTTTACTTTGTAGGTAATGAACAGGCCGGGATAGGTCTTGTCCGGCAGGGGCGAAGTTGGGATGAGGTTCATGTCCTTGGGCGTTATCTGCTCCAGGTTCCTTGGGTTGGAAAAAAAAGCCCAAGCTTCCTCCAAGCTGATAGGTAGGGTTTGTACGGTGCGGAGTTGGTGCATAGATTGAGGATTTGAGGATGCGAGGATTTGAGGATTGGGTTGAATTATTCGACGCCTAACAGCCTCTTAAAATGGTTTTGAGTCCCAATACTCCAATATCCCAATTCCCTAATTCAACCAATTCCCTAATACCCCCTCTAAAACGGTTTCACGTTTTTTTCGCAAGGCTTGAGCCATTCCCGCACTTGCAGGTGCTCCACGATTGGGAGGTCATTGCCCCAGGAGGTGTGGATATAGTTGATGATATTGGTGATTTCGAATTCGGTGAGGCGCTCGACGCCGGCCATTTCTGTATTGTAGGTTATGCCGTTTACGGTCATTTCACCTTTGATGCCGTTGCGGATGATGCAGGGTATGGCAGCCCCATTTTTTGACAAATAATCGGCACCTGCCAATGGTGGAATCAGGGCCTTCAGGCCACTGCCGTCGGCCATGTGGCAGTTTTCACAGAAATTGGTGTAGAGGATTTTACCCTGCTGGTAGGGATATTGGTCGCAGGAGGTCCAGACGAAAAACGTGGCCAGGAGGAGGCAAGCAATGCTATTTTTCATTCAACAATTTTTCAATGTCCTTGATGAAACGGTCCACATCCTCCGGGTCGGTGCCGTTGCAGAAGGAGCGGATATGGCGGTTTTTGTCCACCAAAATCAAATAGCCAGAGTGGTTGATGCCACCGGGGGCGTCGGAGTCTTCCAAGGCCACGTTCATGTACTCGGGTGCCATTTTGTAGATGGTGGCTTGGTCGCCCGTCACGAAATGCCATTTTTTGGAAGAAACGCCCAGGTTTCTGGCGTAACGATTCAGCGCAGCCACCGTATCATATTTTGGGGCGAGGGTGTGGCCCAACAACTCCAACCGTGCGTCGTCCTTGAAATAGTCGTGGATGCGCAGCATTTGCTTGGCGGTTTTCGGGCAAATGGTGGGGCAGGCGATGAAAAAGAAGTCGGCCACGTAGGCTTTTCCAGCGAAAGTCTCGTTGGTCACAAGGTTGCTGTCCTGGTCAACGAAGCTGAAATCGGGGATGGTGTGAGCGACGGAGTCGCCGTTTTGGTCAATCTGGGGCGAACCCAGCATGGGCAGCACATCGGGCGAAAGCGAAGATTGGCAACCAACCAAAACTGAAAACACGACAAGCCAAATGAACAAGTATTTCATGCGTTGTTTTTTTCGGCAAAAGTAGGAAAGTTGTGTTCGTTAAAGGAATTGGTTTTGGCGGGGGTGACACAAAAATCACCTCCCATAACCAAGATTTAGTCAATAAGTTTTGAAGTCAACCGAGACAGCGTTCGCATCCTTTCCTACTTTTGCCCCGAAAACCTATTCACTCGAAAACTCGTTAACCACCAACAGTTTTGGGGGAGGGGAAAAAGAGGCCCCCCCCGGCCCCCCCCCCCCCGAAAAAAACCCGAGAAAAAAAAAAAGGCCCGGGCGCCGGCGCCCCCCCCCCCCTTTCCCCCCCCCCCCCCCCCCCAAAAATTTTCTTTCCCCCTCAAAAAATTTTTTCTGCCCCCCCCCCCCTTTTTTTTTTTTTTTCCCCAAAAAAAAATTTGTGTATGGTTTCAAAGCTTTATTTTTGAAACATGAGACATTTTATATCAGCTACCATCTTCTTTTTTGCCCTGCTGGCAACTACCGCAACCGCACAAGTTGACCACACGATAAAACTAAAAGAAGCCAATTCCATGGGAAAACTCGACACAGCCGGAGAGCAAGAAAAGCCCACGCTTCGCAATTTCACCAACAAGGAGCTGGACAAGTTTCCGGTGTACAACGGGAAAGACCTTGGCTTGACCTACTCACCAGCAATTCCGTTTTCAAGGTTTGGTCGCCGCCAGCGGACGAGGTGTTGGTGCTTTTTTATGACAAGCCGCTCGAATCCAACCCGATAAGCCATTTTAACCTAAAAAAGGGCAAAAACGGCGTTTGGCAACTAAAACTCAAAGGCAACCATGCCGGAAAATATTACAACTTCCAGGTTCGGATTGATTCCTTTTGGCTCAATCCCACGGTTGACCCCTACGCCAAGGCAGTCGGCACCAACGGTGAACGGGCAATGGTGGTTGATTTGAAAAAGACAAACCCAACCGGTTGGGAGGCCGACAAACGGCCACCGCTCAAAGGTTTCGAGGACATTATTTTGTACGAAATGCAGTTGCGGGACATCTCCGTACACCCGTCCTCTGGCATCAAAAACAAGGGCAAGTACCTCGGCTTGGCCGAAACGGGCACCAAGTCCCCCGACGGCTTTGCAACAGGGCTTGACCATATCAAGGAACTGGGCGCCACGCACGTTCACATCATGCCCGCCTTCGATTTCCGTTCCATTGATGAGCTACCCGACGCCGCACCTAGGTACAATTGGGGCTACGACCCACAAAACTACAATGTCCCAGAGGGCAGTTTCTCCACCGACCCGGCGGATGGCACCAAACGAATTCAGGAGTTTAAAACAATGGTGAAAGCGCTTCATGACAATGGCCTTCGGGTGGTGATGGACGTCGTTTACAACCATACGGGGGCCACTAAAGAGTCGGTGTTCAACCAGACCGTGCCAAGCTACTATTATCGTATTCACGACAATGGCTACTATTCCGATGGTTCGGCCTGCGGCAATGAAGTGGCATCGGAGCGGCCCATGGTTCGTAAATTTATGATTGAGTCCATGGTCTATTGGGCAAAGGAGTACCATGTTGATGGCTTCCGGGTTGACCTCATGGGCATCCACGACATCGAGACCATGAACCAGCTTGCAGCGGAGCTTCGCAAAGTGGATCCAACGATTTTCATTTACGGAGAAGGTTGGGCCGCTAACGTCTGCAAGCTGCCCGAAGAACAACGGGCTGTAAAAATAAATGTGCCGAAGCTGGACGCCATTGCTGCCTTTTCCGATGAATTTCGGGACGGCGTTAAGGGCCATGTTTTTACCCCACACGCTAAAGGCTTCATCAACGGCGAAACCGACCTGGAAGAGAGCGTGAAGTTTGGGACAGTGGGTGGCACGGCCCACCCCCAAGTTGACCTCAAGAAGGTCAACTACACGCAAAAGGCCTGGGCTATAACGCCACAGCAATGCATCAACTACGTCTCCTGCCACGACAACCACTCGCTCTGGGACCGCCTCAGCCTCTCCTGTCCAAAAACACCGAGGAGCAAAAACTGAACATGGACAAGCTGGCGCAAACCATTGTGTTTACTTCGCAGGGCATACCCTTCCTCCATGCTGGCGAGGAGTTCGTGCGCTCCAAGCAGTTGGTCGAGAACAGCTTCAACTCGCCCGACGAAATCAACCAAATCAACTGGAACAACAAAGCCAAATACAATGACCTTTTTCAATATTACCAAAACTTGATTCAGCTCCGCAAAGCCCACCCAGCCTTTCGGATGACAAGCCAATCCGATATTGCGAAGCACCTGAAATTCGTTGACCTGAAATTCGAAAACACGATTGGCTATATCCTCGGAGACCACGCCAACGGCGACTCCTGGAAGCGCATCCTGGTGATTTTCAACGGCAATGCCAATGGTAAAAAAATCGAAGTGCCGGAGGGCAATTGGAAAATCATTTGCACCAACAACCGCATTGACATGAACGGCATGGGCATGAACAAAACGGGGTTTGCGATGGTAGGGCCTTTTGCGGCGTATATTCTGGTGGAAGAGTAAGAATGGAGGTATGAGGTATGAGGGATGAGGGATGGGAATGAAGGAGGTTTGGACGAGAAACCGTGAATTCATTATACTTTGGAGCGCTATTTTATCCATTTGAATTGCTGTTGGACTTTGGCTGTTGGCCAAAAGCAAATAGCAAAAAGCTAACAGCCAGAAGTAAAAATGAAAGTAGATATCCTTGCCATTGGCGTACACCCCGACGATGTAGAACTGAGTTGCTGCGGCACCTTGCTGCGGCATATTTCGATAGGCAAAACGGTCGGCTTGCTCGACCTTACCCGTGGCGAATTGGGTAGCCGTGGCTCTGCCGACCTTCGGGATGTTGAAGCTAGCGAGTCGGCTACGAAAATGGGCGCCACCTTTCGCCGCAACCTGCGGATGGCCGATGGTTTTTTTCAGTACACCCAAGAAAGCCTACTCAGAATAGTCGAAATCATCCGCTGGTGCCAGCCGAAATCGTGCTGGCCAATGCGCCACGACGACCGCCACCCTGACCATGGCCGTGCTGCCAAACTCACTTCGGACGCCTGTTTTTATGCTGGTTTGTTAAAAATCGAGACCAATTTTGAAGGTCAACCCCAGGCGCATTGGCGACCCAAGGCGGTGTACCATTACATTCAGGATAAAAATTTGACGCCCGATTTTGTCGTGGACATCACGCCGTTCATGGACAAAAAACTGGACCTGATTCTCACCTTTAGCTCCCAGTTTTACCTGCCAGAAACCGCCGAATATGATACCGAGCCCAAAACGCCCATCTCTGGCAAAGACTTTTTTGAGTTCATAAAATCGAAGAACCGGGTATTTGGACGTCCAATCGGCGTTGAGTTTGCCGAGGGCTTTATCGCAGCTCGCACCCCCGGTGTTTCCGACTTGTTTGATTTGCATTGACCCCCACCCTCTCACCCTCTCACCCTCTCACCCTCTCAATCCCTCTCTCTCTCAACCAATTTGTTTTTAAATTAAAACAAAACGCTATCTTGTGGCGAATTCTTAAAAATCATCGCCATGAATGAATTGACGGTTTGTTTGTTGTTTCTCCTACTTGGTTTGATTATCGGGGGACTCCTGAGTTGGCTTTTTGCACGGGTGAAGTTCGCTGCCAATCACCTTTCTCAACTAGATTTGCAGGAAAAATACGTCAGCCGACAGCAGCACGATGCTGCTTTGGAGCAAACTGCTTTTTTGCACAACGAACTGAAAACCAAGCAAGAAGACATTGTTTTTTTGGAAAAAACGCTTTCGTCTAAGGAACGTGACCTGCTTTACCTTGAAGAAAAACTCACCGCCTGGAAAAAGGATTACGAGACACTGCAGCAGCGGGCACACTTAGAATTTGAGAACGTGGCAAGCCGCTTGCTGGAAGAAAAGTCCAAAAAATTCAGCGACCAGAACGAAAAGCAATTAAACGATTTGTTGCATCCGCTTCGGGAGAAAATTCGAGAGTTTGGTCAAGATGTGGAGCGGCGGTTTACGGACGAGGCCAAGGACAAAGTCTCCCTAAAAAAAGAAATCGAGCAACTGCGGGACCTCAATCAACAACTCAGCCTCGATGCAAGAAACCTCGCCTCCGCCCTCAAAGGCGACTCAAAAGTACAGGGCGACTGGGGCGAGATGCAATTGGAAATGTTGCTGGAAAAATCGGGGTTGGTGCGGGGCACGCACTTCGAAGCGCAGACTTCCTTCAAGGACGTGAATGGTCATGAAAAACGACCCGATTTCATCATCTACCTGCCCGATGAAAAGCACCTCATCGTTGACTCAAAAGTGTCGCTCAAAGCCTACGAAAAATTCTACAACGCTGAAAATGAGGAGCTTAGGGGTCGCCACCTCAAAGAGCATGTTGATTCCATCCGGCAGCATTTGCGTGACCTCAGCAGCAAAAACTACCCTCAACTGACCCAGCTCAATTCCCCTGACTACTTGCTGATGTTCATACCAATAGAGCCAGCATTTGCCGTGGCCTTGCAGCACGACAACCGGCTTTTCTTGGATGCACTGGAGAAGAACATCGTCATCGTCACCTCCTCTACCTTGCTCGCAACCATGCGCACGGTTTCCTACATCTGGCGACAGGAGCGGCAAAAGCGCAATGTGCTGGAAATAGCCCGCCAAAGTGGGATGCTCTACGACAAGTTCGTGGGTTTTGTGGAAGATTTGAGGGAGGTGGGCACTCGCCTCGACCATGCGCAATCGGCACTGAACGGTGCATTGAACAAGCTTTCCGATTCCAAGAAATACGGAGATACGTTGATTGGAAGGGCGCAAAAAATCAAGGAATTGGGTGCAAAAGCGACAAAATCGTTGCCCGCTGATTTACTGACGGATGAAACTAGTTTCGAGGAGGAACTGGTAGCCCTTCCAGATGAAAAGCTACAATAATTCGAGACATTCTCGCAGGCTTTTCTGCCAGTGCGCTATTTCAATACCGAAAGTGTTCTTGATTTTGGCCTTGTTGAGCAGGCTGTATGGAGGCCGTTTGGCGGCGGTCGGATAGTCCTTTGTTTCGATAGGAATGACCTTTACGGGCATTTTTTTGATGTCAAAAATTGCGACTGCGAAATCGTACCAACTCGTGACTCCCTCGTTGCTGTAGTGGTAAATGCCTGAAAAGAATTTTGCATCCACTGATTTGTTTTCAGCCTTTTGCACAATCAGAAGCAGCACCATTGCTAGGTCACGGGCGTAGGTTGGTGTGCCAATCTGGTCATAAATCACGGACAACTCCTTTTTTCAGCACCAAGCCGGAGCATCGTTTTTACAAAATTGTTTCCGAAGGAAGAATAGACCCATGAAGTGCGAACCACCATTGCACCGCCAGGATGGTTTCTCAGTACCACCTCATCACCATTGAGTTTGGTCCTGGCGTAAGTCCCTTGGGGGTTGGTGAAGTCGGTTTCGATATATGGCTTAGTTACCTGGGTGTGATAGACGTAATCCGTGGAAAGTTGCAGTATCAACGCCTTTGTGTTGGCACAGGCTAGGGCAAGGTTCTCTGGGCCGACGGTATTCACTTTCCATGCAAGGTTGGTCTCCGTTTCTGCTTTGTCCACGGCGGTGTAAGCAGCGCAGTTGATGCAGTAGTTTACCTGATTTTCTGCAAAGAAAGCCTTGACAGCAGCAGGGTCGGTGATGTCCAACTCTTCAATGTCCACGAAAATAAAGTCGAAATCTGGGAATTGGTTAGCAAGTGTTTGAAGCTCCATTCCCACCTGCCCCTTGCTTCCAGTCACCAAAATTGTTGGTCGCTTCTTTTTCATTGGCTTTTTTTAATGCCCCCCTGTATTTTTTCCAGTTAATGAAATTGTGGTGTAGTATCCAATTATTACCTAAACGCTTGAACATCAAGAATATAAGCGCAAATTCTGCTGATGAATATTCAAATTTTCAAATGCTCGCCCAAAGATGGAAAATTTCTGTCCCTTTCAGCAACAATTAGACTGCTAGGCTCCATTTCCCAATCAATATTCAATTTTGGGCAATCATATCGTATTCCACCTTCGTGTTGTTTTGAATAAAAATTGTCGCATTTGTAAAAAAAGGTGGCCGTTTCACTGAGTACAACGTAACCGTGCGCAAAGCCTCTCGGCACAAACAATTGTAGATTGTTCTTGTCACTTAGCCTGCAAGTGTAGGACTGCCCATAAGTTGGTGAACCTTCCCGAAGGTCAACCGCCACATCCAGCACCTCGCCTTGCAGCACCCGTACCAGCTTGGCTTGTGCGGCATCACCGGTCTGGTAATGCAAGCCTCGCAATACCCACGGGGCGAAAATGCTTGGTTATCCTGCACGAAATTGATGGCAAGCCCAGCTTCCGCTTCCCAGGTTCTGGCATTATAGCTTTCAAAAAAATAACCACGGTCGTCGCCGAAGACCTTGGGTTCAAAGAGCAGCAAGCCTGGTATTTCTGTCTTGTGAAATGGCATTTTGAAAGTAAAAAGTACAAAGGAAAAAGGAAAAAGTATCGTAGTCGTTCCAACTTTTTACTTTGAACTTTCTCCTTTTTCCTTTTGATTTATTTCTCCCTAAAAAATATCGTGATGGGCGATCCAGTAAATTGGAATTTCTCCCGCATCCGGTTTTCCAAGAACTGCTTGTAGCTGTCCTTCACGTGTTTGGGGTTGCTACAGTAAAAAACAAACGCAGGGTACGGCGTTGGAAGTTGGTTCATGAACTTGATGCTGACCGTCCTGCCCCGATGCATGGGCGGCGAGTAGCGCTCAATCTCCGGTTGCATTTGGTCGTTCAAATACGAGGTTTTTATCTTCCTCGCACGGTTCTCATAGACCTGCAAAGCCTCTTCCACCGCCTTGAAAATCCGTTGTTTTTCATGCACAGAAACAAACAAAATCGGCACATCGCTAAACGGCGCAATCTTGCGTTTCATCTCCGCTTCAAAGTCTCGGGCAGTGTTGGTTTCCTTGTTGACCAAGTCCCATTTGTTCACCAGCAGCACAATGCCTTTGTTGCGTTTTTGCGCAAGCCGGAAGATGCTCATGTCCTGCGCCTCGATGCCCGTTTGGGCGTCAATCATTAGGATGCAGACGTCAGATTCTTCAATGGCATTGATGGCCCGCATCACCGAATAAAACTCCAAGTCCTCGTGTACCTTTGCCTTTTTTCGAATTCCAGCAGTGTCAAGCAATATAAATTCCTTGCCAAATTTGGAATACTTCGAGTGGATGGTGTCACGGGTAGTGCCTGCAATGTCTGTCACGATGTTGCGGTCTTCGCCGAGCAGTGCGTTCACCAGCGACGACTTGCCGACGTTCGGCTGGCCGACGATGGCGAATTTTGGCAGGTCGGTTTCAATATGAGCATCTTCCGAAACATGCTCCGTCACAGCATCGAGCAACTCGCCAGTACCGCTGCCCGTTAGGGACGACACGAAGAAAATCTGCTCAAATCCAAGGCTGTAAAACTCGTTGGCCAGCAGGTACCGCTCGTGGTTGTCCACCTTGTTTACCACCAGCATGACAGGTTTTTTGGTGCGACGAAGGATGTTGGTCACATCTTCGTCGAGGTCGGTGATACCCACCGTTACGTCAACCATGAACACAATGACCGAAGCCTCTTCAATGGCGATTTTCACTTGAGAGCGGATTGCCGCTTCGAAAATATCGTCAGAGTGCTCCACGAAACCACCTGTGTCCACGACGTTGAAAATCTTGCCGTTCCATTCGCATGTGCCGTATTGTCGGTCACGGGTCACACCCGATTCGTCGTCCACGATGGCCTGCCTGCCGCCAATCAAGCGGTTGAAAATGGTTGATTTGCCCACATTTGGGCGTCCTACTATTGCTACTATGTTTCCCATTAATTTTGATTAGACAATAGACGATAGACATTAGACATTAGACGGTGACCGGATAATTTTCTGGGCATCATCTAATGTCTAAAGTCTATTGTCTTATCGTCAGTTTTCGTATCCAAAATGCTTGAGCATACGTTCGTCGTTCCGCCAATTTTCACGCACCTTCACGTGGAGGTCGAGGAAAACCTTGCTCTCCAGCCAAGCCTCAAGGGACTTGCGTGCTTCGGTGCCGAGCTGCTTGATAGACGACCCGTTTTTGCCCAAAATAATCATCTTCTGCGTCTCACGGGCCACGTAAATATGGGCCATGATTTCCACCATGTCTTCTCCTTTGGTGGTTTTGGTTTCTTTAAAACGCTCCACAACCACTTCCGTTGAGTACGGGATTTCTTGCTTGTATTGCTCCAGGATTTTTTCCCGAATGATTTCACTGACAAAAAAACGCTCTGGCCGGTCGGTTAACTGGTCTTTCGGGTAGTATTCCGGTCCTTCGGGCAAGGCCAGCTTGATGCGATCCAGCATCTCCGAAGTGTTGGTTTTGTGAAGGGCTGAAATTGGAATAATTGCCTGAAAATCAACCCGTTCCGACCACCACTTGCTTAGTTCTTCCACCTCGTTGCCCTTAGCTTGGTCTATTTTGTTAAGGATGAAAAACTTGGGTACATCACTGTCCTTAAGTTGCTGGAGCACTGGGTCATTGTCCTCATATTTTTCAAAAATGTCGGTGATAAACAACAGCAAATCGGCATCCTCAAAAGCAGAGACGGCAAAGCGGTTCATGGCTTCCTGCATCTTGTAAGCCGGGTTCTTGATGATGCCGGGCGTATCCGAAAAAACCATTTGGAAGTCATCCCCACTCAGGATACCGATGATGCGGTGGCGGGTCGTCTGCGGCTTGGACGTGATGATGGACATCCGCTCACCGACGAGGGTATTCATCAAAGTGCTTTTCCCGACGTTTGGTCTGCCGATGATGTTGACGAAACCTGAACGGTGAATGGGATTTTCTGTCATTTAATACTTTTTATCCATGATGCCACGAATTTTTAAATCTTCACCATATGCTTTAAGTTGCGACCTTATCTCCTCAAATTTTGAACTGGAAATAATACCTTTTACCAAAAAGAATACAATGATTAATTTAAAGATTATGCCACGAAACAACGACCCAGGAACTACTACTGCGGCAAGTAATACAACTAAAAGATAAACAATGCCAGCAACTAAAAAAGCTAGTCTCGGATTCTTTTCGCTATAATAAAACGCCCAACCAAAAACCAATAGCAGTATGCCATTCTGCAACAATATCTCAAATAGACTAAATCCATTATAGAGCTGAAATGCTATACTCAATACCGTAAAAATAATGAGACCCAGTAGTGCGATACGCCCCAGCCTCAGGTCATCCTGCGCATCCATAGCATCAGTTTTTAGTTTGCGGATTATTCTATCATCTTTTGGCAACTCAATGCCTTCGCCAATATTGTCCAGTATTTCCATTCGACTACTTTTTTAAGGTCTTAATACTTTGCTTCTGCGGCGCAAAAACAACCACAGCCAACGGCGGCAGCGTCACTTCAATAATTTGCTTCCGCCCATGTTTCTCCTCCTTTTTTGCCTTCAACGGCTTGGGATTGCCGATGCCCTTGCCGCCATACTTTTTGTCGTCACTGTTCAGCACCTCCACCCAACTGCCACTTTGCGGAACGCCAAAAGCGTAACCTTCTCGAGCGACGGGCGTGAAATTGCAAGCCACGACAACTACATCGTCCTTGTGGTCGCCCTTGCGCTCATAAGTGATGACGCTGTTCTGCCAGTCGGCATGTTCTATCCACTCAAAGCCGTCATCTTGGAACTGCCGCTCGTAAAGTGCTTTTGAGTTTTTGTAAAAATGGTTCAGGTCACGCACCCAAGCTTGTACGCCCTCATGGTACTTGTATTTGAGGAGCGACCAGACCAAGCCCCGTTCGATGTTCCACTCCGATGTTTGCCCAAACTCGCCACCCATGAAGAGCAAGTGCGCCCCAGGGTGCGTCCACATGTAGCCAAAAGTGGCCCGGAGTCCAGCGAAACGCATCCACTCGTCGCCGGGCATTTTGTCAATGAGCGGGCCTTTGCCATGCACCACTTCGTCGTGCGAGAGCGGCAGCATGAAGCGCTCGGTGAAGGCGTATATCAGGCTGAACGTCAGCTCACCGTGGTGGTCCTTGCGGAACAGCGGGTCGTACTGCACGTATTTCAGGGTGTCGTGCATCCAACCCATCATCCATTTTTGGTCGAAGCCGAGGCCGCCTTCGCTCACTGGGCGGGAGACACCTGCCCAAGCCGTGCTTTCCTCGGCGATGGTCACCACATCAGGGTGGTCACGGTGAGCCATTTCATTGAACTCCTTGAGGAACGAGATGGCGTCGAGGTTTTCCTTGCCGCCGTATTGGTTCGGCAGCCATTCGCCTTCCTTTCGGGAATAGTCGAGGTAAAGCATGGAGGCCACAGCGTCCACCCGAAGGCCGTCAATATGGAACTGCTCCAGCCAGAACAGTGCATTGGAAATCAAGAAACTGCGCACCTCCCAACGGCCATAGTTGAACACGGCGCTCTTCCAGTCCGGGTGAAAACCCTTGCGGGGGTCGGCGTGGTCGTAGAGGTGCGTACCATCAAAGTCGGCGAGGCCGTGCGCATCGTAGGGGAAGTGCGAGGGCACCCAATCGAGAATGACGCCGATTCCAGCTTGGTGGAATGCATCTACTAAGGCCATGAAATCTTCTGGGAAACCGAAACGGCTCGATGTGGCAAAATATCCCGTGATTTGGTAGCCCCAAGAAGGGAAATACGGGTGCTCCATGACGGGCAAGAACTCCACGTGCGTGAAGCCCATTTCCTTGACGTAAGGCACCATTTCGTCAATCAACTCCAGGTAGCTGAAGGAATGGACACCGTCCGCCTTTTTCCGCCAACTGCCCAAATGGACTTCGTAAACGCTGAATGGCTGCGGCTTTCCGGCCATTTTGGCCCGTTTTTCCAGCCATTCGTTGTCCTTCCATTCGTAGAATGGATCCCATACGATGGAGGCCGTATTGGGCGGCACCTCCCAAAACCGGGCGAAAGGGTCGCCTTTGGACAGGCGGCGCCTATCACGGCTTTTTATGCTGTATTTGTAAAGCGTACCCTTGCCAATGGCGGGAATCCAGCCTTCCCAGATGCCCGTGCCATCTGGGCGAAGGAAGAGCTTGTGCGTTTTTTCGTTCCAAAAATTGAAGTTGCCAACCACGGAAACCTCCAGCGCACTCGGCGCCCAAACGGCGAAGAACGTTCCCCATTCACCCTCCAACTGCATGGGGTGGCTGCCGAGCTTGTTGTACAACCGGAAATGCTTGCCCGCACGAATCAGTTCGATGTCGAAATCGGTGAGCAAGGTATGCGGCTTGACGTTTTGCATCGTTGTGATTGCTGAAATTGTGGAATTGTTGAGTTGTTTTGGAATCAGGGCTTCCAACAACCCATAGCCCCTGAAAATTTAGCCATAGATTGTTCGGCAAAGGTAGCAAATTCAGCCAACTAGCCTTGTTGCATTTCAAACAATTGGTGCTAAGTGCCCCTATCACATTTACCCGTTAATCTTTTTGATTCATAATGGTGTTTCAAAGGCCATTCGATATTTTTGCGCCCCAATCACCCAATATCTCAATCACACAATATCTTATCAATGTCCGACATCAAAATCCACAAGTGCATCATCATCGGTTCAGGCCCTTCGGGCTACGCCGCCGCCATTTACGCCGCTAGGGCAAATATGAGCCCCGTGCTGTTCACCGGCCCTGAGCCTGGTGGCCAATTGACCACCACCACCGAGGTTGAAAACTATCCCGGCTATCCCAAGGGCATCAGCGGGCCGGACATGATGGAGGAGTTCAGGGCACAGGCCGAGCGATTTGACACCGTCGTGCGCTGGGAGTTGATTACAAAAGTGGACTTCAAAACTGGCGAAAAATACCACAAACTCTGGAATGAGAGTGGCGAGGAGCTTCATGCCTACACCGTCATCATTTCCACCGGGGCCAGCGCCAAGTACCTCGGCCTTGATTCCGAAAAGCGCTTGATGAACAACGGCGTGAGTGCCTGCGCCGTGTGCGACGGCTTTTTCTACAAAGGAAAAGAAGTGGCAGTGGTCGGTGGTGGCGACACGGCTGCCGAGGAGGCTACGTACCTTGCCAAGCTTTGCCCAAAAGTGCATTTGCTGGTGCGCCGTGATGAGCTTCGTGCTTCGCAAATCATGCAGAAGCGAGTGTTCAACACGCCCAATATCGAAGTGCATTGGAACAGTGAAACCGAGGAGGTTTTGGGTGAAAACAAAGTCTCCGGCATTCGCATCGTCAACCGCCTGACGGGCGAGAAAAAAGAACTGCCCGTGGAGGGCTTCTTCGTGGCCATCGGCCACAAACCAAACACGGAAATTTTCAAGGGTTTCCTCGACATGGACGAAACCGGCTACCTGATTACCACATCTGGCTCTACCAGGACCAAAGTCCAAGGCGTATTTGCCAGCGGCGATGCTGCTGACAAGGTCTATCGGCAAGCGGTGACCGCTGCTGGCACCGGCTGTATGGCTGCATTGGATGCGGAAAGGTATTTGGTGGAAGAGGAATTGGGCTAGGCGTGTGAGAATGTGAGAGGGTCAGAAATTAAAAGGATAAAAATTTTCTCACCCTCTCGCTTTTTCACCCTCCAGTCACTTCTTTTAAGACCTTCACGGCAAACTCAATCTCCTCCAAATTCAGACAAGCAAAGCCCAACCGGGCGGCATTCCAAGTCTGGTCACTCGCTTTGTTGTTGATTTTTCCATTCGAAATACTCAACCCTTTTTTCTTGGCTGCGGCAGCAATATCCGGTAGTGGCAATGACGGGTCAAACTCTACCCAGACGCTCATGCCGCCTTCTGGTTTTTTGAATTGCACCTTGCCGTCTAGCTGGTCGGCCATGAGTTCGCAGAAGAAATCACGACGCTGTTTGTAAATTTTGAGCGCTTTTTTCATGTGCCGCTTGATTTCGCCGAGGCGAAATAGCTCGCCGATGGTCTGTTCCATCGCATAGTCGCCCTGCACATCTATGAACTGGCGCATCTTGCCAATTTCCATCAGCAAATTTTGCGGAGCAACCAAAAAACCAATTCGGAGAAACTGTGCGAATGTCTTGCTCATTGAACCCACGTACACCACCATGCCGTTTGCGTCGGCGCTGGCCAGCGGCAGCAGTGGGCTACTTTCATAGTGGAAATCGTAATCGTAGTCGTCTTCCAGAATGGCAAAATTGCATTTGTTGGCCAGTTCAAGCAGCTCCATGCGGCGCTCGGCGCAAAGCGTGACGGTGGTGGGAAAATGGTGGTGCGGCGTGATATAAAGCATTCGGACGCACTCGTTTTCGCAAATTTCACGAATAACATCGGTGCGAAGGCCATACTTGTCCACCGGCACCCTTCTCAATTTCGCTCCAAAATGTGTGAATACCCGCTCGGCGTAGTAGTAGCCGGGGTCGCCACCGATGACCAGGTCACCCGGCGAAAGCAGCGCCATCGAAGCCATGAAAATGGCCATTTGACTGCCCCTCGTGATGAAGATATTTTCCGGCGTGGTCTGCAACCCCCGGCTTTCGTTGAGGTGTTCCGAAAGGTTGGTGCGCAGGAACAGGTTTCCTTCCACCTCGAAATAGCGCAGGTGTGGAACGTTGGCCTTACGGGTCAAAATGCTTTTATAGGTCTGTGAAATGAGTTTGGTGGGCACGAGCCGAAGGTCGGGGCCATCGTGAAGTCCGATGATGTTCTGCGGTGCGTAGGTAGGGGCGTGGATGTTCAGGTAGGGTTTCACCTCGAAGCCCGTCTGCGCCGGGAATCCCTTTCGGATTAGGCTTTTGGTGATTCTGCCGGGTTGCTTTTCCGGCAATTTGGTGTTTACAAAAGCTCCTTTTGAGGGATGGATATCAATCCAACCCTGCGCTTCCAAATCTTCGTAAGCAGCCACCACCGTCTTGCGGTGTACCTCCAACAACTGCGACATGGCACGGCTACCAGGCAGCCGTGTACCGGGTAGCACATGGCTCTCCTTTATTTCGCAAACAATATGATTGGCAATCTGTAAATAGATGGGGGTTGAGCTGGTATGCTTGATTTTTATGACAGACTTCCAAGGGAACATGGCGGTTGAGTTTTGAAAATGAACGTATCTGAAAGTAACAAAAACCTGTAGGCAACCATACCAGATTGCCCTTGGTTCCTTCAACTGCTCTCAAAAATGCCATTATTTTTCAAACTCAATCTTTTTCAGTGCCGGACTACCAAGTTTATAAAAACCGGATGCCAAAGCTAGTCCAATTCCTTCATTTATTTGCATCACTCTCCATGAGAGTTTTTTCATACTCAATCTTTTTTGGTGAGGGGCTGCGGCCCCAACTTTTATCATGGAATTTTCACTCGACAAATCACTGGAGATTTTGGAACGCACCCCGCAGGTGCTGAACAGCCTGCTGTCCGGCATCTCGGAGGAATGGACTTCCAAAAATGAAGGCGGTGAAAGCTGGAGCCTTACGACGTAGTTGGCCACCTGATTCATGGCGAAAAACCGACTGGATTCCCCGCATGAAACATATCCTCGAACTTGGCACGAGCCAACCATTTGTCCCTTTCGACCGGTTTGCGCAGTTTGAGGAAAGCAAAGGCAAGCCGCTCTCTTCGCTCTTGGATGAATTCACCCGACTCAGAATGGAGAATTTGCGCATTCTCAACAACACGCCGCTGGATGAAGATGCCCTTGAAAAAAAGGGCATCCATCCCGCACTTGGCGAGGTGACGCTGCGTCACTTGCTTTCTTGCTGGACAGTGCACGACCTTGGGCATATTGCACAGATTTCGAGGGTGATGGCCAAGCAATATACCGGTGAAGTTGGGCCCTGGATTGCTTACCTTGGCATTTTGAGACAATAGAAGTGAGACTTTAGATTTTAGATGGCGGGAAAATAAATCTAATAAATTATGGCCAAGAGCGAACTGAGCAACATGCAAATCATTGATTACCAAAGCGTTCACTTCCAACGTTGGAAAGAAATCAACGAGGCTTGGATTACCCGTGCTTATTTCATGGAGGAAATAGACCACCTGCATTGCAGCCAGCCAGAAGCGTCCATCCTGTCGAATGGAGGCTTTATTTTGTTGGCGCAAATGGGTGGGGAAATCGCCGGAACGGCTGGCCTCATCAAAGACGACGAGGAAACCTACGAGCTGATAAAAATGGCCGTTGACGAGCGTTTTCGTGGCCTTCGCATTGGCGTAAAACTTTGCGAAGCGGCCATCGAAAAAGCGAGAGATGCTGGTGCAAAACTGCTCTACCTTTTCTCCAACACCAAGGGTTCAGCGACGGCTATCCAGATTTATCGAGACCTTGGTTTCATTGAGGTTCCGCTCGACCGACAGGACTTTGCTCGGGCTGACATCAGAATGGAAATGCGCTTCAGCGCTGACAATTCTTTCATCAATACGCTGCGCAAATAGGGTTTGTGCAAATAAGGGTTTGGGGCGAAGCCCCCAAACGCCCCTCCCCCGACGAGCCACTTAAGGCGGCGACCCACTTGCTTCATAGCCGCTGTCCTTTCTGAGTTGATCAAAGAATTATGCAATATTTTTTCGATATTCTGTAACGAAACCAATGACAAAGCCTAACACCTTTGCGCTGTTGAATAAATTCAGTCAACAATGCTAAACTATTTAAAAATGAGAATTACCAACTTGGTTAATAAAAGCGTTTATAACAAAACAACAAATTATCTCGCTCACATTGTAATGGTCTTAGCAATAATGACTATTGCACTTTCTTCATGCAACAAGGACAGCGACAAAACAAATTTAGTAGGCTGCAACGAACACACAATAGCAGCATGTTCGCAAGAAATAGGTAAAACAAACTTGAGGATTAAAAACAATAGCAACTATGACTTTTGCAATGTTGTTATTAATCCATTTTCCGGTAATGTTAATTGCGGATCAATATTAAGAGGTGAAACAACCTGTTATCGTGCCTTTGACATTGCATATCATTATGGCTATGTTCATCTCTCTATTGATGGTAGAGAATATAGCTTAATACCTACTGACTACGTGGGTGAAACACCACTGGGTGCTGGAAATTTCACTTACTTAATTGATGTCCCAGATATCAGTGCAGAAAGCGTTTCTATTACCGTAATTGTAGATTAAAAAAGAAGGAAACACGCTCTTTCATCGCATGCAAATTGAATTGAGTAAATACTTGGTGAGAATGTTAGTCAGCTTTAAGGGGCTGTGCCGTTGAAAGAATGGCATAGCTCTTTTTTTTTGTCTTACCTCACCCTAATTATACGCTGCATTAATAGGTATTGTGTCAATCAAAAATTATGCACTGCTACCCCTCCTTGCCGCCTTCGGCGGCTCGTCGGGGGAGAGGGTCTTTTGGGGCGTTCCGCCCCAAACCCCTGTTTACACAAAAGCTATTAGCGTGTAGAATAAATAAGAAACCGATACTTCCGTGCTTTTCATACATTTGGGCATGGAAAATCTAAAATACCCAATCGGCAGGTTCACCGCACCTGAAAGCGTCACTCCAGAAATGCGGCAGGCGTGGATTGACACCATCGCTACCCTACCCCAGCGCCTCGAAGCGGCTCTGACAGGCATCACCGAAGCGCAACTTGACACACCCTACCGCCCCGATGGTTGGACGGTGAGGCAGGTCGTCCATCATTTGGCAGACAGCCATGTGAATGCCTATTGCCGCCTCCATCTTGCTTTGACGGAAGATGCGCCCATCATAAAACCATACGATGAGGGCGCTTGGGCGCTGTTGCCTGATTACAGTTTGCCGATTGGCCATTCCTTAGAAATATTGCGGGGACTGCATTTTAGGTGGGCGCAATTGCTGCGTTCCATGAACGAGGCTGATTTTCAGCGTACGTTTATCCATCCACAATACGGCAAGGTTTACAGCATGGATACGATGTCGGCGCTTATGCTTGGCATGGGGAGCATCATCTGGGGCATGTCAAAATTGTAATTGGAGAATTGAAAATGGAGAATTGAAAATTATCCATTGCACCCATTTTCAATTCTCCATTTCTCCAATTCTCAATCTTCCTCCTCGTCCTTCTCATCCGCCTTTTTCCCCAGACATTATTGTCCCTGTCCCAATCTATCATGCGTTGCGAAGCGTCAATCTCCACCTGGTCAATTTTCTTGTATTTTTCATCAATGGTAAACTCGTAAGTCGGGTGCGTCCAGCGCCAGTCGGGCAACACAGAGTACTTGTCGCCCGTGAATTCCGTGCCTTTTTTTGCGCCCCGCATGATGTCAAGCGGCAGGTTGAAGATTTGCTTTTTGCCATCCTTGAAGGTCACCGTGATGTCGAGCGGCATGGGCATGAGGCCCTTGCGCTCCAGCACGACACGGGTTTCTTTACGGTTGGCTTTTTCAACGATGTTGATGCCGTAGTCAATGGTTTTGGTGGTGTAAACAAAGTACTCCTTGAACCAGTCCAGCTCCAGACCTGACTCTTTTTCCATGACCCGAATGAAGTCGTTGGCATTCGGGTGCTTGAATTTCCAAGTATCAAAATAGGTCAGCATCGCCTTGTCGAAGACCGGCTTTCCCATGATGTACTGCAACTGGTGCAGCACCACATGGCCTTTCACGTAAGCCGATACGCTGTACGCTGAACTGGTAGTGAAATGGTCGGCATGAGTGGAAAGCGGCTCTTCCCTGCCTGACTGATTGAAGCGAATCATCGTTTCGTTGGCTTCGAGGTGCGGATTATCGTCGGGCTTGCCACCCATCAGCCCTTCTTTTTTCAGGTAGTTTTCTACTTCGGAAGTGGCGTACTCTGTAAAACCCTCGTCCATCCAACCGTAAAGGCTTTCGTTGTTGCCGAGCAGGCCGTAGTACCAAGCATGTAGCGCCTCGTGGATAAAAGTGCCAATGCCCGCTTTGCCAGCCAACAACGTGGCCATCGGGTATTCCATGCCACCGTCGCCACCTTCGAGGAAGGCGTAGGATTTATAGGGGTACTGTCCGAAATGTTGGTTCATGAAATCAAATGCCTTATCCATCTGCGCAGGGGCGGCTTCCCAAGTCTTGCGGGTCTCGGCTTTATCTTGGTAGAGGAAATGGAAAACGAGGCCGTCCTTTCGGCGCAGCACGACGTGCTTGTAGTCTGGGTCGGCAGTCCACGCGAAGTCGTGGACGTTCTCGGCCCGCCAACGCCAGGTGAACTTGTCGCCTTTTTCAGGACGCACAGCAGTGCTCTCAGGCTCGTAACCGTATCCAATGTTTCCGCCGTTTTGCAGGATGCCACTGGCGCCGAGAATGTATTTTCGGTCAATGGTGATGTTCACGTCGAAGTCGCCCCAGACGCCATAGAACTCACGTGCAACATATGGGTTTGCGTGCCAACCTTGATAGTCGTATTCGCAGAGCTTGGGGTACCACTGCGTCATGCTGAAATCAATGCCGTCCTTACTGTCACGGCCTGAGCGGCGGATTTGAATCGGCACTTGAGATGTGAATTCCATTTCGAACTCCACTGTTGAATTGGGCTTGATGCTTTTCGGCAATTCTACTTCCAGGATAGTTTCATTTACCTCGAACTTGCAGTTCTTGCCGTCCATTTTCAGCGAACTGATTTTGTGCCAGCCGAACTCCTCCGGTTTGAGCTTGCTGATGCGGTCCTTCACCCGGGGGTCTGGGTCGGGAAGGTTGAGGCTGCGCACGTCCATGTTGCTTCCCGGCTGGAAGGCATTGAAATAAAGATGGTAAAACACCCGGTCGAGTTCGTCAGGAGAGTTGTTGGTGTACTTGAGTAGCTGTTTGCCCTTGAACTGGTGCTTTGCTGCGTCAAAGTCAATGTCCATGCGGTAATCCACCCGCTGCTGCCAGCGTTCAGGCTGTGCGTAGAGCGATGTTTTGAACGAAAAAAGGAGGAAAAGGAAGAAGATTGCTTTGTGCTGCATTGAACTGTTTTTTGATTAAAAGTTGGCAAAGGTAAGGATTTGAATAATTGGGTTCAGGTTGCATGTAGCAGTTTCAAAGGAAGTATTGCGAAGCGACATACATTCAATTCCAGATTTATTTATGTTTACAACCCGATACAAGAATAGTTTATGACAACCAAATCGCAAACGGAATGAACCCACCACCTGACGACATCAACGACCGCCTCCAACAGCTCGAACTCGAAAACCTGCGCCTGAAAGCAGAACTCGAAGTCCGAAAGGCTGCCGCACAGGCTTCAAGCAAGACTGTCAGGAAGCTCGTCGCAGAATCCTCCACCCGGCTGATGATTGGCAAGGGGCTGAAAAGCGGTTTCCGGCAACTGCTCGACGAATTGCCGGACGGCAAAGTGTCGAAAGACACCATTGCGGAGATTATGACGCAGACCATTTGGCGGATAACGAGGATTGGCACTTTTGCCATCCTGATGGCCGTGGCACCACTGCTCATCCTGATTGTGCAAACCGGAATCCTCAACCGCCAAAACGACAAACTGGATACGCAGAACGGACTCATTGGTAAGCAAAACCAACGCCTCGACCAACAAATCAACCTCGAAGAGGGCAACCGCCGCAGTTCCCTCGTTTTCTTCATGAGCAATATCATGGACAAGCTGGACATCGAATTGCGGAGCAACCCCAAGCGAAGCCTGAGCGACCCGCTGATTGGGCGCATCGTTTCTTTGAGCCAGTCCATGCGACCCTACCGCTACCTCGAAAACGACTCCCTGACGCCTCGCCAACTCAGCCCGGAACGTGGACAGTTGCTCTTCATGCTCGTCAACAGCGACCTGGACAAGGCGACCTACGACAAGATTTATGCTCGGGCCAACTTCAATTACGCCGACCTGCGGGAGGCCAATTTCTCGAAAGCGTACCTGCGGGGGGCGCAATTGTCCAATTCCTCTTTTTCACAAGCCAATTTCAACTACGCCGACCTGCAAGGCGCCGACCTCTCCAACGCTTGGCTCGAAAAGGCAAATTTCCGCAACACGCTGATGAGCGGCATCAACCTCTCCAGTGCCAACCTCCGGGAAAGCCGCATGGAAAACATCGTGATGCTGGAAGGCAACCTCAGCCACGCCGACCTGCGCCAGATATACCTCGAAGGCGACTTCTCCGGTACCAATCTGGAAAACGTGAAGCTGCAAAATGCTTCGCTCGTTGACGTGAACCTCGAAGGCTGCTATTTCCAGTCGCTTGGCTGGATTGACAGCCTGAAGTTCCTGGATGTGAAGGGCCTGCGCTACGTGCGGGACATCTACTTCCCCAACCTGGAGGTGCGAAAAAAGGGCTTCGTCATGGACTCCGTCTATGCCCTCCGCCTCGACCCGAAATCACCGCTGGCGCAAATGCAAAGCTGCAACCTTGCCGTGGAGGCCATTGTGGAGAGCAACCCACGGGTGAAGGAACTGCAACAAACTGCGAGAAAAAACGGCTACGCCCTGTCGCTGTACGCTGCCAAGAACCCCTTCGGCATGGAAGACCTCGGCATTGCCAAGGATACCGCCTGGCTTTACCGCCTCAGCGCCGACCAAATGGACGTGGCCAGCACCGTGATTTGGGTACAGTTCAACCCGGTGCAGCAGACGCTCTGGGAATTGTTCCCGGAGGAAGGACGTGCAGCTATGAAGATGGCGTTTGATAAAAAACTATTGAAAAAGCTGGGAGATGGGTGTGATGAGTAATATTGTGACTAAAAACTTTAAAACATGAAACACTTTCTTTTTAACAGCCTGCCTATATTCTTGGTTGCAATACCCAAAAACTATTTCATATCAGGAGGCTTATAAATGTAAAGCAAATCAGAAGCAAATAAGAAATGAAGGTTCAAAGAAATAGGAATAAGCGTCCCGTATTATGGCGTACAATTACCATCTTTTAATGCTACTCTATCGAAAGCAGATTGACGATACTTATTTCAAAGGTAAAGTGACAGTGGTCAATTTTGGTTTGCTTCCTGTCCTCCATGTGTTGCCGAAATACCGGGGTTCAATGAAATTGTGAAAAAAATAGGCACCAAGAAAGTCAATTACTTGGCTATTGGAAGGGATGATACCGATAGAATTAAAGAATTTTTAGGAGAGCACCCTTGGCAATTTGACCAAGTACAAGATGGCCATAACTTGGTAGATAATGTATTTAATTTAACTTGGGGTTTTCCAACTACATTTTTGGTAGATAAAAATGGGAAAATCGTCATGGCATTTTCAGGAAAAGATGATGAAAGAGCATCCAGATAAACTACTCCCAAAATCCAAGAATTCTTAAAATAATCAAGACTATACAATGAAACTATCAAAACTCAAATCAACTTAGTATTCCTGCTTTTTTGCTTCATGAGCATTGGTACCCATGCCCAAGTCTCCCGGTTCAGCAAGAACACTTACACCAACGGCAAGGGAGACACCTTGAACTATCGCCTGCTTTTCCCAGATGCAAATCCACTACGCAAATACCCGCTCGTCATTTTCCTGCACGGCTCCGGCGAACGGGGCAACGACAATGAAGCACAACTCAAATGGGGCGTCGAAAACTTCGCAACCGACGAGATGATGTCCATGCATCCAGCCTTGGTCATAGCGCCGCAATGCCCAGTCGGACAGCAATGGGCCAGCATGAACAGGGAAGACAATGGCCGGAACATGCAGCTACTGCCGACACCCTCCAAGCCCATGCAACTCCTCTACGAACTCATCCAAAAGACCATCAAGGAAATGCCGGTGGACACCAACCGCATCTATATTACCGGCCTCTCGATGGGCGGCTACGGCACTTTCGACGCCATAGCGAGGTATCCGAACCTCTTTGCGGCTGCCATGCCCGTCTGTGGTGGCGGCGACACTTCCAAGGCGGCAGTCTTTGCGAAAATGCCCATCTGGATACTGCACGGGGCCGAGGATGGTGCCGTGAACCCACTTTACTCACTGGACATGGTGGATGCGCTGACCAAGGCTGGCGCTCATCCCGGCTTTACGATGTACCCGGAAGTGGGGCATTTCTCTTGGCTGATGGCATATAGTGATAAGCTGGTGATAGAGTGGTTATTTAGGCAGGGGAAATGAGCAAATAAATTCTACTGCTTTTTCTGCAGATCTTCCAAATGTTGCCGCATTCTATCTTCAATTTCAAGTTCTTTATACCCAAAATATATATTGGCATTGTCTTGCAATTCCATTATATAAGCAAAAAAGGGATTGCTTTGCATTATGCTATCCATAGTTAACAAATCACAAATGGGATAGTAGCATTGCCTGCCTGATAGTTGGTAACAATCAAGGATAGGTTGAATGCATTGCATCACAGTATCAAGTCCGTAATTATTGTTTAACCATTTGATTTTATTATCTCTTGACAACATGCGCTCTCCAGTAGATCCAGCTATAGTGTGCCATACTCCTTTTTCGAATCTATTTAAGAAAAGCAAAAAATGTTGCCCCTCCACATAGTCATAACGTTTTACGTCGCAGAACCAAGGTTTGTATTCTTCAACATCCAATTCCCTCACATGGTCATCCCCTTTCAATTGGCATTCCACCAATAAATGATAAACATTACTGTCCGTCTTGCTTATGGTTCCTAATACAATCAAATCACTTTGATGGGTCATTTCAACGAAAGTAGTTAAGCCCTTTCTAAAAAAAGAATTGCTACAAAACAAAAAGTAACAGCCAATAAGAGAAATCAAAGGCCAGAATTTATTGATTCGTTTCATTTTAGCGTGATAGATTGTTAAAGTGCTTTATTACTACTGATGAATGCTTTTTTGTTCATTTAAGCTGCATACAAGTCAAGAAAAGTTAGAATTTTTTCCTTGCTGATGGCGTATACCCGTTGTCATAAGTATTCCACGCATCAAAGTTAAGCACAGTTCAAGTATTTTCAAAACACCACATCGTTTGAGCAAGTGTTTTTCAGAAAGACTTGAGAGAACTGGTTGAATCCGTTTTTATCCGTCTAATCCGTTCAATCCGTGTTCCTGCCCTCCTCGCGAGAAATTCTTAAATTGACGACCTAGACTTTAAATCACGCCGTCAATACGAATCTATAATTACGTCAATAATTGTTCAAAGAAACCGCCAATCTGTTTTTCTCTGTCCACAAAATGAATTTCTAAAATCCATTCTCTTTTATTGCCATTGGCATCCAGTAAAAACATGTCGTTATTGTTTTCAGGATGAACATACAGCCCGTAGTCTTCGGGTGCTAATCTTTCATGCGGAAATTGTCCAATAAGATGTCCGCCAAGTTGGCCTCCATAAGTCCAGCCGTATTTCTTTGCAAGTTCAAGCAGGTATTGCCAGAAATCTGCACCAGTCAATTTAGTTTGTGCATGAAACCAATCCTTCGCTTCATGCCAAGCCAATTCAATGTCTGACTTTATTTTATGCTTCAAAGGGTCGTTTCCTAGAACATAGGTTCTACCAAAATCAGCTTCCCATTCTTCAATGATAGGCCCAAAATCAAAAAACAAAATATCATCTTCTTGTAAAATCAAATTAGGAGGATTGTCATCATAAGGTGACAACGTGTTGACACCACATCTCACAATTCTTTTGTGCCAGAACTTTTTTATACCGAAAAGTTCGTCCGCCAACTTGAAAACTTCTTCATTTAGTTCCTTTTCCGATTTGCCGGGTTTTATTAGTTGGCGTTCTTCAATTGCGTTGAATAGTTGAAGTGCAATTTTTTCCGCTTCCATCAATTTGGACTTTGTAAGGTTCATTTCTTTTATTTTTTATCGTGTCAATATTTTGGAGCACGAATGTAAAGGAAAATTAGAATCCTGTGGTGATGAAGTGGTTGTTTAGGCAGGGATGTGAGGGGTAAGACTTACGTTTACTAGACCTCCAAAGGTTTAGTAAACATAAACAATACAACAATACAACAATTCAACACCACAGCAACCTACTTCACTTTTTTCAACCTATACAAGTCCGTCCGCCTGTCTTTCAGGTTTTTCACCGTTCCATAATTGTGAAGTTCTTTCAGCATATCAATATCCACGTCGGATATGAGCACCATTTCCGTATTTGGCGTGGCACTGGAGACGATGCCACTCGGATGGAAGGAAAAATCGCAGGGGCTGAACACCATACTTTCAGCATAATGCATGTCCATGTTATGTACCTTGGGTATATTGCCGATGCTGCCCGCAATGGCCACATAACATTCATTCTCGATGGCCCTTGCCTGTGCGGTAAAGCGCACCCGTGAGAAGCCATGCTGTGTATCGGTGAGGAAGGGCACGAATAGGATGCTCATGCCATCCAGTGCCATCAGGCGGCTCAGTTCGGGAAATTCAACGTCGTAGCAGATAAGGATGCCGATTTTGCCACAGTCCGTATCGAAAGTACAGATTTTGCTGCCACCCTTCATCCCCCATATCCGTTCTTCGTCGGGCGTAACATGGATTTTTTCGAAACGCTCCACCATCCCATTGCGCTTGCACAGGTAGCCGGCGTTAAACAGCACACCGTCCACCAGTTCGGGCATGCTTCCGGTTATAATATTGATATTGTAGGATATGGCAAGTTTGGTAAACTCTTCCACCAGTGGTTGTGTGAACTCGGCCAGTTTTCGGATGGCATCAGGCTCCGTTAAACTATTGTATTCGGCCATTAAGGGGGCATTGAAAAACTCCGGGAACAATGCAAAATCGCTTTTATAGGCACTCAATGCATCTACGAAATATTCGGCCTGCTCCATGAGTTCTTTCACTCCCCTGTAGGGCCGCATCTGCCATTGAATCAAGCCAAGGCGCACAATGGTCTTGGCTACGTTGATGTTTTTCGTGGGTATTTCGTAATAGATATTGTTCCATTTCATTATGGCAGCATACTCCTGCGATGCTTCATCCCCTTCGAGGTATCCCTTTACGAGTTTTACGACATGGAAATCATTGGACAATTGAAAATCGAGTACCGGGTCGTGTATTTCATGGAGCTTTACTTTTTCGATGTATTGTTTTGGGGTCAATTCATTGGCATATTGATGATAGTTGGGTATGCGCCCACCGAACACGATGCCTTCCAAATTGAGGTTCTCGCAAAGTTCCTTCCGATATTCGTACAAGCGGCGTCCGAGCCTGTTGCCCCTGTATTTTGGCCGTACAAAAACATCTATGCCATAGAGTATATTACCTTCGTCATCGTGGGTGTTGAAGGTATAATTGGCTGTTATTTTCTTATAGGTATGGGAATGGGAAAACTGGTTATAATCCACAATAATGGACAGCGCACAAGCGGCTATTTGTCCATTAATCTTTAGCACAATCTGCCCTTCTGGAAATTTATTGATGAGCGTGTTGATTTGCTTTTTCGTCCAAGCTGGTTCAGGAAGGTTCGGATAGGCCTCTATCATTGCTTCTTTCAATTCTTGGTAATCCGACTTACTGAGCAGTTCCAGCTCTATTTTTGTATTGAATCCATGTTTTTGTGTTATGAGTTATGAGTTATCAGTTATTAGGTTGCATGTTTAATAACTCATAACTCATAATTCCTTTATTATGCCTTCTCCACCGCATGTCCCCCAAATTCATTGCGGAGGGCTGCCACCACTTTCCCCGCAAAGGTATCTTCTTCTTGCGAACGGAAGCGCATCAGCAACGACAAGGCGATGACGGGCGTCGGCACGCCCAGTTCGAGCGCTGTTTCTATTGTCCATTTGCCCTCGCCGCTTGAGTGCATGATGCCCTTGATGGCCGATAGTTGAGGGTCTTTGCTGAACGCACTTTGCGACAGCTCCATCAGCCAACTGCGCACCACCGAGCCGTGGTTCCAGACTTTTGCGACAGCCTCAAAATCCACGTCGAACGGGCTTTTGTTCAGCACCTCGAAGCCTTCGGCAATGGCCTGCATCATGCCGTATTCGATGCCGTTATGTACTATTTTGGTGAAATGACCGCTGCCCGCTGCACCCACGTAGAGGCTGCCATTTTCTACCGAAAGGGCATCGAACAGGGGCTTGCAGACCTCGTAGGCATCTCGGTCGCCACCAATCATGGTACAGGCGCCATTGAGTGCCCCACTGATACCGCCGCTTGTGCCGCAATCGAGCATTTTGATTCCTTTTTCCTTGAAAATGGCGTACCTGCGCAGGCTGTCCTTGTAGTTGGAGTTGCCCCCGTCTATCACAATGTCGCCGGGCGAGAGCAACTCGGCCAATTGCGCCAGCACCGACTCCGTGGCATCGCCCGCCGGCACCATGCTCCAGACGATACGAGGTGACGGCAGGTGCATCGCCACTGCCTGCAAGCTGCTGGTGGTCACGATTCCTGCATCTGCGGAGCGCTTGCGGTTAGCATCGTCAATGTCAAATGCCACTATCGTGTATTTGTTCCGCAGCATGTTTTGGGCGAGCGGAAAGCCCATTTTTCCAAGTCCGATTAGTCCGATGGTCATTGTTGAGTTATTGAGTTATTGGGTTATTGAGTTATTGGGTGAACATGAGTCTCGGAATAACTCAATAACCCAATAACCCAATAACATGACCACCCATTATCAAATTATCAAATCCAGGAGTAGGCAACCAGCTAGGCCAACAACGGAAACAATAGTTTCCATGACTGTCCATGATTTGAGCGTCTGCACGATGGTCAGGTTGAAATATTCCTTGAACATCCAAAAACCGGTGTCGTTGACTTGCGAGCAAGTGAGCGAGCCTGCGCCCGTGGCCAGCACCAGCAGTTCTGGACTTACCGTTCCGGTGGTCACCAATGGCATCATGATGCCAGCTGCCGTCATGGCCGAGACTGTTGCAGAGCCAAGCGCAATGCGCAGTACAGCCGCCACCGTCCAAGCCATAATTAGTGGCGACAGGGTCATGTCCTTCATCAAGTTTACAATATAATCGCTGGTGCCACTGTCCACCAAAACTTGTTTGAATGCGCCGCCGCCAGCCAGTATCAGCAAAATCATGGCGATGGGTTTAACATGCTCGCCTACCCCGTCCATCGTTTTTTGAAAGCTTTTGCCCGATTTTCGTCCTAGCGTAAAGACGGCTGCGAAAACCGCCATGAGCAAGGAGATGACCGGGTCTCCCAGGAATTGAAGCAGTTGGTTGAGGGTATTTTCTTTTGGCAAAAACAACTGCCCAAGTCCTCCAAATCCCATCAACAACACCGGGATAAGCGCCACCAGCACTGAAATTCCAAACGAGGGCAAATGCTCGGGTGCCAAATCTGCGCTCTTGAACAATTTCTCATTGACTTTAGTGGGAATTTTCTTCATGGTTTTGCCAAAAACCACCCCAGCAATGATGACCGTTGGCACGGCAAGTATTAGCCCATAGAGCAGTGTCAGTTGAATATTTGCCCCATAAAACTCTACGATGGCGGTGGGTGCTGGATGTGGGGGCAAAAACCCGTGCGTAACGGACAACGAGGCAATGATGGGCAAGGCAATGTAAAGAATGGGCTGCTTGGTTTCGTTGGCCATAGCAAAAATGATGGGCAACACCATCAAAAAGGCCACATTGTAGAACATGGGGATGCCGACAATAAACCCCGTCAAAACCATCGCCCACGTAATATTTTTTAAGCCAAAAGCATCAGTCAGACGCCTTGCAATAACTTGAGAAGCGCCACTTTCCGCTATCAATCCGCCAAGTATGGCGCCCAAGCCCATGATGAGTGCCAACGTGCCGAGCGTACTGCCAACGCCATTTTGCATGGCAGTAAGTGCCTCGACCGGCGTCATGCCCATCCCAATCCCGACGCCGAGTGACACCAGCACCAGCGCCAAGAAGGCATTGACCCGAAAGCCAATGATGAGTATCAGCAGGGCTGCAATGCCGATGAGTATAATGATTAGTGGCATGTTGTGACAGACTTAGGGTGAAGGTGTTTTTGGTGAAAGGGCGAAAAGTAGGGAAAAAGATTAATTCCGAGGTTTCGTGCCAATAAAATAGCCCTGTTAGAGTTCCGGAACTCTAACAGGGCTATTTTATTGGCACGAAACCTTGCTAAATTCTCAAGGATTTCGAATCACAATATCCCCAAAACTGATTTTGATGGAAATGTTCGACTTGCCGATTTTGGAAGAGAAAATCGCCTTTTTCAGTTCGCTGGTATTTTGCAAGTAGTTGAATTTCAGGTCGTTGGGCACAGTAATGTTCCCGTAATGTGCTGTCAATGTATAGCCGTAGTAGTTGGGTTTTGGGTCGAAGAAATAAACGTCGGACTTCTCGGCGTTGATGTTCATGGTCAGCAGTTCCGGGCTGGGATTGGTGAAAAATTTCATCACGCCGTACTGCGAGTTGATGTTCCAATTGCCTTTGATGTCATGCAGGGTGATGTCGGAGCGGCGGGAGTTTATCGTCACGTTGCCGTCAATGTCACGTCCCTCGATGTCGCCAAATCGGGTTTCGATGCCGATTTGGCCGCTCAGGTTTTCCATGTTGATTCTTGAGAATTGGCTGTTGACCCGAAGCGATTTGGTAAGGTTGCTTATTTGCGAAAGCCCGTAATTGTTCTTCAAATACACCGGGCAGTCAGCGGGCAATGTGATGGTGTAGATGGCTTTCAAGTCGGAAGTAGGTTTCTTTCCACCCTTGGGCGACGAGATGTAATTGCGGAAATAAAGGTTTTTTCCAGCCTGTTCAGTAGAATAAACCATACGGTCGAGGTCAGCCTGGGCTGTTTTTGTCGGTATGTTTGGCAATCAATTCCACCAGCACTTTTACTTCGGAGCGGTTCCAGGTTTCCACCTTTATCTCGGCTTTTTCGCCCTCGATGTTTACCTCCGTGCCGTTTTTGTAGGGAAAAGTATTTTCCATCACCTTCGTCACGACCTGCAATGTCGTTTGCCCTTGCAAGCCCACTGCCAGCAGCATTAAAACATTGGGAACCAACAACTTCAGGATATTTTTCATCATTAAATTGGATTGTTGAATTGCTTTATTGTTGAATTGTTATGGCAACAATGAAGCAATTATAACCATGAAACAATCAAATCAACATCACCATCATTTTCTTCACGATGCCTGTGCGCTCCAATTCGATTTCCTTGATTTGGGTCACCAAATCGGCGTCTGTGCCGAACTCGCCAAGTGCAGCGGCCAACTCCTCTTTTGCGGAAGTAAGCTCTTCGAGTTCGCCTTGCAGTTGCTTGAATTCCGGCTGCTCGCAGAGCGTTTTTTTTGCTTCGCAAAGGGTGAGGAACTCACTGAACGCATCCTCGTCTTCGTTCCAATCTCGTTGCAGGAGCAGTGGGTCCACTGTTTCCTCACTGAAACTCACGGCCACGACGTTCATCTCCACTTTTTGCGTCCGGTTCATTTGCCAAAAAACAACCAGCAGCGCTGCCACGGAAGCTGCCACGGCTAGGACACGTCTCCAATTCATCGCAACGATTTTGGCGGAGGAATTTTCCCCTTCCAATTTTTTCAAAATACCTTCCCAAGCGTTTGCGGGTGGCTCGTATTGGGGCAGCGACAGGAGCAGTTGGGCAGGCAAAATGGCATCCAGCCCACCCTCCATTTCGTGCTCGATTTGCTCCCAGAGCATCTCCTTCGGCTCGTGTTCGGGCAGTGAGGAAAGTGCCTCAATCAGCGTTTTTTTATTGTGCTCTTCCATTTTCAAAATGAATGAATGAGTGAATTTTTAATGAGTGAATAGTTAGACTTGGTTTTTGAGTATTTCCCTAAGCCGTTTTTTTGAATAAAAAAGTTGCGACTTAGAGGTGCCTTCGGAAATGCCGAGCAATTCTGCCACTTCCTTGTGGCCATAGCCTTCTACTTCCACTAGGATGAAAACCGTGCGGTATCCTTCTGGCAGCGAGAGAATGGCTTTCTCCAAATATTCCGCATCGAGATAGTGACCCCAGTCCACCTTTGTGGAAGGCGGAATATTGTCCACGGACTCAAAGAAGATTTTTTCTTTACGCAAGTGGCTGTAAGCCGTCCGCACGATGATGGTCTTTATCCAGGCTCCAAGCGTGGACTCACCCCGGAAGCTTGTCAGCCCTTTGAAAACCTTTATGAAACCCTCTTGCAGCACATCGTTGGCTGCTTCAAAGTCGCCGGTAATGCGGTAAGCGAGCGTGAACATGGCCTTCCGGTACTTGTCGTACAGGTTTTTCTGTGCAATCCGGTCGTTGCTCAGACAGGATTGAACCAATTCTGTTTCGGTCATGCTGACTTGATAAGTAGTCATTGAGAGTAGTTGGTTCGCATTCAATTGAACAAAGTTAAAGTGTTTGCTCAGGGATGTTGCGGTTGTATGCAATTAATAAATCTGGCTGTTTTTTCCAAAAAACAAAGCCCTGTGATTGCTAACCGCAGTCACAGGGCTTTGTTTTTAGTTTTTTGCTCAAAAAGATAAACCGACCGTCATCAGCCACCTCGTTGGGCTTTGCGAGAAGTTCACTTGTTGGCCGCCGATGCTCATGTGGTCGCCAAATTTTTCAAAGTTTCCTTCGTAGCGCAGGTCAATCATCAGCTTCCAAATATCAAGTCCGAACCCAGCCTGGTAGCCAAGGTTGAAGTTGTTGAAGCGTCGCTCATAGCCCCCGATTTGTTCCAGTTCCGATTTGCTGGCCATATAGACATGACCAGTAGGGCCTGCCTCGGCACGCAATGGACCAAGCTTGTAACCAAACATCAATGGAATATCGAGGTTGCGGTATTTTTCGGTCAGCACCTTGTCCACAAGGCCATCGGAAAAATCCGTTACCACAAAATCAACAGAGGTTGAATTGATGACGGCCTCGGGTTGCAAGTACCAGTGCTTGCTCAGTTTTGCACGGCCAAAAATGCCAAGATGATAACCGTAATTGGCGTCTTTAATGGCCAGCGAGACACCGTTTGTTTGAATTGACTCTTGGTTTAATTGCGAAGAACTCAAACCTCCCCTAATGCCAAATCGAATTTGAGCATTGGTTTGAAAGGTGAAAAAGCAAAGGATGGTGAAGACAAAAATGAAGCTTTTCATGGTCCTGTTTTTTTATTGATTTATAAGAAAACGAGGGGCAATATCCAATTGGTATAGTGCGACAAGTAGGAAAAGTGTTTTAACCTGTTTTTAACGGTTGAATTTTGTCACTTGATTTACTTACAATTTTCATGCGGGGGAATCCCTGGATGAGTAAATATTTGAAATAAACCTCGGAAAATTTCTAGGAACCCAACCAAATCCTTTCTTTTGATACTTGGTTCGAGAATTTGGCTAAACCATCCAAAACAAACATGAATCCTGAAATAAAGACCGTAACCAATCTTCCATCGCTAAAGCAATTCGTTGATTTTCCTTTTCAATTGTACAAAAACCACTCGCTATGGGTGCCTCCCCTCAAAGCTTCTGAAATGATCTGGCTGGACGCCAAAAAAAATCCGGCTTTCCAACACGCTGAGGTGGAGATGTTCACCGCTTGGGAGGGAAGCCGCATGGTCGGTCGCGTTGCAGCCATCATCAATCACTTGGAAACGGAACGGCTTGGAGCAAAGCATGCCCGCTTCGGTTGGTTCGATTTTGTGGACGACAAAAATGTGAGTGGAGCCTTGCTCTCCACAGTGGAAGACTGGGCCAAAAAGCACAATTGTGTACGATTGAAAGGCCCCTACGGCTTCAATTCCCTCGATAAAAACGGGATGCTTGTGCATGGATTCGACCAAATGGGCGCCATGACCACCCTCTACAACTACGAATATTACCCCAAGCACGTAACCGAACTTGGCTTCCAAAAAGAGTTGGAATGGCTCGAAGTTCGGGCCAAACTGCCCCACCCTTTTCCCGAAAAATTGACAAGAGCTGCAGCCCTGGTCAAAGACCGCTACCACCTTAGCATCCGTCGCCCAAAGAACAAGTTGGAAATGCTCACCCTGGGTGGGCTTCTTTTCAAAATGCTGGAAGAAACATACCATGCATTGCCAAGCTACGTGCCCATCTCGGCAGCACAGCAAGCCTTGTATGTCAAAAACTACATGACCCTATTGCCTCCCAAGTTTGTCTGCGTAATTGAGCATGAAACGGAAGGGCCAGTCGGGTTTGGACTAACCATGCCTACCATGTCAAAGGCGATGCAAAAAGCCAATGGTAGTCTTTGGCCTTTTGGTTTTATCCATCTTTTGCTGGCGCAATACCTAAGCGACACAGGCGACTTGACGCTTATTGGCGTGAAAGAAGAATGGCGCAAAAAAGGCGTTCACAGCGTCATCTTCAGTGATATCGGGCATACGTTTGTGAAGCTGGGCTATACCCATTTCAATGTCAATCCCATGCTGGAGAACAACCAAAACGTCCTTGCATTGTGGAAGGATTTTGACCATACAGTGTACAAGCGGCGCAGGACTTTTTACAAAGATTTGGTGTGAACATCCAGCAAGGCAGCCGTGATAAAATTGGCAGCCCTCTCTGCGCAGTCCGATGGGCCAAGCAGTTTTCTGACCTTTTCATAACCTTCCAAAACAGTCGCTCTTTTTTCTTTCTTCAAAATGGCGTTGAGGGCGGCTGCCGCGTTCTTTTGGTTGAATTCGGCTTGAATCAACTCCTCCACCACCCGAGTTCCAGCAATGAGGTTTACAATGGAAATGTACTTCAAATCCTTGTTCACCAGCCTACGAGCAAGTTGGTAGGAAAGCTCGCCGGCCTTGTAGCAAACCACTTGTGGCACCCGAAAAAGCGCCGTTTCAAGGGTTGCAGTGCCAGAAGTGACGAGTGCGGCAAGGGCGTTTTGAAGGAGGTCGTAAGTTTGGTCTTCCACCAATTTACCGAAGGAAAACCAGCTAAAAACGGCTCGTAAAATGCTCGACCCAACGAAGGCGCACTCGCTACAACAAATTGATAATCAGGGAAAAAGGTGGATACTTTGACCATTTCGCCAAGCATCCGGGCAACTTCCTGTCGGCGGCTTCCAGGTAGCAGCGCAATGATGGGTTTGCCTTTCGGCAAATTGTTTTTTGTGTAAAAATCTGGAGATGCCTCATGCCGCTCAATCACCGATGCCAAAGGATGTCCGATGAAGCTCACCTCAACGCCATGCTTCTTGTAAAAATCTTCCTCGAAAGGAAAAATCACAAACATCCGCTCCACGCAGTCCCTCACGATTTTCACACGGCTGGTGTGCCAAGCCCAAAGCTGCGGCGAGATGTAGTAGAATACGCGAACCTCCAGCTTTTTGGCCCAAGTAGCCATGCGTAAATTGAAGCCGGGGTAGTCTATCAAAATGAGGCAGTCTGGCGCAAAATTCTTGATGTCCGATTTTGCGGAGCGAAAATTCCGAAGGATGGTGGGCAGGTTTTTCACCACCTCCACAAAGCCCATGAAGGCCAACTCCCTGTAATGTTTCACCACTACTGCTCCTTCGGCAGCCATCAAGTCACCTCCCCAGCAGCGGATTTCTGCTTCAGGGTCGGCATGACGGAGCGCTTTGACTAGCGATGCACCCTGTAAATCCCCCGATGGCTCCCCGGCAATGATGTAGTATTTCATACGAAGAAATAGACATTAGACAGGAGACTATAGACCATAGACAGTCAAAATCTAAAGTCTAAAGTCTATCGTCCATTGTCTCAAAAAGGCGAAGTAAAGCCGTTGTGCTGACATTTGTCACCGGAAATAGCCGATGACAAACAAAAACGTACCTTGGTGGCTCATTTTTTATCAAAAAATACCTGATTGTATGGCACAAAAAGAAGTCCACTATTCGGATTATCTTCAACTGGACAAAATCCTGACCGCTCAACAACTGGAGAGCGACCTGAACAACGCCCACGCTCATGACGAGATGCTCTTCATCATCATCCATCAGGCTTACGAGCTTTGGTTCAAACAAATCATGTTCGAGATCGAGTCGGTGGCCGACATCATGGGCCAACAGGCCATCAACGACAACTCCCCCGACCTGCAAACCGTAGTACACCGCCTCAACCGGGTGGCCGTCATCCTCCGGGTGGCCGTTCATCAGATTGACATCATGGAGACCATGACACCGATGGACTTCCTCGATTTTCGCAATTTCCTGCGACCGGCCTCCGGTTTTCAAAGCTGGCAATTCAAGCTCGCCGAAGCTCGGCTCGGCCTGCGTTACACAGAGCGACATGCCCAAGAATACTATATTTCTCAGCTACGAGAAGAACATGTGAAACTGATAAAAACAGCCGAGGCAAAGCCTACCCTACTCGACCTCGTGAACCAGTGGCTGGAGCGGATGCCCTTTTTCGATGACCTCGAAAACTGGCCGACACACCTGGAAGGGTCGGTGGAGCAGCACCCGTTTTGGGCAGACTACGCAGCCCGTTACGTGGAGAGCTTGATGCCAAACGAGCGTTTCAACCTCCGTTTTTTCAACCAAGTTTTTTTTGGGGAAGACGACAACGCCGACCGCAGGTTAAGCCCAAAGGCTTGCCGGGCTGGGCTTTTCATCTTTCTATTCAGGGGATACCCAATGCTCCAGACTCCGTTTCAATTGCTCAACCTACTCCTCGAAATTGACGAGCAGCTCTCCACATGGCGCTACCGCCACATGAGCATGGTACACCGGATGATTGGAACCCGCACCGGCACAGGCGGCTCCACGGGCAAGGACTACCTCAAAGGCGCCTTGGACAAGCACTATATTTTTAAGGAAATCGCTGGGTTGACCAGTTTTTTGATTGAGCGGCAAAATTTGCCTAAACTCAGTCCGGTATTGGAAGTAAAGCTAGGGTTCAAGATGTGATGGGATTTGGACGATTTACGATTGGACGATTTACGATTTACGATTGGGTGTGGCGTAAATCGCAAATTGTCCAATCGTAAATCAAAAAATGTACTTGCCAAAAACTATCAACCACCCAATCACCAGCAATGAAATCACGATGACGATGCCACGGACGGTACTGTACAAATGCCTTTTTTGGTAATGATTGAGCAAAAAAGCGCAAAGCGCAATGGCAAAAATGGCACAAGTGCGCTCCCGAAACATCGGTCTGAACCCGCCCGAATGTACCCATCCTTGGGTTTCGAGCAGCCCATAAACACCGAAAAGCACCCCATAACCAATGCCCGCCAACAGCAGCGAGAGTATGATTCCAAGCGGAAGTGAGTTTTTTTCAAGCATTTTCAAATTGAATTTACCCGAACATGGTGTTCGAGTGGCTTTAGTTTTTCGATTGAATCGTATCGGGTAAGGTCGTGCCCAGATGGAACCACAGAGATGTATTTGTTGTCCAATGCCCAGACGTCGGTATCGTTTCCGTGGTCCATGTTCGTGAACTCGCCGGTCAACCAGTAATACTTCTGGCCACGTGGGTCTGTGCCTTCCACGTAGCGCTCAACCCAGCGAGCCTCGGCCTGTCGGCAAATCTTGAACCCTTTCAATACGGTGGCGGGTACGGCTGGAATGTTCACATTGAGCAGCTTGCAATTGCCCATGCCATGCTTCAAAACGAACTGCATAAGCTCCCGCAAAAATGGCTTGCAAGCTTCAAAATCAGCGTCCCACTCATAATCGAGCAGCGAGAAACCGATGGAATTGATGCCCTCCAACGACGCCTCCATCGCCGCCGACATGGTGCCGGAGTAGATGATGTTGATGGAGGCATTTGAGCCGTGGTTGATGCCAGATATGCAAAGGTCAGCCTCCCGTTGGTGCAGCAGCACATGCTTGCCAAGTTTCACGCAGTCCACTGGCGTACCGCTACATTCGTAAGCCTCAATGCCATCGAATAGGTCAACTTTTTTCAAGCGGAGCGGGTCTCGAATGGTGATGGCGTGACCTTGACCAGACTGAGGGGTGTCGGGCGCCACCACGATAAGTTCGCCAAGTTCACGGGCCACATCCACGAGGGCTTTCAGTCCGGGGGCATTGATGCCGTCGTCATTTGTTACAAAAATCAAAGGTTTGGTTGGCATATCTTGTATTTCGGTTTCAAAATTTTTACGAGCCTTTCGGCAAAAATAGCTTTTTCAAGCAGACATGGGGTTTAGCTTTTTCATCAATTGCACTAAATCCGTCCGCTCTTTACCCAGCCGCTCATTTGACCACCCAAAATGAGCTTGAAAGTCGGCCAACACAACTTCCATGTGCTGCCTCGCCCGCTGGATGTTAAAATAAAGTAGCCCGGTCCTTCGCTCAAAAAAATCAATTGGATTCATCACCAATTCTGAGTCGAGGCTATGCTGCAATTCGGAAGTGATAAGTGAGGCATCTGTAATTTCATCTTTGGCAAATGCCGCTTCAACAATTTTCTCGGCGTCTCGTCCGTAGTTTTCTGTTAGGTAAATGGCTGTGGTGTTTGCTTCAGTAAGGTTTTTGATTTTTTTCTCGATATTCAATTGAAAATCAAGCACTTCCGAAATATTGGCGAATGGCTGCAAGGTCAGTGGAATAGACTTGGTCTGGCATTTTTGGGGCATGCGGCCCTGCTTTTTCAGCACCAAATCCACCAGTTTTTTTGCCATTTTTCGGTAGCCTGTCAGCTTGCCTCCAGCCACGGAAATGAGTCCGACCTCTGACACAAAAATCTCGTCCTTGCGGCTCATTTGACCTACCGATTTTCCTTCTTTGTAAATCAGTGGGCGCAATCCCGCCCAAGTGCTTTCCACGTCCGATAACGACAATTTTGCAGAAGGGAACATGGCGTTGGCCGCATCGAGCAGGTAGTTCATGTCACTGATGTCCGCAAAAGCCTCGTCAAGATTTCCATTAAACGGGGTGTCTGTGGTGCCGATGTAAGTTGACCGCTGGCGTGGAATGGCGAAGACCATGCGCCCGTCCGCCACGTCGAAATAGGTGGCATGGTGAAGGGGCAGTCGTTCTCTTGGAACCACGATATGTGCGCCTTTCGACAGAAACAAGCGCTTGTTGTTCAATGACTTAGCTTGCCCTCGCAACTTGTCCACCCAAGGTCCGGCAGCATTGACGATGGTTGTGGCGCTTACTAGAGCCAGCTCCCCAGTGGCGTGGTCGAGGCAGGTGGCGCCAGTGAGCTGGCCGCTTTCTTCCCTAAAATCAGTCACCTCCACATAGTTCAGGCAAGTAGCACCATGCCGGATGGCAGTTTTTACCACCTCAATGGTCAATCGAGCATCGTCGGTTCGGTACTCGGCGTAGATGCCAGCACCGAGCAGGTGTTCTTTGCGAAGCAAGGGTTCTCCTTCGAGGCTTTGTTGTTGGTTTAGCATCCGGCGCTTGTCCTCGCCTTTCACCCCTGCCAAAAAATCGTAGAGCCAAAGGCCGAACGCAGTGCCAATTTTACCAAAACTACCACCCTGGTAAATGGGCAGCAGCATCTTCTCCGGCTTGACCAAGTGCGGTGCCAGCCGGTGTACAATCGCTCTTTCCCGCCCTACTTCATATACTACTTTAAATTCAAACTGCTTCAAGTAGCGCAGACCACCGTGAATCAATTTCGTGGATTTACTACTGGTGCCAGATGCAAAATCGCCCTTTTCGACCAAGGTCACTTTCAGGCCCCGGCTGGCAGCGTCAAGCGCAATGCCCGCTCCGGTTATGCCGCCACCGATGACCAACAAATCGAATTTTCGGCTTTTTAACTGCTCAAGTTGTATTTGCCTTTGAGGTACCATGCGCTTTAAGCTACGTTTCGGCTTTGAAGAATTTTGGCAACAAGATAAAGCCATTCACATTACGCCTGTTTTAAATTTATGAATAATCAGCGGGCCGCCGCTTCGCAATACTGCACCACTGACCATCGCCACACTTTTTGCAAAACCAACATTGTGATTTACATTTTTTTGCAAAAAATCATCCTGCCTATTTTATCCAATTGAAAAACACCCTACATTGCCCTCACAAACAATTCGTTGTTAAAAGAAACAACCGCACAAGTACACCAATTCGTTTTGACTCAACATTTTAACTTTAGGGAGTGATTTGAATTTGCAATTAGGGCGGGCCTCAGCCGTTGACTTGTCCGGTTCTCCAAACTCGTTTTGGGGACAGGAGGATTGCCGAAAACAGTTCGACTACCTTATCCATGATTTTAAGAGGGTCTAAAACAACCTCTGTGTTTGTGTGGTTTTTCTTTTTTTCCAAACGTAGGCAGGGTTTCAAATCCTGCCTACGTTTTTTTTACCCATTCTTTTGAATTCTCGCACTTTCCTGTTCCATTTGTTCTTTTGGTTTTTGGGTTAAATTGTCGTGTTTATTTCCGCCTTGGTGGATAAAAGCAAGTAGTTTTTCATTTCAAGTCCTTACATTGGGGCAACATCCTTCAACCATATTTTTTCACTAAAAACATTGACATGGATTTTCCTTTCATTCTTCCAATTTTGATTTTCCTAGGATTGTTTTTTATCTCCTCAGGATTGTTCACCGTAAAGCAGCAAACGGCAGCCATTGTCCAACGCTTTGGCAAGTTCCACAGTGTTCGACAGGCAGGTTTGCAGTTCAAGGTTCCATTCGTTGACAGCATTGCCGGTCGCATCACCATGAAAATCCAGCAATTGGACGTACCAGTGGAGACCAAGACCAAGGACGATGTGTTCGTGAGCATCAAAGTGTCGGTGCAGTACCTCATCAAGCCTGATTCCATCTACGATGCCTTTTACAAACTGCAAAACCCTTACGAGCAGATGTCTTCCTACATCTTCGACGTGGTGCGGGCGGAGGTGCCCAAAATGAAGCTCGACGATGTGTTCGAGCGCAAAGACGATATCGCCGTGGCCATCAAACGTGAGCTGGACGAGGCCATGAATGAATATGGTTATTATATTGTGAAAGCATTGGTAACAGATATTGACCCAGCCGCTGCAGTCAAAGAAGCAATGAACCATATCAATGCTGCCGAGCGCAAAAAAACGGCTGCTGAGTATGAAGGCGAGGCCGAGAAAATCCGCATCGTTGCTAAGGCTCGTGCCGAAGCGGAAAGCAAGCGCCTACAAGGCCAGGGCATCGCAGACCAGCGGCGTGAAATCGCTCGGGGCTTGGTAGAAAGCGTGGGTGTCCTGAACCAAGTTGGCATCAATTCGCAGGAAGCATCGGCGTTGATTGTCATAACCCAGCACTATGACACGCTCCATTCTGTGGGCGAGAACTCGAACAGCACCTTGATTCTCATGCCGAATGCCCCAACTGCGGCTACTGATATGCTTACCTCCATGGTGACTTCACTGGTGGCCACAAAGCAATTGGGCGAGGTAGTGAAAAAGTAAGCTTAGCCTAAATCCGGGCCGTGGCCGAATAAAAAAACTGTTAGTGCTTTGAAGCGCTAACAGTTTTTTTATAGGAAATGGCTTTTGAAAATTAAAGCTGGGATGTGCCAATTTCCAGCCTTTTTGAGAGGCGGGGTTATCGAACCCCGCAGTTCCGGAACCGGGGTTCGATAACCCGCCTCTCAAAAGATCCCAGCATTAACGTGAGTTCGGAGATTTTAAAGGCGTAGAGCGGCGCTAATCTTTGTAGAATGCAGCAATGGCAAGGGGTTCAGCACCAGCGGTGCGAAATATTAGATTACGCACCGCTTGCCCTAGAGCACCTCATCAAGCTGGCAAGGGAGCACCACGGCATTAGACACTTTTAGAAACAAGGATTTTTAATTTGAAAGTTTCAGGTTCCACAGTCCGGCCGCGATTTCGATAACCAAATCATCGAAATTTTCCAGCCTGTTTCTGAACACCTGCACCAAAATTCCAAACTGTTTGAGTCCTCCAATGGCGTGTTCGACGGCAATCCTGATGGAGGATACTTGTTTGTTATACGCTTTTTGCTCGTCTGAAAGTTTTGGCTCAGGATTTTGTTTTGACTTTCTGGGCTTCTTGTGGGGTATCAGCAGTTCTTTGATTTCATAGTATTTGTCAATATCCAGGTAGCCGAGGTCTGCCATGACTTTGCACCAACTCAGGATTTCGCTGAATGGGGGCAAATCGAATTCCAGTAGTTTCAAGTCATGGATGGAATTCTTGGAATACTGGTTCCACGGGAACCACGAGGCTGCCCAGGAGGCAGTCTCAAAGGCAATCAAAAACTACAACGGAATAAGACCTCATGAGAGCCTTGGCTACAAGACCCCGTCGGAGGTGCATAGTGCAACTTAATTCTCTTAATCTTGTGTAGACTAAAATCAGGACGCTACCTAAAAACCTGCAGATTTACAGCTGCGGATAAAAATGATGCCGCTACCTTTTTCTGTTTAAAACAAGCTCAATTGTGGATGTCTAAGCTCCTCGAACATATCAAGGTTGAACGGAGGGGCTTCACGACCTGCAAAAAACTTGCGCCTTGCAAGCTGCACTTGGCTCCGAATTATCTCCGCAAAATTGCCTTGTCCCCGCATCCGGTCACCAAAACGGCTGTCACCTAGCTGGCCACCATGCAAGTCTTTGATTCTGTTCAATACTTTGTCAGCTCGGTCAGGGAGGTTTTTGCGAACCCAGTCCTCGAAGATGGCGCCAATGTCTCCGTTCAAGCGAACAACCGTATAGCCGAAACTCAACGCACCAAGCCCCGAAGTGTATTCAGCAAGCTTGAAAATTTCGTGGTCATTCAATCCTGGGATGATGGGCGCAAACATGACAGAGACTGGAATTCCATTGGAAGCCAACTTTTCAATTGTAAAAAGCCGACTGTGTACACTTGCCGTTCGAGGTTCCAGCCGACGACGCAAGTCTTCGTCAAGCGTGGTAACGGAAATGGCAACTCGAACAAGCCGATTGTCTGCCATTTTTTTTAGCAAATCAAGGTCACGAAGCACGAGGCTGTTCTTGGTGATGATGCTTACTGGATGCCTGTGACGCCACAATACTTCAAGGATTCCACGAGTAATTTCGAGCTTTCGCTCAATTGGTTGGTAGCAATCCGTATTGCCTGATAGCATGATTGGCGACGCCTTCCAGTTCTTGGATTTTATTTTTTCCTCTACCAATTTTGCGGCGTTCTTTTTAACCAGAATCTTTGTTTCAAAATCGGTTCCAGCGCTGTAGCCCCAGTAATTGTGTGTATTCCGGGCATAACAGTATACACAGCCATGCTCACATCCTTGGTAAGGATTCACCGACCAATTCATTGGCAAATCAGGGCTGGCCACATTGTTTATCATGGTTTTTGGATACACCTCGATATACTCGGTCCGCCGGGTTTCTGTTTCCAGTGGTGTTATGTCAAGCTCGCTTTCGTAGGACAATTTGTCGAAGCGATTGGAAGGGTTAATTTGTGCCCCCCTACCCTTTTGGTAATCCTCACCCAGTTGTTCAAATGAATTCATTTTAAACACATTTTGTGTCGCAAATCTAACAAATTTATCAAAAGCAACCTAATTCAAAACAATTAATTTCACAAAAGCAAGGATTTGGACTTGGCAATTGAAAACACCGGCAGACGGAAGCTCATTTTTTCCAATATTTGTGGCAACAATTTCAATCAAAAGATGAACAACTGCTTTATTTCAATAGTCGGCGTGATTGACCATCGGGAAGACATGCTCCGCTTACCCGAATACTTGACCAACCTCTATCCTGTCCTACAAGGCAACTTTTCCGATTTTGAAATAATTTTGGTGAACAACACCGGTGGCCAATCCCTTGATGACAAAATCAGCCCGCTTGATACGTCCTTAAAGCAGAACATTTTCCTTCTCAACCTGTCTTCGCCAGTGAATAAGAACCACGCCATCGTGGCGGGATTGGATCGCTCAAATGGCGATTATACGGTGATTTTTGAGTTCGATTTTTACCAAAAACCCGCATTGGTTTTGGATTTGTTTGAGGAGAGCAACAAGGGAAACGACATCGTATACCTTAAAGCTAAGACCCGCCAATCCAATCTGCGGTTTCGACTTTTTTACAAGCTTTTTTACTGGATTCTACGGAACTACTCCACGCTACAAGTGGACGACAGGGCCCACGATACCCGCATCATTTCCCGAAGGGCGCTCAATTCTCTGCTCAGGCTGCGGGAGAACCTGCGGTACATGAAGGCCATCTACTCGATCGTAGGCTACCGGACAACTAGCTTGGAAGTGGACGTACCGCTCCAACACGATGGCACTGGGTTCGGTGAAAAATTCAGTACGTCACTGGTGGCAATTACCTCGTTTACCACCTTTCTGAGGGTGTTGCTGCTTTGGATTTTCATCGGCTCCATTGGCTTTATGATACTGGTAATAGCCAATGCTTTGAAGGTCAAATTGACGAACGTGGACATTTTTGGCGACTACCATGATGCGGTTCCCGGTTGGACTTTCCTGGTAGTATTAACGTCCATATTTTTTGCCATCACGTGTTTGGTGCTGCTCATTATGTCCATCTACCTGTCCAATATTTACGAAGAAATCAAGCACCGTCCGATGTACATCATCGAGTCGGTGAAGCGGTTTTGACAATCAATTACGCACGATAACTCGCTATTCCTGTCGAGGATTGTGGAGCCGCATTCCCATGGCGGTGGTATGACGGAATAAAGGATAAAATGAAGCTGGTTGGAGTCGTTCAACCAGCTTTTTTTATTTTTTTTTAAAAAAACTTTGTAAACTTTTGAACCATTCAAAGTTTCCCATGTTTCCGTGCATCATTGAGTATGAACTTAAATAACAGCAACAATTTTAATGAGTATTAAAGAAGAAATTGTCAAGCGCTCGGAGCAACTTTTCATGCGAGTTGGCATCAAAAGCGTCACGATGGATGATGTGTCAAGGGAGCTAGGCATCTCCAAAAAGACATTGTACCAGCACTTTGAAAACAAGGACAGCTTAGTAGAAGCAGTAATTGACACACATGTTGAACGTGAGCAAGCATGTACGGAAGAGATTGTCCAAGGTGCAAAAGACGCACTGGAAGAAATGATCAGAATCGGTGTTTTCTTGGCATCAACCATTGAAGACGTATCGCCCAGCACCTTGTTTGACCTCCAAAAATACTATTTCAAGACATGGGAGGTCTTGATGAAAAAGCAGGACGAGCATATCATCAACAGTGTCGTCAAGAACATCAAAAAGGGCATCGCCGAGGGGAATTACAGGGAGGACGTCAATGCAGAAGTCATCGCCAAGATATACGCCAAGGCCACTTACATGATTGTGGATGAAATCGCCAACCTCAACTCCATTTTTTCGAGAAAGGAGATGATTTGGGAGCTGCACAACTACCATATCCACGCCATTGCAACACCAAAAGGCTTGAAACTCTGGAAAAAATACAACTCCGAAATAAAATACTAGCGCAGCATCCGCTTAGAACCAACGGGATGCAGCGGCTTTCTTTTGTACCTTAAATTTTTGACTTAAATGAAGAATGTAAGAAATCACCTGAATTTACTGGCACTTGCATTGCCATTCATCGCCTATTCGCTACAAGCGCAGCAGCCGCTTGACCTGAAGACGGCAATGAAGTACACGGTGGAACACCACACCAGTGTTCAAAAAGCCAAAATCGAAATTAGCAAAGGCGAAGCGTTGGTGCGGCAGTCGTTGAGCAGCGGCCTACCCCAAATGAACATCAACTCTAGCATCGTCAACAACCCTTCGGTTCGTACGAGCTTCGTGCCAGCGGAGTTCTTCGGTGGACAGCCCGGCGAATTTGCGAAAGTGCAGTTCGGCACCAACTGGAACGCCTCAGCTGGTGCACAGCTAGACCAGATGCTCTTCAATCAGCAATGGCTGCTCGCTGTGCGGGCTAGCAGGGAAGTCACCGATTTTTACAAATTGGTGCTTGAACAAAACAAAGACCAAGTAGTGGCCGATGTTGCGAAGCTCTACTACCAAATCCAACTCAGCCGAACCCAACGAGGCATTCTAGATGCCAACATCGGCCAAATTAAGGGCCTGCTCACCGTGACGCAAAAGCAATTTGAGAATGGTTTTGGAAAAAAATAGACGTTGATCGCCTTCGGGTGCAGCAGTCGAACCTGGAGACCCAAATCGTCAACCTTGACCTTCAAATCAAACAAGCCGAACAAGCGCTCAAGTTTGCGATGAACATGCCACTGGAAACGGAAATCGTGCTGACCGACACCATTTCGGAGACGATGTTTGATGCGGTAACCACTGCAATGGCCCAGCCAGGCTACTCGCTCAAGCCCGATTTGCTGGTTTTGAAAAGCAGCAGGAACTTTACCAACTTGACGTGGAGCGTTGGAAGGCGAGCTACTACCCTACCCTTTCCTTTTTTGCCTCCTACAATTACGAATGGCAGGCCAACAAGTTGAACGAAATCACCAACGGTAATTTTTGGACGGACTATTCGCAGGTTGGAATTCGGCTAAACATCCCGGTTTTCGATGGTTTTTTCAAAAAGAGCCAAGTGCAAACGGCACAACTGAACATCCTACAGACGGGACAGAACTATAACCTTGCGAAGCTCGGTCTGCAACTCAACCACGAGGCAGCCGTCACCTCGCTTAAATCCAACCAAAACACGCTGAGAAGCATCGTCGAAATCCGAAAAGTGGCCGAAGACGTTTACCGAGTGGCTCAAAGCCGCTACAAAGAGGGCCTTGCCCCCATCACCGAACTGCTCGATGCCGAGACTTCACTCCGGCAAACGCAATCCAATTATATCACCACGCTGGCACAAATCAAGCTGGCCGAAATCGAAATCCTCAGTGCCAATGGGCTGTTGCTGCGCATGATTGAGTAATGGTTATTGCTGTATTGTTAAATTGTTTGAATGTTATTCACCTTACAACGGCACCTAAACAATACAACAATCGAGCAATTCAACAATAAAACAATTCAACAATAAAATCACCTTTAAAATGAAACGAATCATAAAAGCAGTAATCTGGGTAGTAGTTTTAGGCGGCTTGGGCTATTTTGCCTACACCAAACTCGGCCAGAACAAAGCCAAATTGGAATCCGACGCCAAGCTCACGCAAGAGCGAAACACCGTGATACCGGTGACGACGGGTAAGGTAGAAATGGCTGCCATGTCCGGTGAATTCAACGTAGTGGGCAATTTTGCACCATTCCAGCAAGTGGCGGTCATGAGCGAAACCGCTGGCAAAATCATCGCCCTGAATTTCAATAATGGCTCCATCGTACAGGCAGGCGCCAACTTGGCTTCCGTTGACAACGAATTGCTGAGAATCCAGTTGGAAACGACGAAGACCAACCTCGCCAAAGCTGAAAACGACCTTTCCCGCTTGCAAAAACTGTTGGGCGAAGGCGGTGTCACGCAGCAACAAATTGATGATGCAAAGCTGGGCATCCAAAACTTGAAGCAACAAATCAAGGCAACGGAGAAGCAAATTTCTATGAGCTACGTGAAGGCCCCGATTTCCGGCGTCGTCACTGGCAAGATGGTGGAGAGAGGCTCGCTTATTGCGCCAGCCATGCAGTTGGCCACCATCACAAACATCAGCCGCCTGAAAATGCAGGTTTACCTGACCGAGGAGCAGGTTGTGACGGTGAAAAAGGGGCAGCGGATTTCCATGAAGGCCGACCTGTTCCCCGACAGAAACTTTGAAGGCACGGTAACTTTCATTGATGTGAACGCTGACAACTCCCGCCGGTATTTGGTAGAAATTGAAATCGTAAACCTAGGAGATACGCTCAAGGCGGGCATGACCGGCACTGTTTTCTTCAAAGGCGGAAGTGCTCGCCAGGTGCTTTCTGTACCACGGGAGGCCATCGTTGGCAGCTTGCAGGACGCCAAGGTTTATGTCGTGGAAGATGGCAAGGCCGTGCTCCGCTCCGTCGTCACTGGTGCTGTTTTCAATAGCCACGTTCAAGTGAAGGAAGGATTGAAAGAAGGCGAAACCATCGTCGTCTCCGGGCAAATCAACCTGGAAGACGGGATGGAAATCAATGTGGCAGGGAATTAAATTGATTGTTGTATTGCTGATATTGTTGAATTGTTGCCCACAAAGCGACAACCTGCCGACAATATCAACAATATAGCAATACCAACAATGTAACAATCAACCTATGTCTATCACCGAACTATCCATAAAAAGGCCCTCGTTCATCATCGTCATCTTTATCGTGTTGACGATTTTGGGGGTATTCAGCTATCAAAAACTGTCGTACGAACTTATTCCAAAGTTCAGCGCACCGTTCGTCATCATCCAGACGCTGTACCCTGGCGCCAACCCCTCGGAGGTGGAAAACTCCTTGACGAGGAAGATAGAAGACGCCGTATCGAGCATGGAAAACGTTGTCTCTTTGCGGAGCACCTCCTTTGAAAGTCTCTCGTTCGTGTTCATCGAACTGAAAGATGGGACGAACATTGACCTCGCCCTGCAAGATGCACAGCGCAAGCTCAATGCGAACGCCAACCAGTTTCCAGAAACATCGGAGCCGCCTTCGCTCACCAAATTCGCCTCGGACGAGTTCCCGATTTTGAGCCTTGGGGTGACGACCAACGCAGCCCCCGCCGAGTTCTTCGACCTGGTGGCAGACCAAATCAAGCCTGCCATTTCCAGCGTGCAAAAGTTCCAAACGGTGGAAGACCTGAAGGGACTGGTGGTAGCCAACTCCCCCATGAGCGGCCTGCCCGTGAAGTTGGGCGAAGTAGCCGAGGTGAGCGACGGCCTTAAGGATGTCACCAGCCTAAGCCGGGTGGACAGCAAAAGTGCCATTGGCATTCAGGTGCTGAAAACCAGCGATGCCAATGCCGTGGCCGTGGCAGAGGGCGTCATCGAAAAGCTGGAAAAACTCAAGACACAGTACAAGGACAAAGACTTCCATTACGACATTGCCAACAACCAAACCGACTTCACCATAGAAGCAGTGGATGCCGTAACACACGACCTGCTCTTGGCCATCGTGTTGGTGGCGGTGGTGATGCTCTTCTCTTCCTGCACTCCATCCGCAACGCCTTGATAGTGATGGTGGCCATCCCGACTTCGCTCGTCGCCACCTTTATTATGATGTACGCCGCCGGGTTTACCCTGAACCTGATGACGCTGCTCGCCATGTCGCTGGTGATTGGTATCCTCGTGGATGACAGTATTGTGGTCTTGGAAAACATCTACCGGTACATGGAGCACGGGATCAGGCGAAAACGGGCGCCTTCATTGGGCGGAACGAAATTGCCTTTACCGCCCTCTCCATTACGATGGTGGACGTGGTCGTATTCGTGCCCATCGCCCTTGCAGGGGGTATCGTGGGCAACATCATGCGGTCGTTTGCGCTGGTCGTGACCTTTGCTACACTGATGTCGCTCTTCGTATCTTTTACGCTGACGCCCATGCTGGCCAGCCGTTTTTCCAAGGTGGAAGCCTTCAACAAAAAGACCATCTGGGGCATGATTCTGAATGGCTTCGAGGGCATCATCCACCGGGTGAACAACTGGTATGCCCGACAACTGGAGCGGGTGCTTAACCCCAGGAAAATCCCCTATTCTGCTGCCCGAATCCGTGCCATCGAAGCAAAGGAGGCCGTGGACGGCGTCCCAAGGCGGAAGCATTACAACATCTTCTTGGCTTCGTTCCTGGTCTTTGTGGGCATCGTCATCATTTTCATCAGCTCTTTCAGCCTGATTTCCAACGGCTATATCGGTACGGCGTTCATCTCGCCGAGCGACCGGGGCGAGTTCATCATGAAGCTCGAACTGCCCAAGGACGCAACCCTTCGGGAAACCAATTTGGCTACGCAAAAGGCGGAAGCGTTTTTTGAAAAGAAAAAAGAAGTCACGAAGGTCTTCTCCACGATTGGCAGAACATCCGGCCAGTTCGGAGGTCAGAACACAGCCTACACCTCGGAAATGACCATGAAGCTCGTGCCAGCCAAAGAACGGAACAACGTCACCACCGACATTTATGCCCAACGGGTGCGCAACGAATTGGAAAGGGAACTGCCCGGCGTGAAAGTGACCACTTCCCCGGTGAGCTTTTTCGGCGGAGCAGATGAAGCCAGGTTGCAGGTTTATATCAGTGGCTCCGAACAGGTGGCGGTGATGGACTATGCCAATAAATTATTGGCCGCAGTGAAGAAAATAGAAGGTACGCTGGAGGCAAAGCTGTCCATCGAAGAAGGCAGTCCCGAAATCAGGGTGTCAGTGGACCGGGAACGCATGGCCCAACTCGGCCTGACGATGGACATGGTGGGTGGCACGATGCAGACCGCCTTCAACGGTAACAATGATGCGCAGTTCCGCTACGGCTCGAAGGAGTACGATATCAGCATCAAGATGGATGACTTTAACCGCAAAAGCGTCAACGACATCGCCAACCTGACGCTGCTAAACAACCAAGGCCGCCTTATCCAACTCAACCAGTTCGCCACCGTGGAACAGACCACCGGCCCGAACCAGTTGGAGCGCCTAAACCGCCAGCCATCCGTAATTCTGAAATCGAACGTGCTTGGCCGCCCCAGTGGTGCCATTGGTGCCGACATCACGAAGCTGATAGAGGAAACCATGAAGCCGCCCACCGGGGTGAGCATCATGTACGAAGGGGACTTGAAGAACCAAGCGGAAGGTTTTACGAGCCTTTTGCTGGCACTTTTCGCCGCCTTGGCCTTCGTCTATCTGATATTGGTGGCGCTTTACGACAGTTGGTCGTACCCGCTGGTGGTCGGGTTCTCCATCCTTCCGGCCATTTCTGGTGCGTTCCTGGCCATGGCCCTGACCCTGAGCGTGTTGGACATCTTCACGATGCTCGGCTTGATAATGATGCTTGGCCTGGTGGCCAAAAACGGTATCCTGCTCGTTGACTTTGCTTCGACTGCCAAAAAGGAGCAAGGCATGACCACCATCGAATCCCTCATTGCCGCTGGCCGCACCCGACTTCGCCCCATTTTGATGACCACCCTTTCCATGTCCATCGGTTTCTTGCCAATTGCCTTGGCCAAGGGCGCTGGCTCCGAGTGGAAGAACGGCCTCGCCTGGGCGCTGATCGGTGGCTTGACAAGTTCAATGGTCTTGACCCTGTTCATCGTGCCGGTAGTCTTCCAGTTCATCGAAGGCTTGCGTGATTTGCTTGGCAAAGCCAGAAAGGCGCTGGGCATGAAAAAGGAGGAACCAGAACTGGATTGGAACCGGGAGATTGACGAACCGTTGATTTCACATGAGATGGAAACGCATTGATTTGATGACCAAAAAAAAAAGCTGAGGTGGTCCACCTCATCTTTTTTTTGGTCATCAAACTTGAATTCAGTTTTACAAAAATGCGAGTTTGAGATTGATTGTTCAGTTCAACTTTTAAAAAGTACAGGCCATTCTGCAATTGAGAAATATCCAATTTCTTGGAGTTAAGCACTTCCGATTGCAAGACCAATTTCCCATTTTCATCCAAAATAGACACCTTGCCCTTGCCTGGTATTTCAACCATCACAAAGTCTTTGGAAGGGTTCGGGTAAAAATGTAGGTTGAAGTCAGCCGCTTTGTCGACCACCGCCGAAACGAAAGTTGGGAGTACCACCAATTTTGAGCTATTCAGCGCATTGTCACCGGTTTTTTGTCCATTCCCATTTGCAAAGAGTGAGGCAAAGTAAAAATGGATGGAATCATTTTGGACTTGGGCTGGCGCTTTCCAAGTAAATGTCCAAGAAGTACTGCCATTCATCAGGGTATGCGGGTTGGATTGGCGCACGTACTGACGACCTCCGGCATTTGCAATTGAGCAGCCAGTGCCAGCCGTGAGTGTACCAGCTTTGGTGTTGTTCCCGTCCAGCACTGTCAATTGAAAGCCCGACTTGACTGCATCGCTTTCGTTGGTAAGTGTCAGCGTGTAGGATTGCTCGGCAACAACGGTGTCTGGCAAGCCTGTTAACTCGATTGTGCCCACAAAATTGCCACCTGAATGACACCCAGAAGCTTGGCAAGTAGTTTCCCCCGGAGCACCAGTGCGTCCTGCGGGCGGGTTACTTGGGTTGATTTTATTGGAGGAGAAAAGTACGAAAATTGCCGCAGGCAGTAGAAAGATTGTAGCGAGTTTGAGCTTCATCAAATACGTTTTGAAGTATGAAATTGAATGCTGTGCAGGTTGATTGTTTGGTAAAATGGTTGCAAACCTAGCGTCTTATTTTTGCTGAAGTAGATTCATCCCTGGTATTTGTCGGGCGAACTTACCTTTGGTTTTTTTTCAAAATGATGTCATGGAGCGGATTAGTGTTTTTGATATTTTCAAGATTGGTGTTGGGCCGTCCAGTTCCCACACGATGGGGCCGTGGATGGCGGCGCTCAAATTTTTGGATAAGCTGGACCAACAAAACGTGGTGTCAATCCATGTGAAATTGTACGGTTCGTTGGCAAAAACTGGCCGAGGCCACGGTACCGACATTGCAGTGGTGCTGGACTTGTGCGGATTTCACCCAACCACTATCGAAGTGGAAAAAATTGATGCCTACATCTCATCAATATACGAAAGCAAGACATTAAGCTTGCGAGGCATAAAGCACCTTCCGTTCAACCCAATTGAAAACATTGCTTTCATTTTTGAAAAACTGCCATTTCATCCGAATGCTTTGACTTTTGTAGCCCAATTCAAAAACGGCGCAGGGCTTGCAGAAACCTATTATTCTATTGGCGGCGGATTTGTTATTCAGGAAGATTCTCAACTATCTGAAAATCAGATGGTTACACTCCCCTACCCCATTGATCGTGAGTCTGACATCCTCCGGTACGTGAAGGAAACTGGCATGAGCATTTCAGAAATAGTTTGGAAAAATGAGCTTCGCTGGCGTAAAGAGGACGAAATCCGGTCAAGTCTCCTAGGTATTTGGGACACGATGTTGCAGTGTATTTACAAGGGCTGCCATTCGGATGGAGAGTTGCCCGGAGGCCTTCAAGTTCAACGACGAGCACATCCCATCAACAGTAAATTGTTGGACGGTGTCGAGTACACGACCGTTCGTGGTTGGATGAGCACCATCAAAATCAGTGGTGCATCGTTCGACAATGTCACCAAATGGGTCAGTTGTTTTGCTTTGGCCGTCAATGAAGAAAATGCCTCTTTTGGCCGAATAGTAACAGCGCCAACTAATGGGGCTGCAGGTGTCATACCCGCAGTTTTGATGTATTATTTGTGTTTTTGCGAAAACAAGGGGATGAGGACATCGTGAAGTTCCTTTTAACTTCAGGCGAAATAGGGAGTTTGTTCAAAAAAGGCTCCACTATCTCGGCGGCCATGGGCGGTTGTCAAGCGGAGATTGGAGTTTCATCGGCCATGGCAGCGGCAGCGCTGACCGAGTGCATGGGCGGAACTCCAGCGCAAGCACTTATGGCCGCTGAAATTGCGATGGAACATCATCTTGGCCTGACTTGTGACCCTGTGAACGGGCTTGTGCAAATCCCTTGCATTGAACGAAACACCATGGGGGCAATGAAGGCAATCACAGCTTCGCAAATTGCGCTTTCCAGCAATCCGAGCTTGGCTAAAGTAACCTTGGACAGCGTAATCAAAACCATGTGGGAGACCGCCCAAGACATGAACGACAAGTACAAAGAAACGTCCGATGGGGGTTTGGCTTTGAATGTTTCGGTTTTGGTTCCCGAATGCTGATCCGACTGACCCTGCCGAAAAAACAAACGGCTGTACCAGAATTTCACTTCTGATGCAGCCGTTTGTTTTATTACTGGAATGCTTGTTTTATTCTGTAACCAATGTAAAAACGGTTCTCCTGTTAAGCCTGCGACCTTCCGCTGAATTATTGTTGCCAATAGGGTCACTCTCTCCATGTCCTTTGTAGGTCATGATTGACTTGTCAACGCCTTTTGTTGCCAGGTAATCATAACAAGCTTTTGCCCTTGAATCAGACAACTGTTGATTCGCAAAATCATTGCCTTGGTCGTCAGTATAACCATCAATCTTGAGTTTATAACCTGCATATCGATTCACGATTTCAGCAATTTGGTCAAGTATCTTGACGGAAGATGGCAATAGTTCCGAACTGTTGGTTGCAAACTGAATATTCCGCATAGCGAAGTCAAGCACTGCCTTGTCTTCTGCCTTCAATTCAGGACAGCCTTGGTTGTTAGCGAGTCCAGCGAGGGTAGGACACTTGTCTTTCGGGTCTGCCACGCCGTCGTTGTCTGTGTCCGCACAACCATTAAATTTCTTTATGCCTGGGTCGTTCGGACAGTCATCTTGGTTATCTGCGATACCATCATTGTCTGTATCAGGACAGCCATTGTGCTCCGAAGTACCTGGGTCGTTCGGGCAAGCATCTTGGGCATCTGTGATGCCATCCCGGTCGGAGTCAGGGCAGCCGTTCATGGCAGGGATACCGACAACCGTTGGGCAATTGTCTTCCTTATCAATGATGTTGTCACCATCTGTATCGGGGCAGCCAGAGAAGCGACGTAGACCAGCATCATCTGGGCAATCGTCAGCGTTGTCAGCAACGCCATCACCGTCACGGTCGGGGCAGCCGTTCATTCTTTGCTCACCAGCATCGTTCGGGCAGGCATCTTCACGGTCAGCTATACCATCCCCATCCGTATCGGGACAACCGCCCAGGGCCGTCGAACCCGCAAGGGTTGGACATGCATCTTCTTCGTCCGCAACTCCATCGTCATCGGAGTCTTTGTCGCCGAAGGTGAAGCCCAGGACGAGGCCGCCCAGACTGTACAAGTCGACGAAATTATTCTCTCCCTTCCCCTTAACACCATCTATGTAATCGGAGAATGACAACCGCGAAGCATATTCTAAGCCGATAAACATTTTGCTTGAAAGGTCATAACGCAATCCTATTCCTAATGGAATTCCTAAATGAGTTGTACCATAATCATCCTTGGGGTCACCGTTTGTGTTTTTGGATCCCCAAAACTAACAGCGACTCCGCCCAAAAGGTACGGGGAAAGTATCCTATGAAAGGTCGAACCATTGTACCTTTTCTTACCTAGAAAATCATATTCACCCAAAACACCAAGTTCAATCAAGCCGTAGGAGAATTTTGCTCCACGTTCTACATTGTTTGAGTAGTTGGCGTCATCACCTTCGAGCTTGGCATAGTTCAAGCTCCCTCGCAGTCCAAATCTTGGCGAAACCTGATTGCGAACCATAATGCCAAATGCAGGACCTGCCTGGTCAAAAATGGGACGATCGGGTACTACAAGGTCACCCCAGTAGTTGGACATGCCAAGGAAAAGGCCACCACCCCATTTCTCTTGGGCTGTTGAGAGCAATGGAAGCATTAAGACTAAGAGGAGTAATTTTACCTGTTTCATGATAAAAGTTTTTTGCTTTTAAGCAGTCTATCCTGTTAAAGAAGAATTTTTTTTTCTACTGAAAACAGAATATAGACCTAAGGGTATTGAGAATTAATGATTAAAGTTAAGTTGACAGGGATCAGGTCTTAGTTAGAATTGAATGGCAAAAATATTCATGGCAGTAGCTGCAAATGTAGCATTTTTTTATAAACCTAAAACTACCCTGCAAAATTGAATGATAATTTTACCACATTTTATTGAGTTTAAAACGATTCCTAAGGTAAACTGTTAAAATATCTAGTTTTGCCTTATCGTCTTAGGGACGCTAAGTATCAACTTCGTCACTTTTAGAACTGAAAATCTTCTCAAATTCTTTGTAAGATGGCTCGTTTTTCCATAGATTTAAAAAGCGGTAACCTGGCAGACCAAGCAAGCGAAATCATTCTTGGTATAGACCTCGGCACTACAAACTCACTCGTTGCGTACGTCAACAATGGGGTTGTTACTACTGTGAAGGATGGAAAAAATGAAAGAACCTTAGTTCCCTCCATTGTCCATTTTGAAAAGTCAGGTGAGATACTTGTTGGCGATGTTGCGCACCAAATGTTGATACACGACCCGCAAAACACAATTTATTCCGTTAAGCGGCTTATGGGCAAATCTTTCGCCGATGTTCAAGCTGTGGAAGCTTATTTTGGTTACCAAGTAATTGATGATGGAACGGACAATCTTGTTAAGATTAAAGTTAGGAATAGGTTTTACACTCCTATCGAATTGTCCGCAGAAATTCTGAAATCTTTGAAAATCAGGGTTGAGGCGGAGCTTGGTCGCACTGTCTCAAAAGCCGTAATCACCGTGCCTGCCTATTTCAATGATGCGCAACGGCAAGCTACGAGGGACGCTGGAAAGTTAGCTGGCCTTGATGTTCTCCGAATCATCAACGAACCAACAGCAGCAAGCCTAGCCTACGGACTGGGCAAAACAGAAGCTCAAACAATTGCAGTTTATGACCTTGGCGGCGGCACTTTCGACATTTCCATCCTCCAAATCCAAGACGGCGTTTTCGAGGTGCTTGCAACAAACGGCGACACCTTTCTCGGAGGCGACGACATTGATAGGTCAATCGTTGACCACTGGACCCAAAAATACAAGCTCGAGATAAACCCCGAATTTTCGTCAAAATCTGGCGTTCAGTCGCTGCGGCTTCTGGCTGAAAAGGCAAAAAAACACTTATCATCAAACGATGAATTCCGCACGACAGAGAAGGGAATAGATTTCCATTTGACAAAACCTCAATTTGAAGATTTGATAAAACCACTCGTTGATAGGACGGTTGCTTGCTGTGGGCTGGCCTTAAAAGACGCCAAGTTGACAGTAAACGACATTCAGCATGTGGTTATGGTTGGTGGTTCGACTCGGGTACCTTTGGTAAAGGAAAAAGTAGGAGCATTTTTTCAAAAGCCCGTTTACGATAACCTCGACCCCGACGAGGTAGTTGCCCTTGGCGCAGCCATTCAGGCGGATGTGCTCGCTGGCAACCAAAAAGACGTGCTGCTGCTCGACATTACACCGCTTTCGCTTGGCATTGAAACGATGGGTGGGTTGATGGACACCATTATTCCAAGAAATACTAAGGTTCCTTGCAAAGCGGGCCGCCAATACACGACCTCGGTTGATGGGCAAAAGAACCTAAAAATTGCAGTGTTTCAAGGTGAAAGGGACTTGGTGGAACACAACCGGAAACTCGGCGAATTTATCCTCCGAAATATCCCGCCCATGCCAGCCGGATTGCCCAAGATTGAAGTGCATTTCGTCGTCAACGCCGATGGGATACTAAAAGTAAAGGCAAAGGAGCTGCGCTCCGGCACGGAACAAGCCATTGACATCAAACCAACCTATGGAATAAGCGAGGAGGACATGGGGAAAATGCTCTTGGACTCCATCCAAAATGCCGAGACGGACATGCAAGTGAGGGCAATTCTAGAAGCAAAAAATGAGGCAAATCACATCTTGCTTTCTACTGACAAATTTGTTTCACAGCACAAGGATATACTTTCCGAAGCCGAACTTTCGAGCATTCTTTCATTGCAAACAGTCTTAAAAATTGTAGTGGATGGAAGCGATAAAGACTTGATTAACAATGCAATAGAAAATCTGAACGAGTACTCAGCACCCATCGCTCATAAAGTCATGGACGTCGTTATCCGCCAGGCAATGAAAGGCCAAAAAGTTTAAGCTTCTAACCCACCTTCAAAACATGAAAATTTACAAGTTACCCTATCCCAAGATTCCATTATTTGCGACCGGGGACATCAAGTACATTATTGAAGACCCTGCGTTGCGACCTTTTTACAAATTCCCAGTAACCTTGGCAGCATTTCAAAATGCTATTGATGACAAAAGTAAGGAGCGTACCGACCTCAGTACGCTGGTTGAGGTGTTGAAAGCGCAGCACAGTCGTTTGAATATTGGCAAATTGGTAGTAGACAATATCGAAAAGCTATCGTTGGACAATACCTTCACGGTCGTGACAGCCCACCAGCCTTCTTTGTTCACTGGGCCATTGTATTATATTTTCAAAATCGTTTCAGCCATAAAATTGGCGAGCCAACTTACTGCCGCCTACCCTGATTCCAACTTTGTTCCGGTGTTCATTTCTAGTGGCGAAGACCATGACTTTGAAGAGGTAAACCATCTGCATCTTTTTGGTAAAAAACTAACCTGGGAAAGTGGCGAGTCAGGCCCCGTTGGGAACATGAAAACAGCGAGCTTGGGTCCAATTTTGCAAGATTTGAAAGCAATCATGGGCGAATCGGAAGCTGCTAAAGCGCTCTACGAGTTGATAGAAAGAATTCACGTTAAAAATGCTACCTACGCTGATGCCGCATTTGAGCTGGCGCATGAACTTTTCAAAGATGAAGGATTGGTCGTATTGAATACCAATGAGGCTAGGTTGAAACGATTATTTGCTCCAATAATCAAGGAAGAAATCCTAACCCAGCCATCACAACAGCTTGTGAATCAAACAATTGCAAAATTGGAAGCTGTTGGGTTCCCATCCCAAGCTACACCCCGTGAAATCAATTTTTTCTACATGGGCGACCAGTTTCGGGAGCGGATTGTGGAGGAAGGCGGGGTGTTTCGGGTACTAAACACTAAACTCGTTTTCTCGAGGGAAGAAATGGAGGCTGAAATTGACGCCCACCCAGAACGGTTCAGTCCAAACGTGGTGATGCGCCCAATATATCAGGAAAGAATTTTGCCTAACCTCGCTTATATCGGAGGCGGTGGGGAACTGGCCTACTGGCTGGAACGCAAGGCGCAGTTCGAGCACTTTGGATTGAACTTCCCGGTGCTTGTTCGTAGAAATTCAGCCATGTGGATTGATGCGGGGAGTGCCAAGCGCATGGAAAAATTGAACATGTCGGTTGACGACCTCTGGTCGGACACAAATGAATTGGTGCGCAAATATTTGAATGAAAACGCCGAATCAGATTTCAGCCTGCAAGCGGAGAAGGCGGCCAACAAGGCTATTTTTGAAAAAATTGCGGAGAAAACAGACAAAGTTGACCAGTCGCTGGTAAAAACGGTTTGGGCCGAGCACAGCAAAGCTGAAAAAGCATCGAACAATTGGAGGCAAGGTTGGTAAAAGCGGAGAAGCAAAAGCACGAGACCGCCATTCAACAAATTCAAAATTTAAAGGAAAACTGTTCCCAGGAGGCGGTTTACAGGAGCGCTATGAAAATTTCATTCCGCTTTATTTGAAACATGGAGCCGATTTTAAGCGATTTTGATGGAAAATTTCGACCCATTGGAAAAGCAATTTGTGCTGATAGTTGATTGATAAACAGTTTTTTAAACCCAAAAGCTCCTCATCGACAATATCCGCATTGGAAGCCGATTGAAGTAGCTCGTTTTCATCAAGATAACCCTTGGTGAATGCTTTCATCAATTTTTTAGCCTTTTCCTTTCTGGATTCAGGCAGGTTCAACTCTCTGAAAACAAGCACTGGAACTTCACGTATCACATCAATTTCCTTAATTTTTTCGATAGGGTTTTCAGTAAGGTGTTGGATTTCTTCCTGCAACCTAGCATTTTCCAACCGAAGCGCCTTCAATTCATTGTCCTTCTCATGTGATTGATTTTCAATGTCTTGTGCAATTTTTTGAAGATTTTCGATTGCCATCACCCTGGTTTCGCACTCCGTTTGAAGTCGAATCACCGCCGATTCCTTTTCCGTCAGGTCTGTTTGAATTTTAGCATTTTCGGCTGCAAGCTTAGTGGTTCGCCAGCGAGCCAGCGATGTGGAAAACAGGTACCCGAGTACAGCAGAACCTGCCAATGCGATGAACACGAATAGTGGCTCGCCCATGTTTGTGTAGTTTTTTCGTAAGTATGTTTAAGTCACCAAAAAGGCACTCTGGGGCCAAAATTTATCTCAATAGAAGCCTGTCTGTCGTTTTCTCATTTTTTTACAACCTGAATCGAAACCGTCATTTCACTGCTGCTTTTGGCCATGGAGGGCTTAGCCTTTACCTCCACTTGTGCCCTTCTCACCCCATGGTCAACCAAGTACCTTCGGATAGAAAGCGCCCGCATTTCTGCCAGGTTTATCCTCGAAGACTCCGCCTCTTCTTCAGGCGTTGAGTAGCCGGTTAGGACAACGGTTTTTTCAGCGTCTTTTTGAAGCTCATTTTGCAGCGCTTTCAAAAATGTGCGATGGTGGTTTTCAACCTTGTAATCACCATAATTATAATAAAATGAACTTACGATACTTGCGGTTTCTTTACTCACATCACGTGTATCCTCCGCTGCAACTGCCTGATTTTCAACATTTTGCTTTGAAAAACTCAAATAAATCACCCCCGTTAGCTTATTATCCACCTGAAACAAATTGTCTGCCTCAAGACCAACAGTTTCAATGAATTCTGCAAGCGCTCCACTGGCAATCAGTAGTGATTTAATTGCTTCCGCACGAGCCACGCCAAGATTCGGGAACGAGGTCAGGTTGTCTTCAAAATGACTGTAAACCCCCACTATTTTCAGCTTGGAAGTTGGTTGGTTTTCGATTTTCTTGGCAACAGTTTTGAGCGCAGGAAGAAGGCTTTCAGAGATGATGGGTGTCGCTTCCGAATACTCGAATGCAAATGGATGCTGTACTTGGTACTGCAAACTATCAATGAAAATGTTGATGGGAGTATGGTTGGAATCTACTGTTGTCGCTTGTTTCCCTTCTGAAAAAATCCATGTCCAACCTGACACCCAAAGAAAACAGGCTACCCCAGAAATGGATGGGAGTAGTTTGCTCATAGTCAGGAATTTTAAGAGTAACGCTCAAAGTTAATAGCGGGGTAAATTTAATATTTCCCTTCTAATCTTCTGAGGAAAGGTTTCACCAGCTTATGCTTTGGCAAAAAAAATGCGAAGCAAAAATCATAATGCCCTTATTATCAAGAGCTTATAATTTTCGCTTCGCAGTCAGGTTTGGTAGTAAAAATCCTACGCTTCGTTCAAAAACGGATACCTGAAATCCGTGGGGGTCAAGAAGTTCTCCTTGATGGCCCGTGGTGATACCCAACGAAGCAGGTTCCAAACTGAACCAGCCTTGTCGTTGGTGCCAGACGCACGTGCTCCTCCAAATGGCTGTTGGCCCACCACTGCCCCAGTTGGCTTGTCGTTGATGTAAAAATTGCCCGCCGAGTGCCGCAGTTTTTCCTCTGCAAGCTTGGTGGCAGCACGGTCTTTCGACAAAATCGCTCCAGTCAGCGCATAGGGCGAGGATGCGTCCAGAAGTTCTAACGTTTTTTCAAACGCCTCCGGCTCGTACACATATATAGTTAGGACGGGGCCAAAAATTTCCTCACACATCGTAACGTAACGTGGGTCTTCTGTCACGATGACCGTCGGTTCGATAAAGTAGCCCTCCGACTTGTCGTATTTACCACCGGCAATTACTTCCACTTTGTCATCCTTTTTCGCCGTGGCGATGTAGGAGGAAATCTTGTCAAATGCCTTCTCGTCAATCACCGCATTGATGAAGTTGGTAAAATCCTCCGGCGAGCCCATTTTCATGTTCTCCAGGTCTTTCAACAAGTATTTTTTCACGTCTCCCCATAGGTTTTTGGGAACGTAAGCTCGTGAAGCTGCCGAGCATTTTTGGCCCTGAAACTCGAAGGCCCCACGGCCAAGCGCCACGGCCACCTGTTTGGCATCAGCAGATGAATGGGCAATGACGAAATCCTTGCCTCCCGTTTCCCCAACAATCCGGGGGTAAGATTTGTAGTTGGAAATATTGCTGCCAATCGTTTTCCAAAGCGTCTGGAAAACGCCCGTGCTTCCAGTGAAATGGAGACCTGCGAAATCCGGGTGTGAGAAAATGACCTCGCCGGCCGTTTTCCCATCCACAAAAACCAAGTTAATCACGCCAGCAGGTAGGCCAGCCTCCTCCAGAATTTCCATGATGACAGCAGCACTGTAAATCTGGGTGTCGGCTGGTTTCCAAACCACCGTGTTGCCCATTAGCGCAGGGGCACCTGGCAGGTTGCCAGCGATTGACGTGAAATTGAACGGAGTGAGTGCAAAAATGAATCCTTCGAGCGCCCGGTACTCCATCCGGTTCCAAACACCAGCTGGACTTTCGGGCTGGTGATTAGGGCTGCGTCAATGGCCTGCTTGACCATTTTTCCGTCAGCCTTGCCATGGTAGCCAAGGGTATGCTTCAGCTCATGTGGTGGGTGGATGGCGATATTGCCATCGCCCATTATTTTCTTGCCCCCAATGGTCATTGGAACATCAATGGCCTTTGACTTGAGGGTCTTCAGCATCGTTTTTAGGGCGGCTTTTTCAGGCGAGCCGGGTGCGTAGGAGAGTACCGGTTCGTTCTTGGCGACGGGTACCTTGAAGAATGCGTTTGACATAATTTTATTTGATTTGGTGTTGGATTTGAAAATTAGGAGCGCAAAAGTAGGAATTTAGCAGCCCCACAAAGGTGCTTGTGCTCGGTAATTGTCAAAGAATTTCCCAAAGTTCATCCAACTTTTGAATTTGGTAGGTGGGCTGGTGGTCGGTGAGATTGGTGGCGCCACGGGGATTAAACCAGCAAGTGTCCACGCCAAAATTAATGCCGCCCTGGATGTCCGAGTTTAGGCTATCACCCACAACGATGACCTCGGCTTTATCTGGTCGCCCCATCTCAACATAGGTGTACTCAAAAAAACCTTTGTGTGGTTTTGAAACCCCGATTTCGTCCGAAACGACAATCACTTCAAAATATTTATCCATCTTGGCTTGCGCAATTCGGGGGCGCTGTACTTCTTTCAACCCGTTGGTTATCAGTCCCATACGGTAGTTTTTTTGGTGCAACGACTCCACAAGGTCTATTGCTCCGTCAAGCATGAAGCGGGTCTTAGACAAAAGATTAAGGTAATACCTGTTTAGCTCAAGTGGGTCTCGGTACTCACCGATGACCTCTAAAAAACGCTCAAACCTGATTTTGCGAAGCTCAGTTGCGGTGATTTCGAGTCTTTCAAATGCCAACCAAACCTCGTGGTTGATGGTTTCGTAGATTTGAAAATGGGTCTCACTTGCTTCAATTTTATGGTCTTCCAGCGTTTGAGCAAGCGCATGTCGAGCACTGCGCTTGAAATCGAAGAGGGTGTCGTCGGCATCGAAGAGAATCCAGGGGTAGCGCATGGTATGATTTTATGCTTAAAAATCACAAAACTACCTCCTTTGGCACAAACTGCTTTACATCTCCATGTCCTTTTATCAATTCACGCACGATGGTCGAGCTGATGTGCGAGAATTCGGGCAAGCTGATGAGAAAAACCGTTTCCAAGTCATTGCCAACGATGTGGTTGAGCTGTGAAATGGTTTTTTCGTAGTCAAAATCAGAGGCATTGCGCAAGCCCCGCAACAAGTACTTTGCTCCGATTTTGGTGCAAAAATGTGCGGTCAGCCCCTCAAATTGAGCGATTTCAACCTTGGGTTCGTGCTGGAAAACGTCATTTAGCCAATCCAATCTTTTTTCCAAATCAAAAAGATTTTGTTTCTGTGAGTTGATGCCCACAGCAACAATGATTTTGTCGAAAAGCGGCAAGGCCCGTTTGACCAAACTGACATGGCCAACAGTAATGGGGTCGAACGACCCGTGGAAAACAGCTATTTTCATGTGAGATGGTTAGCGTCCATGTATCGAACGCAGTTTTTTTGATAGTTTGGCAGCGAAAATTAAACAGACTTTCCAATTTTATGAAAAAAATCCTTCTTGCCACGGGTGGTGGCGATTGTCCCGGACTGAATGCGGTTATCCGTGCCATAGTAAAATCAGCAAGAAAACATGGCGGCTACGAAGTTTACGGAAGCATCGAGGCGTTCAACGGAGGTACTAAATGAACCGACCCAAATCATGAAATTAACGCCAAGCAAAGGTGGCAGGCATCCATGTGCGTGGTGGAACCATCATCAAAACGACGAACAAGGGAAATCCCATCGCTTACCCTGTCCAGCAGCCAGATGGGACTTGGACAACCACCGATATCAGCGCCAGATTGGTAAAACGAATTCAAGACCTTGGCTTCGATGCGGTGGTTAATATTGGTGGTGACGGTAGCCAAAAAATCTCACAGGTACTTTTTGAACGTGGACTTAATATAATAGGTGTACCCAAAACAATTGACAATGACCTCTCGGCTACTGACCTCACATTCGGGTTCAGTACCGCTGTACAAATTGCAACAGAAAGCCTTGACCGGTTGGTAACCACGGCGGAGAGCCACCACCGGGTGATGGTCATGGAAGTGATGGGCAGGGACGCAGGATGGATAGCCTTGCACACGGCATTGGCCGGTGGCGCTGAAATTTGTATCATCCCTGAAATACCCTACGACATCAAAAAGGTATTGCAAAAAATCAACAAGCGGTACGCCAAAGGCAGGGGCTTTGTGAACATAGTCATTGCTGAAGGCGCAAAACCAGCACTAGGCAACGTTGTTGGAGAAAAATCGAAAGACATCGGTGACGAGCACATTAAATTGGGTGGTATCGCCAATTACTTGAAGCAACAAATTGAAGAAAGTGGTTGTCCGGCGCAGGTCCGAACGACCATCCTCGGCCATGTCCAGCGTGGTGGCACACCCATCGCCTTTGACCGAATTTTGGCCACAACTATGGGCGTGAAGGCATTTGAACTGATACAAAACGGTGACTTTGGAAAAATGGTCACCTATAAAAACAACACGATTTCAAGTGTAAACATCGAAGAAGCCATCAGCAGTTACAACATTTTGTCAAAGGACCATTACCTTGTTCGAACGGCTAGGTCGTTGAGCGTTTGTTTTGGCGATTGATGTCCGAAAATTGAAAATGAGCCAATTTCATTACCCATGAAGCTTCGGAAAATCACACAGAAGCTTGCTATTTTCTTCAAAAAGCACCGGCTCAAGCTTTGGGCTTTGCTCGTCGTATTGTTGGCTTTTTATTGGTTTTGCTTGCCTGAACCACTTTTCAATGACCCAACCTGCATGGTGCTCGAAGCAAAAGACGGCAGCCTGTTGGGTGCAAGAATTTCGGCAGATGGCCAGTGGCGATTTCCCCACATGACATCCGTTCCAGATAAGTTTCAAAAAGCAATTGTAGCGTTTGAAGACCGGCGTTTTTTTTCCCACCCTGGATTCGATCCGTTGGCATTCGCACGGGCCATGCGACAAAATCTTCGAAATCAACGAGTGGTCAGTGGTGCAAGTACTTTGTCAATGCAGGTAATACGACTGGCTCGCAAGGGCAAATCGAGGACGGTTTTTGAAAAATTGATTGAGATTGTCCTTGCCACCCGCCTTGAAATCAAGTACACGAAGCAAGAGATATTGGCTTTCTATACTTCAAATGCCCCCTTCGGTGGCAATGTGGTGGGACTGGACGCCGCCGCTTGGCGTTATTACGGCAAGAAGCCAGAAAACTTGTCGTGGGGAGAGGCAGCCACACTGGCCGTGCTGCCAAACAGTCCTGGCTTGATACACCCGGGGCGTAACCGAAATGCACTTTTCAATAAAAGAAATCGCCTGTTAAATCGCCTGCTGCAAGACGGTGAAATTGAACAGATGACCTATCAATTGGCGGTTGATGAAATATTACCTGACAAGCCTCACCCATTGCCAAGGCTTGCGCCGCATTTGCTGAACCGAGCTTTTACCGAAAATTTCAAGAAAGATGGCAAGCAGTTCACAAAGCTAAAAACGACGATTGACCCTGCACTCCAAGTTCGGCTTACTGAACTTGCCCAGCGAAAAAGCATCAACCTGAAAGGTAATGAAATCCACAATTTGGCCATTATCGTGCTTGAGGTGGAGACTGGAAACGTGCTGGCCTATATCGGCAACGCACCAAGTACCGGCCCAGAAAATGGAGAGGACGTGGACATCATCAAAGCACCTCGGAGTACGGGAAGTATCCTCAAACCGTTCTTGTATGCCATGATGTTGAACGAGGGTAAAATTTTGCCCAAAAGCCTCATCACCGACATCCCCACACAAATTAGCGGCTATAAACCTGAGAATTTCATGGAAACCTATGATGGCGTGGTTCCTGCCGACAAGGCTCTGTCCCATTCGTTGAATGTTCCATTTATCCGAATGCTGCAAGACTTTACCGTGGAAAAATTTCATTTTAACCTTAAAAAGCTCGGCCTCACAACGCTTACAAAGCCACCCAATCACTATGGCCTTACGCTGGGGCTTGGTGGTGCTGAGGCTTCGCTTTGGGATCTAACCAGTGCCTACAGTGGCATGGCACGTACACTTGGCAATTTTTATAAAAACGCCGGACAGTATCGGTCCAATGAATTCCACAAGCCTAACTATTTGGTAGAGACTTCTGCTAAAGAACTTGATAAGCTGGCAAAGGATGCCCCACTATTATCAGCAGATGCAATATGGTTTAGTTTCGAGGCAATGGAGGAGGTTCAACGTCCAACAACCCAAGGTGAATGGGAGCGGTTTGAGTCCAGCCGACGCATTGCTTGGAAAACTGGCACCAGTTTCGGGTTTCGGGATGCTTGGGCCGTCGGCGTATCACCCAATTATGTCGTAGGTGTTTGGGCTGGTAATGCTGATGGAGAAGGCAGACCAGGTCTTGTTGGGGTGTATGCCGCGGCTCCTATCTTATTTGATGTTTTCAATATGCTGCCCGCTTCCAAGTGGTTTGATCCACCCTTCGATGCAATGAAAAAAATGGCAGTATGTAAGCAAAGTGGGTTCCCAGCACTGGATTACTGTGAAAAAGAAACGGTGTACGTGAATGAAAAGGGAATAAACGCCCCACCATGCCCTTACCATCAAATAGTGCATTTGGACAATGCCAACCAATGGCAAGTTAACAGCAGTTGCGAGACTCCTTCTGCAATGCAGAATGTGCCTTGGTTTGTGTTGCCCCCTGTGGAAGAGTATTACTTCAAGATGAAGAACCCAGGTTACGTATCATTGCCAGCTTTTAGGAAGGATTGCGAGATAAATGATGAGAAGTCATCAGGATTGATGCAAATGATTTACCCTCGGAAAGGGGCTAAAATCTACATACCGTTGGACCTTGATGGGAATCTTAGCCGAACCGTCTTCAAAATGGCACATCGTAATCCATCCACAGTAGTTTACTGGCATTTGGACAATGAGTACATTGGCCTGACCAAAACCTTTCATGAACTGGAACTGAACCCACCGGCAGGAAAACACAAAATCACTTTAGTTGATGAAAAAGGAAACAGGCTGGAACTTAAGTTTGAGGTTTTTGCCAAGAATTAGGAAAAAAAAACTCCTACATCAAGGGAGGCTTAAGGCTGATGTAGGAGCACTAAACATACTATGAGAAAACTACACAGTGCAAAGGAACAGGTATTGTATTCATAAAAAAGCACCGTTTAGGGAACGGTCGGTTTTACAAGGGAACGGTCGGTTTGATTTAGAAAATGGTAAATTGTAATGTTCTAAAAGCTGCAATTTTGGAGTTTGGAAACATGAATCGCACCCAAGCCCACTCATTTTCAGTAGAAAAGAGATATTTTTTTTCTTCATTTTTAATCATCTGGCATGGAAATGGAAAAGGGAGGAACGAATCTTCAAGCAAAAAATCTGGTTTCCAGCACTTCAATTCGGTATTACTACAAACTTCACACTAGCCCTTCTAGTAAGGGGTGCATTTCCTAAACAAAATTATCTTTGATTGCAACTTTGTTATAAGGTTAGGGTAGCCAAATTTATAAAAAAAAGTCCTACACCCCAGAAGGTAAAAAAGGTGTAGGAAAATTAAACATACTATGAGAAAACTTGAAACAAAGTTACACCCTACATCTTTTGAAAAAAAGGTACATTTACGCACTGGCAGTTTCTCCGAGGGAACGGTAGGATTCTTTGAGGAACGGTAGTTTTTTTCGATTACCGGAAAAATATTCATTTTACCTCTATCTTTGCACAAAGAACTTAGAAAGAAATTAAGGCTGAGAAAGCACTAGGCAATATTTGAGAAAATACACACAACGACCGGCAAGGCACAAAAAAAAATTCCCGCACCCCAGGAGGGACATAAGGTGCAGGAAGATTAAACAAACATACTATGAGAAAACTGTGGCAAATATATCTTTTAATTTTTTAATGTAAAAGAAGCTGCCTCAGAATTCTCTTGAATTCTTACTATTTCATCTGGATTTCCATTATCGGTATCAGGATTTCTACCTTAGTGCCGAGTGCCTTGCCGGAATTTTCTTCTTCTAAATCGTAGATTTCCACCGCATTTTGATCCATATTTCTAGTTCGGAGAAGAATTTGTAGCCTTTCTTGTGTAATCCGGGTTCCCATTGACTTGTGATCTTTAAAACTGGGGTTTTTCATTTGGAGTTCCCTAGCTTTTTCGCGACCAATACCATCATCCTCTACCACGCAAAGAATGGTGTTTTCATCGAAGAGCCGGAAGTCAATCTTGATGCTTCCTTTCCGTTTTGATCGTATGCCGTGTTCTATGGCATTTTCAACATAGGGTTGAATTATCATTGTTGGAACTCCGTAAATATCTTCTTCGATGTCTTCATCAATATTGATTTCGTATTTGAGCTGGTCCTCAAATCGAAGGTTCATGTTTATTTCAATGTAGTTCCTCAAAAACTCAATTTCTTTTTCTAAAGAAATTACCTCCAATTCCGAATATTCAAGACTCTGTCTCATTAGATGCGCAAACTGCGCCAGATACTTTGCTGCCTGCGTTGTATCGTTGGATGTGATGTAATTTTGTACCGAATTTAGAGCGTTGAATACAAAATGGGGGTTCATTTGTGCTCGAAGTGCTTTCAACTGAAGCCCAGCAGCTTGCAACTTGAACATCTCTGCTTCCTTCTCTTTTTGTTCGGCAGTATGGCGGATTTCCATCTCTCTTATCTGATTGTCCCTCTCATCAAACATAAAGCGCTCAACGGCTTGATTGTACAAAACCTGATAGTCAAAGGCGTTTTTAAAGTCCATTTCCTTGGCATACAAATCAGCTATATCTTTCAAAATTCCGGTTGCTTGCCGGTATTCTTGGCCTTTTTTAGCAAACTCCAACGCCTTAAAATAGTGCTTTAATGCTTTCTTTGCCTTTTGCTCTTCGTAGATTTTTCCTCGCCACCATTCGATATTGGCTAAGTTTTTCTCTTTTCTATCCTTAAACAATGGGTAAGCAGTGGTGAAAAGCTCAAGTGCTTCATGAAACTGCCGCTTGTTGAGGTAACAATAACCAAGGTTGGCATAGGCAAGCGCCCTCGTCTGCTGGTTAAGGTCGTCCACAACCTTGATAGCTTTTTTGAAAAATAAGCTTGCGTTTTCATAGTCCTGCATGGCCATGTAGCCATTGCCAACATTCAAGTAATGCCAAGAAAGCCTCGACCTCATTCCTTTCTGTTCGCAAAGTTCGACAACATTCAAATAGGCCTGGACGCTGCGCTCTGATTCATTAAGCAAGCCGTAAATAGTACCAAGTCCACTTTGAATCAAAGTAAAAAAATGATAGTCCTTTAAGTCTGCCGTTTCAGCAATGTTTTGTACTTCGAGTTCACAATCAAGGAAAGCCTTGAGTGCCTTTGGGTAATTGGAGAATTTTAGGTGGAAAAAGCCCTCCCTGCATATCAAACGAACTTTGAGGCGGTTGTCAGGGAAAGCCTCAAGGTATTTGGTGGCTTGGTTGAGATAAAACCTAGCCCGGTCAGGTTGATCTAGGTTCAACAACGTACCAGCATAGTCAATATAGGTCTCGGCCAACTGATTTACATCGCCTCGTTCGCCAAGGATTTCAAGCGCTAGACGGAAGTGTATTTCTGAAAGATTGAAATTGTAGAGCTGGTTCTCAACAAGGGCCATGTTGAGGTTGTAGTTCAGCACAAAATCAGGCTGGTCGTAGTCTTGAAGTATTTGAAGTATCTCAGCGAGGTATTTCTGCGCCTTCGAAATATCTGTAAAAACTAACTGAGAAGCCAATTTGTCCAAGGTGGTGAGCCTTTGAAGGCGTTCGTCTATTAGGTGCAAAGTGGATTCCAATTTAACTTTATCCTCATTTGTATCAGGATAGGTGTGAATCATCGCTATGGTGTTTCCAGTGAGTGTTCCAGAATGTAAATTGTAATAACCGCCCGTTACAAATACGACAAAAGAGGCATCACATCTGCAGTGCAGCCTCTTTTGTAGCTTCCGTAAGAAATAGATATTTTTGACCGGAGATTATTGCGGCAAGTCACCTAAGCAAGGGCTTGGGCCAAAAAAACCTGCAAAAAAGCCTTTTTTCTTGTTTTCGCTTATTTTCTCGTTGCCCCCAATAAACTCGCCCATTTCGACTTTCTTGATTTGATTCAGATCGTCCAATTCGAACAAGTTCTTCTTTTTTGTAGTCTTTCCCATAGCATCAAGGTTTTGTGTGAAAAATGCAAAGTTCATAGTGTCTCTCGCTTTAGCTGACAGTAAAAGTGTGTGCGTTCTCTGGTTCCAAAGATAGCGACTTCTGAGTTTTCACAAAACTTTCCCCTAAAATAAAAGCTGAAATCCAGCCAAAGGTGTAGTTCTTCTCAAAAATCATCTTCCTTGCTCCAAAATTCCTCCCACCAACACTAAAACTTGTCGTGTTTGTATGTGTAAGTTTCCAACTAAATTGCTTCTTCCAACCTTCTCATCTGCTCCATGAATGCCGGACGCCTTCTCCTCGACACTTCAATTTTTTTACCATCTTCCATCACCAAATAACCTCCTTCGCCTTTAATGAATTTCCGCATGAAGTTCAAATTGATAACGTGGCGTTTGTGAACCCTATAAAAGTTCAGCATCTGGAGCATGTCCTCGTAAGCCTTGATGGTCTTCGAGGCAGTGATGCGGTCTCCGTTTATAAAAAAAATGTGCGTGTAATTGTCTTCAGCCTCAAATCTGACAATATCTTTGATATTTACGAAATAAATTCCATCAATTGCCGAAATACTCATTTTTTCAAACGAGTTGGGGTTTGACAATGATTTATTGAACAAGTCAAGACGCTCTTCTATTTTTTCAGCCCGATGCACCCGAATACGGCTTACAGCCTGTACCAATTCATCTGGATTAATTGGCTTCATGATGTAGCCAATCGAACTGTACTGGCAGGCACGAATTGCATGCTCGTTAAAGGCGGTGATGAATATTACTTCAAAATCAACCGGGTGCAACTCATCCAGCAGCTGAAAAATCAAACCATCTGGCAGGTTAATGTCTAGAAATGCAACATCTGGCTTGAAATCAGCGACATCAAACTTTTCCAAAGCCTCTTCAACGCTCAATGCATCAGCAATTACCTCAACTTCTGGGCAATGTTTGGCCAAAAGGTTCTTGAGGTTGTTCATGCTCTTAATTTCATCTTCAACGATTAGCGCTTTGATCACGGGAATCGGTTTGTTAAGTTCTAAAGCAGTTACTGGCATTTTCAGGATCATTCTGTGTGTAAGTGATGAGTTTGATGCAAAAATACATCTCCTTCTTTAGAATATAAAACCCAATCACATTAAATATTACCTGCAAATCACAAGCTCACGATTTACAGAAATCCTCCTTTTCAAACAAGCTATTCCGAGGGGCTTACAGAATATTATTTTTAAAATGAATGGAATAAAAATGAAAATTATTTTTTGGCGCTACCTCTTTTTAGCCATTTTTAGCGCCTCCTCAAAGGAAATCTTCGGGAACACTTCCAGTTTTCCACCAACGGTCGCATCAAAAATTTGACGACCATCTTTCCTATAAAAATAGTTGGCAAGGTGGTAAGAAATCTCTGAACCGTAAACGTCCGCCAATTGCCATTGTTGTCCCTTGAAGTAGTCAGGATGGAAATGGTTTTCGTCGTCACCTTTGTAAACTTGGGTTTCGTGAGATTGCCCAGTTTGCTTAAAACTGTGGTCAACTCCAATCAAAAAAACTCGACTAAATCCCATGTAGTAGGCTATTTGCAAAGAAACAAAGGTTACAGTATTGCCCTCGCAGATGGGCTGCGAAATATCTTCGTAGAAGCTCCAAAGGTTCATTGTGTGCAGTCGTTGAATGTTTGGCTGCTCAGCAACCACCCCTTTTGCAGCACTATACGATAGAAAGACAGGACATTTCATGGCCTCAAACTCCCTAGCACTTTGCTCAATGACTAGTTTATTGACCGAAACGAGGTAGCTGAGGTTGAGGTCAACCTTGTCAAAAAGCAAAAAAATCTTGTTTTGCCCAAAACTGTAATAATCACGCAGCGGAGCAAGGTCCATGTGCTTGAGCGAAGGGCCATTTCCAATAATAAAGCAATCTTGGCCACGGTGAATATCCTTGAAATGGAGCAACTGTTTGGCAAATTTCCGTCGCCACCTGAAGTAGTCCGTTGCTTCTTCCAATTTTTTCCCAAGCCCATTTTTTTCTAAAAGATTCAATCCAAAAAGGGCTCCCTGTGGTCTTGCCATGTTGAAAATTTTATGCTTTTTAAAAATAAACGACTGATTATCAATTACTTAATCATAAGTCCTTCAAAACAGAACTGATGCCACCATCCAGTAAAAAATTAGCGCCGTGAATGAAACCCGTATTCTGTGAAGCCAGGAATAGCGCAAGTTTAGCCACATCGTTTGGATAGCCAATCCGTTGCACCGGGTGGATTTTGCGAAGCTCGTCAATCGCTGTTTCATCGTCGTTGAAACCAGCTCGGAGCATATCCGTTTCGATGGCAGCAGGGCTGATGGAGTTGACTCGCACCCGACCCGCTAAGTCTACGGCCATTGCCTTGGTGAGACCGACAAGGGCGCTTTTTGAAGTTGCGTAGCTGATGAACCCTGGCTTGGTCAACTGCTGGTGGATGCTTGCGATATTGATGATGCTGCCGTTGCTAGCTTCTAATCGGTTCAAAAAAATCTTGCTCAAAAGCATCGGCCCCGTTAGGTTTACGTTGAGAGTTTCCTGCCAATCTTCAAGCTTGATGTTCTCTAATTTGTCAATTTTTTGGACAGCGGCATTGTTCACCAAAACATCCAAATGCGGCATGACCTCGTCAAAAATCTGGGTGAACCTGATGCGATAGCTTGCATCCCGAACAAATTGATGGATATCGAAATGAAGGAAGCGGTCGCAATGCCCGTTGAAATCCTCCCGCATGTCCACACCGAAGACGTAGAACCCACTCTCTCGGAAAGCCTTGGCTAATGCTGAACCAATACCTCCGAGCACACCCGTAATAAATACATTTTTTGCCATAAAAATCAATTTCAATCCAAGTCCAAAAAACCAAACAAGTTTTTCATGGCTTGCTGGCTGGCCCTGCGGACGGCGTCCACTGTGTTGGACCCGTTGTGCGTTCCAAAATACAGCGTTCATGCTCACGCAAGGGCGAATCGAGCGGTAATGGTTCATTTTCAAAAACATCCAAAGCAGCGGAATGCACCTTGCCAGATTTCAACCCTTCAACTAGTGCCGTTTCATCTATGATGCCACCCCTTGAGACGTTGACAATTCGCACATCATCCTTCATCAAGGCGATTGATTCGGCATTGATCAAGTGCTTGGTCTGAGAGGTCAGCGAGCAGGTAACCACCACGAAGTCAGCAAGCTCAAGTTTGGTGGGAAAGGTGTAAAACCGGAATTTCATCTCGTCTTCGTCCGTTCGACTAGCGAATGGGTCGTACACATTGACATCAAGTCCAAAAGCAGTTAGCATCCTGGCTGTTGATTTGCCGATGTCACCAAATCCAATTAGCGCAACGGTTCTGCCCATTAGTGAAATGCCCGGAGGTTTAGGCCACTGGCCTGCCCGAACGCCCCTGTCTATCAGGAAAGTTTGCCTAGCCAAGCCGATGACGTAGTGGGTGGCCAAACTTCCCACTTCTTCACCGAACATCAGAGGGGTGTTGGTGACTGGGATGCCCAACTTCTTGCACGCTTCGAAGTCTACGTTGTCCACCCCTACGCCCCATTTTACTGCAGCTTTTAGGTTGCCGTTTTTGCCAGCCTGAAAAACTTGTTCTGTTGCCGGGTCATCGCCAATTATCCAGCCATCCACCGTAGGCAGGATGTCCATCAGTTCTTCTTCAGTCAAGGTTTGCACCACGTTGGGCGTTACAAGTTCGATGCTCTTTGACTCAAATTCGGGCCGGAACTCATCAATCAGGCGGAGCATCGGTGGACAGGTTACGAGTACTTTCAAGCGCTTGCTGGTTTAGATTTTTTGAAAAAATTTGTTGCGCAAAGTTGCTGGATAATTTTGTTTTTTGATTGAAAAATGCGGATGATTCAGCTTAACGCTGCATTTGTCTGGCAATTCGCTACTTTCGCTTTGAATTTCATTTTGTAAAAAACTACACCTCCGATGCGCCATTGCTGCAACTGTTTTTATATTATTTTCATTTTTTCAAATTGGGCAAGTGGGCAAAACGCACTAAACGTTGAGCTTCTTGGGCAGGTGAACAGAGGCGACACCCGCTATTCAGGCTCATGGGCATACATTGCACCTGATAGCACGGAATTTGCGCTCGTCGGCGCAAAAACTGGTACCGCAGTTTATTGCATCAGTGACACTTGCGACCTCACTGAGCTTGGCTTTGTGCCAGGTCCAATTACCAATTGGCGGGAAATCACGGTCATCGGACATTACGCTTACGTTGTCACCGACGTGCAAGGCACAGGTCATGGCATGCAAGTGATAGACCTGAGTTTTTTGCCTGACAGTTTGCACCTAGTTACGAACTACACAGCTACTTTTACCACGGGCCATATTATCCAAAAGGCAATTGACAACGACGAACCGTTTGTTTACGTCATGGGGACATCCACGACGCAAGGCGTTCACATCCTTGATGTTTCCGAGCCTGAAACCCCTGTGGAGGTAGGCGTTTATGCGCCCGGCTACTATATCCACGATGCACATATCCGTGGCAACTTGATGTTTGCGGCAGCTATTTATGAGACGAAAATTGACATCGTTGACATTACAGATAAAACAAGCCCTGCTATCGTTGGAACCATTGTTTACAACGGAAAAAACACTCACAGTTCTTCAACGACGGAGGATGGCCGATTCCTGATTGTAGCCGATGAACAGGACGGCTACCCTGCCAGGGTTTTCAATATCGAAGACGTTGAAAATGCCTTCGAAGTAGCCCAGTACACCGCCAATTCGTCCAGCCTCGCCCACAACCCCTACGTCAGAGGCGAGTTTTGCTTCGTCTCCCACAACACGGAGGGGATGAGGGTGCTTGACATCGCCGACGCAACAGTTCCAGTGGAAGTCGGGTATTACGACACCTGGCCTGGCCAAAGTGGTGGGTTCAATGGACTCTGGTCGGCTTGCCCCTATTTTCCTTCGGGCAAAATAATCGGAGGAAACCGGACGGACGGGCTTTACGTCTGGGCTTTCAACAACACACGGGCGGCCAGGATTTATGGCGTCTTGAAGGACAGCCTGACCGGGATTCCGCTGCTAAACGCTTCAGTCGAAATCGCGGAATTACAGGATACGCTTGACACGGGATTGACCGGTTTTTTTAAAAGAGGAATGCTGGAGGGAAGCTACACACTGATAGCTACGCAAGCAGGCTATTCAACTAAGACCTTGGAAATCAATCTTTTGCAAGGCGATAGCATGTTTTTTGAAATCCAACTGGTTTCTGACAATTACTCGGTTGCAAGGGATACCAATTTTGCTCCACCTTCATTATCGGTCTTCCCGAACCCTACGGATGGTGCCATCACATTGGATTTGACCAGCTTTAAGCATGCCGTTTTGCTGAAAGTTTTCGATGAATCTGGCCGACTTTTTCACCAGCAAAAAGTAGTTGGCGGTCAATTTACAACCCTTGATTTTGAGGAAAAAAGCGTTGGGTTAGTGCAGCTTGCAATTTTTGACCAAGAAGGCACGTTGATTGCAACTGCCAGATATTCAACATTTTAAGAAAAATCAGCCCCCTGAACGACATACTGTCCTCGTAGGAACATGAAACAAACGCTTACCACCCTTACGCTTTTTTTGATGGCCAACCTGCTGCTAGGCCAAGGTTCGGAACTTGCCTTAGCCAAAAAGTATGAGGTAGTAGCAGACAGCCTGAGCAAAATCCCTGATAACACGAAGGCCATCCTTTTTCGCAAAAAAGCATTGAATATTTACCAAAACCAAAGGCCAGTGCCATTTGAAAAAATTGCATCTGCCTACCGTGGCATAGGTATTTATTACAGAAGAGAGGGCAAGTTTAACGAAGGTGAATTCAACTTAAAAAGAGCCGTTGAAGTGGCGGAAAAGCACCTCTACCCCACCCACCCCGAGCTTGCGAAAGCTTACAACAGCTACGGCATTTACCTCCTAACCACCGGAAAATACGAACTGGCCCTTAACTACCTAAATAAGAGCCTGTCCATAAATCGGCGCATGAACCTGCCCGGCGTGGCTGAAAACCTGAACAATATCGGCATCATCCATGAAAACATGGGCGATTATGTACTGGCATTCGAGCATTACAAGGAGGCGCTCAACTACAACCGGGCCGAACTTGGCCTTTTCGACCTTGCTACTGGCAACAACTACATCAACCTTGGAACAGCATGCCTGCGGCTCGACCGTTACGATGAAGCAAAATCGTATTTTGACACGGCCTTGTTAGTTTACAACAAGATGCTGCCAAAAACCACCCCCGAATTCGCTGCACTTTACAACAACCTTGGAGCAGTGGCCAACGTACGTGGCGATTACCAAACAGCGCTCGAGAACTTTGAAAATGCCTTAAAAATCACTGAAAAAGACCTTGGGCAAAACCACCCTGACGTCGCCAATATTTACGCCAACTCGGGCAATTTGCTGCTAAGTCGGGGTGACATCAACAAGGCCCTAGCGTTCTTTCAAAAAGCCTACGGCATCCGGCTTAAGTTTTTCGGGCAAAACAACCATCTCGTTGCCCGCACCTGCAATTACCTCGGCGACACCTACCTCCTGAAAAAGGATTTTGACAAGGCATACGAATGGTACAACAAAGCCATCCTGATTTTTGAAACGTTGCCAGCAGGCGATCCGGCAGATTTTGCGGAGTACAAAAACGACCTGGGCTATTATTTTGAAAAATTGGGCAATTATCAGTCGGCTTTGAAATTCTACAATGAGGCACTTGGCGTGGTGCGTAAGCATCCCGACAAGCAGGACCTGGACATAGCCAACTCGCTTGCCCGCATCGGGAATGTCCTTTTGTTAAAATCCAATTTTAAACAGGCAGGCCAAAATTTCCAGCAAGCACTACTGATTACCAAGGAAATCCTCGGAACCCAGCACCCCGACATTGCCCAGATTTATTGCAAACTGGCCCTTGCCAGTGCAGATGAAACTGAGCTTGCCCTGTCCTACTGTGACTCGGCAATGCTGTCGCTCGGCTACACAAAAGCGAATGGGTTTAGTTTTGACAAAGTAGATTCGCCGCTTACCCTGCTGGAAATCTTGGAGAAGAAAGGAAAGCTGCTGCAAGGTTTTTATGCCGAATCCAAATTTCGAAAATGGCTCGACGAAGCTGACGCAACCTACAAAATAGGAGAGAAGCAACGCCACACTGCTGTTGGAAGCACTGCAATCAGTCCATGCTGGAAGGTTTTCTGAGCTGCCCGACAGCCTGTTGGAGGCCGAGCGGAAGGCCAAAATTGACTTGGCATTTTTTGAAAAACAAGTGTTCGAGGAACAATTGAAAGGTGCAGCCGCAGACCAGCAAAGATTGGCAGCACTGAACAACCAAGTCTTTGACCTTCAACAAAAATACGCCCGGATGATGGCAGCCCTACGGGTGGATTACCCTCGCTATTTTACCCTGAAATATGCGCCAGAAGTGGTCAAAGTGCCGGAAATCCAAGAAAAACTGTTGCGGCCTGGGCAGAACATGGTCGGCTATTTTGTTGGGGAGGAAAACATTTTTGCCTTCGTCATTGCGGAGAAAAAATTTGAAGTGGTGACCATGCCCAAGGAATTTCCGCTGGAAGTATGGGTGGAAGAGTTCCGAAACAGCATTTACCAATACAATCCGGCGGGCAAGGAAGTGGAATTCTTGAGCCAAAAATACGCCAACCTCGGTTTCGAACTCTATCAACTCATCTTCGAACCAATACGCTCACAATTAACTGGCAATCAGGTGGTTATCCTGCCAGGTGGGATGCTTGGCTACCTTCCTTTCGATGCACTCTTGGCCTCACCGCCAGATGATTATGGAAGTTTTGATACGCACGATTACTTGATAAAACATTTCCAATTCAGCTACAGCTATTCAGCCACACTGCACAAGGAAATGGTTAGCAGGAACGCCAGTTGGAAGCAGGGCGGCTTCGTGGGGTTTGCTCCCTCCTACGTCGGCGATTCCCTGAATTTGCGGAGTAACGACCCTTGGCGTGCCGTGCTTGGCAACTTGAAGTATAACAAGCCGGAAGCCGTGAACATCCAACGAATCATGGGTGGAAAAATCTACCTAGACTCGGCGGCCACGGAGCAAAACTTTTTGCGAGCTGCGCCTGATGCGGGCATCTTGCACTTGGCCGTCCATGCAAAATCCAACGATGAACACGGTGAATATTCCTACCTGGCATTCTTCCAGACGATTGATTCCGTTGAAAACGAGCTGGTTTTTGTGAAAGACCTTTACTCCATGCGAATCAAGGCGGCGCTCGTCGTGCTGAGTGCATGTGAGACGGGCATTGGCGAATTGCAGCGGGGCGAGGGCATCGTCAGTTTGGCGAGGGGCTTTTCCTACGCCGGGGCGGCCAGCATCGTGACCACGCTCTGGAGCATTGACGACTTTGCCTCCTCTGAAATCATGCAGCTTTTTTACGAGAACCTGAAGGCGGGCGACTCGAAAGATAGGGCATTGCGGCAAGCGAAATTGAAATTTTTGAAAAGGCGAAAAGGTTCAAACGCCTCCCACCCACTCTACTGGGCTGCCTTTATTCCGGTCGGGGACATGGCTCCCATCGAGGACGATGGAATGCCAATCTGGGGTTGGGGAGTTGTTGCGGCATTGGGAATTGCGGCTTTTGCTTTCTTCAAAAAACGGAAAAAACGGATTCCCATCACAGCTTAACCAGTTTTGAAATAACAGTCCCTTCATTGCTCGAAATTTCAATAAAATAGACACCAGGAGAATAACCCAGCATTTCCACTTCCATGCTATCTTCTTGAAAATCAAGAACTTGACAAGTCCTACCCATTGAATCGAGCAGTCGCAGTTTGGTGGCCGGTCGGCCATTTCGGGGCAAATAAACCGTGAAAAACTCCTTGGCAGGGTTCGGATAAATCAGCATTTGCATCGTTTGCCCAACCTCACCCGTTGCCGAAGGCTCCAGATAAACTTGGTAAGCAATGGCGCTTCCGCAATTTAGGTTCCCGGTGGTCAAGGCTACATCGTAAGTGCCAGCGCTGGTGTATTCGTGTACCGGATTTACGGCTTGGCTGGTATTGCCATCGCCAAAATCCCAGTTGTAATAAGTGCCCCCGATGCTTGAGTTGCTGAAGTAAACCGTTTTTTCATCCACCAAAAAACTGAAATTGGCTTCGGGCGTAAGGTGGGCTTCCACAAAATCAAGTTGCTCAAGTGTATGGCTGCCCAGCGAATTCGTGACAGTCAGCAAGACGGGGTAAAGCCCCGGTTGAGCGTAGATTACCGTAGGATTTTCTACTGTTGAAAAGTAGGTGTGCCACCCGGAAATTCCCACAAAATCCGCTGAGGTTGCTTCCTGAGGATTGGTTCTGGAAATGGACAGTCATCGGAGTGCAGCCACTTGTAAAATCCGCCGAAAAATGCGCCAATGGCAGCGCTCCCGTGGGTACCGATTGGGAGATGGTCGCTTGGCCACAGTCGTTGAAGACGGTTAAGGTTACCTCAAAAATCGCTTGTGAGGCATAGGAGTGTACTGGATTTTCCTCGTCGGAAGTGGTACCGTCGCCAAAATCCCAGAGGAATCCGTTGCTGGCATTTAGGCTTAAATTGAGGAAGTTGACCGTCAAATTTGACACCGAAAGGTCGAAATCGGCCACCGGTGGCCCACCTATTTCAATGGCTTGCACCAAGCTGAAGGTATCGCTTCCCGCTGAATTAAACGCAATCAATGTCACATCGAACAAGCCGGGAATATTGTAAGCAATTTCGGGATTAGCGTCGAAAGAAACACTGGGGTTTCCGCCCTGGAACATCCACTCAAATCCGGTAGCATTAATGGATGAGAGGTTGGTAAACTGCATCAATTGCGGAGCGCACAAACCAGTGTTTTGAAAGGAAAAACTTGCGGTGGGAACGGTTGTGACATTCAAATTGAAGGTTTGGACGTCCTCGCCACATGGCCCTGTCGCCGTCAATGTGACCATGTAGCTACCAAAATCTGCATAGAGGTGTGTGGGATTAGGTTCGTCACTCGTTGTCCCATCCCCGAAATCCCAAACAAAAGAGGTAGCGTTGAGGGAGTTGTTTTGAAATTCGTAACTCCCATTTCCCAACGGAATGCTGATGAACGCTGCTTCGGGCAGGCTCGTCAATTCAAGGGTGACTTCGTTCGAGTAAAAAGCTGAAATGCATGGGCTAGAGACCAAGCATCTGTATTGAAACCCATCCATGGCCGGCACCACGTTAAAAACAGTTAGGTCAGGGGACAAGTAGCCAGCATAAATGGACGAATTCGAGACATTTTGCCAGCCAGAACCTGTGTTCAACTGCCATTGATATTCGAGGTAGTTGCCCTGAACTTCAAAATTGATGTCCACTTGAAGCCCAACGCAAGCGAGAACATCAGTTGGCTGTTCGATTATTTCAACTGCTATAATTTCATTTTGTGAAACGGGAATAGCCACAAGATTGGCTTGAGTGCCCGCTTCTCCTGCCTCGGCACCGTTGGAGGGGCCGTTGCATTGGCCGGATGCAACTGTGTTTACCCCTGGTTGGCCGCCATCCAAGTTGATTTGGGTCAAATTGCTCAAGTTGGTAAGAAGCCTGCCGCCACTCCCGCCGCCACCTGCACCGTTGCAACGGTCTGCTGAGTTGTTAACATCACCACCGCCTCCACCTTTTGCTTCAATGTTTAGGCCGCCAGACATGGAATTGGCTTTTAGCAAAATTGTTCCACCTGCACCGCCCCCACCTGCGCCATCACCGCCAGCGATGGTTGGTTTGTTGCCATTGGCAAATATGGAGAAGCCGTTACCTTCAATAGTTTCAGCAGAAATAATGACAATACCGCCACCGTTGGCGCCCGAACTGCCCGCACCGGTATCGTCGAAGTGTCCAGAGCCGCCGCCGCCGCCCATGAAAATGCGGCCAGTTTCGTCAGGACAAGCTTTGCCTCCCCTGCCGGGATAGTCACCATCACAGCCAAAGCCACCAACACTTTGCTTGCCGCCATTGCCGCCTGTCGTCATGTTTCCGCCGCCGCCGCCGCCGCTATTGTGGTCGTTGCCGCCACCGCCGCCGTTTGCCTGTGCGCCCCGGCCATGTTCCTTGTCTTGCACAAAATCGGCGATGCCTTCCCCCTTGGGAGAGCCTCGCCAATTGGTGGTCGTATAGTGAAACCCATCGGCGTTGGTCAGAAAGCTGCAATCACTAACAACTTCTGCCTGTATTGCCCCACGGTATCCTACACCACTTACGTCAATCGATGCTTGGAAATCAATATTGGCGGCTTCCAAAATCAAAACCCCACCAGTCTGGCCGTCCCAGGGTTGGGCCATTAGGTCACCAACGATTTCCACATTAGTATATGACGGCACTGTCACCAATTGCAAAGAATTCGCTGGGCTGTAAGGATGCAGCAACTCATTTTTCAAATAAACGTCGTTGCCCGAAACGGAGAGCACCTCGTTTCTTTCATAGAAACCTGCCACGCCCAAGTCTTCGATATTGCCAAAACTGCCTGAGTTGGAGGTGTTGATGGTTGCACCTTTCATCTGAATCAACAAAACCTGGTCGCCCGCCTCGAAAAACGAGCCATCGGAAACGGTCAGTCGAGCCTCGCATGGCTCAACGTCGTTGACCTTGGCGTATTGGTTGATAATGCCCGAAATCTGTGTTTGTGAAAATAGTGGAATAATCAAGGTGGACAGAAGTATCGTCCAAAAGGTAGTGTGCATCGGTAAAATGGTTTGAATTTACTGGGGACATTCTCATTAAGTGAGTGCAATTTTCGCCAATATATGGCAGCAAATCAAGTTTGAGCCTGAATTATTTCAAACAGGTGGCGCAATTTCAAACATAAATAACATACTTTTGCGCCCGCTTAATCCCACAGCCTGATTTTCAGGGTAAGTGGGGATGGTGAAATCGAGGCGATTAGAGGAAGCTATAAGGGAATGTTCTACAAGATTTTTTCTTTGGCTGCTTTTAAAACCCTCATTATCAAACATTTAAAATAATGGCAGTTAAAATCAGATTGCAAAGAAAGGGCAAAAAGAAAAAGCCTTTCTACCACATCGTCATCGCTGACGCAAGGTCGCCACGTGATGGCCGTTTCATTGAAAAAATCGGCACCTACAACCCACTGACCCAACCAGCCACCATCGAACTTGATGGCGACAAAGCTTACGACTGGCTTCAAAAAGGTGCACAACCAACGGAAACCGTTCGGGCCATGTTGCGCTTCAAGGGCATTTTCTACCGCAAGCACGTAATGCGTGGCGTGGAAAAAGGCGCATTCTCAGAGGATGAGGCCATGAAGAAATACACAGACTACGTCGCAGCCAAAGATGTCAAGACCGCTGCCCGTGCTGAAAAGATGTCTGCTGAAAAGGCCGCTTTCCGTGCGAAGGTCGCTGGCTTGGACATCAAAGTAGCAGCGAAAAAAGAAGTTCCAAAAGTGGAGGTTGCTCCGGTTCCGGTAGCTGCCGCACAGGAAGAAGAATAATATCCTAGAATTCTGATTTAAAGAAGCCCGGAGGCAATGCTTTCGGGCTTTTGTTTTGCCCTATTTCAAAACCTGCTGAATTCCAGGCGGCTTGATGAGCCTACTAATTTCCACTGCCAGCCTCACAACTGTTTCGGGATTTTGAGTTTCGATGATTTGGGTCTTTTTCAAAATGAAATCCAGGTAATGCCGTGCTTCTTCTGTGTCAAATTGCATGGTGTACTCAAAATAAAGTCCAAGGTCTTCGATGGGCATGCAATGGGTGAACACGTAGGTTTCCCTCCAAAGGTCATAATAGATGATGAAACGTGGCCTAGGGAAAACGTTGTTGAACAAAGTCAAGAAAAGCGGTGACTCCAAAAGCCGCTCGTGCTCATAAATGAAATTGTTCGCTTCGTAAGCAGGATAAAAAAGCATCTGAACGGCAATTCCCGCCTTCACCAAACCTTGACCCAAAATGTTCAATTTGCCTGTGAGCACACCGACCGGTACGTTTTGGCTGGTAAAATTGCTCATAGCCTGCCAATCCTGGGTTTTCAAGTCAAAAAACTGCACCTCTTCCGGCTTGCCCATCCTCAGCTTGTAATCAAAACGGGGATATCCAGGCACCATGTAACCTGGGTAATAATACTGGAAACCCAAGTCTATCCCAAATTGAACTTCTTCAATCATGGTGTATATCCCCAAGCTGTACCGAGCATAATCGGGGTCATAAACCCCTTTGATGCTGGCCAAGCTAGTATTGCCAAGGTCAAAAAAACTAAACCCCACAAGCTTGTCACCATCGTAAACGCAAACCTCAAATGTGTCGAAGATGGTGTTGGGCTGACCATCCAAAATGCTATCTCGTAAAGTCGCCGACAACCGGCCTTTGAAATTAACTTTGTACCGTTGGTAAAGCGCCTCCTTTTCGTCGTCAATGAACCCGTGCCTTGTCAATGTTCGGAACCGAAGGCGATTTTGTCGCAATATTTTGAGCAGACTTTTTCTAAAAACCAGCCCTTCCAAGGGCATCCGAAGCCAAATTGGGGAATAAAGGCTGTCTTCAAAAAAAAGGAAATGGCAAGTGGAAATACTCAAGCCCATGCGGTACCAGGCTTTTTCGAGGTACGTGTCAAGTTCTTTGCCAGTGACAGAATTAGGGAAATGTTTTTCAGTAAACATTATAAGAGTTGGCGGTTACATGAACTCGGATTAATTTTGTCCGATGCCATCCAACCGGGTTGCAAGCACAAAAAACAGTTTTTTATGAAGAAGCAAACCATTGCCTGCCTGATTTTTTTATCCACATTGCCCATTCTGTCCTTTGGACAACAAACGGCTGAATCCTCGCAACGTACTGCGACCCCACTCCAGTTGTTCGAAATACAGCGTGGCGAAGTGGAATTTTTCAAGACGCTAGTTTACCGTTTTGAGATTGCCTGGGAAGAAACAGATGTGCAGAGCATGACCGACCTTCGGGATGGCCTTCTCAAACTCATGGAAGCTGAAATCAACCAATTGGCAGATAAAACCAACATCTCAGCAATTGCCAATGACCGCTTGGCCGAGCAAAAAGCTTGCTTGAAAAAAGCGAAAGCCACCCCGCTTGCTGCGAACGACAGTGCTTTCGGCAAACAGGCAGAACAAACCAAGGCGCTTTTCCACGACTTCATTAAGTTGATGGAAGCCGACCTGACCGAACAAGTCGAAGCCCTGCGCTCGTTTGAAAAACAGTGACCCATTGCCACCTCGACAACCAGCAATCGCTATCAAATCCTACCGACAGACACTCGACTACCTTTTTGCGCAGCTACCGATGTTCCAACGCATCGGGCCAGCGGCCTTCAAAAAAGACCTCGGCAACACCCTTGCGCTCTGTGCCCACCTTGGGCAACCTCAGCAAAAGTTCCCCTCTATCCACATCGCTGGCACCAACGGCAAAGGCTCCACGGCGCACATGCTCTCCGCCATCTTCACAGCTGCTGGGTTCAAAACAGGGCTTTACACCTCGCCACACTATCGGGACTTTCGGGAGCGCATTAAAATCAACGGGGAACTTATCCCAAAACGGGATGTAATTGCATTCGTAGAAGCAAACCGAGCATTTGCGGAGCAGCTACAACCTTCCTTTTTTGAGTGGACGGTAGGCTTGGCATTCGACTATTTTGCCAAAGAAAAAGTGGACATCGCCATCATAGAAACGGGCCTAGGCGGGCGGCTCGACTCCACGAACGTCATCACCCCAATTGTCAGTGTCATCACCAATATCGGATACGACCACCAGAACATGCTGGGCGACACGCTGCCACTCATCGCTGGCGAAAAAGCTGGCATCATCAAGCCCGGTGTGCCTGTCGTCGTAGGTGAATCACATCCCGAAACACAGGCTGTTTTCCTTGAGAAAGCCAAGGTATTGGGTAGTCCAATCTATTTTGCCAACCAACATTTTGCGGCTACGCCGAAACGAGCCAACGATACGCATGTCTTTTACGATGTTTTTCAAAATGGAAAGCTGCGTTTCAGCAATTTGGAATTGAACCACCTAGGCGATTTTCAGCAAAAAAACCTCGCCACCGTGCTGCAAACAATGGAGATTGTTGCCCACATGTTCCCAAAACTCAAAGAACTTTCTATTCGAACAGGGCTAGCTAACCTGAAAAAACTTTCCAATTTCATGGGTAGATGGGAGTTCATCAGCCAGTCGCCTCGGGTGCTTTGCGACAGCGCCCACAATGAAGACGGCATCCGGCTGGCCATGCTGGCTATTGGCAAAATACCTCACCAAAAACTGCACTTCGTCTTCGGGACGGTCAGCGATAAATCGCCCATGAAGGTGCTCGCCATGTTGCCTGCCGATGCACGGTATTATTTTGCCAAGGCAAATATCCCTCGTGGCTTGGATGCTGTTTTGCTTGCGCAACAGGCGGCAGGATTGGGCCTCCAAGGCAAGGCTTATCCTTCGGTTCGCCGTGCGCTGGCCGCAGCAAAGCAGTCGGCTGGGCCAAATGACCTGATTTTCGTGGGGGGCAGCATCTTCGTGGTGGCCGAAGTCATTTGAGCAACCAAACGACAGACCCACAAACAAGCCCGCCAATGCAGCCGAATCTGCTTAATTTCGCCTCGATTTTTCACACAAACCAGTCTTTTATGCCTCGCCTGTTTGGTTTTTTACTGATTTTATTTTCAGCCCAGCTTTTTGCGCAGCAAAAGGAATGCGTCTTCATTGACTGGTCAAAACACTACGGCGGCAGCAAGTCGGACGTAGCAAATGACATGCAGCGGACGACTGATGGCGGCTTTATCACCGCTGGGTACGCTCGTTCGGCTGACCAAGACTTGACCGGAAACAAGGGCGCTTCCGATTATTGGGTGGTGAAACTCGACTCCCTCGGCGAGCTGGAATGGCAGCAAAACTACGGCGGCGCGGACAACGACATTGCGACAGCCGTGCTCCAGACTGACGACGGTGGGTACATTGTAGCTGGAGGCACTGTGTCTTTCGATGGTCAAGTTGCAGGCAACCACGGCCAGGAAGATACCTGGCTGCTTCGGCTTGACGCCGTGGGCAATATCCTATGGAAAAAAACTTATGGTGGTACGCTTAACGAACGTGCCGAAAGCATTCAACCAACAAGCGATGGCGGTTTTGTTGTGGGTGGCTACAGCCAATCTGCCGATGGAGACTTGAGCAACAACAAGGGCGAGTTTGATTATTGGGTTTTTAAAATCAACAGCAACGGCTCACTCCTTTGGCAAAAAAATATCGGTGGCAGTCTCTCTGATTATGCTTTTGATGCCATCCAAACCAGCGATGGCGGCTTTTTGGTGGCCGGTTCGTCTTTTTCAAGCGATGGCGATGTAACCAGCAACCAAGGTTTTTATGATTACTTGGTGGTTAAATTGGACGGCGCTGGCAACTTGACTTGGACAAAGACTTTTGGAGGTATTGGCGAAGAGCGGGCCTACGGAATAGCATTGACTACCGATGGAGCGCTTATCGCCGGCACTTCAAACTCTGCAACAGGTGATGTACCCGACAACAATGGCGGCTACGACTACTGGATAACCAAGATTTCGCTCACGGGCAATTTGATTTGGAGCAAAAATTTCGGTGGTTCCATTGAAGACCGTGCCTTTGCAATTGCTGCAAAATTGGATGGCGGGGCACTTATCACTGGACTTTCGGCTTCCTCAAACTTGGATGTTGGCGGCAACTACGGCAGCAGGGACGCATGGCTGGTCAACCTCGATGCCAATGGCCAATTGATTTGGGAAAAAAACTTGGGAGGAACGCTCGATGACCGCTTTTTTGCCGTGATGGAACTCGCCGAAGGCGGCTATGCTTGTGCTGGCTTTACTACATCGTCGAACAACGACCTTGACGGCAACTACGGCGAACAGGACTTGTGGGTAGTGCGACTTTCGCCTGATTCGATTAGCATTGACCTTGGCAACGATACGATTTTGTGCGCAGGCCAAGGCTTGATTCTTGACATCGCACAAACCAACGTGAGTTATTTGTGGCCAGACGGCTCTACTTTGCCTATCTTTTTGGTAAGTAGTCCTGGTGAACATTGGGTCGAAATTGACAAGCAAGGCTGTAAAAGCCGGGACACGGTACTGGTCGAGTACGTCTCTGAAACCCCCGTCAATCTTGGAAATGACACCATTCTTTGTGATGGTGAATTGCTGGTTTTGGACCCGGGCATCCCTGGTGCAGCTATTATTTGGAAAAATGGCAGCACCGACCCTACCCTACCCGTTCAGCTTCCCGGAAGTTACTGGGTAGAAGTCATCAAAGATGGCTGTGAATACAGGGACACCATCGAGGTTGATTTCACAACAGTGCCTTTCGACCTCGGTGCTGACCAATCACTTTGTGAAGGCGAATCTGCGACGCTCGACATTCCACTCCAAAATGCTAGTTTTCTTTGGCAAGATGGCTCGACGAGCGCTTCCTTTATCATTGTTTCGCCCGGGCTGGTTTGGGCAAAAGTTACGCAAGGTGGCTGTAGTCGAACTGACTCGCTCTTGGCGTTTTACCAGCAGGGGCCGCTTGACCCACTCCCCGACTACGGTTTTATTTGCGAAAATGAAGGAGTTTGGCTCAACGCTCAATTTGACGGTGCTACCTACCACTGGCAAGATGGCTCAACAGAACACAATTTCAAAGCGGTTAGCCCAGGAACGTACAACGTCCAGGTCCAAGTAGAAGACTGTGTTTTTGAAGACGAAGTGGAACTGAGGGCTTGCGAGCTTTGCCTCTACATCCCGAATGTTTTTTCACCGAATGGCGATGGGTTCAATGATGAATTCAAGGGTTTTGTTGGCTGCGAAATCAGCAATTATCGGCAGTATGTTTTTAACCGCTGGGGCAATTTGGTTTTTCAAAATGATAATCCAGACGTCGGATGGGATGGTGAAAATGGAGGCGATAAATCAACGCAGGATGTTTTTGCCTATCGCATAGAATTTGATTACCAGAATAACGGTGAAATAAAACACCAAATAAGGCTAGGCACTGTCACCTTGCTTCGCTGACAATTCCCATTTTTGTAAAAAAAAGAGGCGCTAGTTTTCACAAGCGCCTCTTTTTCAATTATTTATGACAAGTTGATTAGCGAACAGCCGTCAATTTTACTTTGAGGTCAAACTCATCGTAGATAGTCTTGTCGCCAAGGCCATCAAAGTAGCTGCCAGAACCGTAACGAACATCAAAGTCGCTGCGGTCAATCTTGATGTCACCAGTAGCGACTATCTTACCGCCAGCAGCTTCCGTCAACAGTGCATCAAATTTGACTTCTTTGGTTGTTGATTTGATGGTGAGGTTGCCAATTATTTTGTACTCGCCTGGTTTGCCTCTCGGCACAACTTTGGTAATTACGAATTTTGCAGTTGGGTGGTTGGCAGAACCGAAAAAATCATCAGATTTCAAGTGGCCTTCCAATTTTCCAGCCATGTCGCCTTGAAGGTCAAGCACTTTAATGGTAGTCATGTCCATTTCAAAAGAACCACCGGAAAAGAATCCTTTGTCATCGTAGAGCAATGAACCTGATTTGATGTTGACAACGCCGCTGTGCTGGCCAGTCACTTTGTAGCCAGTCCACTGCACGTTGCTGTTCAACGTATCAACCCGACGGATTTAAAATTTTTCATAAAAACGAGATTTTTAAAATGGTGAAAGATATTTGTGTGTAGGTACACGAATCCAAAAACACCATTAATCTCCAAAGGTTGGGAGCCGTTTCTTAAGAAATCCTTAAAAAATCATCCACGTAGTTTATCAAGCAAGATATTCAAAGTTGTAGCCTCGACTTCGGTCAAGTTAGCGCTGAAAGATTCAGTGAAGCGATCTATTTTTTCACTGGCAACTTCTAACAGGCTTAACCCTTCATTGGAAATAATCACTTCAGCCCTACGATTATCTTCATTGCATTTTGCCTTTATGACAAGGTTCTTGGTGATGAGCTTGTCAACCAACCTGGATGCATTGGAAGATTTGTCAATCATCCGTTCTGTAAGTTCCTTGATGCTCCCTGGATTAGGATACATCCCCCTCAAAATCCTTAAAATGTTGAATTGGTGTCCAGAGATGCCCAGGTCTTTTAGCTCCTTTGCTGCACCAGACGAAAGCCAGGAGGCAGTGAAGAGGATATTGATGTGAGCTTTGGTGTATTCATTTGCAAAGCTTTTTTGCTTTATTTCGTCTTCGATTCTCATATTAAAGTCATTTGGACAAAACTGGATGAAGTTTGGTAAAGGTAAAATCAGGACTTCAAAGCAACGGAATTTTTCAGGTTGAATGAACAAGCGTGAAACATATCGAAGGATAATGGTACGAATTTTACAGAAATAACATGCCGCTTGCTTGGCAAACATTTCATAACCTTGCCTTTCAGTTGCTTTTCACTGAACACAATATATGATTTTGACTGGTTTAGAATTTTTGTTTTGGGGACTGATTTTCATCGTATTTTACGCTTACCTAGGCTACGGAATCTGTTTGTACCTTTTCGTAAAAATCAAACGTTTTTTTGAAAAGCCACCACTGCCAAGTTTTACAGAATCGGCCTTGCCAAACGTGGTTTTCATCGTAGCTGCTTACAACGAGGAAGATTATATCGAGGAAAAAATCAAAAACTGCCTTCAGTTCGATTACCCAAAAGATAAAATCGAGTTTTGGTTAGTCACAGATGGCTCCACTGACCGTACACCCTCACTCGTTGAACAGTACCCCACCCTGCCTGGGCAAACGTTCAAGCTATTCCACAGCCCAGCTCGTAAAGGTAAAATTGCCGCTGTGGAAAGGGTAATGTCTTTTGTCGAAGCGCCGATTACCATTTTCACAGATGCCAACACAGATGTAAACCAGCAAGCTATCAGAAACATAGTCAGGCACTACGCCAATCCTAAAGTTGGTGCAGTTGCGGGCGAAAAGCGCATAGCCCTCGGTGAAACTGGCGATGCAACTGGCGCTGGCGAAGGCATTTATTGGAAGTACGAATCCCTGCTCAAAAAGTGGGACTCAGAACTTTACTCCACCATTGGCGCAGCTGGAGAGCTTTTTTCCATCAGAACCAATCAATACAGGCACGTTCCCCCGGACACGCTCATTGAGGATTTTGTCTTGACGATGGGTATCGCTATGCGAGGCTACAAAATCGTTTACGAACCTGATGCCTACGCAGTTGAGTCGTCTAGTGCATCCATTTCAGAAGAACTCAAGCGCAAAATCCGCATTGCCGCCGGAGCATTGCAGGCGGTATGGCGTTTGAGAAGCTTGTTGAATCCATTTAGGTTTGGCCTGCTCAGTTTTCAATACATTTCCCATCGAGTACTCCGATGGACACTGGCGCCACTCGCACTTCCAGTCATCTTCCTCCTCAATATTTCTTTGGCGAAAAATGGAGCTATCGTTTACAAAACCTTGCTCATTTGTCAAATTTGCTTCTATCTGTTTGCCTTGCTTGGCTATGTATTTGAGCGCAAACAATTGAAAATCAAGGCTTTCTTCGTACCCTACTACTTCTGCGTGATGAACTATGCCATGTACCGTGGCTTATTTAGGTTGTTGGCTGGACGCCAATCTGTAGTTTGGGAAAAGTCTAAACGAGCCGCCTGAGTGCTTCAAAGGGGCTGTCCAATTTTCATCACTTTTCCCCACCCTTTCAATTAAAGGTGCCCCCCTCAATTAAAGGAAACATGTAAATAAATTAGATTTTATTGCACTAATTTGTTTCGTACTTTACATTCTTGTTTATCTTTGCAAGTTTACCGTTCAAAAGATTGACACTTCAGAAAAACAAGCCAGTCCCAAACCAACCCCCGCACACAAACCCCCCCCAAGACAGCCCACCCAACCAAAGACACAACCAGACAAATGAATACGAAAATTACTCCCACGAGAACAACAACACCAACCCCCAGGGGGGGGGGAGGGGGGGGGGGGGGGGGAAGGGGAAAAGAAAAAAAAGGGGGGGGAAAGGGATACCCCCCCGCCCTCTCTTTTTCAAAGGCGTTGTCGAGACAATGCTATATTTTTACTATCTTTTTCCAAATCACAGCCTCCCCTGCCACAATTTTTATCCAATAAACACCTGCGTTAAAAGCCTGTAAATCAATAGTTTCGGCAAGGCTTCCTTTCGATGTCTCACGTTTGGGTAACACGTTTCGTCCCTTTCCATCAAAAACGCTGAACTGAATGGATGTCAATACTCCTTCCAATTTGAGCACGAAAACACCGCTGCTTGGGTTCGGTGAAATCACAATTTTACGTTCCAGGGCAGCCTCAACCGAGCCACTGACCGCACCAACTGTAATCAAACCGGAGAGGGTCAAGCAACCATTCGCATCTTCCACTTTCAACTGGTACGAACCTGCGGCTGCAGCCATTGGGTCGAAGTTTGGGAGTGGCAGGCCATTTTGAAGCCAAGTAATCGTGAAGGGCGCAGTGCCTCCGTTTACCGAAAAATCAATTTGGCCATTGGATTGCCCTGTCGTCGCTGGTGTGGTGGACAATAAAACGATTTCCAGTTCGTCTGGCTGCGTCAACTGAATAGTTTCAGTAATGGAACAACCATTCGCATCTGTCACCGTCACCGGGTAATTGCCAGCTTGGATGTTGATGGGAGATTCAATTGTGCCCCAATCCAAACTGTATGGCGGCAGGCCACCATTGATGTCCAAAATAATTGAACCATCGCTTGCCCCATAGCAACTGGGTTCTATCAATTCAGCTAACAATGCGAAGCTGTAATTCACGATAACATCGAAGGAGCAACTTGCTGAGTTCCCGCTTTCATCCGTAGCTGACCAGGTAACCGTGGTTGCACCTTGTGGAAAGGACTGACCGCTCTCCAAACCCGCTACCAAGTCAAGTAAAACATCGGCAGAACAATTGTCCAAAGCCGTTGGCATAGCGTAAACGACTGGTTCACAGCTATTTACAATAATATTCGATGGGCAAGTGATGACTGGCGGCAATAGGTCAACGACTAAAAGATTGGTTATTCCAGTCGTTTGATTGCCGCTGTTGTCGATGGCTGTAAGCGTGACTTGCATCGGCCCAAGTCTGGGCAACTTACAGATTTGGGAAACGCTTCCAGGAAAACCATGCTGCAATTGTCCAGGCGCTTTCGCACCAAGTCGTTTGGGTCAATGGTAGCAGTACCATCTGCCCCCAAGCCCGATTTCAACAAGCCCAATCATCTCAGGCGGACGGTGGTGTGGTGTCACCCGAAGTGACCATTATTTGGCCAGTTTGGGAACAACCCGACGCATCCGTTACCGTGACCAAGTAGCTGCTGCTAACGAGATTGGAGATTGTAGGGGTGGTTTGGCCATTTGACCAAAGATAGTTGAACGGGCCTGTTCCACCTGATTGAATATTCACTGTGGCGCTACCGTCGGCAAAGTCCGGGCAGGTGGTGGGTGTGGCTGACAGTTGAAGACCAATGAAACAGGTGGAAGCCACGACCGAAACCTGGCTGCTGGATGTACACCCGTTGGCATCGGTGATTGTCATGGAATAGTTTCCAGGAACTAAATTACTGAGATGCCAATGTGTTAGCCCGTTGCTCCACAAAATATCGTAGGGGGGAGTGCCTCCGCTTGGACTGGCCGAGGCTGTACCGTCATTTGCCCCGGGCATCGTTTCGTTGGTGGAAGTAGCGTTGGTGACTAACATTGCGTTGGTTGCACGATGTTGCCCGAAAGCTGCACCAGACAGCCAATCGCATCCGTGATGGAAACTGAAATTGCGCCAGCGGGAAGGTTTTGCACCGAGGCAGTGGTGGCACCTGTACTCCAGACATAGCTCAGTGGCATGTTGCCACCTGCTGCCACGGCAGTTGCCGTCCCATTGTTTGCCCCGAAGCATTCAATGTTTTCAATGTTCAAATTGGCAAAAAACGCTCCGCAATTGACCGAATTGACCATGGTTGATGCGGTGGATGTGCATCCATTTGCATCGGTGACGGTGACGGAATAATTGCCGGGGGCAAGCCCCATGATGGGGTTCGAGGTCATTCCATTGCTCCAAGTAAAGCTAAAATTGCCACTTCCACCGCTGGCAGTAGCAGTGGCAGTGCCATCATTTACCCCAACCATGGTTTGGTGCGTTGATGTTGCCGAGGTGACTAATGCAGGCAGCGATGCCAGACTGACTGAACTGGTGGTTGGGCAACCGTTCGCATCCGTTGCGGTGACACTAAAAATGCCAGCAGAAAGATTGGTTGCGGTGGCGGAGGTTTGGCCGTTGCTCCAGAGGTAGTTTATTGGCGACGCCCCCACTTTGAGTTTGTGCTAAAATGCTGCCGTTCGAGGAGTTGGCGCAGGGCTGTATTGTGATACTGGTCGCAACGGAAAAACCGGTGCATACCGAACCAACCACCACAGAGGCTGTCGCAATGCAGCCGTTTCCGGCGGTGACAGTGACGGTGTAATTTCCAGTTGTCAATCCAGTAGCAGTGGAGGAGGTGCTGTTGGTATTGCTCTGCTGAAACCCATTACTCCAAGCGTAACTGTAAGGTGGTGCGGAGTTGCTGACCGTGGTCGTTGCGCTTCCGTTGGTGCCATTGTAAACCGTTACGTTGGTGGAATTCGTGTTAAGAAGCGGCGCCTGCTGTTGCGCAATCTGCACGTCAATCTGCGTCGTGCAGCCAATTCCATCTGTAACGGTGACAGTAGTTGCGCCAGCGCAAAGCTCGTTGTTCGTAGGTTGGTCAAAGGTGCTAGGGAAGCCTTCCCACCCGTAGAGCAACCCGCCATTTTGGTTGATAACTTGGATAGTTGCAGCACCGTTGCAGGTGGCTGAACAGTCGTCGGCTTGTTGGTTCACAGCGCTTGCGGTCAACAGGTTGCAGTTTCGCCCAATGCCAATATTGTCGAGGAAAAGCCGGTTGCCAAAAGCGGACTTGTTGACGAGCGCAATCGTTACATCAGACATGCCATCATAAGAACTCAGGTCAACGATTTCGGTGCGCCATTGAGAAGCAGTTGGGGTAAATGGCTCCGTAATAATCGGGGCGGTCGCCAAGTCCAACCCACCTCGTTTGTACACGATTTGGTTGAAATTTTGCGAGCAATTGGTTGCTATCAGCACCAGCAGTGAATCGCCAATAAGGTCGTAGTAAGGTGCGTAGGCCACGTCGAATTTCAGCATGGCATCGTTCAAGTTTGAAAAATCGAAATGCCGAGTAATCAATGCGTCAATCGTCCCACCAGGGTTTTCTCCGTTGAAGTCGTGGAAGTTGTCGAACATGACCGATTCGCCACCTTGCCCGAAGCCGGAAGCCTCGTCCGTCAGTTGCCAAACGAACGCATCGTTGGTCACGTTCAGTTGAAAAATACCCTCCGAAGTCGGGAATGTGCTCTCGTTTTCAAAGTTTTCCATCATCGGCGGGGCGGTAGCAATGTAGGTGAAACGGTTTGCACTGGTCGTATCGTTGGCGGTACGCTGGTCGGTAAGTCCATTTGGTTGGGAAGTCCAAACTGTCAGCGTGTAGCTTCCGTTGGTTGGGGTAAATGGGGCCAGACTGACGTCAAGATTTTGCCCAGCAAACAAGCTGCCTTGCCAAGCTAGGCTCACGGGTGTTGCATTGTTTATTTTGTAAAAAATCGAGGCAGTGTTCAAGTTGTTCGTCCCAAAGTTGCGAAGCGTAACCACGGGGGTGATTTGGCCAGTCGTGCAAGCAATATTCTCCGGGCTGACAATCCTCGTTATGCCAGCGTCGGTGGCAGGAATGGCGCACTGCTGCGGCGCATTTTGTATCAGCCCGTTGCGGCTGCCGTAGCCAAAGCCCGATGAGGTTCCGTTCAGCACCGCCCGCATCACGTTCACCTGCCCAGCCGTGAAAGAGGTGTAGCAATTCTCGGTCACGTAGTCCATATAATTAACGTACAAATGCTCGTTGCCGCAAGAAACCGGGCCATTCGGGTAACTGTCCTCGCAGTTGAGTGTGGCGAGGTCCCTGGTCGAAATCTCCACATTCGGGGTGTCGCCTATGCCATCGTCCAAGGAGCAGGAGCTGCCATTGAATGGGTGCGGCAAACCGAGGTAATGCCCCGTTTCGTGCGTCAGCGGTCGGTAGCCGGAGGCTGTGAAGCCCGGCGCACCGAACCAGCGGTAGTCAATGACCACGCCATCCGAATTGCCGCCGATCTGTCCGACGATTGGATAGTTGGAAAAGCCCACCACCCCACCCTGCGCCGTTGTGCCGGGTATTGGCAGCACGTAGATATTGAAATAGCGAAGTGGGTCCCATTTAATGGCAGGCTTGATGGTCGAGTTGATGTTGTTGTTGCTCCAGGAAGTGCCCGTCACGGTCATCATTTGGCGGTCAATGCCGTCGGTTGGGATGCCATTGGGCTTTTTATTGGCCAGGCAAAACTGGATGTTCGGGAAGCCTGCAATCCCCATCCACTGACTTGGCGTGTTGTAAAACTGGCTGTTGAGCGCCGTGTAATCCTCGTTGAGGATGTCAATTTGTGCCTGGATTTGAGCAGTCGAAAGGTTTTGTCCAGTACCTATCGGCTCGCCGTTGTGGATGACGTGTACGACGACGGAGATGGTCAGCAGCGGCTCCACCATGCTTTTGTCTGCACTGTTTGCGGACAGCAGCGGTATTTCCGTTTCGATATAATGCTGCAACGCCTCGGCCAGCGACGGGTTTTGTTGCGCAAGCTGTGCGTTCATTTCATCGAAAACACAGATGGGGTAAACCGCTGGCGGCGCTTGAACGGTAGGCTCCACCACGCCTTCGGCAGGCGTTTGCTGCACAATTTTTGGATGCCCTTCGGGCAATTTGCTTGTATTGGCAAGATAAGCTGGGAAGGTCTGGGCGTTGGCCTGTAATGGCAATAGGACTGCCAAAAAGAATGTAATTCGGTAGATAGAAACTTTCATTCACGGGATATTTTAACTTGAAAATCGGTCACAAGGTAAGGAACAAATGGCAAGTAGCCGTTGTGGCAGCGGTAACCGGTTTTCCATATTTCAAAAAAAGCAAATTTTTGGCCAAAATGCCTTTTCCCCACAAAATTAAGGAAAGGATTTCCAGTCTGATGGCAATCATCTGTGTGGAAAAAAATATGGGAGCTGCCTCCTTATGGCTGTGCCTTAAATTGGAGGCCATCCCAACCGATACCCCTCACATCAAGTGAGCAATCTACATTTTCTTCCCTCAGCCCGGTATTAAACCGCTTTATGTCGCATACTTGGTAAAATCAGTGAATAAGACTGTGTGCCATTTCAAGTTAAAAAGATAATTTTGCTGCAACACACCTGAGCGCCCTTCAAACAGCCAAAACTAAATCATGAAAAAAATTCTATTCATTACCCTTCTTTTCTCTTGCCCATTTTTTACCTTTGTCAACGCACAATCAGAACTGTCCCACACGACAACACCCATCGACAGCCGCCTTTTGGAAATCTACAGCGGCGACTACCTTGAGCATTTGCAAACCGCGAACCCTTTCCTCTTGAAGCGTTGGAATTTCTACCTCGACAACTCGTGGTACCTGACCGAACTTCCCTCCGAAAAGGACATGGATTCCTACGCTACCATTCGTATCGAAGACTTGAGCAACATCAACATCATGTCGATTGAAAGGAAATTTGATTTGAAACGCAATTGGGACAAGCAACTGGTCTGTAAAATTGAGAACACAAACCAGGCATTGGTACTCTTGGCTGGCAAGGCATTCAACGAAAAACTGAACGAGTTCCTGGCTGCCGAGAAACAATGAAGTTTCAATGGCTGTCTGATTCAAAGTTTTTTCAATCAATCCCAAATCTGAGCAAAATATGAACTTGAAAGCTACCCTTTTTTCAATATCCATGTTCTTCTGTGCCTTGGCAGCATCCGGCCAGAACTATCTCATGACGGCTACTTTAACGTCGGTTAATGATTGTAGTGGTTTTTTCATGGACAGCGGAGGCGGCAATGCCGACTATGGTGCTAACCAGCATTTTACCACCACCATTTGCCCAGATGGCACCACGGGATCACATATCCAATTGATTTTCGGGAGCACGAACTTTGCTGCGGGCGACGAACTTTGCTTTTTCGATGGCCCAAACACGGCAGCTCCGGCTTTGTCATGTGCAAGTGATTTCACGCCGGGCGCAGCTTTCATCATCCAAGCTACTGCGGTAAACGCAAGTGGCTGCCTGACGGTCACTTTTGATTCGGATGCCACTGGGCAGAGCGCTGGCTGGAGTGCCGACATCAACTGCATCCCATCCTGCCAGACCATACTTTCTGTGCTCGACCATACCGACCCAGCGGTCAACCCATTGGACACTGGCTGGATTGACATTTGCCCCGGCGAACGAGTGTTTTTTTATGGCATGGGCAGCTACCCACAAAACGGATTGGTTTACAACCATTCTGATTTGACCAGCGATTTTGAATGGGATTTTGGGGACGGAGCCATAACCTACGGCCCTACTGTTTCTCATATTTTTGACCAACCGGGTGGCTATATCGTGCAGCTTGAAATCACCGACCAACTCGGCTGCAAGAACACCAACTTCATCAGCCAACGGGTGCGGGTAGCACCACGGCCAACTTTTGAAATGGGCGCTTGGCCTGCGCAAATTTGTGTTGGGGACACCGTTGCGCTCAACGACATGGTGAATGCCATGGACATGAACCACACGGTGTCGGTCATGCCCAATGTAGGAACCTTCCAGACTGCCGGTATACGCTCGGACTCCCTCCCCTTGCCGGATGGCGATGGTTCATGTTACATGACAAACATCTCGTTTTCCGGCTTCTCCCCTGGCCAATTGTTGACCAATATCAACGACCTGATTGGCATCTTCGTGACGATGGAACACTCTTGGATGCGGGACTTGGAAATCACCTTGACTTGCCCGAACGGGCAATCTGCCATTTTGCACAATCACCCAGGCCAGACCGGGGGCGAAGTATTTTTGGGTATTCCTTACGAAGCAGATGAAGGGTTCATCACTCCCATTCCCGGCACGGGTTACGATTATGGTTGGGCGCCATCGCCCCAATACAACCAGACTTGGATTCAGTACGCCAATACACACCCCAGTGTTGGCACATTGCCGGAAGGCACTTACAATTCCTACCAACCACTCACGAACTTCCTCGGGTGTCCGCTGAATGGTGACTGGGAAATCGAAGTCTGCGACCATTGGGGCATTGACAACGGCTACATTTTTTCTTGGTCAATCGAGTTTGACCCTTCGTTGTACCCAAGTGTCGAGACTTTCACCCCAAGTATTGCCAGTTGGGGTTGGAACAACCACCCATCCATTTTATATTCAACCCCAGATTCATTGGTGGGATCCCCACTCAACGCAGGGGAAGTGGCATATACGTTCACTGTAAATGATAATTTCGGTTGTAGTTGGGACACCACCGTCAACCTCCAAGTGCTGCCAGAGACACACCCACTTTGCCATGCCTGCGAAGCTATTTTGACCCCTGCTCCTGATACCGTGGTTTGCGTGGGCGAGCCAGTCTCCATCAACGTTTCATCCCCGATGGCGGCTAATCAAAATGTCACGTTCGAGTCATACGACGATTACCCGCTAGGGGCAAGCAACCACCCAGTCGCAAATCCTTACAACTCAGTGATTGGTGTGAATTCCATCACGCCGGGTACAATTGCAAATGCAACACTGGACATTGTTTCTGTTTGCATAGATATCTCCACGGACTTTGATGCGGATTTGCAAATTTTCCTCAAGTCACCGAACAACCAACTCCTCATGCTTTCCACCAACAACGGCGGCAGCGGGGACAATTACACACAGACCTGTTTTACGCCAACCGCGGTTACGCCAATCACATCTGGCACTGCCCCATTCACTGGCAACTTTCAGCCAGAGGGTTCTTGGGCCGTGCTCAACGGTGTACCCGTCAATGGCAATTGGACACTACGAGTGTCAGATGCGTTTGGGTTAAATGCTATGGGTAGGATAAATTGGTGGAGCATCACCTTTCGTTCCCAAAATAACGTAACCTACACTTGGACACCATCTGGCGGGCTTTCTTGCAACAACTGCCCTACCCCAACGGCCACGCCAATGGCCAATACCAACTACATTGTCACTGCGTCGGACGGTTATGGTTGCATAAAAAAAGACTCCATCAGCATAAACATTCTGAACAGTTTCAGTGCGCCAATCGTCACGCTCACCCAGAACACAAGTGGAGAAATTGTGGCGACATGGAACGACATCAACCCAGGCCTAGGCTACGAAGTCAATGTCAACAACACGGGATGGGTTCCTTCCAACAACGGCCTGCTTTCGCACTTGATTCCAGGGCTGGTGAACGGCAATGTTGTGGACGTACAGGTGCGGACGAGTGTGAACGGGGCGGCTTGCCTGGTCGGGGTAGGCATTGCAAACATGACTTACCAGTACTGCCCGATTGACGCATTCCCAACCAACCCCGCCCCGTATGCCGTGAGCTGCAATGGTGTTTGCGATGAAGCCATTCAAATTTCGGTAACAAATGGGCAGTCACCTTTCAATTTTGATGTTACCAATACCACAACCGGCAACAGCTTCTCGCAAACCAACGGCAACATCACTGGCCTCTGCCCAGGGGTTTACACCGTCCTAGTTACGGATGCCACTGGCTGTACCGACCAAGTAGATTTTACGGTAAATGACCAGCCCGCTATTATCCCGGCTGTTGTTCAAGTCAGCCCAGTGACCTGCTTCGGCGGCAGTGATGGCTGCGCAATGGTCACAGCATCAGGCGGTGTGGGTGGCTTCACCTACCAGTGGAGCAATGCCAATATGTCCAATACTCCCAGTGTTTGTGGGCTGCCAGCAGGGCCTGTCACTGTTTCGGTCACAGATTTGAACGGTTGCGAGGTTGCAGGCTCCATCAACATCACTTCATTGCCGGTCATCGTTTTGAACGTCGTAAAAACGGATGTCAAATGTAAGGGAGGCAACGATGGCACTGCCACAGTGACTGCCACGGGAGGCGCTGGTGGCTTCACGTACAATTGGAGCGCTGGCAACACTCCTACTCAAAACAATACAGGTGGCTTGATAGCTGGGAACGTGTCAGTTACGGTAACAGATGCCAACGGATGCCAAGCTTTTGGAAGTACCGTAATCAACCAGCCAGCAACCAGCGTTGATGCTGTGGCAAGCCAGACTTTTGTCAGTTGTTACAGCGAAAACAAAAGCGTAGCTACCGTTGCGCCAAGTGGTGGCACAGGACCATTTACCTATGCTTGGTCGCCCGGTGGGCTAACTTCCCAAACCATTTCCAATATTTCAATTGGCCAATACACCGTTATCGTCACGGATGCTGGCGGCTGTACCGCAACCGACCAAGTAGATGTGGTGCAATGGCAGGCATACAATCTACTGATTTCGGTAACACCACCCACTTGCAGCGGCAACGCTGATGGGCAAATGAGCGTGGTGGTGCTTGCGGGAGGCGATGGCAATTATTCCTACCAATGGAGCAACGGCCCAACCACCGATTTCATCACGAACCTCGCTGGGGGAACCACCTACACCGTCACAGTAACGGATGGTCAGGGTTGTACTGGTACCATGTCGAGATTGCTTGACGACCCAGCACCGATGGTGTTGACCATCACCCCAAGTGCGGCTAAATGTGCCGGCTCGTTGGACGGTGCAGCCACCGTTTCAAATGTGGCGGGAGGCACTTCACCTTTCAGCTACCAGTGGGGGCCACAGGCCAATAACCAAACCACCGCCACGGCCTCCAATCTTGGTGCTGGCACTTACGCAGTTGTGGTGACCGACGCTGGAGGTTGCACAATTTCAGGCACTGTGGATGTCGGAGAGCCAATGGTGATTACCGCCAATTTTACCACCATGAACAATGAATGTTTTGGTTATGAAAATGGCGTTGCAGAAGTAGATGTGCAAGGAGGTGTGCCAAGCTTCACCTACAACTGGTCGAACGGCGCATCCACTGCCAAAATCACTGACCTCGCTGCTGATAGCTACTACCTTACCATCACGGATGCCAATGGCTGCACTACAATTGATTCTGTTTTCATTTCTGCTCCGCAAAGCGTGGATGCTGATTTGACTGTCAAGGATGTCTCGTGCTTCGGTGACAGGGATGGTGCCATCACAATAACGCCAATCGGTGGCACACCACCATTCACTTATAGCCTTGATGGGCAGCAGTTCTACGGCAGCAGCACCCTGATTGCACTCGTTGCCGATGATTACAATATTTTTATCAAAGATGCCGAAGGCTGTATTTTCAGCCTGGACGCAACGGTAAATGAGCCGCCACAAATGACCGTGGACATCCTCGTTTGGGGCGAAAGCCAAGATGAGTACATGGTCGAATATGGCGGCACCATCCCATTGCTGGCTGTGGTTACAAACGGACAAGGCAACATCACGTACAGCTGGGATGCGGCATATTGTGGCACTTTGGCACAGGATACCATGTCCGATTGCACCGCCACGCTGACTTCCAATGCCATTTGGTCAACACCTGATTACACCAATGACTACTTCATTTTGGCGGTTGACTCACTTGGTTGCGAAGCGGAAGACCATTTACAAGTACACGTCACAAAGACCCGAAGGGTGTTGGTTCCAACAGGTTTTTCACCCAACTCCAGTGGCTTGAACGACCTGCTAACCGTCCACGGGAAAAAAGGCACGATGGTTAAGCTGTTCCAAGTCTTTGACCGTTGGGGCGAGCTACTTTACCAGGACGTTGACATCCCAATCAATGAACCTACTCGTGGATGGGATGGCACTTTCAAATCGAAGGACATGCCAGCAGGCGTTTACGTCTGGTACCTGGAAGCCGAATATGAGGATGGCATGAAGGAGAGCTTTAAGGGAGAAACCACATTGATTAGATAAATTCGGTTTGGGGCAAATGGTTGTTTTGGGTATAAAATCGTTTGCCCCAAATTGTTAAAGCAAAAAATTGTGAAGCAAAAAATTACAATCCTTTTCGCAGTGCTGGGATTTTGCATGCATGCAATCGCCCAAGATCCCCAATTCGTTCAGTTTTACGCTTCGCCGCTGCAACTCAATCCGGCCATGACAGGCGTACATCCTGGCAAGTGGCGAGTAATTGCCAACTACCGGGAGCAATGGAGCAGCATTCTCGATTCAAAGCCCTTCAAAAGCCTGAGTGCCAGCTTTGACGCAAAAAGCAAAGTAGGGCGTGGCGATTATCTAGCCTACGGCGTCACAGCACTGCGTGACCAAGCCGGTAGCTCCAACTACCTTCGCCAAACTGGCGATTTTAGCTTATCCTACATGAAACAGTTGGATGGCAGCCGCTACCGTCAATACGACCAGTTTCTCATTGGAGGGGCGCAGGTTGGTTTTGGGCAACACACACTGGACTACGGCGGGCTTTGGTTCAGTTCGCAGTTTGACAATACATCGGAGCAAATTGACCACACCATTTCCAACGGCGAGAACATCAACGAATCGTCGGGCGTGTACATGAACATCAACGCTGGCCTGCTTTGGTATGCGGTTTTTGACGAAAACCAAAGCTTCTATTTTGGTGGGTCGGTGAACCACGTGAATGCTCCAAAAGTCTCGTTCATTGCTGCGGATGGCTCAGAATCAATGGACATGAAATGGGTAATCCATGCGGGGGGCGAGCTGCCATTCAGCCACCAGTTGAGCATTCTTCCGGCTGCGGTTGTGATGGGGCAAGGTGAAAATATGCTTGCGTTGTACGGTGCCAATATTCGCTACACCAACCGCGACTGGCAGGAGGTAGCCATTCGGGCTGGCCTTTGGGGTCATTTGGTAAAGGACGTGGAAGGTGGCTTTGCCACGCCAGCAGCAACTTTCACGGCCATACTCGAAATGGAACGTTGGAACATTGGGGTTAGCTACGATGTGGCCGCCAATCAACTTTCAAACCCAACCAACCACCGGGGCGCATTCGAACTGTCGTTGATTTACTACCATCCCGCAACCCACCGGGAAAAGTGAACTGCCCAAAGCTCTGATGAGCCTTGCCAAAAAAACAAAAAAGCCGCTCGGATTTGAATCCCGAGCGGCTTTTTTGTAGGTGCAAAATCAAGCGACAAAGCTTCAAAATATCCAATGAGCGACTGCATTTACGACGCTCACTATTGCGGCGAGGGCCAAGGCGTACCAGAAATTCTTGATGGTCAGTCCCTTAAGGAAGTGGTCCGCTAACATCAATAAAAGCGCGTCCACCACCAATCCAAACAACCCCATTGAAAAGAACCGAGCGGGTGAAGGAATTACATCTAACAAGGCACCCAACGTGGCGTTCAGAAAAGCTATTACCAGGCCGATGATGACGGCCCTGGGGAAGTCCGTGACTTTTACCCCATTCAAATATCGAGACGCAAGCCACACGGCTACGCCGTTCAAAAATGCAGTGAAAATGAACTGGAACATTTGAATTTCGTTTTAGATTATTTCCTAACTAATTGATTTCAAGCGATTTAACCATTAGCTACTACTTCGCCTTTGACTCTTCAAGTGCCTTCTCAGAACTTTCGAGTTTTCGTTTAAGCTCCTCGTTTTCACGGTAAAGCTCCTCGTTTCTTTTCTTTTTGAATTCAAGCTCTTCCTTCAGTTTTTCGTTCTCAACCTCCAAAGCTTTGTTTGATGGAGAATTTTTGACCTGAATTACCTCGGAATCCGAGGCCGGTTGCTCCTCCTTTGTTGAGGTGCTGGTTTGGCCAACGTTCAGGAGGCCCTTGATTTTTGCGATTCCATCTTCACCGTTATAATAGGATGCCCCAATATAGGCCAGGGGTGCCACGAAGAGCATCACGATGAAAAAACGGGCGAAGCCGGTAACTCTTATTGGTCGTTTTGACATGATTCAGTTGATTTATTGATGTGGACAAAAATAGGCTGGCTGCAAACATGGGCGCTTGCTTCTTCTACATAACCACTTTTTCTCTGGATAAAACTGACGCTAAAATGGTCAAACCACCACATCTTCCTCGTCAAATACTTTACCGTTGTGACAACGTACGATTCTTGCGGGAAAGTTTTCGAGAATTCTGTAATCGTGGGTTGCGAAGAGAACGGCAGTGTCGTTCTCTTGGGCCAACTTTCGGAGCAACAACAAGACCTCATCGGATGTCTCGGGGTCAAGGTTGCCAGTGGGTTCGTCTGCGATGATGAGTTCAGGGTGATTGAGCAAGGCCCGGGCCAACACGACCCGCTGTTGTTCGCCACCAGAAATGGCATACGGCATCTTGTCGTTTTTGCCTTTCAGGTCAACCCGTTCGAGCAATTCGTTGATGCGGCTGGTCATTTTTGCTTTGTCCGTCCAGCCCATTGCCCGAAGGGCGAAATAGAGATTAGCTTCTACGCTGCGGTCGTCCAATAAATTGAAATCTTGAAAAACAATGCCCAGTTTTCGGCGAAGTAGTGGAATGGTTTTTCGGTTCAAACTTTTTAGGTCAAACCCAGAAACCATGCCCCTGCCGGAACGGAGGGGCAGCGCTGCGTAGAGTGTTTTGAGCAGGCTTGATTTGCCGCTGCCCGTTTTGCCTATCAGGTAGACAAACTCACCCTTGGTGATGTTCAAGTTGACGTTATGCAGCACCAGGTTTTCTTGCTGGTAAATGTTTACGTCGCTCAGGTTTACGATGGTATGCTCGGTCATGTTTGTGAATGGGTAGTTTTTTGTTTAGTTACGGCTAGAGGCTTATTCCACTGCCATTCTTGAGCAAATTTCGCAAAGATTTCACCAACACAGGCATTATTTTCTCAGTGAAAACGGGCATTCCCGAATTCCTTGAAGTGCAGCCGAAATCGTAGTCCAAGAAAGAGTTGTTTCAAATCAGTTTGCATGTTTGCAGGATTGAGGTCGTAATCCCAATCAAAATCAGGATAATAATGCAATCGGACTATCGGTGTAATGGTAAATAAATCCGAAAATCCAAGGTCCAAGCCAGCGCCAACAGCCCCTCCGAATGCTACGTCAGTTCCATCTGTGTTTTCAGCGATAGGACCAGTGGATTGCACTTGGTTTGATACGACTGTTACGCCAGGTGAAAGCTCAACAAAAAAGCCTTTGCTGAAAAAATTGCCATCCTTGGAAAAAGTGGGGCAATTGCAATCACCTGCAAGGTCAAACACATAAAAATCGGTATTGAAATGGAATCCAATCGCAGCATGTTCAAGGTTTCCAGCCTCAAAATTCATCTGAAACCTGGAGTAACTCAACTCTGGCGCAAATTCAATCCTCCGCTTTTTCAAGCGGAACCAATAGTCCAGGCCAACCTGCCAACCTGCCATCGGATAAGGCTCATTGTTCAACAACTCTTTGAACTCGTCATTCCATCCATCAGGTTTGAATGTTTTGTAACCACCAACCAACCCAAGTTGGCAAAAGCTTTGCGAAGCAAAAAAGACAAAGCCGAGCGCTAACAGTATTTTTTTCATGATAGTTGGCATTTAAAAGAAAAGAGGCGTTGGATGTCAACGCCTCTTTTTTTGTTCCTATTGCTGCCGGGCATTGATTTACCGCATCAGTGATACGCTGCCCTCAAACAGTTCTACTTTGCCGTCAATGAATTCTACTTCTGCAAACCAAACAAACACGGCGGGGTTGAGGCGCTCGCCCCTGTGCCTGCCGTTCCAACCGAAGTCTGGGTCATTTGGCTGGAAGTCGTAGTACTCGAAAACGGTCTCGCCCCACCTGCTGAAAATTAGGAAGGATTTGATGTTTAGCACCTCCTTTCCACTGAAAATCATGAGCACGTCGTTCAGGCCATCGTCGTTGGGACTGAACCCGCTTGGGACGTAAATCGGGTGGTCTTTCCTCACAAAAACCGTCAGTACATCCTCGTCACGGCAGCCTCCCTCATCCACTATAACTGTGAATGTCGTCTGCTGGGTTGGGTAAACGGTGTTGCTTTGGCAGGTGTCGCAATCCACAATGTCGGCTGGTAACCAAATCACAGAGTCCAGCTCATTGAACGGCGGTGTCGTGACAATTTGCAGGGTAATTGGGTCGCCAAGGTCAACAATTGGATCGTTGCCTTCAAAAGAACCTTGGATTTCAACGGTCACTTGTTCAGGTTCTTGCACCATAAAGTTCAGCGTTGTCTGGCATCCAACTGCATCCTCAATTACGATGGTATGGTTGCCGGGCAATAGACCCGTAAAATTCTTTTGCTCGCTAAAAGGAGAACCATTGAACGAGCAGAGGTAAGGCGGAACGCCACCAGTGATATTGTTAATGGTGATAAACCCGTCTGCATTTCCAAAACAGCTAACATCTGAAACAGAAATGTCAGCCGAAGGCGGCGTAACGTTTTCTGTAATGGTAACTTGGTCAGTAGCCGAACAGCCAGCAGGAGTTGTGACGGTCAAAATGTAAGTACCAGTATCTGTCACGGTTGGGTTGGCAATAGTTGAATCACTTACATTTCCCGTCCAATGGTAGGTTACGCCAGGTGTATTGCCAGTACCGAGTGTTGCATCAATGATGTCGCAATTCAGTTCTGTGGGTTGGCCAGCATCCGCTGTTGGGAGCGGGTTAATGACAACCTTAACAACTGCTGTATCATTCGGACACGGCGAAATTCCCTGTACTATGTATGAATAGTTTTGGGTCCCAGCACCTAACCCACCCACATTTAAAGTACCACCTGGTACTACCTCACCGTTGGTGTCTACCCAAATGCCACCGGGTGTTGACCCCGTCAAATTGTCTCCAAGCGTGATGGTCATGCTTTCACCCTGACAAAACTCAAAGTTGCCAGTTGGGTTTCCAGCACTCACGTTCGGGTTTACGGTAACGGTAACGCTCTGCGTTGCAGTATTGGAACAATTGGCATCTGAAACAGATTCGAGGGTAAAATTCTGATCCGTAATTGGTGAGATGGAAACCGTATGTGAACCAGCACTAGGGAAGTTTTGGGTTGCAGGTATGCCGTTTAACGTATAATTTACAACAAACGGTCCTTGGCCAGTTAGCGTAAATGTGATATTGGTGGACTGGCCAGTACAAATAGCGGTTGTGCCACTGATGGCAGCAGTCGGCAGTGCATTAAATACCACTGGCGTACCCTGAGCAATATCCAAGCACCCATCCAGCAAATCCACGCCACCTGAGCCGTTGTCGTTGCCAGCGACTGCACTGATGTAGTAGGTTGTGCCAAGCGTCATCGTTGCAGGGTTAAATGCAAAACTAGGCGTGGTGCTGGTCGCAATCACCGTACCCAGCGAACCAGATGAACCAGTGTGCAAGTAATAAACCAAGGTATCGTTCGGGTCGAGCATTTCGCCAGCCGTGACTGGAACCGCAACTTGGTCACCAACACATGCTGACACTAATGGTGTGGTCATGGTTCCTGCATCGGTGAGGCAATTACAATTTTTCAAACCGGTAACGTTCACAGGGCCACATCCATTGACGTCATCTACATCAAAGCTGTAAGTTGAACCGCTTGGAAGAGCTGGGCTAGTAAACATCCCAGCACTGACAGTTCCAGTGGCTGGCACTACCGTGTAAGGAGGAACACCAAGAATATCGAAAGTAAGCGTGTAGGTGGTAGCGTCAGGTGAACAGGTTTCAACAATGTTCTGAATTTGAGGTGGATTATTGACAGTCACAACTGCCGAACCTGAAACTGTACCGGCGCAGAATTGGTCGAAAATGTCAATTGGCGTGTAGGTTTCGGTAGCAGTTGGCGATACTGTGAAGTTGAACGGACTCGTGTTCAGTGTCAACGATGAAATTGCTCCGCTTGCGTCTTGGTAGCTCACCGTCCAAGGTGCTACACCCGTAACGTTGTAGGTCAAAGTGGCATCATCCCCATTGCAAATGGAAGCATCTGGCCCAAGTGTAGCCGTTGGGATTTCATGAAACACAACTGGTGCACAGTTGCCGATACTCAAGCATGGGTCGCCGAGGTCAACACAGCCATTGCCATCATCATTTCCGACTACTGGACAAATGAAATAGGTTTGCCCGTAGGTCATGCCCGCCAAGAAGGAGAATTCAGGAACGCTGTTGGATGCGAGCGGGCTTTGAGGATTTCCACCGTGCAGAATAAAACATAGGGCATCGTCCGCATCAAAAAATTGTCCGATGCTGTCATAAACTGGCGTGGCTAGGTCAGTGCCGCATACGCTCAATGCTGTCGAAGTAAAATTGCCTGCGGTTGAAAGACAATCGCAATCAACGACATCATCTTCCACCGTAACAGATGGACAGTTGTTGCAGTCGCTCACCACAAAATTGTAACCCAATCCACTTGCAATCGGGGAGCTGCAAAAGGTCGCACCCGATGGGGCGCCATTCACAGAATAACAAGATGGGTCACCGCCGCTGATGTCGAAACAGACCGTGAAATTTGTTCCAGTCGGGTCACAGGTTGTAACCACGTTTGATACCACAGGAGAGGTATTTACCGTCACGGTTGCACTACCTGTCAATGCGTTGGAGCAGTTGTGGTCGTCAGTTACATTGGTAAGGTCAAAGGTTGTAGTCGTCAACGGGCTTACCGTGTAGGTAAACGGAGAGCTGAAAACAGCCACAGATTGGCTATTAATAGTTACATCCCAAGGAGCTGCACCAGTAAGGGTAAGCGTAAGGTCTGTACTTGTGCCAATACAAATCTCAGTGCCTCCGGCAATGGTTGCGGTTGGAAGCTCGTAGAAAACAATTGGAGTGCCTTGCGAGACCTGTGAGCATGGGTCATTCAAATTAACACCACCTGCGCCATCCGAGTCACCAACGACTGCTGATAGGTAATAGGTTGTCCCGAAACTCATGGTTGCAGGGTCAAATGTTACGCTTGGTGTACTTGAAGTTGAAATAACCGGTGGCACAATGTTCACTGAATTTCCACTGTGCAAGGTAAAAACCAACGAATCGTTAGGGTCGAGGAATTGATTGGTACTGTTGTAAGGAGCCATTACAGTTCCAGCTCCACAATTTTCAATTAGTGCCAAGCCCATCACGCCTACTTTCGTGTCGCAGTTGCAAACTACGATGGCATCTTCCACCGTGACTGGGTCACAATTGTTCATATCTGTTACAACGAAACTGTAACCGTCCCCAGTAGGGATTAGATTGCTGGTAAATTGGCCACCAACAAGGGAAGCCCCACCAGGTGTTACCGAGTAACTTGATGCATCTCCACCGGAAATATCAAAAGTCACTGTAAACTCAGTATTTAGCGCATTACAAGTGGTTACGATGTTGTCAACCGTTGGTGCATCAAACACCTCCACTGGTGCAGTACCATTCCCAGTGCCGGTACAGCCATTGTTGTCCGTTATGCAACCCAATGTGATAATACCAGCTGAAGATTCGCCAATTGGCAAATTAAATGGAGTGGCATTGATTGAAAGGTTTGATTGCTGCACGCCATCCACAAACCAGCAAACAGTCCAAGGAGCTTCTCCAGTCAGGTTGATTGCCAGTGGAATGGATAGGCCGCTGCCTTGGCAGATGCTGCCACCGCCGGTCACAGTTGCAGTTGGCGATGGGTTTTGTGTAATAATTGCAGAGCCAGTGACAGTTCCTGTACACCCACTTGCACCAGTAACCGATACCAAAGTGTAAGTGCCCGCTGCACTCGCTTGTATGGTATGCGGGCTAGTAGGTATGGGTACAGTTACCGGAGCGCCACCGTTTGTGTAAACCACAGTCCAAGGTGCAGTACCGCCAGAAACGGTTATTGTCAAATTGATGCTAGGGTTAGTGCCAGCACAAAATTCACCTGTGCCACTTATGTTGGCTTGCGGAGCAGGAATGACCTGTACTGCTTGACAAACTGAAGGCATGCCACAGCTGTTGCTTGCGGTCACGCACACTTGTCCCGAATTGGAATTTAAAAAATCAATCGTTACGTTCGGGCCGCTTCCGTTGATTACAGCACCAGACGGGGCAGTCCACGAATACGTGACGTTCGGGTTGGGATTTGTTACACTGAAAGCTGCCGCACCACCATTTGCACAAACGGTTGCGGGGCCAGTCATAACTGGAGTAGCAGGTGGCCCAGTTATGGTCACGTTAGTACATCCTGGTTGACTCATACCGCAGTTATTTGTTCCTGTGGCACAAACCGTGACGTTTCCAGGTGTTGCTCCGCTAAAGTTGACGTTGATAGAACCACCAGAACCCGTGAATGTAGCGCCTGGAGGTACGGTCCAGTTGTAGGTGACTCCATTTACCACATTGTTGATGGTGTAAGTTTGAATCGTGCTGTTGGCACAAACGGTTGCTGGGCCAGTGACAATTGGCTGCGGTGGACCGGAATTTACGGTTACGTTGATACAAGCTGGCGGTGATGAACCGCACTCGTTGTTGGCTGTAACGCAAAGTTGCCCTCCTGATGAGCCAGTCCAGTTGACGGTGATAGTGTTGTTTGGGCCAATCGTGAACGGTTCACCGTTTGGCGTGATCCATGTCAGGTCGTCTGGAATTACTGGGCCTTGGAGTTGTGCTGTATAGGTGGACATCGCATTACTACACACATTTGTAGGCCCCGTAATTAGGGGGGCTGAGGGTATTATTATTACCTCAGTAACATTAATGCAAACTTCATCAAAGCAAGTAAATCCACTACTTGGTATGGAATGCGTCACCCTAAGGCAATATTGCCCCGGTTCATTGACTTGACACAGGATTTGGTTGTTCGGCCCAACGATGCCAGGCCCCGTCCACAGCATTTCCCAAGTTGCTGGAGGGAAGGCCAAGCCCGAACCACTGCCATCCAAGAACAAAATCGAGTCAGGCCCACAGCCTAAAGTTGGGTCTGGCGGTGAAATATTTGCTGTTGGCTCTAAGATGGTCAGATTCACAGATACAGTACTATCGCAACCTTGCCAGCTGGTGCAAACCGAGGAATAGAATCCTGTGGAACTATAGAAATCGCCGCAAAGCTGGAAATCTACGGGACCGCAGAGGTTCACCGTTTGCGGCGGTGAACTGATCGGTGGGATTGGAATGATAATGCACGTAATCAAGCTGTCGCAACCAGAAGGCGCTGGCACGTTGGCCATGTAGGTGCCTGGTTGTGAGTAAGTTTGTCCAGCGCATGTAACCGAACCACCAGTGCAGAGGTAATGCGTATGGTTAGCTTGGACATACTCACCAATAGTAACATTTATGCAAAAAAGCGGCACGTTTGGGCAGTTAAGGTTTTGTGCACAAACCTGTAAAGTTCCTGGATTACTGAAGTCAACTTGAATTTGGGTTCCAATATTTGACCCAAGGATAGTTCCATTTGTCGAGCCAGGTATGATAGACCATGAAGATGGACTAGTTGAAGTGTAAGAAAAAGGCCCTCCGGGAATACACACATTTTCAGGACCAGAAGTAATGGCGGAAGACCCGTTGATGGCGTAGTTGCACTGCGCACCTGCCGAGCCGTCAATCATCAAGTAATAAACTTGCCCAGGATTCAGCGTTACATCACTGCAAAGCGTTTGTGTAGAACCAGAGGGGATATTTCCCAAACAAGGAGAAACGAATGTAAAATTTACACAGTCGCTTGTTTCCAACAAGGCAGCTTGTATCGCTCCTCCCGTAGCGCAGTTCAGTGCTTCAATATCAAAACAAGCACTTGGTCCAGTAGCCGTAAAAGCAAACCATTGGTTGTTCTCAACACTTGAACACCAAAAGGGAGGTAAGGATATCGGTGTGTTATTAATGGTTTGACCAAAGTAGCAGTTCAATGCTTCCGGGTTTGGCAGAATGCAGGCGCTTGGAGCATCATAAGCTACCATTGGCACAGGACATGGCGTTGTACTACATTGTGCAATCAGCTTTGAGCTTTGGGTGCAAACAAAGGCTAGGGCAAATAGTGTCGTAAAAAAATATTTCATCTTTAATTTTTTAAAAATACAGTCCATGTCTGTGTACTGGACAGCCAGGATTTTTTCATTGAAAGTGAATTTCTAACAGGCATTACCGTAAGGAAAAACTGGTAGTTGGAGTGAGCTTAGCTATTTTTTTTTCATGGTCACTTAGCTCTAGGGAATGAAGGCGCAAGTTTAAAGAAAATATTCAAGGAGCATTTTGAACCTCTAAGGTGTAAAATCTTACTTTTCATGCAAATGTATGCCATCTCTTTAATTGACACGGAATTTTTGTGCAAAAAAAATTAATATCTCAAAATGCACCGAATAATATGGGGAAAAATGAAGCATTTTGTATGAAAATATCCAAACCGACGATTTTTCAATTTGTCTTCTAGAAAACGAAAATTTGATTGAAGTCTATCAAATAGACCGAATCAGGAATTTCAAGGCTTACATTTGCTTGTCCGAATTTTTTCACATTCACAAGTCTTGATTCATGAAATACCTGTTCACCTGTTGCTTGACCGTGCTAGCAATTGCCTTTTCTATTGCCCAACGCATGAACCATGTCCAAGGCGACATCCTCGTCCAGCTTAAACCAAGCCAAAACATCCGACAAACTGTCAGCGATCTGGCAAAACAACATGGGGCAGACATTGAACTCAATATTTCCGAGGAAGTTTCAGCACCGCTGCGGGTTTGGCTGTTGCATTTTGACCACAACAAAATCAACGAAATAGACTTCCTGTCCGCTGTTAAAAGCCAACCTACCGTTCAAACCGCACAGCTTAATCATTTCATCGAAATGCGGGAAACAACCCCTGACGACCCGAATTTTGACGCCCAATGGCAGTGGGTCAACACTGGCACAGGCGGCGGAACCCCCGATGCCGACGTAGACGCTGACCTCGCATGGGACATCACCACTGGTGGAGCTACTGCCGACGGGAAGGAAATCGTAGTCTGTGTGGTAGAGAATGCCAACCGTGCCCACCCTGACCTCCAAGGTAACCTCTGGTTCAACACCGCCGAAATACCTGCCAACGGCATTGACGACGACAACAACGGGTATTTGGACGACTACAATGGCTGGAACACTATAACTGACAATGACAATATCCCCTCTGCCCAACATGGCACACAGGTATCGGGCATGATTGGCGCCAAGGGTAACAACGGCCAGTTTGTAACTGGGATTAACTGGAACGTGAAGATAATGCACGTAGAAGTAGGCGGCCTCACAGAGGCCAGTGTAGTGAAAGCCTACACCTATCCATTTTTACAGCGCCGCAGGTTCAACCAAAGTGGCGGCACGGAGGGCGCATTTGTTGTAGCCACCAATTCATCATGGGGTATTGACGGAGGAGACCCAGCCGATTCGCCACTGTGGTGCGCATTTTACGACTCGCTTGGTGTCGAGGGCATCCTAAGTTGCGGAGCTACCGCCAACAACAATGTCAACATAGACAACGTGCTAGATTTACCAACGGCCTGTCCAAGCGAGTACATGGTAGCGGTCACCGCCACCAACAACCAAGATGTCCGTACGTTTTCTGGCTACGGCACTACACATATAGATGTAGCCGCACCAGGCGGAGGAATCGTAACACTGAGCACCACCGGTGGGCCAAGTACCACCTCCGGCACTTCCTTTGCCTCACCACTTACGGCAGGCATCATCGCCCTACTCTACTCGGCGCCATGTTCAACCATTGGGGAGCAGGCTACTTCCGACCCAGCAGGCACAGCCTTGCTCATCCGCAACGCACTTTACGAGGGCGTGGACATTATCCCAAACCTTGTAAACGAAACCAAGTACGGCGGGCGGGTAAACGCATTTAACAGCTTGAACCTGATACTTCAAAACTGTGGGCCTTGTCCAAAAGCCTACAGCGTGAATGTCTCAGACATCCTCGATGTTTCAGCTTTGATCACGTGGCATTCCACTGATTCGACCCTACAAAGCAACCTCCGCTACCGCAGCCTCGGCAGCCCTGACTGGTTGGTTTTGGATAGCATTTCAAGTCCTTTTTTGTTCAGCACTTTGCAGGCTTGCACCGATTATGAGTTTCAAATCGAAGAAATTTGCAGCAGCGACTCCAGTGGCTACTCCAACTCCTATTTTTTTTCCACTGATGGCTGTTGTTTGCCGCCGGCAAATTTTGTGGTCAGCAGCATCACCACTAACTCAGCGTTGGCGAGCTGGGAGCCAGTCTTCGCTGCCAACAGCTACAACCTCCTGGTGACCGGGCCGCAAGGAACCCAGCTTATCACCGACATCTTTAACAGCACTTTCGAACTTTCCAGCCTCGACATTTGCGGAGCGTACGCCGTTCAAGTGCAAACTGTGTGCGACACGGGAACCACCGCTTACACCGAGCCAATCAACTTTACCACATTGGGGTGCGGCGGTTGCCTTGACCTTGTTTATTGTCCTTCGGCTGGCGAAACCACCTTGTACGAATGGATTGCAAACGTGACTTTCGGCGACATCAATAACACCAGTGCCGACAACAACGGCTACGGTGATTTTACTGGCGTATCCACCGACTTGATGACCTACACTTCCAATATCATCAGCCTTTCGCCTGGCTATGCTGGAGCAACCTACCCAGAGTGGTTCGTTGCGTACATTGATTTCAACCAGGATGGCGACTTCAATGACCCCGGAGAGAAGGCTTTCGATGCTGGCAGCACCTCCTCCACGACAGTGACCGGCAACATCGTTGTTCCCGGAGACGCTACCCTCGGCTCAACCCGCATGAGAGTCGTCATGCGTTGGAATGCACAGCCCGCTGGCCCATGTGCCGTCACGTTTGCCGCAGGTGAAGTTGAAGATTATTGTGTAAACATTGTGGCCGGAACTCCACCCAACTGCATAATCCCCAGCGCTTTAGCAGTTTCAGATACCACCATGACCTCGGCCACTTTGGGCTGGGAAGCCGTTGCAGATGCCAACGACTACACGCTTCGCTACCGGAGGGTGGGCATTACGGGTTGGACATCTTTGGCGGTACCAATCGGCAGCTACGGCATTTCCCAGTTAGGTGTTTGCAAGGAATACGAAGTGCAGGTCCGCTCGAACTGCACAGGTACTTCCAGTGATTATTCGGGTTCCATTTTCTTTACCACGCTTTGCGTGAGCGGAACACAGGATGAGCTTGCTTCGCAGCTGGGGGTCAACATTTCCCCGAATCCATTCGAAAAGGATTTTGTGGTGAATTTCAACCTAACCGAGGCTCAAAATATCCAGCTTGAAATCACCGACGTTTGGGGCCGGCAGTTGCTTGAAAAGACACAGTTTTTCACTTCGGGCACTCATCAAATCAAACTTTCGCCCGACCTTGCAGCAGGTGTTTACTTCGTAAAAATTAAGGTCGAAAATGGCCTTCTGACTCGAAGAATCATCAAGCATTAACTGCTCAAAAAACACGGACGGCATTGAAGTTCATCCGCTCCAATGCCGTCCGTGCCATACCTCATACCTCCATATCTCAGACCTTCTAGCGCACCTCCCATTCGTGAACCCCGCTACTCACGCCGTCTTGTAGCTGGATTTCGAGGCGCAGCACCGTGGTTTTCACAGGTTCAAAATCTACATCCGACCAACCGTCCTTTACCACTTTGAACCCATCGTGGGTGTAGCATTTTTTCCACTCGCCATTTTCCAAGTACTTGATTACGAATGACTTGGGCACTCGGCAGCCGCCGCCACTTGCTTCATCGTCAAACCAATAGATGCGACAACTGCCCACTTGCTCCTCCTTTTCAAAATCATACTGGAGCCACTCCGTTGTGCCAAAATGCGGCCACCAATGCACGTAAGGATTTTCGTGGTCGTCCGAGTGTTTGGGATTCCACTGGTCGCCAATGGCCGTAAGTTCACCTTTCAGTCCCTCCGATGCCGAAGTTTTGCTCCTTGCTGCCAAAGTAGGTTGCGCCATTGGCCGCACACTTTCAAAGCTGTTGGGCAGCCAGACGAGCATATTGTCCTTGCCCCGGTTGGCCCAAGAGAAGTAAGGAATAGCCTTGAGCTTCATCGGCATCAGGTCGCCCTGGTCGGGGGCGGTTTTCTTTTCCACCAATGCCCCATCGAACGTGATGGTCTGTACCCCACCGAGCAGCCCAGCCTCAAATTGCGAAGCGAACTCAGCTTCCTGCGGAACATAGGCACTCAAAATGCGCTCGTCAGGTTGGTCTTTACCTTCCAGGCAATAAATGAGCGGCCCACGCTGCAAGGCATAGCGGTCAGCGGTCGCCTCGATTTTTGAATTGCCCTTCACTTGCTGCACTGGCATCGGCAGCGTGAGCGAAACAGTATCGCCCATTTTCCATTTTCGCTCAATGGTCATATAGCCGTCCTTGATGCCGCCGAGGAGTTTTTTACCATTCAAATTCACCACAACCTGACTGTTGTCGTGATTTGCGAAGCCGTACAAATCAAAAGGTACGGCATCGCCTTGCGCCCAGCCAGGTATGCGTAGTTTCAAGGTAAAAGTGTTGGGTTTTTCTGGCTCGATGGCCAGGGTGATCTTGCCGTCCCAAGGGTAGTCGCTCTGTTGCGAGAGTTTCACCTTCACCGCTTGGCCCCTGCTGTTGATGTTTTCTACCGTCGTTTCGCTGGTGGCGTAGAGGTTTACGAAGACCTCGTTGCCCCGTTTCGCAAAAACATAACCCGGAATCGAGGGAAAGAACCTCGCCACATTCGAGGGGCAGCAAGCGCATTGGAACCACGGGCTGCGCTCCACGTTCTTGCGGCTTTCGAGGGGATTTGGGTAAAAAAAACGGTCGCCGCTCATCGAGAGTCCAGCGTCAAGTGCGTTGTAGAGCGTCCGTTCCAACACGTCAATGTACTTGCTCTCACCCGTTAATTGGAACATCCGCTGGTTCCAAAGAACGAAGGCGATGGAAGAGCAGGTCTCACAGTAGGCCGAGTAGTTGGGCAGGTCGTACGGCTTGCTGAACCCTTCGTTAGAACTGCTGCTGCCAATGCCGCCGGTGACGTACATTTTTTTGCCCACGACATCTTCCCAAAGGGCATTGAGCGCTGGGATGTACTCCTTGCTGCCCGTCAAGGCGGCCACATCGGCCATGGAGGCATACATGTAGCAGGCCCGCACGGCATGACCAACAATCTCCTTTTGCTCGGTTACTTTTTGGTGGTTTTGCATGTACTCTTCGCCGTAACCCCTCATCGAGGAAGAATTTGGCGAGGTCGAGGTATTTTTTCTCGCCGGTGACGAGGTACAATTTGGCAAGTCCAAGCTCAATTTCTTGGTGGCCGGTTGCCTTCTGGATTTTGCCCCAGCCAAATGTTTTCTCTACCAAATCTGCATTCTTCAGTGCAACATCCAACAACGAGCGTTTGCCAGTGGCGAGGTAATGCGCCACCGCTGCCTCGTACAGGTGGCCGACGTTGTAAAGCTCGTGGCTGTGCTGGTCCTCCCGTTCCCAACGCTGGTCGCTGCCCCGGTGAAACTGGCCGGTGGTAGCTTCTTTGGGCGTACCAGCCGCCTTTTCCTTGTCGTAAATCGTGCGCCAGGTGTAGAGGTAGCCGTCTGGTTCTTGCGCATGCGCAATTTTTTTGATTAGCCCGTCCACGTAAGCATCGAGCTTCGGGTCGGGGTGTACTTGCAGCGAGTAAGCCGCCCCCTCGATGATTTTGTAAACATCCGAATCGTCGAAAGCGTAAACTCCACAAAACGCACCGGTTCATTGCCTCCGGCAATGTCGAAGTTCTTCACCCGCCCGGTTTCCTCGCACTGCTGGAAGGTGTAGGGCAACGTAACCGTCCTGACCGTTTCGAGGCGGGGCGCCCAGAAATGGTCTGTGATTTTCACGTCTGTGAACGGAATGGGCTGGATGGGATACTGTGGTTTGTCTGTTTGTGCCATAGCCGTTAAGGCCAAAAGACCGCAAATGAAGCTGCTGAGATATTTGTTCATGCCATCAAAATTTTAGTTCAAAGTTCTATCGAGGCCAAAAGTAATCGCTTGAAAGATGCGAATTGGAGTAGGGATGGGCACGCGCGAGCTTTATCGGTTGAATGTTTGTTAAAGTTTGTAGCCTAAGTTTGTTCAGAACCCCCCCGGGTGCCCTCGCAACCGTGGATCAACGTGGCAAAGGAACTTGGGCAGTAACCCCCTCTTTTCGATTTTGTCTATCTTCGCCCAAGCCTAAGTTTTCAAAAATAGCAATGGATAAAACTAAGAAATACCTCATCACCTCCGCCCTACCCTACGCCAATGGGGCGCTCCACCTCGGACACCTGGCTGGGGCCTACCCGACATCTATGTGCGCTACCTTCCGTGGCCTCGGCTGCGATGCCTTTCATCTGCGGCTCGGACGAGCACGGCGCTGCCATCACCATCCGGGCAAAAAAAGAGGGCATCTCCCCACAGGAAATCATTGACAAATACCATGCGCTCAACAAGCAGACCTTTGAGCAATTAGGCATCAGTTTCGACCACTACGACCGCACGAGCGCACCACTGCACCACGAAACCGCTCAGGCTTTTTCCCTTAAACTTATTGAAAAAGGCGGCGAGTTGGAGGAGCGCCTTTCGGAGCAATATTTCGACGAGGAGTACCAGCAGTTCCTCGCCGACCGCTACATCATGGGCGAGTGCCCAAACTGCGCCAACCCGGAAGCCTACGGTGACCAATGCGAAAAATGCGGCGCAACCCTCTCGCCAATGGAACTGAAGAATCCGAAATCAATGTTGAGTGGTGCAACGCCTGTGCTGCGGGAGACTTCCCACTGGTACTTCCGCCTCGACAAGCATGGCGACTGGCTGCGGGAATGGATAAAAACGGGCGTCCTCGACGGCCACCAGCACCACGACCCAGCCACATGGAAAAAGCACGTGGTTGGCCAGTGCCTCTCTTGGCTCGACGATGGCGAAGGACTGCAACCCCGCTCCATCACCCGTGACCTCGACTGGGGAATCCCAGTACCGATGCCGGGCGCTGAAGGGAAGGTGCTGTATGTCTGGTTCGATGCCCCCATCGGCTACATTTCCAGCACCAAACAATGGGCCGCCGACAATGGCAAAAACTGGGAGGATTACTGGAAAGGCGACAATGTGGAACTCATCCATTTCATCGGCAAGGACAACATCGTTTTCCACTGCATCGTATTCCCCGCCATGCTCAAGGCACACGGCGACTACGCCCTGCCCGTGAACGTCCCCGCCAACCAGTTCCTCAACTTCGAGGGTCGAAAGTTCAGCAAGAGCAAAGGCTGGGGCATCGAGCAGCACGAGTACCTGGAAGAGTTCGCCAATTTTCCAAACAAGGAGGACGCCCTGCGTTGGGCACTCATCCGCAACCTGCCTGAGAACAAGGACGCCGACTTCAAATGGGACGAGTTCGTGGATTTTTATGACAAGGACTTGGCGGATAAGTTGGGAAATTTCATCAATCGGGTGATAGTGCTGACGAATAACTATTTCGATGGTAATGTGCCAATGCCCTTTATTGGAAACAGAAGAATTGCTGATTTTTAAGGTAATTTTGCAAATCTATTACGCCATCTGACGAATCCTGATGTACTTGATATTGATGCAGGTGAAAACTTCGAAATTCTACTGTCATATGTTGAAGCCATTCAACAGTTCAAGTTCAAAATGGCTGCATCTAAACTTGTTGAAATAAGCTCTTTGGGGAATGAATATTTACAAGAACAAGCTCCTTGGAAGGTTTGGAAAGATATTCCCTGAGCAGATTCAATTAAAGAGTCAATTTTTACGTCTCTTCAAATCGTAGCATTATTGAGCATTATTTGTGAACCATTCATACCGTTTACTTCGATTAAAATCAGGCAATTACTCAACTTGCCACCAGTTCAACAGGGCGACTTGGACTTAGCCGTTACGAGCTGAAAAATAGAGAACCTCTTTTGCCCGCTGGCCACAAAGTCAACCAACCCGAAATCCTCTTCGCCAAAATCAACGACCGCAATGACAAGAGCCGCCTCGAAATCATTGAGCGGCAAAAAGCAAAACTGGAAATTATCATGGCAAACGAGACAACGTCAGCAGTCGAAGCAGTCCCAATCATCCCTAATCCCTCATCCCTCATGCCTCTCAAAGAAGAAATCCAATACGACGACTTTGCCAAAATGGACATCCGCACGGCGACCATCACGGCTGCCGAGCGCATCCCGAAGGCAGACAAATTGCTTAAACTCAACGTTGACCTCGGCTTCGAGCAGCGCACGGTGGTTTCGGGCATTGCGGAGCATTTCACACCAGAGGAAGTCATCGGGCAGCGGGTGCTGCTGCTTGCAAACCTCGCCCCTCGCAAGCTGCGTGGCGTGGACTCGCAGGGCATGATTTTGATGGCAGAAAATGCGGAAGGTAAGCTGAGTTTCGTGCAGGCTGGCGAGGCGTTCGGGCCGGGGCTGGGCGTGAAGTAGTCGGACTAGGCATTGCTCGTATCATTGCGATAAGCTAACTTTACGAAAAAAAATTAGCATGGCACTTGTAATATCTGATGAGTTGCTAAAACAAGCTTGTCTTTCTGAAAAAGAATTGATGCTCGAGATTGCATTGGTTTTCTACCAACGGAAAAAGTTTTCCATTGGCCTTGCAGCGAGGTTTGCGGGTATTTCAATCCGGCAAATGCACGAAGAACTCTCGAAGCGTGATATACCACTTAATATTTCACCGGAAGACGTTTTGGAAGATTGGCAGACAATAAATCAACGCCTTGCCCAATGATTGTGGTTGCTGATAGCTCACCGCTAATTTACCTTGCTTGGATTAATCAGTTAGAACTGCTTGCAAGCTTGTATGGGCAAATTGTTGTGCCTGAAATTGTATATCACGAGGTGGTGACACGTGGAAAAGGTAAGCAAGGATATGAACAGCTTAAGGCCGCCACATGGATGACAATTAAGCAACACACAGACAAAAATCGGTTCCTTAGCCTTTCGCTCGATTTAGACATTGGCGAGTCAGAAGCAATCGCAATCTCATTGGAGCTAAACGCAGCGCTACTCATCATTGACGAAGCCAGGGGAAGAGCAAAGGCCAAAGAGCTTGGAATACCAGTAATTGGGACATTGGGAATCTTGTTGGAGGCGAAGGCCAAAGGATTGATTTTCAGTGTAAAAGAGCAAGTCGAAATTCTTTTGGAGCAAACAACTTTCCGTGTAAGCCAGCCAGTCATTGATACCGTCCTATTGTTGGCAAACGAAGAAAACAATACATGAAAAACTCCCTCCACCTCACCCTACTTGCCGCCACTTCCATCGCCACCCTCGCCGTCGGCTACAACATGTACGCCCTCTGGCAGCAAGAAACGCTATGGGGCCACCGACCCTTGTTTTTCTTCGCACTGGCATGGGTGAGCATCGTGTTGTTGTTTTGGAAACGGTACACCCGCCACCCAAAAGGCTTGCGCTGGCTCGGCCTTTCCACATTGAGCGGGGTCTTGCTGGCACTGAGTTTTCCGCCATTCCCGACCACGATTTTGCTGTTTATCGCATGGGTTCCCCTACTAATCGTCGAGTACGAAATCTCCAAGGAAAAGCAGGCCGCCCTCGAATCCTCAATCCCGCAAACCCCCAAACCCTCGTTACTCCCCTACGCCTACCACACCTTCGTCCTCTGGAACATCCTCGTCACCTGGTGGGTCGGAAACACGGCCTTCATCGCTGGCATCGTGGCCATTTGGCTCAACTCGTGGTTCATGTTCGTGCCGTTTGTCTTTTTCCACTGGACTAAAAGATACTTGCCCAAAACGGGCTACCTCGCCTTCGTCGCCTACTGGATTTCGTTCGAGTTGCTGCACTTGAACTGGGAAATCTCGTGGTCGTGGCTCACGCTCGGCAATGCGTTCGCCCAATTCCCACAAGCGGTACAGTGGTATGAATACACTGGCGTTTTCGGCGGCACGCTTTGGGTTTTGGCCACCAATGTTTTGATTTTCAAGCTGT